>NZ_BBNO01000008.1:0-724454 GCF_000829715.2 Streptomyces lydicamycinicus | reverse complement strand
TTGAGAAGGGCTGTCCCTAGTACGAGAGGACCGGGACGGACGAACCTCTGGTGTGCCAGTTGTCCTGCCAAGGGCATGGCTGGTTGGCTACGTTCGGAAAGGATAACCGCTGAAAGCATCTAAGCGGGAAGCCTGCTTCGAGATGAGGGCTCCCACCAACTTGATTGGTTAAGGCTCCCAGTAGACGACTGGGTTGATAGGCCAGATATGGAAGCCCGGTAACGGGTGGAGTTGACTGGTACTAATAGGCCGAGGGCTTGTCCTCAGTTGCTCGCGTCCACTGTGTAGGTTCTGAAGTAACGACCTGTGATTGTGCCGGGTTGTCATCTTCATAGTGTTTCGGTGGTCATTGCGTTAGGGAAACGCCCGGTTACATTCCGAACCCGGAAGCTAAGCCTTTCAGCGCCGATGGTACTGCAGGGGGGACCCTGTGGGAGAGTAGGACGCCGCCGAACAATTTTTCAGCTCCGGTCCCTGAACCTCTGGTTCAGGGACCGGAGCTTTTTTGTTCTGCCCTCCGGGTGACGGGCGTAACTCGAAGTTCATCTCAGCTGACCAGGATCCGTGTCATGCGGACAGTAGGAACGCTCAAGTCAGCCGGTGTGCGTGCGGGTGATGAGGTCGTGGTGCCGGCGTATGGCAGCGCCGAGGTGGCCCGGGCCGTGGTGGAGTTGGGCGCGGTGCCGGTGTTCGCCGATGTGGACGGCGACAGCTACTGCCTCGACCCGGCCGCGGTGGCCGATGTGGTGACGAGTCAGACCGCCGCTGTCGTGGCGGTCAACCGCTTCGGGCGGCGGGCAGATGCCGGCTGGATCCGTGAAGTGGGTCAACGGCACGGCCTGCTGGTGCTGGTGGAGGACGAGCCCGGGGCGGACCCGGAGGGCGCGGACCTGCGTCGGGCGCATGCGGCCTATCTGGACGGCAGGCTCAACGGCGTCGGGACGCCGACGCCGGCGGCGGGGCACACCTACGAGCAGTATGTGGTGCGGGTGCCGGGCAATGGGCGGCCGGACCGGGACGCGTTCGCGCGGACGTTGCGGGCCAAGGGCGTGGCGTGCCGGGTGCCCGTGCTGGCTCCGGTGTACCGCATGCCGGGGCTGCGGCGGGATGTGTTTCTGCCGCAGACGGAGCGGGCGGTGGACGAGACGCTGGCGCTGCCCGTGCATGCGGGGATGTCGCGGCGGGAGCTGCACAGGATGGTCGGTGCGTGCAATGCGCTGGGCGGATTGCTGCAGCCGGCCTTTTAGCGAGTGGCCCGGGTACGGTTCGAACCTGCCGCCGAGTTGGGGTAATATCTATTCCGCTGCCGCGCCCCAATAGCTCAGTCGGCAGAGCGTCTCCATGGTAAGGAGAAGGTCTACGGTTCGATTCCGTATTGGGGCTCCAGAGGACAAGGCCCCCGCCAAATGGCGGGGGCCTTTGTCGTATGGGGACGCGGTGCCGCAATGTGCGTCAGTTTTGCGGGGATTCGATATAGGCCAGGCCGTGGGCGCCGGATATGTCGGTGCGGTCGACTTCCAGGGTGGCGAGCGGGCTCAGCGTGGTGAGGTCGACGACGGTGACGGTGCTGGAGAGATTCGCGGAGACATAGCCGAGGCGGCCGTCGGGGGAGGAGGTGACGGTGAGGGGGAGCCGGCCGACCTCGACCTCACCCAGGGGCGCGAGGGTATCGGCGGCGAAGACGGTCAGGACTCCAGGGAGTTGAGAGTCCATGGGGGCGCCGGATGCGGTGCCCGAGCGCAGTTCGCCGGCCAGCAGCAGGCCGGTCGAGGTGGCGTGGACCGGCATGACCTGGCCCTTGGTGGGGAGGGTGCGGATGATTTCGTGGGTGGCGGTGTCGATGACGTGGATGCCCGTCGGCCCGGAGGGCGGGGCGGTGAAGTCGGCCTTCGGAGCCGCCACGTAGGCATGCCGGCCGTCGGGGGCGACGGTGAGGCCTTCGCTGCCGGTGACCGGGATGCGGCCGATGCACTCATCGCGTACCAGGTCGACGACGGAGACGAAGGGCGCTTCCTTGTTGGTGGCGTAGCCGTACCGTCCGTCGGGGGTGAGGGCGAACCAGTGCGGGCCGGGGGCCATCGTGGAGATGCGGCCGAGGCGGGTGTGGGTGCGGGTGTCGAGGACCAGGACGCCGCCGGGCTCGGTGTCGGTGGCCTCCACGCTGGCGTACAGCCGGCCGCGGGCGCGGTCGAGGGCCAGGCCGTGCGGGGCGTGGTCGGGGGCGGTGTCGACGGTCTCCACGATGCTGCGGGTGTCGACGTCGATGACGGTGATCTGGTGGGACCGGCCCTGGTGGGCGTGGTAGAAGCCGGAGCGGTAGGTGCTGGCGCAGTACAGCAGCCGGTGGTCCGGGTCGTAGCAGAGCTCGTGGGGCTGCGGCGGGACCGGCAGCACCTCAAGGCGTTCATGGGTGGCGGCGTCGAAGAAGGTGACGGTCGGACCGGTCTGGCTGACGACGGCGAGCAGGTCGCCGGGCGAGCCGGCGGGTGTGGAAGTCATGGTCCGTATCGTGGGCGGCCGTTGGGGATGACTCCAGTGCAAGTCGGGCAAGGGTGCCTTGCACCGCACGCAAGGGTCCAGGTGGTGACAGGGGCAGCGGCCGGACGGCTGTGAGCCACTTCACAGGGGCCGCTGCCCCGGGGTCAGCCGGCCTGGAACTCGGGGACGCGCAGGGCGAGGATGGCCATGTCGTCGGAGGCGGGTTCGGCGGCGAAGCGTTCCACGGCGCGCAGCACCCGGGCGGCGACCGCGCCGGCGGTGAGGCCCGTACAGGTCGTCAGGACGTCGGTGAGGCCGTCGTCGCCGAGCATGCGGGTGCCCTCGCGGCGTTCGGTGACGCCGTCGGTGACGCACAGCAGGACGTCGCCGGGGTCGAGGGTGACGGTCTGTTCGTAGAGTTCCAGGTCGTCCATGACGCCGAGGAGCGGCTGGGGTTCGGCGGCCGGTTCAACCGTGCCGTCCTGGCGCAGCCGGAGCGGCAGGGGGTGGCCCGCGCAGACGACCTTGAGGACGGCGCTGCCGTCGTCCTGCGGCCACAGCTCGCCGTAAAGGAGTGTCAGAAAGCGGCTGCGGGCGCCCTCGTCGAGGATGGCGGCATTCAGCCGCTCCAGGACGGCGGGGCCGCCGAAGCCCTCGCGGGCGAGCAGCCGCAGCGCGTGCCGGGCCAGGCCGGTGACCGCGGCGGCCTCCGGGCCCGTGCCGCAGACATCGCCGATGGCGAAGCCGTACGCGCCGTCGCGGATGGGGAAGAGGTCGTAGAAGTCGCCGCCGACCTCGTTGCCCTCGCCGGCCGCGCGGTAGATGACCTCGACCTCCACGCCGGGGATGACGGGGAGTTCGGGGGGCAGCAGGCTGCGCTGGAGGGACTGGCTGATGGCCGTGCGCTCGGAGTAGAGGCGGGCGTTGTCCAGGGCGAGCGCGGCCCGGCGGGAGAGGTCCTCGGCGAGTTCCAGGATCTCCTGGCGGAAGTGCTCCTCGGTGGGCTTGCCCAGGGTGAGCATGCCGATGACGCGGTTACGGGCGACGAGGGGGAGCACGACGGTCTCGCCGCCGACGGCGGAGGCGGTGGCGAGCGTGGCGCCCGGACCGGTCGACGGGCGGGCGGAGTTGCCCAGGCCGAGGCTGCGCATCGAGGTGCGCAGTGCGGCGTCGTGGGCGGCGTCGCCGGGGGCGGTCCACACCCGCGCGCCGGGGGTGGGCACCGGCTCGGGCGGATCGACCTTCATCAGCAGGGTCTTGAGGCCGTCGATCCGGTCCTCGTCCTCGTGCAGGACATAGGAGAGTTCGGGCTCGGAGGTCGGGTCGGCGACGGTGTAGACCGCGCACCACGTGGCGAGGGTGGGGACCGTCATCTGGGCCATCAGGGCCAGGGTCTGGTCGCGGTCGAGGGTGCCGGCCAGGAGGTCGGAGGCCTCGACGAGGAAGGAGAGGGAGCCGCGGCGCAGCTTCTCCAGCTCGGTCAGCCGGGCGCGTTCGACGGCGAGGGCGATGCGGTCGGCGGCGAACTGGAGCCGCAGCGCCTCCTCGTTCGTGTAGCGGCCGGCGCCTTCCGCGGCGACGCCGAGCGAGCCGGTCAGCCGGCCCTCGACCTTCAGCGGGACGGTGACGACCGAGCGCATGCCCGTGCCGCTGAGGAGGGGGACGGCGCCGGGGACGGCGGTGAGGTCCTCGTGGACGGCGGGCATCCGGGCGGAGCCGTAGCGTCCGGATCCGGCCTCGACGGGGACGCGGGCGAACCGCTGGCGGGCGGAGGGCAGGCCCGTGGAGGCGCGGACCTCCAGTTCGGTCTCGTCGTCGGTGGCCAGGAGGAGGTAGGCGGCGTCACCGTCGAGCATGTCGCGGGCGCGCTCGACGGTGCGCTGGAGCAGGCCGTCGAGGTCGTCCGGGGCGGGGGAGCCGATGAAGACCTCGAACGGGTCGGACGGGCGTCCCTCCGCCTGGGCTGCTTGGGAGGCGGCGTCCGGGGCGGGCGTGCGCTGCGGGCTCTGAAGGATCGCGCGTTCGTGGTCGCGCACCAGGAGGCAGACCGTGGAGGCCTCGCCGTCGGCATCGCGGACGCGCAGGTGGGAGGCGTAGACGGGGACGACCCGGCCGTCGGCGCCCCTTATGCCGTAGGAGCCCTCCCAGCGGGACAGCTGGAGCGCCTCGGCGATGCCGGTGCCGGTGCCGGGGGTGTGCGGCCAGGCGGCGAAGTCGGTGAGCGGTTTGCCGATGACCTGCTCGGGGTCGTAGGCGAAGAGGTCCTGGGCGTCCTCGTTCCAGAAGCTGATGCAGCCGCCGCGGTCGATCTGGATCACGGCGACGCGGACCCGGGCGTCGGCGACCGGGAGGGCGTCCACGGGCAACGCGGGGCCCGCCGAGCGGGTGCCGGCCGGGCGCTCGGGGAGATCGAGCTGGAACCACACGTGCTTCTGGGCCGCGGTGTACTCGACGCCCCAGCGGGAGGCCAGCGCGCCGCACAGCAGCAGGCCGCGGCCGCCCTCGCGGTCGGGGTGGACGACGACCTGGCCGGCGTTCTGGAGCGGGATCTCCCGTTCGGGGTAGCGGTCGGCGACGGAGATCTTCACTCCGCCGTCGTTGCGCAGACACAGCACATCGGCGGCGGTGCCGGCGTGCACCACCGCGTTGGTGACCAGCTCACTGGTCAGGACGACGGCGTCGTCGACGATGTCGGCGCAGCCCCAGCCCTGGAGGGTGTCGCGGACGAACGCACGGGCAGTGGCGACGGAGCGCCCGACCGGCTCGAAGGTTGCGGCGGCCCGCGCGGTGATCACTGGTCTCCTCATGCGTGTGTCGGTGATCTGCTCCCCCATGGTCGCGGCGCCCCTCCGAATACCTGTTGTGCTCGCCCCACCGCCCGTGCTCCATGGCCGGGGCGGTGGACAGCCGTATGCCAGGTTACTTACCTTCGCCGCACCCAAGGATGCCGGTCACGTGTGTTTCCGCCCCAATCGTGCACCGGGACGGTGTGCGATGCTGCCGAACTGTTATGGCCTGGTTGAGCCATGGTGAAACACTGGGCAAGTATCAAGAGAAAGCCCGGGTAGAACGGTCGACCCTGCGGGAGGGACAACGTGGAGTCTGGCGCAGCGGCGCGGGGCGCAAGCACACGCGCGAAAGGCGGACGATCCCGGAACAACGGGACGACCGAGGTGGATACGGCTGCGCTGAATCGGCTGTTGGTCGCGTTGGTTGCCATGCGGGACGGGAACTTCCGCAAACGGCTCACGGTTTCCGGCGACGGTGTCATGTCGGAAATCGCGGCGGTCTTCAACGAGGTCGCGGACCGCAATCTGCATCTCACGGGCGAGCTGACGCGGGTGCGCCGGGTCGTCGGCCGTGAGGGAAAGCTCACGGAACGGCTGGAGGTCGGCGCCGCCGAGGGTTCCTGGGCCGCGGCGATCGACGCCTCGAATGCGCTGGTCGACGACCTCGTACGGCCCGTCTCCGAGGTGGGACGGGTGCTGTCGGCGGTCTCCGAGGGCGACCTGGAACAGCGGATGGATCTGCGCTCGCGCAGTTCGGACAGCTCTTCGGAGCACCCTCTGCGGGGTGAATTCCTGAAGGTCGGCCGGACCGTCAACGGGCTGGTGGACCAGCTCTCCGCCTTTACCGACGAGGTCACGAGAGTGGCCAGTGAGGTCGGTACGGAGGGCAAGCTCGGCGGCCAGGCGCGGGTGCGCGGAATGTCGGGTTCGTGGAAGGACCTCACGGAATCCGTCAACACCATGGCGTCCCGGCTGACGGCTCAGGTGCGTGACATTGCTCTCGTCACCACGGCGGTGGCCAAGGGTGATCTGTCGCGCAAGGTGACCGTCCATGTCTCCGGCGAGATGCTGGAGCTGAAGAACACCGTCAACACGATGGTCGACCAGCTCTCCTCGTTCGCCTCCGAGGTGACGCGAGTCGCGCGTGAGGTCGGTACGGAGGGTGAGCTCGGCGGACAGGCGCAGGTCCCGGGCGTCGCCGGCGTGTGGAAGGACCTGACGGATTCGGTCAATCTCATGGCCGGCAACCTCACCGCGCAGGTGCGGGGGATCGCGCAGGTCACCACCGCCGTCGCGAACGGTGATCTGTCGCAGAAGGTCACGGTCAGTGCACGCGGCGAGGTCGCGCAGCTGGCCGACACGATCAACACCATGACCGAGACGCTGCGGACCTTCGCGGACGAAGTGACGCGGGTGGCGAACGAGGTCGGCGCCGAGGGCCAGCTCGGCGGTCAGGCACAGGTGCCGGGCGCGGCCGGTACGTGGAAGGACCTCACCGATTCGGTGAACACCGCCTTCCGCAACCTGACGGCGCAGGTGCGGGACATCGCGCAGGTGACGACGGCGGTCGCCAACGGTGACCTCTCGCAGACCGTCACCGTCGATGTCGCCGGTGAAATGCTGGAGTTGAAGAACACCGTCAACACGATGGTGGGTCAGCTCTCCTCGTTCGGCGCCGAAGTGACGCGCGTTGCGCGGGAGATCGGGGTCGAGGGCGAGCTGGGCGGACAGGCGGCGGTGCCCGGTGCCGCGGGGACGTGGAAGGACCTCACGGACTCCGTGAACACCGCCTTCCGCAACCTCACCGGGCAGGTGCGCAACATCGCCCAGGTGACGACCGCGGTGGCCAACGGTGACCTCTCGCAGAAGGTGACCGTCGATGTCTCCGGCGAGATGCTCCAGCTGAAGAACACCGTGAACACCATGGTGGACCAGCTGTCCTCGTTCGCCGACCAGGTCACGCGGATGGCCAGGGACGTGGGCACGGAGGGCCGGCTGGGCGGCCAGGCCCGGGTGGACGGCGTCAGCGGCACCTGGAAGGAGCTGACCGACTCCGTCAACTTCATGGCGGGGAACCTGACTTCACAGGTGCGGCAGATCGCGCAGGTGACGACGGCGGTCGCCCGCGGTGACCTCTCCCAGAAGATCGACGTGGACGCGCGCGGCGAGATCCTGGAGCTGAAGAACACCATCAACACGATGGTCGACCAGCTCTCCGCCTTCGCCGAGCAGGTCACCCGGGTCGCCCGGGAGGTCGGTACGGACGGCAGGCTGGGCGGTCAGGCGCAGGTGCCGGGCGTCGCGGGTGTCTGGCGCGATCTGACCGACTCCGTGAACGGTATGGCCGGCAACCTCACGGCCCAGGTCCGCAATATCGCGCAGGTCGCCACGGCGGTCGCGCGCGGTGACCTGTCGCAGAAGATCGATGTGGACGCCCGGGGCGAGATCCTGGAGCTGAAGAACACCCTGAACACCATGGTCGACCAGCTCTCCTCGTTCGCGGAGCAGGTCACCCGGGTCGCCCGTGAGGTGGGCACCGAGGGCATCCTGGGCGGCCAGGCCGAGGTGCAGGGCGTCAGCGGTACGTGGAAGGACCTCACCCAGTCCGTCAACTTCATGGCGAACAACCTCACCTCGCAGGTGCGCAACATCGCCGAGGTGACCACCGCGGTGGCCCGCGGTGACCTGTCCAAGAAGATCACCGTCGACGCCAAGGGCGAGATCCTCGAACTGGTCACGACCGTCAACACGATGGTCGACCAGCTGTCGTCGTTCGCCGAGCAGGTGACCCGGGTGGCCCGCGAGGTGGGCACCGAGGGCCAGTTGGGCGGTCAGGCGCGGGTGCCGGGTGCCACCGGCATCTGGCTGGACCTCAGCGACAACGTGAACCTGATGGCCAACAACCTGACCATCCAGGTGCGCAACATCTCCCAGGTCTCGGCGGCGGTCGCCAACGGCGACCTCACGAAGAAGGTCACGGTCGAGGCGCGCGGCGAGGTCGCGCAGCTCGCCGACACGGTCAACACGATGGTCACGACGCTGTCGTCGTTCGCCGACGAGGTCACGCGAGTGGCCCGTGAGGTGGGCACCGACGGCATTCTGGGCGGTCAGGCCCGCGTCCCCGGCGTCGCCGGTACGTGGAAGGACCTCACCGAGTCCGTGAACTCGATGGCCAACAACCTCACCGGCCAGGTCCGCAACATCGCCATGGTCACCACCGCCATCGCCAAGGGCGATCTGACCAAGAAGATCGACATCGATGCGCGGGGCGAGATCCTCGCGCTGAAGACCACCATCAACACCATGGTCGACCAGCTGTCGTCCTTCGCGGAGCAGGTCACCAGAGTGGCCCGCGAGGTGGGGACGGAAGGCCAGCTGGGCGGTCAGGCGCAGGTGCGCGGCGTGGCCGGCACCTGGCGGGACCTGACCGAATCGGTGAACGAGATGGCGGGCAACCTGACCCGTCAGGTGCGCGCCATCGCCGCGGTCGCCGCGGCGGTCACCCTCGGCGATCACAACGTCCGCATCGACGTGGACGCGGCCGGCGAGATCCTGGAGCTCCAGGACAACGTCAACACCATGATCTCCACGCTCCGCGAGACCACCCTCGCCAACGAGGAACAGGACTGGCTCAAGGGCAACCTCGCCCGGATCTCCGGTCTGATGCAGGGCCGGCGCGACCTCAAGGACGTCGCCACGCTCATCATGAGCGAGCTGTCGCCCGCGGTCTCCGCCCAGCACGGCGCGTTCTTCCTCGCCGCGCAGCCCGACAGCCAGGAGATCGGCGCGGACGGCGGCGAGGCCGGAGCGTACGAGCTGCGGCTGATGGGCTCGTACGGCTACGCCATGGGCGGGATGCCGACGACCTTCCGGCCGGGCGAGACGCTGATCGGCACGGCCGCGGAGGAGGGGCGCACGATCCTGGTGGAGAACGTCCCGTCCGGCTATCTCAAGATCGCCTCCGGGCTGGGTGAGGCACCGCCGGCGAATGTGATCGTGCTGCCGGTGCTGTTCGAGGACAAGGTGCTCGGGGTGATCGAGCTGGCGTCCTTCCAGCCGTTCACCCAGATCCAGAAGGACTTCCTCAGCCAGATCGCCGAGATGATCGCGACCAGCGTCAACACCATCTCGGTGAACACCAAGACCGAGGTGCTGCTCAAGCAGTCGCAGGAGCTGACCGAGCAGCTCAAGGAGCGGTCGGGTGAGCTGGAGAGCCGGCAGAAGGCGCTGGAGCTGTCCAACACCGAGCTGGAGGAGAAGGCCGAGCAGCTGCGCGCGCAGAACCGCGACATCGAGGTGAAGAACACCGAGATCGAGGAGGCGCGGCAGGTCCTGGAGGAGCGCGCCGAGCAGCTCGCGGTCTCGATGCGCTACAAGTCGGAGTTCCTGGCGAACATGTCGCACGAACTGCGCACGCCGCTCAACTCCCTGCTGATTCTGGCCAAGTTGCTGGCCGATAACGCCGAGGGGAATCTCTCCCCGAAGCAGGTCGAATTCGCCGAAACCATCCATGGCGCCGGTTCCGACCTGCTCCAGCTGATCAACGACATTCTCGACCTGTCCAAGGTCGAGGCCGGCAAGATGGACGTCAGCCCGACGCGGATCGCGCTGGTCCAGCTCGTCGACTACGTGGAGGCCACGTTCCGGCCGCTGACCGCGGAGAAGGGACTCGACTTCTCCGTACGGGTCTCCCCGGAGCTCCCCGCGACGCTGCACACCGACGAGCAGCGGCTGCTCCAGGTGCTGCGCAATCTGTTGTCCAACGCGGTGAAGTTCACCGACAGCGGCGCCGTCGAGCTGGTGATCCGGCCGGCCGGCGCGGATGTCCCGGTGGCCATCCGGGAGCAGCTGCTGGAGCACGGTTCGCTGCGCGACCCGGACGCGGACATGATCGCCTTCTCGGTGACCGACACCGGGATCGGCATCGCCTCCAGCAAGATGCGGGTCATCTTCGAGGCGTTCAAGCAGGCGGACGGCACGACCAGCCGCAAGTACGGCGGCACCGGCCTGGGTCTGTCCATCAGCCGGGAGATCGCCCGGCTGCTGGGCGGCGAGATCCATGCCGCGAGTGAGCCGAACCGTGGCTCCACGTTCACCCTCTACCTGCCGCACAACCCGGGCGGGCTGCCGCCGCAGGGCTACCCGCGACTGGTGGCCGGCGGGATCGCGATGGACGCGGAGGCGCGCGAGACGGAGGTCGGGCAGCAGGAGGCCGAGGAGCAGCAGGAGCACGAGCAGGGCTCCAGCCTCAACCGGCGCCGCCGCCGGGCGATTCAGGGGACCCCGCGGCGCTTCGAGCTCTCCGGGCGGCAGCCGTCCCCGGCGCCGCAGCAGGCGCCACCGGCACCGCCGCAGCCGGCTCCCCAGCAGCCCGCGGAGGAGCCCTGGCTCGGCAACGGCCAGGATCTGGTGGACCCGGCCTTCGAGGGCGGCTTCCACGGTGAGAAGGTGCTGATCGTGGATGACGACATCCGCAACGTCTTCGCCCTCACCAGCGTCCTGGAGCAGCACGGGCTGTCGGTGCTCTACGCGGAGAACGGGCGTGAGGGTATCGAGGTCCTGGAGCAGCACGACGACATCGTGCTGGTCCTGATGGACATCATGATGCCGGAGATGGACGGCTATGCGACCACGGCGGCGATCCGCCGGATGCCGCAGTTCGCCGGACTGCCCATCATCGCGCTGACCGCGAAGGCGATGAAGGGCGACCGGGAGAAGAGCATCGACTCCGGAGCCTCCGACTACGTGACCAAGCCGGTGGATACCGATCATCTGTTGTCGGTCATGGAGCAATGGATGCGGGCGGAGTGACGGAGCGTCCAGTATGGAGGGGAAAGGGGATCATCGCGTGCTGACTCAGTGTTGCCGCGGACGTGTGGAAGCGTGGGATTCGGGGAACCTTCTGGTCCCTGTCTGCGTTTCTGCAACGTGCACAGTGACATCGCGGTGACAGGGTGTGGCGACAGGCGGGGTGCAGCTACCATGACCGGCACAAGGACGGGCGGCGTGACGGAGTCGTCCCCTGGGGCGGCGTCCGGTTCGATGCCGGGGCGAGGAGGACGGGCCATGGTGCAGAAGGCCAAGATCCTCCTGGTCGATGACCGGCCGGAGAATCTGCTGGCGCTGGAGGCGATCCTCTCCGCGCTCGATCAGACACTGGTGCGGGCATCGTCCGGGGAGGAAGCGCTCAAAGCACTGCTCACGGACGATTTCGCGGTGATTCTGCTCGATGTGCAGATGCCGGGGATGGACGGTTTCGAGACCGCCGCGCACATCAAGCGGCGCGAGCGGACCCGCGACATCCCGATCATCTTCCTCACGGCCATCAACCACGGCCCGCATCACACCTTCCGCGGGTACGCGGCCGGCGCGGTGGACTACATCTCCAAGCCGTTCGACCCGTGGGTGCTGCGCGCCAAGGTCTCGGTGTTCGTCGAGCTCTACATGAAGAACTGCCAA
Source organism: Streptomyces lydicamycinicus (assembly GCF_000829715.2). Lineage (NCBI taxonomy): Bacteria > Bacillati > Actinomycetota > Actinomycetes > Kitasatosporales > Streptomycetaceae > Streptomyces > Streptomyces lydicamycinicus. Next base: position 712,728 of record NZ_BBNO01000008.1, on the reverse strand, counting down.
CTGCGGGAGCAGGCCTCCCTGCTGAGGCTTCAGCTGGAGGGCGGCCGGCCGAGCGCCGACGAGGCGCGGGAGTCCGCGGGGCTGCTCGCCGAGCTCTCCGCGCGGCTGGCCGCGGTCGAGGAGCAGGCCGAGGCGCTGTCCAAGCAGCTGGACGAGACGGCGGACGCGGCGGCGGTCGCCACCGCGGCGCATCTGGAGCGCAAACTGACCGGACTGCGCAGGGCGCTGGACGCCCTGGAGCCGGGGTCGGGAAGCGTCGCGGGGTGACTGACGCCCCTTCATGAGACGGGCGCGCGACACGTTCGGGTGAAGCGCCGTGCGCTCGTGTCATGCCTGCGTTCGCCTGTAATCTCGTCGCCATGGCCTCACGTACGTCCGGCAAGGGAACCCAGAGCACGGCGGGCCCCTCGAAGCAGCGCGCCGGACGGACCGCGGGCGGCGCCGCCAAGAAGACCGCCGCGAAGAAAGCACCCGCGAAGCCGCCGGCCAAGAAGGCGGCGGCCGCGAAGAAGGCACCGGCCAAGAGGGCCGCCGCGAAGAAGGCCGCTCCGAAACCGGCGCCGTCGCCCACCGGCGGCATCTACCGTCTCGCCCGCGCCTGCTGGCTGGGGCTCGCGCACGCGATCGGGGCGATGTTCCGCGGGGTGGGCCGCGGCGCGAAGAACCTCGATCCGGCGCACCGCAAGGACGGGCTGGCGCTGCTGCTGCTCGGGCTGTCGCTGGTGATCGCGGCCGGCACCTGGTCGAACCTCAGCGGCCCGGTCGGCGACCTCGTCGAGCTGCTGGTGACCGGCGCGTTCGGCCGGCTCGATCTGGTCGTACCGATACTGCTGGGCGGCATCGCCGTACGCCTCATCCGGCACCCCGAGCAGCCGGAGGCCAACGGCCGGATCGTGATCGGGCTGTCCGCGCTGGTGGTCGGCGTCCTCGGGCAGGTCGCGATGGCCTGTGGCTCGCCGGGCCGGGACAACGGGCTGGCCGCCATACAGGACGCGGGCGGCTATCTCGGGTGGGTCGCGTCCAAGCCGCTGATCTTCACCGTCGGACAGACCCTGGCGGTGGCGCTGCTGGCGCTGCTGACCCTCTTCGGGCTGCTGGTGGTCACCGCGACGCCGGTGAACGCCATCCCGCAGCGGCTGCGGGCGCTCGGCATCAAGCTGGGCGTGGTGCATCCCGAGGTGGACCACGACGAGGTCGAGGACTACGCGGAGGAATGGCGCGAGCAGCCCGCCCGCAAGCCGCGCCGCAGCGCCGCCGCACCGGCCGCGCACGACCCGGACGCGATAGAGGAAGCGGCGCTGGCCAAGCGGCGCCGGCCGCGGCGGGCCTCCGCCCAGTCCGATCCGGCCCGGCCGATGGACGCGGTGGACGTCGCCGCCGCGGCCGCCGCCGCGCTGGACGGCGCGGTGCTGCACGGAGTCCAGCCGTCACCGCTCGTCGCCGGCCTCAGCAGCAGCATCTCCGGGGAGCGCCGGGGCCGCGACGGCGAGGACACCGCGGGGGAGAGCGGCACGGTGCCGCCGGCCCGCGGCGCGGAGCCGGAGCCGTCCACGAACGAGCGCACCCCGGCCGTGCCGGACTTCACCAAGGCGCCGCCCGAGCCCTCGGGCGAGCTGCCGGCCCGCGCCGAGCAGCTCCAGCTGTCCGGTGACATCACCTACTCGCTGCCCTCGCTGGACCTGCTCTCCCGGGGCGGGCCCGGCAAGACCCGCAGCGCCGCGAACGACGCCATAGTGACCGCGCTGACCACGGTCTTCCAGGAGTTCAAGGTCGATGCCGCGGTCACCGGCTTCACCCGGGGTCCGACGGTCACCCGCTACGAGGTCGAGCTCGGTCCGGCCGTCAAGGTCGAGAAGATCACCGCCCTGGCCAAGAACATCGCCTACGCGGTGGCCAGCCCCGATGTCCGCATCATCAGCCCGATCCCCGGCAAGTCCGCGGTCGGCATCGAGATCCCCAACACCGACCGCGAGATGGTCAACCTCGGCGATGTGCTGCGGCTGGCGGATGCCGCGGGCGATGAGCATCCGATGCTGGTGGCGCTCGGCAAGGACGTCGAGGGCGGCTACGTCATGGCCAATATGGCGAAGATGCCGCACATCCTGGTGGCCGGTGCCACCGGCTCCGGTAAGTCCTCCTGCATCAACTGTCTGATCACCTCGGTGATGGTGCGGGCCACGCCGGAGGACGTCCGGATGGTGCTGGTCGACCCCAAGCGCGTCGAGCTGACCGCGTACGAGGGCATCCCGCATCTGATCACGCCGATCATCACCAACCCCAAGCGCGCCGCCGAGGCGCTCCAGTGGGTGGTGCGCGAGATGGACCTGCGCTACGACGATCTCGCGGCCTACGGCTTCCGGCACATCGACGACTTCAACGAGGCGGTGCGCAGCGGCAAGGTCAGCTCACCCGAGGGCAGCGAGCGCGAGCTGGCGCCGTACCCGTACCTGCTGGTCATCGTGGACGAGCTGGCGGACCTGATGATGGTCGCGCCGCGGGACGTGGAGGACTCGATCGTCCGCATCACCCAGCTCGCCCGCGCGGCGGGCATCCACCTGGTGCTCGCCACCCAGCGCCCGTCCGTCGATGTGGTCACCGGCCTGATCAAGGCCAATGTGCCCTCCCGGCTCGCGTTCGCCACCTCCTCGCTCGCCGACAGCCGGGTCATCCTCGACCAGCCGGGCGCCGAGAAGCTGATCGGCAAGGGCGACGGGCTGTTCCTGCCGATGGGTGCCAACAAGCCGGTGCGCATGCAGGGCGCGTTCGTGACCGAGGAGGAGGTCGCGGCCGTCGTCCAGCACTGCAAGGACCAGATGGCGCCCGTCTTCCGCGATGACGTCACCGTCGGCACGGCGAAGAAGAAGGAGATCGACGAGGACATCGGCGATGACCTCGATCTGCTGTGTCAGGCCGCTGAGCTGGTGGTTTCCACTCAGTTCGGGTCGACGTCGATGCTCCAGCGCAAGCTGCGGGTGGGCTTCGCCAAGGCCGGCCGGCTGATGGACCTGATGGAGTCGCGGAACATCGTCGGGCCGAGCGAGGGTTCCAAGGCTCGTGACGTTCTTGTGAAGCCTGATGAACTGGACGGAGTGCTGGCGGTGATCCGGGGGGAGGCTACCGAGTAGCACTGACATCCGGGTCACTCGTAGGGAAGAAGAAAGCAACCGTTTCTGCTGCCGCGACGTCAAGTTGAGGGAGATGAGGGAACGATGCCGCACCATCCAGCCCGAGGGCACCGCCGACGGCGTTCCGATGGCGTACAAAGTCCGCTCTCCCGCTTGCCCGACCCTTTCGCTCCACCCCTAGACTGAACTTCCAGCAGGTGGCTACACGCTCGAAAGGCGCCCCCGTGTCCATCGGCAACTCCCCCGAAGCAGACCGGCCTTCCGTCGGTGCTGCCCTCCAGAAGGCCCGTATCGGAGCGGGACTGACCGTCGAAGAGGTCAGTACGACGACACGGGTGCGCATCCCTCTCGTGCACGCGATCGAGCAGGACGATTTCTCCCGCTGTGGCGGCGACGTCTACGCCCGGGGGCACATCCGGGCGCTCGCCCGTGCCGTATCCCTCGATCCCCGACCCCTGATCGACCAGTTCGACGCCGAGCACGGCGGCCGGCCCGCGCCGACCCCCGCCGCGCCGCTCTTCGAAGCCGAACGGATCCGCTCCGAGCCGCGCCGCCCCAATTGGACCGCGGCGATGGTCGCGGCGATCGTCGCCGTGGTCGGATTCGCGGGCTTCACGCTCTTCACGGGCGGCGACAAGAGCAACGGCGGCCCGGTCGCGGCCGGTGACGCCCATGCGAAGGCGCCGGCTCCCACCCGCCATCCCTCCACGATCAAGCCGCCTATCAAGCCCGACCCCGAGCCCTCCGACAGCGCCGTCGCCGGACTGCCGAAGGACAAGGTCACGATCAAGGTGACCGCCCGCGACGGCCAGAGCTGGATCTCCGCCAAGGACGCCAACGGCAAGCTCCTGGAGGACGGTCTGCTCAAGCAGGGCGAGTCCAAGACGATCACCGACAAGAAGCGGATCGACCTGGTCCTCGGTAACGCCGGAGCCGTGCAGCTGTACGTCAACGGCAAGGAGGTCAAGCAGGTCGGCGAGAAGGGCACCGTCGAGCGGCTCAGCTACACGCCAGGGGACCCCCAGGCGGGCTGAGTGCCCTTGTCAGGAGGCGTCCGCCGCCCGGCCCCGGGCCCCGGGACCGGCGGCGGAGACCTGCTCGCCAAGGGGGTGGCCGGGACAAAGTAGGCTGAGCCCTATGCCCGAACGCCGTACCGTCGCCCTTGTCACTCTTGGCTGCGCCCGTAACGAGGTGGACTCGGAGGAGCTCGCAGGCCGCCTGGCAGCGGACGGCTGGGAGCTCGTCGAGGAAGCCGCCGATGCCGATGTCGCCGTCGTCAACACCTGTGGTTTCGTCGAGGCCGCCAAGAAGGACTCCGTCGATGCCCTGCTGGAAGCAAACGATCTGAAGGATCACGGCAGAACCCAGGCCGTGGTGGCCGTCGGCTGCATGGCCGAGCGCTACGGCAAGGAGCTCGCCGAGGCGCTGCCCGAGGCGGACGGGGTGCTCGGCTTTGACGACTACAGCGATATCTCCGGCCGGCTCCAGACCATCCTGAGCGGCGGCATCCACGCCTCCCACACCCCGCGCGACCGCCGCAAGCTGCTGCCGATCAGCCCGGCCGAGCGCCAGGGCTCCGCCGCGGTCGCCCTGCCCGGCCACGCCCAGTTGGGTGCCGACGAGCCGGCCGCCCCGCCCGAGGACCTGCCGGAGGGCATCGCGCCGGCCTCCGGACCGCGGGCCCCGCTGCGCCGCCGGCTCGGCACCAGCCCGGTGGCCTCGGTGAAGCTGGCCTCCGGCTGCGACCGGCGCTGCTCCTTCTGCGCCATCCCGTCCTTCCGCGGCTCCTTCATCTCCCGTCGGCCCTCCGATGTGCTGGGGGAGACGCGCTGGCTGGCCGGAGAGGGCGTCAAGGAGATCATGCTGGTCTCCGAGAACAACACGTCCTACGGCAAGGACCTCGGCGACATCCGCCTGCTGGAGACGCTGCTGCCGGAGCTGGCGGCCGTCGACGGCATCGAGCGGATCCGGGTCAGCTATCTCCAGCCAGCGGAGCTGCGGCCCGGCCTGATCGACGTGCTGACCGGCACCGACAAGGTCGCGCCCTACTTCGATCTGTCCTTCCAGCACTCGGCGCCCGGTGTGCTGCGGGCGATGCGCCGCTTCGGCGGCACCGACAGCTTCCTGGAGCTGCTGGAGACGATCCGCACCAAGGCGCCGCAGGCCGGAGCCCGCTCCAACTTCATCGTCGGCTTCCCCGGCGAGAGCGAGAGCGATCTGGCGGAGCTGGAGCGTTTCATCACCGAGGCCCGGCTCGATGCCATCGGCGTCTTCGGCTACTCCGACGAGGACGGCACCGAGGCCGCCTCGTACGAGGACAAGGTCGACCCGGACGTGGTCGCCGAGCGGCTGGCGCGGGTCTCGCGGCTGGCGGAGGAGCTGACCGCGCAGCGCGCCGAGGAGCGGATCGGCGAGACGGTGCGGGTGCTGGTCGACCGGACCGACGACGAGGACGGTGTCGTCGGGCGGGCCGCGCACCAGGCCCCGGAGACCGATGGCGTCACCCTGCTGTCGACCGACCGGGAACTGGAGCCCGGTCGTATGGTCGAAGCAAAGGTGGTGGCGAGCGAGGGCGTGGACCTCGTCGCGGAGGTGCTGTCGGTGGAGGGCACGGGGTGTACCGAGGAGGCGGGCAGATGACCGGAGTCCCGGCATCCGCAGCTGGCGGCCCGCGCACGGCGCCGGTCGTCCGGCAGGCCGGGCTGTGGAACATCGCCAATGTCCTGACGATGCTGCGGCTGGTGCTGGTCCCGGCCTTCGTGCTGCTGCTGATGCATGGCGACGGCACCGATCCCGTCTGGCGCGTCTTCGCCTGGGCCGCCTTCGCCGTCGCCATGATCACCGATGTCTTTGACGGGCATCTGGCGCGTGCGTACAACCTGGTCACCGACTTCGGCAAGATCGCCGACCCGATCGCGGACAAGGCGATCATGGGTGCAGCCCTGGTCTGTCTGTCGGTGCTGGGCGATCTGTCGTGGTGGGTGACCGGCGTGATCCTCTTCCGGGAGCTCGGCATCACGCTGATGCGGTTCTGGGTGATCAAACACGGCGTCATTCCGGCCAGTCGTGGCGGCAAAATCAAGACATTGGCGCAGGGCACCGCGGTCGGGATGTACGTCCTGGTGCTGACCGGTCCGCTGGCCACGTTCCGCTGGTGGGTGATGGCGGTGGCGGTGGCACTGACCGTCGTCACCGGACTTGACTACGTCCGGCAGGCCGTGGTGTTGCGCCGGGCCGGGCTGGCCCGGGAGCGGGCCGTGCGCGCCGAGCGGGACGCGGCCCGGTGAGCGGGCCGGGTTCTGCCGCCGCCGGGGCGCTGGAGGTGCTCGCCGGGCGGGGACAGAGCCTGGCCGTGGCCGAATCGCTGACCGGCGGCCTGGTGGCGGGCGCGCTGACCGCGGTCCCGGGGGCCTCGCGGGTGATCCGGGGCTCGGTCACCGCGTATGCGACCGAGGTCAAGCGGGAGGTGCTGGGCGTGGACGGCGCCCTGCTGGCCGCGCGCGGTGCCGTGGACGGAGAGGTCGCCCGGCAGATGGCGAGCGGTGCGCGGCGGGTGCTGGGCGCCGACTGGGGTCTGGCCACCACGGGTGTGGCCGGTCCCGATCCGCAGGACGGGCATCCGGTGGGCACCGTTTTCGTGGCGGTGCAGGGACCGGACGGTGCCGGAGCGGTGCGCCGCCTGTCGCTGGCGGGGGACCGTGACCGGATCCGCCAGGACACCATTCGCGCCGTGCTCGCACTGTTGTTGAGCGAACTGACAGAAAATACGCGGGCACAGGATACGGAACAACACGGGGGGAATGGATGTTTGCAGCCCTGAGTGAACACGTACTTGCGCCCGGCACTGGTACCGCCCGAGGCGGTACGGTGGGGCGAGAAGGATCCGGATCCGAGGTCCGAGGAGGGAGCCAGCGATGATTCTGCTTCGTCGCCTGCTGGGTGACGTGCTGCGCCGACAGCGTCAGCGCCAGGGCCGAACCCTGCGCGAGGTCTCTTCCTCCGCCCGGGTATCGCTCGGCTATTTGTCCGAGGTGGAGAGGGGGCAGAAGGAGGCTTCCTCCGAGCTGCTCTCGTCGATCTGTGACGCGCTGGATGTGCGGATGTCCGAGCTCATGCGGGAGGTCAGCGATGAGCTGGCGCTCGCCGAGCTGGCAGCGTCCGCGGCCGCGAGCGACCCGGTGCCCGCACCGGTACGGCCCAAGCTCAATTCGGTGTCCGTCACGTCCCTGGCCGGTGTGCCGGAGGACCGCGTGACCATCAAGTCCCCGGCAGACGTCGTGGATGTCGTCGCGGCCTGACACCCCTGTTCGTACGCATCGAAGCCCTGGTAGGCGCAGCCTGCCGGGGCTTTGTGCTGCCCGTACGGGGGCGGGTGTGCGTGGTGAATCCGGGCCTGGCGGGGGCGCTCGGCCGGACCGTCCGGGCAGCTCGGAACGGGCGATTCATTTATACGATGGCTAAACCGGATAAATCGCCCGAACAGGAGTATCTGGATGTCTGTCGTCAAGAGCACACTGTCCGACGGGGACCGCGGCATCGTCGGCAACGCCCTTCAAGGAGCCCTCGTCGACCTGGTGGATCTCTCCCTCGTCGCGAAGCAGGTGCACTGGAACGTCATCGGGCCGCGCTTCCGCTCCGTACATCTCCAGCTCGACGAGGTGGTCGCCAGCGGACGGCAGCACGCCGACACGGTGGCCGAGCGGGCGGCGGCGATCGGGGTGTCCCCTGACGGGCGGGCGGTCACCGTCGCCAAGACCAGCGGCATCGGCGAGATCAAGGACGGCTGGATCAAGGACGGCGATGTGGTGCGGGCGATGGTGGAGGCGCTGAGCGCGGTCATCGGCCGGATGCGCGAGCGGATCCTCGCCACCGCGGAGGCGGACCCGGTCAGCCAGGACATCCTCATCGGGCTGACCGCGGACCTGGAGAAGCACCACTGGATGTTCCAGGCCGAGGCCCAGTGACGGACGGCGGCGTGTGCTGAGGCCCCGGGCTCTCGGGTGTGCCTGACGGGGCCGGCGGCGTCGAGGGCTGTTCCGGGGCTTGCGGGACCGGCTGCGCGCCGGAAAAGCCCCGGTGCGCCCTCCCGTCGGGCGGCGGGACCCGTCTAGCGTCGGCCGGAGGAGGCAGCCATGGGGTGGCGTGAGGCCCGCGGACCGGCCGGACGGCGTTCGGGTGCCGTGCCGGGGCGCCGGATATCCGCGGCCGTAGTCCTCTCCGGGGTCGTCGCCGGGGGGCTGTGGTGGTGGGCCGCGGTCCGGCTGGTGGTGTGGCCGCAGTCGGCGGGGGTGGTCGAGGGTGCTGTGCTGGTGGGCGGCTGGGGGCTGAGTCTGCTGCCGGTGCACTGCGTACCGCGGGAGAACCGCAAGGACGGCCTCTGCCATCGCGCCCTGGCGCGGGCGGCCCGGCGGGTCCGGGAGCGCCGGGGGGCGCTCACCAGGGCATGGCGACGCCGCCGTTCGGGCGGAGGACCTGGCCGGTCATGAAGGCCGAGGCGTCCGACGCCAGGTGCAGCACGGTGTGGGCGACGTCTTCCGGCTCTCCCACCCTCCCCAGCGGCGACATCCGGATCATCGGTCCCTCCGCCTGCTGCTGCGCCTTTGCGGTGTGGCGGTCGGTCATCGCCGTACGGATCCAGCCCGGGGCGACGGCGTTGACGCGGATGCCGTGCCGGCCGACCTCGGTGGCCAGGGTCTTGGTGAGCTGGACGACGGCGGCCTTGGCGGCGCCGTAGGAGAGCAGGCCGGGGGCGCCGGTGTCGATCGCGCCGGAAGCCATGTTCACAAGGGAGCCCCGGGTGGCGGTGGCGATCATGGCGCGGGCGGCCTCCTGGCAGCCGTACAGCACGCCTTTGAAGTTGGTGTTCCAGACCCGGTCCAGATCCGCGTCCTCGGTCTCCAGGACGGGGGCGGAGTGCATGACTCCGGCGATATTCGCCATCACGTCGAGTCGGCCGGTGGAGCTGCGGGCGGCGTCGACGACGGCGGCGACCTGCTCGCGCCGGGTGACATCGAGCCGATGGGCGTGCGCGGAGCCCGCTGCCGCGGTGATGGCCGCGGCGGTCGCCTGTGCGCCCTGTTCGTCGAGGTCGGCGCAGTGGACGGTGGCTCCGGCGTCGGCGAGGAGGGTGGCGGTGGCGCGGCCGATGCCGCTCGCCGCGCCCGTGACGAGCGCGGTGCGGCCCGTGAGGTCGTACGCCGTGAGAGGCATGGGACGAGGGTAGGGAGAGATCTGACGGGGCGTCAATTGGGGTGCGGAGGTCCTTCGGGTCGGCCGGCGGGGCGGGTGCCCCGTGGGTCCGGCTGGCAGGTGGGGCACCAGTAGGTGACGCGTTCCTCGGCGGTGGGGTCCTGGTCGGCGGTGCGGATCCCGGTGCCGCAGCGCAGGCAGGGGCGGCCGGCCCGGCCGTAGACCCACAGCCGTCGGTCGGGGCGGGCACTGGGCGTGGTGATACGGGCGGGGCGTCGCTTGTTGGCTTCGAGAAGCTTCTTGGCGAGCGTGGGCACGCGTTCCGGCCGGGGGAGTGCCCCCATGGGGAGCCAGGGCGAGGCGTGCAGCAGGAAGCACAGCTCGCATTTGTAGACATTGCCGATGCCGGCGAGATTGCGCTGGTCGAGCAGTGCCTCGCCGAGGGGGCGCTCCGGGGTGGCGAGCAGGCGGCGCAGGGCCTCGGCGGGGTCCCAGCCCGGGCCGAGGAGATCGGGCCCCAGATGACCGACGACCCGGGACTCCTCGGCAGTGCGCAGCAGATCGAGCACGGGGAGGCGGTAGCCGACGGCGGTGTGGTCCGCGGTGCCGAGGACCGCCCTGATCTGGTGCGCGGGGCCGCCGCGCCAGCGCTCGGCCGGGGCGTAGATCTGCCATGCGCCGTCCATCCGCAGATGGGAGTGGAGGGTCAGACCGCCCTCGAAGCGGGTGAGGAGGTGCTTGCCGCGGGGGAGGACGTCCAGCACTCCGCGGCCGGTCAGATCCACCGTCGCCAGCCGGGGCACGCGCAGATCGCAGCGGGTCAGCGGGCCGCCGGTCAGCGCATCGCGGAGCCGCTGGGCCAAGCGCCAGACGGTGTCACCTTCGGGCATGCCACCATCATGCCGGGAGCCGGGAGCCGGGAGCCGGGAGCCGGGAGCCGGGAGCCGGGAGCCGGGAGCCGGGAGCCGGGAGCCTTCGGCCCGCGGGGCGGGCGCCGAGCGGGGCGCCGCTGTGGTCATCCGCGCAGGCGCAGGCCCCGGGGGGTGGGGTGGAAGCCGGCGGTCTCCAGGGTGACGGCATACGGGGAGGTGAGGGCCGCGGTGCTGTTGATGCGTTCGGTGGTGATGGTGCCCAGGGCGCCGGCGCGGGCGGCATCCGTGAGGGCCTCGACGGCGAGCTGGAGACGGGGGTCCGTGGCGGGCCGGTCCGGTGTGTGGCCGAGCGGCCAGATGAGCAGGGTCTTGCCGCCGCGCTCCATGTAGAGCGTCAGCTCGCCGTCGACGAGGACCACCAGGGAGCCCGCCTTGCGGCCGGGTTTGTGGGTCGAGCCCTCGGGCGGCTCGGGCCAGGACAGCGCGGCGCCGTAGGCGTTGGCGGGGTCGGCGGCGGCCAGGACCACGGCGCGCTGCGGCCCGCCGCGCCGGGACTGCGCCGGGCCGCTCTCCGGCAGCGCGGCATCGGCGGTGCGCTCCCGCTGGGTGCTGACCGCGCGCAGCCGGTCCACCGCCCCGTCCATCGCGAACTGGGCCGCGCCCAGACCCTCCACCACATAGCCGCGACGGGCCTGGCCGGACTCCTCGAAGGCGGCGAGTACGCGGTACGCGGCGGAGAACCCGCCCTCGACCCCTTCGGCGGCGACCGCGCCACGGGTGACGACGCCGTGCCGGTCCAGGAGCGCACGGGCCAGGGCATGGGCGCGGTGGGTGGGGTCCGGCTCGGTGGTGGGCAGGAGCGACCAGCGGCCACCCACGGTCGGCGGGCCGGAGCGGGAGGCGGTGGGCCGGCCGCCGCGGCCCGCGGCCGCGGTCAGCGAGCCGTACCGGCCCCGGGGGACGGCGCGGCGGGCGCGATGGGCGGTCGAGCCGGCCGTACGGCCCGAGCCGAGGAGGGCGCGCAGCGGGGCGAGGGTGTCATTGGTCAGCCGGCCCGACCAGGCCAGGTCCCACAGTGCGTCGGCCAGCTGCGGATCGGTGGCGTCGGGGTGGGTGGTGGCGCGGACCTGGTCGGCGAGCTGGCGGAAGAACAGCCCGTAACCGGGGGCGAGGGCGGTCAGCAACGACTCGTGCAGCGCGGTCAGTTCCAGCGGGAGCGGCGGCGGGAGCAGCAGCGGGGCGGAGTCGGCGAGATGCAGGGAGAGCCAGCCGTCCTTGCCGGGGAGCGCACCGGCGCCGGCCCACAACACCTCGCCGGTGGCGGTGAGTTCGTCCAGCAGGGCGGGGGTGTAGCCGCCGACGCGGGACGGCAGCACCAGCTTTTCCAGGGCGGAGGCGGGCACCGGGGCGCCCTGGAGCTGCTCGATGGCGCGCACCAGGCCGTCGATGCCGCGCAGGCTGTGCGAGGCGCCGCCGAGGGGCGCGGACACACCGCCGGCCGGTGCCGGGCGCGGTGCGCCGACGTGCTGCCACTGGGGGAGGAAGGCGGCGAGCGCGGCGGGCGGCACCGGCTCCAGCTCCTCGCGCAGCGCGGCGAGGGAGCGGCGGCGCAGCCTGCGCAGCACCTGGGCGTCACACCACTCCTGGCCGATACCCGCGGGATGGAACTCGCCCTGGACCACCCGGCCGGCGGCGGCGAGACGCTGGAGCGCCCCGTCGGTGACGGCCGTGCCGAGGCCGAAGCGGGCGGCGGCCTGCTCGGAGGTGAACGGGCCGTGGGTGCGGGCGTAGCGGGACAGCAGATCGCCGAGCGGGTCCTTGACCGGTTCGGTGAACGACTCCGGGACACCGACCGGCAGCGCCGTGCCCAGCGCGTCACGGAGCCGGCCGGCGTCCTCGACGGCGGCCCAGTGGTCGGCGCCGGCGATGCGTACGGAGAGGGCCCGGCGGGCGGCGGCCAGCTCCCGGGGCCACGCCGGGTCCGCACCGCGCTCGGCCAGCTCGGCATCGGTCAGCGGCCCCAGCAGCCGCAGGACGTCGGCGACGCCCTCGACGTCCTTGACCCGCCGGTCGTCCGTACGCCACTGGAGCTCGCGCTCCAGCTCGGCCAGCACCTCGGCGTCCAGCAGCTCGCGCAGCTCCGCCTGGCCGAGCAGCTCGGCGAGCAGCCGGGAGTCCAGGGAGAGGGCGGCGGCGCGGCGCTCGGCGAGCGGGGAGTCGCCCTCGTACAGGAACTGGGCGACATAGCCGAACAGCAGCGACCGGGCGAACGGGGACGGCTCGGGGGTGGTCACCTCCACCAGGCGCACCCGGCGGGCCTCGATGTCCCCCATCAGCTCCGCCAGGCCCGGGACATCGAAGACGTCCTGGAGACATTCGCGGACGGCTTCCAGCACGATCGGGAAGGAGCCGAACTCGCTCGCCACCTGGAGGAGTTGGGCGGCCCGCTGGCGCTGCTGCCACAGCGGGGTGCGCTTGCCGGGACTGCGCCGCGGCAGCAGGAGGGCACGGGCGGCGCATTCCCGGAACCGGGAGGCGAACAGCGCGGAGCCGCCGACCTGGTCCGTGACGAGCTGGTCCACCTCGCCCTGGTCGAAGGCGACATCGGCGGCCCCCACGGGGGACTGCTCGGGGTCGTACTCCGCGCCGTGGCCGGGCGGGCCGGCGGACGGGTCGAAACCGCCGTCGCCGTCGAGGAGGTCGAGGCCCATCAGATCGGCGTCGGGGAGCCGCAGCACGATGCCGTCGTCGGCATGCATCACCTGGGCGTCCATGCCGTGGCGCTCGGCGAGGCGGGCGCCGAGGGCCAGCGCCCAGGGGGCGTGGACCTGCGCGCCGAACGGGGAGTGGATGACCACCCGCCAGTCGCCGAGCTCGTCGCGGAACCGCTCCACGACGATCGTGCGGTCATCGGGGACATGGCCGCAGGCCTGCTTCTGCTCGGCGAGGTAGCTCAGCACATTGGACACCGCCCAGTCGTCCAGCCCGGCGGCGGACAGCCGGGCCCCGGCGTCCTCCGGTGCGAGCGAGCCGATCTCGCGGAGGAACGCGCCGAGCGCGCGGCCCAGTTCCAGGGGGCGGCCCAGCTGGTCGCCCTTCCAGAAGGGCAGCCGCCCCGGCACCCCGGGGGCGGGAGTGACCAGCACCCGGTCGCGGGTGATGTCCTCGATGCGCCAGGACGTCGTGCCGAGTGTGAAGACATCGCCGACGCGGGACTCGTAGACCATCTCCTCGTCGAGTTCGCCCACCCGTCTCCCACCACCGCCCTTGCCGGAGTCGCCGCCCGCCAGGAACACCCCGAACAGGCCGCGGTCGGGGATCGTGCCACCGGAGGTGACGGCCAGCCGCTGGGCCCCGGGGCGGCCCGTGACGGTGTGGGCGACGCGGTCCCACACCAGGCGCGGCCGCAGCTCGGCGAAGGCATCGGAGGGATAGCGGCCGGCGAGCATGTCCAGCACGGCCGTGAACGCCGACTCGGGTAGCGCGGCGAACGGGGCGGCACGCCGGACCAGGGCCAGCAGCTCCTCGACGTCCCAGGTGTCCATCGCGGCCATGGCGACGAGCTGCTGGGCGAGCACGTCCAGCGGATTGGCCGGCACCCGCAGCGCCTCGATGGCGCCGGAGCGCATCCGCTCGGTGACCACGGCGGCCTGCACCAGATCGCCGCGGTACTTGGGGAACACGATGCCCGTCGAGACCGCGCCGACCTGATGACCGGCCCGCCCGACGCGCTGGAGCCCGGAAGCGACCGAAGGCGGCGACTCCACCTGGACGACCAGATCGACCGCGCCCATGTCGATGCCCAGCTCCAGACTGGAGGTGGCGACCACGGCCGGCAGCCGGCCCGCCTTCAAGTCCTCCTCCACCTGGGCGCGTTGCTCCTTGGACACCGAACCGTGGTGGGCACGGGCCAGCAGCGCCGGTGCGCCCTTGGCGGCCCCGGCCTCGGCCATCAGCTCCGCGGGGGAGTGGTGTTCCGGGAGGGCCTCGCCCGTGGCCCGCTCGTAGGCGATCTCGTTGAGACGGTTGCACAGCCGCTCCGCCAGACGGCGGGAGTTGGCGAAGACGATCGTGGAGCGATGGGCCTGGACGAGATCGGCGATCTTCTCCTCGACCTGCGGCCAGATGGACGGCTTCTCACCGGTGTCGCCCTCCTGGACGGGCGAGCCGCCCAGCTCGCCCATGTCCTCCACCGGGACGACCACCGAGAGGTCGAAGCGCTTCCCGGACGGCGGCTGGACGATCTCCACCCGGCGCCGCGGCGACAGATAGCGGGCCACCTCCTCCACCGGGCGGACCGTCGCCGACAGTCCGATCCGTCGCGCCGGGCGGGCCAGGAGCTCGTCCAGCCGCTCCAGGGACAGCGCCAGATGTGCCCCGCGCTTCGTGCCGGCCACGGCATGGACCTCGTCCAGGATCACCGTCTCGACGCCCGCCAGCGCCTCCCGGGCCGAGGACGTCAGCATCAGGAACAGCGACTCGGGGGTCGTGATGAGGATGTCCGGCGGGCGGTTGGCGATCGACCGGCGCTCGGCGGGCGGGGTGTCCCCGGAGCGGATGCCGACCGTGATGTCCGGCTCCGGCAGCCCGAGGCGGACCGACTCCTGGCGGATGCCCGTCAGCGGACTGCGCAGGTTGCGCTCGACATCGACGGCCAGTGCCTTCAGCGGGGAGACGTACAAGACCCGGCAGCGTTTCTTCGGCTCGGCGGGCGGCGGTGTGCTCGCCAGCGCGTCCAGGGACGCGAGGAAGGCGGCCAGCGTCTTGCCCGAGCCCGTCGGCGCCACCACGAGGACGTCGGAGCCCGCGCCGATCGCCCGCCAGGCGCCCTCCTGCGCGGCCGTGGGCGCGCTGAAGGCCCCGGCGAACCAACCGCGGGTCGCGGGGGAGAACGTCTCGAACGCTGCCTCGGCCATGTCCCCCATCGTGCACCGGACCACTGACAACGCGGACCCGCGCACCGCGCCCACCGCCGCCGACCGGGCCTTTTCCGGCCGTCCACGCTTCGGACGGGCCGGCCGGCGGACGTCCGGCGGACGCAGAATGGCGGCATGGTCATGGTCAGCGGGGAGAGCGCGGCCGACGGCGGGCCCGGCGCGGCGGCCGTGCCGCGGGCGCGCGGCGAGTGGGCGCGCCACTGGCGCTACGACGGGCTGCCGGGCCTCGACCTGCTGCGCGCCCGCTACGTCCGGCACTCCTTCCCCCGCCACGCGCACGACGGCTATGTGGTCTGCGCGGTCACCTCCGGCATCGAGGAGGTCGGGCTCCGGCAGGGCACCGTCCGGGCCGGCCACGGCGGCATCATCATGATCAACCCGGAGGTCGCGCACACCGCGCGGGCGGGCGCACCCGAGGGCTGGACCTACGCCACGCTCTACCCGTCCTACGAGCTCGTCGCGGAGATCGCCGAGGAGACCACAGCGCTGCGCGGCACCCCGGGCTTCGACCGCACGACCGCCGAGGAGCCACAGCTCGGCCGCATGATCACCGAGATTCACCGGGCCGCCGAGACCGGTAACGCCCTGGCCGCCGACAGCCTGCTGCGGACCGTCCTCGCCCGGCTGCTGCGCCGCTACGGAGGCCCCCTCCCGGCGCGTACGCCCCGCACCGCGGGCGCCCGGACCGCCGCCCGCGCCCGGGCCGTCCTGGAGGAGCGGATGGCCGACCCGCCCTCCTTGGAGCGGCTGGCGCAGGAGCTCGGCACCAGCCCGTTCGCGCTGCTGCGGGCCTTCAGGAGCGCTTACGGCATGCCGCCGCACACCTGGCTCACCGACGCCCGGGTGCGCCGGGCCCGCAGGCTCCTGGAAGCGGGCCGCACACCCGCCGATACGGCCCTCGCCGTCGGCTTCACCGACCAGCCGCATCTGAACCGGCACTTCACCCGGATCGTCGGCGTACCGCCCGGCGCGTACCGGAGGGAGCGGTCGGCCCAGGGGCGGGCGGTACGAGCGGACGGGCTCTGAGTGCGCGGTCGGGCGGTGTGCGTGCCGGGCGCAAGAACGTACAAGACCTGCGACAGTCCCGGAACCTAAGGTCCGGGACGTGCCAGAACAGACAGAGATACGCACCACGGAGCGGGCCGCGCCACCACCGCCGGCACCGCCCGCGACCTCCGACGCCGCCGTCATCAGGGACGCGCTCGGCGTCGGCATCGCCGTCGGCCTCTCCGGATTCGCCTTCGGCGTGACCTCAGCCGGCGTCGGGCTCAGCCTCGTGCAGACCTGCGCGCTCAGCCTGCTGGTGTTCACCGGGGCCTCCCAGTTCGCCCTGGTAGGCGCGCTGGCGGCGGGCGGCAACCCGCTCACCGCCGCGGCCGGCGCGTTCTTCCTGGGGGCCCGCAACGCCTTCTACGGGCTGCGGCTGTCCGCCGTCCTCGGGTACCGGGCCACGGTCAAACCGTTCGCCGCCCACTGGGTCATCGACGAAACCTCGGCCGTCACCCTGGCCCAGCCCGACCGGCGCACCGCCCGGCTCGGCTTCACCGTCACCGGGCTGACCCTCTACGTCCTGTGGAACCTCACCACCCTCGCCGGTGCCCTGGGCGCCGAGGCGCTCGGCGACACCGAGGCCTGGGGCCTGGACGCGGCCGGTCCCGCGGTCTTCCTGGCGCTGCTGGCGCCGATGCTCAAGGACACCGTGGAGCGGGTCGCGGCCGGTCTCGCCGTGGTGCTGGTCATGGTGACGCTGCCGCTGCTGCCCACCGGCGTGCCGGTGCTGGTCTCGGCGCTCGCCGCACCCGCCGTCCTCGTCGTCCAGGGGCGCCGCGGGCGGGGGACGGCGCAGGAGCCGGGCGCCCCGGCCCACGACGCCGGGGCGCCCGCGCGCCCGGAGGGAAACCCCGAGAGCCGCCCCGCCAACGAGGAGGACCGGGCATGAACGTCTGGATCGCGATCGCCGTCACCGCTGTCGGCTGCTACCTGGTCAAGTACCTCGGCCTGGCGGCACCCGCCGGCCTGCTGGAGCGCCCGCTGGTCAAACGGCTGGCCGCGCTGCTGCCGGTGGCCCTGCTGGCCGCGCTCACCGCCCAGCAGACCTTCAGCGACGGCCGGCACCTGATGCTCGACGCCAAGGCCGCGGGGGTGGCCGCCGCGGCCGTCGCGCTCGTCCTGCGGGCGCCGTTCCTCCTGGTCATCGGTGTCGCCGTGGCTGTCACCGCGGGGGTGCGGGCCCTGGGAGGGTGAGCGCCGCGGAAGGCCCTCGTGCGGAAGGCCCTAGAGGGGACGCCCGTACGCCCGGAGGGTCAGCAGCGCCTTGAGCGTCACCATCGGACGGCTCTCCAGCGCCGTCCCGGGTGCCCACACCCGCCAGTTCACCGGCCAGCCGCCGTCCTCCTCCTGGAGCGCGACGAGGTGGTCCAGCGCCCGCTCCATCTCGTCGTCGGTGAACCAGTCCCTGGCCAGTGAGCCGGGCGCGGGGGCGAAGTCGTAGGCGAGGTGGTGCTCCCCGGGGGCGTACCCCGGTGCCACCGGAACGTCCGCGGCCTGCTCCGGGTCCAGCAGCACCAGACGCCGGTCCCGTACGAGCCGGCCGAGCCGCTGCGCCGCCGCGGCGGCCCGCGGCCGGTCCGGGGCGCCGTCCAGGAAGGCCACGGCCGCCTCGACCTCGTACGGGTGGGTCTCCTCCATCGACTCCACGGCCGCCCAGCAGTAGTCCGTGGCCCGGAACAGCCAGGCGTGCCACACCTCGTTCCGGTGCAGGACACCCACCACGGGACCGGTGGCCAGAAGGGCGCTCGGCGGATCGTCGACCACCGGGATCCAGGGCGCGGACGGATAGCCGCGCAGCGAAGGGTGCAGCGCGGGCAGCGCGCCCTCCGGGGTGGAGATCTTCGTCAGATAGCGGCAGATCCGCTCCACCTGGCGGCCGTCGCACCGCCCGATCAGATCGAGGACCTTCAGGGCGTGCGCGGTGTGCAGCGGCTGGCTGACCGGGCCGCGAAGATCGGGCTCCAGGGCGTGGCCGAAGCCGTCGTCGTCGTTGCGGTACGCGGCGAGCGCGGTCTCCACGGGGTCGGCCCCGCCGCCGAGGAAGTGGTACTCGAAGAGCCGCTGCTCGAGTACCCGGGCGGTCAGCCAGACGAATCGCTCGGCTCGCGCCAGAGGAGTCGAAGGTGAGCTTACGTTTTCGGCCATGGGCTGACCGTAGGGCCGTTTCCTCCCGGTGGCACCGGCTCGCGACCGCTGCCCTCCCAGGGCGGGATACTGAAGGCATGCGGTTGACGGTCTTCTGGCAGCGGATGGCGGATCACTTCGGTGCGGCGTATGCCGACTCCTTCGCGCGCGATCATGTGATGTCCGGCCTCGGCGGCCGGACCGTGCACGAGGCGCTGGACGCGGGGTGGAGCGCCAAGGAGGTGTGGCGGGTGGTCTGCTCGGTCATGGAGGTGCCGTCCGACAAACGCTGAACGGATCCCTTCGCAGGGCTCTGACCTGGGCGGAAGAGGGCCCGGGGGCCGGGCGGCGCGGGCCGGGGCACGGTCCGGGACCGGGAATGTCATGACCGTACGCGACACTTGGGTCCGTGCCCGAGTCAGATGAGATCCCCAGCAACGACGTCCCACGCCCCGAGGACCGGTCCGATGCGCGGATGCCGCGCTGGCTTCCGCGTGCCATGGTGCTCGCGCTCGCCCTGGTGGCCTGCTTCCAGCTCGCCACCTGGGGATTCCACCAGCTGATCACGCTGCTGCTGAACGTGCTGATCGCGTTCTTCCTCGCGCTGGCCGTCGAACCTGCCGTCGACTGGATGGCCGCCCGGGGCATGCGGCGCGGGCTGGCCACCGGTCTGGTCTTCCTGGGCATCCTCGTCGCCGCGGCCGGATTCTTCGCGCTGCTGGGCTCCATGCTCGCCGGCCAGATAGCCAACATGGTCGAGGAGTTCCCGCAGTACCTGGACTCCGTGATCAGCTGGATCAACAACACCCTGCACACCCACCTCTCGCGGGTCCAGGTGCAGAACAACCTGCTCAAGTCGGACTGGCTCCAGAAGTACGTCACGGACAGCGCCAACAACGTGCTGGCCGTCTCCGCGACGGTGCTGGGCAGTCTGTTCAACCTGCTGACGGTGGCGCTGTTCTCGTTCTACTTCGCCGCCGACGGGCCCCGGCTGCGCCGCGCGCTGTGCTCCGTGCTGCCGCCGCACCGCCAGACGGAGGTGCTGCGCGCCTGGGAGATCGCGGTCGCCAAGACCGGCGGCTACCTCTACTCGCGCGGCCTGATGGCGCTGATCTCCGGTATCGCGCACTACGTGCTGCTGGAGATCCTGGGGGTCCCGTACGCCCCGGCGCTGGGCATGTGGGTGGGCCTGGTCTCCCAGTTCATCCCGACCATAGGGACCTATCTCGCGGGCGCCCTGCCGGTCCTGATCGCGTTCACCGTCGATCCCTGGTACGCCCTGTGGGTCTTCGGCTTCGTTGTGATCTACCAGCAGTTCGAGAACTACCTCCTCCAGCCGCGGATCACCGCCAAGACGGTGGACATCCATCCCGCCGTCGCCTTCGGCTCGGTCGTCGCCGGCACGGCTCTGATGGGCGCGGTGGGCGCGCTGATCTCGATCCCGGCGACGGCGACGCTGCAAGCCTTCCTCGGCGCGTATGTGAAGCGGTACGAGGTCACCGACGACCCCCGGGTCCACGGCAGACGCGAGCTGGGGGTCCGGGCCCTGGCCCGTATGCGGCGGAACCTGCACGACACGCAGCCGTCGGCTCCGCTGGAGGACCGGAAGGCGGATGGCACCCCGGCCGAGGGCCAGGACGCCGGCTGACGGAGGGGCGCACCATCGAAGGGGCGGGGCGGCCTCGCGCGGGGCGGTTCCCCGCCCACGACGTGTGGGTGAGGCCGCTTGACACCAAAATCGAACATCCATTCTCATGGGAGCTCCGGCCGCTGTCCTCGGGCTTTTCGCGGAGTTATCCACAGGCCGGAGCCGGGTCCGGGCGCATTGTCAGTGGCAGGCGTTAGCGTCATGGACGTGAAGCGATCGACTCAAGCAAATCGGGTGGAACCCATGGCAGGCACTGACCGCGAGAAGGCGCTGGACGCCGCGCTCGCACAGATTGAACGGCAATTCGGCAAGGGCGCCGTGATGCGCATGGGGGAGCGGTCGAAGGAGCCCATCGAGGTCATCCCCACCGGATCCACCGCCCTCGACGTCGCGCTCGGCGTCGGCGGCCTCCCCCGCGGCCGCGTCATCGAGGTCTACGGCCCGGAGTCCTCCGGTAAGACGACCCTGACCCTGCACGCCGTCGCGAACGCCCAGAAGGCCGGCGGCTCCGTCGCGTTCATCGACGCCGAGCACGCGCTCGACCCGGAGTACGCCAAGAAGCTCGGCGTGGACACCGACTCCCTGATCCTGTCCCAGCCGGACAACGGCGAGCAGGCACTGGAGATCACGGACATGCTGGTCCGCTCCGGCGCGCTCGACCTCATCGTGATCGACTCCGTCGCCGCCCTGGTGCCGCGGGCCGAGATCGAGGGCGAGATGGGCGACTCCCACGTCGGCCTCCAGGCCCGGCTGATGAGCCAGGCACTGCGCAAGATCACCAGCGCGCTCAACCAGTCCAAGACCACCGCGATCTTCATCAACCAGCTCCGCGAGAAGATCGGCGTGATGTTCGGCTCGCCGGAGACCACGACCGGTGGCCGTGCGCTGAAGTTCTACGCCTCGGTGCGTCTCGACATCCGCCGCATCGAAACCCTCAAGGACGGCACGGACGCGGTCGGCAACCGCACCCGCGTCAAGGTCGTCAAGAACAAGGTCTCCCCGCCCTTCAAGCAGGCCGAGTTCGACATCCTCTACGGCCAGGGCATCAGCCGCGAGGGCGGCCTGATCGACATGGGCGTGGAGCACGGCTTCATCCGCAAGTCCGGCGCTTGGTACACCTACGAGGGCGACCAGCTCGGCCAGGGCAAGGAGAACGCCCGCAACTTCCTCAAGGACAACCCGGATCTCGCCAACGAGATCGAGAAGAAGATCAAGGAGAAGCTCGGCATCGGTGTGCAGCCGAAGGACCCGGCGGCGGAGCCCGGTACGGACGCCGCGGTGGCGGCGGCCGACCCGGCTGCGGCTCCGGCACCGGCGGCCAAGGGCGCCAAGGGCTCCAAGGCCGCCGCGGCCAAGAGCTAGCCCGCCATGACGCGGCGAACGGAATGGCCGGGCAGCGAGGACGAGATCGACAGCGCTGCCGGCGACGCCGAGACCCGTAGCGGACGCAGGGGCCGTCATGGCCGTGAGGACAGCGGTGGCTCCTCCTCGTCGAGGGCCGAGTCGGGGCCACCGCGTACGCCCGAGGAGCAGGCGCGGGCCATCTGCCTGCGCCTGCTCACCGGGAACCCACGTACGCGCAAGCAGCTCGAGGACGCCCTGCGCCGGCGGGGCATCCCTGAGGAGGCCGCGGACGAGGTGCTGTCCCGCTTCGAGGACGTCGGGCTGATCGACGACGCGGCCTTCGCCGACGCCTGGGTGGAGTCCCGCCACCATGGGCGCGGCCTGGCCCGGCGTGCCCTGGCCCGCGAACTCCGCACCAAGGGAGTGGACTCCGCCCTCATCGATGTGGCCGTCGGCCGCCTCGACTCCGAGCAGGAGGAGTCCACCGCCCGCGAGCTGGTCGACCGGAAACTGCGTGCCACCAGAGGCCTGGACCGCGAGAAGCGCCTTCGCCGCCTGGCCGGAATGCTGGCCCGCAAGGGATACCCGGAGGGCCTCGCCCTCCGCGTCGTCAAACAGGCGCTGGAGGAGGAAGGCGAGGATCCGGATCTTCTGGAGCAGCACGGTCTGCTGGACAGCTGAGGGGCGGCGGCCGGCGCCATACCCGTCAGCGAACCCGGCGGGGCCGGTGACCGGGCGGCCGCGCACTGGGTCCGGCCACGCACTGGGTCCGGCCGCGCACTGGGGCCGGCGGGGCGCCGGGCCCAAGGGCAAACTGACTGAGGGCGAAGGCGACTTCGTCGCGGCGCGGGCGGCGGACGTGGCGAGGGCGTGGGCCGGACGCAGGGGTGGGCGCCCTCAGCCCTCCACCCCCAACCCCGCCCCCCGCCAAGCCTGAAATCCCCCCGCCAAATCGGTGGCCCGATGCAGCCCCAGCTGGCGTAGCGAGAGGGCGGCGAGGCTCGATGCGTAGCCCTCGTTGCAGATGACGACGACCGGCAGATCGTGGTGCGTCGCTTCCGGGGCGCGGTGTGCGCCTGTCGGATCGAGCCGCCACTCCAGTTCGTTGCGCTCGACGATCAGGGCGCCGGGGATGGTGCCGTCACGCTCCCGCAGTTCCGCGTAGCGGATGTCCACCAGCAGCCCGCCCGCCTCCTGGAGGGCGGCGGCCTCCAGGGGATCCACCCGGTGCCCCAGTTGGCGCCGGGCCTGCGCCAGCAGGGCATCGACCGCGCTCATGCCCACTCCTCCGGCTGCTCGACCGCTTCGAGCCGCAGCACCGGCCCGGTGCGGCTGTAGCGCCGCATCAGCGGCAGCGGCGGGTAGTAGGCGTGCACCGACACCGCATGGGTGTCCGCGGAGAGGTTGAGCACCTGGTGCACATGGTGCGGGCCGAACGCCCGGCCGTGCCCGTCGCTGAGCCGGCGCTCCCGGTCCACGTCGTCGGCGAGCTCCAGGGTCTTCCAGCCCTCGGTGGGCAGTGCGGCGGCGAGCGACTGTTCCGTCAGCTCACCCGCGGCCGCCGCGAAGGCGCCGCGCGAGCCGCCGTGGTCGTGCCAGCCGGTGCCGGTGCCGGGCGGCCAGCCGATCAGCCAGGCCTCGCTGCCGCCCGGCCCGTCCAGCCGGAGCCAGGTACGGCCTTCGGGGTCGAGCGGGAGCGAAGCGACCAGGGCCGGGTCGGTGGCGGCCCGGCGGGCGAAGTCGAGGAGTTCGGAGGCGCTGGGCCCGCCGTCCTCGCCGAGGGCAGGCGGGCGCGCAGGGGTGTGTACGTCGGGCACGGAAACCGTCCTGAGTGATCGCGAAGAGGCGCGGCTGCCCGTCAGAGGCGGGCGGCCGCGCGGGGAAGGAAGATGCGGATCAGCAGGACGGACGACACATGCAGCCCGCGTAGCGGACCAGGTCGAGATGGACCCTCCGCCAGAATCGCGAGCTGTGATCAGTCATTCTCGGAGTGAAGCACGGAGCTTCCCACAGGGTCAACCGCGGAAGCGCCCCCCTCTCCGGCCGCGTCGCCCCCGGGTGCCGCGGCATCCCGGCCGGCCCCGGTCACCGGCCCGTGTGCCCCGCCCCGTACGGCGTTCGCGCACGCGGCCATCTCGGCCGGGCGGACGCCGGACAGCGCGGTGACCAGATGGCCGTCCGGCCGCACGAGCAGCACGGTGTGCGCGGAGGCACCCGGATAGGCCTCGGTGACCAGGATCTCGGCGTCCATCGGCAACGCGTCGACCGCGTCGGCCAGTCGGGGCATCAGTCCGGCCGACTGCCAGTGCCGACGGTCCCAGACGCCGGTGCCGGGGGCCACCAGCACCACCAGCAGACCGCGCCCGAGCCGGTCGCGCAGCCGTACCACCGAGCCGTCCGACGCGGTCACCGCCACATCCGTGACCGGCGCGCCGGGCGGTGTCTCGACGAGGAGGCCGCCGGTGTGCTCGGCGGGCGGTCCCAGCGGGGTGCGGGCATAGACGGGCGGGGCGCCGAGCGGGCCGCGGCCCAGGTGGCCGTCGGTCAGCAGGGTGCTGCGGCCGCGCGCCGCGCCCGGGAGGACGGTGCGCCAGTGGGCCGCGCGGCCGTCGCGCAGCAGCGGCAGCGCCTGGTCCGCGGCGCGCAGCCGGGCCGCGACCGCGCCCCGCCGCTCGGCCTGGTAGCTGTCGAGCAGCACGTCGGACGCGCCGTGATGCCAGGCCAGGCCCAGCTTCCAGGCGAGGTTCTCGGCGTCCCGCAGCCCCTCCTCCAGGCCCTGGGTGCCAAGGGCGCCCAGCAGATGCGCGGAGTCCCCGGCGAGGAAGGCCCGGCCCTGCCGCCAGTCCCGGGCCAGCCGGTGGTGGACGGTGTGCACGCCCGTGTCGAGGAGTTCGTACGGTGGCACCAGCCGACCGTGGCCGCGCCCCCGGGGGAGCGCGGCGTCGCCCTCGGCGCCGGTCTCGTCGGCGGGGCCGGCCGGGGACTCGCTGGTCCAGCCGGCCAGCGAGTCCCGGATCCGGGCGACCAGGGCGTCCGGGGTGACCAGTTCGCGCCCCGGCGGCAGCAGCCAGTCCAGCCGCCAGACATGGCCGGCCAGCGGGCGGGCGGAGACCTCGTTGCCCGGTCCGCCGCCCTGCCGGGGCGGCGAGCGGTGCAGCAGGGCCTCGCCGGGCCAGGGGAGCTCGCAGCGCAGCGCGGCCACCGCATGCCGTTCGACGGCCGTACGGCCCGGGAAGCGGATGTCCAGCAGCTTGCGGACGGTCGACCGGGGGCCGTCGCAGCCGATGAGGTAACTCCCGCGCCACCAGGTGCCGTTGGGGCCGCGGGTGTGGGCGCTGATGCCGTGCTCGTCCTGTTCGAGGTCGGCGAGCCGGCTGCCGGTGACGATCTCGGCGAGCTTCTCGTGGGCGAGCGCGGCGCGCAGGGCGCGGGTGAGCGCGTGCTGCGGGAGGTGGAGCGGGGAGGCGGTGGCGGGGGTGGCCGCGCCGTCGGGGGTCCGCGGGGCGAAGGCGACGCGTTCCCGCAGGCGCCGGCGGCGCATCGTGCGCCAGGCCGTCCAGTGGGTGCCGGCGCTCTCCAGGGTGTCGGCGCAGCCGAGCCGGGCGACGAAGGCGGCGGTGTCCGGGCGGAGCACGACGGTGCGGGCGGGCCGGGTCTCCTCCTGGCCGGTGGTCTCGTCGAGGACGACGGTCGGGACGCCGAGGCGGGTGAGGGCGAGCGAGAGGGAGAGGCCGACCGGGCCGGCCCCGACGACGATCACCGGGTCCACGGCGCAGCTCCCCGGGGCCGCTGGTACGTACGGGACATGCGGGAACTGGCAGTTGGAGCCCGGTGCGTGATCACACAGCGTATGCAACCCACTGCGACCGCTCGCGTCAAGTGACGGAGGCGGTGGCGAGGGTGCCACCGCCTCCGGACGGATCGATATCGGCCGCGGGCGGCCCGGGGTGCGTCAGTCCTTCGTGGCGGCCGGGCCGTCCGGCACCGCGTCGGAGACCTCCATCGCGTCGGTGGCCGTGACCGGCTCGCCGGCCGTGGCGACACCGATGCCCGTCTTGGCCCGCCGGCCGCGCCGCTCGATCCAGTTGGCGAGGGCGGACAGCGCCAGGCACATCGCGACGTAGATGCTGCCGATGACGATGATGAACGGCACGTAGGTGTCGTTGCCGTTGACGATGATGTTGGTGCTCATCTGGCGGGCGGTGAAGAGCAGTTCCTCGAAGGTGATGATGTAGCCGAGGGAGGTGTCCTTCAGGGTCACCACGAGCTGGCTGATGATCGTCGGCAGCATCGCCCGCACGGCCTGCGGGATCAGCACCGTCGTCATGACCTGCGTCTTGCTCATGCCCAGGGCGTACGCGGCCTCACGCTGCCCCGTGGGGACGGAGAGGATGCCGGCCCGCAGCACCTCGGCCTGGACCGAGCCGTTGTAGACCGTCAGGCCGATGACCAGGGCCCAGAACTGCGGCTGGTCGCCGGTCAGACCGATGCTTCCCCGGTTGCTGAGCAGGATCACCCACAGGGCATAGATGGTGATCAGCAGCGGTACGGCGCGGAACAGCTCGATGAACCCGGTCGCCAGCCAGCGGACCGGCCGGTGGTCGGAGAGCCGCGCCACCGCGAGCAGCACGCCCAGCGCCAGTGACAGCACCGCGGCGACCGCGAAGACCTGAAGCGTGGTCACCAGGCCGTCGCGGATGTTGGTCCGCACACCGGCGTTGTTGAAGATGTTCCACACCTCGGGGGCGAGCTGGCCCTGGGTGTTCAGCCGCAGCACGACGAAGACGATCAGGGCCAGCACCGCGAGCGAGCCGACCACGGAGTAGACGAGGTTGCGTGCCCTCGCCTTCGGTCCTGGTACGTCGTAGAGAACGCTGGCGCCGCTCATGCCCTTACCTCGCTTTGTTCCGCCGCGCCTGCGCGTGGCACCCACGTCATGCTGATCCGCCCCTTGCGGCCGCTCATCGGGCCACCCCCATACGGCGCTCCAGCAGCCGGAAGACGGCGCTGATGGCGAAGGTGATGATGAGGTAGGCGAGCGCGGTCCACAGGAAGATCCAGGCGATCGCGTATCCCTTGTCGTTGAGCAGCTTGGAGACGTTGAACAGCTCGCCGTAGCCGAACGCTCCGGCGATCGCGGAGTTCTTCGTCAGCGCGATGAAGATGCTGCTCAGCGGGGGCAGTACGGTGCGCGTGGCCTGCGGGAGCACGATCTGGCTCAGCGTCTGGGAGAACGTCATACCGAGGCTGCGCGCGGCCTCCGCCTGCCCCAGCGGCACGGTGTTGATGCCGGACCGCACCGCCTCGCACACGAAGGAGGAGGTGTAGAAGCCGAGCGCCAGTGTGGCGAGCACGTAGGGGCTCGCCCCCTGGAAGAGGACCTGCGGTACGACGAAGAAGGCGACGAGGAAGAGCAGCGTCAGCGGTGTGTTGCGCAGCACCGTGACCCAGGCCGTCCCGAAGGCGCGCAGCGGCGGAATCGGGGAGACCCGGAAACCGGCTATGAGCACGCCGAGTACCAGCGCGAGCAGGGCGCTGGACGCGGTGATCGCCAGCGTTCCGAGGAATCCGTCCCGGAACTCGGGCAGATAATCGAGGAGTACGTTCATGGGGTCTCCGCGGTAGCGGTCATCGGGTCGACGGCGGGAAGTGAGTCAGCGGCGGGCGAAGACACCGCGCGCCCCGCACACCCGCCGCGGCGGGCGTACGGGGCGGCGCAGATCGGTGGGTTCGCGAGCGCCTCAGCCGCGGGGCAGCGGCGTCTCCGGGGCGACGAACTTCGACCCGGACTTGCCGAGCGTGCCGTCGTACGCCTTCTTGTAGTCACCGTTCTTGATGTGGTTCTCCAGCGCGTCGGTGATCGCGTCGCGCAGGGCCTTGTCGTCCTTGTTCATGCCGACGCCGTAGGGCTCCTTGGTGAACGACTTGCCGACGACCCGGAGCTTCTCGGGGCGCTGGGCGGCGTAGCCCTTGAGGATCGCGTCGTCGGTGGTGACCGCGTCGACCTGGCCGTCCAGCAGGTTCTTCACGCAGTCCGAGTACTTGGACTGCTCGCTGGTGACGGCGCCGTACTTCTTCTTCTTGATCTCCTGGAGCGGAGTGGAGCCGACGATCGAGCAGACCTTCTTGCCCTTGAGGGTGTCCGGTCCGGTGATGGCCTTGTCGTCCTTGCGCACCAGGAGGTCCGCGCCGGCCGTGTAGTACGGGCCCGCGAAGCCGACCTGCTTCTTGCGCTCGTCGTTGATCGTGTAGGTACCGACGTAGTAGTCGACCTGCCCGTTGGAGATGGTGGTCTCACGGACGTTGGAGTCGATCGTCTTGAACTCGATCTGCTTCTCGGAGAAGCCGAGGTCGGCGGCGACCATCTTGGCGATCTCGATGTCGAAGCCGGAGTACTTGCCGGTGGTGTCCTTGAAGCCCAGGAACGGCTGGTCGGCCTTGACGCCGATGACGATCTTCTTGGCCTTCTGCGCCTTCTTCAGCACCGGCGAGTCGATCTTGGGCGCCGAGGCGACCTTGTACTTGCCGCTGAAGAGATCGCCGCCGGCCGGCTTGTCGCCCGCCGCGCCCGACTCGCCGCCACAGGCGGTCGCCGTCGCCGCCAGCGCGAGCACCACCGCACCGGCCGCAGCCGTCTTACGAATCCTCATGGTGAACATCCTTTGGTTCAGCAAGTGTTGGCAATGATGGTGGCCCAACTGCGGGCTCAGTGGTGGAGGATCTTCGACAGGAAGTCCTTGGCGCGGTCGCTGCGCGGGTTGTTGAAGAACTGGTTCGGCTCGGCCTCTTCGACGATGCGGCCGTCCGCCATGAAGACGACCCGGTTCGCCGCGGAGCGCGCGAACCCCATCTCATGGGTGACGACGACCATCGTCATGCCGTCCCGGGCGAGCTGCTGCATGACGTCCAGCACCTCGTTGATCATTTCCGGGTCGAGCGCGGAGGTCGGCTCGTCGAACAGCATCACCTTCGGGTCCATCGCCAGCGCACGGGCGATCGCCACCCGCTGCTGCTGACCGCCGGAGAGCTGCGCGGGGTACTTGTCCGCCTGGGTGCCGACACCGACCCGGTCGAGCAGGGCGCGGGCCTTCTTCGCGGCTTCCGCCTTGTCCGTTTTGCGGACCTTGGTCTGGCCCAGCATCACATTCTCGAGCACGGTCTTGTGCGCGAAGAGGTTGAAGGACTGGAAGACCATGCCCACATCGGCGCGCAGCCGGGCCAGTTCGCGGCCCTCCTGCGGCAGTGGCTTCCCGTCGATCGTGATGCTGCCGCTGTCGATGGTCTCCAGGCGGTTGATCGTGCGGCAGAGCGTCGACTTGCCCGAGCCCGAGGGCCCGATCACGACGACGACCTCGCCGCGGTTGATCGTCAGGTCGATGTCCTGGAGCACGTGCAGCGCGCCGAAGTGCTTGTTCACGTTGTCCAGCACGACCAGCTGGTCCGCTGCCGGCGCGGGACCGTCGGCGTTCTTGGTCACCGATACTTCGCTCATCGGCGTGTGGCTCCGTCCTCCTCGATTGGGGAGGACCCTAGTGACGCCCCGCGACCAGCGTCATTACATCTGAGCTGAACTTGAGCATAACGATCCGGCCGCGACGGGACCCCGGGCGCGCAGCGCGCCGTCCGCGGTGGACAGGACGCCATGGTGGTGTCCCCGGCGTACCGGCTGGGTAACGGATGGCGGCGCGGAGGTGGCCACCTCTTGACGCATGGGCCTCCTATCGCCGTAGATGCCCTGTGGCCTGTACGCATGCACCCGGGAGGAGGCCAGATGAGACTGCTGCTCGTCGAGGATGACGATCATGTCGCCGCGGCCCTGTCCGCGGTGCTCGCCAAGCACGGCCTGGCCGTCGTGCATGCGCGCAACGGCGAGGACGCGCTCAAGGCCCTGCTGCCCGACCACGGGGAGCCGTTCGCGGTGGTGCTGCTCGACCTCGGGCTGCCCGACCAGGACGGTTTCGAGGTGTGCGGCCGGATCCGCAAGCTCTGCGCCACCCCCGTCATCATGGTCACCGCGCGCTCCGATGTGCGCTCGCGCATCCACGGGCTCAACCTCGGCGCGGACGACTATGTCGTCAAGCCGTACGACACCGGTGAGCTGCTGGCCCGCATCCACGCGGTGAGCCGGCGCAACGCGCCCGGCGGCGGTGAGCAGGCCGCCGAGGAGAGCACCGCCGGCGAGGCGCTGCGCCTGGGCGCGGTCACCGTCGAACTCTCCACCCGCCAGGTGGCGGTGGACGGCGCCGCGGTCCCGCTCACCCGCAAGGAGTTCGACCTGCTCGCGCTGCTCGCCCAGCGCCCCGGTGTGGTCTTCCGCCGGGAGCAGATCATCAGCGAGGTGTGGCGCACGAGCTGGGAGGGCACCGGCCGGACCCTGGAGGTGCATATCGCCTCACTCCGCGCCAAACTGCGCATGCCCGCGCTGATCGAGACGGTGCGCGGGGTCGGCTACCGTCTGGTCGTCCCGGCCGCCGGGCCGGGCGTGCGCACCTCTGCCGCCCCGGCCTCCTGAAGGCCGCCGCGACCACGTGCGCACCCGACTCCTCCCACTCCTCATCGTCCTCATGGCCGGTGTCCTGCTCGCGCTCGGCATCCCGCTCGGCGTCATCACGGCCGGGGTGGAGCAGCAGCGGGTGGTCGTCGACCGGATCGACGACGCCGCCCGCTTCGCCTCCCTCGCCCAGTTCGTCACCGCCCGCCCCGACGCGGACGACGGGCACAAGACCCCGGAGGAGGACGAGCGGCGCGCCACCCTCCGAACCGAGCTCGCGCGCTACTACGACCTCTACGGCATACGTGCCGGTGTCTTCTACCGCGATCGCACCCCCATGGCCGCCGCCCCCGTCGGCCTGCCGGTACCCCAGGACGGGGAGGCCGCACGAGCCTTCAGCGAGGCGCTGGCCGGCCGTCGCAGCCATGACCCGCACCAGGTCTGGCCCTGGGACGACAAGGGCCGCATCCCGGTCGCCTCACCGGTGATCCGCGACGGCGATGTGGTCGCCGTCGTGATGACCGACTCGCCCACGGGCCAGCTGCGCTCGCACGTCCTGCGCGGCTGGCTGCTGATCGCGGCCGGCGAGTGTGCGGCCATGCTCGTCGCCGTCGCCGCGGCCTTCCGTCTCACGGGCTGGGTGCTGCGTCCCGTACGGGTCCTGGACGCGGCCAGCCACGACATCGCCACCGGCCGGATGAACGCCCGGGTCGCCGCCACCGCGGGCCCGCCCGAACTGCGCCGGCTGGCCCGCTCGTTCAACGAGATGGCCGACAACGTCGAGGACGTCCTGGAGCAGCAGCGCGCCTTTGTCGCCGACGCGTCCCACCAACTGCGCAACCCGCTGTCCGCGCTGCTGCTGCGGATCGAGCTGCTGGCGCTCGAACTCCCCGACGGCAACGCGGAGATCGCCTCGGTCCGCACCGAGGGCAAACGCCTGGCCCGGGTCCTGGACGATCTGCTCGACCTCGCCCTCGCCGAACACACCGCCGCCGACCTCCAGCTCACCGATGTCGCGGCGCTGACCGCCGAGCGCGTCGACTCCTGGCGCCCGCTGGCCGACGACAAGGGCGTCGGCCTCACCTATGAGGGGCAGAGCGCCGTCACCGGCTGGGCCGACCCGGTGGCCCTCTCCAGCGCCCTGGACGCCGTGATCGACAACGCCCTGAAATTCACCCCGGAGGGCCGTCCGGTCACCGTCGGCGTCGCACCGGACGGTGAGCGTGTCCACGTCACCGTCGCCGACCGGGGCCCCGGCCTCACCGACGACGAGCTCTCCCGGGTCGGTGACCGCTTCTGGCGCAGCAGCCGCCACCAGAACGTCTCCGGATCGGGCCTCGGCCTGTCGATCACCCGCGCGCTGCTCACCGCGGGCGGCGCCACCATCGCCTATGCCCCGCACCCCCCGCACGGGCTGAAGGTCACCGTGACCGTGCCGCGCACCGCACCGTGAGAGAGCCGGTGCGCAGGCGTCGGCGGCCCCGCCGACTGTGCTACCGTCGATGACGTTGCAGTTGTGGTACCCATGAACGATGTGCGCGCCCGGAGGCTGGATGCCCCGGGCGTTCCTTGTTTTCCGGACCTGTTCCGGTATGGGGCAATCATCTCGGCGACAAGGAGGCCGTGCAGTACGGTCTCCCGTTTGCCCCATGAAGGAGAAAAACATGGCTTCCGGCACCGTCAAGTGGTTCAACTCGGAAAAGGGCTTCGGCTTCATCGAGCAGGACGGCGGCGGCCCCGATGTCTTCGCCCACTACTCGAACATCAACGCGCAGGGCTTCCGTGAGCTCCTCGAGGGCCAGAAGGTCACCTTCGACGTGACCCAGGGCCCCAAGGGCCCGCAGGCGGAGAACATCGCCGCTGCCTGACGCACCGCGTCCCGTGAGCGGGGCCCGCACCGGCACGTCCGGTGCGGGCCCCGCTCCGTTCGCGGGCCGGCCCGGGCGGACGCCTCAGGGCTTCTGCGACACGTAATAGCGCCGGGCCCCGGTGTGCAGCTCCAGCGGGTCGGTGAACACCGCCGTCCGCAGATCCACCTTCTGCGCGGCATGCACCTGGCGTCCGATCCAGTCCCGGCTGTCGATGACGGTCCGGGTGATGCCCTCGGTCAGCGCGGCGTCCTGGCGGTCCGTCGTCACCAGCAGATTCGCCACCGCGATCGTCTTCACGGCCTGCCCGCCCTGGGCCCTCGGGTAGGCGTCGGCGGGCATCACCGCGGCCCGGTAATAGCGGGTGCGCTCGCCCTGCCGGTGCAGCGCCTCGCTCAGATCCCCGAGCTGGACCAGGCGCACCGGGAAGCGCTGCGTCAGGTGCTGCACCGCCGTGGTCGGCAGCCCGCCGGACCAGAAGAAGGCGTCCAGCTTGTGCTGCTCCAGCAGCTGCGGCATCCGGTCGATACCGACCCGCACCGGCTCGATGTCCCTGGCGAAGTCCAGTCCGGCCGCCTCCAGCAGCCGCCGGGTGATCAGCTGGACGCCGGAGCCGTCGGTCCCGACCCCGACCCGCAGCCGCCGCAGATCCTTCGTCGAGCGCACCGCGGAGTCCTTCGGCACCACCAGCTGCATGTAGTCGTCGTACAGCCGCGCGCAGGCCCGCAGCCGGTCCGCGCCCGGCTCGCCCCTGATCTTGTACGTGGCGACCGCGTCCGCCGTCGCGATGCTGTACTCCGCGCGCCCGGCGACCAGCTGCCGCAGATTGTCGATCGAGCCCTCGGTGCGGGCCAGCCGCAGATCCACGTCCGGCAGGTCATGGGCCAGATCCTGCTTCAGCAGCTCCCCGTAGCGCGCGTAGACGCCGGTCGGGACGCCCGTCGCCAGCGTCACCCGGCCCCCGGGAGCGGGCGTACCGCCCGTCGACAGCAGCCACCACAGCCCCAGCCCGAGGGCGACCAGTGCCGCGATCGCCGCCTGGACGGCCCGGCGACCGGTGCGGGGGAGTGCTGTGACCATGGGCGGGATACTGCCAGGACCGCGGCGGGAAAGGGAGGGGCGGGGCCCGGTCCGGTGAGGTCACCGGCGTCCGGACCGGCTCTCCTGGCTGCCGGCGCGGCACGTGCCGCCGCCCTTGGGGGCCGGGAACGGACGGGCGTCAGGGCCCCGGGACCGGCCGCGCTTGCACCCGCAACAGCAGGAGTTACGGTGGCGAAGTGGCGCCCGATCCGCTCCGGCGGCAGCGGGCAGCCCCTCCCTACCTGGACCCAGCGGGGACCCGGCACGTCCCTACCGCGCGCCCTGCGGCGCGCACGCCAAGAGAACTCCCTCCACCCTCAGCGCACCGGCGTCGGTGCCCCCACACCACGGCCCCCTGATGCGCCGGTGCGGGAAGCGACACCTCATGAAACCGCCCACCGCACTGCGGCCCGACACCCGTGCCCGGTCCGAAGCCGTCCGCCCACCCCCCGTCGCCGCCGATGCCGGGCTGCTCCTCCTGCGGCTTGCCGTGGGACTGATCCTGGCCGGCCACGGCGCCCAGAAACTCTTCGGACTCTTCGGCGGCCGGGGGCTCGATATCACCGCCAAGGGCTTCGAATCCCTCGGCTACCGGCCCGGCACCTTCTTCGCCGGCCTCGCCGGAACCTCGGAACTCCTCGGCGGCCTCGGCCTCGCCCTGGGACTGCTCACCCCCCTGGCAGCCGCCGCACTGATCGGCGTGATGATCAACGCCATGGTCCTGGCGGCGCCCAAGGGACTCTGGGCGGAGACCGGCGGCCTCGAATACCCGCTGACCATCGCCGTCGCCGCACTGACCGTCGCGGCCACCGGCCCCGGCCGCTACGCCCTCGACCGGCCCTTCCGCTGGGGGCGCGGCGGCTGGCGCAGCGCGGCCTTCGCCCTGGGAGCCGGCGGCCTCGGCGCCGCCCTCGTACTGGCCCTCTGAGCGTGCCTCCGGGCCTTCCCGCGCCCGGTACCGGATGTTCCCGGCCGGGCCTCCGGCGTCAGGAGGTACTTCCGGCACCGCCTACCCTTGTGGCATGAGCAGCAGCGACCGGAGCCAGGCAGTGGGCGTCAACAAGAGTTACGAGATCCGCACCTACGGGTGCCAGATGAACGTCCACGACTCCGAGCGGTTGTCCGGCCTGCTGGAAGAGGCCGGATACGTGCCCGCGCCCAAGGACGGCGACGGCGCCGATGTCGTGGTCTTCAACACCTGCGCGGTGCGGGAGAACGCCGACAACCGGCTCTACGGCAACCTCGGTCAGCTCGCCCCGAAGAAGGCCGCGCGGCCCGGCATGCAGATCGCCGTGGGCGGCTGCCTCGCTCAGAAGGACCGCGACACCATCGTCAAGAAGGCCCCCTGGGTCGACGTGGTCTTCGGGACCCACAACATCGGCAAGCTGCCGGTGCTGCTGGAGCGTGCCCGCGTCCAGGAAGAGGCGCAGGTCGAGATCGCCGAATCCCTGGAGGCGTTCCCCTCGACCCTGCCCACCCGGCGGGAGAGCGCCTACGCGGCCTGGGTCTCCATCTCCGTGGGCTGCAACAACACCTGCACCTTCTGCATCGTGCCCGCGCTGCGCGGCAAGGAGAAGGACCGCCGGCCCGGCGACATCCTGGCCGAGATCGAGGCGCTGGTCTCCGAGGGCGTCAGCGAGATCACCCTGCTCGGCCAGAACGTCAACGCCTACGGCTCCGACATCGGCGACCGTGAGGCCTTCAGCAAGCTGCTGCGCGCCTGCGGCAAGATCGAGGGCCTGGAGCGGGTCCGCTTCACCTCCCCGCACCCCCGCGACTTCACCGACGACGTCATCGCCGCCATGGCCGAGACGCCGAACGTGATGCCGCAGCTCCACATGCCGCTCCAGTCCGGCTCCGACCGCGTCCTGAAGGCGATGCGCCGCTCGTACCGCCAGGAGCGCTTCCTCGGCATCATCGAGAAGGTCCGCGCCGCGATGCCGGACGCCGCCATCTCCACGGACATCATCGTCGGCTTCCCCGGCGAGACCGAGGAGGACTTCGAGCAGACCCTGCACACGGTCCGCGAGTCCCGCTTCGCCCAGGCCTTCACCTTCCAGTACTCCAAGCGCCCCGGCACCCCGGCCGCCGACATGGACGGCCAGATCCCCAAGGCCGTCGTCCAGGAGCGCTACGAGCGCCTGGTCGCCCTCCAGGAGGAGATCTCCTGGGCGGAGAACAAGAAGCAGGTCGGTCGCACCCTGGAGGTCCTGGTCGCCGAGGGCGAGGGCCGCAAGGACGAGGCGACCCACCGCCTGTCCGGCCGTGCCGCCGACAACCGGCTGGTCCACTTCACCCGCCCCGACGAGCCGGTCCGCCCCGGCGATGTGGTGACCGTCGAGGTCACCTACGCCGCTCCGCACCACCTCCTGGCGGAGGGCCCGGCCAAGGCGGTCCGCCGCACCCGCGCCGGGGACGCCTGGGAGAAGCGCAACGCCGCCCCGGCGGACAAGCCCAAGGGCGTACTACTGGGCCTGCCCACCATCGGGGCCCCGGCACCGAGCCCGGCGCCCGCCGCCGGCTGCGGCTGCGACTGACCCGGCTCGCACAGGGCGCCCCGGGGCACGGCGACCCGCCCCGCACCAGGGGCGTTACGCTGCGTGTCATGCTCGTAGCCGCCGCCCTCTGCCCCTGCCCGCCGCTGCTCGTCCCGGAGGTGGCCGCCGGGGCGGCGCCCGAACTCGACGCGCTGCGCGCCGCCTGTCTGGACGCGATCGGCGTGCTCGCGGCGGCCCGCCCCGACCGGCTGGTCGTCCTCGGCCCCACCGACGAGGCCGGCAGTGGCCCGTACCCCCAGGGGGCCACCGGCTCCTTCCGCGGCTTCGGGGTGGACCTCCAGGTGCCGCTGGGCGCCGCGGAGACCGCACCGGAGCGGGAACTCCCGCCGTCGCTGGCCGTCGGCGCCTGGCTGCTGTCCCGTACGGACTGGGACGACGCCCCCGTGGAGGGGCTGGGAGTGGCACAATCGCTGCCCCGCGACCGCTGTCTGGAACTGGGCCGGGAGGCCGCCGCGGCCGCTCCCCGGGTCGCTCTGCTGGTGCTGGGGGACGGCAGTGCCTGCCGGACGGTGAAGGCGCCCGGCTACTTCGACGAGCGGGCCGAGCCCTTCGACGCCGAAGTGGCCCGCGCCCTGGGCGGCGCCGACATCGCCGCACTGGCCGCGCTCGACGAGGAGCGGGCGGCCGGCCTCCAGGCGTCCGGACGGGCCTGCTGGCAGGTCCTGGCGGGGGCGGCGGAGAACGCGGACCGGAGCGGACGGCTGCTCCGCGAGGAGGCGCCCTACGGGGTGGGTTACTTCGTGGCGGCCTGGTCGTAGCGCGGCCGCCCGGGGGGTATGCCCACGGCCGCGAGGCGCTTCGCCCGCGGCCGTCGTGGCGGTGCTCCGCTCAGCGCGCCTGGTGCCGCGCGCTCTCGCTGTCCGCGGCGGCCTCCGCCGACTGCTGCCGGGGGATCCCGGCGCTCTCACCGGCCTGCTCCGCGCGCGGTGTCCCGGCGTCCGCCGCCCCCGCTTCCGGCGCTTCCGGCGCTTCCGGCGCTTCCGGCGCCTCCCCGGCTGCCGGCGCGGCCGCCGCCGGGCTCTCGGTGCCGTCCGCGGCGTCTCCGGCGTGATCGGCGTCCCCGGACTCGGACGGAACGGCCGGCGTCGTCGGCTCCTCCACCTCGGCCGCCACCGCCGTAGTGGCACTCTCCTCCGTCAGCGCCTCGGACGTACGGCGGCGAAACCGCGAAAACACACCCATAACTGCTCCTACGCTCTTCATCTGGTGACATCCCGGTCCGCCCGGGAGCGGACCGTTGCGCCGCCCGCGGGCGCCGGGTGCTGCGCCGGCTCTCTGGACCTCGCAACAGGCAACGAGGTCATCGGTGGCCCGTCACGTCGCTCGTTCGAGATGGGGGCGTGAGGTTTGCGAGACTGACGGGGTGAACACCGCCGTTCCCGCTCCGCGGGTCATCGCCGTCGTCGGTCCCACCGCGGCCGGAAAGTCCGATCTGGGCGTCGCGCTCGCACAACACCTGGGGGGCGAGGTCATCAACGCCGACTCCATGCAGCTCTACCGCGGCATGGACATCGGCACCGCCAAACTCACGCCCGAGGAGCAGCAGGGCGTTCCGCACCGCCTCCTGGACATCTGGGATGTGACCCGCGCCGCCAGCGTCGCCGAGTACCAGCGGCTGGCCCGCGCCGAGATCGACCGGCTGCTCGCCGAGGGCCGTACCCCGGTCCTGGTCGGCGGCTCCGGCCTCTACGTACGCGGCGCCATCGACGCCCTCGACTTCCCCGGCACCGACCCGGAGGTGCGCGCCCGCCTGGAGGCCGAACTCGCCGAACTGGGCAGCGGCCCCCTCCACGCCCGGCTGGCCGCCGCCGACCCCGAGGCCGGCCGCGCGATCCTGGCGAGCAACGGCCGCCGCATCGTGCGTGCCCTGGAGGTCATCGAGATCACCGGCCGCCCCTTCACTGCCAACCTCCCCGGCCATGAAGCGGTCTACGACACCCTCCAGATCGGCGTCGACGTCGCGCGCCCCGAACTCGACGAGCGGATCGCGCGGCGGGTCGACCGTATGTGGGAGGCGGGCCTGGTCGACGAGGTGCGCCGGCTGGAGGGCGAGGGGCTGCGCGAGGGCCGTACGGCGTCCCGGGCGCTCGGCTACCAGCAGGTGCTCGCCCAGCTCGCGGGGGAGTGCACCGAGCAGGAGGCGCGCGACGAGACGGTGCGCGCCACCAAGCGCTTCGCGCGCCGCCAGGACTCGTGGTTCCGCCGGGACCCGCGGGTCCACTGGCTCAGCGGCGCCGCCGAGCACCGGGGGGAACTTCCTGGACAGGCACTGGCGTTGCTCGAACGACCGGTCACAGCCTGATCACGTCATGGCATCGGGACGCTCCGGCCGTCATCCGGGCCCCTGAGGGCGTGTCATCATCGACCTTCGATCGAGGCGTGCAGTCTGGAGTGGGGAGGGCGCGTGGCAATGGAGGCCGGCCCTCGCAACGGAGCGCAGCAACCGGACAGCGGCGCCGACACGGCTCCCCTGACCGACGACGGTCCGGACGCCGACGACGGTCTGTCCGGCCCCGGCGGTGTCGGCGGCGGACCGCTCACCGACCCGGATACCCTGGACGACTCCGACGCACCGGACGACGGCCCCGGGGAGGGCGGCGAGTCCTTCCGGGAGCTGCGCCCGCCGCGCCGTCTGCGGCTGTGGCAGCTGGCCCCGATCGTCGCCCTCGCCGCCCTCGGCTCGCTGATGTTCGCCTTCCCGCTCGCCTTCGAGCTGGGCGGCGACGGCGGCGCGATGATCGCGATGCTCGGCCTGCTGCTGTGCTGCTGCGCCGCGGGCTGGGGCATGATGGCCGCCCGCCGCGTCGGCTACACCTGGCCCGGCCTTCCCGCGCAGGGCTCCGGCCGCCGCGCCTGCTGGCGCGTGGTGCTGATCTACACCGTCCTGGTGGCCATCCCGGCATCGCTGGCCATATGGCGCGTGGCCCGGCTGCGCTGAGGCGTGGCCCGGGCGGGGCGGCCGGTCGGTACGCAGACCGTCTTCCTGCCGCTCGTTTGCACCCACTCGGTTTCGCGCCTGAAGCTTGGGCGCCCTCGGTTTTCGCGTCTCAAGCTTGGGCGCCTCCAGCTTGGGCGCCTCCAGTTCTGGCCCCTGTTGTTTCCCCTCCCGTTGTTTCCCCGCCGCCCACCCCCCTTCGGGGGGTGGGCGGGACAGGTGAGCACCCGGGCTTCAGGGGTGGCCGGATACAGGCGAGCACCCGGGCTTCGGAGGCGGGCGAGTACAGGTGAGCACTCGCGCTTCGGGGCGGTCGGGCGCAGGTGAGCACCCCGGCCCCAGGCCCTGGGCGCCAGGGCCACCGCCCCCGAGCCCCGTACACCCCCACCCCCGCCCTCCCCGTACGATGCAAGGGTGACCAGCACGCAGCGCCTCGCCTTTCTCAAGGGCCACGGCACCGAGAACGACTTCGTGATCGTCCCTGACCCGGACGGGCGGCTCGACCTGCCCGCGACCGCCGTCGCCAGGATCTGCGACCGGCGGGCCGGCCTCGGCGGCGACGGCCTGCTGCGCGTCGTACGGTCCGCCGCGCACCCCGAGGCGCACGACCAGGCCGGCGAGGCCGAGTGGTTCATGGACTACCGCAACAGCGACGGCTCGATCGCCGAGATGTGCGGCAACGGCGTCCGCGTCTTCGCGCGCTATCTGCTGCACGCCGGTCTGGTCGAGGCCGGTGACCTCGCCATCGCCACCCGCGCCGGCGTTCGCCGTGTGCACCTCGCCAAGACCGGCGATGTCACGGTCTCCATGGGCCGGGCCGAACTTCCCGACGAGAGCGTCGTCGTCACCCTCGGCGGCCGCAGCTGGCCGGCCCGCAACGTGAACATGGGCAATCCGCACGCGGTCACCTTCGTCGAGGATCTGGCCCACGCCGGCGACCTGCTGGCCGTACCGCCGTTCAGCCCAGCGTCGGTTTATCCCGCCGGCGTGAACGTCGAGTTCGTCGTCGACCGCGGTCCGCGCCATGTGGCGATGCGGGTCCATGAACGCGGTTCGGGCGAGACCCGCTCCTGCGGCACCGGCGCCTGTGCGGTCGCCGTGGCCACCGCCCGCCGGGACGGTCTGGACCCCGCCGAGACCGGTACGCCCGCCACGTACCGGGTCGATGTGCTCGGCGGCAGCCTGTCCATCACCGAGCGGCCCGACGGCACGGTCGAGATGACCGGCCCGGCCGAGATCGTCGCCGAGGGCACTTTCGACGCCGCCTGGCTGGCCGGCGCGCTCGCCTGACGCGGCCTCGCCGCGTACCGCCTCCCCGGCCCGCTCCGGGAAAGGGTTCCGGCCAAAAGATTCGCTCGAACGGGTGATCCGAATCACGCTGAGCGAGAGGCGGACAGCGGTGCGTGATGGGCTCGGTAGCATCAAGCACCGGCCCGGGCGCCCGAACTGACGCGTTCCACCGCCGGTCGACGCTGCCGGAGGTGCCCATGAGCGCAGAGGCCACTAACCCTGGTAATCCTGGAGCAGCGGGCCGCAGGCGCGGCCGCCGCCGACTGGAACTCAGCGGGCTGCGCCGCATCGGCCGCGCCGCACTGCTCGGCCCGGCCCCGCGCGACGGCCTCCCGCACGCCCTCGAACACGTCGCCAAGGTGCACCGCGGCCACCACCCCGACGCCGATCTGGACACCCTCACCAGGGCCTATCTGCTCGCCGAATCCTCGCACCGCGGCCAGCTGCGCAAGAGCGGCGAGCCGTACATCACCCACCCGCTCGCGGTGACCCTGATCCTCGCCGAACTCGGCGCGGAGACCACGACCTTGACCGCCTCCCTGCTCCACGACACCGTCGAGGACACGGAAGTGACGCTGGATCAGGTGCGGGAGCTGTTCGGCGCCGAGGTCTGCTATCTCGTCGACGGGGTCACCAAGCTGGAGAAGGTCGACTACGGCGCGGCGGCCGAGCCGGAGACCTTCCGCAAGATGCTGGTGGCGACCGGCAACGACGTCCGGGTGATGTCCATCAAGCTCGCCGACCGGCTGCACAACATGCGCACTCTCGGCGTGATGCGCCCCGAGAAGCAGGTCCGGATCGCCAAGGTGACCCGCGATGTGCTGATCCCGCTCGCCGAACGCCTCGGCGTCCAGGCGCTCAAGGCCGAGCTGGAGGACCTGGTCTTCGCGATCCTGCATCCCGAGGAGTACGCCACCACCCGGGCCCTGGTCATGGAGTACGCCTCCCGGCCCGACCCGCTCACCGCCCTCGCACAGCGGGTGCGCACGGTCCTCGACGAGGCCGGTATCGACGCCGAAGTCCTCGTCCGGCCCCGGCACTTCGTCTCCGTCCACCGGGTGCGCCTCGCGCGCGGTGCGCTGACCGGTGCGGACCTGGGGCGGCTGCTGGTGCTGGTGGCCGAGGACGCCGACTGCTACGCGGTCCTCGGCGAGCTGCACACCTGCTTCACCCCGGTGATCTCCGAGTTCAAGGACTTCATCGCGGTCCCCAAGTTCAACCTCTACCAGTCGCTGCACACCGCGGTCACCGGCCCGTCCGGCGAGGTCGCCGAGACCCTGATCCGTACGCACCAGATGCACCGGGTCGCCGAGGCCGGGGTGATCGCGCTCGGCAACCCCTACGCGCCCCCGGACGGCGTGGACGCCCCCGAGGGTGAGCGGGCTGACCCGACCCGCCCCGGCTGGCTCTCCCGGCTGCTGGAGTGGCAGCGCACCACCCCCGACCCGGACACGTTCTGGACCTCGCTGCGCGACGATCTCGCCCAGGACCGGGAGATCACCGTCTTCTGCACCGACGCCCCGCCGGACGGCTCGTCCGGCGGCACGGGGGGCGTGATCGGTCTGCCCGCCGGGGCGAGTTGCGTGGACGCCGCGTACGAACGGCACGGCGAGGGGGCGCACTGTTGCATCGGCGCGCGCGTCAACGGGCGGCTCGCCACCCTCTCCACGGTCCTGCACGACGGCGACAGCCTGGAGCTGCTGAGGGCACCGGAATCCGCGGCCGGTCCCTCGCCCGAATGGCTGGAGCACGCCCGGACACCCGCTGCCCGGCTCGCCATCGCCCGGTGGCTGGCCGGGCCACAGGAGTCCTGCGCCCGCCCGGCAGCCCCCGGCGAGGGGCACGGCGTGGCGTCCCCCGACCGCCGCGCCGCGGGGCCCGACCACCCCGGTGCCGACCCGGTCGCCCCCGCCTCGGTCCTCGCGGTGGCTGATCTGCCCGGCGCGTCGGTCCGGCTGGCCCGCTGCTGCACCCCGGTGCCGCCGGACGCCGTCACCGGCTTCGCCGTACGCGGCGGCACCGTCACCGTGCACCGCGCCCTGTGCCCCGTCGTGGCGCGGATGGCGGCGACCGGCCGGCAGCCGGTCGGGGTGCGCTGGCGCGGGGCCGGCCAGGGGGGCCACGGCTGCCGGGTCACCCTCCTGGCCGAGGCCTTCAGCCGGCCGCAGCTCCTGGCCGACCTCACCGAAGCCATCGCCTCCCAGGGCGCCGCCGTGGTGTCGGCCGCCGTCGAACCCCCGCACGAACAGCGGGTCCGCCACACCTACACGCTGCATCTGCCGAACGCCGCCGGGCTGCCGTCCCTGATGCGCGCCATGCGCCAAGTGCCCGGCGTCTTCGATGTGTTGCGCGCCGGGCGGGCCCGGCAGCCCGCGGCCCTGCGCCCCTGAAGGGCCCGGGGGCACGGAAGCTGACGCCCCGTCGGACGCTCCTCCGTCCGGCGGCGTAAGACGGGTGGACGATCCGCCGCCCGTTCGGGTGCCGTTTGC
This sequence comes from Streptomyces lydicamycinicus, assembly GCF_000829715.2. NCBI lineage: Bacteria > Bacillati > Actinomycetota > Actinomycetes > Kitasatosporales > Streptomycetaceae > Streptomyces > Streptomyces lydicamycinicus. The sequence continues at coordinate 670,728 of NZ_BBNO01000008.1, read as the reverse complement.
CCCGTCACCCGCGGGGGAGGGGGCCGCGTTGGTAGCCGTAGTTCATGTCCCTTCCCTTGCGCCGCCCGTCCCGCGACCCCGCCAGCCCCGTCCCCGTCCTGCCCCGTGGCCCGAGCGGGCGGGGCCGGTGGACGGGTCTGCGGGCCGCCGCCCTCGGGCTGGCCGCCCTGGCCACCCTCGGGGTGGCCGAGCCGCCGGCCGTGGGGCCGCAGGGCCTCGGCGACCGCCTCTTCCCCACCCTCGGCAACACCGGCTACGACGTCACGTCCTATGACGTCTCCCTGGACTACTCCGGCCACAACGACCGGCCGCTGAACGCCACCACCGAGATCACCGCCCGCGCCACCAGCGAGCTCGACCACCTCAACCTCGACTTCGCCCGCGGCGCCGTACGCTCCGTGAAGATCGGCGGCCAGGCCGCCCGGCACGAGCAGCACGGCGAGGACCTGGTGCTCACCCCGGCCTTCCACATCTCCCGGGGGCAGGATCTGAAGATCTCGATCGAGCACACCAGCGACCCCGGCGGCAAGAGCGACGGCGGCTGGATCCGCACCTCCGACGGGCTGGCGATGGCCAACCAGGCCGACGCCGCACACCGGGTCTTCCCCTGCAACGACCACCCCTCCGACAAGGCCCTCTTCACCTTCCACATCACCGCGCCCCAGCAGCTGACCGCCGTCGCCAATGGGCTGCCGCTGCGCCCCGGCGCCCGCGCGGGGCGCCGCACCTGGACCTACCGCACGGACCACCCCATGGCCACCGAGCTGGCTCAGGTCTCCATCGGGAAGTCCAGCGTGCTGCTGCGCCACGGGCCGCACGGCCTGCCGGTCCGGGATGTCGTACCGACCGCGGACCGGGCCGCCCTCGCGCACTGGCTGGCCAAGACCCCCGGCCACGTGACCTGGATGGAGCGCAAGGTCGGTCCCTACCCCTTCGAGACGTACGGGGTGCTGATCGCCAACGCCAGGACCGGCTTCGAGCTGGAGACCCAGACCCTGTCGCTCTTCGAGAAGGCCCTGTTCACCACCGATCAGCTGCCCGACTGGTACGTCGAGTCCGTGATGGTGCACGAGCTGGCCCACCAGTGGTTCGGCAACAGCGTCAGCCCGCGCCGCTGGTCCGACGTCTGGCTCAACGAGGCCCATGCCACCTGGTACGAGGCCCTCTTCGCCCAGGAGAAGGGCGACCACCGGGCCTCGCTGGAGGCCCGTATGCGGCATGCCTACGAGCAGTCCGACGGCTGGCGCGCCGAGGGCGGACCGCCCGCCGCGCCCAAGGCCCCCAGCCCGGGGGAGAAGATCAGCATCTTCCGCCCGGTCGTCTACGACGGCAGTGCGCTGGTCCTCTACGCCCTGCGGCAGAAGATCGGCCCCGCCGCCTTCGACCGGATCGAACGCGAGTGGGTGGCCCGGCACCGCGACGGTGTGGCCGACACCTCCGACTTCGTCCAGCTGGCCTCCCAGGTGACCGGGCAGGACCTCACCGCCTTCTTCCAGGGGTGGCTCTACGGCGAGCGGACGCCGCCGATGCCGGGGCACCCGCAGTGGCAGCCCAGGAAGGGCGCGGACAAGCCCGGCGCCAAGGGAGCCGGCCCCGGCCCCGGCGCCAAGAAGCCCGCTCCGACGCCCGGGGGTCCCAAGGCGGCCGCCGGAAACCCCGCAAAACCCGCGTGACGGCCCTCTCCGGCCGTGGGACCATCGTCAGGTCGGCACCGGGCCGGCCCGGGAATCTCCCGGACGGCTCGGACGTTGACACCAGCGACGGTCGCGGCATCACCGCGGCGGTCGCCACGACGACAGTCCCGGTGGGGCCGCCAGGCCCCCGTGCGGGCTTCCCAACGACGCGAAGGATCAAATGACCTCCTCTTCTTCCCTTCCGCAGGACCGGCAGCGCCTCCCCGAGAGCCTTCGGGCGAACGCCCTGATGGAAGAGGACGTCGCCTGGAGCCACGAGATCGACGGGGAGCGTGACGGCGACCAGTACGACCGCTCGGCACGCGCCGCACTACGCCGCGTAGCGGGCCTTTCCACCGAGCTCGAGGACGTCACCGAGGTCGAGTACCGACAGCTCCGTCTGGAGCGCGTGGTGCTCGTCGGTGTCTGGACCACGGGCACGGTCCAGGAGGCGGAGAACTCGCTCGCCGAGCTCGCCGCCCTCGCCGAGACCGCCGGTGCGATGGTGCTCGACGGCGTCATCCAGCGCCGGGACAAGCCCGACCCGGCCACCTACATCGGCTCGGGCAAGGCCCTGGAGCTGCGGGACATCGTCCTCGAATCCGGGGCGGACACCGTGGTGTGTGACGGTGAGCTCTCCCCGGGCCAGCTGATCCACCTGGAGGATGTCGTCAAGGTCAAGGTGGTCGACCGGACCGCCCTGATCCTCGACATCTTCGCCCAGCACGCCAAGTCCCGGGAGGGCAAGGCGCAGGTCTCGCTGGCGCAGATGCAGTACATGCTCCCCCGGCTCCGTGGCTGGGGTCAGTCGCTCTCCCGGCAGATGGGTGGCGGTGGCTCCGGTTCGGCGGGCGGCGGTATGGCCACCCGTGGTCCCGGTGAGACCAAGATCGAGACGGACCGGCGGCGGATCCGCGAGAAGATGGCGAAGATGCGCCGGGAGATCGCGGAGATGAAGACCGGCCGGGACATCAAGCGCCAGGAGCGCCGGCGCAACAAGGTCCCCTCGGTCGCCATCGCCGGCTACACCAACGCCGGCAAGTCGTCCCTGCTCAACCGCCTGACCGGGGCCGGCGTCCTGGTGGAGAACGCCCTGTTCGCCACTCTGGACCCGACCGTCCGGCGGGCCGAGACCCCCAGCGGACGGCTCTACACCCTCGCCGACACCGTCGGCTTCGTCCGCCATCTCCCGCACCACCTCGTCGAGGCCTTCCGCTCCACGATGGAGGAGGTCGGCGAGTCCGATCTCATCCTGCATGTGGTCGACGGCTCGCACCCGGTGCCCGAGGAGCAGCTGGCCGCGGTACGCGAGGTGATCCGCGACGTGGGCGCGACGGACGTGCCCGAGATCGTGGTGGTCAACAAGGCCGACGCGGCCGATCCGCTGGTGCTCCAGCGACTGCTGCGCAAGGAGAAGCACGCCCTCGCGGTCTCGGCCCGTACGGGCCAGGGCATGGCGGAGCTGCTGGAGCTGCTCGACGAGGAACTCCCCCGGCCGCAGGTCGAGATCGAGGTCCTGGTGCCCTACACCCAGGGCGCCCTGGTCTCGCGGGCGCACGCCGAGGGCGAGGTCATCTCCGAGGAGCACACCGCCGAGGGCACGGTCCTCAAGGCGCGGGTGCACGCGGAGCTGGCCGCCGAGTTCGAGCCCTTCGTGCCGGCTGCCTGACGGGCCCGTAGTAGAGCGACAGAAGGCCCGCCCCCGGGAGACCGGGGGCGGGCCTTCGTCCTGCTCACGGGCGGAGCGGGTGGCACCGTCCGGCACCACCCGCCTCAGGCGACTACTGCTTGCTCGCCCACTTCTTGCTCATGTTGTCGAACAGGGCCTTGGCCTCGGGGCCCAGGTGCGGACCGGCCGACCAGCGGGCCGGACGCGGACCCATCGACATGTTGGAGATCAGCACCTGCTTGCCGTTCGCGTCCTTGGCGAACCAGGGGCCACCGGAGGAGCCACCGGTCATGGTGCAGCCGATCCGGTACATGGTCGGCTTCTTGGCGTCCATCGACAGCCGGGTCGGCTTGTCGGTGCACTGCTGCTGCGCCGCACCGTCGAACGGCGGCTCGGCCGGGTAGCCCTGCGCGGTCAGGCTCGGAATCTTGGCCATCGCCGGGGCGTTGAAGTCGACCTCGTAGGCGCCGCCGGCCACTTCCTCCAGCGACTTGCCGCCGGTGCCCTGCTCCGGCTTCACATGCATCAGCGCGTAGTCGTACGGAGCCATCGGGACACCCGGAACGGCGCCGCCGGCCTTGATCCACTGCTGGGACGTCGCCATGTCGTCCGCCCACCACTTGCCCGACGGGACCCGGTCCTCGAAGGGCTTGTTCTTCAACTCGCCGGCGGAACCACCGGTCTTGTTGAAGTTCGGCACGAACATCATGTTGCGGTACCAGCCGCCGTTCTTGCCGGCGTGCACACAGTGCGCCGCGGTCCACACCAGGTTGGACTTACCGGGGTGCGCCGGGTCCTTGACGACGGTGGCGGAGCAGCGGGAATCGCCCTCGGGGGTGCTGAACAGCAGCAGGCCCACGCCGGGGGCGGTGGAGGTGTAAGGGGTCTTGACGGGCTGCGCCGGGACGGCGGACGGCTCGGGGTCGGTCTTGCCCTGGTCCTCGGAGATGTCCTCAGGCTTGCTGGGGTCCTGGGGCGGCTTGACCTTGTCGATCTTGTCCTTGTCCCAGAAGTCCTTGATGATCGGGTTGATGAACTCCCCGGCCTCCCGGAGCCACTTGTCCCGGTCCCAGTTCTTCCACTCGCCGTTCTTCCACTTGTCCAGGTCGACGCCGTGTGCCTTGAGCTTGTCCTGGATGTCCTGAGGGATCTTGAAGTCACCCCCGCCCGCTTCCTGGCCGGCGCCCTGGGTGGGCTTGGCGTCCGCGTTGCCGCCCTCCGGCCCGCAACCGGTGGCGGTCAGCGCCATGACGGCGGTGAGAGCGGCGGCGGCCAGGACTGGCCGACGTATGGATCGCATGGGTGAGTTCCCCCTGGTGAATCGGACTGTGCCGGTGTGACGTGAGCTGATCTTGCGCCGGTCCGTTCTTTGTCATGAACCTCAAGATCCCGGTGCAACACCCCACTATGCCGGTGACGATGGGGACGGCGGTACTCGGGTCCCCGGTTCCACGCCGCCAAGGATCTTGGCGACAACCGTGATCCCACGTCGCCGCCGTCGTTGGTACGGACGGGGGACGGCCGGGCCGCCCGCAGGGCCCGCGGCCTTCCGCAGCTCACCAGCAGGAGGACACAACTGCCGTGGCGTTGACCGAAACCGTGCCGGCCGCGCCGGCCCACGAAGGGATCCTGCGCCGGCAGTCCCTGCGTGAGTCCGCCGCCCGCACCTACGCGCGCTCGCTGCCCATCGTCCCGGTGCGCGCCCGCGGGCTCACCATCGAGGGCGCCGACGGCAGGCGCTATCTCGACTGTCTCTCCGGCGCCGGCACCCTGGCGCTCGGCCACAACCACCCCGTGGTGCTCGAAGCGATCCGCACCGTCCTCGACTCCGGTGCGCCGCTGCACGTCCTCGACCTGGCCACGCCCGTCAAGGACGCCTTCACCACCGAGCTCTTCGCCACGCTGCCCGGAGAGTTGGCCGAAAAGGCGCGCATCCAGTTCTGTGGCCCGGCCGGCACGGACGCCGTCGAGGCCGCCTTCAAACTCGTCCGCACCGCGACCGGGCGGGACGGCCTGATGGCCTTCTCCGGCGCCTACCACGGCATGACCTCGGAGGCGCTCGCCGCGTCCGGGGGAGCACAGCACACCAGCGTGGTCCGGCTGCCCTATCCGTACGACTACCGCTGCCCCTTCGGGACCGGCGGCGAACGCGGTGCCGAACTCGCCGCGCGCTGGACCCAGAACCTCCTCGACGACCACAAGAGCGGGGTGCCCAGCCCGGCCGGGATGATCCTGGAACCCGTCCAGGGCGAGGGCGGGGTGATCCCCGCACCGGACGGCTGGCTGCGGCGGATGCGGGAGATCACCGCCGCCCGGCAGATCCCGCTGATCGTGGACGAGGTGCAGACCGGTGTCGGCCGCACCGGCGCCTTCTGGGCGGTGGACCACAGCGGCATCGTGCCCGACGTGATCGTGCTGTCGAAGGCGATCGGCGGCAGTCTGCCGCTCGCCGTGATCGTCTACCGCGAGGAACTGGACGCCTGGCAGCCCGGCGCGCACGCCGGCACCTTCCGCGGCAACCAGCTCGCCATGGCCGCCGGCGCCGCCACCCTCGCCTACGTCCGGGCGAACGGCCTGGACCGGCGGGCCGGGGAGCTCGGCGCCCGGATGCTCGCCCGGCTCACCTCCCTCGCCGCCGCCCATGACTGCATCGGCGACGTCCGCGGCCGCGGTCTGATGCTCGGCGTCGAACTCGTCGACCGCGACGCCGACGCCGATGCCACCGGCGCCCGCCCCGCCGCCCCCGAGCTCGCCGCCGCCGTCCGGGACGCCTGCCTGGACCGCGGCCTGATCGTCGAACTGGGCGGCCGGCACTCCGCCGTCGTCCGGCTGCTGCCGCCCCTGACCATCACCGACGAACAGGCGGACGCGATCCTCGACCGCCTCGCCGACGCCATCACGGTGGCGGTCCGCACCACCCCCGGGCCGATGGGCTCGTTCCCCACGACAATGCGAGGCACCACCCCATGAACGAACGCCCCGGCCCCGACGGCGGTCAGCCCGCCGAGCGCATCCCCGCCCACCAGGGTGCGGGCATCATCGAGTCGGTACCGCGCCAGCAGCGGCGGGCCCCGGACGAGGCCTGCCACCAGCAGCCCCATGAGCGGCCGGACCAGCCCGTGCCCCATGGCGCCGCCGCTTCGCACGACCGCGCCCGCGGTGACCACGACCCGCTCGATCACCCGGATCCGGCGGTCGCCGCCGACGCCGCGGGTATCGAGCACCTCCTGCGCTGCTGGCTCCGGGAGAGCGGCACCCACCACCCCGCCGAGGGCCGGCTGCGCCTCCCGCTGCGGGCCGCCGCCGCGAGCGCCCTGATCATCCCCGTCCGCTACTGGTCCCCCACGGGCTGGCACCGCCTGGGCGCCCCCATCCTCGAAGGCGCCCCGCCCGGCGCCGCCCCGCTGGACGCCGTCACCCTCGCCGCAATGCTGCGCCGGGAGGCCGCGCACGGCGACCGGCGGGCGTCCGACGGCGGCGAGCACCGGGTGGCGGACGGCGGGGAGCGGCCGGAACCGGACGCCACACCGCAGCAGGCACCGGACGGCGACGGCACCGAACTCGTCGGCCGGGTCGCCAACTCCGTCCGCAATGTCGCCGCCTTCCTCACCGACCGGCGCGCCCGGCCGGCCGACGACCACGGCGCCCTCTTCCTCGAAGCCGAACAGTCCCTCCTCCTCGGCCACCCGCTGCACCCCACACCCAAGAGCCGCGAAGGGCTCTCCGACGCCGAGACCCGCGCCTATTCGCCCGAACTGCGCGGCGCCTTCCCGCTGCGCTGGATGGCCGTGCACCGCTCCGTCCTGGCCGCCGACTCCGCCTGGACCGTACGCGGCAAGCCCGTACCGGCCGACCGGCTCACCCGGGAACTCGCGGGGAGCGGCTGCCAACTCCCCGACGACACCGTGCCGTTGCCGCTGCACCCCTGGCAGGCCAGGGAACTCGCCGACCGCTCCGACGTCACCGCCCTCCGCGAGGCCGGTCTGCTGCACGACCTCGGCACCCACGGGCCGCTCTGGCACCCCACCTCCTCCGTCCGCACGGTCTACCGCCCCGACGCGGACGCCATGCTCAAGCTCTCCCTCGGGCTGCGCATCACCAACTCCCGCCGGGAGAACCTCCGTAAGGAACTGGCCCGCGGGGTCGAGGTGCACCGGCTGCTGCGCACCGGGCTCGCCAAGCAGTGGCAGACCGTCCACCCCGGCTTCGACATCGTCCGCGACCCGGCCTATCTCGCCGTCGACGGCTTCGACGGCGAACCCGTCCAGGGCCTCGATGTCGTCATCCGCCACAACCCCTTCAGCACCACCGACGACGCCGTCTGCATCGCCGGCCTCACCTGCCCCCGGCCCTGGCCCGGCCGCTCCGGCGTGCGCTCCCGGCTCGAAGACCTCGTCGGCACGCTCGGCGCCCGCACCGGCCGCCCCCTGGGCGCGGTGGCCACCGAGTGGTTCCTGCGCTACCTCGAAGCGGTCGTACGGCCCGTGCTGTGGCTCGACGGCACGGCGGGCATCGTGCTGGAAGCCCACCAGCAGAACACCGTGGTGCTGCTGGACCCCGACGGCTGGCCGGTCGGCGGCCGCTACCGCGACAACCAGGGCTACTACTTCCGCACCTCGCGCCGCGCCGAACTGGAACGACGGCTGCCCGGCATCGGCGCGGCCAGCGACAGCTTCGTCGCGGACGACGTCACCGACGAACGCTTCGCCTACTACCTCGGTATCAACAACGTCCTCGGCCTCATCGGGGCCTTCGGCTCCCAGCGCCTGGTCCGCGAGGAGATCCTGCTCGCCGCCTTCCGCCGGTTCCTCGCCGATGCCGCCGCGGCCCCGCGGGCCCACCGCTCGCCGCTCCCGGAACAGTTGCTCGCCGCCCGCACCCTGCGCTGCAAGGCCAACCTGGCGACCCGGCTGCACGGCCTGGACGAACTCGTCGGCCCGGTCGAAACCCAGTCCGTCTACGTCACCCTGCCCAACCCCCTCGCCCCGTAGCCGCCCACCACGGCCCCCGACAGCAGACCACCGCATCCCGTCCCCGGCGCCGGCGCCCCGCGACCCATACGGCCACGCGGCACGCGGCCACGAGAGGAGAGCGTCGCCGTGCCACCCACCGATTCCGGCCTCAGCCTCAGATCCGACGACACCCTCGGCCGGCAGCACCCGCCCGAACGCAGCGCGCGGTCCGACGACGGCCCGCGGCCGGCGGTGTCCCCGGACGCCCCGGCCGCCGGCCCGCTGCTCGACAACCTGGCGGGCTGGAAAGCGGCCGAGACACCCGCCGGGCCGTTCGTGCTCGTGCCCGTCCGGCCGGACCGCGATCTCGACCGGATCACCGGCTGGATGAACGATCCGGCCGTCGCGGCCTTCTGGGAGCTGGCGGGTCCGCCGGAGATCACCGCCGCCCATCTGCGCGGCCAGCTCGACGGCGACGGCCGCAGCGTGCCCTGCCTGGGCGTGCTGGCCGGGGTCCCGATGAGCTACTGGGAGATCTACCGCGCCGACCTCGACCCCCTCGCCCGCCACTACCGCGCACGACCCCAGGACACCGGGGTCCATCTGCTCATCGGCGGGGCCGGCGACCGGGGGCGCGGACTGGGCAGCACCCTGCTGCGCGCCACCGCCGATCTCATCCTTGACCACCGCCCGCAGTGCACCCGGGTCGTCGCCGAGCCCGATCTGCGGAACGCCGCCTCCGTCGCGGCCTTCCGGAGCGCGGGGTTCCGCTGCGCCGACGAGATCGAACTGCCCGCGAAGCGCGCGGCGTTGATGGTCCGCGACCGCGCCCGCCGCCACCAGCTCTGACCCCGGGGTCGTCCGTCGACGGTCCCGCTCCGGTCCGCCGTCCACCGCGCTGCCCCGGTTGTCCCCCGTACGAGCCGGGGCGGTCCCGCTTCGAGGAGTCCCGCCTTGTCTCCTGAGCCCCAGCCCTCGCACCGCGCCTGGCAGCACGCCGCGCGCCGACTGTTCGCCAAGATCCTGGCGGAGTTCGCCTACGAGGAAGTCCTCACCCCCGAGCCCGACGGCACCGCCCCCGACGGCACGCCGCGATACCGCCTGCCGGTCACCGAGGCCCTGGTCTACCGCTTCGGTGCCCGACGCGGCGCCTACGGCCACTGGCGCGTCGACCCCGCTTCGATCACCCCGGACGCCGACCCCTTCCACTTCCTCACACACGCCCACGACGCCGTGCTGGGCCTGTCCGGCGACACCACCGGCCACCTCATCCGCGAGCTGACCGCCACCCTCGCCGCCGACACCCGCCTCGACGCCACCGCGCTCAGCGCCGCCGAACTCGCCGACCTGGACTACGCCTCCCTCGAAGGCCACCAGACCGGCCACCCCTGGCTCGTCGCGAACAAGGGCCGGCTGGGCTTCTCCGCCACCGACGCGGCGACCTGGGCCCCCGAGGCCCGCACCGCCCGGCGCCTGCCCTGGCTCGCCGCGCACCACACCATCGCCCACTACCGCGGTATCCCCACCCTGGCCACCCCCGACCGTCTCTACGGCGAGGAACTCGACCCCGCCACCCGGCACGCCTTCGCCCGCACCATCAGCGACGAGGGCTTCGACCCCGCCGACTACCTCTATCTCCCCGTGCACCCCTGGCAATGGGACGAGACCATCGCCCCGCTCTTCGCCCCGCAACTCGCGGACAGATCCATCATCGCGCTGCCCACTGACAACGACCTCCGCCTGCCGCAGCAGTCGATCCGCACCTTCCTCAACCTCAGCCGGCCCGACGCCCGGACGGTCAAGCTGCCGCTGTCCATCCTCAACACCCTCGTCTGGCGCGGTCTGCCCACCGAGCGCACCCTCGCCGCACCGGCCGTCACCCGCTGGGTCCACGGCCTGCGCGACGCCGACCCGTATCTGCGCGACGAGACCCGGGTGATCCTGCTCGGCGAGACCGCGTCCGTCACCGTCGAGCACCCCCTCTACGACCGGCTGCCCGGAGTCCCGTACCAGTTCAAGGAGCTGCTCGGCTGTATCTGGCGCGAGCCCGTCAGCAGACATCTGGACCCCGGCGAACGCGCCCGCACCCTGGCCGCGCTGCTCCAGACCGACCCCCGGGGCCGCGCGCTGACCGCGGAGCTGGTGCGCCGCTCGGGGCTGGCCCCGCGCGCCTGGCTGGCCCGGCTGTTCGCCGCGCTGCTGCCTCCGCTGCTGCACTTCCTCTACCGGTACGGCACGGTCTTCTCCCCGCACGGCGAGAACGCCATCGTCGTCTTCGACGAGCACGACGTCCCCACCCGCCTCGCGGTCAAGGACTTCGTCGACGACGTCAACACCAGCTCCGTGCCCCTCCCGGAGCACGACTCCATGCCGGACGACGTACGGGCGGTGCTGCTGACCGAACCGCCCGCCTTCCTCACCCAGTTCATCCATTCCGGCCTGTTCGTCGGCGTCTTCCGCTACCTCGCGCCGCTGTGCGCGGACCAACTGGGCGTGCCCGAGGCCGAGTTCTGGTCACTCGTACGGGCGGAGATCCTGCGCCACCACGAACGTTTCCCCGCTCTCAAGGAGCGGCACGAGACCTTCGACCTGCTCACCCCGCGGATCGAGCGGCTGTGTCTGAACCGCAACCGTCTGCATGTGGACGGCTACCGGGACCGCACCGACCGCCCGCACGCGGCCGTGCACGGCACCGTCCCCAATCCGCTCCACCTGCCGTGACGGACCCGGCTGTCAGTGGTCCCGCGTAGGCTTGCAGCGCTATGACAAAGCCCTCCCTCCCCGATCTGCTCCACGCCGCCGTCACCGCCGTCGGCGGCACCGAGCGCCCCGGCCAGGTGGCGATGGCCGAGGCCGTCGCCGAGGCCGTGGACGACCAGGCCCATCTGCTGGTGCAGGCCGGCACCGGCACCGGTAAGTCCCTCGGCTATCTGGTCCCGGCGCTCGCCCATGGCGAAAGAGTGGTGGTCGCCACGGCCACCCTGGCGCTCCAGCGCCAGCTCGTGGAGCGCGATCTGCCGCGGACGGTCGAGGCCCTGCATCCGCTGCTGCGCCGCCGCCCGGAGTTCGCCATGCTCAAGGGCCGCTCGAACTACCTGTGTCTGCACCGCCTCCACGAGGGTGTCCCGCAGGAAGAGGAGGACGGCCTCTTCGACGTGTTCGAGCAGGCCACGCCGACCAGCAAGCTCGGCAAGGACCTGCTGCGGCTGCGCGACTGGGCGGACGAGACCGAGACCGGCGACCGCGACGCGCTGACCCCCGGGGTCTCCGACAAGGCCTGGGGCCAGGTCTCGGTCTCCTCCCGGGAGTGCCTGGGTGCCTCGAAGTGCGCGTACGGGGCGGAGTGCTTCGCCGAGGCCGCCAGGGAGCGCGCCAAGCTCGCCGACGTGGTCGTCACCAACCACGCGCTGCTCGCCATCGACGCGATCGAGGGCGCCCCGGTCCTCCCGCAGCACGAGGTCCTGATCATCGACGAGGCCCATGAGCTGGTCTCCCGGGTCACCGGCGTCGCCACCGGCGAGCTCACCCCCGGCCAGGTCAACCGCGCCGTCCGCCGGGCCGCCAAGCTCGTCAACGAGAAGGCCGCGGACCAGCTCCAGACGGCATCGGAGACCTTCGAGCGCCTCATGGAGCTGGCCCTGCCCGGCCGCCTGGAGGAGATCCCCGAGGACCTCGGCTACTGCCTGATGGCGCTGCGGGACGCGGCCCGTACGGTCATCTCGGCCCTTGGCTCGACCCGCGACAAGTCGGTCCAGGACGAGGACGCCGTCCGCAAGCAGGCCCTTGCCTCGCTGGAGAACGTCCATGCCGTCGCCGAGCGCATCGCGAACGGCTCCGAGTACGACGTGGTCTGGTACGAGCGCCATGACCGCTTCGGCGCGTCCCTCCGGGTGGCGCCGCTGTCCGTCTCGGGACTGCTGCGCGAGAAGCTCTTCGACGACCGCTCGGTGACCCTCACCTCCGCCACCCTCAAGCTGGGCGGCGACTTCAACGGGGTCGCCGCCTCCCTGGGGCTGGCCCCCGAGGGCACGGAGGGCGAGGACGTCCCGCCCTGGAAGGGCCTCGATGTCGGCTCGCCCTTCGACTACTCGAAGCAGGGCATCCTGTACGTCGCCAAGCATCTGGCCCAGCCGGGCCGGGAGGGCAGCCGTACGGACATGCTCGATGAGCTCACCGAGCTGATCGAGGCGGCGGGCGGCCGCACCCTCGGCCTCTTCTCCTCCATGCGCGCCGCCCAGGCCGCCGCGGAGGAGCTGCGCGGCCGGCTGGACCTGCCGATCCTCCTCCAGGGCGAGGAGACCCTCGGCGAGCTGATCCGCGCCTTCGCCGAGGACGCCCGTACCTGCCTGTTCGGCACGCTGTCCCTCTGGCAGGGTGTCGATGTGCCGGGTGCGAACTGCCAGCTGGTGGTGATGGACCGGGTGCCGTTCCCGCGGCCGGACGACCCGCTGATGAGCGCCCGGCAGAAGGCCGTGGAGGAGGCCGGCGGCAATGGCTTCATGTCGGTCGCGGCGACCCATGCGGCGTTGCTGATGGCCCAGGGCGCCGGCCGTCTGGTCCGCGCCACCGGCGACCGTGGTGTGGTCGCCGTCCTCGACCCCCGGGTGGAGCGGGCCCGCTACGGCTCCTTCCTCCGCAAGTCGATGCCCGAGTTCTGGTACACCACCGACCGCAACCAGGTCCGCCGCTCCTTGGCCGCCATCGACGCAGCGGCGAAGGCCGCACAGGCCGACGCGTAGACGGCGCACCATCCGGGGTCTTGCACCGCAACTCCCCGCGAGAGCGGCGCCGGCTCAGGCGCACAGCGCAGAGCCCCGGAACCGGCGCAGTGGTTCCGGGGCTCGGTCGTGAGGGGTGGGTCAGACGCGGCGCAGTACCGCCACCACCTTGCCGAGGATGGTCGCCTCGTCGCCGGGGATCGGCTGGTACGCGGAGTTGTGCGGCAGCAGCCACACATGGCCGTCCTCGCGCTTGAAGCGCTTGACGGTGGCTTCACCGTCCAGCATCGCGGCGACGATGTCACCGTTCTCCGCGACCGGCTGGCGGCGGACCGTGACCCAGTCGCCGTCGCAGATGGCGGCCTCGATCATGGAGTCGCCGACGACCTTCAGCACGAACAGTTCGCCGTCGCCGACGAGCTGGCGGGGGAGCGGGAAAACGTCCTCAACCGACTCCTCCGCGAGGATCGGGCCGCCGGCGGCGATCCGGCCGACCAGTGGGACATAGGACGCGGCGGGCTTGCCCGCGGTCTCCGTCGCGGCGGTGCTGGTCTGGTCCGAGCCGCGGACCTCGTACGCCCGGGGGCGGTGCGGGTCGCGCCGCAGGAAGCCCTTGCGCTCGAGCGCCATGAGCTGATGGGCGACGGACGAGGTGCTGGACAGCCCGACGGCCTGGCCGATCTCGCGCATGGACGGCGGGTAGCCACGCCGCTGCACGGAATCGCGGATCACCTCGATCACCCTGCGCTGGCGGTCGGTGAGGCCCGAGCTGTCGGCGCGGATCCCTGGGGGCCGGCCGGGCAGGGCGCGGGGGGGCTTCTGCTCTTCGGAGTCCAACGTGGCGTCGTCCATCGGCCGCTGTGCCTTCTGCGGGTGCTCGAACCGGCTCTGGGAGTGGCTTTGTGCGGTGATGGTCGCGCTGTCTGCGGTGGTGGTCACGTCGGCCCCTCTCGAAATGTTCTCCCTAGTTAGCCAACGGTAGTTGCTTTCGAAAGGTTGCGCCAAACACACGTTCGAGTGAAATATTCGCCTATTGCCTACCCGGATCAAGTGGCTGGGTGTATGGCCGAGTGGCATTCCGGGCCCGCAGGGGACTGCGTGCGCCGGGTTTTTCCGGCCGGGCGGCGGGCCGGACCGTCGTCTGCGAAGCTCTCGGCGGCCGGCCGTCCCGGCCCGGTCGATTCTGTCATCCCGGCCCCGCCGCACCGCCGGCCGGGTGGCTTCCCGTACTCTCATGGGCGACCGCCCGGCCCGCCTCCACCGCGACACGCGGTAGGCAGATGTAAGCGGCCCGACACCACATCTAGTGGTTAGATGCGTTCGGTCACCCAGAAGTTGTGGTGCCTGGTCCCTCAGGGGGTCGGGAATCGCCTATGCTGGTGACTGCTCCGAAGGGCCCGTACGGACCGGTCAGAGGTCTGTCGCCGTACGCGGGGCCCGTCGGCGTACGTACGTCCGTATATCACAGGGTGAGGAGGGTGGAGCCATGCACTGCCCCTTCTGTAGGCACCCGGACAGCCGGGTCGTCGACAGTCGCACCACCGATGACGGGACGGCGATCCGCCGGCGCCGCCAGTGCCCCGACTGCTCCCGCCGTTTCACGACCATCGAGACGGCGTCACTGATGGTGATCAAGCGGAGCGGGGTCACCGAGCCCTTCAGCCGCAACAAGGTCATCGCGGGAGTGCGCAAGGCGTGCCAGGGCCGGCCGGTCACCGAGGACGCCCTCGCCAAGCTCGGCCAGCGGGTCGAGGAGGCGGTGCGCGCCACCGGCAGTGCCGAGCTGTCCACCCATGACGTCGGGCTCGCCATACTGGGGCCGTTGCAGGAACTCGACCTGGTCGCGTACCTGCGCTTCGCCTCCGTTTACCGGGCCTTCGACTCGCTCGAGGACTTCGAGGCGGCCATCGCCGAGCTGCGGGAGCAGCGCGAGCAGGGGCCGCCCGGGCAGGAATGCGGGACCGAGGGGGAGGCCGGCGGCCCGGCCGTCCCCGTGCCCGCCACCGCCGCCGACTGAGCTCGGCGCGCATCCAGGACCTGTACCGGGGCGAGAGCAGGGCGTCCCGGTGGCAGAAAGACATACACCGTGCCACGGAATGCGTGCGCACATATGGGCGTTTGCCCGTATACAGGGAGGCGGAATGACAGAGACGACGAGCGGCCCGGCACGAGGCTCCCGCGCCAAGGGCAGCAAGGCGAGCAAGGGTCTGCGTATCGAGCGCATCCACACCACACCCGGCGTGCATCCGTACGACGAGGTGGAGTGGGCGTCTCGTGACGTCGTCATGACCAACTGGCGCGACGGCTCGGTGAACTTCGAGCAGCGTGGCGTCGAGTTCCCCGACTTCTGGTCGGTGAACGCGGTCAACATCGTCACGAGCAAGTACTTCCGTGGCGCGGTGGGTTCCCCGACCCGTGAGTCCAGCCTCAAGCAGCTCATCGACCGAGTGGTCAAGACGTACCGGAAGAGCGGCGAGGAGAACGGTTACTTCGCCTCCCCGGCGGATGCCGAGATCTTCGAGCACGAGCTGGCATACGCCCTGCTCCACCAGGTCTTCAGCTTCAACTCGCCGGTGTGGTTCAACGTCGGCACCCAGCAGCCGCAGCAGGTCAGCGCCTGCTTCATCCTCTCCGTCGACGACTCCATGGAGTCGATCCTCGACTGGTACAAGGAAGAGGGGATGATCTTCAAGGGCGGCTCCGGTGCCGGCCTGAACCTCTCCCGTATCCGCTCCTCCAAGGAGCTGCTCTCCTCCGGTGGCAACGCCTCCGGCCCGGTCTCCTTCATGCGCGGCGCCGACGCGTCGGCCGGAACGATCAAGTCGGGCGGTGCCACCCGCCGTGCGGCCAAGATGGTCGTCCTGGACGTGGACCACCCGGACGTCGAGGCCTTCATCGAGACCAAGGTCAAGGAGGAGGAGAAGGTCCGCGCGCTGCGCGACGCGGGCTTCGACATGGACCTGGGCGGCGAGGACATCACCTCCGTCCAGTACCAGAACGCCAACAACTCGGTCCGTGTGAACGACGAGTTCATGAAGGCCGTCGAGACCGGATCGAAGTTCGGGCTGCGCGGCCGGATGACCGGTGAGGTCATCGAGGAGATCGACGCCAAGGGGCTCTTCCGCAAGATGGCGGAGGCCGCCTGGGCGTGCGCCGACCCCGGCATCCAGTACGACGACACCATCAACCACTGGCACACCTCGCCGGAGTCGGGCCGGATCACCGCGTCCAACCCGTGCAGCGAGTACATGCACCTGGACAACTCCTCGTGCAACCTCGCCTCGCTCAACCTCCTGAAGTTCCTGCGCGACGACGACCTGGGCAACCAGTCCTTCGACGCCGAGCGCTTCGCCAAGGTCGTCGAGCTGGTCATCACCGCGATGGACATCTCCATCTGCTTCGCCGACTTCCCGACCCAGAAGATCGGCGAGACCACCCGCGCCTACCGCCAGCTGGGCATCGGCTACGCCAACCTCGGCGCCCTGCTGATGGCCACCGGCCACGCCTACGACTCGGACGGCGGCCGCGCGCTGGCCGGTGCCATCACCTCCCTGATGACGGGCACCTCCTACCGTCGCTCGGCCGAACTGGCCGCGGTCGTCGGCCCGTACGACGGCTACGCCCGTAACGCCGACGCCCACAAGCGCGTCATGAAGCAGCACTCGGACGCCAACGGCAGCGCCGTGCGCATGGACGACCTGGACACCCCGGTGTGGGCCGCGGCGACCGAGGCCTGGCAGGACGTGCTGCGGCTCGGCGAGAAGAACGGCTTCCGCAACGCCCAGGCGTCGGTGCTCGCGCCGACCGGCACCATCGGCCTGATGATGGACTGCGACACCACGGGCGTCGAGCCGGACCTGGCGCTGGTCAAGTTCAAGAAGCTGGTCGGCGGCGGCTCCATGCAGATCGTGAACAACACGGTCCCCAAGGCGCTCAAGCGGCTCGGCTACCAGCCCGAGCAGGTCGAGGCGATCGTCGCCCACATCGCCGACCACGGCAATGTCATCGACGCCCCGGCCCTGAAGGCCGAGCACTACGAGGTCTTCGACTGCGCCATGGGCGCGCGCTCGATCTCCGCCATGGGCCATGTGCGCATGATGGCGGCCGCGCAGCCCTTCCTCTCCGGTGCGATCTCCAAGACGGTCAACGTCCCCGAGTCGGCCACCGTCGAGGAGATCGAGGACGTCTACTTCCAGGGCTGGAAGCTCGGCCTGAAGGCGCTGGCGATCTACCGCGACAACTGCAAGGTCGGCCAGCCGCTCTCCGCCAAGAAGAAGGAGGAGGAGAAGAAGGCCGAGCCGGTCGCCGAGAAGAAGGTCGTCGAGTACCGCCCGGTGCGCAAGCGCCTCCCCAAGGGCCGTCCCGGCATCACCACCTCCTTCACGGTCGGCGGCGCCGAGGGCTACATGACCGCCAACTCCTACCCGGACGACGGTCTCGGTGAGGTCTTCCTGAAGATGTCCAAGCAGGGCTCGACCCTCGCGGGCATGATGGACGCCTTCTCCATCGCGGTGTCGGTGGGCCTCCAGTACGGCGTGCCGCTGGAGACCTACGTCTCGAAGTTCACCAACATGCGCTTCGAGCCGGCCGGTATGACGGACGACCCGGACGTGCGGATGGCGCAGTCGATCGTCGACTACATCTTCCGCCGCCTGGCGCTGGACTTCCTGCCGTTCGAGACCCGCTCGGCGCTCGGCATCCACTCCGTCGAGGAGCGCCAGCGCCACCTGGAGACCGGTTCGTACGAGCCGTCCGACGACGAGGTCGACGTCGAGGGCCTGGCCCAGTCGGCGCCCCGCCAGACGGAGTCGGTGAAGGAGTCCACCCCGGCGACGAAGATCGTCGAGGAGGCCGCCGCCCCCGCTCCCAAGCAGGCGCACACCAACGCCGAACTCGTCGAGATGCAGCTGGGCATCAACGCCGATGCTCCCCTGTGCTTCTCCTGCGGGACGAAGATGCAGCGGGCCGGCAGCTGCTACCTGTGCGAGGGCTGCGGATCGACCAGCGGTTGCAGCTGACACGCACGGAACGGCGTCCGACGCGACCTTGAGCAACTGCCGCTGAGGGCGCCGCACCGCACCTGAGAGAGGGTGTCGACCATCGGTCGGCACCCTCTTCGGCGTCTTGCGAGGCGTGGGTACGGCCTGAGCGGGCGGCCTGTGTGAGACCGCCGTTCGTCGGCGGAGGGCCGGGGCTGGGGCGCCGTTCCGAATACGGCCGTGTCCCCTGGGGTGAGTGCGCGTCCGCCCGATGCGGCACGCTCTATCTGGGCACCGGCCCCGGGAGCGCCCGCCGTTACTGCTCGACGGCCTGTGCCGCGCGGGAACGGGTGGCGGCGCACCGCCGCCGCAAACGGGCGGCCGGCTGACGGCGCGGGGCATGGCAACGGGGGAGGCGGCACATGGCCACCTCCCCCTCGTTGCTGCCCTCGGGCTCGACGCTGCCCGCGCGCCGTTTGCCTGTCAGCGGCCCATTTCCGAGGTGAACGCGTTGGGGTCGGTGTCGAACCCCCGGAGAGCCGAGTGGAAGCGCCACTGCCCTCCCTCGTCCCGGGTGAATTCGGCGACGGTCGCGGCGGTTGCCCCCGCGACCTCGGTGAAGTCGTGCTCCGTCAGATCGGTGTATCCCTCGCGGATCCGTACGGCGGTGTTCGCGATATCGCCGAAGACCTTGCGGCCCTCGCCCTGCTGGATGGCCACCCCCACGATCACCCGGGTGTAGGTCTCGGCCAGCCGGTCCAGCTCCAGCGTCATGATCTCGTCGAAGCCGAACCCCTGACCGGTCCTGCTGTCCCGGTTGAGGGTGATGGTCCCGTCCGGCGACCGGCTGTCGAAGTGCACCAGATAGGCGGGCTCGCCGTGCGGCGCGTCGGCCGTATAGGTGGCCGCGACGATGTCGAGATCATTGTCCGGCGTCCCGAGGGGGCTCG
Source organism: Streptomyces lydicamycinicus (assembly GCF_000829715.2). Taxonomy (NCBI): domain Bacteria; kingdom Bacillati; phylum Actinomycetota; class Actinomycetes; order Kitasatosporales; family Streptomycetaceae; genus Streptomyces; species Streptomyces lydicamycinicus. The sequence continues at coordinate 651,787 of NZ_BBNO01000008.1, read as the reverse complement.
GGTCCCACTTGAGCGTTACCTCGACCTTCTCGATCCCTTTGCTGAGCGTGCTCACCGGACTTCCCTCCCGTCATCTCCCGGGGGTGTGGCGCGGCCTGCGCGGACAGGCGGACGACTCCCCAGGGCTTCCCGTTGGCTGTCCATCGTGCCACGCCTCACGGCCCGTGGGCGGGCTGAACTGCCCCTGGTCACACCTGGTTTGTCTCAGGCTCAGGTGGCTGGAAAGTGCCGTCGGGGCAACGGGGGCGCCGGATGCGGCTCAGCTTGTCCGCTCGTCCCAGAGGCGGTTGAGCTGGCCGTCCAGTACGTCCAGCGCCTCGGCGGGGGAGAGGTGGCCGATCAGCACATGGGTGGTGAGGCCGTCCGCCAGGGCGAGGAGGGTGCGGGCCGCGCGGTCCGGGTCGGTGGTGTCGGAGGCTTCGGCGATCAGCCGTGCGAACACCGCCTGTAGACCGGCATAGTTGGTGCGCAGAGTTCCGGCCAGGGGCGGACTGACAGCGGCCTGCGCCACGAAGGCCAGCCAGACCCGCGCCTCGGCACGATGTTCCTCCCGGAGGAGTGACACCTCCGTCGTGGCGTGCCCCAGCGCCGTGCGGGCCGACTGGGCGGGCGAGGCGGCGAGCCGGGCCGAGACCCGGGCGGTGACCCGTTCGCCGATGTGGCCGAGCGCGAAAACCAGCATCTCCTCCTTGGTCCGGAAGCAGCGCTGCACGGCGCCCATGGAGACCTGTGCGCGGGCCGCCACGTCGCGGAGCGTGACGCCCTCCAGGCCGCTCTCGTCGGCGAGTTGGCACACCGCCTCGGCGATCTGGCGGCGCCGGCTCTCGTGGTCGACCTGCTTGGGCATGCCCCGTACTCCGGTTATTCGATGCGTGCGAATCGGCAACAAGGTTACGATGCTGAACCGATGCAAGTGCATCGGAACGTTGGGGAAGGTCCTGGCGGCCCAGGGAAGGGCCTGCTGAGGCCACGGGAAGGGGAGGACATGCGCGACGCGCTGTGGAAGAGGACGGCCCGCGCCCAGGCGGCGGCGGTACGCACCGGTGAGGTGTCGGCGGTGGAGCTGGTCGAGGCGCACCTGGAGCGGATCGCCGAGGTCAACCCGGCCGTCAACGCCGTCACCCAGCTGCTCGCCGAACGGGCGCGGGGCGAGGCGGCGGAGGTCGACCGCGGGCGGGCGGCGGGTGCGGAGCTGGGGCCGCTGGCCGGTGTGCCGTTCACCGTCAAAGAGACCACGGCCATCGAAGGGGTGCCGACGACCTACGGCGCGGAACGCTTCCGTGACTTCGTCGCGCACTCCGATGCGCCCCCGGTGGCGCGTCTGCGTGCGGCGGGCGGTATCCCCATAGGGCACAGCAACATGCCGACGCTCATCCTGGCCGGCATCCATTCCCGCAGTGAGCTGTTCGGGGACACCGTGAACCCCTGGAGTGCCGCGGTCACGCCGGGCGGCAGTAGTGGCGGCGACGGCGCGGCCGTGGCGAGCGGCATGGCCCCGCTCGGACTCGGCAACGACTCCGGGGGGTCGGTGCGCATTCCTGCGTCCTTCTGTGGCGTCGCGGGGCTGAAGCCGACCTACGGGCGGTTCGCCGCCGATCACCGCATCGGCCCGGACGACCCCTCTCTCGCCGCCCAGTTCCTCGTGGTCGACGGCCCGCTGGCCCGTACGGTCGATGATCTGCGGCTCGCGTACGAGGTGCTGGCCGGGGCCGATCCGCGCGACCCGCGGGCCGTGCCGGTGCCGCCCTACGGGCCGCCGCCGGGGCGTCCCCTCAAGGTGGCGATGGTGGCGGATCCCGGAGGTGGCGGGGCGCATCCCGTGGTGCGCCGGGCCGTGGAAAGCGCGGCGGACGCGCTGCGGGACGCGGGGTACGAGGTGCGCGAAGTGGCCGACGTGCCGCGGCTGGACGACGCCCTCGACGTCTACGCCCGGATGACGCTCACGGAGTTCGCCACCACCTGGCCGGCCGTCAAGCCGCTGCTCGGGGAGGGCGGCCATCGCTATGTCGAGTGGGGGATGGCGAGGTCGGCCCCCGTGGAGCTGCCGGAGTATCTGCGGCTGACCGGGGTGCGGCTGGGTATCCAGCGGGACTGGGCGGCGTTTCTGGACGAGTATCCGCTGGTCCTGGGGCCGGTGTTCACCGACCCGCCGTTCGCTCCGGGGGAGGAGATACGGGACGAGGAGAGCTATCGGCGGGTGCAGCACGCGATGCGGCTGTGTACCGCGACGAGCTTCGTCGGGGTGCCCGCGGTGGCCGTCCCCACCGGGGTGGCGGACGGGCTCCCGTACGGAGTGCAACTGATCGGGCGCTCCTACCGGGAGGACCTGTGCCTGGCGGCGGCCGAGGCGGTGGAGCGGCGACTCGGTGTCCGCACGCCCATCGATCCGCGCCCGTAAGGAAGTTCGGGGTGGTGTGAACGTGACGCGCAGTGATCCCGGTCCGCCCTTGGGCCGTACGATGGCGCGGTGCTGGTCAAGTGGATTCGCCTCACCGTTGTGGACCGTCGAGGGTTCGAGCGGGGGCAGCGGAAATGGGCGGGGCTGCTGGGTGAGCCGGGGTTCCGGGGGCAGGGCGGGGGGTGGAGCCGGGGGCGGCCGGGCGTCGCGCATCTGGTCGCCTTCTGGGAGAGCCGGGCGTTCTACGACTCCTTCATGGCGCGCTCGCACGACCGGCTGGCAGCCTCCCAGGTCGGCACGTACAAGGATGCTCAGGTCCGGCTGTTCGAGCACGAGTTTGATGTGAAGGTGGGCTTCCGCCCGTCGTTCGGCGATGTGGACGTCCTGCGGCTGGCGCACTGCCAGGTGCGCCAGGACCGGGTGGATCACTTCATGCTGATGCAGGAGAAGGTCTGGAACCCGGCGATGGCGGGTTCACCGGGCATGCTGCGAGGGATGCTGGGACGCGCTCCGGGGGAGGAGTTCCTGGTGCTGTCGATGTGGCAGTCGGCGGCCGAGCGGGGGAAGTACCGGCCCGAGCGGGTGGAGCGGCTGGCGCTGCGTGCCCAGATAGCCGCGGATGTCCGGGCCATCGCGGGGGACGTGGTGCAGCTCGAACCGTCGTGGACGGTGTGACGGGCGGCGTGGTCAAGGGGCCGCTCCGGGGGAGGCATCCGTCCGGCCTGCGACCGTGAACGCCCCGGCGCGGGCGGCCGCCAGCGTGGCCGCCACGGCCTGCTCGGCGACGGTGTCGTCGACCGGCTCCCGGGTGATGAACAGGCGGAAGAACAGCGGCGCGGAGACGGAGCGGACGAGCGCTCCGGCGTCGATGCCACGGTGCGGGGTGGCGCCGGAGGCGGCTTCCGCAGCGGCGTCCGGGGCCGCTGCCAACTCTCCTCGCCGCACGGCGCGTTCGACGAGGGCCTCGCAGCGCGCGAACCGCTCGGCGTAGTAGTCGCGCAGGGCGTCGGCCGCCCGCTCCGACTGGAAGGCGGCGGCGATCATCGCCGAGCCCGACGCGGCCACCGCCGGGTCGGTGAACGAATCGACGACCTCCTGGGCGAGGGCGCGCAGATCGCCCTCCAGGGACCCGGTGTCGGGCGGGACCCAGCTGTCCTCCCCCGCAAGATCCAGAGCGTCCGCCACCAGGCCCTCGACGTCCTTCCAGCGCCGGTAGAGCGTCGTCTTGTGCACGCCGGAGTGGGCGGCGACATATTCGACGGTCAGGCCGGGGTAGCCGTGCTCGGTGAGGCCGGCGAGCACGGCGTCGCGGACGGCGGCGCGGGTGCGGGCGGTGCGGCCGCCGGGGCGGCGGGTACCGGGGGAGGGTGCGGAACCGCCGCTCTCGCGGCCGCTGGCGGGCACCGTCTCGTCAGGCAATTGCTACTCCAGTTGCGTTAGCGGCTTCCGTCTGTCATCATCATCGTAATGCGACGGAGGTTGCGTTTGCCTCGGGGGGAAGTGTGACCACTCAGATTTCCTTGCACGACATCACCAAGTCCTACGGTGACCACCTGCTGCTCGACGGCGTCTCTTTGTCGGTGCGCCCCGGCGAACGCATCGGGATCGTGGGGGAGAACGGTGCCGGGAAGTCGACACTGCTCCGCATCGTCGCAGGTGCCGAGCGGCCCGATGAAGGCCAGGTGGTGCTGCGGGCCGACGGTGGCATCGGCTACCTGGGCCAGACCCCTGACCTCCCGCCGGACCGCACCGTCCAGGACACGATCGACGCCGCTCTGGCGGACCTCAGGGACATGGAGCGCCGGCTCCGCTCCCTGGAGCGCGGGCTCGACCGGGCCACGCCCGGCGGGCTGGAGGAGTACGGCGATCTGCTCACCCTCTTCGAGCTGCGCGGCGGCTATGAAGCCGACACCCGCGTCGACCGGGCACTGCACGCCCTGGGGCTGGCGCAGCTGGGTCACGACCGAGTGCTCGGCAGCCTCTCCGGGGGTGAACAGGCCCGGCTGGGGATCGCCTGTCTGATCGCCGCGGCCCCCGAGGTCATGCTTCTCGACGAACCCACCAACCATCTCGACGCCACCGCCCTGGACTGGCTGGAAGGCGCCCTGCTCGCCCACCGGGGCACGGTCCTTGCCGTCTCGCACGACCGGCTCTTCCTTCAGCGCATCGCCACCGCACTCGTCGAGGTCGACGCCGACCGCCGGACCCTGGTCCGCTACGGCGGCGGTTACGGCACCTTCCTCGCGGCCAGGGACGCCGCCCGCCGGCGCTGGGAGCAGAACCATGCCCAGTGGTGCGCACAGATCGCGCAGCTCACCGAGTTCGCCGGGGGCGCGGCGCGGAACGTCGCGCAGGGCCGGGCCATGAAGGACGGCAACAAGATGGCGTACGACCGGGCCGAGGGCCGCGTCCAGGCCTCCGTGGCCGGCCGGGTGCGCAACGCGCAGGAACGGCTGCGCAGACTCCGGCAGCATCCCGTTCCCAGGCCGCCCGACCCACTCCGGTTCCGTGCCGCACCGGACATCGGCGAGGCCCAGGGCACCCTCGTCCGGCTCGACGGGGTGCGGGTGGGGGACCGGCTCGCGGTGGACTCCTTCACCGTCGCCGCCGGTGAACGTCTGCTGATCCACGGCGCCAACGGAGCCGGCAAGACCACGCTGCTCCGGGTGCTGGCGGGGGTCACCACACCGGACAGCGGCACGGTGCGGCGGCGAGGGCGGACCGGCTACCTCGCGCAGGAAATACCGGTTTCCCGTCCCGCCGAACCGCTGCTCTCCGTGTTCCGACGCGGACTGGCCGGGGATGTGGCGGAGCACGCCACCCTGCTGCTGTCCTTCGGCCTGTTCCGCGAACGCGACCTCGATGTCCCCGTGGGGGCGCTCTCCGCCGGGCAGCGGCGCCGGCTCGCTCTGGCCCGGCTGCTGGCCCGCCCGGCCGACCTGCTGCTGCTCGATGAACCCACCAACCACCTGGCGCTCGGCCTCGTCGAAGAGCTCGAAGCCGCGCTGGCGGCATGGCCCGGCGCCCTGGTCGTCGTCTCCCACGACCGGCTGCTGCGGCGACGCTTCGGCGGCCGCTCCTACGAGATACGCGACGGCCGCCCGGCCCTGGCCGCCTCACTGGCCGCCGCCCCTTGATCGGGTACGCCCCGACGGTCCGGCGTGGCCTCCGTGCAGTCGCTGCCTCCGGGCATCGACGCCGGCCGCGCCCCGGGCAACGGACATCCGACGGCGACGACCACCCCTGGCGACGGGCCCCCGACACCCGAACCACGCCTCGCTCGGGAAACGTGCAGTTCGGGAAACGTGCAGTAAGGAGACCGGAAGGTGACGGACGGCCACTCGACCGGGTCGCGACCATGACAGCGTGCGACATGCACAAGCCACCCGATTTAGGCTGGCGGCATGGCTCGGCCCCGACGCATCGTTCTCATCCGCCACGGAGAGTCGGAGGGGAATATCGACGACACCGTGTACGAGCGGGAACCCGATCACGCGCTCGCCCTCACCGGGGCCGGGCTGCGGCAGGCGGCGGAGGCCGGCGGCGCGGTGCGGGAGATGTTCGGCGATGAGCGGGTCTCCGCCTATGTCTCGCCGTATCGCCGCACCCACCAGACCTTCCGCGAACTCCGCCTCGACCCCGCCAAGGTCCGGGTACGCGAGGAACCCCGGCTGCGCGAGCAGGACTGGGGCAACTGGCAGGACCGTGAGGACGTCCGCCGGCAGAAGGCCTATCGGGACGCCTACGGACACTTCTTCTACCGCTTCGCCCAGGGCGAGTCCGGAGCCGATGTCTACGACCGGGTCGGGGCCTTCCTGGAGAGCCTGTGGCGCAGCTTCGAGGACCCCCAGCACCCGCCGAACGTCCTGATCGTCACGCACGGGCTCACCATGCGGCTGTTCTGCATGCGCTGGTTCCACTGGACGGTGGCGGACTTCGAGTCGCTGTCCAACCCCGGCAATGCGGAGTGGCGCACCCTGCTGCTCGGCCCGGACGGCCGCTACACCCTCGACCGGCCCTTCGAGCGCTGGTGTGAACCCGTTCCTTATGGGGCCACCGGTTAGAGTGCACACCGATGACCCTCGACCACCGTGACGCAGACCGCTGTGAGCGGGCTCTGGCGAGCCTGCGTGGACTGTCCGTGGGTGATGCCCTCGGATCCCAGTTCTTCGTCCCCGCGAACTACCCCTCCCTCAAGCGCCGTGAGCCGCCTCCCGCCCCCTGGCAGTGGACCGACGACACCGAGATGGCCTGTTCCGTCCTGGCCGTCCTCACCGCGCACGGACGGATCGACCAGGACGCCCTCGCCCGCTCCTTCGCCGACCACCATGATTTCGACCGCGGCTACGGTCCTGCCGTCAACCGCATGCTGCGGCTGATCCGCGAGGGCGGCGACTGGCGCGAGCTGGCGTCCGGGCTCTTCAATGGCCAGGGCTCGTGGGGCAACGGCGCCGCGATGCGCATCGCTCCCCTCGGCGCCTGGTACGCCGATGATCCCGAGCAGGCCACCCACCAGGCGGAGATCTCCGCCTACACCACCCACCAGCACCGCGAGGCCGTCGTCGGCGCCATGGCCGTCGCCGCCGCGGCCGCCCTGGTGGCTGACCCGACCCGCGGCACCGGTCCCGAGCAGCTGCTCGACGGGGTACTGGAGCTGATCCCGCGCAGCGCCGTACAGGCCGGGCTGCGCCGGGCCCGCGACATGCTCGACTACGCCGACTCCGGCACCGTCGCCGCCGTCCTGGGCTGCGGACGACGCACCAGCGCCCATGACACCGTGCCCTTCGCCCTGTGGGCCGCCGCCCAGCATCTCGGCAACTACGAGCGGGCGTTCTGGACCACCGTGCAGGCGGGCGGCGACGTCGACACCACATGCGCCATCGTCGGCGGCATCGTCGCCGCAGCCGGTCCCGCCGGCGCCCCGCCCGAGGCGTGGCTGGACGGCACCGAGCCCCTCCCGTCGTGGGCCCCCGCCCTCGCCGACTGATCACCGCCGTATTACCGCCACACCCCTTACCCCTTCCGCGCCCCTCGTAGCCTGACCGTCCGCGGCTGCCTTCGCGCCCTGCGGTGTCTTCCAACAGGCTGCGCTGTGCGGTGAGTTCGCCTCCGTACGGATGCGCGCGGGAAGGTGGAACAGCAGCGTCCGTGGGCCGCCCCCGCCCGCTTCGGCATACCCGCCGGTAGCGGCACCGCCAGGCGCTGGTCGTGGGGTCGCCGACACCGTTTGCCGCCAGGTTCGGATCCGATGCGGACGGCTGGGCCGAATAGGCGTAACCTTGCTGGCGCCATGCCGTACGAGCCCCCCACACATTCCGTCGAGCGATCATTGCGCGCCACGACGGGCGCCAAGATCGTTGCAGGTATCGACGAGGTCGGACGCGGAGCGTGGGCCGGTCCGGTCAGCGTCTGCGCAGCCATCACCGGTCTGCGCCGGCCGCCCGACGGACTCACCGATTCCAAGCTGCTGACTCCCAAGCGCCGCACCGACCTGTGCGATGTGCTCGGCGAGTGGGTCACGTCGTATGCCCTGGGGCACTCCTCACCGGAGGAGATCGACGAGCTGGGCATGACCGCTGCCCTGCGGCTCGCGGCCGTACGCGCCCTGGAGGCGCTGCCGGTCCGGCCGGACGCGATCATCCTCGACGGCAAGCACAACTACCTGGGCGCGCCGTGGCGCGTCCGCACGGTCATCAAAGGCGACCAGTCCTGCATCGCGGTTGCCGCCGCGTCCGTGATCGCCAAGGTGCGGCGCGACGCGATGATGGCCGAACTGGGCCTGGCCTACGCCGACTTCGACTTCGCGGCCAACGCCGGCTACCCCTCTCCGACCCATCGCATCGCCCTGGAGGAGTACGGTCCTACGCCGCACCACCGAGTGTCGTGGTCCTACATGGACGCCCTGCCCCGGTGGCGGCATCTGAAGAAGGTGCGCATCACCCCCGAAGCAGCCGCTCTGCAAGCCGGTGGCCAACTCGGCTTCGACTTCTGAGCGGTGCGGACATGAATTCGGTACCCGATGACGTGTTCCGCACTTACGTTTGATAGACATCCCTTTATGCCTCTCATCCCCGAGGAGCCTCAGATTCACGAGAGTGTCCCGGGTCCCCGCGCAACTCCGGCCGCCGGCCGTACCGCGTCGACCCCCCGCCCCGTTCCTGGCCCCGGTCCCCGCCCCGCGCCTCCGCGTGGCGCGCCCGCGTCCAGTGTCCGTCCGGGCAAGCCCGGACCTGCTGCCCCGCCGCGTGGGCCTGTCGCCGCTCCGCCGGCGCAGCGCACCAACTCCCCGCAGCCGCCTGCCGGTAAGCCCGGTACTGCCGCGGGAGCGCAGCTCCAGCTGATCCCGGCCCCCGCCGACGGCGCCGTCGACGCTGCCGACGAGGCCGTCGACCTGCTGCTGGAATCCGGGCGTGCGCCGGGCGAAATCCTGGTGCTGACCACCGGCGAAACCCATCCGTGGGCCGTGCATGAACGGTCCTTCGGTGAGGCGTCCTACTGGGCCCAACACGACGCCGCGGACGACGTGTTCTACGCGGACGCCACGGCCGAGCGTGCCACCGGCCGGCCCGTCGTGGTCGTCGCCGTCAATGGTGGTTCGGACGAGGTCACCGGGCGGGCGCTGCCCGCGGCGATGGCCCGTGCCGGCACGCTGCTGATCGTCTGCGGTGACCCGCAGCGGATCAACGCCGTGCTCGGCGCTCACGCCTGACCGCTGCCGGTTCGCAACAGCCCGTCGGCCTTGGAGGCCGTCGGGCTCGCTTGCGTACCCGACAGCCGAGGCCCGGACGGTACGCCGATGCCGAGTGAGGGCGGCCTGCTGTTCCCGCCGTGCGCGGGAACCCGGGGCGCGCGCCCGCACCGCTCAGCGCGCCGCCGTGTGCCGATGGGCTTCCGGGGCGCCGCCACCGGTGCGCCGCGGCACCGACCGGTTCTGCGCGGGAATACCCACGGCCGTGCGCGGGGCATCCGGAAATGAGGCCGTCGTGCGACGCATCTCCCGGCGGCTCACCCCGGTCGCATCTCCGGGCGGCTCATCCATCGGGGCCTGCCTGGGGCGGCGCCCGCCCCGGCCCTCTCCCAGTACCTGCCAGCGGTCGGGGGTCAGCGTGATGTACGCCCCGCAGCGCAGCCCGTGAAGGGTGCAGGCATCGCGCAGCCCCCACATCCAGGCCCCGTCCGTCTCCGTCCAACGGGGCTCGCCCTCACGGCAGTAGAGCAGCACGGCGGTCCGCACCGGGGCCCGCAGCCGCAGGTCATGCGGGGTGACCCGGCGCAGATGCGCCAGCAGCACATTGCGGAACCCCCAGCCGTCGGGAGCGGCCGCGTGCTCGGTGAATGAAGCGCTGGCCGTCACCCGCTCCTGCGCATCGAGCACGGCGACGATGGCCGTCGACGGCCCCGGGCGATGACGATCGTGCAGGCCGGCGACGACCTCACGGGGGTTGCGCAGCAACGGGATACCGGCCGAGGCCCATTCGGCGGGCTCCAGCATCCGTCCCAGTCGGGCGGAATCGGCGGATGGGGGCGGGGGCACATGCGAGGGCGAGGCGAAGCCGAAGGTCACGTTCCTCCCTTCGTCTACGCGTCCGCGCGTCGGGCGGCGGCCGGGCGCGGTACGCACCACGGCATGGCCCTGCCTGACCACGGACGGCCGGTAAGGGGAAGCACCTCCAATTCTCGCGGTCGTACACGCATGCGGCAACGAGCAATTTCCGCCCATGACCGGAATCGCCGCAGGTATCCCAAATATCCCTGCGCGTCTCCGCGGGTCGTCCCGCGCTCAGCCCTGTACGGCGAGGACCAGCGGAAACACCCCCTCTGCTCCCGCCCGGCGCAGCAGCCGAGCGGCCACGGCCAGGGTCCAGCCGGTGTCGGCGTAGTCGTCCACCAGCAGCACCGGGCCATCCGCCGCGGCCAGGGCCTGCGTCAGCTCCGGCGGCACACCCAGCGAACCGTGCAGGGCCCGCAGCCGCTGGGCGCTGTTGCTGCGCGGAATCCTGCCCTCGGCACCGTCGTCCGACGAGGTCACCGTGCCCAGAAACGGCATCCGGCCGACCGTGGCGATCCGCTCGGCCAGCGACCGGATCAGCTGCGGACGGCTGCGTGAAGAGAGCGCGACGACCCCCACCGGGCGGGCCGGTGCCTCCGCCGCCCCCGAGGCCCAACCCCCGGGCCCCTTCGCCCAGTCGGCGAGAACCGTGACCACCGCGGCCGCCACATCGTCCGGGACCGGACCGTCCGCGGCCTGCGGGGCGAGCATCGGACGCAGCCGGTTGCCCCACCCGATGTCGGAGAGCCGCCCCAGGGCGCGGCCGGTCGCGGCCAGCTCACCGGCCGGGATGCGCCCCTTGAGATCGACACCGACGGCCGGCAGCCCCGTCGGCCACATCCGGCGCGGCTCGACCTCCACGCCCGGCCGCCCCAGCTCACCGCGCGCCGCGTCCAGCGATGCCGCGGACACCTCGGTGGTGAACCGCGCCCCGGCGCAGTTGTCACAGCGGCCGCACGCCACCGCCGCCTCGTCGTCCAACTGCCGCCGCAGGAACTCCATCCGGCAGCCCGTCGTGGTGGCGTACTCCCGCATCGCCTGCTGCTCGGCCTCGCGCTGACGCGACACCCACGCATAGCGCTCGGCGTCGTACGCCCACGGGCGGCCGGTGGAGATCCAGCCTCCCTTGACGCGCTGCACGGCGCCGTCCACATCCAGGACCTTGAGCATGATCTCCAGGCGCGAGCGGCGCAGTTCGACCTGGGGCTCCAGGGCCGGCAGCGACACCGGCCGGCCGGCGGCCGCCAGGACGTCCAGGGTGCGCCGCACCTGCTCCTCGGGCGGGAACGCCAGCGAAGCGAAGTACTTCCAGATCGCCTCGTCCTCCCGCCCGGGCAGCAGCAGCACCTCGGCGTGCTCGACCCCACGGCCGGCCCGGCCCACCTGCTGGTAGTAGGCGATGGGGGACGACGGCGAGCCCAGATGCACCACGAACCCCAGGTCGGGCTTGTCGAAGCCCATGCCCAGCGCCGAGGTCGCCACCAGCGCCTTGACCCGGTTGGCGAGCAGATCGTCCTCGGCCTGCTGGCGGTCCGCGTTCTCCGTCTTGCCGGTGTACGAGGAGACCGTGTGCCCCCGATGACGGAGGAACGCCGTGATCTCCTCGGCCGCGGCGACGGTGAGCGTGTAGATGATCCCCGAGCCCGGCAGCTCGTGCAGATGGTCCGCGAGCCAGGCGAGCCGGTGCGCGGCATCCGGCAGCGGGAGCACCCCCAGGCTCAGACTCTCCCGGTCCAGCGGCCCCCGCAGCACCAGCGCCTCCGTGGAGCCCTCGCCCGTGCCGAGCTGTTCGGCGACATCGGCAGTCACCCGCGCGTTGGCCGTCGCGGTGGTGGCGAGCACCGGCACACCGGGCGGGAGATCGGCGAGCATCGTGCGCAGCCGTCGGTAGTCCGGCCGGAAGTCGTGGCCCCAGTCGGAAATGCAGTGGGCCTCGTCGACCACCAGCAGCCCCGTCGCCGCGGCGAGCTTGGGCAGCACCTGATCGCGGAAATCGGGATTGTTGAGCCGCTCGGGGCTCACCAGCAGGACATCCACCTCACCGGCCGCCACCTCGGCCTGGACGGTGTCCCACTCCTCGGTGTTGGCGGAGTTGATCGTGCGCGCGCGGATCCCGGCGCGCGCGGCCGCCTCGACCTGGTTACGCATCAGGGCGAGCAGCGGGGAGACAATCACGGTCGGGCCGCTGCCGCGCTCGCGCAGCAGCGCCGTCGCGACGAAATAGACCGCGGACTTGCCCCAGCCCGTGCGCTGCACGACCAGGGCGCGGCGGTGGTCGGCGACCAGGGCCTCGATCGCGCGCCACTGATCCTCACGCAGCCTGACGTCGCCGCCGGGGTCTCCGACGAGGCGGGTCAGGACGGCATCGGCTGCGGCACGCAGATCTTCGTTGCTCATGCCCCCATGCAACCCGATGCCACTGACATCGCGCGAACCCCCGCCCGAACCTGTGGATAACCTCGTCGCCCACGAGTTATCCACAGGGGTCGCGGCGCCGCGGCCGGCCGCGGGATCTTCGAGTCATGAATCCGCACAGCGAACCGAGCAAGCGCACCGGCGACACCAACTCCGCTGCCAACTCCTCTCCTTCGTCCGCCCCCACACCCTCGAACTCCCCCCGCCCGCCCAAGCCATCGCCCCCTGCCAAGCCGCCGAACACCACCAAGCCCTCCCGCCCCATCGCACCGAGTGGCCCCACTGACTCCACCAGCGCCGCGGAACCGGCCGGTCCGGCCGATCCCGCACACACCACCACCCCCTCCGCGCTCTCCAACCCCGCCTACATCGCCGGCTGCGCGAGCCCGTCCGACTCCTCCCACTCCGCCCCCTCCGCCTCCACCGATGGGAGCACCTCGCCGTCCGCCGACGCCCAGGTCACCCTGCGCAGCCCGGCCGAGCTCGCCGACGCCCTGCCGTACTTCCTGGGCTTCTATCCGGACGACAGCGTCGTGATGGTCGCCCTGCACGGCGAGCGCGGCCGGTTCGGCGGCCGGGTCAGGCTCGGCATTCCGTCCGACACCGCGCAGTGGCCGGATGTCGCCGACCAGCTCGCCGACTGCCTGATCTCGGCAGGTCAGGAGCGTGACGACCGGCCTGCGGCGATCATCGTCTACCTCTGCCAGGAGCCCGCGGCGGGCGAGAGCGGCAAGGACGTCAAGGACCGGCTGCGCCCGTTCGCCCAGCGGCTGCGTACCGCCTGCGGCGCTCTCGACGTACCGGTCCTGGAAGCCCTCTGTCTCTCCAACGGCCGCTTCTGGTCCTACTGCTGTCCCGACTTCCGCTGCTGCCCCGCGGAGGGCACACCCATGGTCATGCCCGGCACATCCGTGATGGCCGCGGCGGCCGCATACGCGGGAATGCAGGTGCGCGGCTCCCTCAAGGAGATGGAGGCCAGGCTGAGGCCCCGTACCGGCAGGCGGGCCGTGGAGCAGGAGAAGATGCTGGATGCGGCTGCCGGCGCGCTGGTACCGCGCATGCTCGAGAGGGACGGCGCGGCGGCCGTCCGGCGGAACACCCTCGACCTGGCCGGCGCCATGATCCACCGGTTCCGTCAGGACACTCCCTCGGGCAGCAACCGGGCCAGGGACGCCTGCGACGACGCGCTGATCACCGACTCCGAGGCCGCCGATCTCATCCTCGGCCTCCAGGACCGGGTCACGCGCGACCGGGCAGCGGAGTGGATGGACGGCTCAGTTGCCGCGCCGGCCCTCCGGCTCTGGCGAGCCCTCGCCCGCCGCTGCGCCGGTGGCTATGCCGAGCACGCGGTGGCCCCGCTCACCCTCGCCGGCTGGGTCTGCTGGTCCACCGAGGACGGACCGTCGGCACGCGTTGCCCTTAACTGCGCGCTGTCGCTCGACCCCGACTACACCTTCGCCCAGTTGCTGCACCGCGCGATCAATGAAGGCCTCGACCCGGAACCGCTGCGCCGCTGTCTGCGCGAGCAGCACCAGGAGGCCGGGGCCGCCACCGAGGTGCCCACGTCGTCTTCCACCGCTCCGGCCGCCAAGGAAACACCGCGGCCCACGAAGCGCTCCGGGCCGACCCGTTCCGGAGCCGCAGGCCGCCCCCGGGGGCCGCGCGGCGCCACGGGCCCGGGCAGCCGTACGACCGACGGACGCGGCAGGCGCCGGGCCGGCCGGGATGGGAGCCGACGGTGACCGGGCCGCTGCTGCGAGGCCGGCGTGACCTGGGAGCCGACCGGTGCGTTCACCCGAGTGGCGTAACCCGTCCGGACCCCCCGACCTCACCAGGGAGCACAGCGCGTGCCAGGCCTCGTCCCCACAGCTCAGCCGGTCCGCCGGCTGCCCGGAGCGCGGTGCCCGGTACCGCCCAGGGCCCCACAACCGCAACCGGTCCACTCCGCACTCGTCTGTGTGGCCCTCCCGTCCCTCGCCGTCTCCCCGGCGTCGGGGCAGCTGACCGCCCAGGGCATGGACGGCTTCTACCGCGACGGCCGGCGGGTTCTGTCCCGTTGCGAACTGCTGGTCGCGGGCGCGGAACCGCTCGTCGTCCAGGGGCGGTTGACCGGAGCGGACCGTGCCCGGTTCGTCGGGACGATCCGCAGGACCGGCGAGCGGGGGCCGGATCCGGAGATCCAGATGGAGCGGCTGCGGTCCGCCGACGGCACCGAGCAGATCACGTTCCGCAGCAGTGGCCCCCGGCCCGTCCGGCTTCCGGTCGAGATTCGGCTGGGCACGGATCTCGCGGAGCTCGGGTCCGTCGCCGTCGGCTTCCCGGGCCCCGGCCTGCAAGCGACGGTCCACGGCTCCGGACTCCGCTGGTCCGGGCCCGGTGTGCACGCGGTGGTGTCCGCGACCCCAGGTCCCGCGGACGCGCTGGCATCGGCGGGTCTGCTGCGCTGGGAACTGGATCTGCCACCCGGCGCCCAACGCACCATCGAACTGCGCGTCGGCCTGGAAAGAGACAGGGGCGGCCCGGGAGGCGCTCCGGTCAACCACCGGCTCCCCGGTGACGCCCGTATCCCCGGCCCCCGCACGGGACCGGTGGCCCCGCGGACGCGTGGCGACCGGCCACCGCGTCCCTGGTCGGCGGCCCGGCTGGAGTGCGACGACCATCGGGCCGACGCGCTCCTGGCGGGCAGCCTCGACGATCTCCACGGCCTGCTGATGCGCGACCCGGTGGCCACCGCGGACCTGTATCTCGCCGGCGGGTTCCCCTGGCGTTGCGGCCTGGCACCGGTCGAAGCGCTGTGGGCCGCCCGGATGCTGCTTCCCCTGGGCACCCGGCTCGCCGCGGGCACACTGCGTGCCCTCGCCCGTGGTCAACAAGCCGCTCCAGGGACGGATTTCGGCCGAATCCCCGGCTCTCTCAGGGACGCCGGACCACACGCGCCACCGAGCTGCACCGGCATCGAGGCCACCCTGCTGTTCCCCGTCGTGCTCGCGGAGGCCCGCCGCTGGGGCCTGCCCGAACGGGAGACGGAGCGGCTGCTCCCCGCCGCGGAGCGCTGTCTGCGATGGCTGAGGATCGTCACCGACCCACCGGGCGGCGGCCCCCGAGGCTACGTCCCCGACCCCGCGCCCGGCGGACCGTACCGCTGCGAGACCCAGGCTCATGCTCATCGCGCCGCTCTGCTGGGCGCCGATCTCCTCGATGCCTTCGGATCCCCCGACGCGGCAGCGCTACGGGACTGGGCCGACGAACTGCGCACCCGGTTCCGTACGGACTTCTGGCTGGACGACGGCGCAGGCGGCCGCCCCGCTGTCCTGCTCACCGCCGACGGACGCCCCGTCCCGCACCTCGCCTCCACCACCGCCGCACTCCTCGACACCGGTCTGCTCGGCGGCGGCGCTCTTGCCCCCGGCCTGCTGGACGCGGCCCGGACCGACCAGCTGGCCGGACTGCTGGGCAGCCCGGCCATGGACTCCGGTTGGGGCCTGCGGGGGCTCGGCGCCAAGGAGAGCGGCTACAACCCGTTCGGCCACCGCAGTGGCGCGGTCCGTGTCCACGAAACGGCGGTCGCGGCCGCCGGGTTGGCCGCAGCCGGCCATGAGCGGACAGCCGGCGCCCTGACCAAAGGGGTCCTCGATGCCGCGGAAAGCTTCGGGTACCGCCTACCCGAGATGTACGCGGGGGAGCAGCGCACCGTCGGCAGCGCCCCCGTGCCGCATCCGGCGGCCTGCCGCCCCGCTGCCGTGGCGGCGGCCGGCGCGGTGCACCTACTGGTCGCGCTCGCCGGCCTGCGACCCGATGTGCCCGCCAAGACGGTGTCCGTGCGGCCACCGGGTACGGCCCCGCTCGGCGCGCTTCAGTTCACCGGCCTGAGCGTCGCGGAGCAACCGTTCGCCGTACGGATCAGCAGACTCGGCACGGGGGTGGTGGAAATGGCGGCGGACGGTCTGCGGCTGGGCTCGTGAGGCGCTTCGGGCCTGTTTATCGTCAGGCGGACGACTATGATCACGCCCATGCCTCCCTACGACCCGTCGGCCTTCCCGCCCTTCGCTGTCACCGTCGACCTGGTCGTGCTCACCGTGCGCCGCCACGCCCTGTGCGCGCTGGCCGTGCGCCGCGGTGAGCCGCCGTTCCAGGGCCGCTGGGCGCTGCCCGGTGGATTCGTCCGGGCCGATGAGGACCTCGAGGCCGCGGCCGCCCGGGAGCTCACCGAGGAGACCGGTCTGCAAGCCCAGACCCCGGCGGGCGCGTCGCCGATCTACGGCGCGCACCTCGAGCAGCTCGCCACGTACGGCGACCCCAAGCGGGACCCCCGGATGCGTGTCGTCAGCGTCGCGCACCTGGTCCTCGCCCCCGACCTCCCCGCTCCCCGGGCCGGCGGCGACGCCCACAGCGCACGCTGGGCACCGGTCGAGACCCTCCTGGAGCAGGACGACACCACCCGGGAGGGCGAGCTGGCGGCCCCCCTCGCTTTTGACCATGCCCGGATCCTCGGTGACGGCGTGGAGCGCGCCCGCTCGAAGATCGAGTACTCCTCGCTGGCCACGGCCTTCTGCCCGCCGGAGTTCACCGTCGGCGAGCTGCGCCGGGTGTACGAGGCCGTCTGGGGCGTCGCGCTGGACCCCCGCAACTTCCACCGCAAGGTGACCGGCACCCCCGGCTTCCTGGTGCCCACGGGCGGCACGACGACGCGTCAGGGCGGCCGTCCCGCACAGCTGTTCAGAGCCGGTGGGGCGACGCTGCTCAACCCGCCGATGCTGCGCCCGGAGGTCTGAGTCCGGGGGCAGCCCCGGCGCATCGTGGGGCTGAATTTCACCCGCGGTGACACGGTGGGCCATCAAGATTGCGCAATTGCGAGAAAATAGGACATATTGCGGTACCTTGGCCGGGTGAGTCCTCTCGTATCTCCCGTATCTCCCGACCGGCCTCACGCCCCGCGAGGGGTGCGGCGCCCCGCGCTGCCGGGCCGCCTTGCGGCCCCTATGGCGTGCATTCCGCCGTCATTGGCACCCCCGGTCGCCCGGCGCCGCTCGACCGGGGTGCCTCCTCGCTAGCGCGGCCCGCCCCGGCCGGCCCGAACGAGCCGTTCCCCATGCCCTGGCCGGGCGGCCGCTCGTCCGCATTCCGTCTCCCCGTCACGGTCCGACGCCGGCCGCGGGCGCCCTCCGTCACCACAGTCGTCGAGTGGCCTTTTCGCGGCCCCAGTTGGACGGCTGCCGCCGATTTTACCTAGGCGAAGGTTTGGGGCATCGGCGTATTCCGTTCCCTCGCAATGGGATTGTCCGCGGCGCTTCTCATAACGCTGCGACCGAAGGGCTCCCGCCGTTCAGTCGCCGCGTCAAGGGCTCGTTCGGAATCGACCAAGGTGCATCTGTTCGTGATGCGCTTCACGTGCCAACCCGCAAGTGGAGCAACCGTGTTGGGGTCGACCGGCCTGGTCTGCGGTGATGTGTCCACCGGGCCGGGCCGCTTCAGCTGCTGATCGAGTAATGCATATGTTTTGGTGTCCTGTTGTTGTGGCCGCTGTCCACAACTCGCCTGGGAGAGCGCATTTCTTTCCGATAAAGCGTCAATTCAGGGATGGGGGGCGATCACCCTTTCGTGTGCTTTTCACCAAAGACCTCAAGGGTGTTCAGGGTGTCGCCGACAAAAGATGCGTGAGTACCCTTGCGCACACCATGATGACCGCGGCTCGCCCCGGCGACACCGGCCTCGCAGGCCCGGGCGAGCTTGACCGCTACCCCTACGCCAACGCGGCCAACGCCGCGAACGCCAACAACGCAGCCGGCCAGGACCGTGCCGAGCGGGTTTCGCAGGTCTGGGACGGCTCCGAAGCAGACATCGGCCGGGTCGGCCGTCGCGCGGCCGGCAGTCGCGGCAGAGGCCTGCACGGCCAACTCGTCCAGCAGCTGGGCCAGATGATCGTCTCCGGCGATCTCGGCGCCGACCGCCCGCTCGTACCCGAGGAGATCGGCCAGCGCTTCGAGGTCTCCCGCACCGTCGTCCGTGAATCGCTGCGCGTTCTCGAGGCCAAGGGCCTCGTCAGTGCCCGCCCGAACGTGGGCACCCGAGTGCGACCGGTCAGCGACTGGAACCTCCTCGACCCCGACATCATCGAATGGCGGGCCTACGGGCCACAGCGTGACGACCAGCGCCGTGAGCTGTGTGAGCTCCGCTGGACGATCGAGCCCCTCGCCGCCCGGCTCGCCGCCGGCCACGGCCGTGAGGACATCCAGCAGCGACTGGCGGACATGGTCGAGATCATGGGCCACTCCGCGGCCCAGGGCGACACCATGACCTTCTCCCGCGCCGACGCCGAGTTCCACTCGCTGCTGCTCCAGCTCGCCGGCAACCGCATGCTCGAGCACCTCTCGGGCATCGTCTCCGCCGCCCTGCACGTCTCGGGTGGCACCGCCGGCGGCTGTGAGCGACCGGTCGAGACGTCCGTGGGGCAGCACATGCGGGTCGTCGACGCCATCGGCTCCGGCGACGCCACGGCGGCCGAATCCGCGATGCGGCAGCTCCTCGCCGCCCACGGCGAGGTCGTCGGCCAGGGCTCCGGGACGCCCGTGGACCACGTCGTCCCCGCGCCCCGCGAGCACTGAAGGCCGTACCCGACCGCGTACGGACAGTAGGCGCCGCGCGGCCCCCGTGCCCTGCACACCCCTCCGGGCAGGGCACGCCGTACGCGGCGATGGCGCACGAGATCGCCGGATCCGGGTCGTCGACCGGATCCGGCGAGAGACCTTGGGAGGGTTGCATGTCATATGACTGGGAATGGGTCGTTATGGGGTGTGACTCGGGCCACGCAGATTGGGCGTAACGCTCTTCAGGGAAGCGCGATGACTTAAGAGGTGATAGCCGAGGAGGGAATACGAGCGGCGTTCGTGACGCTGTTCAACTCCCCGGTTGCCCCTGCGCCGTCGGTCCATCCCCACCGGCGGTCGTCGGCTCCGATCCACAGTGGACGGGGTCGGAAGCCGTTTCCATCGTTCCGAGAGGTTGTTCGTGTCGGCCAGCACATCCCGTACGCTCCCGCCGGAGATCGCCGAGTCCGAGTCTGTGATGGCGCTCATCGAGCGGGGAAAGGCAGATGGGCAGATCGCCGGCGATGACGTGCGTCGGGCCTTCGAGGCTGACCAGATTCCGCCAACCCAGTGGAAGAACGTTCTGCGCAGCCTCAACCAGATCCTCGACGAGGAGGGTGTGACGCTGATGGTCAGTGCCGCAGAGGCGCCCAAGCGCACCCGCAAGAGCGTCGCAGCGAAGAGTCCGGCGAAGCGCACCGCCACCAAGACCGTCGCGGCGAAGGCCGCCACGGTCAAGAAGACCACCGCGGCCGCGGCCCCCGCCCCCGTGGCGGACCCGTCGGCCGGTGAGTCCGAGTCCGCGCCTGCGAAGAAGGCCGCGGCGAAGAAGGCGACCGCCAAGAAGGCGGTCGCGAAGAAGACCACGGCCAAGAAGGCCACCGCAAAGAAGACCGCGTCCAAGAAGGACGTCGACGAGCTGCTCGACGAGGACGTGACCGAGGAGACCCCGGCGCCCGGTAAGGGCGACGCCCCCGAGGCCGCCGAGGGCGCGGAGAACGCCGGCTTCGTTCTGTCCGACGACGACGAGGACGACGCCCCGGCTCAGCAGGTCGCCGCGGCCGGCGCCACCGCCGACCCGGTCAAGGACTACCTCAAGCAGATCGGCAAGGTCCCGCTCCTCAACGCCGAGCAGGAGGTCGAGCTCGCCAAGCGCATCGAGGCCGGCCTGTTCGCCGAGGACAAGCTGGCGAACTCCGACAAGCTCGCTCCCAAGCTCAAGCGCGAGCTGGAGATCATCGCTGAGGACGGCCGCCGGGCGAAGAACCACCTCCTGGAGGCCAACCTCCGTCTGGTCGTCTCCCTGGCCAAGCGGTATACCGGCCGCGGCATGCTCTTCCTGGACCTGATCCAGGAGGGCAACCTCGGTCTGATCCGTGCGGTCGAGAAGTTCGACTACACCAAGGGCTACAAGTTCTCGACCTACGCGACGTGGTGGATCCGCCAGGCCATCACCCGCGCCATGGCCGACCAGGCCCGTACGATCCGTATCCCCGTCCACATGGTCGAGGTCATCAACAAGCTCGCGCGCGTCCAGCGCCAGATGCTCCAGGACCTGGGCCGTGAGCCCACCCCGGAGGAGCTGGCCAAGGAGCTCGACATGACCCCTGAGAAGGTCATCGAGGTCCAGAAGTACGGCCGTGAGCCGATCTCGCTGCACACCCCGCTGGGCGAGGACGGCGACAGCGAGTTCGGTGACCTCATCGAGGACTCCGAGGCGGTCGTCCCGGCCGATGCGGTCAGCTTCACGCTTCTCCAGGAGCAGCTGCACTCGGTACTGGACACCCTCTCCGAGCGTGAGGCCGGCGTCGTGTCCATGCGCTTCGGTCTCACCGACGGCCAGCCCAAGACGCTGGACGAGATCGGCAAGGTCTACGGCGTCACGCGTGAGCGGATCCGCCAGATCGAGTCGAAGACGATGTCGAAGCTGCGTCACCCGTCGCGCTCCCAGGTGCTGCGCGACTACCTCGACTAGTCCCACCCGTCCGGACGGCATCACGAGCCCGGTCCTCCTAGCCGGAGGGCCGGGCTCGCGCTCGTCCGGGTGCGCCGGGCGGCCGATTGACTCACTCTGGGTATGCGCGCACTGCCCAGGAGTCAGGAGTCCGAATGCGTCCGACCGTCCACGCCGCCCTCGGAGCCCTCGCGCTGGTCCTCGCCCTGCCGGCGCCGGCGGCCGCGGACGAGTCGGTGATCGGCGGGAAGCCCGCACCGCTGGCGCACAGCCCCTGGGCGGTAGCCCTGGCCTCCCATGAGCGATTCGGGGCCCAGCGCTCCGGACAGTTCTGCGGCGGGGTGCTCGTCGGGCACTCGACGGTGGTAACGGCGGCGCACTGCCTGAGCAAGGAGGTGCTGGGCGTCCCCTGGCGGCAGGTGCGGGACCTGAGGATCGTCGTCGGACGCGACAACCTCTCCGGCGGCGGCGGACAGGAGCTCAAGCCCGCGAAGATCTGGGTGAACCCGCGGTACAACAACTGGACCAACGACGGCGACATGGCCGTCCTCACGCTCGACAAGCCGCTCCCGGACCGGCCCCTCCCGATAGCGGAACGGAACGACAGCGCCTACCGGCCGGGCAACGCGGCCACGGTCTATGGCTGGGGTGACACCACTGGCGGCGGCAGCTATGCGTCACACCTGCGGGCGGCGCACGTCAATGTGCTGCGGGATGCGATCTGTGCGCGGGCCTATCCAGGCAGTGCCGACGGCAAGTACAGAGCGCAGTCGATGCTGTGCGCGGGGGAGCCGACCGGTGGCCGGGACGCCTGTCAGGGGGACAGCGGCGGGCCGCTGGTCGTGCGCGGCCGGCTGGTGGGCCTGGTGTCGTGGGGGACCGGCTGCGGTCAGCCAGGCAGTCCCGGGGTCTATACGCGCGCCTCGGCGCTGCTCCCGGCCGTCGCCGCACACGGGGCCGACTGAGGTGGCGCGGGAGCTGTCAGCGCACGAGTGCGGGCGGCCTCCCCGGTGGTGTCGGGGAGGCCGCCCGCGTACGGCCCTGGGCCGCTGCTCGCTCGTCGTGGATGCGAAGTGTCAGCGTTCCTCATCGGACGCGGACGCCGGAGAAGCGGTCAGCCGCTCCGTCTCGTCCTGTATTTCCGCGGCGATCTTCTTGAGTTCTGGCTCGAACTTGCGACCGTGGTGGGCGCAGAAGAGCAGTTCTCCGCCGGACATCAGGACGACGCGCAGGTATGCCTGGGCGCCGCAGCGGTCGCAGCGGTCAGCGGCCGTCAGCGGGCTCGCGGGTGTCAGAACAGTAGTCACGTCGCCTCTTCTCTAGCTCGACGAGCTGTCGTACCAGGGTCAACATCCAACCAGGCCGAAAACGTTCCCGCTCGTGCCTTTTCCTCGAAAAAATTCTTCGAGGGGGCCGGGTGCTGCCGGGTGGCGGCGAATGAGCCGTATTGCTTGGTGGTCTGATTCACGTTGGTTGTTGGTCTGTCCCCCCGGCTGGCTTGCCGGTTGTTGATGAGGACGTGCCCGGAGCCTAAATGGTTCATGCCTCGAAGGGAACGTGATGTGCACGTCACTCGGACGTCACCCCAACGAGGGATCGAACGTACGAGCGAAATTCTACTACCATGGTCGTGCTTACGGGTGGCGTCACATCGGCTCTACCAGGCCTCGGTACCCTCTGACCGGCGACACCGCCACAACCGAGTCCGCGGAATGCGGACTGCCAGAAATTCAGCGAGGAGCGAACCGCGTGACCGCCGAGATGTCCGTGCCGTCCACCGCAGTGCTGACCGGGGCAGACCGGGACGGTTCCAACTACACCGCGCGGCATCTGCTCGTCCTCGAGGGGCTCGAAGCCGTCCGCAAGCGCCCCGGCATGTATATCGGCTCGACGGACAGCAGGGGGTTGATGCACTGCCTCTGGGAGATCATCGACAATTCCGTCGACGAGGCACTGGGCGGCTACTGCGATCACATCGAGGTGATCCTCCACGACGACGGGTCGGTGGAGGTCAGGGACAACGGCCGGGGCATCCCCGTGGATGTCGAGCCCAAGACCGGTCTCAGCGGCGTCGAGGTCGTGATGACCAAGCTGCACGCCGGCGGAAAGTTCGGCGGCGGCTCGTACGCGGCCTCCGGCGGTCTGCACGGCGTCGGCGCCTCGGTCGTCAACGCGCTGTCCGCCCGGCTGGACGTCGAGGTGGACCGCAGCAGCAAGACGCATTCGATCAGCTTCCGCCGCGGCGTCCCCGGGATCTTCACCGAATCCGGTCCCGACGCCCCCTTCGATCCGGGCAACGGCCTGCTCAAGGGCAAGCGGATCGCCAAGACGAAGACCGGCACCCGGGTGCGCTACTGGGCCGACCGGCAGATCTTCCTCAAGGATGCCAAGCTCTCCCTGGAGACGCTGCACGCCCGCGCTCGCCAGACGGCCTTCCTCGTGCCGGGCCTGACCCTAGTGGTCCGTGACGAGCGTGGCATCGACGGCGCCGGAAAGACCGAAGAGACGTTCCGCTACGACGGCGGTATCAGCGAATTCTGCGAGTACCTCGCGCAGGACAAGGCCGTCTGCGACGTGCTCCGGCTGGCCGGCCAGGGGACCTTCAAGGAGACCGTGCCGGTTCTCGACGACCGCGGTCACATGACGCCGACCGAGGTCACCCGGGAACTGGGCGTCGATGTCGCGCTGCGCTGGGGCACCGGCTACGACGCGACGGTCAAGTCGTTCGTCAACATCATCGCGACGCCCAAGGGCGGCACCCACGTCTCCGGATTCGAGCGGTCGGTCACCAAGACCGTCAACGAGGTGCTGCGGTCGAGCAAGCTGCTCAGGGTCGCCGAGGACGATGTCGTCAAGGACGACGCCATGGAGGGCCTCACCGCCGTCGTGACCGTACGGCTCGCGGAGCCGCAGTTCGAGGGGCAGACCAAGGAGGTGCTCGGCACCTCCGCCGCCTCGCGGATCGTCGCCCAGGTGGTCAGCCGGGAACTCAAGGCGTTCCTGACCTCCACCAAGCGGGACGACAAGCAGCAGGCGCGCGCCGTCCTGGAGAAGATCGTCGCCGCGGCCCGGACGCGCATCGCCGCCCGTCAGCACAAGGAGGCCCAGCGGCGGAAGACGGCGCTGGAATCCTCCTCGCTGCCGGCCAAGCTCGCGGACTGCCGCAGCGACGACGTCGACCGCAGCGAGCTGTTCATCGTCGAGGGAGACTCGGCGCTGGGCACTGCCAAACTGGCACGCAACTCGGAGTTCCAGGCCCTGCTGCCGATCCGCGGCAAGATTCTGAATGTCCAGAAGTCGTCGGTTTCGGACATGCTCAAGAACGCCGAGTGCGGCGCCATCATCCAGGTCATAGGGGCCGGCTCGGGCCGTACGTTCGACATCGACACCGCCCGCTACGGCAAGGTCATCTTCCTGGCCGACGCGGACGTCGACGGCGCCCACATCCGCTGTCTGCTGCTGACCCTCTTCCAGCGCTACATGCGCCCGATGGTCGAACAGGGCCGGGTGTTCTCCGCCGTCCCGCCGCTGCACCGCGTCGAACTGATCAACCCCAAAAAGGGCCAGGAAAAGTACATCTACACGTACTCGGACAACGAACTGCGCCAGACCCTGCTCGAACTCCAGCGCAAGAAGGTGCGCTACAAGGACAGCATCCAGCGCTACAAGGGCCTGGGCGAGATGGACGCCGACCAGCTCGCCGAGACGACCATGGACCCCCGCCACCGCACCCTGCGTCGCATCAACATCAGCGACCTCGAAGCGGCGGAGAAGGCTTTCGATCTCCTCATGGGCAATGAAGTCGCCCCCCGTAAGGAGTTCATCACCAACTCCGCGTCCACTCTGGACCGTTCGCGCATCGACACCTAAGGGGCCGCAGCTCCCGACGGGCGCCTCTCCACCCCTGGGTGGAAAGGCGCCCGTCGCCGTTTCCACCCGGGCCCCACTCTGGCTCCGATCCGGGCGGCAGCGCCGCTCCGTAGCGTCGGGACGGTCGAATTCGCCGTCCCCAGGAGGGCCAGGTCATGAGCGGCTTGCTCAACATCGTTGTGATAACCGCGGCTGTTGCGCTGGTGTTCGTCCGTCAGTTCAGGGCGCAACGCGTCACTTCGGAGAGCAAGACGTGCTGGCTGATCCCGCTCGTCCTGACGGTCATGGCGGTACGGGAGCCCGGCCTTCGGGACCCCGCACACCACACGGCGTCCGCCGCCCTGCTCGGTGTGGAGGTCCTGATCGGGCTGGCCTGCGGCGTGGGTTGGGCCCGGACGACGCGCATCTGGTCCGACGCGGAGGGTGTCGTGTGGACCAAGGGTGGCTGGGCGGCGGCCGGCGTGTGGCTCTGCGGTCTGGTGCTGCGCCTCGCCCTCCTGGGCGTCGCCGCAGCCATGGGCGTCCACCAGGGCAGCGCGGCCACCATGCTCTCCGTGGCCGCAATGCTGCTGACCCGTGGTGGGGCCACCCTGTGGCCGGCCCAGGCGGTGCAGCAGAAGTACCGTGTCCCGGTCGCCGGCTGAGGCCGTGAGCACGCCGCGAAGGACCGTACGTGCTGCTGAGCTCCTGGACGAGCTGGCCGCTGCGGGAGTCGCTGTCCCGTGAGGGGATGACCGGCGCCCGGAGGTGGATCCGCCGGTGGTGGTCGCGGCCCTGATGTGGCCACCCTGGCGGGGCGGGCGTTCACCGGCTGGGGCCTGGCCGTGGCGGGTGCCGGCGTGGTCGGCACCGTCTTGGCGTTCCGCGCCCTCTACCGCAGGACACTGGCCCGCCGTCTGTGGCCGTCCATCGGCTTGTTCGCCCTCTTGGAGGCCGCGGCCTTCGGCTTCGACCTCGCCGGTGCGCGGGTGCCCGCGATCGTCCTGTGGTGCGCCTCCGCCATCACCGCCATGGAGCGGCTGCCGCTGAGTGTCGCCCTGTGCTCCGCCGCCGCCCTGGGTGCGTACGCGGCGATGAACAACCACAACTGGATAGCGACCCCGCCACCACCGTGGACCTGGCGCTGGCGGGCTACCTCATACGGCTGGACGCCGAGGCACGCGGCAACGCCCAGCGGCTGCTGGCCCAGGAACGGGCGGCCCACAAGGCGGAGGCCGAATCGGCGGCGCTCACCGAACGCGGGCGGATCGCACGGGAGATCCATGCCGTGCTCGCCCACAGCCTCAGCGCCCAACTGGTGCACCTGGAGGCGGTACGGCTGCTCATCCAGCACAGCGCCGACCTCGAAGCCGACCGTGACCAGCTCCTGGAGCGGGTCACGTCGTGCCGGGGGATGGCCCGAGAAGGGCTGGAAGGCACCCGTGAGGCGCTTTCCGCGCTGCGTGGGGAGATGACCCGGTCGAGGACTTCCTGAGCCGCCTGACCGCCGCTGAGGGCGCTCAGCTGAAGGTGACGGGTGAGGCCCGCGCCGTGCCGGTCGAAGCGGTGCTCGCGGTCCGCAGGGTCGCCCAGGCAGCGCTGACGAACGTGCGCAAGCACGCTCCGGGAGCCCGGATCCGCGTGCGGCTGGAGTACGGGACGGATGACGTGGGGCTCGAGGTGCGCGACTCCGGTGGCCGTGGCAAACCCGGCGAGCTTGCCAAGAGCGGCTCCGGGTACGGTCTGCCCGGAGTGCGGGAGCGCGCGGAACTCCTCGGCGGAACGCTGGAGTCCGGCCTCGATGGAGACGGTTTCGTGGTGAGGTTGCGGGTGCCCGCATGACGGAGCGCACGGTCGCACGAGTCGTGGTCGCCGACGACCAGATGGTGGTGCGCGAGGGAATCGTGATGCTGCTGGTGCTGCTGCCCGGCATCGAGGTCGTGGGATCGGCCGCCGACGGGGAGGAGGCGGTCCGCCTCGTCGCGGAACTCGCCCCCGACCTCATCCTGATGGACCTGCGGATGCCACGCTGCGACGGCGTCGAGGCCACCCGCCGCATTCGTCTCGAGCACCCTGGTACCCAGGTCGTGGTGCTCACCACCTATGCGGACGACGACTCGCTCTTTCCCGCTCTCCAGACCGGCGCACGCGGCTACCTGACCAAGGACGCCGACAGCGACGAGATCGTCCGTGCCATCGACGATGTGCTCTCGGGTGAGGCCGGCCTGTCGCCCAAGATCCAGCGCAGGCTCCTGGAGCGCTTCACAGAGCCCGTGAGTCCCCGGCGGCGTCCCTCGGACGAGCCGTCGGACGGGCTGACCGCCCGCGAGGCGGAGGTGCTGCGGCCGATCGCCGAGGGACAGTCCAACCCCGAAATCGCGCGCACGCTGCACGTTTCCACGGCGACCGTGGAGACCCACATCAACAATCTCATCGCCAAAGCGGGGTTGCGGAACCGGGCCCAGGTCATCCACTACGCGTACCGCCGAGGTCTCGCACAGCCGCCCGGGTAACCCCTCACCTGATGGGGTGAAGGATTCGCAATGAAGCATCCCGGATCTTCCTTTCTGTCCACCCTTGGGCCGCACGGACAACAGCCCCGTGCATCAAGGAGAGTTCGGTGGACAAGCAGGACGGCCGCTCGGTCGGTGAGCCAGGGGCCCTACGGCTCGACGACCCCTGGTACGACACTCTCGCCTCCGGGTGGGGCGAACTGGACGACGCGGCGGAGACAACGGACAGGTGGGGTGAGGCGCAGCCACCACCGGTACCGGTACCGCGGTCCGCGCCGCACGACGAGGTCTACCTGGCGGTGCAGCGAAGCGCGGCCTTCCAAGAGGTGCGTCGCCGCTACCGGCGCTTCGTCCTGCCGGGCACGGTGGTCTTCCTGGTCTGGTACCTCGCCTACGTGATCGCGGCGACCGCCGCGCCGGGCCTCATGGCCCACCGCGTCGCAGGGGCCCTGAACATCGCAATGCTCGCCGGCCTCGGCCAGTTCGCCACCACCTTCCTGCTCACCTGGGCGTACGCGCGCCATGCCCGGCTGCGCAGAGACAGCGCGGCGCTCGACATCCGCTGGGAAACCCAGGAACTGACCG
This sequence comes from Streptomyces lydicamycinicus, assembly GCF_000829715.2. NCBI lineage: Bacteria > Bacillati > Actinomycetota > Actinomycetes > Kitasatosporales > Streptomycetaceae > Streptomyces > Streptomyces lydicamycinicus. The sequence continues at coordinate 623,940 of NZ_BBNO01000008.1, read as the reverse complement.
GAGGGAACACCCGGTGACCGGTGACCACCAGACTCTCGCGCTGCTCCTGTTCAGCGTGTTCATCGCCGTCACCCTGGCGATCACCACCTGGGTGAGCCGCCGCAGGCGCGGTACCACCGAGGAGTTCTACGCGGGCGGAAGACTCTTCTCACCCATGGAGAACGGCTTCGCCATCGCGGGGGACTACATGTCCGCCGCCTCCTTCCTCGGCATCTCCGGACTCATCGCCCTCTTCGGATACGACGGCCTGCTGTACTCGGTCGGCTTCCTCGTCGCTTGGCTCATCGTCCTGTTTCTCGTCGCCGAACTGGTCCGCAACTGCGGCAGGTTCACTCTCGCCGATGTCGTCGCCGCCCGGATGCGGGAACGCCCCGTCCGTGTCGCGGCCGGTGCCGCTTCCGTCACTGTGTCGGTGCTCTACCTGGTGGCACAAATGGTCGGTGCCGGCAGTCTGGTCGCCCTGCTCGTGGGGAGCGCTGGCCAACAGGCCCGTACGTGGATGGTGATCGGGGTCGGCGCCCTGATGGTGGTCTACGTTGCCTTCGGCGGCATGCGGGCCACGACCTGGATCCAGGTCGTCAAAGCCGTACTCCTCATGGGTGGTGCGGTCGCACTGACCGTCCTGGTACTGATCCGCTTCCACGGCGACATCAACGCACTGCTGAACACCGCCGCCGAACGCAGTGGCCACGGTCGCGACTTCCTCGCACCCGGTCTCAAATACGGCGGCGACTGGACTTCGCGGCTCGACTTCATCAGCCTCGGTATCGCACTCGTCCTGGGCACGGCCGGACTGCCGCACATCCTCTCCCGCTTCTACACCGTGCCCACGGCGCGCTCCGCCCGTCGCTCCGTCGTATGGTCCATCGGTCTGATCGGTGGCTTCTACCTGATGACTATCGTGCTCGGGTTCGGTGCCGCCGCAGTACTGGGCAGCGATGCTGTCCGGGCGTCCAATACGGCAGGCAACACCGCTGTCCCGCTGCTCGCCCTCGATCTGGGAGGCGGCGCCGGTTCGACCGGAGGGACTGTGCTCTTCGCCGTGGTGGCCGCGGTCGCGTTCGCCACCATCCTGGCCGTGGTCGCCGGCATCACGCTCGCGTCGTCGGCCTCTGTGGCACACGATCTTTATGCCTCCCTACGACGCCCGCGCGACACCGCGCAGGAGGCCCAGCGCGCCGAGGTGACCGTGGCGCGCATCGCGGCGGTGGCCGTCGGCGCGGTCGCCATCGGCCTCGCCCTGCTCGCCCAGGACTTGAACGTGGCCTTCCTGGTGGGGCTGGCGTTCGCCGTCGCCGCGTCGGCCAACCTGCCGGTCCTGTTGTTCACCCTCTTCTGGCGACGCTTCACGACACGGGGCGCGGTGTGGTCCGTATACGGCGGTCTGATCCCGGCGATCACTCTGGTCATCCTTTCGCCAGTGGTCTCAGGAAGCCCGGAGGCCCTCTTCCCCGGACTGGACTTCGCCGTCTTCCCACTCGACAACCCCGGTGTCGTGTCGATCCCGCTGGGCTTCCTGATGGGCTGGCTGGGAACGGTGCTCTCCCCGGAGCCCGCCGACGAGGCACGACATGCGGAGACGGAGGTACGTGCGCTCACGGGGGCGGGGGCGGCTTAGGTCGTGTCCGCTGGGCAGCGGCGGGCATGCCCTGACGAGGGAGGACCAGACGGGGCGCGGCTGCTGCCTCCCCGCTGAGCCCCGTGGCCCGCCTTCCAGTGCCCCTGCTGAAGGCCTAAACCCACTCGTAGCGGTGCTCAGGGCGGCCGGTCTCGCCGTACCTGAGCGTGAGGCGCACCCGCCCGGCGCGTTCCAAGAGTTTGAGGTAGCGCTGGGCGGTCTGCCGACTCAGCCCCGCCTGGAGGGCGACGTCCTGCGCGGACAGCGGGGCGTCCGCGGAGCGCAGCACCGAGCGGACGCGGTCTGCGGTGGCGGTGGAGTGCCCCTTCGGCAACTCGGCGGAGCCGGCGTTGGCCGCTCCCAACGCCCCGAAGATCCGGTCCACTTCGGACTGCTCCGCCTGCCCGCCGCCCGCAAACGTGCGGTGCAGCGCCGCGTAGCCCTCCAACTTGGAGCGCAGGCCCGCGAAGGTGAACGGCTTGACCAGGTACTGCAACGCCCCGTGGCGCATCGCTGCCTGCACGGTGGCGATGTCGCGAGCCGCAGTCACCATGATCACGTCGGTGAGCAGACCGCGACGCCGCAGCTCGCTCACCAGTTGAAGACCTGTTTTGTCGGGGAGGTAGTGGTCCAGGAGGATCAGGTCGACGGGGTGCGTCTCAAGGGCGGTGAGGGCTTCCGCAGCGGTGTGCGCGAGGCAACTGACACGGAACCCCTCGATTTTGGCGACGTACGCCGCATTGATCTTCGCGACGTGCACATCGTCGTCCACGACCAGTACGTCGATCATCGGCCGGCCTCCGTGGCGTCTTCGGGGCGGCGAGTGCGCGTTACGGCCCGTCTGGGGGTGTGGGCGCCCCGGATTGCCTTCTGCGGGGCTGCTTTACGGGGCTCGGGAAGTTCATCGGACAGTGCGTCGGGGACCGTCACGGTGAATACCGCACCGCCTCCGGGGCGCTCGCCGACCTCGGCGCTGCCTCCGTAGCGCTCGGCGAGTCGGCGTACGAGTGCCAGGCCGATGCCGCGCTGCCCGTGGGCGGGCGGCTCCTTGGTCGTCCATCCCTCGGTGAAGATTTCCGCGCGACGTTCCTCGGGCACACCCGGCCCGTTGTCACTGACACGCACCACAGCGGTCCGGCCGTCAGCGCGAATCTCCGCCTCCAGTTGGGCGTCGCGCTCACCCGATGTGGCATCCAGGGCATTGTCGACGAGGTTCCCGAGGATGGTGACCAGGCTGGGCGGGTCGACCAGACGGTCGGGCAGGTGGGTCTCGGGGGAGACGCTCAAGGAGACGCCGCGCTCGGTGGCTACGGTGGCTTTGCCCACCAGGAGTGCGGCAAGCAGCGGATCGTGGATGCGCTCGGTGACCTGCTCGGCGGTCGCGCGGTGTACCCCCACAGCCTGTGTCACGAACTCCACGGCTTCCTCGTGCAGCCCGAGTTCGAGCAGGCCGAGCAGGGTGTGCAGCCGGTTGGCGTGCTCGTGGTCCTGGGCGCGAAGGGCGTCGATGAGGCCGCGGGTGCCATCCAGTTCGCGGCCCAGTCGCTCCAGTTCGGTGCGGTCGCGCAGGGTGACCACGGCACCGCCGTCATCGGTCGGCATGCGGTTCGCCACCAGGACCCGCTGGCCACTGACGGCCAGCAGGTCCGCCCCCGACACCCGACCGGCCAGCACATCAGTGGTGCGGCCCGGTGGCAGAGCGGCTTCCAGGGAGCGTCCGGTGTCCTCGGCGCGGAGATCCAGGAGGCGCTGCGCCTCGTCATTCATGAGACGGATACGCCCGTGTTTGTCGAGCGCGAGAAACCCCTCGCGGATGCCGTGCAGCATCGCCTCCCGCTCGGCGAGCAGCGCGGAGATGTCGGAGAAGGCCAGGTCATGGGTGCGGCGCTGGAGACGGCGGGAAACGAGATAGGCGGCGAGAGCACCTACGGCGAGTGCTCCGCCCGCGTAGGCGAGCAGCTGGGGGACGGTGGAGAGCAGCCGTTCCTGCACGCTTTCGTACGCGATGCCGACAGAGACGGCGCCCACGACCTTGCCGTCCTCGTCACGGAGCGGGACCTTGCCGCGCGCGGACCGGCCGAGGGTGCCCTCGTCGATCTGCATGACGTCCTGGCCGGAGAGCGCGGCGCTCGGATCAGTCGAGACATGGCGCCCGATCTCGTCAGGGTCGGTGTGGGACCAGCGCACACCCCGCCTGTCCATGATCACCACGTACTCGGCGCCAGTGGCGGCGCGAATCCGCTCCGCCTCGTTCTGCACGGGGCCATGACGAGTCGGACGGGAGGACTCCAGGGCGTCGTCGAGGTGTGTTTCAGCCGCGGTGGTCTGCGCGATCGCGAGAGCGCGGCGCATCGCCTGGTCGTCGAGCTGCGCACTGAGCGGGGCGAGGAACAGGCCGGTTGCCAGTGCGGTGACGCCGGCAGCGATGGCTAGCTGCACCATCAGGACCTGGGAGAACACCCGCCGCGGCCAGCCCAGCCGTGGCCGGGTACGGCGCGGCCTCGGGGTGGCCGGCTCCTGGTTGACCGAGGCCGTAGTCTCGGCGGCCGGTCGGCTGTCGGCCGTACCCGAGGCGCTGCCTGGCCTGTCGGTAGTGGCGTCGGGGACCGGCGTGGCGGTGGGAATCGGTGCGAAACCCGAGGGCTCTCCACCGCTCGGGCGTGGAACCGACTCTTCCTTTTCGCCCATACGAACGAACAGTAAGCGCGGCGGTGGCAGGGTGGGTAATACCTGCTGGAGGGAATTCGGAGGGTGTCCGGGCGGCGACTGGGATGTGACACCGCCCGCTGCCGAACCTGGGACCAGGGTCGGATGCCTGCCTCGCTGCGCTATCGCCTAGCCCAGGGCGAACACCAAGATCCCCTATGCCATCACGATCGCCCATGCCGTGACAGCGGCGGCCACCACGAGGAGGATGGCGCGACTCACGGCTGCCAGAGTCGGCGCGTCCATATGATCCCCAACAGCAGGTCACCGAGGTGTCGGCGTCGTCAGCGACCCGCTGCTTGCGCGGCGATTGCCCGTCGTACGGAAGGTGCAGGTCAGGTGTGCGTAGACAAGGCCGGGGGAGCGCCAAGAGGAGTTATCCACAGGCCTTTCGGGTGCGGAGTGTGCGCGCTTAGCCTCGCGTGGTGAGGCCGGCGGTGGCCTTGCTTGGGGCGGTCAAGGCCGCCAGGGCGAGGCGCGTCGTGCGTACGCAGGAAGGGAGTGGGCAATGAGGTCGGCGGGGGATGGCTGCGGTGCGTGGCGGCAGCGGTGGAAGTGGGTGGGTGGCGTGCGGTTCGGCCGCCGAGGTGGGGCTGTACGGGCTCGACGCGGTTGGTCCGTGCGTTTCGTCTGCCGCCTCACCTGGTCCTGCGGCGGCCCTGCGGTACCGGAGGACGGGAACGGTGGGCCGGGCCCCGCTTCAGGTGGCCGGGGTAGCCGGCTCCCACACGGCCATCGGCCCGGCAAGCGGGAAGCCCCGCACCTCGCGCAGGTGGGGGAAGCGAAGGCTGCTGGAGCGCCCGCGGACTGTCAGGGCAAGCCCGCGAGATCACCTGCTGGCGGCGGCCTGGGGCGTCCCGTGAAGCATGCCGTTCGCCGCAGCGACGGAGACAACCGCCATACGCGCCGGTGGACCGAGCGGCGCACCACAGCTAGCGGGCGCCGCAGCACCATCGGCTCGTTGTTCGACGGTGACCTGCCAGGTACGCCCGTCGGAGTGCGCGACGGTGACGACCCAGGCAGGGGAGGCTCCCACAACCGTCGCGCTGGGCGTCCGGCTGTTGGCCGGCTTGGGTTCGGGCCACATCGGGTCGGTCCGTACGACGTCGAGTGCGTCCGCCCGGTCCTCCCCGATCAGCCCGCGGACCGCAAGGTCAGCGGCCTGGCCCGGCCGGTCCCAGGCCGAGCGCCCGCGGCAATGGTCGCTCGTGATCCGTCCGTCGCGCGCCGCCTCCACTGCCTCCTTGACCAAGGGGGCCGAGGCGCGTCCGTAGGCGTAGCCGTAGGGGAGGACGAAAAGGGTAGGAGAGAAGCGGTGGCCACCGATGTGGGTGACCTCCCAGACCTCGGACCCGCCGGCGGCGAGCTCGGCAGCGAGCGGGCGGCCGAGCAGGGCACAGCAGCGGTCCCGCTTGCCGTTGGTGCAGACGAGAACCAGCGGTTCACCGATGTACGGCTCCCAGAGGCCGCGATGCTCTCCCGCGCCCAGGGCCGTGAAGTCCAGGTCGAGGGCGGCCCGCGGGTCGGTGACAGTGGTCGTTCGGATCCAGGAGCACCCGGGGGCGGTGTGCGCGAGGAACATACGTCGCCTGGAGGTGCCGTGGCAGTCGGCGTGGCGTCCCGGCCGCCGAATGAGGGCGACGCGTACGCCCGTCCCCTCTGCCGCGGCTTCGAGGGCCCGGCCGACGTCAGGATCCAGGTGACTGTCCGTCAGCGCATGGGCGCCCCAGGGTCCTGTTTGCTCGATGAGCAGCCAGGTCCGGGCAGGCGCAGCGGTTCCGGCGAGCGATTCGGCCGATTCACGGGAAGCGGTGGCGCAGGTACTCACATAGGTGAGCCTAACCTCATCCATCGGGAGTCGGCTTTCGGGTGGGCATCCAGGGGACGAGGGCGAACGAAAGGAACCGATCGTTAGCGGATGTCACGCCGCGTGAGTCCCGGCGATGCCAATGTCGATGCCGACCGCGTTTTGCTGGTGGTGTCTGGGTCGGCTCCGCCCCCTCCCTCCTCGCGGCTGCCTTTCATGGCAACGGTTGTGGCGGGCGGGGGCCGTGGTACTGGCCGCTGGGGCGCATGCGGAGGGGGCGTTCGGCGTATTCCTCCAGGGCGTGGGCGATCCAGCCGGCCGTTCGGGAGATGGCGAAGATGGTCTCGCCCGCCTCGGTCGGCATGCCCGTCGAGACGGTCAGGACGGCCAAGGCCAGGTCTACGTTGGCGTGCAAGTCCGTGTGCCGGGCCGTTGTGGTGATCACTTGGCGGGCAGCCTCCAAGGCGGGGCGGGCCTGGGGTACGTCTTCCAGGAGCTTGAAGAGGGCACGGGCTCGGGGGTCCTCGCCGCCATAGAGACGGTGGCCAAGGCCTGGTACGCGGCGGCCGGCCCGTAGGTGGTCGGCGATGACGGTGGCCGCGCTGCCGCAGTCCAGTACCTCCAGCAGCATCCGGTGAGCGAGCCCGCTCGCCGCGCCGTGCAGCACGCCGTCCAGCGCCCCGAAGCCGGCCGACACGATCGCGTACGGATGGGCACGGGCGGAGGCGGCTACCCGGACGGCGCAGGTCGAGGCAGCGAGGTCGTGGTCGATGAGCAGGACCAGCGCGGCGTCCAGGACGCGGAGTGCCGCGGCGTCGGCCGGTTCAGCGGTCAGTCGTGACCAGAGGCGTGGGGCGAGTGCGTTGGCCGCGCATTGCTTCGGGGCCTGTGACGGCAAGGCGTCGACAAGGGTCGGGATGAGGCTGCGGGCGGTCTCGAAGACGGTGGCCTCGGACAGGTCGAAGCGCAACGGGTCGGCGGCCGCGGCGGCGATCACGGCGACTCGTAGCCGGTCCATCGGTCCGCTGTGGGCCGGCAGTGCCTGGGCGGCTCGTCGGGCGGCGGACAGGGCGTCCTGCGGCGCTGTGAAGTGGATGCCGGGCCGCAGTTCGCCGGTCCACAGCCACTCGGCGACTTCCTCGTAGCTGTAGTGGGCGGCGAGTTCCGAGGTGTCGACGCCGCGGAAGTAGCAGTGGTCGCGGTCGATCAGTGTGATGCCCGTACGGACGGCCAATTCGTCACCGGAGGCAGAAGATTCGCGGCGTCCGGTACGGCGGGCGAGGGCGTCGACCTCCTTCATGTCGAAGGTGCTGCCGCGGCTGCCCGGCTCGCGGCGGCTGGTCAGCTGGCCGCGGCTGACATAGGCATACACCGTCTCCGGCTTCACGCCGAGGCGGTCGGCCGCCTCCCGGGTGCTTAGTCGCTTCCCGCCTGCGTCCTGCGCTGCTTCTTGATCCGCCATGAGGTCACCGTATCCAGACCCATCCATATTGATTCAATCAACATTGACAACTATTGCGTCAAGCATAGACAGTCGGATCAATATTTGGGTGAGAAGAGCAAGGAGATCAGCCATGCCGACCGCCAAGGTGAACGCACTGATCGACGCTCCCCGTGGGCTTGCGGGCGTCATCGTCACCGAGACCCAACTGGGCGATGTACGGGGCACCGAGGGCTTCTATCACTACCGCCAGTACTCGGCCGTCGAGCTGGCCACCGCCCGCAGCTTCGAGGACGTTTGGTACCTGATGTTCCACGGCGAGCTGCCCGACGCCGCGCAGCTGGCGGCGTTCAGGGCCGAGACCGCCGCCCTGCGCACGCTGCCCCCGGCCGTGCGGGACGCGCTGCCCGCTCTCGCTCATGCCGGTGCGCTCTCCGGTCCGCTCGCCGGGCTGCGCACCGCACTGTCGCTGCTCGGCGCGACGGTGGGCTTCCGGCCGCTGTACGACATCGACGCCGGCCGCCGCCGCGCCGACGCGCTCGCCGCCTGCGCAGCCGTACCGACCCTGATCACCGCGCTGCACCGCCTCGGTCAGGGCCTGACCCCCGTCGAGCCGCGCGCGGACCTCGGCCACGCGGCCAACTACCTCTACATGCTCACCGGCGACGAGCCGGAGCCGGAGCAGGTCCGGGCCATCGAGGCGTACCTGATCTCCACCATCGACCACGGCTTCAACGCCTCGACCTTCACCGCACGCGTCATCACCTCCACCGGCGCCGACCTCGCGGCCTGTCTTGTCGGCGCCGTCGGTGCGCTCTCCGGGCCGTTGCACGGCGGTGCGCCCAGCCGGGCACTGGACATGCTCGATGCCATCGGCACCCCCGACCGCATCGATTCGTGGATCCGTGACCGTGTGCAGCGTGGCGACCGGATCATGGGGTTCGGGCACTCCGTCTACCGCACCGAGGACCCGCGCTCCCGGATGCTGCGAGGTATCGCCGAGTGCTTTGGTGGCCCGCTGGTGGACTTCGCCGTCCAGGTGGAGGCGAGGGTCGAAAGGCTGCTGGCCGAGCTCAAGCCCGGCCGTGAGCTGCACATCAATGTGGAGCTCTACGCGGGCGTCGTCATGGAGCTGTGCGGACTGCCGCGCGAGATGTTCACGCCCACCTTCTGCGCTGCCAGGGTGGTCGGCTGGAGTGCCAACATCCTGGAGCAGGCTCAGGATTCGAAGATCATCCGCCCCGCGGCCCGGTATGTCGGACCGCCCCCGGCGCAGCCGGTGCCCGTCGTCGCACCCCGCTAGTGGGGGAGGCCGCAGGGGGCCGAGCCGAGCCCGCGGCGTCGGCGGTCCGTTACGATCGACAGCTCGTCCGCCGCCGGTCCGCGCGGCCCGCCACCCGCACCATGGAGGCGCCCCCTTGGCCACGCAACAGATCCCGGTCGTCGTGCTCGCGGGCTTCCTCGGGTCGGGCAAGACCACGCTCCTCAACCACCTGCTGGGCAACGGTGACGGCACCCGGATCGGCGCGATCGTCAATGACTTCGGCAGCATCGAGATCGATGCCATGACCGTCGCCGGGCAGGTCGACTCGATGGTCTCGCTCGGCAACGGCTGTCTGTGCTGTGCGGTCGACACCAGCGAGCTGGACACCTACCTGGAGCGGCTGGCCCGCCCCGCCGCCCGTATCGACGTGATCGTCATCGAGGCCAGCGGGCTGGCCGAGCCGCAGGAACTCATCCGGATGATCCTGGCCAGCGACAACGACCGGATCGTCTACGGCGGGCTGATCGAGGTCGTCGATGCCGCGGAGTTCGACGACACCCGCGCGCGGCATCCCGAACTGGACCGGCATGTGGCCATCGCCGACATCGTGGTGCTCAACAAGGCCGATCGCATCGGCGATGCGCCGCGGAAGTCACTCATGGACACGCTCGCCGACCTGGCTCCCGGCCGCCCGGTGATCTGCACCGCCTACGGGAGGGTCGATCCCGAGCTGTTCTTCGACCGCGGACCGGGCGAGGACCACGACGCGGCCGTCCGCCAACTGTCCTTCGAGGACCTGCTGCGCGAGTCCGCGGCGAACGGGGCCCCCGCCCACGACTCCGACGACCACTGCGGCCACCCCGGTGAGTGCGGCCACCCCGGCCACGCCCACCACGCAGGCCACCTCCACGCCGCCTACGAGAGCGTGGAGTTCACCTCCGCCGAACCGATGCACCCGCGCCGTCTCATGGACTTCCTCGACAGCCGCCCGGCCGGCCTCTACCGCATCAAGGGCTTCGTCCACTTCGACGTACCGGAGAACCGCCAGAAGTTCACGGTGCACGCCGTCGGTGACTTCCTGCGCTTCTACCCCGCGCCGTGGCCGAAGGGCGAGGCGCGGTGCACCCAGCTCGTCATGATCGGCAGCGGTATCGACGCCCCGGCCCTGCGCAAGGAGCTGGAGAACTGCCGGGACAGCGCACCCTCGGAAGCCGGTCCGAACAGCATGTGGGGTGTGCTGCGGTACGTGGCAGCACACGAGGAGACCGAAGACGAGTGACGCCGCCGGGCCGGTTCTCCACCGGCCCGACGGCGTCGACCACGTCGGCTACTGGCTACACCGGCCCCGCCAGCGCCGCCACCGGCTTCGTCAGCGGCACCCCCGAGCCGTCCCGGCGCGGATCCACCTCCGGCAGCTCGACCGGACTGCCCTTGGCGTCCGCGGCCCGTACCGGAGCGGGCACCGCCCACGCCTGGGTCAGACAGTCCTCGCCCTTCAGGAACCGCTGACAGCGCACCCCGCCGGTCGCCCGGCCCTTGCGCGGGTACTGGTCGAACGGGGTGAGCTTGGCCGTCGCCACCGAGTCGTCCAGCGTGCCGTGCGAGCCGGCGACCGTGAACACCATGGCGTCGGTGGCCGGATCGACCGCGGCGAACGAGATCACCTTCGCGCCCTCGCCCAGCTTGATGCCCGTCATACCGCCCGCCGGCCGGCCCTGCGGCCGCACCTGCGACGCCGGATAGCGCAGCAGCTGTGCCTCGTTGGTGATGAAGACCAGGTCCTCCTCACCGGTGCGCAGCTCGACCGCGCCCACGATGCGGTCACCCTCCCTGAGGGTGATGACCTCCAACTCCTCCTTGTTGGCGGGATAGTCGGGCACCACCCGCTTGACGACGCCCTGTTCCGTGCCGAGCGCCAGGCCCGGCGAGGACTCGTCCAGCGTGGTCAGACAGACCAGCTCCTCGCCGTCATCCAAGGTGAGGAACTCCGAGAGCTGCGCGCCACCGGAGAGGCTCGGCGCCGCCGCGGTCTCCGGGAGCTGGGGCAGGTCGATCACCGAGATCCGCAGCAGCCGGCCCAGGGACGTCACCGCCCCCACCTCGCCACGGGTCGTCGCCGGCACCGCCGAAACGATCACATCGTGCTTGACGCGCTTGGCGTCGACGTCGAAGGTCATGTCCCCGGTGACCGTGCGCGCCAGCAGCCCCGTCGAGGACAGCAGCACCCGGCACGGGTCGTCGGAGACTTCCAGCGGCACCGCCCCGACCGCGGGGCCCGCCGACTCCAGCAGCACCGTGCGCCGGTCCGTGCCGTACTTCTTCGCGACCGCGGCCAGCTCGCCGGAGACCAGCTTGCGCAGCTCGGTGTCCGACTCCAGGATCGCCGTCAGCTTCTCGATCTCGTCCTGAAGCCGGTCACGCTCCGACTCCAGCTCGATACGGTCGAACTTGGTCAGCCGGCGCAGCGGGGTGTCGAGGATGTACTGCGTCTGGATGTCGCTCAGCGAGAAGCGCTCGATCAGCCGCTCCTTGGCCTGAGCGCTGTTCTCGCTGGAGCGGATGAGGCGGATGACCTCGTCGATGTCCACCAGGGCCGTGAGCAGGCCCTCGACCAGGTGCAGACGGTCGAGCCGCTTGGTCCGCCGGAACTCGCTGCGCCGGCGCACCACATTGAAGCGGTGGTCGACATAGACCTCCAGCAGTTCCTTGAGGCCCAGCGTCAGCGGCTGGCCGTCGACCAGCGCGACGTTGTTGATGCCGAAGGATTCCTCCATCGGCGTGAGCTTGTAGAGCTGCTCCAATACGGCCTCGGGGTTGAAGCCGTTCTTGACCTCGATCACCAGCCGCAGGCCGTGCTCGCGGTCGGTGAGGTCCTTGACATCGGCGATGCCCTGGAGCTTCTTCGACCCGACCAAGTCCTTGATCTTGGAGATGACCTTCTCGGGGCCGACGGTGAAGGGGAGTTCGGTGACGACCAGGCCCTTGCGGCGGGCGGTGACGTTCTCCACGGTGACCGTCGCACGGATCTTGAACGTGCCGCGGCCCTTCTCGTACGCGTCCCGTACGCCGCCCAGACCCACGATCCGGCCGCCCGTCGGCAGATCGGGGCCCGGCACGAAGCGCATCAGGGTGTCGAGATCGGCGTTGGGGTGCTTGATCAAATGGCGGGCCGCGGCGATGACCTCGCCCAGGTTGTGCGGCGGCATGTTCGTCGCCATACCGACGGCGATGCCGGAGGCGCCGTTGACGAGGAGGTTCGGATACGCGGCGGGGAGGGCGGCCGGTTCCTGCTCCTGGCCGTCGTAGTTCGGCGAGAAGTCGACAGTGTCCTCGTCGATGGACTCCGTCATCAGGGACGTGGCGGACGCCATCCGGCACTCGGTGTACCGCATCGCGGCGGGCGGGTCGTCATTGCCCAGGGAACCGAAGTTGCCGTGGCCGTCCACGAGCGGCAGCCGCATGGAGAACGGCTGCGCCATGCGCACCAGCGCGTCGTAGATCGATGCGTCGCCGTGCGGGTGGAGCTTACCCATCACCTCGCCGACGACGCGGGCGCACTTGACGTAGCCGCGGTCGGGGCGCAGCCCCATTTCGTTCATCTGGTACAGAATGCGGCGGTGCACGGGCTTGAGGCCGTCGCGGGCGTCCGGCAGGGCGCGCGAGTAGATGACCGAATACGCGTACTCAAGGAAGGAACCCTGCATCTCGTCGACGACGTCGATGTCGAGGATCCTCTCCTCGAAGTCGTCCGGCGGCGGGGTCTTCGTGCTGCGGCGGGCCATCGCGGCTGCGGCTCCTTCTGCTGCGTCTACTGCCGATGTCGGGAAAGCGTCGGGTCAACCAGTCGGGTCAACCAGCTGGGGGATCGACCCGCGAGTATGTCTGAGTCTGACGCGGACCATTGTGGACCGCGCCACTGACAACGCCGACCGCGACTCCCCCTTCGGCCCCGCGGGAGCCGAGCGCGGCGTACGTTCGGGGCCGGTCGGACGGGAACTTCGCCAGATGCCGACGCGCTTGCATACAGTGACAGAACTTCCTCGCAAGCGGATCGAAGGGACGTACATGCCCATGGGTCACACGGCCACAGAACAAGCCGGCTCCGGCGGCCTGACAGCGACCGAGCACCGGCTGGCCAATGGCCTGCGCGTGGTGCTCTCCGAAGACCACCTGACCCCGGTCGCGGCGGTGTGCCTCTGGTACGACGTCGGCTCCCGCCACGAGGTCAAGGGCCGTACGGGCCTGGCTCACCTCTTCGAGCATCTGATGTTCCAGGGTTCCGCGCAGGTGAAGGGCAACGGCCACTTCGAGCTGGTGCAGGGCGCCGGCGGTTCGCTCAACGGCACCACGAGCTTCGAGCGCACCAACTACTTCGAGACCATGCCCGCCCATGAGCTGGAGCTCGCGCTCTGGCTGGAGGCGGACCGGATGGGCTCGCTGCTGACCGCGCTCGACGAAGAGTCACTGGAGAACCAGCGCGACGTCGTCAAGAACGAACGCCGCCAGCGCTACGACAACGTCCCCTACGGCACGGCCTTCGAGAAGCTCACGGCCATGGCGTACCCCGAGGGCCACCCGTACCACCACACGCCCATCGGGTCGATGGCCGATCTGGACGCGGCGTCCCTGGAGGACGCGCGGGCCTTCTTCCGTACGTACTACGCGCCCAACAACGCCGTCCTGTCGGTCGTCGGCGACATCGACCCCGAGCGGACGCTGGCCTGGATCGAGAAGTACTTCGGTTCGATCCCCTCGCACGACGGCAAGCAGCCGCCCCGGGACGGCACCCTGCCCGACATCCTCGGCGGCGAGCTGCGCGAGGTCGTCGAGGAGGACGTACCCTCCCGCGCCCTGATGGCGGCCTACCGCCTGCCGCACGACGGCACCCGTGAGGCGGACGCCGGTGACCTGGCGCTGACCGTCCTGGGCGGCGGCGAGTCCTCCCGCCTGTACAACCGGCTGGTGCGCCGCGACCGCAGCGCCGTCGCCGCCGGCTTCGGCCTGCTGCGGCTGGCCGGCGCCCCCTCGCTGGGCTGGCTGGACGTGAAGACGTCCGGCGGGGTCGAGGTTCCCGACATCGAGCGCGCGGTCGACGAGGAGCTGGCCCGGTTCGCCGCCGAGGGGCCGACGCCGGAAGAGATGGAGCGGGCGCAGGCCCAGCTGGAGCGCGAGTGGCTCGACCGGCTGGCCACGGTCAGCGGCCGCGCCGACGAACTGTGCCGCTTCGCCGTCCTGTTCGGTGACCCGCAGCTCGCGCTGACCGCCGTCCAGCGCGTGCTGGACATCACCCCGGAGGAGGTGCAGGCCGTCGCCAAGGCCCGGCTGCGCCCCGACAACCGCGCGGTGCTCGTCTACGAGCCCACCGAGCCGACCGACGCCGCCGACACCGAGGAAGGGGAGGCGGACCAGTGAGCGACGCCACCACCCACGCCGATTCCCCCGTGAGCACCATGGACTTCCACCCGCAGCCCCAGGGGGGCGCACCCAAGCCGTGGGCCTTCCCTGCCCCCGAGCGCAGCCAACTGCCCAACGGGCTCACCCTCCTGACGAGCCACCGTCCCGGCCAGCAGGTCGTCGCCGTCGAGATCAACCTCGTCGCGCCGCTGGACGCCGAACCCGAGGGCCTGGACGGCGTCGCCACGATCATGGCGCGTGCGCTGTCCGAAGGGACCGACACGCTCGACGCGGAGGAGTTCGCCGCCGAGCTGGAACGCTGCGGCGCCACCCTGGACGCGCACGCCGACCACCCCGGTGTACGGGTCTCCCTCGAGGTGCCGGTGTCCCGGCTGAACCGTGCGCTCGGCCTGCTCGCCGACGCGCTGCGGGCGCCCGCCTTCCCGGAGAGCGAGGTCGAGCGGCTGGTCCGCAACCGCCTCGACGAGATTCCGCACGAGCTCGCCAACCCGGCCCGCCGCGCCGCGATGTCGCTGTCCAAGGAGCTGTTCCCGGCCACCGCCCGCATGTCGCGGCCCCGGCAGGGCACCGAGGAGACCGTCGCGCGTATCGACGCCGCGGCCGTCCGTGCCTTCTACGACGCCCATGTACGGCCCGCCACGGCCACCGCCGTAGTGGTCGGTGACCTCACCGGCGTCGACCTCGACGCGGCGCTCGCCGGCACCCTCGGCGCCTGGACCGGCTCCACGGCTGAGCCGCTGACGGCCGCGCCGATCGTCGCCGACGACACCGGCCGGGTGGTGATCGTGGACCGCCCCGGGGCCGTCCAGACACAGCTGCTCATCGGCCGTATCGGTGCCGACCGGCACGACCGGGTGTGGCCCGCGCAGGTCCTCGGCACGTACTGCCTGGGCGGCACCCTCACCTCCCGTCTGGACCGCGTGCTGCGGGAGGAGAAGGGCTACACCTACGGGGTGCGGGCCTTCGGCCAGGTCTTGCGCTCCACCGCCCCCAGCTCCCCGGAGGGCTCCACGGGCGCCGCGCTGCTCGCCATCAGCGGCTCGGTGGACACCGGCTCCACCGGCCCGGCGCTCGAGGACCTGTGGAAGGTGCTGCGCACCCTCGCGGCAGAGGGGCTGACGGACGAGGAGCGGGATGTCGCCGTGCAGAACCTCGTCGGGGTCGCGCCGCTGAAGTACGAGACCGCGGCGGCTGTCGCGGGCACCCTCGCCGACCAGGTGGAGCAGCAGCTGCCGGACGACTTCCAGGCGCAGCTGTACGCCCGCCTCGCGGAGACCGGCACGGTCGAGGCGACCGCGGCGGCGGTCAACGCCTTCCCCGTGGACCGGCTGGTGACGGTCCTGGTGGGCGATGCGGCACAGATCGCCGAACCGGTCAAGGCGCTGGGCATCGGAGAGGTGACCGTCGTCAGCGGCTAGTCCGGCCGGGGTGACGGAAGGTCATATATCGACATGCGGCTCCCGTGGTGCTTTTCGGCCACGGGAGCCGCCGTATGTCCGGTTTATCGCGGCTGGTGCCCCGGTTCTTGTGGCATCCCGCACAAAAAAGCTGATCTGTTTGCCGATTGAAAGTTGCCCCGTTTAGCGTCAGTCCGGCTGTTCGTCACAAGTCCGCCACAACAGTGGCACCGGGCAGCCATCGCCGAGTCCCCGTACGGCGCGAGCCAGGGGAGCCGGGGACCCATATGTCCCTTGGGGTGAATCGGACTCCTCTCCGAGGAGTCCGTAGGAGACCTTCCTGCTCCGAACCCGTCAGCTAACCCGGTAGGCGAGAAGGAGGGAAAGGACAAGCCAGCACATGGCGTTCATCCGTGCCACCGGGAAGCACCGTCGCACGAGCCGTCCCGTCAAGACGGGCCGCAACATCGCCGGCATAGCCACCCTCGCGGCCGGTGGTGTGGTCGCTTCCGTGGCCTCGCCGGCGCTGGCCGCGACGGACGAGGCACGCCCGCACGACACCGGGCTCCAGCAGGCCGTCGTGCTGGGGGACGAGCTCGCCAGCCGGGTCGAGGCCCAGGCCGACGCGCAGCAGGCCGACGCGGAGATCGCCGCGGCGAGGGCGAAGGCCGAGGCCGTCGCCAAGAAGCAGGCCGACGAGGCCAAGCGGCGTGCCGAGGCGGCGAAGAAGAAGGCCAAGGCCGCCCACGAGGCCAAGGTGCGCGCCGCCCGCGACGCGGAGCGCAAGCGCCTCAACGCCTTTGTCGCCCCGATTGCCGACTCCTACGTCTCCACCTCCTACAAGGCCTCCAGCGGCCTGTGGTCCTCCGGCAGCCACACCGGCATCGACTTCCACGCCGCCTCCGGCACCAGCGTCCACGCGGTCGGCTCGGGCACCGTCGTCGAGGCCGGCTGGGGCGGCTCGTACGGCAACAACATCGTGATCAAGATGAACGACGGCACGTACACCCAGTACGGCCATCTGTCGTCGCTCGGTGTCTCGGTCGGCCAGCAGGTCACCCCGGGCCAGCAGATCGGCCTCTCCGGCGCCACTGGCAACGTCACCGGCCCGCACCTGCACTTCGAGGCCCGCACCGGCGCCGACTACGGCTCGGACATCGACCCGGTCGCCTACCTGCGCGGGCACGGCGTCAACGTCTGATCCCGCGCCCTGTCGGTGCCGCGCCCCCCCACTGGCCAGCACCACACGCCGAGCGTCCTTCGGAGCCCCGGTCCCACGGCCGGGGCTCCGGCGTATCCGGAGGGCGGCGAGCGCGCACGGGTTGCGCTGACGGCCCGCTACTTCCGGCCAAAAATTATCCATGAATAACCAGGCGCCGTCGGAAAAGCCGTGCCGGTCGAATAGAGTCACGGAAAAGCCGCCGACCGGCGGCGTTTCCAGGGGATTACGGCGGAGGCACGGAAGATGCGAGGCCATATTTCCGCGCATGCGGTGTGCACGGCGATTCGCGACGACATTGTCTCCGGTGCGCTGGCGCCGGGGAGCCGGCTGATCGAGGAGATCCTGGCGGCCCGTTACGGTGTCTCCAGAGTGCCGGTGCGCGAAGCGCTGCGCACCCTTCAGTCCGAGGGCTTCGTCACCACACGCCACCACGCGGGCGCCTGCGTCGCCGAACCCACCGAGCAGGAAGCCGCCGATCTCCTGGACATCCGGGCCCTGTTGGAGCCGCTGGGCGCCGCCCGCGCGGCCGCCCGCCGCAGCCCGGCCCACCTCAAGGTGCTCCGCGGCCTGGTACGCCTCGGCCGCGAGCGGGCCCGTCACGGCAACCCCGCGGATCTGCGCCAACTGGACGGCTGGTTCCACGAAACGCTCGCCCAGGCGGTCGGCAGCCCCAGCCTGACGGCGCTGCTGACCCAGCTGCGGCGCAAGATCGAGTGGATGTACACGGTGGAACTGCCGTCCCGGCCCGGCGAGTCCTGGGACGAACACGGCGCGGTGCTGGACGCGGTGGCGCGGGGAGACGCGGAACGGGCGCGCGCCCTGATGGCGGCTCATGTCGAGCGCTCGCTTCCGGTCTACCGGCTGCGGCGCCCCGCCGCCCCCGAGGTGAGGGATCCGAAACGGCCCGTCAACACGGCACGCGTCCGCCCTTAACAATCGCCCCGTATACAAAGAGGCGCGAAATCGGCAGCCGTGGCGCGTGGCGGTGCGTTATTCGAATCCGAGCCTGCATTTGGCATGCCGATTTTCATCGGCGTCGCGTGCGCTTAATGGTGTGCGCTTTTTCGGAGTACCCCGGATGGCGTTCGCCGCTGATCCCGGTTATCGGTTGCCATCGCCCCCGGATGGGGGTCGCCCCGGAATTCCCGTGCATCCCTCCCGCAACGGAAGGCGCGCAGCGAAACGGCCCCGCAGTGGCAACCGATGGTCACCACTGCGGGGCCGCCGCATGCAGCAGAGGTCCTGGCGGACTCAGACGGTCTCGGGGAGCTCCTCGAGACCCTCGGCGACGAGCTTGGCGAGACGGTCGAGCGCCGCCTCGGCGCCCTCGGCGTCGGAGGCCAGCACGATCTCCTCGCCACCCTGGGCGCCGAGACCGAGGACCGCCAGCATGGAGGCCGCGTTGACGGGGTTGCCATCGGCCTTGGCGATCGTCATCGGGACGCCGGAGGCGGTGGCCGCACGGACGAAGATCGACGCGGGACGGGCGTGCAGGCCCTCGGCCCAACCGACATTGACGCGGCGCTCTGCCATGGTGTTGCCCTTCAAAGTCGTGACAGTTGTCTAGACCAGTCTCTCACGCTGCCGGGTGTGGTCCGCCAGCCCTGCGTTCCGGCCCGCGCGGCCGTGAGGCCCTTGGGAGGCCCGGCGGGCCGTACGTCCTACGGGGTCGCAGCCTGCCCCGCACCCCGAGCGTACGCGCGCCGGGTCGGTTGTCGGTGGCCGGTCGTACGCTGTCCGCATGCAGACGCCGCCGGAGCACGCATACCCGACCCACTGGGAAGCCGACGTGGTGCTGCGTGACGGCGGCACGGCGCGGATCCGCCCCATCACCCCCGACGACGCCGAGCGGTTGGTCTCCTTCTACGAGCAGGTCTCGGACGAATCGAAGTACTACCGCTTCTTCGCGCCCTACCCACGCCTGTCCGACCGCGATGTGCACCGTTTCACCCACCACGACTACATCGACCGGGTCGGGCTCGCCGCCACGGTCGGCGGCGAGTTCATCGCCACCGTCCGCTACGACCGGATCAACGACCAGGGACTGCCCGCCAAGGACCCCGAGGACGACCAGGCCGAGGTGGCCTTCCTCGTCCAGGACGCCCACCAGGGCCGCGGAGTCGCCTCCGCCCTCCTGGAGCACATCGCGGCGGTCGCCCGCGAACGCGGCATCCGCCGGTTCGCCGCCGAGGTGCTCCCCGCGAACTCCAAGATGATCAAGGTGTTCACGGACGCCGGCTACACCCACAAGCGCACCTTCGAGGACGGCGTGGTCCGTCTCGAGTTCGACCTGGAGCCGACCGAGCAGTCCATGGCCGTGATGCGCGGCCGCGAGCAGCGCGCCGAGGCCCGCTCCGTGCAGCGGCTGCTCGCGCCGGGCTCGGTCGCCGTCATCGGCACCGGCCGGGCCCCCGGCGGCGTCGGCCGTACCGCCCTGCGCAGCCTCCTGGACTCCGGCTTCACGGGCCGGGTGCACGCCGTCAACCACGCCTTCCCCGAGGACCTGCAACGGCTCGACCCGGAAGACGTGCCGGCCGTCCGCGCCCTGCGGGAGATCACCGACCCGGTCGACCTCGCCGTCATCGCCGTCCCCGCGGACAGCGTCCCCGAGGTGATCCGTGACTGCGGTGAGCACGGGGTCCAGGGCGTGCTGGTCCTGTCCTCCGGGTACGCCGAGGCGGGCCCGGAGGGCCGGGAGCGGCAGCGCGCCCTGCTCCGGCAGGCCCGGTCGTACGGCATGCGGCTGATCGGACCCAACGCCTTCGGCCTGATCAACACCGCCCCCGACGTCCGGCTGAACGCCTCGCTCGCCCCGCGGATGCCCGGTGCCGGCCACATCGGCCTGTTCACCCAGTCCGGCGCCATCGGCATCGCCCTGCTCAGCGGACTGCATGCGCGCGGCCCCGGTGACGGCGGGATCGCCGGTGTCTCCGCCTTCGTCTCGGCCGGCAACCGCGCCGACGTCTCCGGCAACGACCTGCTCCAGTACTGGTACGAGGACCCGGACACCGATGTCGTGATCCTCTATCTGGAGTCCATCGGCAACCCCCGCAAATTCGCCCGCCTCGCCCGCCGCACCGCCGCCGTCAAACCGGTGGTGGTCGCCAAGGGCGCCCGGCACAACGGCACCGCCCCGCCCGGCCACGCGGTGCCCACCGTCCGGGTCCCCGACAGCACCGTCGCCGCTCTGATGCGCCAGGCCGGTGTGATCCGCGTCGACACGGTCACCGAGCTGATCGACGCCGGGCTGCTGCTGGCCTCCCAGCCGCTGCCGGCCGGCCCGCGGATCGCCATCCTCGGCAACTCCGAGTCGCTGGCCCTGCTGGCGTACGACGCCTGCCTGACCGAGGGGCTGCGCCCGCAGCGCCCCCGCGTCCTGGCCTCCGCCGCGACACCGGACGACTTCCGGGCCGCGCTCGCCGAGGCGCTCGTCGCCGACGGCTGCGATGCCGTGGTCGTCACGGCCATCCCGTGGGTGGGGGAGGGAGCCGCTGTCTCCCCGGGGAGCAGCGAGGGCGCCGCGCTCGCCGACGCCCTGCGCACCGCCGCGACCGCCCACCCACAGAAGCCGGTCACGGTCGTCCACCTCGCGATGGACGACCTGGCGGAGACGCTCGCGGCACCGGCCCAACCGGCCGAGTCCCCGGCTCCCGTCGGGGGCAGCCCCGAGCCGGCGGCCCGCCCCGCGCACCCGGCCCCGGCGCCCCCGTCCGTCCCGCCCGCCCCGGCTCGTGCCCCACGCCCCCCGGTCCCCACGGGCCCGCCGCCCACCCTCGCCGCACGCCAGGCAGCCCCGGCCCGCGACGCCGAGGCCGACCCCCCGCGCCGCCCCCGTCGGGAGCCCCTCCGGATCCCCGCCTACCCCGCCGCCGAGCGCGCCGTCCGCTCGCTCGCCGAGGCCGTCCGCTACGCCGCCTGGCGCCGGGAGGCCGCCGACCCGGGCCGGGTGCCGGAGTACGACGACATCCAGGAGGCCCAGGCCGGCGCCGACATCGAGCGTCTCCTGGACCGGCTCGCCCCCGACGTCCCCAGTGGCCGCTCCGTCCCGGTGCCGCCCCAGGACGCCGAAGTCCTGCTCGCCCGTTACGGCATCCACACCCTCCCCGTCCTCCCGGCCCCCGACCCGGACACCGCCGTCCGCGCCGCCGCCCGCCTCGGCTATCCGGTGGCCCTCAAGACCACCGCACCCCATCTGCGCCACCGCCCCGATCTCGGCGGCGTACGCCTGGACATCGCCGGTGAGGCCGAACTCCGCCGTACCTACGCCGAATTGACCGACTACCTCGGCTCCCCGGAGGAGCTGCGCCCGGTCGTCCAGTCCATGGTGCCGCGCGGCGTGGACACGGTCGTCCGTGCCGCCATCGACCCGGCCGCCGGCGCCGTCCTCTCCTTCGGCCTCGCCGGGGCGCCCTCCCAGCTGCTCGGCGACATCGCCCACCGCCTCATCCCCGCCACCGACCGCGAGGTCGCCGAGCAGATCCGCTCGATCCGCGCCGCCCCGCTGCTGTTCGGCTGGCGCGGCTCCCAGCCCGTGGACACCGCCGCCCTGGCGGAGCTGCTGCTGCGCGTCTCCCGGCTCGTCGACGACCACCCGGAGGTGGTCGGCGTGGACCTCGAACCGGTCGTCGTCGCAGCCCACGGGCTGTCCGTCCTCGGTGCGACCGTCCGGCTGGCCAGGCCCCCTGCCACCACCGACCTCGGCCCCCGCCGGCTGCCCGTCTACTGAGGCTCTCGCGGCCCGGTACGCCCCGTAAGATGGACTCCATGGCTAAGACCGGTACGACGACCCAGGGGCTGCGCGCGGCGATCGAGCGCAGTGGCTATTACCCGACGCTCGTGGCCGAGGCGGTGCAGGCCGCGGTCGGCGGTGAGCCGGTGGTGTCGTACCTCGTCCATCAAGAGACGACCTTCGACGCCAACGAGGTCCGCCGCCATGTCACGGTCCTGGTCCTCACCGGCACCCGCTTCATCGTCAGTCACACCGACGAGCAGGCCGCCGACGCCACCTCACCGTCGCCGTACGCCACCACCTCCACCGAGTCCGTCAAGCTGGGCCGGATCTCCTCCGTGGTGCTCAGCCGGGTGGTCGCCAACCCGGAGTCGTACACCCCGGGCCAGCTGCCCCGTGAGGTCGTGCTGACCATCGGCTGGGGCGCGGTCGCCCGCCTGGACCTGGAGCCGGCCGCCTGCGGCGACCCCAACTGCGAGGCGGACCACGGCTACACGGGCTCCTCCACCGCCGACGACCTCTCACTGCGGGTCAGCGAGGCCGGGGACGGCCCGGACTCGGTGCGCGAGACGCTCACCTTCGCCCAGGCGCTCTCCGAGGCCACCGCGGCCACCACCACCCGCTGATGGTCCACACCGCCCCCGCCTGGCCGGAACCCGAACCGCTCGACCCGCTCAGCGCCCCGGTACCCCGGT
Organism: Streptomyces lydicamycinicus; assembly: GCF_000829715.2. Lineage (NCBI taxonomy): Bacteria > Bacillati > Actinomycetota > Actinomycetes > Kitasatosporales > Streptomycetaceae > Streptomyces > Streptomyces lydicamycinicus. The sequence goes on along the minus strand of NZ_BBNO01000008.1, from coordinate 601,646 downwards.
ACGGCACCGCCTCCCTCGCCGATCTGCTGCCCACCATCGCCACCGGGCTGGGCATACCCGGCCTCGCGGGCGCGATGGAGCTGGCGCCCGCCGACCGCGCCTGTGTCTTCCTGATCGACGGCCTCGGCTGGGAGCTGCTGCGTGCGCACCCGGAGGAGGCACCGTTCCTCACCTCGCTCCTGGGCACGTCGTTCAACGGCAGCGGCCGACCGCTCACCGCGGGCTTCCCCTCCACCACGGCCACCTCCCTCGCCTCGGTCGGCACCGGACTGCCGCCGGGCGCCCACGGCCTGCCCGGCTACACCTGCGAGGACCCGGCGACCGGCGCCCTGATGAACCAGCTGCGCTGGTACCCGTGGACCGACCCCTATGTCTGGCAGCCGTATCCGACGGTCTTCCAGCTCGCGGACGCCGCCGGCATCCACACCTGCCAGGTCTCCGCGCCGAACTTCCAGCACACCCCGCTCACCAAGGTCGCACTCAGCGGCGGCACCTTCCACGGCCGGCTCTCCGGCGAGGAGCGGATGGACCTGGCCGCCGAACAGCTCGCCGCCGGTGACCGTTCGCTGGTCTACACGTACTACTCCGAGGTCGACGGCAAGGGACACCGCTACGGCGTCAACTCCGATGCCTGGCGCGGCCAGTTGATGTACGTCGACCGGCTCGCCCAACGGCTGGCCGAGCAGCTGCCACCGCGCAGCGCCCTCTACATCACCGCCGACCACGGCATGATCGACATCCCCTTCGACCCCGATTCCCGGATCGACTTCGACGAGGACTGGGAACTGCGCGCCGGCGTACGCCTCTTGGGCGGCGAGGGCCGGGCCCGGCATGTGTACGCCCACCCGGGCGCGGCCGCCGATGTGCTCGCCGTATGGCGCGAGGTGGTCGGTGAGCAGATGTGGGTCGCCAGCCGCGAAGAGGCCATCGCCGCAGGGTGGTTCGGGCCGCAGGTCGACGACCGGGTGCGTGCCCGGATCGGCGATGTCGTCGCCGCCGCCCACGCCGACATGGTGATCATCGCGACGGAACGCGAGCCCCGGGAGTCGGAGATGGTCGGGATGCACGGCTCCATGACCCCGGTGGAGCAGCTGGTGCCGCTCCTGGAAGTCCGCACCTGACCCGTACGGCCGCTCGCCCGCCCGCCGCCCCACCCCCTCACGAGCCCGAAAGGCCCGCAACTCCCCATGCCCGAGCTGGTGTTCTTCTCCGGAACGATGGACTGCGGCAAGTCGACACTGGCCCTACAGATCGAGCACAACCGCTCGTCCCGCGGACTCCAGGGAATGATCTACAGCCGCAACGACCGGGCCGGCCACGGCAAGCTCTCCTCCCGCCTCGGTCTGGTCACCGAGGCCGTGGAGGCGGCGGACGACATGGACTTCTACGCGCATGTCGTCGGCCATCTCTCCTCCGGCGGCCGGGTCGACTACGTCATCGCCGACGAGGCCCAGTTCCTCGCCCCCGAACAGATCGACCAGCTCGCCCGGGTCGTCGACGACCTCGAACTGGACGTCTTCGCCTTCGGCATCAGCACCGACTTCCGCAGCAAGCTCTTCCCCGGGTCCCAGCGCCTGGTCGAACTCGCCGACCGGGTAGAGGTGCTTCAGGTCGAGGCGCTGTGCTGGTGCGGCGCCCGCGCCACGCACAACGCCCGCACGGTCGGCAACCGGATGGTCGTCGAGGGCGCCCAGGTCGTGGTCGGTGATGTCGTCGGTGACGCCGACGGCCCACCGGCCGAGGTCGGCTACGAGGTGCTGTGCCGGCGTCACCACCGCCGCCGCCAGACCTCGGCGTCCGCCCGCGCGGTCGCGCTCTCCCCGGACGTCCTGCCGGTCGACCACGTGAGGTAGCAGTAGCCGGCGGACGGGAGCCGGCCTCTGGCGGATGGGGTGACCGGCCCTCAGCGCCGCTGGATGAGCGTGAAGACGGCGCCCTCGCTGTCGGAGACGGTCGCCGGCCTGCCGTGCGCGGAGTCGTGGGGGCCGTCCAGCACATGCCCGCCCAGTTCGATCACCCGGCGGACCGCCGCGTCCGTGTCGGAGACGGCGAAGTACGTCATCCAGTGGGAGCCCCGGTCACGTGGCAGGGCGCTGCCCACCCCGTGGATGCCGGCCACCGGATGATCCTTCAGATGCAGCGTCAGATAGTCGAAGTCGGCGGAGTCCTCCGGGGACAGGGGCTCCGCCTCGAAACCGAAGACATGCTCGTAGAACGGCCCGACGGCGGCGGTGTCCCGGGTGACCAGCTCGTTCCACACCGCGGTGCCCGGCTCGCCGGTGAACGCGGTGCCCATCATCGATCTGCCCTGCCAGACACCGAAGATCGCCCCCTGCGGGTCGGAAGCGATCGCCATCCGCCCCGTGTCGTCCTCGGCGTCCAGCGGCCCGACACCCACCGTCCCACCGCAGGAACGGATCTGTTCGGCGGTCACATCCGCGTCGTCGCTGGCCAGATACGTGGTCCAGGAGACCGGGAGATGGCGGTCGGGCGCCAGTTCGCCGACCCCGGCGACTTCCCGGCCGTCGAGGAAGGCCCGGGAGTACGGACCGAAATGCTGCGGCCCCGGACGGAACTCCCAGCCGAACAGCGCCCCGTAGAACTCCTGCGTCACGGGCAGGCTGTGGGCCAGGAGGCTCACCCAGCAGGGCGCGCCGGGCATCCGCCGGGTCGCTGCCTCGGTCGTCATTGTCACTCTCTCCTCGGAGCGTCGGGTGCTGACCATGTGCGGTACGGGCGCGGGTCCCGTGCAGATGCTCGCACCCGGTGACCTTGTGTGCGCCCCGGCCGCGCCGTCCATGACACGTTCGCGAGGGAGAATGCCCGTTTTAGGGTTCCCCAGCCGTTTCAGCGGAGTTACGGCAGGGTGTAACTGCGCCATACGGAGGGTGGGCACCCACCTTCTGTACGTAGTCGTCGCTACGCAAGGATGAGTCCTATGAATGCCATCATCACCGCTACCGAACTCGCGAGCGAGTTGGCGCGGCCCACCCCGCCGGTGCTTCTGGACGTCCGCTATCAGCTCGGCGGGCCGCCCGGCCGCCCCGAGTACGCGGCCGGCCATGTACCCGGCGCGGTCTACGTCGACCTCGACAGTGAACTGGCCTCACCCCCCGGCCCGGCGGGTCGTCACCCGCTGCCCGACCTCGACGTGTTCGCCGGGGCCATGCGGGCCGCCGGTGTCCGCGCGGACCGTCCCGTGGTCGTCTACGACGGCGGCCAGGGCTGGGCGGCCGCCCGCGCCTGGTGGCTGCTGCGCTGGACCGGTCACCCCGAGGTGCGGGTGTTGGACGGCGGTCTCGCGGCCTGGCAGGCGGCCGGCGGCGCGCTGAGCACCGAGCAACCGGCCCCGCCGGCCGGTGACTTCACACCGCTGCCCGGCGCGCTGCCGCTGCTCACAGCGGACGACGCGGCCGCCGTGGCCCGCCGCGGCCTCCTGCTGGACGCCCGGGCCGCCGAGCGCTACCGCGGTGAGGTCGAGCCCATCGACCGGGTCGCCGGCCACATCCCGGGCGCCGTGTCCGCGCCGACCACCGAGAACGTCGTCGAGGGTGACACCGTCTTCCGTGACGCCGCGGACCTGGCCAAGCGGTTCGCGGCGCTGGGTGCCACCGCCGACGTCGAGGTCGGCGTCTACTGCGGTTCCGGGGTCTCCGCGGCCCACCAGGTGCTGGCCCTCGCGGTCGCGGGCATCCCCGCCGCGCTGTACGTCGGCTCCTGGAGCGAGTGGTCGGCCGACCCGTCCCGTCCGGTCGCCACCGGCCCGCAGCCCGGCTGACCCCCGTAGCACGCCCGTCCGCCCGCCCCGGGAAACCGGGACGGGCGGACGGGATGACGCGCTGGGGGCGGCGGCCCCGTTACTCCGGCTTCTTGCGCCGGGTGCCGAAGACGATCTCGTCCCAACTGGGCACCGCGGCACGGCGCCCGGGGCGAACGCCGTCCGCCTCGGCCTGCCGGTCCGTCGTGCCGGTCAGCCGGTCACGATGGCCGGCCACCGCGCGCGGCATCAGCACATCGGCGTACGCGGACCCCGCGCCCGCGCTCGCCGCCGGAGCGGGCGGCTCCTCGACCTCGGCCTCGGCCTCCTCATCGCTCTGCGGCGACTTCGTGCTCTCCGGTACGACCATGTCGCCACGGAAGCTCGGCACCGCCTCCAGCAGGCTGGTCAGCGAATCCCGCTCCCGCTCACCGGTGGCTTCCTCCACGACCCGCGGCTCGTCGTCCTCACCGCCGGACTGCGCCGCGCGCTCGCCGCGCTCGGACGTCTGCCGGTCCAGGGCGCGGTCCAGCGGCCGGTCGCGCGGCAGCCGCGCGATCCGCGGTACGAACGGGAAGCTCGGCTCCGGCGTGTCGTCGCTCTCGCCGATCAGGGCCCGCGCCTCGTCGTCCACAGCCTGGACGAGCCGCCGCGGCGGGTCGTAGGTCCAGCTCGCCGAGTGCGGTTCGGTCGCGACGCGGTAGACCAGCAGCACCTCCCAGGTGCCGTCGTCCCGGCGCCAGGAGTCCCACTGGACGCTCTCCTTGTCGGCGCCGCGCAGCAGCAGCCGCTCCGCGACCGCCTCACCGAGCTGCGGACCGGTGTTCTCGCCGGGGCGCCGCACCGGGGTCTTACGGGCCCGCTCGGCCATGAACGCACGCTCGGCGAGCACCGGGCCCTCGAAGCGGCGCACCCGGTCGACGGGGATGCCGGCGAGCTGGGCGACCTCTTCCGCGGAGGCACCTGCTCTTATACGCGCCTGGATGTCCCGTGGGCGCAGATGGCTCTCGACCTCGATCTCGATCTGGCCCAGCCGCGCACGGTCGTTGCGGACGGCGGCGCGCAGCCGTTCGTCGATCGGAAGCGTGTACTCGGTGCTGTCCGCAGCTTTGAGCACCAGCCGTGTGCCGTCGTTGGAGACGGCCACGACACGCAGTTCGGGCATGGGGACCTCCCGGGTGGTGCCTGCCGACGTCACGTGCGTCGCTGCTTCCGCTAGTCGAGTGTGGCCTGCCCGGGTGCAGCCTGCCACAACATTGCCGAGTTGCCCGGCGTGTCGGGGCTTGGCCCTGAAACGCCGTTATGACACGGTTACCTGTTCGCCACGCTCAGTGACCGTGTCCCTTGCCTGTCGCCGTGCACCCGTGCCGAGCGGCGGCGCCCCGGGTGAGTGCCGCCTTCAGGGCCCCTCCCGCGGGTTCCGGGCAGCCGGACGGGAACCGGGGCCAGGGCTCGCCACAGTACTCCATTTGGACCACTTAGGTGGACCGCCGCGCCGCCGAACTTCTGGGCGGGCAAGGGTGTTCGGTCGTCTTGTCGACCTCTCGACCTGGGGCTCAGGTGGCGAGTTTCACAGATTCCCCAAAATCGGAACCAATGGCTCCGCCGAATGGTCACTTCTCCATGCAAGATGGATCGAAGGGGCTATCAAAGGTTGGAGATGGACGAAGAAACCGAAACCGACACGAAGAAGAAGGAGAAGCGGATAGACCTGAGCGTCGCTCAGGTTGCCGGCAGCGCGCTCGCTGCGGCCGTCGCCGCGTACCTCGCGGGCCGGCTCGGCGTCTACGGAACCATCATCGGCGCGGGTCTGGTCAGTGTCGTGGCCACGACCGGCGGCTCGATATTCCACCACCTGTTCCGGCGCACCGGCGAACAGATCAAGGAGGCGACGGTCACGACCCGGCCGAAGCCACGCCGCTCCTCCGCCACCCGAAATCGATCCACCGCACCGCACGCTCGGCAGGCCGGTTCCACGATGGTGCTGCCGACCTTCGACAAGCAGGGCACGGAGGACCAGGTCACCTCCGTCGCCGCCAGAACACCCGGGCGCGACACTGCGGCCCGTACCCAGCTGATCCCGCGGGCCGAGCAGGCCCGCCGCCGTGATCCGGCGAGCGCCCACCCGGATCCGCCGTCCGACGACGCGACGCGGATGCTGTGGCCCGCCGGCCACGGCGGGATCGGCGCCCCGCGCACGGCGGACGGCGCGGGCCCGGAGCGGCCCGCCGACCGCACGCAGCTGGTGCCGCGCCTCGACGAGCGGACCGTGGCCCCGGGCCGGGCACCCGCCCACCCGGCCGGCCGGCCCGCGCGGCACCCGGCCGGACCGCCCGAGGAGCTCAGCACCACGACGTACGGCACCCGGCTGCGCGGCTGGAAGCGGCCGGCACTCGGTGCGCTCGCGGTCTTCGTGCTCGCCATGGGGGTGGTCACCGGCACCGAGCTGATCACCGGGCAGACGCCGAGCGGCGAGAAGGGCACCACGCTGAGCTACCTCACCCACACCGGGGGAGGAAGCCGGCAGCAGCCCGGTACGCCGCAGTCGCCCGACCCCGGTTCGCCGGAGAAGGGCAAGCACCACGGCAACAGCGGCGAGCCCGGCCCGGACCGGGGCACGTCGGAGGACGACGGCACCCGCAAGGGAACGGGCGGCGACTCCCCGTCGCCGGCCCCGAGCCCGTCCGACGGCGACAAGGCGTCGCCGGACCCCGGCGAGCCCTCGTCCCCGAACCCGTCCCCGAGCGAGTCCACCGACGACGGTGGCGCAGGCAGCGGCGACGGTTCGAACGGCGGTGAGGACCAGGGAGGCCGGTACGACCAGCAGGAGTCCGCCCCCCAGGCCCCGGAGCCCGGCGCCTCCTGACCCTGATGTCTGCCGACCCCGGTGGGTCCGTCCCGGCGGACGGACCCACCGGTCGGGCGGACCCACGAAGGCCGTGCCCCGGTGCCCTTACGGGTGGCCGGGGCGCGGCCTTCGTCGCCGGTCAGTCCCCCAGGACCCGCCGCAGATACGGATTGGCGAACCGGCGCTCCGGGTCCAGCCGGTCGCGGATCGCGGTGAACTCACCGAACCGCGGATAGACGTCGGCGAGATACGCGGCGTCGCGGGTGTGCAGCTTGCCCCAGTGCGGGCGCCCCTCGTGCGCCGTCATGATCCGCTCGGCGGCCGCGAAGTACGCCTGGTGCGGCGTTCCCCGGTACATGTGCACGGCGAGGTACACGGTGTCCCGGCCCGAAGCGGTGGACAGCGGGAGGTCGTCGGCGGGCGCCGTGCGCACCTCCACCGGGAAGCTGACCTTGAAGTCGGAGCGCTCCACCAGGGCCTTCAGCTCACCCAGCGCGGCGACCGCGGCCGCGCGGGGCAGCGCGTACTCCATCTCCACGAACCGCACCCGCCGCGGCGAGGTGAACACCTTGTAGGGGATGTCGGTGTACGTACGGGCCGACAGCGCGCGGCTGGAGATCTTGGCGATGCCCGGTATGGCGGCCGGCACGGCCCGCCCGACGGTGCAGGCGAGCTGGAAGACCCCGTTGGACAGCAGCTCGTCCTCGATCCAGCCGCTGACCTTCCCGGGGGGCGCCGCCGGGCCCTGGCTGCGGTTGTTGCGCTTGGTGTTGCAGCTGCCGGTGTGTGGGAACCAGTAGAACTCGAAGTGCTCGTTCTCGGCGACCAGCTCGTCGAACCGGTCGGTCACCTCGTCGAAGGGCATCGGCTCCTCGCGGGCGGTCAACAGGAACTCCGGTTCCACGGCGAAGGTGAGCTCGCTGATCACGCCGAGCGCGCCCAGACCCAGCCGCGCCGCGGTGAAGATCTCCGGGTTCTCGCCGGCGGAACAGGTCAGGACCGAGCCGTCGGCGGTGACCAGTTCGAGGGCGGTGATCTGGGCGGCGATCGACGCCGAATCGCGGCCTGTCCCATGGGTGCCGGTGGCGGCCGCCCCGGAGACGGTCTGCTCCATGATGTCGCCCATGTTGGTCAGCGACAGTCCGTACGCGGCCAGCGTCGCGTTGAGGTGCTTGAGCGGTGTGCCGGCCGCGACCGTCACCGTCCCGGCCTCGCGGTCGACCGTACGGACCCCGGTCAGCCGCTCGGGGCGGATCCGCAGCCCGTCGGTGGCGGCCACCGGCGTGAAGGAGTGGCCGGTGCCGGCCGCCTTGACCGTCAGCCCGTCCGCGGCGGCGGCGCGGATCGCGGCCGCCAGCTCCTCGGTGCTCGCCGGGGCCACGCTCCGGGTGGGGCGGGCGGTGACATTGCCCGCCCAGTTGCGCCAGGGCCCGGTGGTCGGCCCCCGCCCTCCCGAGCCGCCGACGGCGTTGCTGACTGCCATGGTGACGTCCCCTCCCTGCGCGGGTCGGCCGCGTACGGCCGCCGTTGGTGTGAGCGCATGATGTCAGTCACCGACACGGCATCCGGGCGGGGTGACGGGAATCACAGGGGCGGGAAACCGGCTGGAATCGACCGGCTCCCGGACATGTCGTACCGCCGGTAACAGGCAAGCGGGCGGGGCCCGTTCACGCCGTGCTCCGGAACGGCCCGATCCGGTCCGGGCGTCGCTGTAACAGCCGGGCCCGGCCCGAGCTCCGCCGTAGCGGCCGGGCCGGCGGGCTCCGCGGGACCGCCGCTACGCGACGTGCTCCTCGTCCTGCCGCTCCGCGACCGGTCCGTCCCGGCCGGGCAGCCCGCCGGCCACGGGCGGGCCCGCCACCGGTGGGGTGGGCTGCGGACGGAGCCTGCGGTAGCCGGCGAACGCCACCAGTGCGGCGAGCAGACCGGCGGCCCCCGGCACCAGATAGCCCCGGGCGGCACCGGCGGCGTCCACCACCCAGCCGGCCGCCGACGAACCCAGCGCGACGCCCACCGCCAGGCCGGTGCTGGTCCAGGTCATGCCCTCGGTCAGCTTCGACCGCGGGACATGCTCCTGGATCAGCGCCATCGTGGTCACCATCGTCGGGGCGATGGACAGCCCCGCGACGAACAGCGCGACGGCCAGCAGCGGCAGCGAACCCACCAGTTGCAGCGGCACCATGCTCACCGCCATCGCGCAGACCCCCACCACCCACCGCCGGGACGCATGCCCCTTGAGGTGCAGCAGCCCGAAGACGGCACCGGCCAGACAGGAGCCCAGCGCGTAGACCGCCAGCACCAGACTGGCCGCGGCCTTGTGTCCGACCTCCTCGGCGAACGCCACGGTCACCACATCGATCGCCCCGAAGATCGCGCCGGTCGCCACGAACGTCACCACGAGCACCTGAAGCCCCCGTGACCGCAGCGCCGACCCCTTGGTGTGCTGCTCCCGCGGATGCGGCACCGGCTCCGTGGCCCGCTGGGCCGTCAGCCAGAACACCCCGGCGGCCAGGAAGACGGCGGCCAGCAGCGGCCCGGCCTCCGGGAACCACGCGGTGGACAGGCCGATGGACAGGATCGGCCCGAAGATGAAGCACGCCTCGTCGACGATCGACTCCCAGGAGTACGCGGTGTGCAGCTCGCGCGGGGAGCCCCGGTAGATCTCCGCCCAGCGCGCCCGGATCATCGAGCCGACGCTCGGCACACACCCCGCACAGCCCGCGAAGACGAACAGCAGCCAGTCCGCCCAGCGCTGCTGGGCGCTCAGCAGCAGACCGGAGACCGCGGCGATCGAGACCAAGGTGGCCGGGCGCAGTACCCGGCTCTGCCCGTGCCGGTCCACCAGCCGGGAGATCTGCGGGCCGAGGACCGCGGCGGACAGTGCGAGGGTCGCGGAGAGCGCGCCCGCCAGGCCGTAGCGGCCGGTGAGCTGGGAGACCATCGTGACGATGCCGATGCCCATCATGGACAGGGGCATCCGGCCCAGTAGTCCGGCGGCGGAGAACGACTTGGTGCCGGGGCGGCCGAAGATGGCGCGGTAGGGACTGGGCAACGAGGATGCTCCGCCGGTGAGGACCGAAGATCGGTAAGGGATGTCTTTAGCCGATACAGCTTACGGGCGGTGTACCACCACCCGCCTCCGGTTTTCGGGGCGCTCCCAAGCCGTCGGCCGAGCCCGGGTGCCGGGGCCTGCCCCTCGCCCCCGTGGGAAGGGTGGCAGGATCGATGGCATGCCCGAACAGCGTGATCCCAGCCCCTATGACGCCCTGCTGCTGCTGTCGTTCGGCGGCCCCGAAGGCCCCGACGACGTGGTCCCGTTCCTGGAGAACGTCACCCGCGGCCGTGGCATCCCCCGTGAGCGTCTCAAGGAGGTGGGTCAGCACTACTTCCTGTTCGGTGGCGTCAGCCCGATCAACGCCCAGAACCGGGAGCTGCTGGAGGCGCTGCGCAGCGACTTCGCCGCACACGGCCTGGACCTGCCCGTCTACTGGGGCAACCGCAATTGGGCGCCCTACCTGACCGACACCCTGCGCACCATGGTGCAGGACGGCCACCGCCGGATCGCCGTCCTGGCGACCAGTGCCTACGCCTCGTACTCGGGCTGCCGCCAGTACCGCGAGAACCTCGCCGACGCGCTCGCCGACCTGCGCGCCGAGGGCCTGCCGGTGCCGCAGGTCGACAAACTGCGGCACTACTTCAACCACCCCGGCTTCCTCCGCCCCATGATCGACGGGGTACTGGCGTCGCTCGCCGGACTGCCCCAGGACGTACGGGACGGCGCCCACCTCGCCTTCACCACGCACTCCATCCCCACCGCCGCCGCCGACACCTCCGGCACCCCCGGCGACCACACCCGGGACGGCGAGGGCGGCGCCTACGTCGCCCAGCACCTGGACGTGGCGCGGATGATCGCGGACGCCGTGCGCGCGGAGACCGGGGTGGAGCACCCCTGGCGGCTCGTCTACCAGTCCCGCAGCGGCGCCCCGCACATCCCGTGGCTGGAGCCGGACATCTGCGACCACCTGGAGGAGCAGCACGCCGCGGGCGTCCCGGCCGTCGTCATGGCCCCCATCGGGTTCGTCTCCGACCACATGGAGGTCAAGTACGACCTCGACACCGAGGCCACCGCCAAGGCCGCCGAACTGGGACTGCCGGTCGCCCGGTCGGCCACCGTGGGCGCCGACCCCCGCTTCGCCGCGGCCGTCCGTGACCTCCTCCTGGAGCGCGCGGCCACCGAACGGGGCGACACCCCGGAGCGCTGCGCCCTGGGCGCCCTCGGCGCGAGCCACGACCTGTGCCCGGTCGGCTGCTGCCCCGCACGCGCAGCGCGCCCTGCGGCGGCCGGCGCCGACTGGCGGGGCCCGGTCGCCGAGGCTCCCGCGTAAGCCCGTACGCCCGCCCGACCACCGCTCGTCCGAGCAAGGAGCATCGTGCCCGATCAGCAGCACTCCGACGCCCCGCAGACCGACCCGGCGCAGACCGCAGCGCTGTACGACGAACTGCTCGACATCGCCCTGGAGGCCGCCCGCCGCGCGGGGACACTGCTGCGCGACGGCCGGCCCGCCGACCTGGGCGTGGCCGCCACCAAGTCCAGCCCCATCGACGTCGTCACCGAGATGGACATCGCCTCCGAGAAGCTGATCACCGGCTTCATCGGGGAGCGCCGCCCCGACGACGGCTTCCTGGGGGAGGAGGGCGCCAGCACCGACGGCACCAGCGGCGTCCGCTGGGTCATCGACCCCGTCGACGGCACCGTCAACTACCTCTACGGCCTGCCGTCCTGGTCCGTGTCCATCGCGGCGGAGAAGGACGGTGAGGTGGTCGTCGGGGTCGTCGCCGCCCCGATGCGCGGGGAGACCTACCAGGCCGTCCTGGGTCGTGGCGCGTTCAACAACGGCGAGCGCATCCGGCACCGGCCCGCCCCGCCGCTCTCCCAGGCACTGCTCGGCACCGGCTTCTCCTACCTCGCCGAGCGCCGGGCGGCCCAGGCCGAGGTGCTGCGCACGCTGGTGCCACAGGTCCGTGACATCCGGCGCGGCGGCTCGGCCGCGATCGACCTGTGCGATGTGGCCTGCGGCCGGCTCGATGCCTACTACGAGCGCGGCCTGAACCCCTGGGACCTGGCCGCCGGCGCCCTGATCGCCCGCGAGGCCGGTGCGCTCACCGGTGGCCGCCCCGGCAGGGAGGCCGCCCTGGAGCTGACCCTCGCCGCCTCGCCGGAGCTCTTCGCGCAGCTCCAGCCGCTGCTGGACGAGCTCGGCGCCTGGCACGACTGAGCGGACGCCCGTCCGGGCACGACAGCGCCCCGGCACCATCCCCTGGATGCCGGGGCGCTGTCGTCATACGCGGAGGAGCGGTCAGGCGCTGACCGCTCCAAGGCGCACACCGTGCTCGTTCGCCAGCCGCTGAAGATCCTCCAGCTCTGCCTGCTCGACCTCGGCGAGGAAGTCATCGCCCGCAGCGCGGGCCCGGTCCAGATCGGCTTCGGTGTTCTGTATGCGCTGCAAAATGCCTGCGGTGAAAGCGTCCATGTGCGCCCCCTCGTCGTGGGTCGGTGGGCACGGGGGTGTGCCGACGGGTGGGTCGATCACGGCGTGGTCCCTGCGATGGAGCAGTCCATGGCAAGTTGCCGAAGAAACAGGGCGTGATCGCGGGTGTGCAGTCGTCCTCCCCACCCGCCACCTCAGCAAAACCTCAACCCGCCCAGGAATCCTGCCCGTCGCGCCCCCGGCCCCGCCCGCCGGCCACCCCACACCCCTCTTACCGCCGGTTTACGGCTGTTCGGGGCAGGATGGAAGAGCTTTCAGACAGAGTTGTACCCGCCCGTAAGGGCCCTGAGGAAGGACTAGCGACGTGCGTGTTCTCGTCGTCGAGGACGAGCAGCTGCTCGCCGATGCGGTGGCCACCGGACTACGCCGGGAGGCCATGGCGGTCGACGTGGTCTACGACGGCGCTGCCGCTCTGGAACGGATCGCGGTGAACGACTACGACGTCGTTGTCCTCGACCGTGACCTGCCGGTCGTCCACGGCGATGATGTCTGCCGCAAGATCGTCGAGCTGGGGATGCCCACCCGTGTCCTGATGCTCACCGCCTCCGGCGACGTCAGCGACCGCGTCGAGGGCCTGGAGATCGGTGCGGACGACTACCTTCCGAAGCCGTTCGCCTTCACCGAGCTGACCGCGCGGGTGCGCGCCCTGGGGCGGCGTACGACCGTCGCGCTGCCGCCCGTCCTGGAACGGGCCGGGATCAAGCTCGACCCCAACCGGCGCGAGGTCTTCCGTGACGGCAAGGAGGTCCAGCTCGCACCGAAGGAGTTCGCGGTGCTGGAGGTCCTGATGCGCAGCGAGGGCACGGTCGTCTCGGCCGAGCAGCTCCTGGAGAAGGCCTGGGACGAGAACACCGACCCGTTCACCAACGTCGTCCGGGTCACGGTCATGACCCTGCGGCGCAAGCTCGGCGAGCCCGCGGTGATCGTCACCGTCCCCGGCTCGGGATACCGGATCTGACCGGCGATGCCTTCCCTGCCCTCGTTCTCCAAGACGGCCGGTCCGCCGCCGGCCACTCCGCCCAAGCCCACCTGGGACCCCCGGCCGGTCAACGTCCGGCCCTTCCCGTGGCTGCGCCCGACCATCCGGATACGGCTGACGCTGCTGTACGGCGGCATGTTCCTGATGGCCGGCATCGTGCTGCTGACGATCATCTACATGCTGGCAGCGGACGCGCTGCACGACGGCAGTGCGCTGCCGCTGAAGATCCTCGGCGGAAAGTTCGAGTCGACCAGCGACATCTGCGACCTGCCCACCCAGACGTCCGGGCAACTGCTCCAGGAGGCCGTCAACAGCTGTCTTCAGCATCAGCGGGCGGTGGCGCTCAACAGCCTCCTCAACCGCTCCCTGCTGGCCCTGCTCGGCCTGACGGTGGTGGCGTTCGCTTTTGGTTATGCGATGGCGGGGCGGGTGTTGTCGCCGTTGGGGCGGATCACGCGGACGGCGCAGCGGGTGGCGGGTTCGGATCTGCATCGTCGGATCGAGTTGGGTGGTCCGGATGATGAGTTGAAGGAGCTGGCGGACACGTTCGATCAGATGCTGGACCGGTTGGACCGGGCGTTTGAGTCGCAGCGGCGGTTTGTGGCGAATGCGTCGCATGAGTTGCGGACGCCGTTGGCGATCAATCGGACGTTGTTGGAGGTGCAGCTGGCGGATCCGGCGGCGTCGCCGGAGCTGGCGCAGTTGGGCAAGACGTTGTTGGCGACGAATGAGCGCAGTGAGCAGTTGGTGGAGGGGTTGTTGCTGCTGGCGCGTAGTGAGAACCGGGTGGTGGACAAGAAGCCGGTGGATTTGTCGGAGGTGGCGGCGCAGGCGGTGGATCAGACGCGGGAGGAGGCGCATGCCAAGGGGGTGGCGTTGCGTGGGGCGCGTGAGCGGGTGTTTGTGCAGGGGAATGGGGTGTTGTTGGAGCGGATTGCGTTGAATTTGGTGCAGAACGCGGTGCGCTACAACGTGCCGGAGGGGGGTTGGGTGGAGGTGGTCACCGAGCCGCAGCCGGGGTGTGCGGTGTTGGTGGTGGCCAATACGGGGCCGGTGGTGCCGGCGTATGAGGTGGAGAATCTTTTCGAGCCGTTCCGGCGGCTGCGGACGGAGCGGACGGGCAGTGACAAGGGTGTGGGTCTGGGGTTGTCGATCGTGCGGTCGGTGGTGCGGGCCCATGACGGGAGCATCACGGCGCAGCCCCGTGAGGGCGGCGGTCTGATCATGCGGGTCGTCCTGCCGCTCTGACGCAGGCCAGAGCGCGGTTGTACGCCTGCTGGAGCCCCTGTACGCCCCCGTGGGCAGGCATCGGACATCTGTGCGTACGATCGCTCGTCTCGCGGCCGTATGCCGCCTCGCCTCCCGGTTTGACGAGAAGGGGGGTCGGCGTGGATCCTTCGCCCCGAGTTCGCTTTGCGCGGAATTGAACCGGTCCGCCTGCCGGTCTTTGCGTGTGTGATCCCTCACAGGCGCGAAATTCCAGCCATCTACGCTCCGTGATCAAAATGCCCGTCGGAATGCCGGGGAAGTCCGGGTTTCCGGGGGGTCAGATCACGGGAAGTACAGGTGGTGGGCTGCGCGAGGTGCGACTTTCGGACCGTGTACGGTCCTGATCGCCATCCAAACCGATCACCTCTTCAGGGGTGCGGTTGGGTGTCGATTGAGTAACAGACCTTGATGTGAGGCAAAATCTCCGCCTCAGGTCGGGCACAAGTCCGGCCTCTCACGCGTTACGAGCGCTGAGACACCGCAGACACCCAGAGGGGGAGAGCGAAAATGGCTACGGATTACGACACCCCACGCAAGACCGACGACGACCTCAACGAGGACAGCATTGAAGAGCTGAAGTCGCGGCGGAACGACAAGTCCGCCTCGGCCGTCGACGTCGACGAGTTCGAGCAGGCCGAGGGCCTGGAGCTGCCGGGCGCGGACCTTTCCAACGAAGAGCTCGCGGTGCGCGTGCTGCCCAAGCAGCAGGACGAGTTCACGTGCATGAGCTGCTTCCTGGTCCACCACCGCAGCCAGCTGGCCGCGGAGGACAAGAACGGCAACCCGATCTGCCGCGACTGCGCGGCCTGAGAACGGTCTGCGCCGTGGCAGGCGTGAACCCGTTCCGTAAGGGACCCAAGGGCGCCGAAGGACCGGCGGCCGGCGCACGATCACGCGAGGAAACCGCGCCCGTGCCCGCCGACCCGACCGCCCTCCCCGCGGAGCGGACGACCGGTGCACTGAAGGAGCGAGGCCGCACGGCCTCGCTCGCGGCCTTGCTCGGTCGCGGTGCCGGCGGCAGGGTGCGGGCAGGGCTCGCCGTGATCGCCGACCGGATCATCGACCTCGCCCCACGGATCCCGGTCCGCGACCTCGCCACCCTGCGCGCCCAGTTCCCCGGACTGACCCCCGAGGACCTGGCCGACAAGCTCGTCGCGGGCGCCTGCAAGGGCACCGCCACCGTCGGAGCGGGCGTCGGCGCGGCAGCGATGCTGCCCGTACCGCCCGCCATGCCGGCCGAGCTGGCCGCCGAGGTCACCGGCGTCGCCTCGGTCGAGATCAAGCTGATCGCCGAGCTGCACGAGGTCTACGGCCTGCGGCCGGCGGGCAACTTCCGGCAGCGGGGGATGGCCTATCTGATGTCCTGGACCGAGGAGCGGGGCATCGACATCGCCAAACCGACCTCGCTGAACATCGCCCTCGGCATGCAGATGCGGCGCGAACTGCGCCAGCAGATCATGAAGCGCACGCTGCGCAATCTCCCCAACCTCATCCCGTTCATGATCGGCGCCTCCGTCGGCGCGTTCATGAACCGCAGGGACACCCGGAAGCTCGCGGACAAGGTCCGCAAGGACCTGCGCACGAAGCAGGTCCCCTGGGACGCGCTCCCCGACTCCGCCCCGGCCGCCCGCACGGACGGCGAGGGCCCCGGCCGGCCCCCACTCCCGCCGGGCGACTGACCCGGGCCGGAACCGCAGGTCAGCCGCGTACGGCCGTCAGCGCCGCCACCAGACGCTCCGGCTCCCGCGTCGAGAGATAGGCGTACGGCGTCGGGTCCTCGGGGTCGGTGATCTCCACCCGCACCGCGGTACGGATATAGCCGCGCAGCAGCATGAACGCCCGGGCGTCGGCCTTGTGCGTACGCCACGCCAGCGCCTCGTCCGCGTCCAGCGCCCGGGCCTCGCCCAGCGCCGTCGCCGGGATCTTCGCGTCGCCGGCGATCAGCGCGCCGCCCACCACCCGGATCCGCGCCGAGCCGTACCCGCTCACGCCCACCGCGGCCAGCGCCGCGCCGCCGATCAGCCCGCCGAGCATCGGCAGCGTCCCCAGGGGCAGCAGCATCAGGGCACAGGCGACGCCGGTCAGCGCGGCGATCACCCACCAGGACCGGGGCGCGGTGAGACGTTCTTCGTACGACTGCATGGCTCCAGCTTGGCACGGCGGCGCGGGCCCGCTACGCGCGCGGGTAGGGTCTGCACTCGTGAGTGGAACTGACGAACCCAGGGCGCGGCTGACGCCACCGGCGGACGCCGTCGCTCCGGTCCGGCATGCCGAGGCGCCGGCACCCGGAGGACTCCTCGGCGCGCACTACGACCGGTGCTTCGGCTGCGGCACCGGCCAGCCCCACGGTCTGCACCTGGAGGCGCGGGCCGGTGACGGTGTGAGCGTGACCGCCGAGTTCACCGTCAAGGAGGCCCACCAGGGTGCGCCCGGTCTGGCGCACGGCGGAGTGCTGGCCACCGCGCTGGACGAGACGCTCGGCTCGCTGAACTGGCTGCTGCGGGTGATCGCGGTGACGGGCCGCCTGGAGACCGACTTCGTACGGCCGGTCCCCCTGGGCACCGTGCTGCACCTCGACGCGCGGGTCACCGCTGTACACCGCAGAAAGATCTACTCGACGGCCGTGGGGCGCATAGGCGGCCCGGACGGCCCGGTCGCGGTGCGCGCCGAAGCCGTCTTCATCGAGGTGAAGGTCGACCACTTCATCGACAACGGCAGGACCGAGGAGATCCAGGCGGCGATGGCCGACCCGGACCAGGTCAAACGAGCGCGTGCCTTCGAGGTGAACCCGTGAGTCAGGTACGGAATCCGGTAGATGTGCTGCTGCGCCGGCTGGACCCGGACGTGCCCGTTCCGTCGTACGGGCATCCCGGCGACGCGGGCGTGGATCTGGTGACCACCGAGGCCGCCGAGCTGGCGCCGGGGGAGCGCACCGTGCTGCCCACCGGGGTGTCGATCGCGCTGCCCGACGGCTACGCGGCCTTTGTGCACCCGCGGTCGGGGCTGGCCGCGCGGTGCGGACTGGCGCTGGTGAATGCCCCCGGGACGGTCGATGCCGGGTACCGTGGAGAGATCAAGGTGATCGTGGTCAATCTGGACCCGCGCGAGCGCGTGCGGTTCGAACGATTCGACCGGATCGCCCAACTGGTCGTCCAGCAGGTCGAGAAGGTGCGCTTCCACGAGGTGGCGGAACTTCCCGGCTCGGCGCGGGCCGAGGGGGGATTCGGTTCCACCGGCGGTCATGCGGCGGTGGGCGGCTCCACGGGCGGGAATGAATACGCATCGGTCGGTGCCGACCGGGAAGGACAGTGACGTGTTCGGACGTCGCAAGAAGAACGAGGCTCCTGAAGAGTCGGCCAAGGACACCACGCTCGCCGACGAGCGTGCGGTGAGCGACGCCGACGAGGACGAGGCGGAGCAGCAGCGGCTCAGCCTTCCGCCCGCGCCGCGTCCCGACGGTCCCTGGGACGCGTCGGAGGTCTCCGAGCCCGGCGAGGGCCGGGTGGACCTCGGCGGGCTGTTCGTGCCCGGTGTCGAGGGCATGGAACTCCGGGTGGAGGTCGCCGGTGACGCCATCGTCGCCGCGACCGTGGTGCTTCAGGACAGCGCCGTACAGCTACAGGCCTTCGCCGCCCCCAAGAACGAGGGGATCTGGGGCGAGGTCCGTGAGGAGATCGCCGCCGGCATCACCCAGCAGGGCGGGGTCATCGACGAGGTCGAGGGCCCGCTGGGCTGGGAGCTGCGTGCCCAGGTACCCGTGCAGCTGCCGGACGGCACAAACGGGGTGCAGGTCGTGCGCTTCATCGGCGTCGACGGCCCCCGGTGGTTCCTGCGGGGTGTGATCTCCGGCCAGGGCGCGGTGCAGCCGCAGGCCGCGGGCGTGCTGGAGCACATCTTCCGGGACACCGTGATCATCCGCGGCGATGCCCCGATGGCGCCCCGCGACCCGATCGTCCTGAAGCTGCCGGACGACGCCCAGATGGTGCCGGACGGTGTGCAGCAGGAGACGGTCGAGCAGTCGCGCTTCGGCGGCGGTGTGGAGCGTCTGGAGCGCGGACCGGAGATCACCGAGATCCGCTGACACCACCCGGCGGCCGGGCGGCGCGCAGGCGCCCGGTGACGGCCGGAACATGACGGTCACAAGGGCCCGTACTCCCCGATGGGGGGTGCGGGCCCTTCCGTTTGTGCAGGTCAGGTCGTGATGCGTAAGAAAGCCGTCAACGGAGCGCTAATGGCCGTAAGGGAGGCGTCAACAGCGGTCACACGGGGCGGGAACGGCGCTTTGCTCTAGGGGTCCTGTCCGCCCCGTCCCTCTAGGAGCACACGATGGCCGACGTGGCCTTCGTCGTCGTCACGATCGCGGTCTTCGCGCTGGTGGCCCTCGTCGCCAAGGGGGTGGCGAAGCTGTGACCGCCGAAAACATCGTCGGCCTGCTCGTGGCCGTCGCCCTGCTCGGCTATCTGGTCCTGGCCCTCGTCTTCCCGGAGAGGTTCTGAGGTGTCGACTGCTGCTGCCGCGGCGGGCCAGCTGAGCCCCGTTCTCGCCGGCGTGCTCCAGCTGACCGCGCTCATCGCGGCGCTGGCCCTGGCCTACCGTCCCCTCGGCGACTACATGGCCGCCGTCTACAGCTCTCCCCGGCACCTCCGCGCCGAGAAGGTCATCTACCGCTGCATCGGTGCCAATGCGGACGTCCAGATGCGCTGGCCCGCCTACCTGCGCAGCGTCCTGGCGTTCTCCGCGGTGGGCGTGCTCTTCCTCTACCTGCTCCAGCGCCTCCAGGGCGGGCTGCCGCTGTCCCTCGGCTTCGCGTCGATCAGCCCCGACCAGGCGTTCAACACCGCGGCCTCCTTCGTCGCCAACACCAACTGGCAGTCCTACAGCGGCGAGCAGGCCATGGGCCACGTCGTACAGACCGCCGGCCTCGCGGTGCAGAACTTCGTCTCCGCCGCCACCGGCATGGCCGTCGCCATCGCCCTCGTCCGCGGCTTCGCACGCGCGCGGA
Source organism: Streptomyces lydicamycinicus (assembly GCF_000829715.2). NCBI lineage: Bacteria > Bacillati > Actinomycetota > Actinomycetes > Kitasatosporales > Streptomycetaceae > Streptomyces > Streptomyces lydicamycinicus. The sequence continues at coordinate 582,242 of NZ_BBNO01000008.1, read as the reverse complement.
CGGGCGAACTCGGCAACTTCTGGACCGACCTGGTCCGCGGCACCGTACGGGTCCTCGTCCCGATCGCCGTGATCGGCGCGCTCGTCCTCGTCGCCTGCGGCGCCCTCCAGAACTTCTCCGGCATCCACGAGGTCGGCCAGTTCATCGGCGGCTCCCAGCAGACCAACGGTGGCGCGGTCGCCTCCCAGGAGGTCATCAAGGAACTGGGCACCAACGGGGGCGGCTACTTCAACGCCAACTCCGCCCACCCCTTCGAGAACCCCACCGCCTTCACCAACCTCTTCGAGATCTTCCTGATCCTCGTCATCCCCTTCGCGCTGACCCGCACCTTCGGCAAGCTCGTCGGGAATGTGAAGCAGGGCTACGCCGTCCTCGCCACGATGGGCGTCATCTGGCTCGGCTTCACGGCGCTGATGATGTGGACCGAGTTCGCCCACGGCGGCCCGGCCCTGGAGGCCGCGGGCGCCGCCATGGAGGGCAAGGAGACCCGCTTCGGCGTCGGCTCCTCCGCGATCTTCTCGGTGGCCACCACGCTCACCTCCACCGGTGCGGTCGACTCCTTCCACTCCTCGTTCACGGCCTTCGGCGGCGGCATCCAGCTGCTCGGCATGATGCTGGGCGAGATCGCCCCCGGCGGCGTCGGCTCCGGCCTCTACGGCATGCTGGTGATGGCGATCATCGCGGTGTTCATCGCCGGGCTGATGGTGGGCCGGACACCCGAGTACCTCGGCAAGAAGATCGGCACCCGCCAGATCAAGCTGGCCGCCTGCTACATCCTCATCACCCCGACGCTGGTGCTCGGCTTCACCGCCGCCTCGATGGTGCTGCCGGACGCACTGGGATCGATGCTCAACACCAAGGCGCTGGGCGCCGGTTCGCACGGCTTCTCCGAGGTGTTGTACGCCTTCACCTCCGGCGCCAACAACAACGGCTCCGCGTTCGGCGGCCTCAACGCCAACACCCCCTGGTACAACACCACGATCGGTCTGGCGATGCTGCTCGGCCGCTTCCTGCCGATGGTGTTCGTGCTCGCCCTGGCCGGCTCGCTCGCCGAGCAGCAGCCCGTCCCGGAGACCGCGGGCACCCTCCGTACCGAGAAGCCGCTCTTCGCCGGGCTGCTCGTCGGCACGATCCTGATCATCACCGGTCTGACCTACTTCCCGGCGCTGGCCCTCGGGCCGCTGGCGGAGGGTCTGTCATGACCGCCCCCGTGAAACCGGAGGAGCCCGGCTCCATGTCCACCGCCACACCGACGCGCGCTCCGCACCAGGACGTCCCCAGCGGGCACAAGCCCGGCGACGGCCGGGTGGGCGGCGGCCTCTTCGACCCCAAGCAGCTGCTCAAGTCCTTCCCGGACGCCCTCCGCAAGCTCGACCCCCGGGTGATGGCCAAGTCCCCCGTGATGTTCGTGGTCGAGGCCGGCTCCGTGCTGACCACCCTCTTCGCCTGCATGTCCCCGTCGGACTGGTTCGGCTGGGCGATCGCCGTCTGGCTGTGGCTGACCGTCATCTTCGCCAACCTGGCGGAGGCGGTCGCCGAGGGCCGCGGCAAGGCGCAGGCCGACACCCTGCGCAAGGCCAAGACCGACACCGTGGCCCGCCGGCTGAACGGCGCGGTGGAGGAACAGGTGCCCGGCACCGAGCTGCGCATCGGCGATCTGGTCGTGTGCGAGGCCGGCGACATCATTCCCGGTGACGGCGATGTCGTCGAAGGTGTCGCGTCGGTCGACGAGTCGGCCATCACTGGTGAGTCGGCGCCGGTGATCCGCGAGTCCGGCGGTGACCGCTCCGCCGTCACCGGCGGTACGAAGGTGCTCTCCGACCGCATCGTCATCAAGATCACGACGAAGCCCGGCGAGACCTTCATCGACCGGATGATCAACCTCGTCGAGGGCGCCGCACGGCAGAAGACGCCCAACGAGATCGCGCTGAACATCCTGCTCGCGTCGCTCACCATCGTCTTCCTGCTGGCGGTGGTCACCCTCCAGCCGTTCGCGATCTACGCGGGCGCCGAACAGCCCATGATCGTGCTGCTCGCCCTGCTGGTCTGTCTGATCCCGACGACGATCGGCGCGCTGCTCTCGGCCATCGGCATCGCCGGCATGGACCGACTGGTGCAGCGCAACGTGCTGGCCATGTCCGGACGCGCCGTCGAAGCGGCAGGCGATGTATCGACATTGTTGCTCGACAAGACCGGCACCATCACCCTCGGCAACCGCCAGGCAGCCGAGTTCGTCCCCGTGCGCGGCACCACCGAGGCCGAGGTCGCCGATGCGGCCCAGCTGTCCTCACTGGCCGACGAGACCCCCGAGGGCCGCTCCATCGTCGTCCTCGCCAAGGAGAAGTACGGACTGCGCGAGCGCCACCAGGGTGAGCTGACCGGCGCCGAATGGGTACCGTTCACCGCCCAGACCCGGATGTCGGGTGTGGACGTCACCGAGGACGGCCGGCACCGCAAGGTCCGCAAGGGCGCGTCTGGTTCGGTCATCGCCTGGGTCAAGGAGCGCGGCGGCACGGTCGCCGCCGACGCCCAGCAGCTCACCGACGCCATCTCGCAGGCCGGCGGCACCCCGTTGCTGGTCGCCCTGGAGGACGAGAGCGGCCCCCGCGTCCTGGGAGTCATTCACCTCAAGGACGTCGTCAAGGACGGGATGCGCGAACGCTTCGTCGAGCTGCGCAAGATGGGCATCAAGACCGTCATGATCACGGGTGACAACCCGCTGACGGCCAAGGCCATCGCCGACGAGGCGGGCGTGGACGACTTCCTCGCCGAGGCCACGCCCGAGGACAAGATGGCGCTCATCAAGCGTGAACAGGCCGGCGGCAAGCTGGTCGCGATGACGGGCGACGGCACCAACGACGCACCCGCGCTGGCGCAGGCGGACGTCGGGGTGGCCATGAACACCGGCACCTCGGCCGCCAAGGAGGCCGGGAACATGGTGGACCTGGACTCCAACCCGACCAAGCTCATCGAGATCGTCGAGATCGGCAAGCAACTGCTGATCACCCGGGGCGCACTGACGACCTTCTCCATCGCCAACGACGTCGCGAAGTACTTCGCGATCATCCCGGCGATGTTCGCGGTGGCCTATCCGGGCCTGGACACCCTCAACATCATGCGGCTGTCGAGCCCCAACTCCGCGATCCTCTCGGCGATCATCTTCAACGCACTGATCATCGTCGCGCTGGTACCGCTCGCCCTCAAGGGCGTCCAGTACCGCCCCGTAAGCGCCGACAGGATGCTGCGACGCAACCTGGCGGTCTACGGACTCGGCGGCCTCATCGCCCCCTTCATCGGCATCAAACTCATCGACCTGCTCCTCTCTCTCCTCCCCGGAATCGGGTGACCGCTGTGAACAACTCCGTACGCAACACCGCCCGGTTGATCGGGGCGGGCCTGCGCGCCGTGCTCGTACTGACCGTGGTCTGCGGCGTCCTCTACCCGCTGGTGGTCACCGGGGTGGCGCAGGCGGCGTTCCCTGATCAGGCCAACGGGTCCGAGGTGCGCTCCCACGGCAAGGTCGTCGGCTCATCACTGATCGGCCAGCGCTACGACAAGGGCCAGGACAAGGACGGCGAGCCGGTCCCCGACCTGAGGTACTTCCAGCCGCGCCCCTCGGCGGGACTGGGCAGCAACCGGGCCAACGGCGCCAACACCCGCTACGACCTCCAGGTCTCCGGTGCCTCCAACCTGGGCGCCACCAACACCGACCTCATCCAGGCGGTCAAGGAGCGCAAGCACTGGGTCTCCACCACCTACGGAGTCCCCGAATCGAAGGTCCCGGCGGACGCCGTCACCTCCTCCGGCTCCGGCCTCGACCCGCACATCTCCCCGGCCTACGCCCAACTACAGACCGCCACGGTTGCCCGGCGGAACCACCTCCCCGCCGGCGCGGTGGAGAAGCTGGTCCGGGAGCACACCGACGGGCGCGACCTCGGGTTCCTGGGGGAGCCGCGGGTGAATGTCCTGGAGCTGAACGTCGGGCTGAGGGAGTTGGTGCTGAGGGCGGGGGAGGGCTGAGGAACGGGTGACTTGGCGGGGATTGGGGGATTGGCTGAGTTGGCCGTTTGACTGAGCTGACCGGGTGGCTGAGTCGGTCGGTGTGGCTGAACTGGCCGGTGAGGCTGAGTCGGCCGGTGGGGTGTGGCGGTTGGTGTATTGGGGGTGTGTTGCCGCGGCGGGACAGGAAGGGGCGGCCTTGGGGGGATGTCCCCAAGGCCGTCCGGTCGTTTCCGTGGGAGGTCACGTCACGCTGAACGGCCGCTGACCGAGGGCGGGGCGACTGGTCGTGGTCGGTCTCCGCGGCGGGGGTGGAAGCGGAACCGGGGACTGACCCGGTCTGAATCGAGCTGATGCAGCGTTGATCCGGGCCGGTCGGGGGCGTGGGGCGGAGCCGGTCCGAGAGTTATCCACAGGCGTTGCCTGCCGAAGCGCGCGGTACGCATACTGACGTCACCGGCAGGCATTCCGAGACCTGCGGGGTGGCCGTCAAGTCGCTGTCATACGGGGGTAGTTGGTGTGCTGGGTCGGTCCCGACGTGGCGAGTGAGGGCCGGTGCGGGGAGCGGTACGAGATGGGAGTGGGGGAGCAGCTCATGAGTGGCGGGGGAAGCGCGTCGGGTGAGGGCCGGCGCAGGGGCTGGGCTCGGAAGAAGGCGCACGCGACGCCGCAGGAGGGGACGAGGACAGGAGCGGCCGTCGCCGATCCGGCGGTGGTAGGGGCCATGGTCGTCGTCGAGGATCTGCACCGTAGCTACGGCACCGGGGCCGGCGCCGTACACGCCCTGCGCGGGGTGTCTTGCAGCATCCCGCGGGGCGAACTGGTCGCCCTGCGTGGTCGTTCCGGATCGGGCAAGACAACTCTCCTCAACCTCATCGGCGGTCTGGATACCCCCGACTCGGGGCGGATCACCGTCGACGGCACACCGTTGGCCGACCTCGGCGAGAGCGAGTTGCTGGCGATGCGCCGCGACCGCATAGGTTTCGTCTTCCAGTCGTTCGGGCTCATACCGATACTCAGCGCCGCGGAGAATGTCGGGGTACCGCTGCGGCTGCGGAAGGTCTCGCCGCGTGAGCGTGAGGACCGCGTCGCGCTTCTGCTGTCGCTGGTGGGCCTGGCTGACCACGCCGAGCAGCGGCCCGGCGAGCTCTCAGGCGGTCAGCAGCAGCGCGTGGCCATCGCCCGTGCACTCGCCAATCGCCCCGCGCTGCTCATAGCCGACGAGCCGACCGGTCAACTGGACGCCGAGACCGGTATGGAGGTGATGGACCTGCTGCGCGCCGTCGTCCGCAGTGAGGGCGTCACGGCGCTGGTGGCCACCCACGACGCAAACCTCCTGGGCTTGGCTGACCGCGTCTTGGAGCTGAGCGATGGAGTGATCACGGAGGCGGGAGCGGAGCGGGAGGCGGGGGTGGAGCGCGAGGCGGGGGTGGGGTGAGGAGGGGGGAGGGGAGGGGGAGGGGCCCCTCCCGTGCCTCCCCTGCCTCACCAGACGTCGCCGTCGCGCCAGTCGCAGGTGAGGTCGGAGTCGAGGTCGAGCAGGGTGGCTGCGGCCGGCAGGACGTAGATGCAGCCGTCCTCGTCGGCGGTGCGCTGGACGCCGTCCGGGGTGAGTGCCCAGGAGCGGCCGCGCCACCGCTGCCAGCCACGGGCCGCGTAGAAGGTCGCGGCCTCGTCGGCGGCGCCGAGCGCGCCCAGGTCGTAGCCGCTGTGCACCACTCGCTCCAGGGCGTCCATCAGGGCCGCGCCATGGCCGCGGCCGCGCCGGTCGGCGCGTACGCCGACGCCCTCCACATAGCCGCAGCGCAGCGCCCGGCCCCCGTGCAGCAGTCGTCGTTGCACGACGCTCGCGTGCCCGATCAGTTCGCCGTCCTCGTGGATCAGGGCGTGCAGCCCGCCGAGTGAGTGTTCCCAGTCCTCCGCGGTCATGTCGTCGAAGACGTCGTAGAGGAGGGCGCGGGCCGCCTTGAGGGTGGTGACGTCCAGATCGGCGGTGTGGGCGATGCGTACGTCGGTCATGCGGGGCGTCGTCAGATGTGCCTCGGTCATGGGGGCATCGTCGCAGTCGGCCGGTGGCCGGGCGAGGGCATTTTTCCGGCCATGGTTCATGCCCTACCACCGGCCGTTCGGTGTCAGTGATGCGTCAGGGAAGGCGCGTTGGGCTGGTGTGCCTCCGCCCCGGCCGGTGTCATGGGGGCATGACCGGGCGCTCTGCGCCGCCGGGCAGCCGCCGCACGGCGGTGCGTGGCGGGCGCCGCCCGGGTCCGGCCCCTCAGCCGGATGTCACGGCGGGCGTCGCGTACCTCTTCGCGCGGCGCCCGCCCGTATGCGGCGGTATGCGGCCGCGCCCCGGTCGACTCGGCCTATCGGGCCAACCGGCCGCCGGGGCCGTCCGCACCTGGCCGCCGGGCCGTCCGCACCACCGGCCCCTGGCGGGCCCTGCCTGATCGCCGGCCCGCCCTCCCGATCGCTGCCCTCCGACGCACCCCCTCGTACCCCGGACACCGCTACCCGACGAGCTAACGAGCTACCCCGTCCACTCGAACGCCCCTGCGCGCCACTTCACCCCGTCCACCGGTTCGTCACCGCACGCTGCGCCACCCCATCCACCGGATCGTCGACATCGCACACCACGCCACCGGCCCACCGGACGCGCCACCCCCACCCCCGCCCCCCATCAGAGTCCCGTCAAAACCCACTCCCCAGCCCCAACTGCACCCTTTGTCCCCTTGTTCGGTCGGTAGGGTCGCAGGAGGTTCAGCCCGGTGGGGGCGGCCTTCACGTAAGACAATGAGGCCATGGCACGCGGCAAGCTACGGATCTATCTCGGCGCGGCACCGGGCGTCGGCAAGACGTACGCGATGCTGTCCGAGGCACACCGGCGTGTGGAGCGGGGGACGGATGCCGTCGTGGCGTTCGTGGAGCACCACGGCAGGCGCCGTACGGAGGTCATGCTGCACGGGCTGGAGCAGATTCAGCGCCGGGAGCTGGAGTACCGCGACACGGTGTTCACCGAAATGGACGTGGACGCGGTTCTGGCACGGCGACCGGCCGTGGCGCTGGTCGACGAACTGGCGCACACCAATGTCCCCGGTTCGCGCAACAGCAAGCGCTGGCAGGACGTCGAGGAGCTGCTGGAAGCGGGTATCCATGTGATCTCGACGGTGAACATCCAGCATCTGGAGTCGCTCGGCGATGTCGTCGAGTCCATAACGGGTGTGCGGCAGCGTGAGACAGTGCCGGACGAGATCGTCCGCAGGGCCGACCAGATCGAGCTTGTCGACATGTCGCCCCACGCGATCCGCCGGCGGATGGCGCACGGCAACATCTACCAGCCCGACAAGGTGGACGCGGCCCTGTCGAACTACTTCCGGCCGGGTAACCTCACGGCGCTGCGCGAGCTGGCGCTGCTGTGGGTCGCCGACCGGGTGGACGAGTATCTCCAGGAGTACCGCGCGGAGCATTCGATCCGTTCCACCTGGCAGGCGCGTGAGCGGATCGTGGTCGGGCTGACCGGCGGGCCGGAGGGGCGCACGCTGATCCGCCGCGCGGCCCGGATGGCGGCCAAGGGCTCGGGCAGCGAGGTGCTCGCCGTCTACATAGCGCGCAGCGACGGGCTGACGTCGGCCTCGCCCAAGGAACTCGCCGTCCAGCGCACCCTGGTGGAGGACCTCGGCGGGACGTTTCACCACGTCATCGGCGACGACATACCGAGCGCGCTGCTGGAGTTCGCGCGGGGCGTCAACGCCACCCAGATCGTGCTGGGCTCCAGTCGCCGCAAGGCCTGGCAGTACATCTTCGGGCCGGGGGTGGGCGCGACGGTCGCCCGGGACTCCGGGCCCGATCTCGATGTGCACATCGTCACCCACGACGAGGTCGCCAAGGGCCGGGGGCTGCCGGTGGCACGCGGTGCGCGGCTGGGGCGGGCCCGGATCATCGCCGGCTGGCTCGTCGGCGTCGTCGGCCCGGTGCTGCTCTCGCTGCTGCTGACCAGCATCGCGAACGGTCCCGGTCTGGCCAACGACGTCCTGCTCTTCCTCTTCCTGACGGTCGTCGCCGCGCTGCTCGGCGGGCAGCTGCCGGCGCTGGCGTCGGCCGCGGTCGGCTCGCTGCTGCTGAACTTCTACTTCACACCGCCCACCCACACCCTCACCGTCAGCGACCCCAAGAACCTCGTCGCCATCGTGATCTTCTTCGCGGTGGCCGTCTCGGTCGCCTCCGTGGTGGATCTCGCCGCCCGCCGCACTCACCAGGCCGCCAGGCTGCGCGCCGAGTCGGAGATCCTGTCCTTCCTCGCGGGCAGTGTGCTGCGCGGTGAGACGACGCTGGACGCGCTGCTGGAGCGGGTGCGCGAGACCTTCGGGATGGAGACGGTGGCGCTGCTGGAGCGGGCCGGCGATGTCGAGCCGTGGACCTGTGCGGGCCGGGCCGGCAGCGACCACGGCACGCCGCTGCTGCGCCCCGAGGACGCCGATGTCGACATGCCTGTGGGCGACCACATGGCGCTGGCGCTGGCCGGCCGGGTGCTGCCCGCCGAGGACCGCCGGGTGCTGGCCGCGTTCGCCGCCCAGGCCGCCGTCGTCCTGGACCGGCAGCGGCTGGTGGGCGAGGCGGAGCGGGCCCGGGAGCTGGCCGAGGGCAACCGCATCAGGACGGCGCTGCTGGCCGCCGTCAGCCATGACCTGCGGACCCCGCTGGCGAGCATCAAGGCATCCGTCACCTCCCTGCGCTCCGACGATGTCGCCTGGTCCCCGGAGGACGAGGCGGAGCTGCTGGCCGGCATCGAGGCGGGCGCCGACCGGCTGGACCATCTCGTCGGCAATCTTCTGGACATGTCCCGGCTCCAGACCGGTACGGTCACCCCGCTGATCCGGGAGATCGACCTCGACGAGGTGGTGCCCATGGCGCTCGGCGGTGTGCCGGAGGGCAGCGTCACCCTCGACATCCCCGAGGAACTGCCGATCGTCGCCGTCGATCCGGGGCTGCTGGAACGTTCGGTCGCCAATCTCGTCGAGAACGCCGTGAAGTACAGCCCGGACGGGGTGGCGGTGCTGGTCTCGGCGAGTGCGCTCGGTGAGCGGGTGGAGCTGCGTATCGCAGACCGTGGGCCGGGGGTGCCGGACAGCGCCAAGGACCGCATCTTCGAGCCCTTCCAGCGCTACGGTGACGCGCCGCGCGGCGCCGGGGTGGGCCTGGGGCTGGCCGTGGCGCGCGGTTTCGCGGAGGCGATGGGCGGCACGCTCGCCGCCGAGGACACCCCCGGAGGCGGGATGACCATGGTCCTGACCCTCCGGGCCGCGCCCGGCCGCCCGCCCGCCAGGCCCGATCTTCCGGCCCAGGCCACGACATGAGCCGGACCGCGCGGATCCCCCGCATCCCACGCCCGGCGGGCCCGCCCCGCCGGGAGACGACACCACGAGGAGAACGCCAGTGAACCGGGTGCTTGTGGTCGATGACGAGCCGCAGATCGTGCGCGCCCTCGTGATCAACCTGAAGGCGCGCAAGTACGAGGTCGACGCCGCCCCCGACGGGGCCACCGCCCTCAAACTCGCCGCCGCCCGCCACCCCGATGTCATCGTCCTCGACCTCGGTCTGCCCGATATGGACGGCGTCGAGGTGATCAAGGGGCTGCGGGGCTGGACGCGGGTGCCGATCCTGGTGCTCTCCGCCCGGCAGACCTCCGACGAGAAGGTGGAGGCGCTGGACGCTGGCGCGGACGACTACGTCACCAAGCCGTTCGGCATGGACGAGCTGCTGGCCCGGCTGCGGGCGGCGGTGCGCCGGGCCGAGCCGACCGGCCCGGCCGACGACGAGGTGATCGTGGAGACGGAAGGTTTCTCCGTCGACCTCGCCGCGAAGAAGGTCAACCGCGGCGGCCGGGACATCCGGCTGACCCCCACCGAGTGGCATCTGCTGGAGGTCCTGGTCCGCAACGCGGGCCGGCTGGTCAGCCAGAAACAGCTGCTCCAGGAGGTCTGGGGGCCCTCGTACGGCACCGAGACCAACTATCTGCGGGTGTACATGGCCCAGCTCCGCCGCAAGCTGGAGAGCGACCCCTCGCATCCGAAGCACTTCATCACGGAGCCGGGGATGGGCTACCGGTTCGAGCAGTAGCGCCCCGGCGGCCGGACACGGCTTTGTGCGGTGGGTACGAACTGCGCGTGCGGGCCGTGATCCCGGTACCCGGCCACCGGTACGCTGGGGCCATGAGTGCTGGGACCCGATCCGAGAAGCCGGCAGGCCGTTTCCGCCGGCTGCTCGACAGGCTGTCCTCCTCCGAGGAGGAGTTGCAGTCCGCCGAGCTGCAACAGGACGCGCAGGACGCGGGATGTACCCGTATCTGCGACTGCGACGACCGGCAGATAGTGAAGGTCACCGGCACTCTGCGGCATGTCACGCTGCGCCCGCGCGCCGGTGTGCCCGCGCTCGAGGCGGAGCTGTTCGACGGCTCCGCGGCACTCGACGTGGTGTGGCTCGGCCGCCGCTCCATCGCCGGGATAGAGCCGGGCCGCAAGCTCATCGCCTCGGGCCGGGTCTCCCTGAGCCACGGACGCCGGGTGCTCTTCAATCCGAAGTACGAACTCCGACCGCTCGGACAGGAGTAGCCGGTGACGTCTCACGACCGACCGACCACTGACGCGCATGCCGATACGGACCCCTCCGCAGGCCCCTCACCCGCCTCGCCCGCCCCGGGCACCGAAGGAGCCGCCGACGGCAGGCAGGTGACCGAGGCGGCGCTGTTCGAGGCGTTCGGCGGGGTCCGCGGCATGGTGGAGACCGTGGCCCCCGGCCTGCTGTTCGTCACGATCTTCACGATCAACAAGGACCTGCACCTCTCGGCGATCGCCGCGCTGGCCGTCTCGCTGGTGCTGGCGGCCGCCCGCCTGATCCGCAGGGACACCCTCAAGCACGCCTTCAGCGGCGTCTTCGGGGTGGCCTTCGGCGTGGTCTTCGCGATGATGACCGGCAACGCCAAGGACTTCTACCTGCCGGGCATGCTCTACACCCTCGGGCTGGCCCTCGCCTACATGATCACCACGCTCGCGGGCGTCCCGCTGATCGGGCTGATCCTGGGACCGGTGTTCAAGGAGAACCTCTCCTGGCGCACCCGCAACCCAGGCCGGAAGAAGGCGTACGCGAAGGCCAGCTGGGCCTGGGGGCTGATCCTGCTCGCCAAGTGCGCGATCCTCTTCCCGCTGTATTGGTGGGCGGACACCACCCAGCTCGGCTGGGTGCTGATCGCGCTGAAGATCCCGCCGTTCCTGCTGGCGGTCTATCTCACCTGGGTCTTCCTGGCGAAGGCGCCCGCGCCGATCGATGTCTTCGCGGAGATGGAGGCGAAGGAGAAGGCCGAGGAGGAGGCCGAGGAGCGGCGTCGCGTCGAGCGCGAGACGCTGGACCGGGTCGCCGACGACCTCGGCCGGGACCTCGTGCAGGAGGTCGTGGCCGAGCCGCAGTCCGACCGGCCGCAGGGCGGCCGCCACCGCCGCTGACGCGACACGACAACGCCGGGGCCCGGGAACCGCTTGGTTCCCGGGCCCCGGGTTTTCCGGCCTCCGCCGGGCGCTACGCGTCCTCGCGCCGCACCGACAGCAGGTCCTCCAGCTGCTCCTCGCGCGACTGCGCCGCCACGAACAGCAGCTCGTCGCCGGCCTCCAGCGCGTCCTCCTTGTTGGGCGTGAGCACCCGCGTCCCGCGGATGATCGTGACCAGGGAGGTGTCCTCGGGCCATGCGACATCGCCGACCCGGGTACCGGCCAGCGCGGCCTCCGGGGGCAGCGTCAGCTCGACGAGGTTGGCGTCACCGTGGCTGAAGCGCAGCAGCCGTACGAGATCGCCGACGCTCACCGCCTCCTCGACCAGGGCCGACATCAGACGCGGTGTGGAGACCGCGACATCGACGCCCCAGGACTCGTTGAACAGCCACTCGTTCTTCGGGTTGTTGACCCGCGCGACCACCCGCGGCACGCCGTACTCGGTCTTGGCGAGCAGCGAGACGACCAGATTGACCTTGTCGTCGCCGGTCGCCGCGATCACGACATTGCAGCGCTGGAGCGCCGCCTCGTCGAGCGAGGTGATCTCGCAGGCGTCGGCCAGCAGCCACTCCGCCAGCGGCACCCGCTCGACCGAGATGGCGGTCGGCGCCTTGTCGATGAGCAGGATCTCGTGCCCGTTTTCCAGGAGCTCGCCCGCGATGGAACGGCCCACCGCGCCGGCGCCCGCGATTGCGACCCTCATGCGTGCGCCCCCTCAGGACCCGTGGCGAATGCCGCTTCGACCTTCTCGACCTCGTCGGTGCGCATCATCACGTGCACCAGATCGCCTTCCTGCAACACCGTCTGCGAGGTCGGCAGCATCGCCTCGCCCAGTCGGGTGAGGAAGGCGACGCGGACGCCGGTCTCCTCCTGGAGGGTGCTGATCTTGTGCCCCACCCAGGAGGCGGCGGTGTGCACCTCGGCGAGCTGGACGCCGCCGCTCGGGTCGCGCCACAGCGGCTCGGCGCCCGACGGCAGCAGCCGGCGCAGCATCTGGTCGGCCGTCCAGCGGACGGTCGCAACCGTGGGGATGCCGAGCCGCTGGTAGACCTCGGCGCGGCGCGGGTCGTAAATACGGGCCGCGACATTCTCGACACCGAACATCTCGCGGGCCACCCGGGCGGCGATGATGTTCGAGTTGTCACCGCTGGAGACGGCCGCGAAGGCGCCCGCCTCCTCGATGCCGGCCTCCCGCAGGGTGTCCTGGTCGAAGCCGACGCCGGTCACCCGGCGGCCGCCGAAGGACGAGCCCAGGCGGCGGAACGCGGTCGGGTCCTGGTCGACCACCGCGATGGTGTGCCCCTGGCTCTCCAGGGTCTGCGCGAGCGCGGAGCCCACCCGCCCGCACCCCATGATGACGATGTGCATGCTGATTACCCCGTGCCCTGTACTAGCGCGCTGACCTGCACAAACACCCTGCTCACTACTTTCTTCTCCCAGTACCGGCGACACGAAGCCACGGCTCGCGACAGACCGGGTGCGGCAGCGGGAGCGCCGGGCGCACCGTGGTCCGGTACAACCGTAGCCGTAATGGCGCTTCCGGTAGGGGCCGCGGTGGGCCGCGGTCTCCAGCGGATCCGCACCGCCGCTGCCGCGGCCTCCGTGCCGGGCTGCGCCGCGCCGGGCCCGTAAGGCACGCTACGAGGTGTGCCCAACCTGCCTCTCCAGCCCCAACAGGGCTCCTACACCTCGCACATGGTGGTCTGCGGCGACGATGCGCTGGCCCATCGACTCGCTGCCGAGCTCCGGGACGTCTACGGCGAACGGGTGACGCTCGTCGTCCCCTCCGCCCGGGAACCGCACCGCCCCCGTATTCCGCCACCGGCCCGCGCGCTGGGCCGGGCCGGCGCCCTGCTGGGCCGGGTGTCGGCGGCGATGGTGCGCCCCTCGCCGATGTCGTCCGAGGCGGCCGGGGACGGGGCGGAGCCACCGGAGGAGACGTTACGGATCCTGGAGGCGGCGCAGCCGGACGACGCGGCGCTGACCGAGGCCGGTATCGCCGGGGCGGGCGCGCTGGCCCTGGTCTACGACGACGATGAGCTCAACATCCATGCCGCGCTGCGCGCCCGCCGGCTCAACCCCCGGCTGCGGCTGGTCATCCGGCTCTACAACCGCAAACTCGGCCAGCACCTGGAGGAGTTGCTCGACCAGGCGGCAGCGGTCGCCGCGCTGGGCGCCGAGGACACCGGGGACGCGGAGGGCGAGGGCGGGACCACGACCGTGCTGTCCGACGCCGACACCGTGGCCCCCGCGCTGGCGGGCGCCGCGGTCGCCGGTACCAGCAGGGTCATCGAGGCGGACGGGCTGCTGCTGCGGGCCGTGGAGCGTACGCCGGTGCCACCCGGGCGGCCCGGCGAGCCCGGACTGTGCACCCTGGCGCTGCTGTCCGCTTCCGCCAACGACCCGGCGGACGCGAGCGGTTCGGTGGCCGGTGACGAGGGGCCCGTACTCCTGCCGGACGATGCCGCGACCGCGGCCGCCGCCGGCTGCGGCACCGTCGTCCTGGAGACCGTCTCCTATACGGGCCGGCCCATACGGCGCCGATGGCTGCGTGGCCGGGGCGCGCCGCTCGCGTCCCTTTTCTCCCGGCGGCTGCGCTGGTCCCTGGCGGGGGTCGTCGGCGCGGTGCTGGCGCTGGCCGTCGCGTCCTCCCTGACCATGGGCGAGGACCCGGTGCACGCGGTCTACCTCTCGCTGCTGGACCTGTTCGCGATCAACGACCCGGCCGTCAACGAGCCGGCACAACGCAAGGTGATCCAGCTGCTGTCCGGGCTGACCGGGCTGTTGCTGCTGCCGGTGCTGGTCGCGGCGGCGTTCGAGGGGCTCGGCACCTTCCGCAGCGCCTCGGCGCTGCGCCGTCCGCCGCGCGGGCTGTCGGGCCATGTGGTGCTGCTGGGACTCGGCAAGGTCGGCACCCGGGTACTGGCGCGGCTGCACGAGATGGGCATCCCCGTGGTGTGCATCGAGGGCGACCCGGAGGCCCGGGGCATCGCCCTGGCCCGCCGGCTGCGGGTGCCGACCGTCCTGGGGGACGTCACGCAGGAAGGCGTCCTGGAAGCCGCGATGATCGAGCGGGCGGCCACCCTGCTCGCCCTGACCAGTGAGGACACCACGAATCTGGAGGCCTGCCTCTATGCCCGCTCGGTCAGCCCCCGGCTGCGGGTGACGCTGCGGCTGTTCGACGACCGGTTCGCCACCGCCGTCTACCGCACCCTGCGCGCCGCGCATCCAGGGGCGCTGACCCGCAGCCGGAGCGTCACCTACCTGGCCGCGCCCGCCTTCGCCGGCGCGATGATGGGGCGCCAGATCCTCGGGGCCATTCCGGTCGAGCGCCGGGTGCTGCTGATCGCCCGGTTCGAGGTACGGGGTCATGCCGCGCTGGAGGGCCGTACGGTCGCCGAGGTGCTGCGGCCGGGGCGGCTGCGGGTGCTGGCGGTCGACACCTCCGCCCCCGACGACCCGGAGCCGGACGCCGCGGGCGCCACCGCCACGCCCCCGCCGGTCGAGGAGCGCACACCGGCGCAGCTGGTGCACGAGCTCGGCGACGACTATGTCCTGCGGCCGCAGGACCGGGTGCTGCTGGTCGCCACCCGGCAGGGACTGGGCGAGCTGCACGCCCGCAACCGGCAGACGGCGGCGGCCCGCAGCGCAGGGTCCGGGGCAGGGTGACCGCGAGGGGGCGGGCGAGCGCGCACCGTAGTACGGCTGCGGTGCCGGGCCCGCCGTACGGGACCGTGGCGCCGACCGAGGCCATGGCACCGCCCGCCCGCCCCGCTGCCCGCCTGTCCGGCCCGCCCCGCCTCCGGCCCGCCTCCCCACCGTGACCCCGCCATCGCGCCCCGTGACGGCGATGCCACCCCGTGACGAATGCCACGAAGGTGTCCTGAACGGGGCCGTGACGTGCACAGGACGTGTGGATCTTGTGGAGGCGGGGCCCATGATGCGCCCCCTCAGCAGGACGGATGCGCCTCGGCCGCCCCGCCGTGCTCCTCCGGGGCGCAGACCGTGCGGGGAGCGGGTGGGCGAGGACCTTGACGAAGGCTTAGCATCCTCTGCGTGTCCAAACTGACCGACGTGCCCAAACGGATCTTGATCGGGCGCGCACTGCGCAGCGACAAGCTCGGGGAAACCCTGCTTCCCAAGCGCATCGCACTCCCCGTCTTCGCCTCCGACCCGCTGTCCTCCGTGGCCTACGCGCCGGGCGAGGTGCTGCTCGTCCTGTCCGTCGCGGGTGTGTCTGCGTACAGCTTCAGCCCCTGGATCGCGGTCGCGGTCGTGGTGCTGATGTTCACCGTCGTCGCGTCGTACCGGCAGAACGTGCACGCCTACCCGAGCGGTGGCGGCGACTACGAGGTCGCCAACACCAACCTCGGCCCCAAGGCCGGTCTCACCGTCGCCAGCGCGCTGCTCGTCGACTATGTGCTGACCGTCGCGGTCTCCATCTCCTCCGGAGTGGAGAACCTGGGCTCCGCGATTCCATTCGTGGTCGAGCACAAGACCCTGTGCGCGATCGCCATCATCGTGCTGCTGACGCTGATGAACCTGCGCGGCGTCAAGGAGTCGGGCAAGCTCTTCGCGATCCCGACCTATGTCTTCGTGGCCGGCGTCTTCATCATGATCGCCTGGGGTGTGATCCGCGGCGTCGTCATGGGCGACACCATGAAGGCCCCCACCGCCGACTACAGCATCCACGCCGAACAGGGCGGCCTGGCCGGCTTCGCCCTGATCTTCCTGATGCTGCGCGCCTTCTCCTCCGGCTGTGCCGCGCTCACCGGCGTCGAGGCGATCTCCAACGGTGTGCCGGCCTTCCGCAAGCCGAAGTCCAAGAACGCCGCGACCACCCTGGCCCTGATGGGCGGCCTGGCCGTCACCATGTTCTGCGGCATCATCGGCCTGGCCATGGCCACCGACGTCAGGATGGCCGAGAACCCGGCCACCGACCTGCTCCTCAACGGCAAGCCGATCGGTTCCGGCTACACCCAGAACCCGGTCATCTCGCAGGTCGCCGAGGCGGTCTTCGGCAAGGGCAGCCTCCTCTTCGTCATCCTGGCCGCCGCCACCGCCCTGGTCCTGTTCCTGGCCGCCAACACCGCCTACAACGGCTTCCCGCTGCTCGGCTCGATCCTCGCCCAGGACCGCTATCTGCCGCGCCAGCTGCACACCCGCGGTGACCGTCTGGCGTTCTCCAACGGCATCGTCCTGCTGGCCGGCGCCGCCGCGATCCTCGTCTACCTCTACGGCGCGGACTCCACCCGGCTCATCCAGCTCTACATCGTCGGCGTCTTCGTCTCTTTCACGCTCAGCCAGATCGGCATGGTCCGGCACTGGAACCGCCATCTGGTCACCGAGAAGGACCCGGCCAAGCGCCGCCGTATGCACCGCTCGCGCGCCATCAACGCCTTCGGCGGCTTCTTCACCGGCCTGGTGCTCGTGGTCGTCCTCCTGACCAAGTTCACCCACGGCGCCTGGGTCGCGCTGCTCGGCATGGTCATCTTCTTCGTGACGATGTCCGCGATCCGCCGCCACTACGACCGGGTCGCCGACGAGATCGCCGCCGAGGACACCCCCGACGACGATGTGGTCCGCCCCTCCCGGGTGCACTCCCTCGTCCTCGTCTCCAAGGTGCACAAGCCCACCCTGCGCGCCCTGAACTACGCCAAGCTGATGCGCTCCGACAGCCTCGAAGCGGTCAGCGTGGACGTGGACCAGGCCGACACCAGGGCCCTGCGGGAGGAGTGGGAACGCCGCGGCATCGAGGTGCCGCTGAAGGTCCTGGCCTCCCCGTACCGCGAGATCACCCGGCCGATCATCGACTACGTCAAGTCGCTGCGCCGCCAGAGCCCGCGCGACGCCGTCTCCGTCTACATCCCCGAATACGTCGTCGGCCACTGGTACGAGCACCTGCTCCACAACCAGTCCGCCCTGCGCCTCAAGGGACGCCTGCTCTTCACTCCCGGCGTCATGGTCACCTCGGTGCCCTGGCAGCTGGACTCCTCCGAGGCCGCCAAGCTGCGCGCCCGTAAGCGCGCGGAGTGGAACGCTCCGGGTGCGGTCCGCCGCGGCCCGGTCGCCCAGCCGAAGAAGGAGAAGGCCGCCACCAAGAAGTAGCGCGGGCTTTCCTCCGTGCCCCGGTGGCGGTCCTCCGCGCACGGGCCGGGGCACGGCCCACGGGACGTAGACTTGACGGCTGGCCTCCCTCCGGAGGCCGGCCCCCGTCCCCGCTCACACCCACCTCAGGAGCCCTCCCGCCATGCAGGCAGAACCCAAGAAGTCGCTGGTCGGCGAGGAGTACGAGGTCGAGGTCGGCCCGGTCGCCCACGGCGGTCACTGCATCGCCCGCACCGACGAGGGCCAGGTCCTCTTCGTACGGCATGCGCTGCCCGGCGAGCGCGTCATCGCCCGCGTCACCGACGGCGAGGAGGGCGCCCGCTTCCTGCGCACCGACGCCGTCTCGATCCTGGAGCCCTCCAAGGACCGGGTCGAGGCCCCCTGCCCCTTCTCCGGCCCCGGCCGCTGCGGCGGCTGTGACTGGCAGCACGCCGCCCCCGGCGCCCAGCGCCGCCTGAAGTCCGCGGTGATCGCCGAACAGCTCCAGCGCCTGGCCGGGCTCTCCCCCGAGGACGCCGGCTGGGACGGCACCGTGGAGCCCGCCCCCGGTGACAAGGTCGCCAAGGGCGAGGTACCGGCCTGGCGCACCCGCGTCCAGTACGCGGTGGACGCCGACGGTCACGCCGGCCTGCGCAAGCACCGCTCCCACGACATCGAGCCGGTCACCCACTGCATGATCGCCGCCCCGGGGGTCTCCGAACTCGGCATCGAGAAGCGGGAGTGGCCCCAGATCGCCACCGTCGAGGCGATCGCCGCCACCGGCTCCCACGACCGACAGGTCATCCTCACCCCCCGCCCCGGCGGCCGCCTCCCCATCGTCGAACTCGACAAGCCGGTCTCGGTCATGCGGGTGGGAGAGAAGGACGGTGGTGTGCACCGCGTCCACGGCCGCCCCTTCGTCCGCGAACGGGCCGCCGACCGCACCTGGCGGGTCGGCAACGGCGGCTTCTGGCAGGTCCACCCGAAGGCCGCCGACCTCCTGGTCGAGGCCGTCATGCGGGGCCTGATGCCCAAGAAGGGCGATATGGCCCTCGACCTGTACTGCGGCGTCGGCCTCTTCGCCGGTGCCCTCGCCGAACGCGTCGGTGACAAGGGCGCGGTCCTCGGCATCGAATCCGGCAAGCGCGCCGTCGAGGACGCCCGCCACAACCTCCAGGACCTCGACCGCGTCCGCATCGAACACGGCAAGGTCGACCAGATCCTGCCCCGCACCGGCATCACCGACGTCGACCTCATCGTCCTCGACCCACCCCGCGCCGGCGCCGGCAAAAACACCGTCACCCACCTCGCCTCCCTCACCCCCCGCCGCATCGCCTACGTAGCCTGCGACCCGGCGGCCCTGGCCCGCGACCTCAAGTACTTCGCGGAGGCGGGCTATGCGCCGCGTCGGATGCGGGCGTTTGATCTGTTTCCGATGACGCATCATGTGGAGTGTGTAGTGGTGCTGGAGAAGGCGGGGAAGGGCGCCTGACCTGCGGTTTTGTGATGCTCATCGCTCGCTCGACCTGTTTCCCTTCGCCCAACAGGTGAAGCGCCGGGCGCGTCTGCGATACCCGCCTGACGTGCGGATTCAGGCGGGCACGGCGATGGCGTCACAAGGCGTGTCAGCGAGCACCTCGGGTTGTTGACGCTCGTGTGACGCTCGTCCTGAAGGTCCATCACATTACGCGGGTGGCGTTCGACGTGGCCGTGTGGCTCTGCGGACGCGGCTCCGTGGTTGCCGGGGTATCCGGCGCCCGTCAGGCGGATTGGCGGCATTGAGGTCGAAGTGATTCGGTCAGCCTCTATTCGCGCGGCGCGAGGCGCCATGTGCCTACGACGAGGCGCTCGGACGGTGTGGCCCTCCCCAGACGTCGCACTGAGTGACATCTCCTCAGGCTGTACGTCTTTCTCGTCCTGGCGGCTGAAGGTGAGCCCGATCCGGGTGCGATGCATCTCGCGTTCGACGGGCCGGCCAGCCACTTGTCGCATTCTCGGACGGTGCCATGGCTCGCGGTTCCCCGACGCTCAACAACCCTGCCATGAGGAGAGGGGCGCCACCCCGTTCCCACGCCCGCCGGCCCCGGGAGTCCGCGGTGGGCTTTCGCTATCCAGGCTTGTCAGGGGAGAAGGGTTGGGAGAGCCGGTGTGGCGTGTGTCCAGGTCGCGTCGAACTGACGCAGGGCGGCGGCACCGGACTGGTCAGCCTGCGCGAGCGGTTCGCCGTGCTGGGTGGAGCGCTGGAGGCGGGGGCAGCCGGGAACGGCTGGCGGGTCGCGGGCACGCTGCCCATCGCCCGCGTCGTACGGACGCCTTCGGCGCCGCAGTACGGCGCCGAAGGCCTCTGACCGCCGTGGAAGACGGATCACGGATCTCTGCCGAACGGCAGATGTGCCGAGCGGCCCGGACAGCGAATCTAGGTGACACCACTTGATGACATAACCGGAGGTAATCGTGGTTCCCCGTACATGGTCGCGGAACGTCATGGCAGGCGTCGTCCTTGCCGCCGGTATCGGTCTCACGGGATGCGCCAGCGCCGAAGACGCGAAACCCGAGACGAAGAACTTTTCCTTCGGCGGCAGGACCCTGAACGTCAGGTCGCACGGCCTTCCCACCGACCTGGTCGCCGCGGAACGCACGGACGTCAAGGTGACCCGCTGGTTCGACGTGGGCATGGGCGCCGACGAAGAGAGCAGCTGGAGTCTGAAGAAGGGCATCCTCGACCTCCAGGCCAAATGCAGCAAGATCGCCAACTGTGATGTGCGCTTCCGGGTGGAGGTGCCCAAGTCCCTGAAGGTGCTGCGCAACGGCCGTGCGACGGACCTCAAGGGTGCGAAGAACAAGGCGGCGGGAGCCATGCCGGCCGCCACCGTCCCGGTTGTCCGGTCCTGGGGCCAGGAGGCGAGACACCATGCTTGAACTCGTCGACATCACCAAGGTCTACCGCGGCGGCAAGCGCGCCGTGGACAGCATGACGATGCGTCTGGACAACGGAATGCTCGGTCTGCTCGGCCCCAACGGCGCGGGCAAGTCCTCACTCATGCGGATCGCCTCGACGGTCACCCGCCCCACCAGCGGCAGGGTCCTCTTCCACGGCACCGACGTGGTCGCCAAGCCGGACGTGCTGCGCCGCGCGCTCGGCTACCTCCCGCAGGACTTCGGGGTCTACCCCAATCTCACCTCGCGGGAGTTCCTCTCCTACCTTGCGGCGGCCAAGGGACTCTCGGCCCGCTCCGCACGCACCCGCATCGACGAACTCCTCCAACTGGTCAACCTCACAGAGGCGGTCAAACGCCCCCTCGGGAAGTACTCCGGCGGGATGATGCGCCGGGTCGGGATCGCCCAGGCTCTGCTCGCCGATCCGCAAGTGATCATTGTGGACGAGCCCACCGCCGGTCTCGACCCCGAGGAGCGCGTCCGCTTCCGCAACCTGCTCAGTGACCTGGCCGCCGACCGCGTGGTCATGCTCTCCACACACATTGTCTCGGACGTCGAGTCGGTCGCCTCCGACATCGCGGTGGTGGCGCAGGGCCGCCTGCTGCGCCGCGGTTCCCCGGAGGACCTGCTCGCGGCCGTGGAGGGCTGGGTGTGGGAGGTCCTGGCCGACCCGGGCGATGTGCCCGCGCTCCAGCAGCGGCACCTGGTCAGCCGCATGGTACGCACCAGCAGCGGCGTACGCGTACGGCTGCTGACCCATGTACCGCCGTATGCGACGGCGCAGCAGGTGACGCCCGATCTGGAGGACGCCTACCTGGCCATCGTCGGCCAAGTGGTCGGCAGGACTCAGGAGTTCGCCGGTCTGCAGCACCCGGAGGGGAGGTAGACCATGCGGATGCTCTTCAGGCTCGCCGTCGCGGACTTCTGGGACCGGGTGCGGCGCCCCGCCTACGCGGTGATCCTCTTCGCCGCAGTGGGCCTCGGCTACCTCGCCACCCCGGCCAAGGAGGCCGGCTGGGTCGTGATGCAGGTCGGTGACTACCGCGGTGCGTACAACAGTGCCTACGTCGGCATGGTCGTGGCCCTGGCCGGCGCGGTGTGGCTGTCGCTCGGTGGTTTCTACGTCGTACGCAACGCCATCTCGCGTGACGAGAGCACCGGTGTCGGACGTCTTCTGGCCGCCACACCGTTGAGCAACTTGGCCTACCTGACCTCGAAGTTCCTGAGCAGCGTCCTGGTACTTGGGTCCATGCTGGGCGTCCTCGCCGTCACGGCAGTGGTGATGCAGCTGGCCCGCGGTGAGGCGACCACGGTCGACCCCGTCGATCTGCTGAGCCCCTTCGTCCTGATCGCGCTGCCGATAATGGCGTTCACCGCGGCGGCCGCCCTGCTCTTTGAGGCCATTCCGTTCCTGCGGGCGGGCCTGGGAAACGTGCTCTGGTTCTTCATCTGGGCTTTCATCGCGATCGGTGGCCAGTCGCCGAACGCGCCGCTCGGCGGGATCGGTGTCCACCAGGTGGTGCAGTCCCTGGGCGACAGCATGAAGGCGCAGGGCATCGATCCCTCCGAGGCCGGTGAATTCAGCCTCGGCCTCACCCTGGTCAGCAAGCCTCTGAAGACCTTCGAGTGGACGGGGTTCGACCCGAGCTCCGCATACCTTCTCACCCGCTGCGTGCTCATCCTGATCGCCGTCGCGCTGGCCCTGGTGCCGGCCTTCTGGTTCCCCCGGTTCGACCCGGCACGCGGGCGGGAGCTCCAGGATCCGTCGGCACAGTCCGCCGACGACCGGACCGAGGACAAGAGCACGTTCCCGGCCATGCCGGTCGTGGCCATCCAGGAGGAGCCGGGTGCCGCGCGGTCCGACACGTTCGGAAACGTACCGCGAGCCCAGGTCAAGCTGGGCAACTCGGCAGTACGGCTGCTCGTCGGCGAGGTGCGCGTCCTGCTCCAGGGCATCCCGCTGTGGTGGTGGGCCGGCGTACTGACGCTCACCGCCGTGTCCCAGATGGTGACACCCGCGACCGGTGTCACCAGGATCCTGCTTCCGCTGGCCTGGATCTGGCCCGTGCTCATCTGGTCACGACTCGGTACGCAGCGGCACGAGCACGGGGTCGAGGCCATCCTCGGCGCCTATCCGGCCGCCCACCGGCGGGTGCTGGCGGAATGGGGAGCAGGCCTTCTGCTCACCGCCGTGGCCGGAATCGGGCCGGCCCTGCGGATGCTCACGGGATCGGACGGGCCCGGGCTGCTGCACTGGTTCCTCGGCGCCTTGTTCATCCCCTCGTTCGCCCTGGCGTTGGGCATGCTCAGCCGAACCCACAGGCTCTTCCAGGCGGCGTATCTGCCGCTGTGGTACGGGACGGTCAACGGCATCACGCCCCTCGACTTCATGGGCGCCCTGCGCGGCCCCGACGGCCTGCCGGCGGGCATGTCCCCGGCTCTGCTGATAGGTGCCACCGTGGTGATGCTCGCCACGGCCTTCGCCACGACCGCGGCCCGCCGCGTGGCGGGTTGAGGGGGCGCTGTGGGTGACGAACGGGTCATTGATGCCACTGAGAGCCAGGTCGCCGAACTCCGTTGCGAGGTAGAGTAGTTACGTACGGCCAATGAATTCCTGCACTCCCTCGTGAGCCATTACATGTCCCGCTTCCAGCAGTCCGACCGAGCCGACGAGGCCACTGTCCGGGCTTACGGCCGGCTCAGCCGGAACCTCTGAGCCGGCCCCGCAGCCGGCCCCCGCGGAACCGAGTCGTTCGATGTGTCGCGGGTCCTGAGGACCCACACCAAGGCCGTCGCCGGATGACGGCGCTCCACAACCCGATCGCGCGACGCCCTGCGCGGAAGTGTGCTCTCATGCGGGAGCGCCTCGGGGGGACGGTCCGCGGGTGACGCCGATGCCCGAGTGGCCATCGATCGTGACCGAGGCGACGGACGCTCGACCAGGCGCAGAGCATCCTCGACGAGTCCCCCGCCGCCTGGCGGACGATGTGCCTGCTCGGTTTCTGCACCGGACTGCGCTGGGGCGAACTCTCCCGGCCTGCACCGCCATCGCATCGACCAGCGCCGCTCGCGGCTGTTCGTGGTGGAGGGCAACACCAAGAGCGGGATCAAGGAATACCCCAAGAGTTCCAAGAGCCGCTGGGAGGTCCCGCTCCCACCTCACGTCCTGGAGGCTCTCGAACGCCACATCCACCGGCTTGACCGGGACGCCGTGGTGTTCACCACAGGGAGTCTCGCTCTACGAGGTCCAGCACTTCCTCGGCCACGAGAGCTTCCAGACCACCCAGCGCTACGCGGCCGTCGGTTACGGCGTTCGGCGCCGTCCGTGCGCGGCCGTCGCCGCATCCGCTCCGGACGTGCCGTGGGCCGGCCGGAGCATTTGGCCGGCCGCGAGTGCGCGGTACGAGGGACTGGTGGTCAGCAGTTCCTCGTGGGAGCCGGAGGCGACGGTGCGGCCTTCCTCCAGCACGATGATGCGGTCGGCATGCCGGACGGTGGAGAGACGGTGCGCGATCACCAGGAGGGCGCATTCCTGGGCGGCTTCCTTCATGAGCGTGGTGAGCGCGGTCTCGTTGATGGCGTCGAGGTGGGAGGTCGGTTCGTCGAGGAGGAGGAGTGCGGGCCGGGCGAGGAGGGCGCGGGCCAGGGCGACCCGTTGCCTTTCGCCGGCCGACAGGGTGTTGCCGCGTTCGCCGAGTACGCCGGACAGGCCGCCGGGCAGTCGTCGGACCACCCCGTCGAGCCGGGCGAGTTCGACGACCCGCAGGACCTCGGCATCACCGGCGTCGGGTGCCGCGTAGGTGATGTTGTCCCGGAGCGAGCCGTGGACGACATGGGTGTTCTGGTCGACGACGGCGATGCGTGCCCGGCATGCTCCGCGGCTCAGCTCGGCTGCGGGACGACCGTCGAACAGCAGCGTTCCGGAGTCCGGTTCGTAGAACCTCGCCACCAGCGCGAAGATCGTGCTCTTGCCCGCGCCCGACCGTCCGACGAGGGCGACCTGCCCGTGGTGCGGGACGGTGAACGAGACACCGTTGAGCACCGGCCGGTCCGGGACGTACCCGAATCGGACGTCGTGCAGGGCCAGGGCCGGCGCCTCGCCCCTCCCTGCCCGCTCAACCCGCCGGGGCGCCACATGGACGACGCACCCGCCCGGCCCGGTCCGCTCCACGGCCTCCACGGACTCCGCGGGCTCAACGGCCTCCACGGCCTCAACGGCCTCCGCATGCTTCGCGGGCTCCACGACCTCCTCCGGCTCCGCCGGCAGCGCCAGTGCCTGCGCGATCCGCTGGTACGCGCCCATGCCGCGCTGCATCAGCCCGACCGCCCGGAAAACCGACGACAACGGCAGCACCAGGTAGGAGGCGTACAGCAGAAAGGCGACCAGATCGCCGAGGGAGTTGGCGTGTCCGTTGACCCGCAGCCCGCCGATGACCAGAACGAGCAGGAAGGAGCCCTGGACGGCGAGTTCGACGGCGGGGCTCATCACCGAGGCGAGTTTCGCGGTCCGTACGCCGGCGTCGTACGCCGCGTCGACCCGCTCGCCGATGCGCGTCGCCTCGCGCTCCTCGGCGCGGTGCACCCGGACCATCGGCAAAGCGCCGAGCGCGCGTTCCAGTTCGGCGGCGAGGGCGCCGACGGAGCCCTGCATGTGTGCGGAGGCGGCCCGGATGCCTTTGAGGAGGGAGGCCACGACCACGGCGGCGGTGGCCACGGTCAGGGCGACCAGAAGCAGCAGCAGCGGGTCGATCCACGCCATCAGGACGACCGCCCCGGCGGCGGCCAGGGCGCCGGTCACCAGGTCGACCAGCGCCTGGGACACGACGTCCCTGAGCAGGGTGGTGTCCGTGGACACACGGGAGATCAGGTCGCCGGTACGGTGCCGGTGGTACTGGTTCATCTCCAGCCGCAGCAGGCGCGCGATGAGGCCGTGGCGCAGTCCCCGTACGACGCCTTCACCCATGCGTTCCAGGACGAAGCGCCCCACCGCGCCGGTCGCCGCCTCGGTGACGAACAGCGTGGCCAGGAGCGCGAGCAGCGGCCAGAAGGTCCGCCCGTGTCCGCTGGCGTCGACGATGTTCCTGGCAAGGAGTGGCTGGGCCAGTCCGAGGGCGGAGCCGGCCAGGGTGAGCACGGTGGCGACGACGACGGAGGCCCGGTGCCCGGCGGTGAGCCGGTACATGGTGGCGACCGCACCCCATGTCGAACGGTCCGGTGTCTTCGTGGTGGCCGCGGTCATCGGGTGGGCCGGCTGACCGGTGCCACGGCGATGAGCCGGGTGAAGTAGTCGTCCGGCACCCCTTCGTCCACCGGGCGGGCATCGACCTCGATCCAGGCGTGCGCCGTGAAGGGAGGTACGACCCGCACCCCGGTGCACCAGGTCGGCCAGCTGCCGCGCAGCCGGCACAGCAGCGCGGCCCCCAGGGAGCGGGGCAGGCAGCCGCGCGGCCCGGCGCAGCGCAGGCTGACCGCGCACATCGCGTCCCGGGCAGCCTTGGCCTGGCCGGCAGAGGCGGGTGCGGCTCCTCGTCGTACGAGGCCGAGTACGGCACGGATGCGGTGCGGGGGCAGGAAGGACAGTACGACGGCGGGGAGGAGGACGAGTCGGGCGGCCAGCCGCCGGGCGAGGGGGACTCCGGTGGGCCGTTCCAGTGCACTCGGTGTCGTCATGCGGCCAGCCCCGACGCGCGCAGCTCCTCGACCAGGGTCGCTACGTCCTGCTCGGCGCGCGTGCGGTCGATGGCGAACTCGGCGAGGAGCGCGTCGGCCGCCGCTGTTTCGTCGCCGCCCGCCAGCAGGGTGGTGACGATCAGGCCCGCGGTGGGGTTCAACTCCCAGTACTGTCCGCTGCGTTCGTCCAGCAGGACCGTGCCGTAGTCGGTCGCGGCCGTGGAGATCTTGTCACCGAACCGCAATGCCATATGCGTGCCTTTCGTATGGGGACGTATAGGGGCGTATGGGGGCGTGCAGCGAAGTGCCTGGGGGAAGCGCCTAGGGGGCGGTGCGGGCCCTGTCCCGCGCTGGGCGGGAGAGGCTGCGCAGCCACACTTCGCCGGCGATGGTCGAGTAGAGGATCGCGTCGCGCAGCCCGGGGGTGGCGGGCCGCTGGGCCAGCCGGCGCAGGGCCTCGCCGTCCACCAGGCCGAGCCGTTCCAGCCGTGAGTCCTCCCAGAGCGCCAGCAGGTCACCGCGGTGCTCGCGCAGCCCGTTGGACGCGTCCATGGACGCCGCGGCCTTGTTGGTACGCCCCAGACAAGACTCCGGCACGATGCCGCGCATGGCCGTGGTGAGAAGAGGCTTGTACCGCCAGGGCGTCACGCGCTCGCTCGGGCGGACCGCCAGGCATGCCTCGATCACCCGGTCGTCGAAGAACGGCGACGCCATCGGCACCCCGGCCCTGGCCGCCATCCGGTCCCACTGCCGGATGATGCGCGTACAGGAGCGGATCTGCTCCAGGTCGGTGTGCAGGCCCCGGTCCGGATGCAGCGGTACGGCGTTCGCGGCCGCAACACGAAGCGCCCGCCCGGCCAGCCGTTCGGCCTCGGGGGTGACCCAGTCGAACAGCCGCGGTGCCATGCCCCAGCCCAGACCGCTGCTGACGGACGCGGGCAGCGGACCGCGCAGGTCGCGGGCGGCGTCCGCCAGCCATGTCCCGTACGGCCGGGAGTCGGCCAGCGCCCGGGCCATACCGCCGAGCGGCCACTGCCACAGCGCCCGGAACCCACGAAGCTGCCGCACGGCGAACAACGGGCGCCTGCGCAGCAGGCGGTGGTAATACGCCTCGGAGCACCACGCCACATGGTCACCACCGATACCGGTCAGATGCAGCCGGCTGCCTCGCCGGGCCAGGCCCGGCAGGTGGTGCAGCACCCGTGAGCGGTCCATGACGCCGATGGTCGGCTCGTCCAGCAGGTCGTCGATGCCGAGGAGGTCGTCGTAGACCAGTGGTGAATCGTCGGCGTTCCACACCACATGCTCGACCTGCGGCAGGCACCCGGCGGCCTGCGAGGCCCAGTACAGGTCGGTGTCCGCGGGATCGCGCCCCGGCCAGGTACTGGCCACCACCTTGGCGGGCGACCGAGCGGCCAGGAAGGTGATGGAGGTGGAGTCCAGCCCGCCGGACAGATCGCAACTGACCACGCCGCCCTGCCGCGTACGGGCATCGACGGCTCCGGTGAGTGCGTCCCGGACGAGGGGGGCGCCGTCGGCGAGCGACCGGGTCGGCTCCGGGGGTGTCCACCAGCGCGAGTGCCGTACGGAC
The DNA here is from genome assembly GCF_000829715.2 of Streptomyces lydicamycinicus. Taxonomy (NCBI): domain Bacteria; kingdom Bacillati; phylum Actinomycetota; class Actinomycetes; order Kitasatosporales; family Streptomycetaceae; genus Streptomyces; species Streptomyces lydicamycinicus. The sequence continues at coordinate 554,423 of NZ_BBNO01000008.1, read as the reverse complement.
CGCCCGTCCGCCGCGACGATCAGCGCGTCCTGCGGGGGCACGGCGGTGACCTCCCGCCACAGCGGTGCTTCGAGCAACGGGTGGGGAACCGGCCACAGCAGCCTGACCGCGACTTGTTCCTCGTCCGGTTCGGCGCCCAGCGCGTCGGCCAGCACATCGGCGCTGGTGGCCGCCACCCGCACACCGTCGACGAGCGCGTGGAACACCAGCCGCAGACCGGACGCGGTGCCCTGCGCCCGGAGCTGCCCGTCACGTGCGGCCACAAGATGGAAGCTGCCGGGCAGGCTGCGTGCCCAGGCGTCGAGTTCGGAGAGATCCCTCAACCGGCCGATCCGGCGCTCCAGTTCGGCGGAGTCGACCGGACAGCAGCCGACGAGGGCGAGGGCGTCCGTGCCGACGCGAGCGGTCACGATGTCCTCGTCGTGCCAGTGGCCCACCAGCCAGGGACGGCCGGAGGCGTACGTCAGGGTGCGGGTTTGCGGGCGGGCGAAGCAGCGGGCCACGGCGGCCGCGTCCGCACGGTCGGGAAAGACCGCGAAGTGCGCGTCGCCGGGGCCCCTGCCCGCACCTGGGTGCGTTTCAGTCATGGCTTCGGATCAGCGAGCCGTCGACCGTCAGTTCTTGCTCAGGACCAGCCGGTCGTTCCCGGAGCTGTTCAGGAGCCCGGTCTTCTTCCGGAACGAACCCAGTCGGACGAGCGTCGGCGCTTCGTAAGCCTTCTTCATTGCCGTCTCCTTCGATGCGGATTACGCCGCCACTCCCCAGCCCGGCCACGAGCCGGCCGTCCGGCTCATGAACAGCTGCGCCCGGATTCATCGGCAACCCGGAACAGGAGCTGCGGCGCGCCACCGAAGCTAGTTGCAGCCCCGCAGCCCCTCGCAACAGAAGAACCACAAATAGGGTTGTATGAATTGGCGTGCGACTCGTGCTCGAAATGGCTCGATAGATGCGCACCACTGAATCGGCAACCGCAGGGCCTGCGTTCCGGCGCCGTTCAGAAAAAACCTTTGGGCCTGTGCAGAGTTGGCCGTCGTCTTACCCGGCGCACGGGGGCGCAGGAACCCGGAGTGGTCGCAGCCGGGTAGCGCCCGGCCTCGCTCCCTGCACAACCAGTCCGCTGCCTTTCACGCCGGGCGACGACGGATCGGCTTCATCGGTGAGACGCAAGGCGATGACGAGGGACCTGCTCCCTCAGGGGCGTCCGGCTCCACGTCGGCGCATTCGACGTACGAACGCGGGATGTTGTGCGTCTTGGAAGGCCGGGAGAGGGGCGGCCCCCATGCGGTCGGCGGCTGTTGCTGATCAGGTGTTGCGCTTGATGGTCTTGCGGATCCAGGCCGCGTAGGCGGGCACGTTGCTGTAGAGGCCTGGGCCGGCGGAGCACGCGACGCCCGGGGTTCCGGGGCCCGAGGTGGCTCCGATCAGTTCCCAACGCCCGTGCCGGCCCTTCTGGAGCTGCGGTCCGCCGGAGTCCCCGAAGCACGCCATGGCCTTGGGCACGCGGCTGGTCGTGCACAAACGGGTCCGGTCCGCGTAGTCGGGGGCGCACTCGGCGTCGGCGCTCCTGCGCGTGTTGAGCTGCTGCAACCGCTCCGCGAACCTCAGCTCGGTGTCGACGGTGGTGCCGAAACCCAGGATCAGGGTCGGGGTGCCCGGCTGCCCGGCCCGCTCCGCGATACGGACGGGCTTCTGGGCGACCGGGCGGTCGAGGCGGACCAGTGCGATGTCAGCCTTGTTCGCGGCCTTTCCGTCGCCGTTCACATAGCCGGGGTGGACGACGGTCCGCTCGATGGCCCGGACGGTGCCTCCGGACTTCCGGTGCCTGCTGCCGATCCGGACGATGCCGTCCAGCTCAAGCCCATCGCCCTGCACACAGTGGGCCGCCGTCAGCACCCACTGCGGATCGATCAGCGACGCCCCGCAAGTACCGTCGTAAAGCCCCTGATCCGGGGCCGACTCCGGGATCGTCGCCATGAACGGGTAGCGCTCGGTGGAATCGGTCCCGTTGACGATCGCTGCGGCGCTGCCGGTCAGCAGGGTGGCGCACGCCGCGATGGCGAGAGCGCCGACGGCAGTGGTGCGCGCCGCGCGGCGACGCACCGACTTCACACTGGACACGGAGAGTTCCTTCTGTTGGAGAACCGGATGTGTTCAGTCTGCGTGTCCAAGATCCACCGGACCATCCGGGCAGCAGGCCCGAACACGGTCCAGGCAGCGGCCCATGCACGGTAGGGATAGCCCCCTAATGGGGACTTGGCTTCCTGCCGAGCTCTCACGGCCGCCGCACGCTGCTGGTGAGGACCACAACAGGCGGGCCCGGGCCCACCCCGCCTACAACTGCCGGGGCTGAGGCCCTCGATGGCCTGCGCGAGCTCCAGCGCGCGATCGGCGCCTGCTTCGCGGGCGCGGACCGAGCAGTGCTGGACGGCGGCCTCGCCACGGCCCGGGCCGCCTTCGCACTCGCCCTCGCCACGGCCTGGACCGCTCTCGTCCTCGCTCTCGCCCCCATCGACGATTCCCACCGCGCCGCGCTGCTCGCACGCCGGCCGACCGGCATCCGGGAACCACCACGAACTGAGCGACTGACGACTGAGCGCGACACGGCACCAGCCAGCCCCTCAGACGGCTTGCCGACGTACGGCGCCCTGGCGATCTGCTGAATCGTGGTGGTCGGTGGAACTCATCCGCCGCGGACTCGCCCACCCCGGACGAGTCCGGCGCCCCGAACGGCCTCAACCGGTCACGATCAACGCGATCCCGTACGCCGCGACCGCGAGGCAGGAGGCGAAGCAGAGAACGGCTGTGGCCTTGGCCGCCTTCTGGTGCCGGGCTCTGGAGGTGTGGGAGGCGGGCTCCCCGTGGCCGGCGCGGGCCCATGCGGCCAGGCCGAGGGAGAACATCACGACCACCACGGCGGTGATTCCGAGGCTGACGGCGAAGACCCCGGCGAGTGTGCCCCAGTTGATGTCCATCCCGTGCTCCCCTTCCTGGACGGCGGCCCGGCCGGTCGGGGCGGCTCAGGCGGCCGGCTTGACGGTGGGGGCCGGTTCGGGTGCCGGCACCTCGTTGACGTTCTCCGGGCTCACCGGGTGGCGGCGCGAGAGCACGTAGAAGGCCGCCGCGGCGGCGATGGCGACGACCGCCACCAGGGCCACCCCCAGGTCGCCTTGATCGGCCACCCATGCCGCCACGCCTCCCACGGCGGCCGCGGCCGGCAGTGTCAGCAGCCAGGACACCGCGATCCGCCCGGCGACTCCCCAGCGCACATGTGCCAGCTTGCGGCCCAGCCCCGCGCCGAGGATGCTGCCGGTGCACACCTGAGTGGTCGACAGCGCGAACCCCATGTGCGACGAGGCGAGGATCACCGCGGTGGCGCTGGTCTCGGCAGCGAAGCCCTGGGGGGCCTGGATGTCGGTGAGCTGTTTGCCCATGGTCCGGATGATCCGCCAGCCGCCCGCGTAGGTGCCCAGCGAGATCGCCAGGCCCGCGCTCAGCACCACCCACCAGGGCGGCCCCGCGCCATGGCTGAGTACCCCGGTCGAGATGAGCGCGAGGGTGATGACGCCCATCGTCTTCTGGGCGTCGTTGGTGCCGTGGGCCAGTGCCACCAGGGACGCCGACCCGACCTGACCCGCGCGAAAGCCCTTTCCGACGGCGCGGCGCGAGGTCCTCCGGGTGATCACGTAGGCGAGGTAGGTGGCGAGCAGCGCCACCACACAGGCCACCACCGGCGAGGCCACCGCCGGGATCACGATCTTCTCGATGATCGCGCCGAAGCGCACCGCGGAGCCCCCGGCCCCCACCCACACCGCGCCGATCAGCCCGCCGAACAGGGCGTGGGACGAGCTGGACGGCAACCCGAGGAGCCAGGTGACCAGGTTCCACAGGATCGCCCCGATCAGCCCGGCGAAGATCATCACCAGGGAGACCTCGCTGTTCTCGACGATGCCACCCGAGATCGTCTTGGCCACTTCCGTGGAGAGGAAGGCTCCGGCCAGATTGAGCACCCCGGCGACGGCAACGGCGACCCGGGGGCTCAGCGCCCCGGTGGCGATGGAGGTGGCCATCGAGTTGGCGGTGTCGTGGAATCCGTTGGTGAAGTCGAAGGCAAGGGCCGTGAGGATCACGGCCACGAGCAGGAACGAGACAGCGTCCATCCCGGACCTCCGAGTCGAGGGCGGTCCGGCCGCACGGGCCCCCGGATCATGTACCAACCGCCGTCCTCTCCCACGCTAAGTGCCGCTCCGGACCGCCGCCAACGCGACGGCGGGGCCGGTCGGTGGCGGCGCTCGGCCAGGTCAGCGCCATGGCGTAGGTGGGGGAGAGCCGCCTATCCCAGACGGTCGGCCCAGTCCGCCGGGACGCGACCCGCGGGGCCGGGGGTCGGCTGGTCGGCCGGGTGGCTCTCCGGGGGAGCCAGGGGCGGGCCCGAGGCATACACGTCCGAGGTGTCGTAGTCGTAGAACCAGGTCTCGCCCGGTTCGAAGCTGCGGATCACCGGGTGCCCGGTGTCCCGGGCATGGGCCGTCGCATGCTTGGCGGGTGAGTCGTCGCAGCAACCGACGTGGCCGCACTGTGCGCAGCGCCGGAGATGGAACCACCAGCCGCCACCGGCATCACACTCGGCGCATCCGGTTCCGCTGGGTGGGACCGAGGGGTCGATTCCGTGCGGGGAAATCATGACGCCTCCTGTGGGGAAAGGGGGGTTGGTGGGGCCGGCGGCAGGCGTACCCGGAAGCGGGTGTCCCCGGGGGCGGAATCGAACCGCGGTCCCCCTGGTGTTTGTTGGCGGTGATGCGCCACGAGATGTCCAGGCCGGGACGCGTGCCCTCGCCCACCGGCTTGACGACGGTGATGTGGGGGCCGATCTTCGCGGAGAACCATCAGCAGCGTGCTGTCCAGCAGTTCATGGACGTCGGTGACCTGGTGGGGCGCCCGATGGAGTGGCGCGTACTGCTTGGCGGCCGTGACAAGTACCGAACGGGGCGCCACGCAGCTTCAGTTCACGCAGTGCGGCAAGCGCGGACTCGCCGGACTCCGCGCGGACGAGGCGGTACAACTCGCCGTCACGACGCCGCAGATCGCGGGTGACAGCCCGCGTCACGCCCGGGTCGATTTGCGTCGGGATGCCCAGGTCGACGGGGAGCACGCGGGGCAGCACCAGGGCCGCGGCGCGATGAGGAGCCACGGCTCCCATGTTACGACCGTAACTTTCTTGCCAGTGCGTTCCAGGCAGGGGGGCGTGGGGACGGGCGCGGTGCTGCCCCCGTGGCGGGTCGAACAATTCGCCATCCAGGGAGTGCGTGGTGCTCGTGGCGCCCGCCTCACCGGCGGGCGTGGCCGCGGCAGGCGCTGGTCGAGGACTTCGCGGACCGGGTCGGTGCGATCAACGTTCCCGTACTACTGGTGCCGGCCGGGAGCGACGACACGGCGGACCCGCCGCAGATCCTGCGCGAAGACCTGCTTCCCCTGATCCCCACCGCCACCCTCGCCGAGTTCGGCGGCACCGGCCACCTGGCCGCTGGAGGTGCCCGACCACTGGAGGTGCCCGACCACTGGAGGTGCCCGACCACATCGCCTCCTGCATCAGCGCATTCATCGCCCGCTTGTAGGCGATCCCGTGCGGCGATGACTCACTGATTGCGTCTCCTTGCTGAACGTGTTCATCCGTGACTTCGCCATCCGTGACCCCGTCCTACCTGAGGGTGAAATGCGTTCGTCCGCCGACAATGCGTAATTCCGCCCCAACTGTGATGGGCCCTACAGCGGCCCGGCGGCGCCTGTGCGCATGCTGTGCGGGCGACGAGCGAGAGAGCGAGAGCGCCGATGCCCATCCCCCGCCGATCCATGGCCTTGTCCGCCGGTCTGCTGGCCGTCACCACGATGGTGGTGACGGTCTGCGGTGCCGGTGGCGCCGCAGCATCCCGGCCCGGCGACGCCAAGGGCGGGAACACGTCCGTTCCGGTGCTGCCCGCGCGCTTCACCCAGCAGAAGGTCCAGTGGACGGCCTGTGGCACGGATGTCACCCCCAAGGCCGTGCCCGGCGCGCAGTGCGGCTGGGTGAAGGTGCCGGTCGACTACGCCGCCCCGGACGGGAAGACCGTCACACTGCGGGTGTCGCGGGTGCAGGCCAAGGATCACAGTCGTCGGCTGGGGTCGCTGTTCTTCAACCCCGGGGGACCCGGAGCCGGCGGTGCGGCCGACGTGGCGAACGGAAACTGGCAGGCGGGGGAACGGGCCCGGGCCCGTTACGACCTGGTCGGCTTCGACCCACGAGGCATAGCCGGGTCCGGGCAGATCAAGTGCCCCGACGGTGTGGCCGAGGAACCCGAGGACCCGCCGCGTACCGCATCGCAGGCCGAGAAGGTGTTCGCCGACGCGACCCGGCGTGCCCGTGCCTGCCAAAAGGCGAGCGGCGCCGTTCTCGCGCACATGGACAGCGTCAGCGTCGCGCGCGACCTGGATGTGCTGCGTACGGTCCTGGGCGACGCCAAGCTGAATTACACGGGTGTCTCCTATGGCACCTTCATCGGCCAGCAGTACATGAAGCTGTTCCCCGGCAAGGTGGGCCGGATGGTGCTCGACGGCGTCGTCAATCCGGCCGCCGACCTGCGGCAGGTCGCCCGGCTCGACGTCAAGACCTCCGATGACGCGGTGCGCCGGTACGCCCACGACCTCGTCGCGCGCGGGGACGACCGGCTGGGAGCCACCACCGGGGAGATCCTGCGGAGGCTCACCACGTTCGCCAGGGAACTGGACCGGAAGCCGCTGCACGGGGCCGGCGGCGAGGAATTCACCGACGCCGACTTGTCCATGTACCTGGGAATGGCCGTGTCAGGCGAAGTGAGCTGGAAGCGGTTGACCACGGCGCTGGTGGCCGCCCTGCGCGGGGACGTGACCGCCTTCGATCGTCTGGACGCCGAGGCATCCGGCGAGGGCGGTGACGAGGAGTCGACGCCGCAGGAGGAGCAGACCGAGGAAAACGAGTCCATGAGTATGTCGGCGGTGCTGTGCCTGGACTCCCCGTCCGCGCCGAAGACCCCGGAGAAGATGCTCGCCACCGCCGACGCGTTCGCCAAGCAGTCGCCGCTCTTCGGCCGTTCCTACGCCTGGCAGATGATCGACTGTGCGACGTGGCCGGTCGCCCCCACCGGTGCGGCCGAGCCGGTCAGGGCAACCGGCGCGGCACCGGTACTGCTGGTGTCGTACACCGATGATCAGCTCACTCCACTCGCGAACGCACGGGCGGTGCACCGGCAGTTGGACCAGAGCTCGCTCCTCGTGCGCAAGGGCGAGGGGCATGCGGCGTACGCCTCGGAGCCCCCCTCCACGTGCACCGACCGTGCCGTCGACAGATATCTGGTCGGGGGAGAGCTGCCGGGCGAGATCGCCCACTGCGCCGGCTGAGACGGGCGCCGGTCGCCCCCGGCGGTGGCGTGGGACGAAAACGTCAGGCCCGGGCACCGTCCGAAGGGCCCTGTTCCCGCTCGTCAGAAACAGGCGGGACAGCGTCCAGCAGCCTGTCGGAATACTGCTCGATGATGCGTTCCACCGCGAACGTCGGCCGGCAGGAGCGGGCTTGGTCGAGAGTGAGCCAGACGGGCGCCTCACCCTCCTCATTCACGGTCAGCTCCCCCTGGGCTCCCGCTTCCCGGTCCTCATCGACCTCCAGCAGAAAAGCATGCCAACGATGCGCGTCGGAACCCCTTCTGCACACATCTCCCCTCAAATACTCGTCCGCAACGAGCCGGAGATCCCCGTGCGCGCCCCGGATTCCTACTTCCTCCCACAGCTCCCGCGCGGCCGCGCGCTGTGGTTCCTCCCCGCGCTCGACATGGCCCGCCGGCACGGTCAGACGGTAAGGAAAGGCGGTCCGCTGGAAGAAGAGGAACTTCGCTCGACGGTCGCGTACGAACACCCCGGCGCTCTCGTGCCAGTACTCGCCGTCCGCATCGGTCCACCAGGAGATACGGGGATCGATGACGACGGCTCTCTCCGCCTCGCGCCCGCACGAAGCACAGGTGCAGCGTTTTCTTCCGTCCACGACGATCCAAGTGACCGCCTCGGCGTGGCAGTGCAGGCAGTATTCGCGATAGGTGTTGTCCCGCGACAGCGGGAAGTCGAATTTCACCCTGTGCCCCTTCCTGGGCGAAGGACTGCCATCAGCTGGTACGGCAGTCGGGCAGGCCACACTTCCGTGCTCGGTCAGGGGCGCGTGCGGTGCGGCTTGCTGACGTCCGCCGCCTTCGCCAAGGGTTCCGCACCGTTCCGCCTCTCTCCGCCACCCGGCGCGTCGGGCGACCGGGACACGTCGGCCGCCGAACCGGTCGCGGACGTGCGCGCAGCCGTCAGCAGCAGGACCGCGCCCAACCCGCCGAAGGCCAGGGTCAGGGCAGCAACGGTGCCCCACCCCGCGGCAGCGATGACCAGCCCGAAGACCGGTGGTCCCAGCAGAATCCCCACACTGCCGAGCTGGTTGAGGATGCCATTGGCGACATCGACATCCTCCGCACGGCTCACCGAGGCGGGAACGGCAGCGAAGACCGCGGAGATCAGCAGTCCGTCGACGACAAGGACAAGCGTGGCCGCTCCGCCGCTGACCGCGAGGGGGAATTCGGCCGAGAAGGCGGGGAGGCAGGCGACCGGCATCACCGCGCCCAGGGGCACCAGTGAGGAGAGGGCCGCGCCGCGCCGCAGCAGCCAACTGGCGGCGAGCCCACCGACCGCGCTCCCCAGACAGACGACCGCCACCACGGCACCGGTAACCGCCGCCGTAGCCTGCCGCTCCTCAAGGAGAAACGCTGGCAGCACCATCACCACGGCGACACCGACCAGCGACAGGCTGCCGTACGCCACACCGAGCCGCAACGCCCCGTTCCAGTAACCGGCTTCGCGGTGCGCACACCGGACCGCCGCCCTCGGGAGCCGAGGCAGGACGGCCGTGAGCACTCCGGCCATGATCAGCGGACCGAGTGCGGTGAGGGCCAGCCATTGGTTCCATGTCCACACGGATTCCAGGGCGCCGCCCGTGACCGCGGCGAGGGCGAGCCCCGTCGGAACGCACGTGCCCCACAACGCGAGTGCTGCCGACCGGACGCCGCCCTGAGTGAGGCGGGTGAGCACGACCGGACCCGCCACGAACACCAGCAGATAGCCGACCCCTTCAGCGATACGTGCCCCCAGCAGCAGCCCCCAGGAGCCGGCGGCCGCGCTGCCGACGGTGGCCACCGACATGACAAAAAGGCCCCAGGAAAGGGCCCGTTGGGCACCGAAGCGGCGGACCCACCATCCCGCCGGGATGCCGAGGGCGGCGCTCACCGCCGTGATACTTGAGGTGGCCCATGCGACCGCACCGTCCGACAGGCCGAGCGACGTACGCAGGGCGGACCCCACCGGTGCGACGGCACCCAGACCGACTGCCGCCAGCACGCCGGCGAACCAGGTCGCCAGCGCGTACTTCCAGGGCGACGTCGACGCGCGGCGCTGACCGCGCCTCTTCCTGTCGCGCACGGATTCTCCTTGTGCCGGCCGGCGCGTGGTCCCGCGCGGTCGGCCGTCGAGGGACGGGCTGACCAAGGCCGCGTGGCGGGAGGGATCACTGAGTACACCTCCCGCCACGCGAGTCCGCATCAGTCGTCCAGGCCGAATCTGGCCATCAACTCCTGATCGCCTGCCACATAAGAGGTGTCGGTGGTGACGGTCTGGTCGGACGGACCACGACTGCACATGCAGAGGTGGCGACTGCTGGAGGTGACGCGCACGGCTTGTGCGCCGCCGGAGGACATGATCTCGTCAGCGATGTCCTTGACGAGATACTCCTGAATCTGGAAGCGGCGGCTGAACGCCTGTACCAGACGCGGGAATTTGCCGAGTCCGAGGATGCGGTCACCGGGCACGTAGGAGATGTTGACCTTCCCGAAAAACGGCAGGAAGTGGTGGGCGCAGATCGAGAAGAAGTTGTTCTCCTGGATACGCACCACGCCGGTGTGCTCGCCGTTCACCAGGCAGGTGGTTTTGAGGATCTTCGAGGTGTCGATCTCATAGCCACTCAGCAGCTCGCGATAGGCTCGGACGATACGGTCCTCGCACTCCGGTCCGCTGTACCACCCGAGTGCCCTCGTGTCGGTGGTTACATTCGTTTTGAGCCATTCCTCTATGGTCATCTGCGACCTCCATTCCTGCTCACACCAAGGGCTCCGAACCCGGTGGAGGTCTTTCACTATCCACCCATGCGTGTTCGTTGAGAACATACCTCCATTGGCCCACACCCGATGAGACCAATATGCAGGTGATGTGCCAATAGCCAAGTAGTTAAATCCGCACGGAGAATAAACGTTTCTCTTAGGCTTGAACCGAACGGACGGCGGGAATGCGGCGCCCGAAATGGAAAGGCAAAAATACCCTTCCGGGCGCCGGTGCACACCCGCTCACTTTTCGCCTTGTGGGGTGTGGAGGTGATTGCGCCCCACCGCACAACTCCTTTACCGCTTCGAGGAAGAGGACGAGGGCGAGGGGGGCTTTCGTCCGGCCTTGGCGAGGCGCTGAAGCTGCCCGGGGCGTACTGGAATGTGGCTGTTGAGGTAAGCGCTGCCCGGGATGGCGACCCCGAGCGTGGCTCCCCACTGCTGGAGGACGTTCAGCGGTCCGGCAGCCGACCCGGTGTTTTGCTGGATTTAGGAAGTCGCCGCCGTCTGACGGTGCTCACCGGCCTGCGGCGTCAGGCGTGTTCCCGTTCCTTCGTCTCCTCGGTGGCGGCGGCCCGGGTGCGACGGCGGCCGAGCAAGGTGCATCCCATAGTCACCAGGCCGATGGCTATGACCTTGGAGACCCCGTAGTAGGCGGACGCCGGCTCATCCGGGGTGCCGGGCAGCCGGAAGAAGACCCATGCCACCGCGAGGCCCCCGAAGGCGATCAGTGCGACAGCCCCCACGTCCCGAGGTCCGCCCGCCAGGGCCCCGGGAGGTAACCCCGCTCGTCGGTCTGCTCAACGTCCTTGTCGGCCATGGTCTGTTCTCCTGCACATGTCGTGGCAGGACGCGGGGGGAAGACGTGGGCCCGGCGCGGAAGGTTCACCGCGCCACACGTTCCCTGCTGGAGCCGACAGCCTGTCAGCCGGCGAAATCCCGCTCGCCTTACGGCAGTTCACCAACGGGTGTCGTCTGCACCGGGCCTCGTGCTGCTTCTCCGGGTACGAGACCACCGGGCTGAGGGGCTGTCCCGTCATCCCTGGCGGGCGTACGACGGCAGCTACCAGGCGTTCGAACTGATGCTGCCCGGCTCCTCCGGCAGGCGTCTGCCGCGTGGCATCTCCGCATCCGTTCCGCGATCGTATGCAGCATGAATTCCGACGAATCCGAGATGCGTGAAGCGGTCCGGGAGCTGGCCGCGGCATTAGAGACGATGCTCAACCTGATCAAAGCTGACGCGCTTCCCACCACGCCCGAGGCGCACAGGCTCATGAGGGAGGTGATGGTCTTCCTCGACGCGTCGACCGGCCGGATCGCCGACTCCGGCAGGCTTGGTGAGATCCTCCCCCTGGCCGGCACACTCAACAGGCTGGTCATCTCGGCACGGGAGCAGATCCTCGACGACGCCGTCGCCGCGTCGCGGATGCCTGACCATCCGGGCATGTGAAGGCTCCACGGCGAACCCGGGGCCGAGCGAGCCGAGTTCGGGGCGCCTCTCGCCCGGGCCGGCATTCCAGCCGGGGTCCGCACATCCCGCGTCGAGAGGGGATGTGCGGACCCGGGTGAGAGGGGGGAGCTGCCGAGCCGATAGCCACCCGGCTGCGTGCAGGCCTGCCGGATGACGGCTCAGTGAGGCGGGTGGTACCGGCCGGAAGGCCCGCGTCCTACCGTCGCCCCGCACCCGGGGCGACGGTAGGACCCATACGGGAAGTTCGCCGCGATCAGACCGCAGGCGCCGGGTAGGTCGGGTACTCCACACCGGAGACGTGCTGGACGACGCGGATGACCTGGCAGGAGTAGCCGAACTCGTTGTCGTACCAGAGGTAGAGGATGGCGTTGTCGCCCTCGACCTTGGTGGGGCCGGCGTCGACGATCGAGGCGTGGCGGGAGCCGATGAAGTCGCTGGAGACCGCGTCGGGGGCCGTGGTGAAGTCGATCTGGCGCTTGAGCGGGGAGGTGAGCGAGACATCGCGGAGGTAGTCGAGGACCTCCGAGCGGGTGGTCTCGCGGCCCAGCTGAAGGCTGAGGATCGCGATCGAGACGTCCGGCACCGGGACGCGGATCGAGCTGCCGGTGATCGTCGCATCGAGGTCGGGCAGTGCCTTGGCGACGGCGGAGGCGGCACCGGTCTCGGTGATCACCATGTTGAGCGGCGCCGAGCGGCCGCGGCGGTCGGAGTTGTGGTAATTGTCCAGCAGGTTCTGGTCGTTGGTGAACGAGTGGATGGTCTCCACGTGGCCGCGCAGGACGCCGTACTCGTCCGCCATCGCCTTCAGCGGCGGGACGATCGCGTTGGTGGTGCAGGACGCGCAGGACAGGATCTGCTCGTCGGGCTTGATCATGTCGTGGTTGACGCCGTGGACGACGTTGGGGACGTCGCCCTTGCCCGGGGCGGTCAGGACGACCTTGGCGATGCCGGGGCGGAGGTGCTTCGACAGGCCCGCGCGGTCCCGCCACTTGCCGGTGTTGTCGATGAGGATGGCGTTGTTGATGCCGTACGCCGTGTAGTCCACCGACGTGGGGTCGTCGGAGTAGATCATCTTGATCTCGTTGCCGTTGGCGATGATCTTGCTGTTCGCCTCGTCAACGGTGATCGTGCCCTGGAACTGCCCGTGGATGGAGTCACGGCGCAGCAGCGAGGCGCGCTTGACGATGTCCTGGTCGCCGCCGCCGCGGACGACGATGGCGCGCAGCCGCAGGCCGTTGCCGGAGCCGGCCTTCTCGATGAGCAGACGGGCGACGAGGCGGCCGATGCGGCCGAAGCCGTAGAGCACGACGTCGCGCGGCTCGCGGCGCTCGATCTTGTTGTCACCCGTGGCGCCGGCGACGGCCTCGGCGGTGAACTCCTCCACCGACAGGCCGCGGTCGTCGGTCCGGTACGTCTCGGCGAGCAAGGCGATGTCGATCTGGGACGGGCCGAGATCGAGCGAGGTGAGAGCCTGGAGGAAGGGCATCGTCTCGGTGACCGAGAGCTCCGTACCGGCGATCTGCCGGGCGAAACGGTGGGTCTTGAGGATGCTGACCACCGACTTGTTCACCAGGGAGCGGCTGTGAAGCAGGACCGTGACGTCCCGCTCCCGGTGCAGCTTCCCGATGATCGGGATCATCGACTCCGCGATCTCCTCGCGGTTCTTCCAGTTGGTGAACGAGTCGTCATTGACAGCAGTCACAGGCTTATCTTTCGAGCTAGGCGGTGCTCATATGCTAGCGCCCCCATATTTTGATCGTTCAGACGGTCCTGCTGTGCGTGGGATGCCGCGGCGGGCGCCACGGTCATGCCGACGTAAGGGAGGGGTGACGGTGCGGAGTGAAGAGCTGGGGCAAATCGGGGCAAATGCTCCCAAGGGGTCGTCTTCGTTGCCTGCCTCTCCGGGGTCGAAGGGGCGGGGATGCGTCGTGGGCCGACGAGGGTGTGACATCGGCTACCCGTCGGAGGAGCGCCCCCGGCTGTGTAGCGGTGCCGCTCGGTGAGGGGGTGCGGGGTGCGGAGCGGATGCGCCTGCGCGTCGGCAGGCTCGCTGGTCCCGCAGGGCTGACAGGCGTCGGCGAGTAGTAGGGGAGTAGCCGCTACGGCCTGAGGTCCGAGTCGGTGAGCTCGGTGGTGCGTCGGGTCCGCCATTGATGTGGTGGCCGGGAGGAATTCCTGCCCGTCGGGGTCGGTGCATTGTGACGTCGTTCACCGGAGCTCTTGGGCCCGGCTCTGCTGCGGACGGTTGGTGGTGAGGTCAGGGGCCGTGCCGGAGGTTTGGCGCCGGGTTGTGGAGGGTGTTGCGTGAACTCCGGGGTCCGGGGGAAGCAGTCAAAGAATCTTCTCGTCGAAGTAGCCTTTTGCGTGGCCCTCGCAGGGGGCGGTGGGTGAGCTCCAGGCGTTGTGGTCGATCGGGCGTGAGGTGAGAGGTGTGACGGGCACGCAGCAGACCCCGGTGAACAAAGCGGCGGACGCGCGGGACCGCGTTCATGAGCTGCTGCACGCGCACCGCCCGCCGGTCGATGAACTCTCCTCGATCGACGCCCTGCTGGTCACCTCGGAATTGGTCACCAATGCCCAGCGTCATGGTGGTGGAGTCGCCGGATTCTCTGCCCGGATCGCGGGCGGTCTGCTGGAAGTGACCGTCACCGATCGCAGTACTCGTCATCCCGCCACGGCCATCGGACGGGAAAAGTATGGGGTCGGTGGATATGGGTGGCCGATGATCCAGAAACTCACGTCCTGTGTGGTGATTGTCCCCACGGGCGACGGCAAGGCCATTACGGTGACCGTCCCGCTCCGGTTTGACGGCGTGGCCGACTGAGGGTGCCGCAGGTGCGGCAGGCGTTTCGTGGGGCATGCGCCGTTGCCGGAAGGCTTTCGGCAGGCGTTCCCGTCGGCCCCGATGTCGGTCCACACGTTGAGGTGGTGGCCGTTGAGGGGGAGGCGGCGGGGTGGCGACCTCGTCGTAAGTCGCGCTTTCCGTAGCCCCGTCGGCTCAGTGTTCACCCGCTGTGGCGCCCGCGCGGGGGCCTGAGAGTATTGCCGTCCTGCCGTGCGAGAAAGAAGTGCCCCGGCCGGTAATGCCTGCCCGGAGGATGGGTGAGGGTGGCGGCGTCGCTGCGACGGCTCGGGAGCATTGGGGTGGAATGGTGTGATGCAGGGAGTACCTGTAAGAGCAGCCGAGGCGCGCAACTTTGTGCACGACCTGCTGCACAAGATAGGCAGCCCGGTCGATGACCTGGCCCTGGTCGATGCCCTCCTGGTGACCACGGAGCTGGTCACCAATGCCCAACGGCATGGGGGCGGGCTCACCGGGTTCACCGCGCGGGTCGTCGAGGGGTGTTTGGAAGTGGCGGTCGAGGACGGCAGCGCGCACTGCCCCACCGCCGCCTCCCCTCAAACCCCCGGTCGCGACCCTGGTGTCACGGGTGGCTACGGCTGGCCCCTGATACAACGGCTGGCGCGCAGCGTCGAGATCACCGCGACCGTGACCGGCAAGACGATTCGCGTGACCTTGCCCCTTTGATGCCGTCGGTACTGTTCCCGAGGGCGTGAGCCGTGGGCCACGTCAACCCCACCCACCGCGAACCGGCCGCCACTCCTCATCCGGCCTGCCCACTCCACCCCAACGCCCCGGCGATGATTGCCCTCCCCGGTCTCCGTGGGGGATGGTGACCGATGGGGAATGGTCCCTGCCGTTTTTGTGGGTGATGGGGTGCACTCAGTGAGCCTTGTGTGGTGAAGAGTTCCGACGTACCCGTGGTCACCGCGCCCGCGGCCGGTGTCGATGCCGGTGCAGCCTGGCGGTCCGCGCCCCACCCCGTACTCGTCATCAGCCCGTCCGGGCTCGTGCGTGCGGTCAATGACGCCGCCATGCTGCTCTTCCCGGCCGCCAGGGCGGGCGCACCGTGCGACGACGCCCTGGTCTCCTGGCTCGCCGACGCTCATCAGCGCTTCACTGACACCCCGCGGCCCGACGACGAGGCGGAGTGCGGGCCCGTCGGGGGCCGGAGCTTCGAGGCCCGTCCGAGTCGTGCGGAGAACGGCGACGTGGTGTGGTGGCTGGTCGATGACACCGCCCGCCGGTCGGCGGAGGAGGCCCTGCGTGCCGAGCGTGAGCGCACCGCGTTTCTCGTGCAGGCGTCGACGGAACTTCTCGCCTCCCTGAATGCCGACCGGTGCATGGACGTCACGGCCCGGCTCGCCACGCAGTATCTGGCGGACACCGCCGTCGTGATCGCCCCGCCCTCCGGCCGGTGGCTGGCGATGAGCTGCTGCGGCCCGGACGGGCGGGTGGTGCGTGACAAGGTTGTCGCCGATCCCACCTCCGTGCCGGGACTGGCCGAAGCGCTGAAGGGGTTTCCTCCCGTGCCCGCGCGCTGGATAGACCCGGCGGCCGTGCCGGACTGGGTGCGGCCGTCCGCGCTGGGGGACCTCGGCTCGGTGGCGGTCACCCCGCTCCCGGGGCACGGTGTGGCGGCCGGCGCGCTGATTCTCCTGAGACGTTCCGGTCACGCCGCGTTCGACGAGAGCGAAGAGACCGTCGCCCGGCTGTTCGCCGCCCGTGCCGGAGCGGCCATGTCCGCCGCGCGGCTCTACGCGGAACAGGCGGCCATCACCCGGACGCTGATGCGGGAGCTGTTGCCGCCCCGGCTCCAGCAGCTCAGCGGAGTGGAGTTGGCCGGCGGCTACCGGGCCTCGAACGACACCGACCGTGTGGGCGGCGACTTCTACGATGTGCACGCGGCGGCCGGGCCCGATGAGGAGTCGCTCGTCGTCCTGGGGGATGTGTGCGGCAAGGGGCTGGAGGCCGCGGTCCAGACCGGCAAGATCCGCAACACCCTGCACGCCCTGCTGCCGCTGGCCACCGATCATCAGCGGGTGCTGCGGTTGCTCAATGGTGCGCTGCTCGATTCCGACCACACCCGGTTCGCCACCCTGGTCCTGGCCTCGGTCGCGCGGCGGGGCGGCACCGTCCGGCTGCGGGTGACCAGTGCCGGACACCCCGCGCCGCTGATCGTCCGCGCCGACGGCCGGGTGGAGGAAGCCGCCACCCGCGGGTCCCTCGTAGGTGCGCTGCCGGAGGTGACCTCCACGACGGCCGCGCTCGATCTTGCGCCCGGGGAGTCCTGTCTGCTGTACACCGACGGGATCACCGAGGCGATGGGCGGGCCACTGGGCGAGGAGCTCTTCGGCGAGGCACGTCTGCGGTCCGCGCTGAGTGAGTGTGCGGGCCTGCCCGCCGAAGCGGTCGTGGAGCGGATCCGGATGCTCGCCGCCCAGTGGGTGGGGGCCGGCCGGCATGACGACATGGCCGTGGTCGCCATCACCGCGCCCCACCGTGCGCACATCAGCGCGGTGGACGGCCACACCCGGGGCAGGTACCCGGCATGAGAACTGTTACTTCTACGGGGGTGCGCCGATGACCGCTGACCGGCGGGAAGCAGGGGCGGGGGCCGGTCCGTCCCTCCGTGCTCGTTCGGGGGCCATGGGCGGACGGCTGCCGGGCAGGCGTGCGTCATGACCACTTCGCCTGTGGCGATGGCGGAGAGCCTGGCCGCCTACGTCGACCAACTGTGGGACGCCGTGGTGACGGTGGATGAGCACGCCGCCGTCCGTCGGGTGTTCGACGCGGTGGACGCCGGTGTCCCGCCGGAGGACGTGCTGCTCGACATCATCGCGCCCGTCCAGCACCGGGTCGGTGAACACTGGGCGGCGAACAAGATGACGGTGGCGCAGGAGCACGCCGCCACCGCCATCAACGACCGGGTCATCGCGGCCCTCGCACATCACCGGCCGCCCGCGGCCACAGCGGAACGGGGCCGCATCACGGTGGCCTGTGTCGACGGTGAGTGGCATGCGCTGCCCGCCCGCCTCCTCGCCGAGGTGCTGCGGCTGCGCGGCTGGCAGGTGGATTTCCTCGGCGCGCAGGTGCCCGCACCTCATCTGATCGCCCATCTGCACCAGACCGGACCGCAGGCCGTCGCGCTGTCGAGCTCGATCGCCACCCGGCTGCCCACCGCGCATGCGGCGATCACCGCCTGCCAGGCCGCGGGCGTCCCCTTCCTGGTGGGCGGCGCCGCGTTCGGTCCCGACGGCCGCTACGCCCGGCTCCTCGGTGCCGACGCCTGGGCGCCGGACGCCCGTACCGCCGCCGACTTCCTCTCCCGGGGCATGCCGGACACCAGGGCCCCCGCGCTCGGGCACCAGCCCGTCGACGATCTGCCGCACCTGTCCGACCAGGAGTACTCCCTGGTGGCACGCACGGCCCCGCAACTGGTCAAGGAGACCCTCGCGCAGCTGGAGGAACGCTTCCCGGCCCTGCGCCACTACTCCGACCGGCAGCGGCAGCACACCGCGGAAGACCTCGCGCACATCACCGACTTCCTCGCCACCGCGCTCTACACGGATGACGACGAACTGTTCACGGGTTTCCTCACCTGGACCGGTGCGATCCTCACCACGCGCGGAGTCCCCGCGCACTCCCTGGGCCCGGCCCTGGACGCACTCGCCGCCCAGCTGACGGACTTTCCGCGGGCACGGCGGATCATCGGCCACGCCCGCCGCGCCCTCGACACCGGCTCCGGCTCCGGCGCCGACACCGACGCCGGCCCTGATCCCGGCACCGACGCCGGCCCTGGCCCCGGATCCTCCGCATGACGTCGTACCCGCCCGACGAGCGCTGCCCCACCGTCACCACCCCGGACAGGTACACCGCCCACCTCCACCTCACCGGGGACCTGGACCACACCACCGCGGACGAGCTGCTCGCCCTCGCCCTCCGGCAGATGGCCGCGCAGCCCGACCTCCGTGCCCTCCACCTCAACTGCGCCCGGGTGCGGGCCTGCGACCCGATGGGGCTCTCCGTCCTGCTGGCCCTCCACCGCCGCACCGACGCTGCCGGAATCCACCTCCACCTGGACGATCGTTCCCCCGCCCTGGACCGCCTCCTGACGGTCACCGGCACCCTCGGTCCGCTCACTTCCCCGCCCGGACGGAGCGGCTCCACCACGGGCTGCTGACGCACGCCACCCCGGACGGTCACCCGCGCCGAGGGGCGACCGGCTCATGAACCTGCCTCGCCGGGGCATACGCGAGTTCAGCGGGTTCCCGACCGGGGGCGGGGCGGGCGCGCACGGGCTGCCGTCGGACGATGCGTAACTGCTGGTGGAGCGCGGGCCGGTGGGTACGGCGGCCCGAAGCGTACGGACGGCTCGGCCGGTGCGCACGAAGGGGCGGCGCTTCGGCACTCCGCTCGGCGCGCCCGTGCCGGCCCTGCCCGTGAGGGGCAGTCGATGAGAAACGAGCACACGGCAGAAGAGGCGACAGGGGGCGTGGCCTATGAATGACCGTCAAAGGACCTCGGGCGGTGAGGCGGGTGGCGGGGGATATCTGCCCATCGCCGAACACGGCCTGATCGGTGATCTGCGGACCGCGGCGCTGGTCGGGACCGATGGCCGGATCACCTGGTTCTGTGCCCCGCGGTTCGATTCGCCCAGCATTTTCGGGTCCCTGCTCGATGCCGGGGACGGCGGACACTGGCAGATCGGACCCGTCGAGGACATCGCCAAACACCAGCAGTACTACTTTCCCGACACCAACATCCTCATGACGCGGATGCTGACCGGGAACGGCATCGTCGAGATCCAGGATTTCATGCCGATACGGGCGGAGGGCGACCCCGATCACCGGCAACGGCTGGTGCGGCGGGTGGTCAGCGTACGGGGCAGTTCGCGTATCCGTACCGTCATCGCACCGCGGATGAATTACGGCCGGGATCCGCACAAGGTGGAGAGCCGGCCGCACGGTGTGCGTTTCACCAGTGACGCGCTGGAAATCTCGCTCCAGGCCAATGTGAGCCTCCGGGCCGAGGGCCAGGACGCCATCGGAGAATTCGACCTGGCGGAGGGCCGGTCCGCGCTGTTCGTGCTGGAGACCACCCGGCCCTCCCGCGCCGAACCCGCCGTCGACCTGGTCGATACCCGAGCCGCCGAGGAACTGTTCCGGTCCACCGTACGGTTCTGGCGCCGATGGCTGAGCCAGTCCACCTACACCGGCCGCTGGCGGGAAATGGTGCACCGTTCCGCGCTGACACTCAAACTCCTCACCCACGAACCCACCGGAGCCATCGTCGCCGCACCGACCCTCGGGCTTCCCGAACAGCTCGGCGGTGAACGGAACTGGGACTATCGCTATGTCTGGATCCGCGATGCGGCCTTCTCCCTCCACGCCCTGCTGCGGCTGGGCTTCACCCGCGAGGCGCAGGCCTTCATCAGCTGGCTGACCTCGTGTCTGCGCGGTGCGCGGAACGGTGAACACGGCCCGCTACAAGTGCTCTATTCCATCGACGGTGACGCCGAACTCCCCGAGCACGTCCTCGACCACTGGGCGGGCTACCGGGGATCCGCCCCGGTCCGGGTGGGAAACGGTGCCGCCGGCCAGCTCCAGCTCGACATCTACGGTGAACTCTTCGACTCCGTCTATCTGTTCAACAAGCACGGCGCCGGTATTTCACACGACAGCTGGATGGATCTGTGTGCCGTTCTCGACTGGCTCCTGGAGCACTGGGACAGCCCCGATGCGGGGATATGGGAGACCCGGGCCGGTCAACAGCGGCACACCTATTCACGGTTGATGTGTTGGGTAGCGGTGGAGCGCATGATCCGCATGGCCCGGCAGCGCGGTTTGCCGGGTGATCCGGTCCGCTGGATGTCGGAGCGCGACAAGATCTACCACCAGATCATGGAACAGGGCTGGAACGCGCAGGAACAGACCTTTGTCCAACGCCTCAGCGGCGAGGCGGGGCAGCCACCGGAATGCATTCTGGACGCCTCGCTCCTGGTGATGCCGATGGTCAAATTCCTCTCGCCGGACGATCCGCGATTCCGCTCTACCGTGCGGGCCATCGGCGAGAACCTCGTCACGGACAGCCTGGTCTTCCGCTACGACCCGAAAGTGTCCCCTGACGGCCTCGACGGAACGGAGGGGACCTTCTCGATCTGCTCGTTCTGGTGGGTCGAGGCGCTCGCCCGTACCGGGCAGATCGAAGAGGCCCGGGTGGCGCTGGAGAAGATGTTCACCTACGCCAATCACCTCGGTCTGTATGCGGAGCAGATAGGGCTGACGGGCGAACATCTGGGGAATTTCCCGCAGGCCTTCACCCATCTCGCGCTGATCAGCGCGGCCACGAGCCTGGACGACTTCATGGGCTGAGCCGAAACGCCACACTGCCGACGGAAGGGTCTCCGTTGCCGGCCCGATTGCGGGGCATACTGACCGGCGGTGCCGACTGGGCACACATTTCGGAGCGAAGCGCTGTCCACCCCAGGAGAACTGAAGGGCAGGAAGACCGTGGCTGACTTTCTCACCGACATCACCACCCTCCGCGAGCGCGCCCGCCGCGAGATGGAAAAGGGACCGGTCACCGAAGCGTACGGAGCCGATCTGGAGCGCGTTCTTCAGGTGCTGAACGAGGCGCTGGCCACGGAAATCGTGTGCACCCTGCGGTACAAGCGGCATTACTACACCGCTTCCGGTCTCTATTCGGAGCCGGTCGCCGCGGAGTTCCTGGAACATGCCGCGCAGGAGCAGCAACACGCGGACAAGGTGGCGCAGCGCATCGTGCAGCTCGGCGGCCGGCCCGACTTCAACCCGGAAACCCTGACGCAGCGGGCGCACGCCGGTTACGACGCCAGCGACGACCTGGTGGAAATGATCAAGGAAGACCTGGTCGCCGAACGCGTGGCCATCGCCTCCTACACGGAAATCGCGAAGTGGCTCGGTGACGGCGACCCGACCACCCGCCGCGTATTCGAGGATCTGCTGGCGCAGGAGGAAGAGCACGCCGACGATCTGCGGGGGCTGCTGGAACGCATGCCGCAGGACAGGAAGACCGACTGACGCGCGCCGTTCCCGGCGTGATTGGCCTGATCACGGCGGTCGGCGGCGGTCGGCGGTGGTGCGTCCCGCCGGCCCGCGACGGCGGGGTGCGTCCCCACCGGGGGTCGCTCGCCCGGAGCGGGCGAGCCGGGCGCGGGCCCTCAGGAGCCCAGCGCGCCGAGCATGTCGTCGGCCAGCGTGAAGTATCCGGCGGTGCCGGTGACATCGAAGAGCCGGCGGACGACCTCGTGGAACGGGCCGGCGACGATCAGCGTGCGCTGCTGCCGGTGGTGGGCCCGCTGGGCGGCGAGCAGGACATGCAGCACCGTGGAGTCGGCGAAGTCGGTGAGCGACAGATCGACGACGGTACGTGGAGCGCCGGAATCCTCCGCCAGCGCGCAGGCCTCTTCCAGGAGAGGGGCGCTGTCGTGATCGAGGGACCCGCTGACGCGGACGACAAAGACCTCGTCCTCGACAGCATGGGTCACCTCAGCCGGTGTATGAACGTACATGGCCGACAGCATGTCATGCTTTTCGCGCACAGGTTCTAGACAGTCTCTTGTTCGGCCGGCCCGAAGGCTGTCCCTCGTATGGTCCCCGTCGCAGGTCGGCGAAGTGCGTCCGGGCGCCGGCGCCCTGGTTCTCGTCCGGAGTGCGGCGCGACGGCGGTTGCTTTTCTCATGAATCATTCAGGATTTCGCGGACGGACCTCTCCGGTCCACCGGCTGCGCCACTCAGCGGGGTGATTGTTCCGCCGATACGCATAAGGGACCTGACGCCGGGCAACAGGCCAGCTCAAACGACCTGAATCCCGGAGGTGGAGCATGAACACGGTTTTCGAGGACGTATGTGACACACAACTGCCGGGGCCTCATGACGGGCCGTCACCGCGGGCCGGAAGATGTTCCACCACGCTTCCGCGCGTCGAGGATGCCGGGAGTGTGGCTCCCCAGGACGCCAAGGCGCTGTCGCCGCTGTTCTTCGAGCGGCTCGCGGAACTCGAAGAGGGCACCCCCGAGTATCAGTACGCCCGCAATACGCTCGTCGAGATGAACTTGTCGCTGGTGCGCTATGTGGCCTCGCGGTACAGAAGTCACCGTGACCAAATGGAGGACATCGTCCAGGTCGGGACGATCGGCCTCATCAAGGCCATCGACCGGTTCGACCCGTCCCGCCGAACGGAGTTCGCGGCCTTCGCCATTCCCCATATTCTCGGGGAGATCAAGCGGTTCTTCCGCGACACCAGCTGGGCCGTCCATGTCCCGCGCCGTCTCCAGGAACTCCGCATCGACCTGGCCCAGGCCATGGAGCAGCTGTCCAGCTCTCTGGACCGCGAACCCACCGTCAAAGAGCTGGCCGAGCATCTGGAGCTCACGGAAGAGGAGATCATCGAGGGCATTGTGGCCGGCAACGGCTACACGGCCGTCTCGCTGCACCTCTCCGGCGACGGCGAGTTGACGACACCGGGCGGCGGGCCCGTCTTCGCCGACATCCTCGGCACCACCGACTCCGCCACGGAGCACGTCGAGGACCGGTACGCCCTGGCCTCGCTCCTGCAACAGCTCAACGAACGCGACCGGCTCATCGTTCATCTGCGCTTCGACCGGGAGATGACCCAGGCCCAGATCGGCACGGTGCTCGGTATCTCCCAGATGCATGTCTCCCGACTGCTCGCCCGCATCATCCAGCAGCTGCGCAGGGGCATGCTCGGCCACAAGTGACCCCGCCGGACCCGCTGCCGGCGGCCGAGCGGCACGGCCCATGGATGGTTCCCCCGTGACCGGGTACCGGGTACCGGGCACCGCAAGATCCGCTGAGGCGCGGATGGGGCACCAGGCGAAGGGACAGCATGGCCGGAGAAGTCAGCGAGCGGCGGATGCGACCGGCACGGCCGGGCCGGATGGCGCGCGTCCGGCAGTGGTGGGGCCGGGCGCTGGGCTCGGAGGGCCATGAGCGCACCACGGTGCTCCTCGTCGCCAAGGGCACCCTGGCGGCGACGATCGCCTGGGTGATCTCCTACCACCTGCTGCATGCGCAGTCGCCCGCGTTCGCCCCGTTCTCCGCGGTGCTCATCATGCAGGTGACCGTCTACCAGTCACTGCTTCAGTCCTCGCGCTACGTGGGCGCGGTGGTGGCGGGTGTGGCTGTACAGGCGGCGTTGGGCTTTCTCGTCGGGCCCGAGGTGCTGACGTTCGCCCTGGTGGCGTTGGTCGCGCTCACCATCGGCCGGTGGCCGGCCCTCGGCTCACAGGGCTCCCAGGTGGCCACCGCCGCGTTCTTCGCCTTCTCCACCTATGTGTCCGCCACCTCGACCCTCGACAAGAGCACCCAGCTGGGGCAGATCATCCTGCTGGTCCTCATCGGCTGCGGGGTCGGCGTCCTCGTGAACGTCACCGTGCTGCCGCCACTGCGCTACCGCAGCGCCGAATACGGCATCCGCACGCTGGCCCACGCCCTGTGCGACCTGGTGAGCGACATCCACCCGGTGATGCGGGAAGGCGGACTCGACGAGGAGAGCACCGGGCGGTGGCGGTCGCGCGCCGAACAGACCGGCGAACTGGTCACACAGGCCCGCACGGGACTGCGGATGGCGCGGGAGAGCCTCCATTACAACCCTCGCCGGCTCGTCCGCCGCGGCCGCCCGCACACCGGCTTCGAGGGCTATGCCGCGGTGCTGGAAGCGCTGGAGCGCACCGTGGGCCAAATCGCCGCCCTCACCCGGAGCCTGGACCAATGGAGCGCGGACGAAGACCGCCACCGCTACGGCGCCTTCCTGGCGAGCTACGCCGATTTCCTGGAATCCCTCTCCCGGATCACCCGTGTCTTCGCGAACCTCGACGAGGACCGGCTCGGCGACCAGGCACCCGAGCTGTGCCAACTGGCCGACGAGGCACAGGATTACCGCCGACGGCTGGCCGAGGAGGCGGAGCGGGGTGAGCTGCCGCTCGCGGACCCCAGCCGCCCCTACGGGGTGCTGGTCATCGAGGCCGCGCGGCTGATGGAGGAGTTCCAGTACACCTGTGACGTGCTCCAGCACCATGTCGACCGGTGAATGGGCGGCCTCGTGAGGTGGTGCCCCAGGAGACCAGCGGGGCACGCGTCGTGACAAAGGGGAGGGGCCACCGCAGGAAAGCGGTGGCCCCTCCCGTGTGCCGGGCGGTGCTCGGTCATTTCTTGAAGGCGTCCTTGGCCTTCTCCTTCGCTCCGCGGAGATGCCCCCGGGATTCCTTCGTGGAACCCTCAGCGGTGGCACTTTCCTTTCCGACGGCCCGGCCCGCTTCCTTCTTGACCTTGCCGAGGGCCTGCTCGGCGAGGGCCTTGGCCTTTTCGCTGGCACTCATGGTGGTCCTTCCGTTGGCGGCGTTTCTCTCGTGCCCCCGCATTGCGCTGCCAAACGGCTGAGCGGTAGCTGCGGGAACGCATACCGACCCGGGGCGCGCACTGCGATGGAGGTGAGTCCCCTGCGGGAACAGCGCACGTCCCGGGCCGTACTTCTCGTGTTTCCCCCGGCCTGGTGTTGATGCGTCAGTGGACACAGAAAAATCGGGGTGGGCCGGACAACGCCTTGTTGTCCGGCCCACCCCGGATTTCCGGGCTGCGGCGGCTACCAGCGGTACCACCGGCCGCGCTTGCCACCGGCACCCGCGGAACGCAGTACAAATCCCAGCGCCCAGATGATGAGTACGGCCACTGCGACGTACCAGAGCGCCTTCAAAGCGAATCCGGCACCGAAAAGCAGCAGTGCGAGCAGAAGCACGAGAAGCAGGGGAACCATAGTTATCAACCTCCGAGACATCGTGTGCCCGCGCATTCGAGTCACACACAACGTTTCTTCGGATAAAAACCGGGCAACCGCTGTGTCCCTGACGCGTATTGCCCCGGAAATCAGTTATCGTGCGCGGGCTCCGGGGCAGACGAGGTCTCTGCTGTGGAAAGTGGTCTCACGGGTCCCAACACGTCTCACACGAATCTCACAACTGCCGTCGAACGGAGCGCGGTTGCCGCCGTCTCCGCTTCGCAGGCATGCCCTGGAGAGATCGGGGTAGGCGCGCCGCTGAAGCGTCCGCAGGTGCCGGGCGCGCGGGAGGGCGAGATGACCACCATCGTGAGCGAGACCACCACCGAGCTGCGACAGATCACCCCGGTTTCTGCACTGCCGGAGGTGCCGCAACCGCAGAAGGTGGCACCTCGGGACGCCAAGGACCTGTCCAAGCAGTTCTTCGAACGGCTTCAGGTCCTCGAAGAGGGCACGCACGAGTACCAGTACGCGCGGAACACCCTCATCGAGATGAACATGTCGATGGTGCGCTATGTCGCCCGCCGCTACCGCAATCGCGGCGACGACATGGAAGACGTCATCCAGGTGGGCACCATCGGTCTGATCAAGGCCATCGACCGGTTCGACCTCACGCGTGAGGTGGAGTTCTCCACCTTTGCCGTCCCCTACATCCTGGGCGAGATCAAGCGGTTCTTCCGTGACACCGGCTGGGCCGTCCATGTGCCCCGCCGCCTCCAGGAGCTGCGCAGCGACCTGGCCAAGGCCAAGGAGCACCTCGCCGCCAAGCTCGACCGCGACCCCACCGTCCGCGAACTGGCCGCCCACCTCGACCTGTCGGAGGACGAGGTCATCGAGGGCATCGTCGCCGCCAACGGTTACACCGCCGGTTCGCTCGACACCCCCGCCGACCCCGACCCGTCGGAGCAGCGCCGCACCCTCGTCGACGTCCTGGGGGAGAACGACCCGGCGCTGGAGGCCGTCGAGGACTACCAGGTGCTGGGGCCGCTGCTCGACACCCTCGACGCACGGGAAAGGCGCCTCATCGAGCTGCGCTTCGGCCAGGAGATGACCCAGTCGCAGATCGGCGAAGAGCTCGGCGTCTCCCAGATGCATGTCTCCCGGCTGCTCACCCGCACCCTGTCGAAGCTCCGCGCCGGAATGCTCACCGAACGCTGAGACCGCCCCGTGCGGCGGGGCCCGTTGATCCGGCACGGCAGCCTCCTGCGAGGTGTGGCGCGACGAGGTCCGGGCATCCGCGACGGCGAACACTTTTCGTGAGGGAAGGAAACCGACGATGCTGATGGCCCACCCTGCGGTGCTGCGGGAACTCGTGGCGGAGTATGAGGTATTGGAGCTGCTGCACGCTCGCCAGGGGAAGGCCGAGGTGCGCCGGAGGATGGACGACATCGCCTACACCCTGTGTGTCTCCACCGGCACCCGCGATGTGGACGCGGCACTGATCGCCGCCCGCCACCGGCTGCCCGGCGCCGGGGTGAGGGACGACTCCCTCCTCACGGGCACGGGCTGACCGGCCGATGCGGGCGTAGGCACCCCGACGGCCCCGACGGCCGGCAGCTCCCCCGCAGGTCAAAAATGCCTGGGCAGTCGAAGGGCCCCGCTTTAGCATGGCGCGACGACAGCCTTGAGGCGCAGAAGGGGAGACGGGGTGCAGCCGGCGTTATCCGCCGTGGGTGGTGAGCGGGCGAGCCGCAGGCCCCGTAACGCCCACGCCACGTGGTGGCCCCTGGTCCGAAGACAGGTCACGCCCCGGAGCTGAGCCATGCCCTCCCGGCACGGCTCGGCTCCGCATGCCTGCCCTTTTCCTTTCGAACCTTTCCTCATGAGGCCATGACCACAAAGAGATATCTGCCTGCCCTGCTCGTGGTGACGCTCATCGGCACCATCATGGAGCTCGATATGTCCGTGCCCAGCTTCCCGGACATCGCCCGTGACTTCGGAGCCTCCGCCTCCGCGGTGCAGCTGACCATCACCTGCAACTTCTTCGGCTACTGCCTGGGCGCTCTCGTCCACGGCCCCTTGTCGGACCGCTTCGGCCGCCGCACGGTGATGCTGGCCGGAAACACCCTCATGCTGGCCGGTGCGCTGGGCTGCACGATCGCGCCGCACATGGAATTCCTGCTGGCTTCCCGGCTCGTCCAGGGCATCGGGGCGAGTACGTCCGTGGTCCTGGTCTTCGTCATCATCGGTGACGTCTACCAGG
Organism: Streptomyces lydicamycinicus; assembly: GCF_000829715.2. Taxonomy (NCBI): domain Bacteria; kingdom Bacillati; phylum Actinomycetota; class Actinomycetes; order Kitasatosporales; family Streptomycetaceae; genus Streptomyces; species Streptomyces lydicamycinicus. The sequence continues at coordinate 526,887 of NZ_BBNO01000008.1, read as the reverse complement.
GCACCCGGCTGTTCCAGATGCTGGGGCTCACCAACGCCGCGATGTCCGCGTTCATGACTGCCGCACCCGCCCTGGGCGGCATCGTCAACCGGACGCTCGGCTGGCGCGGCAACTACGCGACGGTCTTCGGCATCACGCTGGTGTCGCTGCTGTTGATGGCGTTCTTCCTGCCGGAGACCGGCGGCGCACCGGTGAAGGCCGGTGTGCGGCAGGTGGCGGCCGACTTCCGGAAGCTGCTGACCAGCAAGGCATTCCTCGCGGCGTCGCTCGTGCCCAGTCTGCTGTTCGCCGCCTACATGGTGTTCATCGCGGCCAGTTCGTTCCTCTACACCGGCACCTTCGGCCTCTCCACGGTCGGCTTCGCCGGCCATCTGCTGATCATCGTGGCGTCGTTCTCGGTGACCAGTCTGCTGGCCTCGAAGCTCATCGGCGTACTGGGCGGACCGGAGCGCACGGTGGTCTGCGGGATCGCCCTCACCGTCGTCGGTACCGCCCTCTTCCTGGCCTTCGGCCGGGGACCGTGGGCGACCACCGGCCCGCTCGCCCTCTTCTGCGCCGGTTTCGCCACGGTCTACCCGGTGATCTTCGGCCGCTCCATGGGCCTCCACCCGGAGCTCCAGGGCGCCGCGGCCTCGCTGAACATGAGCGGGCGGGCGCTGCTGGTGACACTGTTCACCGGTGTCGCCGGCAGTCTGTTCACGGGCACCTCCCGGGCAACCGCCGGGGTGATGGCCGTCGCCGTGGCCGTGGCCGCCCTCCTGGCCTTCGTCCGGCCGTCGCCGGCGCGGGACCGGACGGCGGCCGAACCGGTGACCGAGACCGGATGAGCCTACGGGTCCACCGGCCGGTTGCCTGCTGTTGAGGCACCCGCGGTGGCGGTACGGCCGCCACCGCGGGGCACACCAGGGGCGGGCGTCGCGTGGTCAGTACGCCGCCCGCCGCCCGCGCCGGACCAGCCGGCCGAGCAGCGCCGCGACGGCGGCCAGCGCGGCGATGGTGGTCAGCGCCCTCGGCAGCCCGTACGCCTCGGTGAGGAACCCGATCGACGGCGGGCCGAGCAGGATGCCGGAGTAGCCCAGGGTCGATGCGACCGCGACGCCGTGGGCGCCGGCGAGGGCGCCGGCGCCGCCGACCGCGACCGGGAAGACATTGGCCAGGCCCAGCCCGGTCAGCGCGTAGCCCAGGTACACCGGCCACAGCTGCGGACTCAGCGCGGCCACCAGCATCCCCACCGCCGCGAGGAGACCCCCGGCCACCAGGACGGGGGTGTCGCCCAGCCGTTCCAGGAGCCGGCTGCCCGACATCCGGGAGACCGTCATCATCAGCGCGAACACCGCGTATCCGGCCGCTGCCGCACCTGGCCCGGTGTGCAGGTCCGTGGAGAGATGCAGCGAACCCCAGTCGGCCAGCGCGCCCTCGCCGTACGCCGTGCACAGGGTGATCAGCCCGTAGACCGTCACGAGCAGCCGGGTACGGCGCAACGGCACACGGCCGCGCCCCGGTATCGCCTCGGTTCCGTCGCGGAGCGGGCCATGGCCGACGGCCGGCCGGGGCGTCCGCAGCAGAACGTGACCCGCGTACGCGGTGATGACGAGCCCGGTCGCCGTCAGGAGCAACAGATGCCCCAGCGGGCTCAGATGCGGGGCGAGGAGCCCGCCGAGTCCCGCGCCCGCCAGTCCGCCCGCGCTGAACGCCGCGTGGAACGACGGGAGGATCGGACGCCGGACCGCCTCGGCCAGGTCCACCGCGGCCGCGTTGAAGGCGACATTGAGGCCCCCGTACGCGGCTCCGAACAGCAGCAGGACGAGGCCGAGCTGAAGGGCGGAACGGGTCAGCGCCGGCAGGGCGACCGACAGCGACAGCAGGGCCGCCGCCGCCACGGTCACCGGATGGTTGCCGTAGCGGCGGCACAGCTTGCCGGTGAGCAGCATCGTGCCGACCGATCCCACCGACACCCCCAGCAGGGCCAGTCCGAGTGCGCCGGCCGAGGCGTGGATCTGCTCCTTGATGGCGGGGATGCGCACCACCCACCCCGCGAACACAAAACCGTCGAGGGCGAAGAACAGGGTGATCGCCCGCCGCAGCCGGGCCACGGCCGGGGGAGTGGCGGCCGGGGCGCGCCGGCCGCTGTCCATGAGCTGGTTCATAGGGGTCTCCGGTCGTTCAGTGGCGGGCGCGGTGGGTGAGGAGGGTGCCGGCCGTGGCGAGCACGAGCCCGGCGAGGGTGAGCGGGCCGAGCCGCTGTCCGAGCAGCAGCGCACCGAGCCCCGCCGTGCTCATCGGGACCAGCTGGAACAGGCTGCTGACCTGGCTCGTGCCATGGCGCTGGAGGAGGCGGTAGAGCAGGCCGACGCCGATGACGGAGTTGACCAGCGCGCTCCACAGCAGCACCGGCCAGTACGCGGCGGTGAAGTGCACGTCCCAGCCCTCGACGAGCAGCGCGGGCACCAGCACCACCAGCGAGGCGGCCAGCAGCTGTACGGCATTGCCGCTCACCGGCTCCATCTCCCCGCAGAACCGCTTCTGGTAGACGGTGCCGGCGGAGATGCCCAGCAGCCCGAGCGCGAGAAAGCCCACTCCCGGAAGGCAGTTGAGGGACAGCTTGATCCCCTCGGCGACCGCCAGCGCCACCCCGCCGAGCCCGAGGACGAGACCCAGCAACTGGCCTGCCGAGACCCGCTCGTGGAGCAGCGGTACCGCCAGCAGCGAGGCGGTCAGCGGGTAGAGGGCGATGATCAGGGCCGCGAGCCCGGACGGCACTCCGAGGTCCATGCCCGCGTAGATGCTGGAGAACTGCACCGCCTGGACGAGCACTCCGGCGACCGCCAGATGCAGCAGCCGGCGCCCGCGGGGCAGCCGCCGGCGGCGGATTCCGGCGACGGTCAGCAGCACCAGTCCGGCGAGGGCGAAGCGTAACGCCGCGAAGGTGTAGGGCGCCGCGTACCGCAGGCCGAGCGTGCCGGAGAGGAATCCCGAACTCCAGACGACCACGAGGGCCACCCGGGCGGGCAGTTCGGCGAGGCGCCCCGCGGGAGCCGGTACACCACGGGGTGCGGACCGCTCCTCACTCCCCAGGGGCGGGCTGGGACTGGTCACTGCTGACGCTCCCTCCGGTTGACTCTGTTCGGTAAACTGCACGCTAGAGCAAAATATCGTTCACCGCGACGGTTTTCCGCTCTCCGGGGTACACCGTGGTGGTCGCAGCCACGGCTGGAACGGGAGGTCGGTGCCCGGGCAGCAAAAAGCCCCACGGACCGTGGTCCGCAGGGCAGTTGGAGGAGAGCGGAAGGCTCAGTAGAGGCTGGAGAAGAGTACGGCGACCATCTGGGCCGGCTCATCGGTGTCATTGCGGAAGGTGTGCGGATGACCGGCCGACCACTGGATGCAGTCCCCGGCGCGCAGCTCGTGGTCCCGGCCGTTGTACCGGGCCACCAGAGTGCCCCGCGTCGCCATGATGAGGTCGGAGCCCTCGTGCTGAAGGTCCTCGGTGAGGCCGCTGTGCGGGGCGAAGTCCCCCGTGACCACCTGGTATCCGAGCTCCGGGGACCGCAGCACCCGGTAGACGACACCCGGTGCCCGGTTCAGGGTCTCCTGCTTCTCCCGGGGGAAGAGTGAGGGGGTGGCCCGCCCCCGGGAGAACCCCAGGAATGAGCCGACATCGTGGTCGAACACCTTGGCCAGACGGCCGAGCCGCTCCAGCGCGATATCCGTCTCGCCCCGCTCCAGACCGGCCAGGAAGGACACCGACAGCCCGCACTCCGCCGCCACTTGGCGAAGCGACATCCCCCGCTGCGTACGGAGCCGGTGCAGCACCTCGCCGGGCGGCGGGAAGCCGAGCTCCGGGTCCCGCGCGGGAGGGGTGGAGGGGGCCGGGTCTGCCATGCCCGCATCCTAATGCCGAAGCGGGGGCATGCCGCTGACGGCCTGAGGGGCCTGCCGGTCTGTTGGGGCGCGTCAGGCCCGGCCTGGGCGCCCTTGCCGACGAGGAGCCCGTCGCCATGACGATGTCGCCCTGCTCGCCTTGGCACCTGACGACGGTGGCGGCGCGGCGTAGGTCAGCCGCCGGTGGTGTCGTGGCGACCCGTGTCAGTCCGTCTGGTGGGCGTCCCGTGCCGCGTCCACGAACTCCTCCAGGGCTTTCCAGAAGGGGCGGTAGGCGGCGTCGAAGGAGTCCTGGCCGTCGGGGTCGCCGGCCAGGTCGGCGCTGAGGGCGGCGTAGAAGGGGCGGGTGGCCTTCTGGAGGGCGAGGGCCGCGGCGGCGGCCGGGTGCGGGCCCTCCAGTTCGACGACCCGGGCGCAGCGGCGGATCTTCGCGTACTCGGCGACCTCCCGGTCCTGGAGTTCGCCGAGTGTGGAGGTACGGGCCTCGGAGCGGGGGAGCCGCAGCACGGTGGAGATCTCCCAGAACAACTCGCCCATCCGGTGGGTCTGTTCGATCAGATCCAGATAGGCGGTGCGGCGGCTCTCCCGCAGCCGCTCGGCACGCTGCGAGCGCGCGGCGGTCTCGGCCTGGATCCTGGCGGCCCGCGCGCTGCCGCGGCTGGTGACCCAACTGGCGAGCACCGCCGTGCCGCCGGTCACCGCCGCGATCGCCAGAGTCCATACCGTGCTGTCGCCCACGTGACGTCACCCTACCGAGCCGCTCCGGCGCACCGGCCGCCGCTACGAGGGGAATTCGCCCGGCGGCACCGTGCTCGTGGAAGCATTGCCGCCGAACACCTTGTTCAGGGTGAAGGTCAGCACCGTGTACTGCGTCCCGCCGGCCACCCGCACCGTCCGGAAGTTCGCCTTGTCGTCGAACTTCTCGAAGCTGCATCCGCGGGTGAAGGAACGCTTCCCGCCGTTCCAGTCCTCGCCGGTGGTGAAGTACACCGTGTACGCACCGCTGTTGACGCTGCGGACGGTCGCCTTCGAGCCCTTGCGGACGTACAGGGAGAACGCCGTGCGGGTGCCGCGGGTCAGCGTCACCACCGCATCGGAGCTGGTGCCGTTGTTGACGGTCAGCCGGCCCAGACCGCCCCGGCTGCCGTCGCGCACGAAGGCGCCGTTCGCCAGCCGCCGGTGCTGGGCCCGCTCCGTACGCGGCAGCCGCAGCGAGGTGTCATAGCCGAGGGCCTTGAGCGCGCGGGCGGCCTCCTTGACGCTCTGCGGGCCGTGGGCCGTGTCGAGTTCGACGCGGGGTGAGGTGGCGCAGCGGCCGCCGCTGCCGCGGGCGCTGCGCAGATCCTGCCCCAAGGCCCGCAGGGCGGTGGCGAGTTGGCTGGTGCCCGAGAGGGCGTTGTCCGGTGCGGCGACCGTCTCCAGGGCGTCGGCGGCGGTCTCGGCCTTGCGCGCGGCGCTGTCCAGCGCCGTGTCCAGCGCCCCGCCCTCGCGCGCACCGTCGACCGTGCGCAGCGCGCTGTCGAGCGGCCGGAGGGCGCCGGTCAGCGCACGACGGTAGGCGTCGGGGTCGACGGTCGGCGACTGGCTGGGGGACGGCGCCGAACCGGCCGCCGAGCTGCTCGATCCGCCCGTCGGAGCCTTGCTTCCCCCGCCCGCCGAACAGGCCGCCAGCGGCAGCGCCAGGGCGAGGGCCGCCGCACCGAGCGCGGTGGCCCGGCCTGTGCCGCGCGGCCCCCGGAATCGCGGCGACAGGCGTGTGACGGTCGTGGTGCGGGGCTCGCCGGACGCCGCTGTCCGGCCCGCTCCCGCCGCCGCCCCGCCCGTCGTGTGCGCAGACGTGTACCTCACCATGAGTCCCCCGATTCCCCCGGTATCCCCCGACATCCGGCAACTGCCGAAAGAACCAGGCTTCTCCCACCACAAGGAGCTGTCAAGAGCATTGCCTGGCACGGCAGTTGGGCGGATCGACGGTGGCTCGGAGATCTCTCGGAATTCCCGCTTCCGCACCGGTGCGCCGATCACCTGGGCATATGTAGAGTCCCCTGCCATGGCAGCGCTGAGTGATCTTCTCCCCGTGGCGGCCGTACGCCTCGACGTCCCGGCGGCGGACTGGCGGGAGGCGATACGCATCGCGGGCGCACTGCTGACGGAGACGGGTGCCACCACCGGCACCTACACCGCGGAGATGATCCGCAACGCCGAGGAGAACGGGCCGTACTTCGTCATCGCCCCCGGCCTCGCCTTCGCCCACGCCCGCCCCTCGCCCGCCGTGCTCCGGACCGGGCTGTCGTGGGTCCGCCTGGAACGGCCGGTGGAATTCGGCCATGCGGCGAATGACCCGGTGCATCTGGTGGTGGCACTGGCCGCCGAGACCTCCGGGGCGCACACGACGGCGATGGCGGCCCTCGCGCAGCTGCTGGCCGACCCGGGGACGGCTCGTACCCTCCAGGAGGCGGCCGATCCGGAGGCGCTCCATACGGTGCTCGCGGGGGCTGCGGGGGAGCGGCAGGGTGAGCGCGCGCGGTCCGGGCCGGCCGTGCACAAGATCCTCACGGTGTGCGGCAACGGCGTGGGCACCAGCCTGTTCCTCAAGAACACGCTGGAGCAGGTGCTCGACCGCTGGGGCTGGTCCCGCCATGTGACGGTGGAGGCGACCGACACCATCTCGGCCAGGGGCAAGGCCGCCGAGGCGGTCGCGATCCTCACCTCCCGGGAGATCGCCGGGACGCTCGGCGAGGTCGGCGTACCGGTCACGGTCGTCGAGGACTTCACCAGCGGCCCCGAGGTCGACCGCGCACTCCGTGCCCTCTACGACGTCTGAGCGGCGCCCCCGGCCCCGACACACGACGCCCCATCGACCGAGACGGGAGGACGGACGGCATGGACTGGCTCATATCCCTCGCCACATTCCTCGTGAACGAGATCCTCAGCCAACCCGCGTATCTGATCGGCCTGATCACGGCGGCCGGGCTGATCGCGCTGAAGAAGACCGCGGGCCAGGTCGTCGGCGGGGCCCTCAAGGCGACCCTGGGCTTTCTGCTGATCGGAGCCGGCGCGGGACTGGTGGTCAGCTCCCTCGCCCCGCTGGGCGGCATGATCCAGGGCGCGACCGGCGCCCATGGTGTGATTCCCACCAACGAGGCGATCGTCGGCATCGCCCAGGCGCAGTTCGGCGCCCGGGTCGCCTGGCTGATGATCCTCGGCTTCGCGGTCGCCCTGGTGCTGGCCCGTTTCACCCCGCTGCGCTATGTGTTCCTTACGGGCCATCACATGCTGTTCATGGCCACCCTGCTGACCATGGTCCTGGCGAGCTCCGGCCGCTCCTCGGTGAGCGTGGTGGTCATCGGCGGACTGCTGCTGGGCATCCTGCTGGTGGCGATGCCCGCCTTCGCACACCCCTGGACCAAGCGCGTCACCGGCAACAACAGCATCGCCATCGGCCACTTCGGCACCGCCGGCTACCTCCTCTCCGGCGCCGCCGGACAACTCGTCGGCAAGCGCAGCCGCAGCACCGAGGACATGAAACTGCCCGAGGGCCTGCGCTTTCTGCGGGACTCGATGGTCGCCACGGCACTGTCGATGGTGCTGATCCACGTCATCATGTCGCTGGCCTACCTGGCCAAGGCCGGCCGGGCGACGGCGTTCAAGGCGTTCGCGGCCGAGGGCGGCAGCGCCGCCACGGACGTCGGCAATTACGTCATGCAGTCCGTCATGCAGGGCCTGCAGTTCGGGATCGCGGTCGCGGTGATCCTCTTCGGTGTCCGCACGATCCTGGGTGAACTGGTGCCGGCGTTCCAGGGCATCGCCGGCCGGCTCGTACCGGGCGCGGTGCCGTCCCTCGACGCCCCGATCGTCTTCCCGTACGCGCAGAACGCGGTGCTCATCGGCTTCCTCGCCAGCTTCCTCGGCGGACTGGTCAGCCTCGCGCTGCTGACCTGGGTGGGCCATCCGGCGTTCGGCCTCGCGCTGGTCCTGCCGGGGCTCGTACCGCACTTCTTCACGGGCGGTGCCGCCGGTGTCTACGGCAATGCCACCGGCGGGCGACGGGGCGCGGTCGTCGGCGCCTTCCTCAACGGCGTGCTGATCACGTTCCTGCCCGCGCTGCTGCTCAAGGTGCTCGGCGCGTTCGGCAAGGAGAACACGACCTTCGGCGACGCCGACTTCGGGTGGTTCGGCACTCTGCTCGGCAATGCCGCCAAGGCGGGCGCCACCGGCGGCAGCATCGCGATGGTGGCGATCGGTGCCGTACTCCTCGGCGCCGCGATCCTCTTCCAGAAGCGCGTCGTGGACACCGGCTGGGACCCGGGCGCCCGCCGGGACGCCTTCCTGCGGCGCGCGGCGCCGCCTGAGCCGGCTGCCCCGCCCACGGCGGTGGTCCGGACCCACGCGAAGATCGCGCCGCCGGCGGGGGCGCCGACGCCGCCTCCTCCGGAGGGGAGCTGAGCCCTCACGTGCCGGGCTGCTTCGCGGCGGGACCGGTGGGGCGGTGGTGACCGGCGAGCCGTCTTGGCGGCGGTGACCGCCCGGCCTCCCGGGTGGGCCGTTCGATACCCCGCCCCGCGCGCGTTCCGGTCTCCGGCACCCCCTCGGACCTAAAATCGGAACATGCCCGCAGGGGGTTCCCGACCCGCCCGACGAGGGACGGGCCGGTGTCCCGCGGCTGATCCGGAGGGTCCATGACCACCGACGACGAGCGAGGGCGGGGACGGCTCACCGGACCGTCGGCGCCGGACGAGCCACCGCACACCCCGGCCGCGCCCGCTCCCGACGCCCCCGGCCCGCACCCGCCCCTCCCCGACGCCGTGACCTGTCACGCGCTGCGCTACGCCTTCGGCGAGACCAAGGCCGTGGACGGCGTCGACCTCTCCGTCCGCACCGGCGAGGTCTTCGGGCTGCTCGGCCCGAACGGCGCGGGCAAGACCACCGCGATCCGCTGTATCACCACCCTGCTGCCCGTCCCGGCCGGCATGGTGCGGGTCTTCGGGCATGACGCGGCGAAGGAGCGGATGGCGGTGCGCCGGCTGCTGGGGTACGTCCCGCAGCAGCTGTCCGCGGACGCCGGGCTGACCGGCCGGGAGAACGTTGCGCTGTTCGCCCGGGTCTTCGACGTCTCCCGCCGCGAGCGCGCCGCCCGCGTCGCCCAGGCGCTGGCGGCGGTCGGCCTCACGGACGCGGCAGGGCGGCTCGCCAAGACGTACTCCGGCGGCATGATCCGCCGCCTCGAACTCGCCCAGGCCCTGGTCAGCGCGCCCCGGCTGCTGATGCTCGACGAGCCGACGATCGGCCTCGACCCGATCGCCCGCACCAGCGTCTGGGAACACATCAACGCCGTACGGGCCGCCACCGGTATGACCGTGCTGGTGACCACGCACTACATGGACGAGGCCGACCAGTACTGCGACCGCCTCGCCCTGATGCACCAGGGCCGGATCCGCGCCCTCGGCACCCCTGAGGAGCTGCGGTCCGCCCTGCGCGCCCGCCGCCGCGCCGCCCGGACCTCGGCCGCCCGTCATCCGGCGCCCCCGGCCGGCGCGCCGGACGCCTCCACCCCGGCCGGCGCGCCGGACTCCTCCACCCCGGCCGGTGCCCCGGACGCCTCCGCCCCGGCCGGCACCCAGGACGCCTCCGCCCCGACCGCCCCCGCAGCCTCTCCCTCCGCCCCCGCCACCCCGGCCACCCCCTCCTCTCCGTCGTCGGTCCCGTCGCGCCCGTCCGACACCGCGCCGACCCTGGAGGACGTCTTCCGGGACGTCGCCGGCAGCGGCCTCGACGAGCAGTCAGGAGACTTCCGCGATGTCCGAAGCACCCGCCGCACCGCCAACCGGGTCGGCTGACACCGCCACCGGCGCCGGCCGGCTGGACCTGCTGCTGGTCCCGCCGCGCGCACGCACCGGCTGGCGGGTGCTGACCGCCCGCGTCGTCGCGATGTGCGTGGTCGAACTGCAAAAACTGCGCCACGACCGCACCGAGCTGTACACCCGCGCCGTCCAGCCCGCCCTGTGGCTCCTGGTATTCGGCGAGACCTTCACCCGCCTCCAGGCCATCCCGACCGGCGGCACCCCGTACATCGACTATCTGGCGCCCGGCATCATCGCCCAGTCCGCCATGTTCATCGCGATCTTCTACGGCATCATGATCATCTGGGAGCGGGACGCCGGCATCCTCACCAAACTGCTGGTCACCCCGACCCCGCGGTCCGCGCTGATCGCCGGCAAGGCCTTCGCCGCCGGAGTGAAGGCACTCATCCAGGCCGTGGTGGTGATCCTCATCGCCGCACTGCTCGGTGTGGCCATGACCTGGAACCCCCTCCGGCTGCTCGCCGTTGCCGTCGCCGTGGTCCTCGGCTCGGCCTTCTTCTCCTGTCTGTCCATGACGATCGCCGGGATCGTGCTCACCCGGGACCGGCTGATGGGCATCGGCCAGGCCATCACCATGCCGCTCTTCTTCGCCTCCAACGCCCTCTACCCGGTGGCGATCATGCCCGGCTGGCTCCAGACGGTAAGCATGATCAACCCCCTGAGCTACCAGGTCGACGCCCTCCGCGGCCTCCTCCTGGGCACCCACGCCCACCTGGCCCTCGACTACACCGTCCTGGTGGCCGCCGCCACACTCGGCATCGCCGCCGCCTCATCGCTCCTGGGGCGGCTGGCCCGGTGACACCGTGGTGGCCGACGGGCGCCCCTACGGCCTCCCCCGCCCGGAGTTGAGCAGTCGGTCCACCGCCTCGACGGTGCGTCCGCCGCCGTCCTCCTGGGCGAGCTTCGCCGCCAGCAGACGGCTGCGTTGTGCGTACCGTGGCTGGTCGACGGGTACGGATCGGTTCGGCGAGGCGGCCGGCAAGACGGCGTCCCTGCTCGCCGCGGCCTGCGCGCTGGGCGCACTCGCGGCGCGTGCCGAGGCCGAACGGGTCGACGCCCTGCGGCAGTTCGGACGGCACCTCGGGCTCGCCTTCCAGCTCGTCGACGACCTGCTGGGCATCTGGGGCGACACCGCCGTCACCGGCAAGCCCGTCGGCTCGGACCTCCGCTCGCGGAAGAAGAGCCTGCCCGTCGTCGCGGCCCTGGCCGGCGGCACCTCCGCCGGCGACCGGCTCGCCGCGCTCTACCACCGTACGGAGCCCCTGGGCGACGGCGAGATCCGTACGGCCGCCCGGCTGATCGAGGAGGCCGGCGGCAGACGCTGGGCCCAGGAGGAGGCCGAGCGACAGCGGACCGCGGCGGTCACCCGGCTGGCCACCGCCGGCGTCATTCCGGAGGGCACCCGCGCGCTCACCGCGCTCGCAGACCTGAGCACCCGCCGGGACGTCTGATCACTCGCGGGGGGGGCGGAGTATCGGCCGGGGCCTTGGGCACCCGGCCGAGACCGCCCAGCGCCTGCATGACGACCGATCAGACCAGGTCGCCGTGTGGCGTGTTGGCATCTACGCGGACTCCTCGGCGTCGTAGCGCGCCTGGGCGGAGAGCACCTCACCCCCATGCGCTCGGGACCAGTCCGCAAGGGCGTCGTAGACCGGGATGAGCGTGCCGGCCAGGGGAGTCGCGGCGTACTCGACCCGAGGGGGAACCCCGGGGTGATGGGTACGGCCGACCAGGCCGTTCCGTTCGAGCTGGCGCAGCGTGTGGGAGAGCACTTTCGGCGAGATATCGGGCAGCCGCCGCTGCAATTCACCGAACCGCACCCGGCCGCCGTCCTGATCGAGCACCCACAGCACATCTGCCGTCCACCGGCCGAACAGCAGCTCCATCACCGGGCCGATCGGGCACGCGTCCCCGGCTATGCCAGTCATGTGGCTCCCCTCACAACCGAATTGCTATCCATTTGGTTACTACGAACTCCGCGATAGTAGCTTCGGGGAAAGTGCTGCACCGAATTCCTGACCGCCGCGTGGTCATTTCTGTTGCCCGGACGCCGGGCCGAGCGCGGCAATGAGCGAACAGGGGAAAGCCTGCCCATGGACAGCAAGACACCGAACACCACGCGAAATGCGACGGCCGCACCGGACCCCCGCCCGGACGGCGCGACGCCGATGTCGGGCGGCTTCCCGCGAAGGCGGGCACTACAGGCCGCGGGGGCCGCGCTGGCGACCCTGGGCCTGGCGAGCGCTCCTTCGGGCGCGAGCTTCGCGGCACAGCGGACCAGGTCAGGAGGTGAAGAGACCAAGTCGCTGGAGGAGTTGTACGCCGAGGCCCGGGCCGAGGGCGGTGGGCTGACCATTTACGGCGGCGGGGACTTCAAGGAGATGCTGGCGCCGGTCGAGCAGGCGTGGGCGCGGCGCTTCCCCGAAGTGCCGATGACCATGATCGTGGACTACAGCAAATTCCACGACGTACGGGTCGACAACCAGCTTGCGACGGACACTCTCGTTCCGGACGTGGTGCACTTCCAGACGCTGCACGATTTCCCCCGCTGGAAGCAGGAGGGCAAGCTTCTGCCGTACAAAGCGGCGGGGTTTGGCAAGGTCCATGACACATTCAAGGATCCCGACGGTGCATGGACGGCAGTCGCGGCCTACGCATTCAGTTACCTCTACGACACCGCCGCGGTGGGCGGTGCGCCGCCTCGGAGTGTGCGGGATCTCGTCGACCCCAAGTGGAGCGGGAAGATTGCTTCTTCCTATCCCAACGACGACGATGCGACGCTGTATCTGTACAAGTTGTATGTCGAGAAGTACGGCTGGCACTGGCTGTCGCGTTTGATGTCCCAGGACATCCAGTTCCAGCGCGGCACCAACAATCCCGGCGACGCGGTCCGCACCCAGCAGAAGACGATCGCCATCGGCACGGCGTCGGTCTCCGCCCTCGCCGCTCCCCGCACCGACGTCAAGTGGGTGCTCCCCACCGATGACCCGTTCATGGCGTGGGGACAGCGCGCCGCGATCCTCGCCAGGGCCCGGCGCCCCGCGGCCGCGAAGCTCTATCTGAACTGGTTGCTGTCCACCGACATGCAGGCCGCCAACAACGCCTTCGGCTGGCCCGTACGCACCGACGTGCCCCCGGCCCCTGGCCAGAAGCCGATCTGGGAGTACGGCAACGCCCACCTCGACGGCTTCGCCACCTTCATGGCCGACCGCGCCGAGGTCGAACGCTGGCGCCAGACACTCACCCTGTACGTCGGCGAGGTGCACGGCGCCCCGAGCCCCACCTGGCTCGGCCTCCACCCGGGAGCCGAACGCTGAGCGCACTCGAACCGCCGCATGCGGGGAAAGCCCCTAAGGCTCAACCGCACTGCGGCAGGGCGCGGTTGAGTGCCCTCCAGGACCGCCGACGCCGGGAAAACGGGTGGCACGCTCGCGCGCACGCCGAGTAGCTTGCGCGCTTGTGACTGACGGCTCGGAGCGCTCATCGAGGGGCGCGGCGGCGTCCGGGAAACCGACCGCGGCGGAGGCGTCCGGGGAACCGGCCGTGGCGCCCTCCCCGGAGGGAACGACCGCGGCTGATCGTCCAACGCTGCCCTCCGGGACCGCAGGGGGCTTGTTCTCCGGGACCTACGCTGCCGCCACCTCCTGTTTCGCCGCGGTGATGTTCCTGACCGGGTTCGCCGCGCTGGCCGTGGTCCCCGTACTGCCCACGGCTGCCCGGGACGTGCACGGGGTGGCGCTCTACCCGCTGGTGGCCGGCTGCTTCGTGGCCGCGAGTCTGCTCGGCGGGGTACTGGGCGGTCATTGGGCGGACCGCGCCGGGGCGCGGCGGCCGATGGCGGCGGGCCTGGTGCTGGCGGTGGCCACCTTGCTGGTCTCGGGCGCCGCCGCCTCGGTCTGGCAGCTGGCGGCCGGGCGTTTCCTGGACGGGCTGGCGGGCGGGATGGTCGCGGTGTCGGTCAACACCGCCATCGGCCAGGTCTACCCCGACCACTTGCGGCCGCGCGTTCTGGCGTTGATGAGCGCCTGTTGGATCGTCCCGTCGCTGGTCGGTCCCCCACTGGCGGGGCTGGTGACCGAGTGGTGGTCCTGGCGTGCGGTGTTCCTGGGGCTGGCCGCGCTCACCGTGCTGCCCGCCCTGATCGTGGTGGCCCTGCTGCGCCGCCGATTCGGGGCGGCCGCGCCCGCGCTGTCGGAAGACGCGCCGGCGCCGCGCCCCGCCCTGATCGTCGCCACAGCGGTGAGCCTGGGTGCGGCGCTGGGGCAGTACGGCGTCTCGGGCCGCGACCTGCGCCATCTGCTGTGCGCGATGGGCGGGTTCGCCCTGCTGGTGGCCTTCGCGTCACGGCTGCTGCCGCGGGGTACCTGGTGTGCCGCGCGCGGCCTGCCGGTCACGGTCCTGCTGCGCGGCCTGGGCTCCGGCGTGTTCTTCACGCTGGAGGCCTACGTGCCGCTCCTGCTGGTCACCGACCGGAACGCGCCTCCCGTGGTGATCGGCCTGGCCTTCACAGGTGCCGCGGTGGCCTGGGCCGGCTCCTCCTGGGTGCAGGGCCGCCTGCTGGAGCGCTGTCCCCGCCACCGTCTGGTCGTGGCCGGGGCGCTGGTGCAGGCGCTGGCGGTCGCCCTCGCGGTCGCCGGGACGCTGCCCCTGACCCCCGCGTACACCGCCGCCTCGGCCATGGTCGTCGCGGCCGTCGGCATGGGCATGTACGTCCCCTCCCTCACCGTGCTGTCGCTCACCCACAGCCCGCCCGCCCGGCAGGGCTACGCCGGCAGCGCGATGCAGACCACCCAGAATCTGGGCCAGATCACGGTGCTGGGCCTCTCCGCCGTCGTGCTCAACACCTGCCGGGACGCCGGCACCACCGACGCCGTCGCCTACACCGCCGCCTTCGGCCTGCTGCTCGCCCCGTGCCTCCTGGCCGCCGTGCTCGCCGGCCGCGCCCGCAGCGAGTGAGCGAACTGCCCGCGCGCGGGCACGCCATGGCCGGATACCCGTCGAAGCGGCGGGGGCGGCGTCTGCGTCCGTGGTACGTGCGGTCGCCCTCGTACTGCGTTCGTGGCAGGTCAAGAGTCTGCGGGCGCACGATGACAGCGCCGGGGCGGGACGGGAGGGTGTGAAGGGCGCCGAAGGCCGCCTCCGCGCGCCGGCGCATGTGCGAGTTCCACCCCCACACGAGAGAAGGAATACGGTGGCAGAGCCGGAAACACCAGAGGTCGACTACCTGATCGTCGGGGCCGGCGCCATGGGCATGGCCTTCGCCGACACCCTGGTTGCCGAGACGGACGCGACGGTGGCCCTCGTCGACCGCTACGGCCGGCCCGGCGGCCACTGGACCGTGGCCTACCCCTATGTGCGCCTGCATCAGCCGTCCGCGTACTACGGCGTCAACTCCCGCGAACTGGGCAGCGGCGAAGTGGACCGGCAGGGCTGGAACGCGGGCCTTCACGAGCTGGCCTCGGCCGATGAGATCCTCACCTACTTCGACCAGGTGATGCACAAAACCCTCCTGCCGACCGGCCGCGTCTCGTACTTCCCGATGTCCGTCCACGACGGCCCGGATCCGGCGCGACCGGATGTCCAGCGGTGCCACTCCGTCGTCAGCGGTGACGAGTTCGGCATACGGGTGCGCCGGCGGACCGTGGACGCCACCTACATGAACGTCACGGTTCCGGCGATGTGCCCGCCGAAGTACGAGGTGGATCCCGGGATCCGGCTGATCACTCCCAACGAGCTGCCGTCCCTGGTTGCCCCGTCGTCGCACTACACCGTGGTGGGAGCGGGAAAGACGGGCATCGACGCGTGCCTCTGGCTGCTGCGGCACGGCGTCGATCCGGCGGACCTCACCTGGATCATGCCGCGCGACGCCTGGCTGCTCGACCGTGCTCAGATCCAGCCCGGCCCGGAGTTCGCCGCGACCCGGGCCGAGTCGCTCAGCGCCCGGGTACGGGCGGTGCTCGAATCCGACACGGCCGATGAGCTCTTTGAGCGGCTGGAGGCCAACGGCTCCCTGCTGAGGCTGTCGTCGGACGTCACACCGACGGCGTTCCGCTGCGCGACCGTCACCCGGTCCGAACTGGAACAGCTCCGGCGGATTCCCGATGTCGTCCGCCACGGCAGGGTCCGGCGCATCGGCGCCGACACGGTGGAACTCGACGGGACGACCCTCCCCGCCCGCCCCGGAACCCTCTACATCGACTGCACCGCGGACGGCCTCGAACCGCGGCCGACGGTGCCGGTGTTCAGCGGCTCCCGCATCACGTTGCAGGCGCTCGTCCCGTGTCAGCAGGTGTTCAGCGCCGCCTTTGCCGCCCATGTCGAGGCGGCGTACGAGGACGACGCCGAGAAGAACCGGATGTGCGCCGCCGCGCCCCACCCCAGCACCGCCCTGGACTGGCTCCGTACCGCTGCGCACGTCGACGACCTGCTGCTGCGGTGGTCCGCGGACCGCGGGCTCCGCGAGTGGAGCGACACCTCGCGCCTCACGACCCGCTCGACCGGCTCACTCTCCGATGAACAGCGGGACGTGCTGTGGGAGCGCCTGCGCGCCGAGAAGACCCGGCTACAGGAGCTGCTGGCGCACGAGGAGAGGACGGTGGCCGCCACCTGACGACTGCACCGGGCGTCCTGCGCACGGTCATGGACGATCCGAAGCAGGCGGGTGTGTCCCGTACGGCCCCGACCTCGACCGGGCGTGGTCTCCGGTCGGGGCCGGGCGCCCCCGGCTCGTCCGCCGCCCCCGGCAGTGGTTGCTCAGAGCCAGCGGCGCCGCTTGAAAATGATGTACAAGCTGGTGCAGACGACCGCCATCAGGACGAGGGCGAAGGGGTAACCGAACACCCAGTGCAACTCCGGCATGCTGTCGAAGTTCATGCCGTAGATGGTCCCCACCAGGGTGGGCGCGAACAGAATGGCCGCCCATGCCGAGATCTTTTTGACCTCCTCGTTCTGCTCGAAGCCGGCCTCGGCCAGGGCGCGCATCTCGGCGTTCTGCTGCTGGTTCACCAGGGTCGCGTTGACGGTGAGGATGTCCTGAAGGGCCTGCCGGAAGCCGTCCACCCGCTCCGTGGTGTGCAGGACGTGGTCGGCCACATCGCGCAGATAGCGGCGCAGTTCCTCGTCGATGGCGTACTTCTCGAAGCCCGCGGTCAGGCTCTCCAGGATGCCGTTCAGCGGGCGGGTGGCGCGCTGGAACTCGACCACCTCGCGGGAGAGTTCATAGATACGGCGGGAAACCCGGGGGTCGCCGCCGAAGACCTCGGTCTCGATTTCGTCGATATCGGTCTGGACACCGTCGACGACCGGTGCGTAGCCGTCGACGACCGCGTCGAGGATCGCGTAGAGGACGGCTTCGGGGCCGCGCTTGAGGAGTTCGGGGGTGTCCTCCATGCGCTGGCGTACGGCCGAGAGGTCGGGTGCGCCGCCGTGCCGCACGGTGATCACGAAGTCCCGGCCGACGAAGACATGCAGCTCACCGAAGTCGACCTCCTCGGGGTCGTCCAGGTAGCGCGCGGCGCGCAGAACGACGAAGAGGGTGCCGCCGTAGCGCTCCAGCTTGGGCCGCTGATGCGCCTCCAGGGCGTCTTCGATGGCGAGCGGATGGAGGTCGAACTCCGAGGCCAGGGTGACCAGTTCGGCGGGGGTGGGGCGGTGCAGGCCGATCCAGGCGAGGGTGCCGGAGGTGGTGCGCTGCTGACGGAAGGCGTCAGCGAGCGTGTCATGGGTACTGACCCGGTGCCCGTCGCGATAGAGGGCGGCGGTGATGACGCTGCTGGGGGTTTCGGCCGGCGGTTCCGGTGTGGCGGAGCCGTCCGTGGTCTTGGCGGGCGGCGGTCCGGCAGGCCGCTTCCTCGCGGGTTTGCGCAGGCCGCGCAGCCCACGTGGCCGACGGCCGGGAGGCTCAGAGCTCACGACAGAACGGACCTCCGTCACAAGGGGGATGAACGGGCACACAGAATCTCGACGCAGGATATCTGCCGAGGATGTCAGCACAGGTCAGCGGCCATGGTGCAGGATGGAACCGGACGCGACGCGGCGTGTGTCGCGTCCGCCGGGCTTTGTACGTCTCTCTCTAGAATTGTGCGATGCAGATACCGCAGACAGCCAGCGCTCCCCTGGGTGAGGTGATTCGGTGAACGGCCCCGACGCCACCGACGAGCAGTGGGAAGGGCTCGCCGAGGTCGTCCCGCTCCGCAGCAGCAGCGAATGGCCTTCCTGGCCCGACCACCGTGCCCTCCCCGAGGAGGAGCCGGCCGAGCAGCTGCGGCGGTTCATCGTCATCCGCGTCCAGACCTTCGCGGACGCCCGTGAGGTCGCCGAGTATTTGATGGCGCAGATCCCCGTCCTGCTGGACCTCAGCAGCGCCGACACCGACGTCGCCAAGCGCATTCTGGACTTCTCCAGCGGAGTCGTCTTCGGGCTCGGCAGCGGGATGCACCGCGTCGACACCAATGTCTTCCTGCTGGCCCCTGTTGGCACCGAGGTCGCGGAAACGGCACTCGGGGGCGTCCCCCGTTCGTAGGAAGAGCTGTTGGGCGTAACGGTTCTCCGGTCGGGGTGCTGCATAGCGTCCCCGCATGAATACCGAGACCGTGCGGCCGGCGGTGACCGAATTACGGCTGTCCGCCTTCAAAACCCACCGCGGCGTCACCCTGCCGCTCACCCGGCTGACGCTGCTGAGCGGCGAGAGCGGAAGCGGCAAGTCCAGTGCGCTTCAGGCGTACGAGATCCTCGCCCGCCTCGGCAGTGGTGAGTCGCTGGCACGTGCCGTGGGGGAGGTGGCGGGCAGCCCGGCGGCGTGTGTGCCGGCGGGGGCGCGCCCCGACGCACAGGGGCGGCGGGGGTTCCGGATCGGCTGCACGGTCGACGGTCCGGCCGGCCCCGTCAGCCTCGATCTCGCCGTCCAGGCCGAGCCCGAACTCCGTATCGTCGGGGAGCGGTTGACCGGCGGCGGCGAGACCTTGCTGACCACCGCGCTCACCGACCCGGACCGCCCCACCGTCCAGGCGGCCTGGCACACCGCGGGAGCGACTCCGGTGACCCGTGCCCCGTTGCCCGACGACCGGCTCGGCACGTCACTCCTGCCGTTGCGCGTCGCGGGCAAGACGGCGGGGCAGCGTCTGGTCCTCGCGGCGGCCGAACAGGTCGTGGTCGCGCTGCGCTCGGCGTTCGTGTGCGACCCGCGGCCGGAGGCCATGCGGGGAGCGGGGACGGGCGGGCCGTGGGGAGCCGGGCAGGACGGTGCATGTGGTGCGAACGGTGCCGGTGGGGCGGGGCGTGGCGCCGGGGTGCGGCGGAGTGGCCGGGAAGCGGGCTTGTCCGGCGGGCCGGGGAAGCCGGGTGGGGCCGGCGGGGCTGCTGGGTCCTGGGGGGCGTGGAAGCGTATGGGGGCCAGCGGTGAGGCGGGCGGCTGGGCCCGCGATACGGAGGGGGCGCGGGCCGAGGGGCGGCTGCGGTCGGCCTGCGACAACCTGCCCGCGGTGCTGGAGCGGACGAGCCAGGAGTGTGCGCGACGGCATGCGGTGCTGGTCGCGGCGGTACGGGAGGCCTGCGCCGGTCCCGTCGAGGGGCTGCGTGCGGTGCCGCGGCAGGCGGGCGGTACGGGGGAATCGACCGCCGACGCCGCCGTGCCGGCCGGGCCGGGTGGGGCAGCCGGGCCGAGGGCGGGGGCAGCGGGTGTGCGGGCCGTACTCGACCGGGGGGAGCTGGGCGAGCTGCCCGTCGAGCAGCTCGGCGATGGCGAGCTGCGGTTTCTCGCGCTGGCGCTGGTGCTGCTCACCGGGCCGGAGGTGCTGGCCATGGATCCGGTGGGGGAGGTCCCGTCCGCTCATCAGCAGATGACGGTGATGGCGGACGGGATGGACCGCTGTATGGACCCCAGGCAGGCGCGCGAGCTGGTGTCGCTGGCCCTGCGGATGACCGATCGCGGGCATGTGCGGCTGCTGGGGACGGTGCGGGACGCCTCGGTCGCCGAGGGGCTGCCCGGCGTACAGGTGCTACACCTAGGGGTATGAGCGAGGATCTTCATGCGTTGCAGCGACGGCTGGCCGAATTCGCGGCCGCGCGGGACTGGCAGCAGTACCACACGCCCAAGAACCTGGCCGCGGCGCTCAGCGTCGAGGCCGCGGAACTCGTCGAGATCTTCCAGTGGTTGACGCCGGAGGAGTCGGCGAAGGTGATGGCGAACCCGGCGAAGGCCGGCCGGGTCGAGGACGAGGTCGCGGACGTGCTGGCGTATCTGCTCCAGTTCTGCGAGGCACTGGGGATCGACGCCCTGGCGGCGCTCGCCGCGAAGATCGAGCGCAATGAGTCGCGCTTCCCGGCGGTCCGCTCGGCGCGCCCGGACCGGCCGCGGGAGGGCGAGGAGTAGGGACGGGGGGACGGAGCGAAGGGCGCGGGGGAGCGAAGGCGCGAGGGCGCGGGGGTGCGGGCGCGGGGCCGGCGGGGTGTGAACGCCGGCCCCGCGCCCGGTGGGTTCTGGGGTTCGCCGGTGGCTCGGTCCGGCTCTCCTCGGCGGTCCGGTACGGCGTTTCCCACGGTGCGGTGTGCTGTGCGCCGGTGGTCCGGTCCGTGCTCGCTTCGACGGTTTCGCGTGGCTTGTGCCGGTGGTGTGAGGGGTGGGGGTGCTGGGGCGAAAGGGGAGGGAGCGGGGCCACGGCAGCCGTTTGTCACTCTCCGGAGTCATGGATCTTTCCACATCGCCTTGCTTGTCCACAGATTTGCGAATTCCCCTGGCTTTTTTGGGTGTTCGCATTCACTCTGGGTAGTGGAAAGAGTGCAGGGTGCATGCGAATGAAGAGGGAAGGAGGGGAGCGGATGGACGCGGTGCGGATCATCGCGGCGAGCCGACGCGGGCTGGCAGAGGCGAACACGGTTCAGGGAGTGATCGTCGAGGCATGGCAGGCGCAGGCCTTGGCGGAGGCGGTAGGCAGCCATCTCGCGATATTCGGGCCGTACGAAGTGCGGTCCAGGGCGCGGGGATTGGGCGACGCGGGCGGGCGGTTCAGCGGGGGACTGCTGTGCCCGGCGTCGGTCGGCGGTGGGCTCCGGGCGGCTCAGCTGTCCGAAGTGCGCGATGCCAAGGCGGCTTTAACCGGCCTGTGCCTCCTGCTGCGAGAGGTGTGCGAAGCGCTGGTGGCGGTGGTGCTGCTGGCGGACGAGGAGGGGATGTACTGGACCTGCGTCGAGGCGATGGACACGGTCGATGAATCGAGAGACCGCGTGGGCGGAATACTGGAGAAACTGGAGGTGCGCGACCGGAACCCCGCCTGAGCACCACGACACCGCACCGACCGCGCTCCCGCGGTAGGCAAGCCCCGGGCGGTAATCCACCGACCGCGGGCCGGGAGAGCTCACGCCCCACACCTGACGCGACGCCGCCCGAGCCGTCGCGTACGCCCCGGCTGTCACTGCCTGCTGCCTGACGGCACCGCACGACCATGCCATCCCTGCGCTCGCCCACCGCATGTCCCGCACCCTCCACGGACCGGCCCCGCCCACCGCCGGCCGTGCCCACGCCCCCACACGCCACTCGTACCCGGTCCCACCCGCTGCACCGAAACGCTCTCCGGCGATGGGGGTGTCGTGCGGAGTGCAGGATGGAGGGATGGACCTACGAATCTTCACCGAGCCCCAGCAGGGCGCGTCCTACGAAACCCTGCTGAAGGTCGCCAAAGCTACTGAGGATCTTGGTTTTGATGCGTTCTTCCGCTCGGACCACTATCTCCGGATGGGCGCTGCCGACGGGTTGCCCGGCCCGACCGATGCCTGGATCACGCTGGCCGGTCTCGCTCGTGAGACCCGGCGCATCCGCCTCGGCACGCTCATGACGGCCGGCACTTTCCGGCTGCCGGGTGTGCTGGCCATCCAGGTGGCCCAGGTCGACCAGATGTCCGGTGGCCGGGTCGAACTCGGCCTGGGGGCGGGCTGGTTCGAGGAGGAGCACAAGGCGTACGGCATTCCGTTCCCCAAGGAGAAGTTCGCACGGCTGGAAGAGCAGCTGGCGATCGTCACCGGCCTGTGGGGCACCAGGACAGGAGAGGAGTTCAGCTACGACGGAACCTACTACCAGCTGGAGAATTCGCCCGCGCTGCCCAAGCCCGCCCAGGGCAAGGTGCCGGTGCTGGTCGGCGGTCACGGTGCGACGCGTACACCGCGGCTGGCGGCGCAGTACGCCGATGAGTTCAATATCCCCTTCGCCTCGCTCGAAGACAGTGAGCGCCAGTTCGGACGGGTGCGGGCGGCCGCCGAAGCCGCCGGGCGGAAGGGCGATGAGCTGGTGTACTCCAACGCCCTCGTGGCCTGCGTCGGCAGGGACGACGCCGAGGTGGCGCGACGGGCCGCGGCCATCGGGCGCGAGGTGGACGAACTGAAGGCCAACGGCCTGGCGGGCTCACCCGCCGAGGTCGTCGACAAGATCGGCCGTTATGCCGCGATCGGCGCGTCGCGGGTCTACCTGCAGATGCTGGACCTGGACGATCTGGACCACCTGGAGCTGATCTCGGCGCAGGTGCAGTCGCAGCTGAGCTGACGCCGGGCGGGTTGGCGCTGTCGCGGAAAACCGGTGGGGCTCGGGCTGTCTTGCGGCAATACTCGGACGTGTGTTCCTGACGATAACCACCACCGGCAGCGCCGGCCGTCCCGCGACCGACCTCGGCTTTCTGCTGCACAAGCATCCCGACAAGGCGCAGCAGTTCTCGACGTCGCAGGGCACCGCGCATGTCTTCTATCCCGAAGCTGACGCACAACGGTGCACCGCCGCACTGCTGTTGGAGGTCGACCCCATCGCCCTGGTGCGCAAGAGCCGCGGCAAGGGCCGTGGCGGCGCGCCGGATTCGGCGCTGGGCCAGTATGTGAACGACCGCCCGTACGCGGCCTCCTCGCTGTTGGCGGTGGCGCTGGGGAGCGTCTTCGCGAGCGCGATGAAGGGGCAGTGCACGGCACGGCCCGAGCTGGTGGCGCAGGCGCTGCCGTTGCGTATCGAGGTGCCGGTGCTGCCCGCCCGGGGTGGCCCGGAGCTGGTGGACAAGCTGTTCCGGCCGCTGGGCTGGACGGTGCGGGCCGAGCCGGTACCGCTGGACGAGACGTTCCCGGAGTGGGGCGACTCGCGCTATGTACGGCTCGTGCTGGAAGGGGAGTGCCGGCTGGCCGAGGCGCTGCGGCATCTGTATGTGCTGCTGCCGGTGCTGGACGACGCCAAGCACTACTGGGTCGCGCCCGATGAGGTCGACAAGCTGCTGCGGGCCGGTGCGGGCTGGCTGGAGGATCATCCGGAGCAGCGGGTGATCGTCGGCCGCTATCTCGCGCGGCGCTGGTCGCTGACGCGCCAGGCCATGGAGCGGCTGGAACTGGAGCGGCTGGCCGAGTCGGACGACGTGGCCGCCGAGGAGCTCGACAACGCCGTGGACGAGGAGGCGGACACCGAGGAGAAGCCGGTGCCGCTCGCCGTCCGGCGGCGGGAGGCGATCCTTGCGGTGCTGCGCTCGGTCCGGGCTTCGCGGGTGCTCGACCTGGGCTGCGGGCAGGGCCAGCTGGTCGGTGCGCTGCTCAAGGAGGGGCAGTTCACCGAGATCGTCGGCGTGGATGTGTCGATGCGGGCGCTGCACGAGGCGCGGCGCCGGCTGCGGCTGGAGCGGATGCCCGAGCGGCAGTCGGAGCGCGTACGGCTCGTACAGGGGTCGCTGGCGTACACCGATGGCCGGTTGAAGGGGTATGACGCGGCCGTGCTCAGCGAGGTCGTCGAGCATGTCGATCCGGCGCGGTTGCCGGCGCTGGAGTACGCGGTGTTCGGGTCGGCCAGGCCGGGCACGGTCGTGGTGACGACGCCGAACGTCGAGTACAACGTGCGCTGGGAATCGCTGCCGGCCGGCCGGGTGCGGCATGCGGACCACCGCTTCGAGTGGACCCGGGAGGAGTTCCGGCAGTGGGCGCGCGGGGTCGCCGCCCGGCACGGCTACGAGGTGAGCTTCGGCCCGGTGGGACCGGACGACCCCGAGGTCGGCCCGCCCACCCAGCTCGCGCACTTCCGCAGGGCCGGCGACGACAGCAGCGGCCCCGAAGGCAGCGGGAGCAACCGGGAAGGCCGGGGGCCCGAAGGCAGCGGGAGCAGCCGGGGAGACCGGGGGCCTGAAGGTGGCAAAAGTGCTGCGGGCAGCAGCGCTTCGATGAGAGGGAAGGAGGCCGCGGCATGACGGACGACGACCGTACCGAGTACGGCGAGAAGAACGAGCACCCGCACGAGGACCAGCAGGAGAGCAGGAGCGCACAGGACAGCGGCCCCGGCCAGGAGTGCGGGGAGCGGCCGCAGCCCCGGCCCGAGCGGGCGCCGCGTACGCTCGCCGTGCCCGACCTCTCCCTCGTGGTGCTGATCGGAGCCACCGGCTCCGGCAAGTCCACCTTCGCCGCCCGGCACTTCCGGCCGACCGAGGTCCTCTCCTCCGACTTCTGCCGGGGGCTGGTCAGCGACGACGAGAACGACCAGAGTGCCAGCGGCGATGCCTTCGACGTCCTGCACTTCATCGCGGGCAAGCGGCTGGCCGCCGGGCGGCTGACGGTCGTGGACGCCACCAATGTGCAGTCCGAGGCGCGTACCCAGCTGGTGCGGCTGGCCCGGGAGCATGACGTCCTCCCGGTGGCGATCGTGCTGGACATGCCCGAGCAGGTCTGCGCCGCACGCAACGCGGCGCGCGCCGACCGGGCCGGGCTGCCGCGCCGGGTCATCCAGCGCCACCAGCGCGAACTCCGCCGTTCGCTGCGCCACTTGGAGCGGGAGGGCTTCCGCAAGGTGCATGTCCTGCGGGGCCCGGAGGAGGTGGCGGCCGCCGAGGTCGTCACGGAGCGGCGGTTCAACGATCTGCGCCATCTCACCGGCCCGTTCGACATCATCGGCGATATCCACGGCTGCCGTTCCGAGCTGGAGACCCTGCTCGGCATGCTGGGCTACTCGCTGGTGCGCGACGCGCTCGGCCGGCCGGTGGACGCGGCACACCCCGAGGGCCGTACCGCGGTCTTCGTCGGTGACCTCGTCGACCGCGGGCCGGACAGTCCCGGCGTACTGCGCCTGGTGATGGGCATGGTCGGGGCCGGGCATGCGCTGTGTGTGCCGGGCAACCACGAGAACAAGCTCGGCCGCTACCTCAAGGGCCGCAAGGTCCAGCACACCCATGGGCTGGCCGAGACCATCGAGCAACTGGACAAGGAGGACGCCGCCTTCCGCACCGAGGTCGGGGAGTTCATCCGCGGCCTGGTCAGCCACTACGTCCTCGACGGCGGCGACCTCGTGGTGTGCCACGCCGGACTGCCGGAGAAGTACCACGGCCGGACCTCGGGACGGGTGCGCTCCTTCGCGCTGTACGGGGACACGACCGGCGAGACCGACGAGTTCGGCCTGCCGGTGCGCTACCCCTGGGCCGAGGACTACCGCGGCCGTGCCGCCGTCGTCTACGGGCACACCCCCACCCCGCGCGCCAACTGGCTCAACAACACCCTCTGCCTGGACACCGGCTGTGTCTTCGGCGGTGCGATGACCGCGCTGCGGTGGCCGGAGCGCGAGCTGGTGGACGTACCGGCCGAGCGTGTCTGGTACGAGCCCACGAAGCCGCTGCTGACCGAGGCGCCCGGCGGAGCGGACGGCCGTCCGCTCGATCTGAAGGATGTGACCGGGCGGCGGATCGTGGAGACCCGGTACATGGGCCGTCTCGCGGTCAAGGAGGAGAACGCCGCGGCCGCGCTGGAGGTCATGAGCCGTTTCGCGATCGACCCGCGGCTGCTGCCGTACCTCCCGCCGACGATGGCGCCCTGCGCGACCTCGTCGGAGGAGGGGTACTTGGAGCACCCGGCGGAGGCGTTCGCCGGCTACCGGGCCGACGGCGTACGGGAAGTGGTGTGCGAGGAGAAGCACATGGGGTCCCGTGCGGTGGCGCTGGTGTGCCGCGACGAGACCGTGGCCGGTGAACGCTTCGGCGTGCCGAAGGGGGTCTCAGGTGCCCTGTACACCCGTACCGGCCGGCCGTTCTTCGACGACCCGGAGGCGACCGAAAGCCTTCTGCGGCGGGTCCGGGACTGCGCCGAAGAGGCCGGTCTGTGGGACGAGCTGGAGACCGACTGGCTGCTGCTGGACGCCGAGCTGATGCCCTGGTCCCTGAAGGCGACCGGTCTGCTGCGCAAGCAGTACGCGGCGGTGGGCGCGGCGTCCGGGGCGGCGTTCCCGGGCGTGCTCGGTGCGCTGGACGCGGCGGCCGCCCGCGGGGTCGAGGTGGCGCCGCTGCTCGGCCGGCAGCGGGACCGGGCGGCGGACGCGGCCGCGTTCACCGAGGCGTACCGGCGCTACTGCTGGCGTGTCGGGGCGACGGCGGCGGACGCGGGCGCACCGCAGGAGCCGGGCGGCGGCGCCGGGCTCGGGGAGCTGGACGGTGTGCGGCTCGCACCGTTCCAGATCCTCGCGGTGCGGGGCCGCAGCCTCGCCGGGCTGGCGCACACCGAGCAGCTCGCCCTGCTCGACCGGCTGATCGCGGCCGAGGGCGCGGTGGCGGCCCGGGACGGCGGGACGGCCGGCGGCGCCACGGACCGGCCGGGGCTGCTCGCCACGACCCGGCGGATCCTCGTCGACACCGGGGACGAGACCTCGGTCGCCGCCGGTGTCGCCTGGTGGCAGGAGCTGACCGCCGACGGCGGTGAGGGCATGGTGGTCAAGCCGGTGCAGGCGCTGATCCGGCAGGCCGACGGCCGGCTCGTCCAGCCGGGCGTCAAGTGCCGTGGCCGCGAGTACCTGCGGATCATCTACGGGCCGGAGTACACCCGTCCGGAGAACCTCCGGCGGCTGCGCGTCCGTCACCTGGGCCACAAGCGCTCGCTGGCCCTGCGGGAGTACGCGCTCGGCCTGGAGGCGCTCGACCGGATGGCGGACGGCGAACCGCTGTGGCGGGTCCACGAGGCGGTCTTCGCGGTGCTCGCCCTGGAGTCGGAGCCGGTGGACCCGCGGCTGTAGGGGGGCCGGAGGGGAGGGGACGGATGGTTCCTCCCCCTCCCGGCCCGTCGCAGACCACCTGGGTGCCGTGGCGCCGATCGCGAACCCCGTCCTCAGGCGCACCCCTGGGGCCCACGGGACTGTCGGTGCTTTCGCGCAACTCCCGGGCCTGACCGGACCGACATCGCCCGACTCCCTCCGCCGAGCCGTCCGAGCGGCCAAGATGGGTGGATGGGATTCCAAGTCGACTCCGAGGCCGGGCGGCTGCGCCGGGTCATCCTGCACCGCCCCGATCTGGAGCTGAAGCGGCTCACGCCTTCGAACAAGGACGCCTTGCTCTTCGATGACGTCCTGTGGGTGCGCCGGGCGCGGGCCGAGCACGACGGTTTCGCGGATGTGCTCCGGGACCGGGGGGTGGAGGTGCACCTCTTCGGGGATCTGCTGGCCGAGAGCCTCCAGATCCCCGAGGCGCGGCGGCTCGTCCTCGACCGCGTCTTCGACGAGAAGGAATACGGGCCGCTGGCCACCGACCATCTGCGGGCGGCCTTCGACGAGCTGCCGGTGCCGGAGCTCGTCGAGGCGCTGGTCGGCGGCATGACCAAGCGGGAGTTCCTGGAGCGGCACGCCGAGCCGACCTCGGTCCGCTTCCATGTGATGGATCTGGACGACTTCCTGCTGGGCCCGCTGCCCAACCACCTCTTCACCCGCGACACCTCCGCCTGGATCTACGACGGGGTGTCGATCAACTCGATGCGCTGGCCCGCCCGGCAGCGCGAGACCGTGCACTACGAGGCGATCTACCGGCACCATCCGCTCTTCCGTGGCGGGGACTTCCACGTCTGGTCGGAGGGGCAGGCGGACTACCCCTCGACGATCGAGGGCGGCGACGTCCTGGTGATGGGCAGTGGCGCGGTGCTGATCGGGATGAGCGAGCGGACCACTCCGCAGGCCGTCGAGCTGCTTGCGCGGGGGCTGTTCGCGGCGGGTTCGGCGCGCACGATCGTGGCGCTCGATATGCCCAAGCGCCGGGCGTTCATGCATCTGGACACCGTCATGACGATGATCGACGGAGATACCTTCACCCAGTACGAGGGCCTGGGGATGCTCCGCTCGTACACCATCGAGCCGGGCTCGGGGGATCAGGACCTCAAGGTCACCGACCATCCGCCGGAGCATATGCACCGCGCCATAGCGGCCTCGCTGGGGCTGGCGGACATCCGGGTGCTGACCGCGACCCAGGATGTGCACTCCGCCGAGCGTGAGCAGTGGGACGACGGCTGCAATGTGCTGGCGGTGGAGCCGGGTGTGGTGGTGGCGTACGAGCGGAACGTCACCACGAACACCTTCCTCCGCAAGCGCGGCATCGAGGTGATCACGATCCCGGGGAGCGAGCTGGGGCGCGGCCGCGGCGGGCCGCGCTGTATGAGCTGTCCGGTGGCGAGGGACGCGGTGCCGGGGGCAGCCTGAGCGTGCCGGGTACTCCGCCCGGGAGGAGGGACCGGACCCGTACGGCAGCCGGCAGTCCGTATAGGGATACGTCTGTTCGTATATAATTCCAGGGTCCGAGTCCGTCCCGACCGCCGCGAACCCAGGAGCCCACCCATGGCGATAGACCTCACGGGCCGCCACTTCCTCAAGGAGCTGGACTTCAGCGCCGAGGAATTCCGCCGACTGATCGACCTGGCGGCCGAGCTGAAAGCGGCCAAGCGCGCCGGCACCGAGGTCCCTCGCCTCCAGGGCAGGAACATCGCCCTGATCTTCGAGAAGACCTCGACCCGGACCCGCTGCTCCTTCGAGGTCGCCGCCGCGGACCAGGGTGCCTCCACCACCTACCTCGACCCGTCCGGCTCGCAGATCGGGCACAAGGAGTCGGTGAAGGACACCGCCCGGGTCCTGGGCCGGATGTTCGACGGTATCGAGTTCCGCGGCAGCCGGCAGTCCGACGTCGAGGAGCTGGCCGCGTACGCCGGGGTGCCCGTCTTCAACGGGCTGACCGACGACTGGCACCCGACCCAGATGCTCGCCGACGCGCTGACCATGGTCGAGCACGGCCGGGGCCGCCCCCTGACGGAGACCGCCTT
This sequence comes from Streptomyces lydicamycinicus, assembly GCF_000829715.2. Classification (NCBI taxonomy): domain Bacteria; kingdom Bacillati; phylum Actinomycetota; class Actinomycetes; order Kitasatosporales; family Streptomycetaceae; genus Streptomyces; species Streptomyces lydicamycinicus. Next base: position 498,103 of record NZ_BBNO01000008.1, on the reverse strand, counting down.
CGCCTACCTCGGCGACGCCCGGAACAACATGGGCAACTCCTACCTCGTCACCGGCGCCCTGCTCGGCATGGACGTACGGATCGTGGCGCCCAAGCAGTTGTGGCCCGAGGAGACGGTCATCGCCGAGGCGCGGCGGCTGGCCGACGGCTCCGGCGCGCGCATCACGCTCACCGAGGACGTGGCCGAGGGCGTGCGCGGCGCGGACTTCGTGACGACCGACGTCTGGGTCTCCATGGGCGAACCCAAGGAGGTCTGGGACGAGCGGATCGCGCTGCTCGCCCCGTACGCGGTCACCATGGACGTGCTGCGCGCCACCGGCAAGCCGGATGTGAAGTTCCTGCACTGTCTGCCCGCGTACCACGACCTGGGCACGGTGGTCGGCCGGGAGATCCACGCGCGGCACGGACTCTCGTCGCTGGAGGTCACCGACGAGGTCTTCGAATCCGCGCACTCCGTCGTCTTCGACGAGGCGGAGAACCGGATGCACACCATCAAGGCGGTGCTGGTCGCGACGCTCGCCCGTTAGGGCCCGGTCCAGCGCGCCCCGTACAAAACAGGGCACCGCATAGCCATACACGCAAACGGGCGATCATACGGTTTCGGCGGTTACCATCGATCCGCTCGCGGGGTTCGGACCCACCGGTCCGGACCCCGCTCCGTGTGTGGCCTCACCCCCGCCGCGCGCGTCGCACCACCAGAGAGAGAACCCCACCGTGCGCCCGCCCTTCCTTGGTCCGTCCGGACTGCGCATCAAATCGCCCGACCTCCTCATCGCCGAATCGGGCGCGGACCTCGAAGGCAACGGCCTCCGGCGCAGCATGGGGCTCTTCCAGCTCATCTGCTTCGGCATCGGCGCCATCGTCGGCACCGGCATCTTCGTCGGCCTGTCCGACACCGTCGCCGAGGCCGGTCCCGCCGTCATCGTGTCCTTCGTCCTGGCGGCCGTCACCTGCGTCTTCACCGCCTTCTCCTTCGCGGAGCTGGGCGGCGCGATACCGGTGTCCGGCAGCGCCTACTCCTACGCCTACGCCACCCTCGGCGAGCGCCTCGCCTTCCTCGTCGGCTGGTGCCTGCTGCTCGAATACGGCATCTCGGTCTCGGCGGTCGCCGTCGGCTGGGGCCAGTACCTCAATGAGCTGCTCGGCAGCCTCACCGGCTGGCAGCTGCCCGCCGCCCTCTCCCAGCCGCCCGGCGACGGCGGCATCGTCAACATCCCGGCCGTCGTCGTGATGCTGCTCGCCGCGCTGCTGCTCGTCCGCGGCATCCGGGAGAGCGCCCGCGCGACCGCCGCGATGGCCGTGCTGAAGCTCGCGATCCTGGTCCTGTTCTGCGCGATCGGCTTCAGCGCCTTCCAGGCCGGCAACCTGTCGCCGTTCGCCCCGGAGGGCGTCGCCGGCATCACCTCCGGCGCCTCGCTCGCGTTCTTCTCGTACATCGGCTTCGACGCGATCACCACGGCCGGTGAGGAGGCCAGGGACCCGCGGCGGAACATCCCGCTCGCGATCATGGTCTGCATCGGTGTGGTCACCGTCCTGTACTGCCTGGTCGCGGTCTCCGCCATCGGCGCGCTCTCCGCCGGCGAGGTCGGCGGGCGGCCCGCCGCGCTCTCGCTGATCGTCAACCACGTCACCCACTCGACGCTCGGCGGCGGGGTGATCGCGTTCGGCGCCGTCGTCGCCATCGCCTCGGTCGTCCTCGCGGTCATGTACGGCCAGACCCGCATCCTGATGTCGATGGCGCGGGACGGCCTGGTCCCGCGGATCTTCGAGCGGGTCTCGCCCCGGACGTCCACCCCCGTCGCCAACACCTGGATCGTCGCGGTCGTTTTCGCCGTGCCGGCCGCGGTCGTCCCGTTGGACGCGGTGATGAACCTGTCGACCATCGGGACGCTGGCGGTCATGGCGGTGGTCAACCTCAGCGTGATGGTGCTCCGCCGTACCCGCCCCGATCTGCCGCGCCGCTTCCGTGTCCCGCTCTTCCCGGTCAGCCCGGCGCTCGGCATCGCCTTCTGCCTCTATCTGATGTACGGCACCGGTCCGGCGACCTGGCTCCAGTTCGCCGGGTTCCTGGTGGCCGGTGCGCTGGTCTACGCGTGCTACGGGCGCCGTCGCTCGCGGCTCGCGGCGGCGGCGCAGGACCCGGCGGCCGGTGCCGGCGAGGGCGCGACCGCCGTCAGCGTCGGCGCGGGCGCCGCACCCCGGGAAGGGTGAACCAGACGGCCTTGCCGCGCGGCGTCGGGCGACAGCCGGAGGCCGCGCTGAGGGACCGGATCAGCAGCAGACCACGACCGTCGTGGTCACCGCGGGCCGGGCCGGGGGAGAGGGCGTCGGGGCCGGTGTCGGTCCCGTGGGCGGCCGTGGCGTCGGCATCGTCGTCGTCCGCGGAACGGGAGTCCGGGGAGCCGTCGGCGTAGGTGTCGCCATCGACTCCGGCATGCCCGTTGTCCTCGTCGGGCCCCTGCCCCTCCCCGTCCAGCTCCTGCCCCTCCCCGCCATCGCCCGTCTCGGCGCCGTCTGCGGACCGCCCGGCCTCCTCCTCCGCCCGCTGAGTCGGCACCTCGCCGTCCGACGACCGGCCGGGTGACGGCCCGGCCGACGGGCCGGCCGATATGCCGCCGGGCGGGTCCACCCCCGGGCCATCCGGCGCGCCACCGCCCGGCGCTCCCACCACCCCCGCCCCCGGTTCTCCAAGGGGGACCGGATCGCCCAGGCCCTTCACGAGCAGCGGGCTGTCGTCGTGTACCTCGATCCGGCAGCCCGTCGGCCGCTGTTCCACCACCAGCTCGATGGGGTCGGCACCGCAGGTGTGCTTGAGCACGTTGGTGACCAGCTCCGCGGTCAGTAGTTGAGCGGTGGTCCGGTCGGCCGTCACCCGGAGATCCTGCATGGCGGTCCGGACCATCGCACGGGCGATGGGGACGGCGGTCGCGCCGCGCGGCAGCGCGATGCGCCAGGTCGCAGGGGTGGGTGGTTCCAGCATGCGCGGTGCGTCCGTTCGCGAAAGGCCGGGTCGGCGGCCTGAGACCGGATCGGGCCCCTCCACCGTAGAAAGCGCGGAGGCGGGGGAGCAGGGGCGAGCGGCCGGGGATCGGATGACCTACGTCATGCGGCGGCCGGGACCTTCGGCGGGTCCACCCTGGCGGCCCCGGCGGGTGGCGGGCCGTCGTCGTCGGCCGTGTCGTATCGCGTTCTCATGACGACAGTCATGAAGGAGTGATAACTTCGAGAGGCATCCGGAACAGCATCCACCGGCCGACCCGGCCAAAGGGGGCAGGCAGCCCGATGAGCCCGTTCGCAGGATCCGCCCGCAGTACCGAGACCTGGCAGCACCTTCGCGTGACGCGGCAGGACGGGGTCGCCACCGTCACCCTGGCGCGCCCGGACAAGCTCAACGCGCTCACCTTCGAGGCCTACGCCGACCTCCGCGACCTGCTCGCCGAGCTGTCCAGGGAGCGTTCCGTACGCGCCCTGGTGCTCGCGGGGGAGGGGCGCGGATTCTGCTCCGGCGGCGACGTCGAGGAGATCATCGGCGCCACCCTGGGCATGGACACCGCCCAACTGCTGGACTTCAACCGGATGACCGGGCAGGTCGTCCGGGCGGTGCGGGAGTGCCCGTTCCCGGTGATCGCGGCGGTGCACGGGGTCGCGGCGGGGGCGGGCGCGGTGCTCGCGCTGGCCGCGGACTTCCGGGTCGCCGACCCGTCCGCCCGGTTCGCCTTCCTCTTCACCCGGGTCGGACTCTCCGGCGGCGACATGGGCGCGGCCTATCTCCTGCCCCGCGTCATCGGCCTCGGCCACGCCACCCGGCTGCTGATGCTCGGCGACACCGTCCGGGCACCGGAGGCCGAACGCCTCGGCCTGATCAGCGAGTTGGCCGAGGAGGGCCGGGTCGACGAGGCGGCCGCTGCGCTCGCCCGGCGGCTCGCCGAAGGGCCCGCGATGGCGCACGCCCAGACCAAGGCGCTGCTCACCGCCGAGCTCGATATGCCGCTGGCCGCCGCCGTGGAGATGGACGCCGCCACCCAGGCGCTGCTGATGAACAGCGACGACTACGCGGAATTCCACGCCGCCTTCACGGAGAAGCGGGCCCCCAAGTGGCAGGGGAAATAGCCATGCGGGTCGCCGTCATCGGCGGCGGGCCGGGCGGGCTGTACGCCGCGGTGCTGCTCAAGCGCCTCGACCCCACCCGCGAGATCACCGTATGGGAGCGCAACGCACCCGAGGACACCTTCGGGTTCGGCGTCGTGCTCTCCGACGAGACCCTCGGTGGCATCGAGCACGCCGACCCGGAGGTCTACCGCGCCCTCCAGGCGGAGTTCGTCCGCTGGGACGACATCGACATCGTCCACCGGGGCCGCACCCTGACCTCCGGCGGACACGGCTTCGCGGCGCTCGGCCGGCGCCGGCTGCTGGCCGTACTCCACCGGCGCTGCCGCGATCTCGGCATCGAGCTGCGCTTCCGCACCGAGGCCCCGCCCGCCGCCGAACTGGCCCGTGCGTACGACCTGGTGATCGCCGCCGACGGGGTGCACAGCGCCACCCGCACCGCGCACGCCGACGCCTTCCACCCGCAGCTGACCACCCACCGCTGCCGCTACATCTGGCTCGCCGCCGACTTCGCCTTCGACGCCTTCCGCTTCGAGATCGCCGAGACCGAGCACGGCGTGGTCCAGCTGCACGCCTACCCCTTCGCCCGGCCGGAGGGCCCGGCGGACGGCGCCAGCACGGTCATCGTCGAGATGCGCGAGGAGGTCTGGCGGTCGGCCGGGCTCGACCGCTGCGATGAGCGCGAGTCGGCCGAGTGGTGCGCCAAGGTCTTCACCGACGCCCTGCGCGGCCGGTCGCTGCGCGGCAACAACTCCAGCTGGATCGCCTTCCGCACGGTCGTCAACGACCGCTGGTCGCACGGCAACACCGTGCTGCTCGGCGATGCCGCGCACACCGCGCACTTCTCCATCGGCTCCGGCACCAAGCTCGCCGTCGAGGACGCCCTGGCGCTGGCGGCCTGTCTTGAGGAGCAGCCCGACACGGCCTCCGCGCTGGCCGCGTACGAGGAGGAGCGCCGCCCCGTCGTCGCGTCCACCCAGCGCGCGGCCCGCGCCAGCCTCGCCTGGTTCGAGGAGCTGGCCACCTATCTCGACCAGCCGCCGCACCAGTTCGCCTTCAACCTCCTCACCCGCAGCCGCCGCGTCACCCACGACAACCTGCGGCTGCGCGACCCCGGATTCGTCGCGGCCGTCGAGGACGAGGCGGGCACCCCGCCCGGCACACCCCCGATGTTCCTGCCCTTCCGGCTGGGTGAGCTGACCCTGCGCAACCGGGTCGTGGTCTCCCCGATGGACATGTACTCCGCCGCGGACAACAACGGCACCCCCGGCGACTTCCACCTCGTCCACCTCGGCGCCCGCGCGCTGGGCGGGGCCGGACTGGTGATGACGGAGATGGTGTGCGTCAGCCCCGAGGGGCGGATCACGCCCGGCTGTACGGGGCTGTACGCGCCGGAGCACGAGACGGCCTGGCGCCGGGTCACCGACTTCGTGCACACCTCCGCCCCCGGCACCGCCATCGGCGTCCAGCTGGGCCACTCCGGCCGCAAGGGCTCCACCCGGCTGATGTGGGACGGCATCGACCAGCCGCTCCCGGACGGCAACTGGCCCCTCGTGGCGCCCTCCGCGCTGCCCTACCGCCCGGGCGTCAACCAGACCCCGCACGCCCTGACCGAACCCGAACTCGGCACCCTCCGCGCACAGTTCGTCCGCGCCGCCGAGTCCGCCGCCCGAGCCGGCTTCGACCTGCTCGAACTCCACTGCGCCCACGGCTATCTGCTCTCCGGCTTCCTCTCACCGCTCACCAACCACCGCACCGACGCCTACGGCGGCGACCTCACCGGCCGGCTGCGCTTCCCGCTGGAGGTCTTCGACGCGGTCCGGGCCGTCTGGCCGGCCGGGCGTCCGATGACGGTCCGGATCTCCGCGACCGACTGGGCGGACGGCGGCACCACCGCGGAGGACGCGGTGGCGATGGCGCGGGCCTTCGCCGAGCACGGCGCCGACGCCATCGATGTGTCCACCGGCCAGGTGGTGCCCGACGAGCGCCCCGACTTCGGCCGCTCCTACCAGACCCCGTTCGCCGACCGTATCCGCAACACCCTCGGCGTGCCGGTCATCGCGGTCGGCGCCATCTCCTCCTGGGACGACGTCAACTCCCTGGTACTGGCCGGACGTACGGACCTGTGCGCGCTGGCCAGACCGCATCTGTACGACCCGCACTGGACGCTGCACGCCGCCGCCGAGCAGGGGTACGCCGGACCGGGCGCGCCCTGGCCGCTCCCCTACCAGGCGGGCAGCCGCACTCCGCCCACCGGACGCCTGGACGCGCCGAAGCCCCGCCTCACGCTGCGGTGACGGGGAGGCACGGGCAGCGGGGCGGGGCCGTTCGCGGGGCCGGTCCGCAAGGACGCCGACGGGCCGGCGGAGAGGCCGGTCAGGGGTCCGGCGGGCCGGTGCGGTGGTCGGCCGGGGGGTCGGTCAGGGCGGTGTCGGTACGCAGCTGACCTGCGCCGAGACGACCGGCCGGCCGTGCTGTTCGACGGTGACCTCGACCTGCCGGCGGTCGTCGTCGCCCCGGCCGGTGGTCCGCGCCTGTACCCAGATCGGCGCGTCGAGTTCGGCGTAGCGCGAGAAGGAGCACTCCATCGAGACCGGCAGGGTGACGCCGGGCGTGGCGGCCTGCGCGGCCTGCCGGGCGGCCTCGACCATCAGCATGCCGGGGGCGTGGTCCACGGGGTGGTCGAAGAGAACCGGGTGCGAGGTGTCCACCCGCAGCTGCCAGCGGTCGGGGCGGTCGGTGGGGGAGAGCACCACATCGCGGTCGTGTTCCCGGGCGACCAGCTGCGGGCTCATGGCCCCGGGCAGCGGCAGCGTACGGGAGTTGGCGAACGCCAGATCGCCGTACTCGCCGCGCAGCCGGCGGTAGACGGCCGGGCTGTGACAGGAGTAGTCGAGCGTCGCGGAGGCCAGCTCGGCGCCGTCGCACCGGATCCGGAACTCCTGGAGGGCGCTGACCAGCCGCTTGCCGCGGTGGACCATGTCGCGGTCGGTGATGTGCAGTTCGACCTCGGCGGGGTGCTGCGCGGTGCGCAGTGCCTGCGGCGCGAGGTCGTAGCGGACCCGCTGCCAGATGATCGGGTGGTCGAGCGGCACCCGGTGCGCGACATGGCTCAGTAATATGCCGGCCTGCCGCACCGTCTCTATCAGCAGGATCGGGTCGTGCATCCCGTGGAGCGGCCCGTAGAAGGTGTGGGCGCGCGGCCACTGGGCGCTGACCACCCAGGTATCCGCGCCACCACGCCGCCAGTTCGTCAGGAACACCTCGGACAACGCGTTGCGGTGGACGTACTCGCGCGGCACGGTCGTGGTGAGCGACGACGGTCGGATTCCGTCGGCGGACCCGCCTCCGATGTCGTGGCGCTGATCGCGCAAGTACGGCGTGAGCGTGGCGCTGGCCATAGGTGGTTCCTTTCTGTGGTGCGGCTCTCAGCGCCCTGACGGGCTGAGGCTTGGTCACGGCCCAAAACACTAAGATACGGACCATGTGGTTTGTTTTCCAGAGCCGGGAAGGAGCCGTCGGCTCCGCCAGGGCGGTGGCCCGGAACGTCAGACCGAGACCTTGACGCAGCGGCCGTGCGGATCCAGATGGCTCAGCGCACCGGGCGAGGCGAGGCCCGGAAGTGTGTGCTTCCACAGGGCCGTGACCCGCTCCGGGAGATCGGCGCGGTTGGTCGCGGCGCGCGAGAACAACTGCACGCCCATGTAGGCGGCGACGAAGAACTCGGCCGCCCGGTCCGGTGCCACCCCGGGCAGTAATTCACCGTTGTCCCGGGCCTCGGTGAACATCGTGGTGATGATGTCGGTCCACGCCTGGTACGGCACCAGCGGATCCTCGCTGAAGGTCGTCTCCACCGCGATCCGCGTGCCGGCCTGGAGCAACGGATCGCTGCGCAGGGCCAGTGCCACTTGGTGGGTGAAGTCGATGGCGTCCTGGAGCCGGGACTCGCTGACCTGCGGCAGAAAGGGATCGGTCTGCTCCGTTATGACCGCGCGGGCCAGTGCGTCCTTGGACGTGAAGTGGAAGTACACCGCTCCTTTGGTGACCCCGGCGCGCTGGATGATCTCGGCCATCGTGGCGGCCTGGTACCCGCGGGTGCCGATGACATGAGCCGCCGCTTCGAGGACGGCGCGTCGGGTGCGCACTGCGCGTTCCTGCTTGACCACCGATCATCCTCCGTATGCTCTCTTGGAGTTGTTGTGCCTGAGTGCGACCCGCTGCCCGTGGCCGCGCAGTCTATTTCCGCATCATAAAGAAGCCAACCATGCGGTATTGAATTTGCGCCCGGTCCGGAGGCGGGGCCCCTCGGGCGTGAACCGGTGACGTCCTCCGGGGCGGCATCATCGAGTGCTACGAGCGCGAGGAGCTGTCCGATGTCCCCCACCGTCGTCCCCGCCATACCCGCCGTACACCGCGAGGTCCGGCTCGCGGACCGGGTCGAAGGCGAGCTGACGGCACGCCACTTCACGATCGCCGAGGTCCCGGTGCCCGAGCCGCGGGACGGAGAGGTGCTGGTGCGCAACCGCCTGATGGCGGTGACCGCGGTGATGCGGTCGCAGATGACCGGAATCCGGCTGCCGATGCCCTCATTCGTACCGGGTGAGGCGCTGTGGGGCGCGGCGGTCGGCGAGGTGGTGGCGGCGCCCGGAGGCGGCTTCACCCCCGGCGATCTGGTCCAGCACCCCTGCGGCTGGCGGGAGTTCGCAGCGGTCGACGCGTCGCGCGTACGGCGCCTCGACCCGGACGCGCTGCCGACCGCTGCCGCGCATCTGTCGCAGGGGGCGACCGCCTGGGGTGCCTTGCGCCGGGCCGCCGAGGTCAGGCCGGGGGACACCGTGTTCATCAGTGGCGCGGCGGGCGGCGTGGGCAGCATGGCCGGGCAGCTCGCGCGGCGGCTGGGTGCCGGGCGGGTCGTCGGCAGCACCGGCTCGGAGCGCAAAGCCGCGCGGCTGCGCGCCGAGTTGGGCTACGACGACACGATCGTGCGCGGCGCCGGGCCGATCGAGCGGCAGCTGCGGCGGGCCGCGCCGGGCGGTATCGATGTGCTGCTGGACACCGTCGGCGGCGAACAGCTGACGGCGGCGCTCGCGGTGGCCCGCCCCGATGCGCGGTTCGCGCTGGTCGGCGCGCTCTCCGGTCAGCTGGGCGGGGACCGCGGCGACATCGCCCCGGTGGAGCTGGACCCGGGGCTGATCATCACGCGGCGGGTGGCCCTGCGCGGGTTCGGGCTGCACGCCCACCCGGACCTGCCGCAGGAGTGGACGAAGGAGTTCGGCCAGGGCCTGCGGGAGGGCACGCTGGTCTTCCCGCACGCCCTTCTGAAGGGGATCGAACAGGCGCCGCAGGCGCTGCGCGAACTGACGCAGGGTCGTCATATCGGGGCCGTGCTGGTCGCGTTGTGAGGCCGGGGCCTGAGGACCGGGGCGGGCCCGGTTCAGCCGGCCGCCGGAAGCTGCGCCGGAGCCGGGACGGCGGCCGGGATCCGGCCCGGTGCGGCCGGCAGCAGCGCCCACAGGTCGACGATGGCCTCGCGGTCCCACCACGTCCCGTCCTCACCGCCCAGATGCAGCAGACCGACCACGATCGAGGTCAACAGCTGGGCCGTCCGCCGCGGTTCGGTGTCCGTCGCATGCGGCCCGGCCGGCCCGCCGGTCCCGCAGGTCACCGCTTTGTCGAGAAACAGCGCGTACCAGCGCTGCTCCAGGGCGTAGATACCGAGCCCCGGCGCGGTCTCCGGCCGCAGCCGCAAGCCGGCGCGGAGCACCGCGTCCGACTCCACCCGGCCGAACAGCGCGGTGGTGAAGTCCCGTACGGCGGTGGTCAGCGGCTGCGTGGAGCGGGTGAAGGCGTCTTCGAGCTCCTGTAGGGCCTCCAGCGCCGCGTCCCGCACCGCGAGCGTGAGGTCGTCCTTCGACGTGAAGTGGAAGTAGAGGGCTCCCTTGCTCAGCCGGGCCCGCCGGCTGATCTCGACCATGCCCGCTGCGGGAACCCCCTTCTCCAGGAAGGTCTCTGCGGCCGAGCGGATGAGTGCCTGGCGGCTCTGGATGGCGCGATGCTGGGTGGGCACGGTGTCCGTCCCGTCTCTAGTACGGCTGCGAGCTCATTGCAGTCTACATAGAAAACCAACCATGCGGTTCGATATGCTCCACGGGATTGGCCGGAACTGGCGGGCCCTGACGCGAAGGTGACGATCTTTCGCTCGTTCCGGCGCTCGACGGCTCCCGCGGGGCATGTGCCCCCAGTCTGGCGCCGCAAAGGGGTGTTGTCGACCCGTCAGGGGAGACGGGGATGCATTGACAAACAGCGCAGGCGGTTTTTAAATCTCCGAAGGCGGTAAACGGGACGTTCCCTTCCGATGCGCCGCCTCGACGGTTGCGTGCCGCCCTGGACGGCGGTGCGCCATGGCGAGACCGCCGCTGCCGTTACCCGTCATCGACCGCAGGCCGCCCCATCAGCCGAGCCAGCAACGTCACCCGAGCCCCTGCACCCCCCATCGGAATCCGGAAAGGTCTCCAGCCATGCGCGTAGCAACGGAAGTCGGCGAACGTCCCGTGAGAGGTGTACGGGGCGCCGGAGGTGAGACGATCCGGGCCGCCGTCTTCGACCTGGACGGCACCCTCGCCAACACCCTCCCCGCGATCAGCAAACTGCTGATCAAGGTGGCCTCGGAGCAGGGGTGTTCGGTGACCGCACGGCAGGCGGCCGCCGCGATCGGCAAGCCTCCCGGCCCCGCCTTCGGCCGGCTGCTGGGCAGGCCCGAGGACGACGGCCGGGTGCAGGCCGCGATCTCCCGCTACCGCGAACTGTTCGCCTACGAAGTGCTGTGCCTGGGGCCGCAGCTGCTCTTCCCGGGCGTGACCGCGGGGCTGTCCGCGCTGCGCGCCCACGGGGTCGAGCTGGCCGTCGCCACGTCCAAGACGACCCGCAGCGCGGAGGCGCTGCTCGACGTCATGGGCATCCGCGACCTGGTCGGCCCGGTCATCGGCCAGGACATGGTCCGGCGCGGCAAACCGCACCCGGAGATGGTGCTGCGGGCGGCCGGCCGGCTCGGTGTCGCGGCCTGGCAGAGCGCGTATGTGGGGGACACCGTGGGGGACATGAGGATGGCGGTCACCGCGCGCATGGAGCCGGTCGCGGTAACCTACGGGGTCGGCACCTTCGGTGAGCTCGCCGGGGTCGCCGGCACCCGGATGTGCGGCTCCTTCAAGGACGTGGTCTCCGTGATCGCCGCCGCCCGGCCGCGCTCGGGCGTCAAGGTGGGGGCCCAGCAGCGCCGCCGCTGAGGCCGGTGCGCTGGGGCCGCTACGCCCCGGCCATCGCCTCGTGCGCGTAGGGGGCCCCGGCGTCCCGGAGTTTGGCGTGCAGCCGGCCGAACACGTCCGCCGCGCGGCCGCCCGGCCAGTCCTCAGGCAGGAGGGGAGAGGGCAGTCCGGGATCCGCGTAGGGCAGCCGGCGCCAGGCGTCCAGCGCCAGCAGATAGTCGCGGTAGGCCGCTTCGGGGGGCACCGAGCGGCGCCGTGACCACCGCTGGAGGACCGGCTCCTGCTCTTCCAGGAAGGCGCGGTGCTGTGCGGCGATGGCGTCCAGGTCCCACCAGCGGGCGACCGCGTCCGCCGTGGGGGCGAAGCCGGCGTGCGCACCGGTGAACAGGTCGACGTACGGGTCCAGTTGCAGCCGCTCCAGGGTGTGCCGGGTCTCCTCGTAGAGCTGCGCGGGGGCGATCCACACACCCGGCGCGGCGGTGCCGAAGCCGAGCCGGGCCAGCCGGGAGCGCAGCAGATGGCGCTTGTGCCGCTCCTCCTCGGGGACGGAGAAGACGGCCAGTACCCAGCCGTCGGACAGCCGCGCGGCCGGCCGGCCGAAGATCCGGCGGTCGCCGTCGTCCAGCAGCTGGCGGGCCGCGTCGGACAGCCCGTACGCGGCCGCGCCGGTGGCCGTCCGGGCGGGAGTCAGCAGCTCGCGCCGCTTGAGCCGGGAGACCGCCGAGCGCACCGACGGCGGATCGACCCCGAGCGCACCGAGCAGCCGGATCAGGGCGGCGACCGGTACCGGAGCGGCCGGGCCGGCCGGGCCGCCGGGCTCGCCACGTCCGTAGGCGCCGTAGAACGTGACGATCAGGGACCGTGGGGTGCGCTGTGTGTGCGGGTCGTTCACCGGGTCACTCTAGATCGGGTTCCCGCAGCCGGAAACGCTGGAGCTTGCCGGTCGGGGTGCGCGGCAGCGAGCTGTGGAAGACGATCTCGCGCGGGCATTTGTAGGGCGCGATACGGGTCTTGGTGAAGGCGCGCAGCGCGACGACGGTGTCGTCACCCCGGGGGACGCCGTCCCGCAGCACGACATGGGCCACGACCACCTGCCCGCGGTCCTCGTCGGGCCGGCCGACCACCGCCGCCTCGGTCACATCGGGGTGCCGCAGCAGCGCGTCTTCCACCTCGGGCCCCGCGATGTTGTACCCCGCCGAGATGATCATGTCGTCGGCGCGGGCCACATAGCGGAAGTAGCCGTCGGGCTCGCGGACGTAGGTGTCGCCGGTGATGTTCCAGCCGTCCCGTACGTACTCCGTCTGCCGGGCGTCCGCGAGATAGCGGCAGCCGGTCGGCCCGCGGACCGCCAGCAGCCCCGGCGCGCCGTCCGGCAGCGGTGCGCCGTCCGGTCCCACCACCCGCGCCTGGAAGCCGGGGACCGGCAGTCCGGTCATCCCGGGGCGGATCGCGTCGTCGGCGGCCGCGATGAAGATGTGCAGCAGCTCGGTGGCGCCGATGCCGTTGATGATCCGCAGCCCGGTCGCCGTGTGCCAGGCCTGCCAGGTCGCGGCCGGCAAATTCTCCCCGGCCGACACACACCGGCGCAGCGAGGACACGTCGTGCCCGGGGAGCTTCGGCAGCATCGCGCGATAGGCGGTCGGCGCGGTGAACAGCACCGAGATCCGGTGCGCCGCGATATCGCCGAGCAACTGCTCCGGCCCGCCCCAGTCGGCGAGAAAGGCCGACGCGCCCGCCCGCAGCGGGAAGATGACCAGTCCGCCGAGGCCGAAGGTGAAGCCCAGCGGCGGACTGCCGGCGAACACGTCGTCCGGCTCCGGGCGCAGCACCTGCGCCGAGAAGGTGTCCGCGATGGCGAGCACATCGCGGTGGAAGTGCATACAGCCCTTGGGGCGCCCGGTGGTGCCCGAGGTGAAGGCGATCAGCGCGACATCGTCGGCGGAGGTCGCCACGGCAGGGTAGGGCGCGCCGCCCGGCCGGGCGAGCTGCCGCAGATCGTCCGGACCGTCCCCGCCGAACGTCGTGATCCGCAGCCCCGGGACCCCGGCCTTGGCGAGATCGTCGACGGCCCGCACCTCACACAGCGCGAACCGCACCTGCGCGATCGCACAGATCGTGGCGAGCTCCTCGGGGCGCTGGGCGGCCAGCACCGTCACCGCGACCGCCCCCGCCTTCATCACGGCGAGCCAGCAGGCCGCCAGCCAGGGCGTGGTGGGGCCGCGCAGCAGGACGCGGTTGCCCGGCAGCACCCCCAGCCGGTCGGTGAGCGCATGGGCGATCGCGTCCACCTGGGCGCGCAGCTGACCGTACGTCCAGACGGGGCCGCTCGCGTCGCGGACCGCGGGCCGGTCGGCACCGAGCCGGGCGATGGTGCCGTCCAGCAGCTCGGCACCGCAGTTCAGCCGGTCGGGATAGCCCAGATCGGTGAGGAGCGGCCACTGGTCGTGGGGCGGCAGCCGGTCGCGCGCGAAGGTGTCGGTATGGGCCGAGGACCGTAGCTCCATGACGGGTGCCCCCTTGGGCGGGTGGCCGACGGGCGGCCGGGATCGGGGACTGCTCGGTTTGCTGCGCGTTCTGCGGTCGAGGACTGCCGTTCGGATCCGTCGTCAGCGTAACGTGTTCGTGACGGCAGTCAACAGACCGCGATAGAGGACCGCTACCAGGGAGCCGCCTCGTGACCGTATTCGCGCTGGGACCGGACGAGCAGGAATGGTGCGCCGAACTGCGCGTGCTGACCGCCGAACGGCTGAGTCCGCTGGCCGAGAAGGGCGAGGAGGGCCGGGTCAACCGCCCGCTGGTCGCCGCCCTCGGTGAACTGGGCCTGCTGCGCCGTCTGTTCCCCGCCGACGGCGCGTTGCGCGCCCTGGACCTCTGTCTGCTGCGGGAATCCCTCGCCCAGGAGTGCTCGGAGGCGGAGACCGCGCTGGCGCTCCAGGGCCTGGGGGCCTACCCGGTGGTGCAGTCCGGGACCGCCGCCCAGCGGGCCCGCTGGCTGCCGGAGGTGGCCGCCGGCCGGGCGGTCGCGTCCTTCGCGCTGAGCGAGCCGGGTGCGGGGTCGGACGCCGCCGCGCTGTCCCTGGCCGCCGAGCCGGACGGCCCGGACGGCTGGCGGCTCACCGGCGAGAAGTGCTGGATCTCCAACGCCCCCGAGGCCGACTTCGCCACCGTCTTCGCCCGGACGGGCGGCGCGGCGGGGGCGCGCGGGATCACCGCCTTCCTCGTCCCCGCCGACCGCCCCGGCCTGACCGGCGAGCACCTGGACATGCTCAGCCCGCATCCGATCGGCACGCTGGTCTTCGACGGCACGCCGGTGACCAGGGAGGACGTGCTGGGCGAGGTGGACGGCGGATTCGCCGTCGCGATGGCCACGCTGAATCTCTTCCGGCCGAGCGTCGGCGCCTTCGCGGTCGGCATGGCGCAGGCCGCGCTGGAGGCGGCGCTGACGCATGCGGGCGCGCGCACCGCGTTCGGCGGTCCCCTCAAGGACCTCCAGTCCGTCGGCCACCAGCTCGCCGAGATGGCCACCCGGGTCGAGTCCGCCCGCCTCCTGGTCTACGCGGCGGCCTCCGCGTACGACACCGGGGCCCCGGACCTCGCCCGCCGCTCGGCCATGGCCAAGCTGCTGGCGACCGAGACCGCGCAGTACGTCGTCGATGCCGCCGTGCAGATCCACGGCGCCCGCGCGCTGCGCCGCGGTCATCTGCTGGAGCACCTCTACCGCGAGGTCCGGGCGCCGCGCATCTACGAGGGCGCCACGGAGGTGCAGCGCTCGATCATCGCCAAGGAGCTGTACCGGTCGCGGCCCTGAAGTCCGCGACCGCCTCAGCCCGTTGGGCGCCTCAGCTGTTCACCTTCCAGACCTGGCCCAGCTTGCACTTGCCCGAGCCCGGCCCCTGGCCGTCGGGGCCCTTCAGGAAGGTGCCGGAGACCGAGGCGGGCCGGGTCTGGCCGGCGGCCACCCCGCTGACGGAGATCTGCGCCGAGCCGAAGGTGGCGCCGGTCTCGTCGGTGAACTGCACGGTGCCGTTGTAGGACGCCGTGCCCTGCGAGTTGCCGTTGGTCACGCTCAGCTTGGCGCTCAGCGTCCCGGCCGCGCTGTCGACCTGGCAGTCGCTGATCCGGATGTCCGACTCGGGCGGCGTGGTGGAGCCGGCGGTCGGCGAACCGCCCGTGGTGGTGCCGCTGCTGGTGGTGCTCCCGGAGCTGCTGTAACCGCCGTCGCTGCTGCTGTAGCCGCCGCTGGAACCGGAGCTGGAACTGGAGCTGTGGCTGCTGCCGCAGCCCCCGCCGTGCGAATGCCGGGCACCGGTCAGCGCGACGACCACCAGTGCACATGCGGCAACAGCGCGGACATGGCGAAACTGCATAGCTATTTCTCCCCCGTGCAAACGGCCGCCCCCTTGGGCGGCCGCTCTGAGCGCGTACCTATACGCGCGTTCGATTGGTGATGCGCTCGCCGAGCGTTCTTGACGAGCGCGCGTCAGGCTAGCAAGAGCGGGCGCGGACGCCGAATTCCGGCCGACGGGCGAGGGCCGGGGCCGGATGTCAGGCTGACAGCAGAGAGGATCCGCGAAGGGAATCGCCATGATCACTACTGACTTCGTTCCCGGCTCCCCGTGCTGGCTCGACCTCGGTGCCCCGGATGTCGAGGCCGCAACGGCCTTCTACCGGGCCGTGTTCGGCTGGCAGGCCGAACCGCACGGCGGCCAGGGCGCGGGCGGATACACCCTCTTCCGGCTGGCCGGCAAGGCCGTCGGCGCGGTCGGCCCGCTCACCGAGGACGGCGCCCGTTCCGCCTGGACGCTCTACTTCCACACCTCCGACGCGGACGCCTCGGTCAAAGCGGTGGAGCGGGCGGGCGGCTCGGTCCGTGTGGCGCCGGCCGGCGTCGGTACGGACGACGGGCGGTTCGCCCAGCTCACGGACCCGCAGGGAGCGGAGTTCGCCGTCTGGGAACCGGCCAGGTACCCGGGAGTCGAGGCCGCGGACGGACCGGGCACGCTGGTCTGGACCGAGCTCTACACCACCGATCCCGCCGCCGCGCAGACCTTCTACAAGTCCGTCTTCGGCTGGAGCACCCAGGACATGCCGCTCCCCGGCGGCGGTGGCACCTACACCCTGCTCACCCCCGCCGGTTGCAGCGAGGAACGGATGCACGGCGGCCTCATGGGCGTCCCCGCGGACCTGCTCGGCCCCGGCGGAAAGCCGTACTGGCACCCGGTCTTCGGCTGCCAGGACTGCGACGCCACCGTCGGCCTGGCAACCGGCAACGGCGGCACCCTCTCCATGGGCCCCGAAACCGCCGAGGGCGTCGGCCGCCTCGCGGTCTGCACGGACCCCGCGGGCGCGGAGTTCGTGGTACTCACGCCGGAGGGGAGGGTTTGAGGTGGGGGTCGGGCTGTCGCGTGCCTTCGGCGCAGGTGGCCACTACTTTCGGCAGGCCCGTGAAGTCGGTCTCCAGCGGGCCGAGGCGCTTGAGGCTGGACAGCCTGATGGTCTTCTGGACCGCGCACCGTTCGTCCAGGACCCGGGTGGGCAGCACGTAGAAGGTCCACTGGTCGAGGTCGAGGGGATCGAGCGTCTGCTTGTCCTGGTGGGCCAGCAGGCAGAAGACGTACACGTCGGAGCGGCGCAGTACTTCGGCCGAGGCGGTGCCGGTCTGTGCGTCCCAGCCGGAGGCCGGCGCGATGGAGAACGAGATGTCCGACGGCTGGGACTGCGCCCACGACTGCAGATAAGCCGCCGACTTGACCTCGACGCGCCACTTCTCGGGCGTACGGATGTCAACGGTGTCCCATTCGGTGCGAGTACCCGTGGCGGCGCCCAACGCCGTGGCCACGAGGTACTCCGCCAGAACACCCCGCATGGTGTTGTTGGCCAGGTCTGAGCACGCCCAGCTCCAGAAGTCACCCAGCCTGCCCACCGTTTCACCCTGGGCCCGAATCGGCTCACCGCCGCTGCGGCGAGCGATGACCAGCGGACCGAGATCGACACTCATGCTGTCCTCCAGACGACGGTGTGAGGCGATACTCAGCCTGACAGCAGGCACTGACAACGGAGTTGGCCGCCCGCCCCTGGACGTCGTGCCGCAGTGTGTGCGGGCACCTCGCCGGCGGAGTCCCACGGGTGCCGCCACACCCCTTCCCGGCCCAGGCCGTTGCAGGTCAGGAAGGGGGCGGCGGGGCAGCCGGTCAGATGTCCCGGAAGATCTCGATCTGCGCCCCGATCGAGTTGAGGCGTTCCGCCAGGTCCTCGTAACCGCGGTTGATGACATAGACGTTGCGGAGTACGGAGGTGCCCTCGGCGGCCATCATGGCCAGGAGGACGACGACGGCGGGGCGCAGGGCCGGGGGGCACATCATTTCTGCGGAGCGCCAGCGGGTGGGGCCGTCCACCAGGACGCGGTGCGGGTCGAGGAGTTTGACCTGGGCGCCGAGGCGGTTGAGGTCGGTCAGGTAGATGGCGCGGTTGTCGTAGACCCAGTCGTGGATGAGGGTCTGGCCCTGGGCGCTGGCCGCGATGGCCGCGAAGAAGGGGACGTTGTCGATGTTGAGCCCGGGGAAGGGCATCGGGTGGATCTTGTCGATGGGCGCCTGGAGCTTGGAGGGGCGGACCGTCAGGTCGATGAGCCGGGTGCGGCCGTTGTCGGCGGCGTACTCCGGGCTGCGTTCGTGGTCCAGTCCCATCTCTTCCAGGACGGCCAGTTCGATCTCCAGGAACTCGACCGGGACCCGGCGGATGGTCAGCTCGGACTCGGTGACAACTGCCGCCGCCAGCAGGCTCATTGCCTCGACCGGGTCCTCGGACGGGGCGAAGTCCACATCGCGTTCGATGTGCGCGGCCCCGTGGACGGTGAGGGTGGTGGTGCCGATGCCGTCGACCCGGACGCCCAGCTCCTCCAGGAAGAAACACAGGTCCTGGACCATGTAGTTGGAGGAGGCATTGCGGATGACCGTGACGCCGTCGTGGCGGGCGGCGGCCAGCAGCGCGTTCTCGGTGACGGTGTCGCCGCGTTCGGTCAGCACGATCGCGCGCTTGGGGGCGACGGTGCGGTCCACCTCGGCGATGTAGGTGCCGTCGGTCGCGGTGATTTCCAGGCCGAAGTGGCGCAGCGCGGTCATGTGCGGGGTCACGGTCCGGGTGCCGAGATCGCAACCGCCCGCGTACGGCAGCTTGAAGTGGTCCATCCGGTGCAGCAGCGGGCCGAGGAACATGATGACGCTGCGGGTGCGGCGGGCGGCCTCGGTGTCCATCGAGTCGAGGTCGAGTTCCGCGGGCGGGATGACCTCCAGATCGTTGCCGTCGTTGATCCACCGGGTCCGTACGCCGATGCTGCCCAGTACTTCGAGGATGCGATAGACCTCTTCAATACGGGCCACCCGGCGCAGAGTTGTGCGGCCCGCGTTGAGCAGCGTGGCGCAGAGCAGCGCCACACAGGCGTTCTTGCTCGTCTTCACATCGATGCTGCCGGAGAGTCGGCGTCCGCCGACCACCCGCAGATGCATCGGCCCGGCGTAGCCGAGCGAGACGATTTCACTGTCGAGAGCCTCGCCGATACGGGCGATCATCTCAAGGCTGATGTTCTGATTCCCGCGTTCGATGCGGTTGACGGCACTCTGGCTGGTGCCCAGAGCCTCCGCAAGCTGCGTCTGTGTCCAGCCACGGTGCTGTCGGGCGTCACGGATGAGCCTGCCGATGCGTACGAGGTAGTCGTCTGCCATGGGGGGACCGTATCTCAGATATGAGATGGATGCTTCATTGTGGCGTGTCGCATAGTTCTACTACTATGCGAACAATTGACGGTGAGTCCGAGTCACGGAGTCGCAAGGGGAGTCATGAAGAGTGTGCTGCGTTCTGTCCCGTCTCCGACCAGGCGGCCGCGGACCGTGATTGCCGCCGGTCCCTTCGTTGCCGTGATCGTGGCGTTCGCCGGCATCTATACGGCGGTGTCCGGCCGGCTGCCCGATCCGCTCGCCACCCATTTCCGGTTCGGCGGCCAGGCCGACGGCTTCAGCTCCGTCCAGGGCTTTCTGACCGGATGCCTCGCCCTGTTCCTCCTTCTCGGCGCCGTGGTCGGCTTCCTCGTCCAGGTGCGGCCGGCTGCCCCCGAGGTGCCGTGGGTGATTGCCGGCGGCTACGCCACCGTTGCCTTAACCGGTTACACCGACTGCGTGACGCTGCTCAGCAACGTCGACGCGGCCGATGCATCTGCCGTCCGGGTGCCGCCGTGGGAGCTGTTCCTCGGCCTCGCGGTGGCGCTGTGCGCCGGGGCGCTGGGGCGGCTGCTCGCCGGCGCGGCGCCCGTGGCGCCCGGGCAGCCGCGCGGTGCGGTGTCCCGGCTCGGCCTTCCCGCCACCGCGACGGCCGGCTGGTCGCGCACCATCGCCTCGCCGCCGCTGGCCGTACTGGGCGGTCTGCTGCTCGCCGGCGGGCTCCTCATCGGCCTCTTCGCCGACTGGATCGCGAGCGCGGGCCTGCTGTTCGGCGCTGCCGTGTCCCTGCCGCTGGCCTCGGTACGGGTGACCGTGGACCGGCGCGGGCTGACCCTCGCGCCGGCGCTGCTGTCCTCGCGTTGCCGTTTCCGGCGCATACCCCTGGACCGCATCGAGGAGGCCGGCAGCCGACACGTCGCCTGCTTCGCCGAGTTCGGCGGCTGGGGCTACCGCATCCGGGCCAACCGCAGCGGCTTCGTGCTGCGCTCGGGGGAGGGCATTGTGGTACGGCTGGCCAACGGCAGGGAGTTCGTGGTGACGGTCGACGATGCCGCGACCGCCGCCGCACTGCTCAATACGTACACCGACCGCGCCCATTCGCGGCAAGGAGGCTGAGGTGCTCTTCCAGGTCGACCCCGGGTCGTCCGTCCCGCTCGGCGACCAGATCGCGGCCTCGGTCCGCGGTGCCATCGCCGACGGGACGGTACCCACCGGGGAGCGGCTGCCGGCTGCCCGCGAACTCGCCGCGTCCCTCGGCGTGAACGTCCACACCGTGCTGCGCGGCTATCAACGCCTCAAGGAGGAGGGGCTGATCGAACTCCGCCGCGGGCGCGGTGCGGTGGTCATCGGCGCCGCCGCGCCCGCCCGCGCCCGCCTCGGGGAAACCGCCGAGCGGCTGATCGCGGAGGCCCGCCGGCTGGGGCTCTCCGACGAGGAGATCGTGACGGTGGTGCGGACGGGGCTCGCGGGGCGGTGAGGGGGTGGGGCCGGTGTAACGGCTGAGGGCTGCTGCGCCAAGTCCTCGGCGAGGGGCCGTTGTCGCGTCTGCGGCCGCGTCGTGGCCGGTCGCGCAGTTCCCCGCGCCCCCTTCGGGCGCCCGCGACCTCAGTGAGGCTGCCCGCTCGCCTCGTGCTCGCTCCGATCCTCATCCGTCGGCGAAGGCTCCGGTGCGCGGATGCCGCGTACCTGGGGGGAGAGCAGGGCCGCGGCCGAGGCGAGGACGATCAGTGCGGCGCAGCCGGCCAGGGCCGGGCCGACGCCGATCCGTGCCGCGACCGGTCCGGCGATCAGCAGGCCGAGCGGTGCGAAGGCCAGGGAGCCGAACCAGTCGTACGAGCTGACGCGGGACAGCGCCGCCTCCGGGACTTCCCGCTGGATGGTGGTCGCCCACAGCACACCGAAGATGTCGGCGGCGATACCCGAGGCGAACATGGCGAGCGCGATCCACGGCACCGGCGCCCGCAGCGCGAGCAGGGCGATCGGGAGGGCCAGCGGGAAGGTGGCCAATACGGCGGTCAGCACCGGCCGGCGCACCCGGAGGCGGGCGGCCAGCCCGGCGCCGGTGATGGTGCCCAGTGCCTGCGCGGCGACGATCAGCGACCAGGACCGTGCCCCGCCCAGCCCGTTCTCGGCCATCAGCGGCCCCAGCACTCCGGCATGGGCGTTGAGCGCGGCGACCACGACCGAGTACTGCGCGACGACCACCCACAGCCACTGCCGCCCGGCGAACTCCCGCCACCCGTCCCGCAGATCGGCCCACCCCGATGACCCCGTACGAGCCCGTGCCGGCAGCCGGAGGCCTCGGATCAGCAGCGCGCTCACCACGAACGACGCGGCATTGAGCGCCAGGGCCCAGCCGGCGCCGACGACGGCGACGGCCACACCGGACAGCGCGAGCCCCAGCAGCATCGAGCTGTTCATACCGACCCGCAGCAGCCCGTTCGCCCGCTGTAGCCGCGTGGCGGGGACGAGTAGCGGAATGACGCCGTCCATCGCGGGGGAGAACAGCGCGGTGGCCGTACCCGCCAGCGCCGCCAGGGCGCAGAGCGCCAACGGGGGAGCGTGCCCGGTCAGCACCATGGTGGCGAGTCCGGCGTACGCGGCGGCGCCGACGAGATCGGTGACGATCATCAGCCGGGAGCGCGACATCCGGTCCGCGATCACCCCGCCGGCCAGGATGAACACCAGCTGTGGCAACGCCTGACAGGCCAGCACCAGCGAGAGTTGACCGGGTCCCGCCCCCGGTAGTGCCAGCACCGCGAAGGAGAGCGCCACCCGGGCGAAGCCGTTCCCGAGGACCGAGATGGTGCGGGCGGCGGCCAGCAGCATGAACCGCCGGTCCCGCCAGAGGGGTGGGCCGGCAGGCGGCGGATCGGCAGGTGGCGGGTCGGTGGCGGCGGGCGGGGACGAGCACGGGAGCGCGGGTTCCGGAGTGGCCGTCACGGCGTCAGCGTAGGAGCCGGAGGTCCGTCCGCGTGCGGCAATCCCGCGCAGCGGCCGAGAACGTGCGGTGGGTGGGGCGCCCTCTGTCGCCGCCTCCCCATGGGGGCCAGACTGCTGTGATGACGTCCAGAGCTGCGCCCGCTCCGCCTCCCGAGTCCGGTCCGCCCGGGGCGGTGGCCGAAACCAGCGGTGAACGGGCCGCCGGCGAACGCACCACCCCTGACCGCGTTACCGTCACGCCCGACCGCGGCACCCCCGCCCCGCCCTCCACGGACCGGGCAACGGCCGACCTCCTGGACCGCTTTCTGGCCGGCCTCCGTCCGCGGCTCCCGCTTCTCCGGGCGCTCTGGGCCCACGGCTCCCTCGCCGGTGGCGACTACCAGCAGGGCCGCAGTGACCTCGATCTGATCGCGATCGTCGACCGTCCGTGTACGCCGGCCGAGGAACGGCAACTGGCCGAGCTCCACGAGACCCTGGACCGGACCGACCCCCTCGCCGCGAAGCTGCACTGCAGCTACCTGGCCGCCGACGAGACGGCCGACCCCGACCGTCTCCACCTGACCTGGGCCCACCGGGAACTCAAGCGCCGCACGGTCACCCCGGTCACCCGCCGCGAACTCCATACGTTCGGACGCGTCCTTCACGGTGACACCCCCGCCGCCCTCCTCCCGCCGGTGACCGACGCACAGCTCGCCGCCTACATCCGCACCGATCTGCGGGACTACTGGCGGCCCACCCTGGAGAACCCGGAACTGTGGCTCCAGGACATCTGGGTCGACCTCGGCCTGCTGGTCCTGGCCCGCGCCACGGTGACCCTCCGCGACGGCACGCTCATCAGCAAGGGCGAGGCGCTGGACGTCCTCGGTGAACTCGGTGCCCCGGACGAGGTCATCGCTGACATCAGGAACCGCCGCTACGGGCCCGCGGCACCGCCCCCGCCGCCCGGCTCCGCTTACCCGTCCGACTGGCTCACCCGCCGCGCCGACCTGACCCGGGCGTTCCTCGGCCCGGCCCTTGACCGCACGCTGGCGACGTACGGCCTCAACTCCCCGGCCTCAGGGGGCTGATCGGCGCTGGAGGCCCGTTCCTCCAACCCAACGGGGCACGCGTACGCGTTCGCCGCGCCAATATCCCGCGCAAGGCGGTCCGTTGCGCAACCTCTGCGTGAACTCGCCCTCGTACGGAGGAAGTACGGCAGCCGAGTACGCCCCCAACCCACCCCACCACCCCCCTGAACCCGGACCATCCCCCTGCCCTAAATTTGCGCTGTGACCCCCACACCCTCCCGCACCGGAACCCCGGCCCGCCGCCGCACGCTCTCGCGCCCCCGTGCCCTCGCGCTCGCCGCCGCGCCGGTCGTCGCGCTGCTGGCCGTCGCGGGGTTCGCGCCGCTGCCGTACTCCGTGGCGCGGCCGGGCCAGACCACGGATGTGCTGGGTACCCACGGTGGCGGGGAGGTCATCTCGACGAGCGGTGCCACCGTGCGCAAGACCTCCGGGCAGTTGCGCATGGTGGCGATCCAGGCGACCGCGCCCACGGCCGAGATCCGCGTGGGGGAGGTGATCGAGGGGTGGTTCCGTACGGACCGGGCGGTGCTGCCGCTGGCTGCGGTCTTTCCCTCCGGCGGGTCCGAGGAGGAGGTCGCGCAGCACAACGTCGCGGACATGAAGTCCTCGCAGCGGGCCGCGACCACGGCCGCGCTCCGTTTTCTGCACCGGGACCCGGAGCGGGTGAAGGTGCGGCTGCGGCTCGACGATGTGGGCGGGCCCAGCGCCGGGCTGATGTTCTCGCTCGGCATCGTCGACAAGCTGGCCGGCGACGGCAGCGGCGGTGAGCTCACCGGTGGCCGCACCATCGCCGGTACGGGCACGATCGATGCCGACGGAACGGTGGGCGCGGTCGGTGGAGCGCCGCTCAAGACGCAGGCGGCCCGCCGCGACGGGGCGAGCGTCTTCCTCGTGCCGAAGGCGGAGTGCGCACAGGTGCAGCCCGCTCCGAAGGGGCTGCGGCTGGTGCCCGTCAGCACCCTCAAGGGCGCGGTGCAGGCCCTGCGCGCGCTGGCGAAGGGCGGTCCGGTCCCCGGCTGCTGACCCGGTCGCGCCCTCCGCCCCGGCCCGTTCCGTCAGTCGTCGAGGATCGACAGGTCCAGCCGGCTCAGCCGTGCGAGGTCGGCGAGGATATTGATCTCGACGATCTTCCCGTGGGCGAGGGTGAAGCCCATGACGGCCAGCGGCTGCCCGCCTTGCGCCGTGACGAGGCCCGGGGCGCCGTTGACCAGCGCCGGGCGCGCGAACGGGGCGAACCGGGAGAAGGTGAGCGCCTGCTCGACGACCGCGCGCGCTCCGCGGACCAGCTTCGACAGTCCGTCGGGCGCACCGCCGGCGTCGGCGCGCAGTACCACATCCGGGTCGAGGACCGCGAGCAGCCCGTCGAAGTCACCGCCGCGCGAGGCGGCGAGGAAGGCATCGACCACCTCCCGCTGGCGTGCGAGATCGGTGTCGGGCGCCGGGGTGGCGCCCTGGACCCGGCGGCGGGCGCGGCTGGCGAGCTGCCGCGCGGCGGCGGGGGTGCGGTCGACGAGCGGGGCGACCTCGTCGAAGGGCACCGCGAACATGTCGTGCAGCACGAACGCCAGCCGCTCGGCGGGGCTGAGGGTTTCCAGGACGACGAGCAGCGCCAGTCCGACCGAGTCGGCCAGCAGCGCCTCCTGCTCCGGGTCGACGGTGTCCGGACGGCTCACGACGGGCTCGGGGACATGCACCTCCAGGGAGTCCTCCCGCCGCGCCTTGCGCATCCGCAGCTGGTCCAGGCACACCCGCCCGACGACCGTGGTCAGCCAGCCGCCGAGGTTCTGCACGTCGTCCCCGCCGGTCCGGCTCAGCCGCAGCCAGGCCTCCTGGACGGCGTCGTCCGCCTCGCTCAGTGAGCCGAGCATGCGGTAGGCCACGGCCCGCAGCCGGCTGCGCTCCTCCTCGAAGCGTTCGGCCAGCCACTCGTGGTCGTTCATGGGTCTCATTCCTCCCCGTCGAGCTCCGTCACCGTACTGACGGAGGTCACCGGCCGAATGTGACACGAGGAGGCCCGCGGAGGTGTGCGGCTCCGCCCCGGGCGCGGCCTCGGCGCGCCGCGTGTCGTGTCGGCCGGCTGTCGGCAGCGGACAGCGGGGTGTCGGTGGGGTGTCGGTGGCCATGGGGACCCTGGGGCAGGGATGGACGGCACCGGTGAGGAAGGTGCGGTTCCTGTCACCGCCACCAGATCGGTCCGAGAGTGAGGAACCCGCGATGCCCTTCGCAGACAAGGCCCAGGGGTGGGACGTGCACACGCTCCCGTCCGCCGAGGGCAAGAGCTTCCTGGTCACCGGCGGCAACGCGGGCATCGGGTACTTCGTCGCCGAGCAGCTCGCCGGCACCGGGGCCACGGTCGTGCTCGGCAGCCGCGATCCGGCGAAGGCCGAAGCCGCGACCGCGTCGATCCGTGCCCGTGTGCCCGGTGCCGAGGTGCGGCACCTGCGGCTGGACCTGGCCGACCCGGCCTTGCTCAAGGCGTCGGTGGCCGCGCTCCGCCTGGACCGTCTCGACGCGGTCGTTCACAACGCCGGTGTGGCGCTCGACCATCCGCCGCGCCGGGAAACCAGGGACGGTCACGAGCTGATGTTCGCGACCAACCACCTGGGGCACTTCGCCCTGACCGGGTGGCTGGCGCCCCTGCTCGCGGCCACACCGGAGAGCCGGATCGTCATCACCGGCAGCTTCGCGGCCAAGTCCGAACGCCTGGATCTCGACGACCTCCAGAGCGCCCACGACTACCGGCCCAAGCGCACCTATGGGCGCTCGAAGCTGGCACAGATGCTCTTCGGCGTCGAACTCGACCGCCGGCTGCGCGCCGCGGGCCGCACGACGCTGAGCGTGGTCGTCCATCCCGGCGGCGCGCTCGACTCGCTCACCCCTTCCCGCCCGCCGGTCCGGGTCCGGACGACGGCCGAGCGGCTGCGCGGGCTGCCGCTCGGCCTGGTCGTCCAGGGCAAGGAATCCGGCGCGTGGCCCGCCGTGCGGGCCGTGCTCGACCCGGACGTGCGCGGCGGGCAGCTGTGGGGCCCCCGGATGTTCGGACTGCGCGGCAGGCCCGTGACCGAACCTCTCTGGGACCACCTGGCCGATGCCGGTACCGCGGCGCGTCTGTGGACCGCCAGCCGTGCCCTGACCGGCGTCGATCCGGTCCTCGGGCCCCTGTGAAGCAGCGAAGCCTGCCTTGGGGGACCCGCGGGCCCAGCCGACCGTCGCCCCTTTGACCGAGCCGGCCGGGCCGGTCATCGCCGTTACCCGAACTGCCCGGGCTGGTAGTCGCCGGCCGGCTGCTGGATCATGACGTTCGCCCGGTTGAAGGCGTTGATGAGGGCGATCGCGCACACCAGGGCGGCGAGCTGCTCCTCGTCGTAGTGCTTGGCGGCGTTCTCCCAGGCCTCGTCCGTGACCCCGCCGGCCGCGTCCGCGAGGCGGGTGCCCTGCTCGGCCAGCTCCAGGGCGGCCCGCTCGGCCTCGGTGAAGACCGTGGCCTCCCGCCAGGCCGCGACCAGGTTGAGCCGCACCGAGGTCTCACCGGCGGCCGCGGCGTCCTTGGTGTGCATATCGGTGCAGAAACCGCAGCCGTTGATCTGGCTGGCGCGGAGCCGCACCAGCTCCTGCGTCGCGAGCGGCAGCGTCGAGTCCTCAAGGACCTTGCCTGCCGCGACGATGTGCTTGAAGACCTTGCCGATGGTCGGGCTGCTGAAGGCGTCCAAACGGGCATTCATGATGCTCTCCTTTTGCCGGTCGGTGCTTGCACACATACGACGGACCGGCCCGGCAGGATGTGACATGGGGGCCTGACCTGCGGCTTTCCGCTCGCGCCGCGGCACGGAGCGCGACGACGGCGGTCCCGTCCACTGCCGGTGGGCATCCCCTGGCCCAGCCATTTCCGGTCACTCCACCCGCGGTGGCACGAACCCGGTGGTCACCGGCCATCAGTGACCACGATCGCACGCTGAGGGCACAGCGCACCCCGGTCGGGGCATGACCAGGACGCGGCGATGTATTAGAGTTATCTCGACATCGAGATATCTGCCGAGAGGCGTACCGCTGCCGCGCCAGTAAGGCATACCTAACTTAGGCTCACCTTATCGGATGGGGCAAGGACGGTGACGGCAGCATTGCGGTGGTACGCGCGAATTCATGCATGAAGGAGACTGTCGTGTCGGCGAACAGCTTCGACGCCCGCAGCACGCTGCGCGTGGGCGACGAGTCGTACGAGATCTTCCGGCTGGACAAGGTCGAAGGCGCCGCGCGTCTTCCCTACAGCCTGAAGGTGCTGCTGGAGAACCTGCTCCGCACCGAGGACGGCGCGAACATCACCGCCGACCACATCCGGGCGCTCGGCGGCTGGGACTCCCAGGCTCAGCCCAGCCAGGAGATCCAGTTCACGCCGGCCCGCGTGATCATGCAGGACTTCACCGGCGTGCCCTGTGTGGTCGACCTCGCCACGATGCGTGAGGCCGTCAAGGAGCTCGGCGGTGACCCGGCGAAGATCAACCCGCTGGCGCCGGCCGAGCTGGTCATCGACCACTCCGTCATCGCCGACAAGTTCGGCACGAAGGACGCCTTCGGCCAGAACGTGGAGCTGGAGTACGGCCGCAACAAGGAGCGCTACCAGTTCCTGCGCTGGGGCCAGACCGCCTTCGACGAGTTCAAGGTCGTCCCGCCGGGCACCGGCATCGTCCACCAGGTGAACATCGAGCACCTGGCCCGTACGGTCATGGTCCGCAACGGCCAGGCCTACCCCGACACCCTCGTCGGCACCGACTCGCACACCACCATGGTCAACGGCCTCGGTGTGCTGGGCTGGGGCGTCGGCGGCATCGAGGCCGAGGCCGCGATGCTCGGCCAGCCGGTCTCCATGCTCATCCCGCGCGTCGTCGGCTTCAAGCTGACCGGCGAGCTGAAGCCCGGCACCACCGCCACCGACCTGGTGCTGACCATCACCGAGATGCTGCGCAAGCACGGCGTCGTCGGCAAGTTCGTCGAGTTCTACGGTGAGGGTGTCGCCGCCACCTCGCTGGCCAACCGCGCCACCATCGGCAACATGTCGCCGGAGTTCGGCTCCACCGCCGCGATCTTCCCGATCGACGACGAGACCCTCAAGTACCTGAAGCTGACCGGCCGCGACGCCCAGCAGCTCGCGCTCGTCGAGGCGTACGCCAAGGAGCAGGGACTCTGGCTCGACCCGGCCGCCGAGCCCGACTTCTCCGAGAAGCTGGAGCTGGACCTGTCGACGGTCGTCCCGTCGATCGCCGGTCCGAAGCGTCCGCAGGACCGCATCGTCCTCGCCGAGGCCGCCACGCAGTTCGAGCGCGATGTCCTCAACTACGTCTCCGACGCCGACGAGGCCGGCGAGGAGTCCTTCCCGGCCTCCGACTCCCCGGCTGCCGCCAACGGTGTGCCGACCCGCCCGACCACGGTCACCGCCCCCGACGGCTCGACCTACGAGATCGACCACGGTGCGGTGACGGTCGCGGCCATCACCTCCTGCACCAACACCTCGAACCCGTACGTCATGGTCGCCGCCGCGCTCGTCGCGAAGAAGGCCGTGGAGAAGGGCCTGACCCGCAAGCCGTGGGTCAAGACCACCCTGGCGCCGGGCTCGAAGGTCGTCACCGACTACTTCGACAAGGCCGGGCTCACCCCGTACCTCGACAAGGTCGGCTTCAACCTCGTCGGCTACGGCTGCACCACCTGCATCGGCAACTCCGGCCCGCTGCCGGAGGAGGTCTCCAAGGCCGTCAACGAGCACGACCTGGCCGTGACCTCGGTGCTCTCCGGCAACCGCAACTTCGAGGGCCGGATCAACCCCGACGTCAAGATGAACTACCTGGCATCCCCGCCGCTGGTCGTCGCGTACGCCCTCGCCGGTTCGATGAAGGTGGACATCACCAAGGACGCGCTCGGCACCGACACCGAGGGCAACCCGGTCCACCTCAAGGACATCTGGCCGACCGAGGCCGAGGTCAACGATGTGGTGGCCAACGCCATCGGCGAGGATATGTTCAACAAGTCCTACCAGGACGTCTTCGCGGGTGACGCCCAGTGGCAGGCGCTGTCGATCCCGACCGGCAACACCTTCGAGTGGGACCCGCAGTCCACCTACGTGCGCAAGCCCCCGTATTTCGAGGGCATGACGATGGAGACCACCCCGGTCTCCGACATCTCCGGCGCCCGGGTGCTGGCGAAGCTGGGCGACTCGGTCACCACCGACCACATCTCCCCGGCCGGTGCGATCAAGGCCGACACCCCGGCCGGCCAGTACCTCACCGAGCACGGCGTCGAGCGTCGTGACTTCAACTCCTACGGCTCGCGCCGTGGTAACCACGAGGTCATGATCCGCGGCACGTTCGCCAACATCCGCCTGCGCAACCAGATCGCGCCGGGCACCGAGGGCGGCTACACCCGCGACTTCACGCAGGACGGCGGCCCGGTGTCGTTCATCTACGACGCCTCGCAGAACTACCAGGCCGCCGGCACCCCGCTGGTCATCCTGGCCGGCAAGGAGTACGGCTCCGGCTCGTCCCGCGACTGGGCGGCCAAGGGCACCGCGCTGCTCGGCGTCAAGGCCGTCGTCGCCGAGTCCTACGAGCGCATCCACCGCTCGAACCTCATCGGCATGGGCGTCCTGCCGCTCCAGTTCCCCGAGGGCCAGACCGCCGAGTCCCTCGGCCTGACCGGCGAGGAGACCTTCGCGGTCACCGGCGTGACCGAGCTGAACGACGGCACCACGCCGCGCACCGTCAAGGTCACCACGGACAGCGGTGTCGAGTTCGACGCGGTCGTCCGCATCGACACCCCCGGCGAGGCGGACTACTACCGCAACGGCGGCATCATGCAGTACGTGCTGCGCTCGCTCATCCGGAAGTAAACGCAGCCGCAAGTAAGCCTTCCGCGGCAGCAGGACGGGCCGCACTCCCTCGGTCGAGGGGGTGCGGCCCGTCCGCTTGTCCGTGCCCGGTCTCAGCGGATCAGGCGGTGGCTGCCCGAGCTCGCCGTACCTGCTGACGGGGCAACGGGGTTCATGGCGCCCCGAGCAGCTCGATCTCGGCGAGGGTGCCGGCGCCGTCGGGCACCAGCCGGTAGTGCCGGTAGCCGCCCGGCCGGCTGATGCCGAAGACCCGCGTCTGCCGGTCCCAGGTGAAGGACTCGGCGTCGCGGTGGTCCAGCCGCGTCCACCGCTTTCCGTCCGGGGAACCCTCCAGTGTCCAGCCGGCCGGGGCCGTGGCGTGGTCCGCTGAAGTGAGGGTGTAGGACGTGACCCGGGTGGGCCGGGTGAGGTCCACCGGGGCGTCGGTCAGTTCGGCCGAGGTGTCGGAGGTGTTGTCGACGAGCGGGCCGCCCCCGGGGGCGGTGACGTCCTGGGGCGGTGCGGGGACGCGGTCGTCCTTGGTGATCGAGGTGGGGGCGGCGTGCGCTCCGGTGCCCCAGGCGGACGGGCGGTCGCCCATGGTGAAGTCCAGGGTGCCGCCGCGGGCCAGGAGCCGGTGCGGCAGGGCGGTGGAATTCCAGGGTTTGCCGTTCACCCGGAGGCCTTGGACATAGACCGTGCGCGCGTTGTTGCGCGGGGCGTTCACGGTGAGATCGCGGCCGTTCTCCAGATGGACCGTGGCCTTGGTGAAGAGCGGGGAGCCCACCGCGTATTCGCCCTGGCCCATCACCAGCGGATAGAAACCGAGCGAGCTGAAGACGTACCACGCGGACATCTCGCCGTTGTCCTCGTCGCCCGGGTACCCCTGGCCGATCTCGCTGCCGAGGTAGAGCCGGGACATCGCCTCGCGGACCTTCTCCTGCGTCTTCCAGGGCTGCCCGGCCGCGTCATAGACATAGGCGATGTGATGCGAGGGCTGATTGCTGTGCCCGTACATGCCCATCCGGGTGTCGCGGGCCTCGGTCATTTCATGGATGACATCACCGTAGGAGCCGGCGAATTCCTTGGACGCGGTCTCCGGGGTGGAGAAGTACGCATCCAGTTTCCCGGCCAGGGCGGTGCGGCCGCCGTAGAGGTTGGCCAGGCCCCGGGTGTCCTGCGGTGCGGTGAAGGCGAAGGTCCAGGCGTTGGTCTCGGTGTAGTCGTGGCCCCAGACCCGGGGGTCGAAGGTGCCCGGCGGCAGCCGCCATTCGCCCCGGGCGTCCTTGCCCTGGAAGAAGCCGACCCGGCGGTCGAAGAGCTTGACGTAGTTCTGGGCGCGGCTCAGGAAATAGGCCGACTCTTCCTTGTAGCGCGGCTTTTTGGTCTTCTCGTACAGCGCCTTGCCCATACGGGCGATACCGAAGTCGTTGAGGTAGCCCTCCAGCGCCCAGGACATACCCTCGCGGGTATCGGTGCTCGTATAGCCGAGGAAGGGCGCGGTGGTCATGCCCTTACGGCCCACTCCGGGGTGCGGCGGGGCGACGGTGGCGTTCTTGACGGCCGCGGCATAGGCCGCCTCGGCATCGAATTCCACCCCTTTGGCATAGGCGTCGGCGAACGCCACATCGGAACTCGTCCCGGTCATCAGGTCCGCATAACCGGGCGAGGACCAGCGGGAGATCCAGCCGCCGTCCTTGTACTGCTGGACGAAGCCGTCGACCATTCTCCCCGCGCGTCGCGGGGTGAGGAGCGAATAGGCGGGCCAGGTGGTCCGGTAGGTGTCCCAGAAGCCGTTGTTGACGTACACCTCACCGTCGACGATCTTCGAACCGGTGTGGGTCGGGGTGTCCTGGCCGACCTGCGGCGAGAACGGGCTGGCATAGCGACTGCGCGAACCGACTCGCTCAAAGCCGGAGTTGGGGTAGAGGTAGAGCCGGTAGAGGTTGGAGTAGAGCGTGGTGAGCTGATCGCGGCTCGCGCCCTCGACCTCGATACGGCCCAGCAGGTCGTCCCACTCCGACTGCGCCCGGTCCTTGATGCCGGCGAAGGTGGCGTCGTCGGGGATCTCCCGGGCCAGATTCGCCTTCGCCTGCTCCACGCTGATGAGCGAGGTCGCGATCCGCATCGTCACGGTGCGGTCCGCCCCGGGCCGGAAGCGGAGATAGCCGGTGACGTCCTTGCCACCCCCGTTGGCGAGCCGGCCGCCGCCGGTGACCGGGGCGTCGAAGACGGCGTGGACGAACAGCCGGGTGGCGCCGACGGACAGTCCGCTCTTGACGTCCGAGAAGCCGGTGACGATCCCGCGTTCGGTGTCCAGGCTCAGCCCGCCCTTGTTGTTGACGTTGTCGAAGATCAGGCTCGCCCGGTCGCCGGGGAAGGTGAAGCGCATCAGCGCGGCATGGTCGGTCGGGGTGATCTCCGTCTTGAGGCCGTTGTCGAAGGTCACGCCGTAGTAGTGCGGCCTGGCGGTCTCGTTGTCGTGGTGGAACGGCAGCGCCCGGCCGGTGCGTGAGGCGTCCGGGGTGCCGGCCGCGACGGACGGCATGACCTGGAAGGTCTGCCGGTCACCCATCCACGGGCTGGGCTCATGGCTGGCGCTGAACGCCTGGAGGGTGGGGAGATTGTCGGCGTTGTTCTTCCGCGCGTACTCGTAGAGCCAGTCCGCGGAGCCCGCGTTGGTGACCGGGGTCCAGAAGTTGAAGCCGTTGGGGACGGCGGTGGCGGGGAAGGTGTTGCCGCGCGAGAAACTGCCGCTGGAGAGCGTGCCGCGGGTGGTGACGGCGTAGTCGGAGTAGTGGGCGAGCGGTTTGTCCGGGGCCTCGGCCGCGAGGGTGAGGTCATCGATCCAGCCGCGGAAGGCCGGCGCGGTCCGTGGTGCCGCCGGCGCGTCATAGCCGACCAGGATCCGGTCGACGGTCTTGCCCGCGGCGACCGCGCCGATCCGCGCTTCCCGGTTGTTCCACTGATTGACGTAGAGCGTCTTGGCGGCGGCCTGGCCCCGGGGCGTCAGCGGCGCGCCGTGCTGGTCGACGGCGGACAGCTCGCTGAGGTACGTACCGTCGGTGAAGGCCAGATCGACGGCGGTGTGGGTCGCCGGGTAGGCCGGATCGCTCTTCGCCATCTCGGGAAAGATCTTGTAGGAGAGCGAAGTGGCCGCGGTGACCGGCACATTGACGTCGAAGATCTTGTTGTACGCATAGCCGTGGCCGGCGGCGGTGTGGGTGCCGGCGTAGCGCAGTGCGTGCCCTCCGGTGAATCCGGCGTGGGCCTTGGCGGTGGGGGAGTCGCGGGGGCCGGTGTCGGTCCCGGTGCTCATCCCGGGTGCCGCCGGGGTGGTCTCCGGGGTGACGCCGGAGGTCCGGGGCTTTCCGTCGGGCCCGGTCTCGACGGTGTCGGTCCAGTCCGGCCGCGGTTCGCCGGATTCGAAGGAGGAGTGGAACTCCGCGGTTCCTCGGGGCCGTTGGGGTGGCGCGGCCTGGGCCGGGCCGGGCACGGTGATGACGAGCAGAGCGGCCGCCGCGAGGGCGGCGGGGCGGGCGATCCCCCGCAGTGGACTGTGCCGGTGTCTGAGCCGCACGCGAGCCCTCTCAACGAGATTGACATCGTTGTCAGTTACATGGCGCAGGGATAAACAGAGATAAGTAAGGTGCGTGGGGACTTTGGTGTCAAGGGTGGCGCTGCGATCGGTGCGCCGGTCGTGCCGCCGATCGGGCGGCGGGAGACGGCCGGGCGAATCCCCGCATACCGGGGAGGTCTCAACTAGGGAAAGACTGCCGTCCAACCCTGCATTCGATCTTGCCCCTGCGGCCGGAAGTGGACTATACCTGTCGCGTCCGACCGGCCGTACGACGAAGGCCGTGGATCCGGGGGGAAGGCGGGAACGCATGACCGCCCCGCATTTGCCCAGCACGCCCGGTGCACATCCCGTACAACTCAGCTTCATCTGACCCGCGGTGCCGGGGTGGCTCCGGTACACCGCCTGAGTCCTGAAGAAGGCGAGGACTTGAGCATGGGATCCACCTCAGCATTCAACCGTCGTGATCTGGTCAAGCGAGCCGCGGCCCTGGGGATCGTCGCCGTACCGGCCATGGGAGTGCTGTCGGCGTGTGCCGGCGGCGGCAGTGACAGCGATAACAAGGTCGAAAAGGGCAAGAAGTCGGCCAAGAATCCGCTCGCGGTCAATGAGTCGGCCGGCCTCGATGTCGTCATCTTCGACGGCGGATTCGGTGACAAGTACGCCAAGGACGCCCAGAGCGAGTACCTCAAGGCCTTCCCGAAGGCCGACGGCAAGGTGAAGCTCTCGTCGACCCAGAAGATCCAGTCGACGCTTCAGCCGCGCTTCAACGGCGGAAATCCCCCGGACCTCGTCGACAACTCCGGTGCGGAACAGATGGACTTCGGCACGCTGGTGGCCAAGGACCAGCTGACCGACCTCTCGACGCTCCTCGACGCCCCGTCCATCGACGACCCGAACAAGAAGGTGCGGGACACCCTGCGCCCCGGTGTCGTCGAAATGGGACAGTTCGGCGGCAAGGAAACCTGGATCCTTTACTACGCGTACACGGTCTATGGCGTCTGGTACTCCAAGGGCAATCTGAAGAAGCTGGACGCGGAGTATCCGGAGACCTGGGACGAGATGCTGGCCCTGTGCGCCAAGGCCAAGAAGAAGGGCGTCGCGGGCTGGACGTACCCGGGCAAGTACCCGTACTACCTTCCCTTCAGTCTCTATCCGTTCATCGCCAAGATCGGTGGTGCGGAGGTTCTGCGGAAGATCGACAATCTGGAGCCGAACGCCTGGAAGGACCCGGCGGTCAAGGCGGCATTCGACGCCTACTACGAGCTCTACAAGAAGGGCTATGTCCTCAAGGGATCGCCCGGCCTGGACCACCTCCAGTCGCAGAAGGCATGGGCCGAGGGGAAGGCGCTGTTCATCCCGAACGGTTCCTGGGTGGAGAACGAGTCGGCCAAGCAGATCGCGCGGAACCCGCAGTTCGATCTCGCGGTCGGCGCCCCGTCCAGCCTGTCGGACTCCGACAAGATGCCCTACGGCACCATCTGGGCCTCGGGCGGCGAGCCGTACATCGTGCCCAGGAAGGCCCGTAACGCCGAGGGCGGTATGGAACTGCTGCGCATCATGCTCAGCAAGAAGTCCGCGCAGAATTTCATCCGGCAGGTCTCCTCGCTCACCTCGCTCAACGGCGGCACCGAGGGGCTGAAGCTCCCGCCGGGCCTGGCATCGGCGCAGGTGGCGCTGGAGAAGGCCGGGCAGAACATCGTCAATCCGCGGTTGCAGGACTGGTATGTGGCGCTCCAGAAGGAGCGGATCGGGGTCGGTGCGCTGGGCGAGATGATGGCCGGCCGGCTGACTCCCGACGAGGCCATCAAGAAGATCCAGAAGTATGCGGACGACACCCGCGACGACTCCAGCGTGAAGAAGTACAAGCGCTGACCGCGACGTTCGATGCGGTACCGGCGGCGGCACACGCAGGCAGAGAACGGGATCGGTAGTCATGAAACACGGTAAGTACCGTTTCATCGCGGGATTCTTGGTGCTCCCGCTGGCGATTTACGCGATCTTCGTGATCTCGCCCTTCGTGCAGGCCATCTACTACTCCTTCACGGACTGGACCGGACTGAGTCCGGACATGAAGATGGTCGGCTTCGACAACTATGTGCGGCTCTTCCAGGACGACGTCTTCTGGGCCGCCGTGGGCAACAGCGTGACGTTGTTGCTGCTTCTGCCGGTGGTGACGCTGTCGCTCGGGCTCTTCTTCGCTTTCATGCTCAACGTCGGTGGCCGCCGCCGGAAGAAGGCGGTCATCGGCGGGGTGCGCGGCTCGGGCACCTATAAGATCCTCTATTTCTTCCCGCAGGTGCTGTCGGTCCCGATCGTCGCCCTGCTGTTCCAGTTCGCCTACAACCCGGAGAGCGGCGCGCTCAACGCCTTCTTCGGTGCGATCGGGCTCGACGGTGTGCAGCCGGACTGGCTGGGGGATCCGCAGATCGCGCTGTGGTGTGTGATGGCCGCGATGGTGTGGGCCAATGTCGGCTTCTATGTCGTGCTCTTCTCCGCCGGTATGAGCTCCATTCCGAAGGATTTCTACGAGGCCGCGCTGCTGGACGGCGCGAACCGCTTCAACACCTTCTTCCGGATCACGCTTCCGCTGCTGTGGGACACCGTGCAGACCGGCTGGATCTATATGGGCATTCTCGCCCTGGACGTGTCGGCCTTCGCCTTCGTGCAGATCATGAGCGTCGGTCCGGGCGGCCCCGACTATTCGACCGAGGTCCTTCCGCTGTACGTGTACCAGAAGACCTTCCGGGACGGTCAGGCCGGATATGCGACCGCCATCGGCGTTTCGCTGCTGATCGTGACCCTCGTCTTCTCGGCCGTCGTCATGCGGCTGGGCCGGCGCGAGCGACTGGAGTTCTGATGAGTGCGCAGACCGACCCCGCGGACCTCCCGGGGGTGACGAAGGAGCACACACCGGCTCCGGACGCGGCGCGGCTGCCCGGCCCGCGCGGCGGCCGGGCGCAGAAGGACGGCGCCGGCCCCGGCGGCGGAAGCGGTGAGGGCAGGGTCCTCAATGTCTTCTCGCACGGAGTCCTGGTGATCTGGGGCCTGTTGGTCACCATGCCGCTGCTGTGGGCGGTGGTGAGCTCCTTCAAGGACGACAGCGAGATCTTCGGCTCGCCCTGGGGGCTGCCGTCGGTCCTGCACTTCGAGAACTGGTCGCGCGCCTGGGACAAGGCGAACATGGGCCAGTACTTCCTCAACTCGCTGATCGTCGTGGGCGGTTCGCTGATCGGCACGATGCTGCTGGGTTCGATGGCGGCGTATGTCCTGGCCCGCTTCGACTTCCCCGGCAACCGCTTTCTGTACTTCCTGTTCGTGGGCGGAATGGGCTTCCCGGTCATCCTGGCGCTGGTCCCGCTGTTCTTCGTCATGAAGAACATGGCGCTGCTGGACACGTACCACGGTCTGATCCTGGTCTATATCGCCTACTCGCTGCCGTTCACGGTCTTCTTCCTCAGCGGGTTCTTCAGGACGCTGCCCACCTCGGTGGCCGAGGCGGCGCTCATCGACGGCGCCTCGCACACCCGCACCTTCTTCCAGGTGATGCTGCCGATGGCCAAGCCCGGCCTGATCAGCGTCGGCATCTTCAACTTCCTCGGCCAGTGGAATCAGTATCTGCTGCCGACGGTGCTCAACGTCGGTGAGCCGGACAAGAAGATGCTGACGCAGGGTCTGGTGGCCCTGGCGGTGAGTCAGGGTTACAAGGGGGACTGGTCCGGTCTGTTCGCCGGGCTGACGATCGCGATGCTGCCGGTGCTCGCCGCGTACATCATCTTCCAGCGGCAGGTGGTGGCCGGTCTGACGGCCGGCGCACTGAAGTAGGGGGCGGACCGGAAGCCGGCGGTCCGCCGGACCGCCGGCTTCCGGCGAAAGATTTGCGCCACCTTGGCGTGCCCTCCGGCATGCCTCCCCAGGCGGCTCCGCGGCGGCGGGGCCGTCTTCACGGGTGCCCGGATCAGCTGCTTCCCGATCATGCCGGGCTCAACGCCTTGACGAGACTTCCCGGCTGGCGTTCTGCTTAGAGTTCACATGTTGAATCGATGGCCGCCCCCCGAAGGCGTGGGTGCGGTCGGCGGGCGGTCGTCGTGCCTCTCCAGCTGCCGCTGGGAGGCACCCCCGGCCCCAGACGGGAGTGGATGAGTCGATGGAGACTCCAGGGTCGCAGTCCTCGCTGCACCGGGCCAATCTGGAGCGGGTCGTACGCGCGGTGCGTATGGCGGGCTCACTCACGCAGGCGGAGATCGCCCGGAGCACGGGGCTGTCCGCGGCCACCGTTTCCAACATCGTTCGCGAGTTGAAGGACGGCGGGACCGTTGAGGTGACGCCGACCTCGGCGGGCGGGCGGCGGGCGCGCAGTGTCTCGCTCTCCGGCGACGCGGGCATCGTCGTGGGGGTCGATTTCGGGCATTCCCATCTGCGGGTGGCGGTCGGCAACCTCGCCCACCAGGTGCTCGCCGAGGAGGCCGAGCCGATCGATGTGGACGCCTCCGCCGCTGAGGGCTTCGACCGGGCGGAACAGCTGGTCAACCGGCTGATCGCGGCCACCGGGATCGATGCCGGCAAGGTCGTCGGCGTCGGCCTGGGCGTGCCGGGGCCGATCGACGTGGAATCCGGGACGCTCGGCTCCACGGCGATCCTGCCGGGCTGGACGGGCACGAACCCCGGCCAGGAGCTCTCGGGGCGCCTCGGGGTGCCCGTCCACGTCGACAACGACGCCAACCTCGGCGCGCTGGGCGAGCTGGTGTGGGGCGGTGGCCGCGGGGCCACCGACCTGGCGTACATCAAGGTCGCCAGTGGTGTCGGCGCCGGGCTGGTGATCAGCGGGCAGATCTACCGCGGGCCGGGCGGCACGGCGGGCGAGATCGGGCACATCACGCTGGACGAGGCCGGCCCGGTGTGCCGCTGCGGCAACCGCGGCTGCCTGGAGACCTTCACCGCGGCCCGGTACGTCCTCCCGCTGCTCCAGCCGAGCCACGGGCCCGATCTGACCATGGCGCGGGTGGTCCAGCTGGCCCGCGAGGGGGACCCGGGCTGCCGCCGGGTCATTGCGGACGTGGGACGTCATATCGGCAGTGGTGTGGCAAATCTGTGCAATCTGCTCAATCCCAGCCGAGTGGTGCTCGGCGGGGATCTCGCCGAGGCCGGTGAGCTGGTGCTCGCGCCGATCCGTGAGTCGGTGTCGCGGTACGCGATCCCCAGCGCGGCACGGCAGTTGGGCATCGTCCCCGGCACGCTCGGCGGCCGTGCGGAGGTGCTCGGCGCGCTGGCGCTGGTGCTGAGCGAGATGGGCGATTCGACCCTGCTCGACGGGGCGCAGTCAGCGGACGCTCCCGCCCTGGCGTGAGCGCGCTGAGTTCACACAGCTAACGCATGGCACCGTTGCCATCTCGTTAAGGATTTACTTCTTGACGGTCGGCTGGCGGCCGAGTTGACTTCCAGCCACCTCGGCCGCAACGACGCGGCCTCGTCAGGGAGGCACCCCAATGAACGTTTGGACGCGTCGCGTCGTCATAGGCACTGCCGCCGTCTCGATGGCGCTCTCCGTGGCCGCCTGCGGCAAGGCCGGCGACGGCGCCAAGGGTGGCGGCGGCGACAACAAGACGATCGGCCTGCTGCTGCCGGAGAACAAGACCACCCGTTACGAGACCTTCGACCGCCCGCTCATGGAGGCGAAGATCAAGGCGCTGTGCAGCGACTGCACGGTGAAGTACAACAACGCGGCGCAGGAGACCGAGACCCAGAAGAAGCAGTTCGACGCGCTGATCACCCAGGGCGTGAAGGTGATCATTCTGGACGCCGTCGACTACAAGGCGACCAAGTCCTGGGTGAACCAGGCCGCCAAGAAGGGCGTGAAGGTCGTCGCCTACGACCGGCTGGCCGAGGGCAACATCTCCGCCTACGTGTCCTACGACAACGAGAAGATCGGCCGCCTCCAGGGCCAGGCGCTGGTCAAGGCGCTCGGCGACAAGGCCAAGGACAGCAATGTCGTCATGATCAACGGTTCGCCGACCGACCCGAACATGCCGTTCTTCAAGAAGGGCGCCCACAGCGTCCTCGACAAGCAGGTCAAGAAGATCGCATACGAGCAGGACATCCCGGAC
Source organism: Streptomyces lydicamycinicus (assembly GCF_000829715.2). Lineage (NCBI taxonomy): Bacteria > Bacillati > Actinomycetota > Actinomycetes > Kitasatosporales > Streptomycetaceae > Streptomyces > Streptomyces lydicamycinicus. Next base: position 458,479 of record NZ_BBNO01000008.1, on the reverse strand, counting down.
TGGTCGCCGGACGAGGCCAACAAGAAGATGAGCGCCGCCCTCGACTCGCTCGGCAAGGACGGCTTCCAGGGCGTCTACTCCGGCAACGACGGCATGGCCGGCGGCATCATCACAGCCCTCAAGCAGAAGGGCGTGGAGGTCCCGGTCGGCGGCCAGGACGCCGAGCTCGCGGGTCTCCAGCGGATCCTCAAGGGCGACCAGGCGTTCACCATCTACAAGCAGATCAAGCCGCAGGCCGACTCCACGGCCGAGATCGCCGTCAAGCTGCTCAAGGGCGAGAAGATCGACTCCCTGACGGACGCCAAGGTCGACAGCCTCAGCGGTGAGGTCAAGGGCATCCCGGCCAAGCTGTACGACGCGCAGATCGTGACCAAGGACAACATCGCGTCCACGATCCTCAAGGACAAGGTCTACAAGGCGAGCCAGATCTGCACCGGCGACGCCAAGAAGGCCTGCGAGAAGGCCGGCATCAAGTAAGGCCCCGGGCCCTCCGGCGCCGGCTCCCCGGTCCCGGTCCCACGGCCCCAGGCCCGACCCCAGGCCCCATCGGACGGGGCCGCGCGGCACCGCCCCGCGGCCCCGGCCCGGCCGTATCCCCACCGGTCCGCACCCCGGCCGGTCCGTACCCCGGTCCGTACTTCGACCGGCTCGCATCCCCACCGGTCCGCACCTCGACCGGCCCGCACCCCGACCGGTCGGCGAGACCGGCCCTACCCCTACCGGCCCGTACCCGCGCCGCCCGTCCCGGGCGCGGACGCCGGACCGTCCCCGCAAGCCCCCCCGCTCCACGCACCACCATCCCCGCCGTTGTGACGGCGGCGAAGGAGATGATTCACGTGTCCGCTACGCCTGTGCTGGCGTTGCGCGGAATCTCCAAGCGGTTCGGCGCCGTCCAGGCACTCACGGACGTCACCCTGGAGATCCACCCCGGTGAGGTGGTCGCCCTCGTCGGCGACAACGGCGCCGGCAAGTCCACCCTCGTCAAGACCATCTCGGGCGTTCACCCGGTCGACGACGGCGCCATCGAATGGCAGGGCGCGACGGTCCGCATCAACAAGCCGCACGACGCCCAGGAACTCGGCGTCGCCACCGTCTACCAGGACCTCGCGCTCTGCGACAACCTCGATGTCGTCGCCAACCTCTTCCTCGGCAACGAGACCCGCACCGTCGGTGTCCTCGACGAGATCGCCATGGAGAAGCGGGCCAAGGAGCTGCTGGACACCCTGTCCATCCGGATCCCCAGCGTCCGGATCCCGGTCGCGGCGCTCTCCGGTGGTCAGCGGCAGGTCGTCGCCATCGCCCGGGCACTGATCGGCGACCCGAAGGTCGTCATCCTGGACGAGCCCACCGCCGCGCTCGGTGTCGAGCAGACCGCGCAGGTCCTCGACCTCGTCGAGCGGCTGCGGGAGCGCGGTCTGGGCGTCATCCTCATCAGCCACAACATGGCCGATGTGCAGGCCGTCGCGGACCGGGTCGCGGTGCTGCGGCTGGGCCGCAACAACGGGGTCTTCGACGTCGAGGGCACCTCCCACGAAGAGATCATCGCCGCCATCACCGGCGCCTCGGACAACGCCGTGACCCGCCGCAAGGCGCGCACGGACCAGGTGAAGAAGGAGGTCGGCGCATGAGCGACCTCACCAAGGAGCCCGCGGCCGAGGACGCGGAGACCACGGAGGCCCCGGCCACGGAGGCCCCGGCCACGGAGGCCCCGGCCACGGAGGCCCCGGCCACGGAGGCCCCGGCCGCGGACGCGGTCCAGGCGGCCGCCGTCGACCCCCGTCTGCTCGTCCGCGAACAGGGCTTCGCCGGCTATCTCAACGACTTCAAGCGCCGGGTGCGCGGCGGTGAGCTGGGTTCGCTGCCGGTCATCATCGGCCTGTTCGTCATCGCGGTCGTCTTCCAGCTGAAGAACAGCAGCTTCCTGTCCGCTGACAGCCTCGCCAACATCGGCGTCTACACCTCCGGCCTCGGCATCATGGCCGTCGGCATCGTCTTCGTGCTGCTGCTCGGCGAGATCGATCTGTCGGTCGGCTCGGTGGCGGGTGTCGGCGCGGCCGTGTGGGCCGTGCTCAGCGTCACCAACGGCGTCAATGACTGGCTCGCGGTACTGATCGCCATCGCGACCGGTGTGGCGATCGGCGCCCTGCACGGGTTCTTTTTCGCCAAGATCGGGGTGCCGGCCTTTGTCGTCACCCTGGCCGGTTTCCTCGGCTGGAGCGGTCTCCAGATCTGGATGATGGGCAAGGAAGGCTCCATCAACACGCCGAGCGGCAGTGTCGTGGAGAACCTCACCGGCTACTACTTCGAGGACAAGGCCGCCGCCTACGGTCTCGCGCTGGTCGCGGTGCTCGCCTACGCCGGATCGCTGCTGCTGGACAGCAAGCGCCGCAAGGCCGCCGCGCTGCCGTCCCGGCCGCTCAGCGAGATCCTGCTGCGCACCGGTGTGGTCGCGGTGCTCGCCTTCGTCGTCGCCTATGTCCTGAACGAACCGGCCGGCGCCCGCGGTCTGCCGCTGGCCCTGGTGCTGTTCCTCGCGGTCCTGGTCATCGCCGACTTCGTGGTGCGCCGTACCACCTACGGACGGCAGATCTTCGCGGTCGGCGGCAACGCCGAGGCGGCCCGCCGCGCCGGCATCAATGTCAACAAGATCCGGATCAGCGTCTTCGCGGTCTCCGGCATGCTCGCGGCCTTCGGCGGACTGTTCATCGCCAGCCTCTCCGGTGGCGCCACCAAGAACCTGGGCTCCGGCAACACCCTGATGAACGTCATCGCGGCGGCCGTCATCGGTGGCACCAGCCTCTTCGGCGGCCGGGGCAAGATCTGGTCCGCGCTGCTGGGCATGCTGGTCATCCAGTCGATCCAGCAGGGCCTGAACCTGCTCGGCATGGCGAGTGAGATCCAGTACATGATCACCGGCGCGGTGCTGCTCGCCGCCGTGGTGATCGACTCGGTCTCCCGCCGGACGCAGAAGACGGCCGGACGTACCTGACCGCGCCCCTCGCACGACGGCGCCGGCCCCCACCGGGCATCATCCGGTGGGGGCCGGTCCGTGTGCGGTGACGTACGCCTGCGGTGTGCCGGGACCCGGTTCACCCGAGTGACATACATCGCAAGGCCCGGGCGTCGGCGCGGCGGGCGCGACATTAGACTCATCTGATCGGCAAGCTCGATCCACGGCAGCAGGCAGCAAGCAGCAAGGAGGCAGGGGTGCAGGAGGTGCCGCGCAAAGCGTGTCCGGCCGGGGCGGTGGCGGGCGACGGGAGGGCGTTGCTTTCCCGTATCAAGGGGCCGCGCGATCTGGACCGACTGAGCTCGGAGCAGCTGGAGCAGCTGGCGGGGGAGATCCGTACCTTCCTCGTCGATGAGGTGTCCAAGACCGGCGGACACCTCGGCCCGAACCTCGGCGTGGTCGAGCTGACCATCGCCCTGCACCGTGTCTTCGACTCCCCGAAGGACAAGGTCCTCTTCGACACCGGGCATCAGTCCTACGTCCACAAGCTGCTCACCGGCCGTCAGGACTTCTCCAAGCTCAAGGCGAAGGGCGGCCTTTCCGGCTACCCCTCCCGTGCCGAGTCCGAGCACGACGTCATCGAGAACAGCCACGCCTCCACGGTGCTGGGCTGGGCCGAGGGCATCGCGAAGGCCAACGAGGTACGCGGCTGCGACGACCGGGTCGCCGCGGTCATCGGTGACGGCGCGCTGACCGGCGGCATGGCCTGGGAGGCGCTGAACAACATCGCCGCCGCCAAGGACCGCCCGCTCGTCATCGTCGTCAACGACAACGAGCGCTCCTACGCCCCGACCATCGGCGGCCTCGCCAACCACCTGGCGACGCTGCGCACCACGGACGGCTACGAGCGTTTCCTGGCCCGCGGCAAGGACCTGCTGGAGCGCACGCCCGTCGTCGGCAAGCCGCTCTACGAGACCCTGCACGGCGCCAAGAAGGGCCTGAAGGACTTCATCGCCCCGCAGGGCATGTTCGAGGACCTGGGCCTCAAGTACGTCGGCCCGATCGACGGCCATGACATCGAGGCGCTGGAATCCGCCCTGACGCGCGCCAAGCGCTTCGGCGGCCCGGTCATCGTCCACTGCCTCACCGAGAAGGGCCGCGGCTACCAGCCCGCCCTCCAGGACGAGGCGGACCGCTTCCACGCCGTCGGCAAGATCCACCCGGACACCGGCCTGCCCATCTCCTCGGGCGGCAAGGACTGGACGTCCGTCTTCGGTGACGAGATGGTCGAACTCGGCAAGGAGCGCAAGGACATCGTCGCCATCACGGCGGCCATGCTCCAGCCCGTCGGCCTGGACAAGTTCGCCAAGGCCTTCCCCGACCGCGTCTTCGACGTGGGCATCGCCGAGCAGCACGGGGCGGTCTCCGCGGCCGGTATGGCCACCGGCGGTCTGCACCCGGTCTTCGCCGTCTACGCCACCTTCCTCAACCGCGCCTTCGACCAGGTGCTGATGGATGTCGCGCTGCACAAGTGCGGCGTCACCTTCGTGCTGGACCGGGCCGGTATCACCGGCACCGACGGCGCCTCGCACAACGGCATGTGGGACATGTCGATCCTTCAGGTCGTCCCCGGTCTGCGGATCGCCGCGCCGCGCGACGCCGACCAGGTCCGCGCCCAGCTGCGCGAGGCCGTCGAGGTCGATGACGCGCCCACCGTGGTGCGCTACTCCAAGGGCGCCGTCGGCCCCGCCGTGGAGGCCGTCGGACGGATCGGCGGCATGGACGTGCTGCGCGAGCCGGCCGAGGGCGTCACCCGGCCCGACGTCCTCCTGGTGTCCGTCGGCGCGCTCGCCCCGATGTGCCTGGAGATCGCCGACCTGCTGGACAAGCAGGGCATCTCCACCACTGTCGTCGACCCCCGCTGGGTCAAGCCGGTCGACGCGGCGCTGCCGGGGCTGGCCGCCAAGCACCGGGTCGTGGTCACCGTCGAGGACAACGTCCGTTCCGGCGGCGTCGGTTCGGCCGTCGCCCAGGCGCTGCGCGACGCGGGGGTGGACGTGCCGCTGCGCGACTTCGGCATCCCCGAGCAGTTCCTCGACCACGCCTCCCGCAAGGAGGTCATGGCGGAGATCGGGCTCACCGCACCGGACATCGCCCGCCAGGTCACCGGCCTGGTCTCGAAGATCGACGGGCTGCCGCAGCCCGCTCTCCGGTCGACCGGCGACACCTCCGCCGAAAGCACCGCGGACGCCTCCGAGGGCGCCTGCGCCAAGGGTGCGGCCGAGCCGGCCGAGGCCACCCGCGACTGATTCCGCCGACGGCAGATGGGCCGGGCCGGTCATCCGTATGGATGTTCCGCCCGGCCCATCGGCATACGTACGGCCGCACCCCATCGGGTGAATCCCCTCCATCCGGAGGCCCGCCGAAGCTGACTGTTTCCAGTCATTGCGGAGACTCGGTCAGTTCAGGAGAGTTGCGAGGGTCGTCCAGGCGGAGGTTCGCCCATGAGCACACAGCACGGCACACCACACGATTCACGCCGCAATCGCGGTCTGTTCCGGACGAAGACTGTAGAACAGTCGATCCGGGACACCGAGGAGCCGGAGCACACGCTCAAGAAATCATTGTCGGCGCTCGACCTGACCGTCTTCGGTGTCGGTGTCGTCATCGGCACCGGCATTTTCGTCCTCACCGGAAAGATCGCCAAGGAACAGGCCGGGCCGGCCGTCGCACTGTCCTTCGTCGTCGCGGGCGTGGTCTGCGCCCTGGCGGCGCTGTGTTACGCGGAGTTCGCCTCCACCGTGCCGGTCGCCGGATCGGCCTACACCTTCTCGTACGCCTCACTGGGGGAACTGCCCGCCTGGATCATCGGCTGGGACCTGATCCTGGAACTCGCCCTGGGCTGTGCGGTGGTCGCGGTCGGCTGGTCCGGCTATGTGCGCTCCCTGCTGGACTCCGCCGGGCTGCATCTGCCCGCCGGTCTGTCCGGCACCCATGAGGGGCAGTTCGGCTTCGATCTGCTGGCCTTCCTCCTCGTTCTGCTGCTGACCGCCATCCTGGTGTTCGGGATGAAGCTGTCCTCGCGGGTGACGGCCGTGGTCGTCGGGATCAAGGTCACCGTCGTCCTGCTGGTCATCATCGCCGGTGCCTTCTTCATCAACGGCGCCAACTACACCCCGTTCGTCCCGCCCAGCGAGCCCACCGAAGCCGGCGGCGGACTGGGTGCCCCGCTGTCCCAGCTGATGTTCGGCTTCACCCCGGCCAACTTCGGGACCATGGGCATCTTCGCCGCGGCGGCCGTGGTCTTCTTCGCCTTCATCGGCTTCGACATCGTGGCCACCGCCGCCGAGGAGACCCGCAATCCGCAGCGCGACGTGCCGCGCGGCATCCTCGGCTCACTGGCCATCTGCACCCTCCTCTACGTGGCCGTGTCGATCGTCGTGACCGGGATGCAGAAGTACAGCAAGCTCTCCACCGACGCCCCGCTCGCCGATGCCTTCAAGGACCTCGGACAGCCCTTCTTCGCGGGCGTGATCAGCTTCGGCGCCGCCGTCGGCCTGACCTCCGTCAGCATGATTCTGCTGCTCGGCCAGAGCCGGGTGTTCTTCGCGATGAGCCGGGACGGGCTGCTGCCGCGGGCCTTCTCCCGGTCCCACCCGCGATTCGGCACGCCCTACCGCTCGACCATCGCGCTGGGCGCCGTCGTCGCCGTCGTCGCCGGCTTCACCTCGATCGATGAACTCGCCGAACTGGTCAATATCGGCACCCTGTTCGCCTTCGTCGTCGTCGCCGTCGGCGTCATCCTGCTCCGCCGCTCCCGGCCCGACCTGCCCCGCTCCTTCCGCACCCCGCTGGTGCCGCTGGTGCCGGTGCTCTCGGTGGCCGCCTCGGTGTGGCTGATGCTCAATCTGCCCGCCGAGACCTGGGTCCGGTTCGCCATCTGGATGGTGGTCGGCTTCGTCATCTACTTCCTGTACGGGCGCTCCCACAGCCGCCTCGGCCTCCGCAACCGGCAGCCCGCCGAGGACTGACGGCCGAACCCTCCTGCGTCCCTCCGCTCGGTCCCGTATGCCGCGCCCGCCGTGGCATACGGGGCATGGCGACTTCACCTACGGGAGACGATCCCGGCCAGGTGTCGCAGCGAGTTGCGGAGATGATCGGCGCCGGACGGCGGTAGGCGCTTCCTAGCCCCCGCCGCGCCCTCGCCCCCACACCGCTCGCGGGCCCGTCACCCGGGCGCCCAGAGCCTGGACCCGGTCCCGTAGTTCGCGGTCCGCGGTGACCACCAGGCAGTCCCGGCCGGCGCCCTCGTCCGCCACCAGTTGCACGATCCGGTCGTCGCCGCTGCCGGCCGCCGGTACCACCCGGACGCCCTCGACGGACTCGACGGCGCGCGCCGCGCCCTCGACCACCAGGACCATCTCCAGGGGCGGCGGCACCAGCCCCGGCAGCCCCTCGGCCGCGTAGGCGGGCAGCGCGTCGCGCAGCCGCTCCGCTGCGCCGTGCCGGTCCCGCCACCAGCCGTCGGGCACCGATCCGACGACATTCGCGGCATCGACAATGACCAAGGAATCCATGGCGCCACCCTCCCATGCCGGGCCGCCACCGGACCCGGGCACACAAAAGCGCGGGCCGGCTCCGCCGAGCCGGCCCGCGCCTTCGCTGTCAGCTGTGCACCCTTAGGCGGGCACGCTCGCGATGCCCGGGGCCAGGAACTTCTTGCCCCGCACCCGCTCGGAGACGCCCGCACGGTCCAGGTACGGCGTGATGCCGCCCAGGTGGAAGGGCCAGCCGGCGCCGGTGATCAGGCACAGGTCGATGTCCTGCGCCTCGGCGACCACGCCCTCGTCCAGCATCAGGCCGATCTCCTGCGCGACGGCGTCCAGGACGCGGTCGCGGACCTGGTCCTCCGTCAGCACCGAGTCGCCCTGCTTGAGCAGCGCGGCGACCTCGGGGTCCAGCTCCGGCTTGCCGGAGTCGTAGACGTAGAAGCCGCGCTTACCGGCCTCGACGACGGCCTTGAGGTTCGGGGAGACCGTGAAGCGGTCCGGGAAGGCGCGGTTGAGCGTCTCGGAGACGTGCAGACCGATCGCCGGACCGACCAGCTCCAGCAGCACCAGCGGCGACATCGGCAGACCGAGCGGCTCGATGGCCTTCTCGGCGGCCTCGACCGGGGTGCCCTCGTCGATGACGTTCTGGATCTCGCCCATGAAGCGGGTCAGGATGCGGTTGACGACGAACGCCGGGGCGTCCTTCACCAGGACCGCGGTCTTCTTCAGCTTCTTGGCGACACCGAAGGCCGTGGCCAGCGAGGCGTCATCGGTCTTCTCACCGCGGACGATCTCCAGCAGCGGCAGGATCGCGACCGGGTTGAAGAAGTGGAAGCCGACGACCCGCTCGGGGTGCTTCAGCTTCGACGCCATCTCGGTGACCGACAGCGAGGAGGTGTTGGTGGCGAGGATCGCGTGCGCCGGGGCGACGGCCTCCACCTCCGCGAACACCGTCTGCTTGACGCCGATCTCCTCGAAGACCGCCTCGATGATGAAGTCGGCGTCGGAGAAGCCCTCGGCCTTGTCGAGGACACCGGAGACCAGGGCCTTGAGGCGGTTGGCCTTGTCCTGGTTGATCCGGCCCTTGCCGAGCAGCTTGTCGATCTCGGCGTGGACATAGCCCACACCCTTGTCGACGCGCTCCTGGTCGATGTCGGTCAGCACGACCGGCACCTCCAGGCGGCGCAGGAACAGCAGGGCCAGCTGCGAGGCCATCAGACCGGCGCCGACGACACCGACCTTGCTGACCGGGCGCGCCAGGTTCTTGTCCGGCGCACCGGCGGGACGCTTGGCGCGCTTCTGCACCAGGTTGAACGAGTAGATCCCGGCGCGGAGTTCACCGCCCATGATCAGGTCCGCCAGGGCCTGGTCCTCGGCGTCGAAACCGGCCTGGAGGTCGCCGTCCTTGGCGGCCGCGATGATGTCCAGCGCGCGGTAGGCGGCCGGGGCGGCGCCGTGCACCTTGCCGTCGGCGATGAACTTGCCCTTGGCGACGGCCTGGTCCCAGGCCTCACCGCGGTCGATCTCGGGGCGCTCGACGGTCACGTCGCCCTTGAGGACGTTCGCGGTCCAGATCAGCGACTGCTCCAGGAAGTCCGCGCCCTCGAAGATCGCGTCCGCGATGCCGAGGTCGAAGACCTGCTGGCCCTTGAGCTGCTTGTTCTGGTTGAGCGAGTTCTCGATGATGACCGAGACGGCCTTGTCCGCGCCGATGAGGTTCGGCAGCAGCGCACAGCCGCCCCAGCCCGGGACGAGACCGAGGAAGACCTCGGGCAGCGAGAAGGCCGGGAGGGCCTTGGAGACGGTGCGGTAGGAGCAGTGCAGACCGACCTCGACGCCACCGCCCATCGCGGCACCGTTGTAGTAGGCGAAGGTCGGTACGGCGAGGTTGGCGAGCCGCTTGAAGACCTCGTGGCCGCCCTTGCCGATGGCCAGCGCGTCCTCGTGCTTCTTCAGCAGCTCGACGCCCTTGAGGTCGGCGCCGACGGCGAAGATGAACGGCTTGCCGGTGAGGCCGACGCCGACGATGTCGCCGTCCGCGGCCTCCTTCTCGACCTGGTCGAGCGCGGCGTTGAGGTTCGCCAGCGAGCCCGGACCGAAGGTGGTCGGCTTGGTGTGGTCGAAGCCGTTGTCGAGCGTGATCAGCGCGAACTTGCCCGCGCCGTACGGCAGGTCGAGGTGGCGGACGTGCGCCGATGTGACGACCTCGTCGGGGAACAGCTCGGCCGCGCCCTTCAGGAGTTCGGCGGTGGTGGTGGTGCTCACTTGTCGCCTCCGGCGTCCTTGTGGTTCGGGTTCTCCCAGATGACCGTCGCGCCCATGCCGAAGCCGACGCACATGGTCGTCAGGCCGTAGCGGACCTCCGGCTGCTCCTCGAACTGCCGGGCCAGCTGCGTCATCAGCCGCACACCGGAGGAGGCCAGCGGGTGGCCGAAGGCGATGGCGCCGCCGTACTGGTTGACGCGCGCGTCGTCGTCGGCGATGCCGTAGTGGTCGAGGAAGGCGAGCACCTGCACGGCGAACGCCTCGTTGATCTCGAAGAGGTTGATGTCCTCGATGCCCAGGCCCGCCTTGGCGAGCGCCTTCTCGGTGGCCGGGATCGGGCCGTAGCCCATGACCTCGGGCTCGACACCGGCGAAGGCGTAGGAGACCAGGCGCATCTTGACCGGGAGGTTGTGCTCCCGGGCGAAGTCCTCGGAGGCGATGACCGAGGCGGTGGCGCCGTCGTTGAGACCGGCGGCGTTACCGGCGGTGACGCGGCCGTGCGTACGGAACGGCGTCTTCAGGCCGGCGAGGTTCTCCAGGGTCGTCCCCGGACGCATCGGCTCGTCGGCGGTGACCAGGCCCCAGCCCGTCTCGCCGACCTCCGCGTTGGTGTTGCGCACCGAGATCGGCACCAGATCCTGCTGGATCTTCCCGTTCGCGTACGCCTTCGCCGCCTTCTCCTGCGAGCGCACGGCGTACTCGTCGGCGCGCTGCTTGGTGATGTGCGGGTAGCGGTCGTGGAGGTTCTCCGCCGTCATGCCCATGAACAGGGCGGACTGGTCGACGAGCTTCTCGCTCACGAACCGCGGGTTCGGGTCGACGCCCTCACCCATGGGGTGGCGGCCCATGTGCTCGACACCGCCGGCGATGACGGCGTCGTACGCACCGAAGGCGATGGAGCCGGCGGTCGCCGTGACGGCGGTCAGCGCACCGGCGCACATGCGGTCGATGGAGTAGCCGGGCACGGACTGCGGGAGGCCCGCCAGGATGCCGGCCGTGCGGCCGATGGTCAGACCCTGGTCACCGATCTGGGTGGTCGCGGCGATGGCGACCTCGTCGATCTTCGCGGGGTCCAGTGCCGGGTTGCGGCGCAGCAGCTCCCGGATGGCCTTCACGACGAGATCGTCGGCGCGGGTCTCGTGGTAGATGCCCTTCGGGCCCGCCTTGCCGAACGGGGTGCGGACGCCGTCGACGAAGACGACGTCCCTAGCGGTACGAGGCACGTTGGCTCTCCTCCAGGTGCGGGATGGCACTGCTGCTGCGGGGCGCCCCGCGGGGCGCTTCCCACCGACATGCTACTTACGGGTAACCAAGCTGCACACCCCCACCGCCCGGAGCGTTGAAGGTCACACCCGGCGGACGCCCCGGCTGCCGCGCGGCCGCGCCGCAACCGGCGGAAACCAGTGATCGAAAAGGGCTGAATACCGTCGGGTCTTGGACCAATTCATCCCATCACACGCCTAAAGTGCCCATATGGATACGAATAGGAGTGGTGTCGTGGTCCGGCGCGGGCGCCCGGCGGGGCCGCGCACGATCGGACTGGTCTGTGCCGTCGCCGCCGCGGGCGCGCTGCTGTCGGGCTGCGGCAGCGACACGGCAAGCCCCCAGAAGAGCGCGGCCCCCTCGCGGGCGGTGCCCGCCACCGCCGCCTCGCCGAGCGGTTCGCTCAACGCGGACCAGGCCCAGCGCAAGGCCCTGGTTCCCAAGGCCAAGGTGGACTACGGGCAGGCGCTGAAGGCCGCGATCGCGGCCGTCCCGGCCTCGGAGGCGATCGCCGCGGAGCTCAAGGGGACGCCCGCCAGCCCCTATTGGGACACCGTGGTGGCGACGACCGACGGGGCGGCCTACGCCGTGCGGGTCGACGCCGTCTCCGGCAAGGCGGAGCAGCCGCGCCCCCAGTCGGACGACCCCGAGGACAAGCAGGAGCTGGCCGCCCGGCTGGACAAGGCCACCGTCACGGCCCAGCAGGCCGCGCAGACGGCCACCGAGAAGACGAAGGGCACCGTCACCACCATCGAGCTCGGCAATGCCGACCACGGCAACAACAACGACACCGTGGCCTGGACGGTGGGCGTGGTGACCACCGACGACTGGAACGAGACCACGTACGAGATCGACGCGACCAACCGCAAGGTCCTGTGGATGAACATCGATCAGGACTGAGCGACCGATTGCCGATGCCCCGGGCCGGAGTCTTTTCCGCCCGGGGCAGCCGCGTCAGCCGGCGTCCGTCAGCAGCGCCTCGGTCAGGATCGGCGCGACCTGTTCGATCTGCCAGGGACGGGCGCCGTGGCCGGACAGCACCTCGGCGACCGTTTCCCGGGTCGGCTCGGCCGGCGGCTCCCAGCACAGCCGGCGCACCGTGTCCGGAGTGATCAAATTCTCCTGCGGGAGATTCAGGTTCTCGGCGAGCGCGGTGACCGCCGCACGGGCGGCCGACAGCCGGGCCGCGGCGGCCGGGTCCTTGTCGGCCCAGGCGCGGGGCGGCGGCGGGCCGTTGAGCGGCTGGCCGGGCTGCGGCAGCTCGCTCTCGGGCAGCGCACGGGCGCGGTCCACGGCGGCCTGCCACTGCTCCAGCTGCCGGCGCCCCATCCGGTGCCCGAAGCCGGGCAGCCCCGCCAGCGCGTGACTGTTCGGCGGCAGGCTCAGCGCCGCCTCCACGATCGCGGCGTCCCCGAGCACCTTCCCGGGCGAGACATCGCGTCGCTGGGCGACCTGGTCCCGGGCCGTCCACAGCTCCCGTACGACCGCCATCTGGCGGCGCCGGCGGACCTTGTGCATGCCGGACGTACGGCGCCAGGGGTCCTTGCGGGGCGGCGGCGGGGGAGCGGCGGCGATCGCCGCGAACTCCTGCCGGGCCCACTCCAGCTTCCCCTGCTGCGTCAGCTCCTCCTCCAGCGCGTCCCGCAGATCCACCAGCAGCTCGACATCGAGCGCGGCATAGCGCAGCCAGGGCTCGGGCAGCGGGCGGGTGGACCAGTCGACGGCGGAGTGGCCCTTCTCCAGGGCGAAGCCGAGGACGTTCTCGACCATGGCGCCCAGGCCGACCCGGGCGAAGCCGGCCAGCCGTCCGGCCAGCTCGGTGTCGAACAGCCGGGTGGGGACCATCCCTATGTCACGCAGACACGGCAGGTCCTGGGTGGCGGCGTGCAGCACCCACTCGGCGTCGCCGATCGCCTCCCCCAGCGCCGACAGGTCGGGGCAGCCGACCGGGTCGACCAGCACACTGCCGGCGCCCTCGCGGCGCAGCTGTACGAGGTAGGCGCGCTGGCCGTAGCGGTAGCCCGAGGCCCGCTCGGCGTCGACGGCCACCGGGCCCGTGCCGGCCGCGAAGGCGGCCACGACCTCGGCGAGTGCCTCGTCCGTGGCGGTCACCGGGGGGATGCCCTCGCGGGGCTCCAGGAGAGGGACCGGCGCCGGTCGGGGGTCCGGAGGCGAGTCTCCGGTTGCTCGCAGTGTCGTGTCTGCTGCGGTCTTTTGGGCGTCGGTCACCAGTCAAGGGTATCTGTGTATGCACGTCGCCCGTCGAGGGAACGTTCCCTCGACGGGCGAGCCGGTCGTGTGGACGGTCAGTGAATGATGCCGGTGCGCAAGGCGACGGCCACCATTCCGGCCCGGTCGCCGGTGCCGAGCTTGCGGGCAATACGGGCGAGATGGCTCTTGACGGTCAGCGCCGACAGTCCCATCGAGACGCCGATGGCCTTGTTGGACTGGCCCTCCGCCACCAGCCGCAACACCTCGACCTCGCGCCCCGACAGCTCCCGGTAGCCGCCCGGGTGACCGGGGGCGCCCGGGGGACGGCGCTGCATACGGGCCGCGTTGGCGCCGATGGGCGAGGTGCCGGGGCGGCCGGGAAGGCCCAGGTTGGTGCGGGTGCCGGTGACGACATAGCCCTTGACGCCGCCGGCCAGGGCGTTGCGTACGGCACCGATGTCGTCGGCCGCGGACAGCGCGAGGCCGTTGGGCCACCCCGCCGCCCGGGTCTCGGACAGCAGCGTCAGGCCGGAGCCGTCGGGAAGGTGGACGTCGGCAACGCAGATGTCGCGCGGATTGCCGACGCGGGGACGGGCCTCCGCGATCGACGACGCCTCGATCACGTCGCGCACTCCGAGGGCCCACAGGTGGCGGGTGACGGTGGAGCGCACGCGAGGGTCGGCCACGACGACCATGGCCGTCGGCTTGTTCGGGCGGTAGGCGACCAGGCTCGAAGGTTGCTCGAGAAGAACAGACACCGGGCCTCCTGGGGGGAGTGGCGGGGGACGGACGCCGACTTGGGGGAGCCGGAATGATCCGTGTTTGAAGGGTCACTGACCTCTTCGGCAGCAATCCGGCGGGACTTTAGACTTTGATCACGATTTAGTTAGGGGCAATTCGGGCAAATCGGATGCGTGATCGATCAGGGTGAGTACCCGGTGCGCACCGAGATGATCAAAGCCGTACGCGATGCCGCCCGGACCGCATCACCGGACGTCGGGGGGAGGCAGCGGGACGGGCGGGCCACGAAACGAGCACCGGGCCACGGTGTGCGAACACCGTGGCCCGGTCCCGGGGAGCGCGGAATTCAGCGGGGCTGGGCGCCGCGGCGCTGCGGCAGCGGGACGATCCCACCGCGTGTCGTCATGTCGAGCGGGGCCGGCGGCAGACCCGCGACCTGGCACAGCAGATCGCACCACGCCGACAGATGCGCCGCCAGATCCGGCACCCCGCCGGGGCCCTCGGCCGGCGTCCAGGACGCCCGGATCTCGATCTGGGTCGCCGGCTCACGCGCCGCGAGCCCGCCGAAGTAGTACGAGCCGGCCCGGGTGACCGTCCCGCTCGGTGCGCCGTAGTGCACCCCGCGCGCGTCCAGCGCCCCCGTGAGCCACGACCAGGACACCTCCGGCAGCAGCGGATCGGCACCCATCTCCGGCTCCAGCTCCGCCCGCGCCAGCGTCACCACCCGGAACGTGCCGTGCCAGGCCTCGTCCCCGGCCGGGTTGTGCAGCACCACCAGCCGGCCGTCCGCCAGGTCCCGGTCCTCGCCGTCCGGACCCGCGCCGCGCTCGACGACCGCCGCCTCCAGCGCGTACGCGAACGGGGCGAGCCGTTTCGGCGCGGGTGTCGGATCGATCTCGATCTCCGGCCGCAGCCGTGCCGCGCGGAGCGCCTCGACCGCCTGACGGAAGGGGATCGGGGCCTCGTCCGCGCTGTCCGCGAGGTGTTCGTGAGCCGCAGCCATGCCCGGAAGATTAGGCGGAACCGGGCCCGCATACGGGGAGGACACCCGGTGCGCGCGTCGCCCATTCGGAGGCGCCCTCGGGCGCATGCGGAGATATCGGCCACCTGCCCCGATCGGCGGGTGGGCCGTCATGCGAAGATTTGGGGCGTGAGCGCCAACCTCAGCCCCGCGGGCCAGCAGCAGACCGGTACCCAAGACTCGGCCTTCCTCAAGGCATGCCGGCGGGAGCCGGTGCCGCACACCCCGGTGTGGTTCATGCGCCAGGCGGGGCGCTCGCTCCCGGAATACCGCAAGGTCCGCGAGGGCATCGCGATGCTCGACTCGTGCATGCGGCCCGAGCTGGTCACCGAGATCACACTTCAGCCGGTGCGTCGCCACAACGTCGACGCCGCCATCTACTTCAGCGACATCGTCGTCCCCCTCAAGGCCATCGGCATCGACCTCGACATCAAGCCCGGCGTCGGCCCGGTCGTCGAGAACCCGATCCGCACCCGCGCCGATCTGGAGCAGCTGCGCCCCCTGGAGTCCGGCGACGTCCCGTACGTCACCGAGGCCATCGGCATGCTCGTCCGCGAGCTGGGCGGCACCCCGCTGATCGGCTTCGCCGGTGCGCCCTTCACGCTCGCCAGCTACCTCGTCGAGGGCGGCCCGTCGCGCAACCACGAGCGCACCAAGGCCCTCATGTACGGCGACCCGCAGCTGTGGGCCGACCTCCTGGACCGGCTCGCCGACATCACCGCCACCTTCCTCAAGGTCCAGATCGCGGCCGGGGCGAGCGCGGTGCAGCTCTTCGACTCCTGGGTCGGCGCGCTCTCGCCGGCCGACTACCGCCGCTCCGTGATGCCGGCCTCCGCCAAGGTCTTCCGGGCCGTCGAGGGCCTGGGCGTGCCGCGGATCCACTTCGGTGTCGGCACCGGTGAACTCCTCGGCCTGCTGGGCGAGGCGGGCGCGGACGTCGTCGGCGTCGACTGGCGGGTCCCGCTGGACGAGGCGGCCCGCCGCGTCGGCCCCGGCAAGGCGCTCCAGGGCAACATCGACCCCGCCGTGCTCTTCGCGCCCCGTGAGGCCGTCGAGACCAAGGCCCGTGAGGTCCTCGACGCGGCCGCCGGCCTGGAGGGCCACATCTTCAACCTCGGCCACGGCGTCCTGCCGACCACCGACCCGGACGCGCTGACCCGCCTGGTCGAGTACGTCCACACGCAGACGGCACGCTGAGCGGAACCACTCCCGCCCCCGGGGCGTCGTCGAGATCATGCATGCCTCCGCCGACGCCCCGATAGCCGACCTCGCCGCCGCCTGGCAGCTGGTCGACCACCGCTCCCCGGCCGGGACGGCCGATCCGGTCGTCCTCGACTGTGCCCGCCGGCTCGCCGCCGACCCGGGCGGCGAGCGCGCCGCCGAGTGGGTCTACGGGCTGCTCTCGATGACCCGCTACCTCGCCACGAGGGCGGATGCCGCGACGGCCGGGCAGGTCGCGGAGGTGCTGCGCACGGCGGCCCGCGCCCTGGAAGGCCCGCCCTGCGACCACCGCACGCACCCCTGCGAAAGCGCCCTGGAGCAGATCGAGTTCGATGAACTCCGGCTGACCGGCAGCGCGCCGGACGTGGTGCTCCTCGGCAACGGCACGCCGACCGGGGCGGACCCGGCGTGGCAGGAGACGGGCACCAAGGAGGAGTACCGCTGCCCGCACGCCGTCGCGGTGTTCGCGCGGATCGCCGCCGAGATCATCGCCCCCGGCACCCCGCAGGGCATTCCCGAGCGCGTTCCGCACCACTACGAGGACAGCATCGAGGACCTCGCGTCGGTCCTGCACGGCTATCCGCGCGGCGGCGTCGAGCCCGCGTACGAGATCACCGCCGGGACCGGTCTCCCCACGCACCCCACCACGGGAGCCCTCGCCGGGCACCTCGTCCTGCTCCGCGCCGGATGCTGGGAAGCCGCTTCCGGGACGATCCGGCCGCGCTGGGTGCTCGACGACATGATCGGGACGTTGGAAGACGCCCTGCGGGCGCTGGAGGGCGCGACCTGTTCCCACGGCGACGGCGCCCACCCCGAGCTCTCGGGCGACCCGGACACCGACGCCGGCACCGGCTACCACCTCCTCACCCCGGGCGGCCGCGCCCGGCTCCAGCGGAGCCACGAGGACGGCATCGAGGACGCGCCACCCGCCGCCTGGACCTGCCGCGCCCATCTGCAGGCGCTCGCCCGCGACACCCACGGCCATCTCACCGCGGCCCGCGACCGGTTCTTCGGCGAGCGCCGGACGGAGTACCTGGACGCGGAGTGCCTGCGCCCCGACGGGACCTGGGACGCGGCGCGGCTGGCGGGAGTGCTGCGCGGCGCCGCCGGGGGCGGGGAACGGACCGAGGACCTCGGGCTGTGGGCCGCACGCCGCTTCGCGGGCGGTCCCGGCACCGCCCACGAACGGCTCATGCTGTTCCTGACCGTGTGTCACAGCCTCGACCTCGCCCACCCGGACCCGCCGCCGTCCGTCTACCGCGAACTGCGCCCCGTTCTGGAGAGCGCCGTCACAGCGGTACCGGAGAAGTGCCCGCACGGGGACGCACACCCGGGAGCGGGGGCCGGTCTGCCCGGCGAGGCCGGTGAGCACCTCGCCCACCTCTGTGCCCCGGAGAGCTTCCCCGCCCCGGAGGGCGCGCGGGAGCCGGACGCCTGGGCCTGCCCCCGGAACCTCGCGCCGCTCGCCGAGGAGTGGCTGGAGTGGTGCGACACCTGGGACGAGGCCGCGGAGGACGGGTACGGCGAGGACGACGACTGAACCGGGGCGGTCCGGTGAACCGGGGCGGTCCAACGTCGTACCGCGGCGTCAGGCCCCGGCGGCCCGTACGGCCCCGGCCGCCTTGCGGGCCGCCACCAGGACGGGGTCCCAGACCGGGGAGAACGGCGGGGCATAGCCGAGGTCCAGGGCGGTCATCCGCTCCACCGTCATACCGGCCGTGAGCGCGACCGCCGCGATGTCCACCCGCTTGCCGGCGCCCTCGCGGCCGACGATCTGCACCCCCAGCAACCGGCCCGTACGGCGCTCGGCGAGCATCTTGACGTGCATCGGGCGGGCGCCGGGGTAGTAGCCCGCGCGGTTGGTGGCCTCGACGGTCGCCGTGACGAAGCGCAGTCCGGCGGCCAGCGCCTCACGCTCCAGCAGCCCCGTCCGGGCGATCTCCAGATCGCAGACCTTGCTGACGGCCGTGCCGACGACACCGGGGAAGGTGGCATAGCCGCCGCCCACATTGGCGCCGATGACCTGGCCGTGCTTGTTGGCGTGGGTGCCCAGCGCGATATGGCGGGTGCGCCCGGAGATCAGGTCCAGGACCTCCACACAGTCGCCACCGGCCCAGACGTGGTCCTGGCCGCGGACCCGCATCGCGAGATCGGTGAGCAGCCCGCCGGACTCGCCCAGCGGCAGCCCGGCCGCGGCGGCGAGCGTGGTCTCGGGGCGGACCCCCAGGCCCAGCACCACCACATCCGCCGGGTACTCGCCGTCCTCGGTGGTGACCGCGCGGGCCCGCCCTCCCTCATCCGTCAGCACACCGGTGACGGTCGTCCCGCACACCGTCTCGATGCCCATCCCGCACATCGCCTCATGGACGAGCGCGCCCATGTCCGGGTCCAGGGTGGACATCGGCTGGGCGCTCTGCTCCAGGACGGTGACCGCATAGCCGCGACGGATCAGCGCCTCGGCCATCTCCACGCCGATGTAGCCCGCGCCCACGACGACCGCCCGCCGGCCGGACGACGCGTCCAGGGTGTCCAGCAGGGCCTGGCCGTCGTCGAGCGTCTGCACGCCGTGCACCCCCGGCGCGTCGATCCCCGGCAGACCGGGGCGGCGCGGCCGCGCGCCGGTCGCCAGCACCAGCTTGTCGAAGCCGGTCCATGTCTCCCGGCCGCCGTTGTCCAGCTCCCGGGTACGCACCCGGCCGCGGTCCAGGTCGAGTTCGGTGACCTCCGTACGCATCCGCAGATCGATGTCCCGGGCGCGGTGCTCCCCGGCCGTACGGGCGATCAGCGCGTCCGGGCCGTCGACGTCGCCGCCCACCCAGTACGGGATGCCGCAGGCGGAGTACGAGGTGAAGTGGCCGCGCTCGAAGGCGGTGATCGCCAGCTCGTCGGGCTTCCGCAGCCGGCGTGCCTGCGATGCCGCGGCCATCCCCGCCGCATCGCCCCCGACGACCACCAGCCGCTCCGTCGCCATGCCGTGTGCCCCTTCGCCGAGTGGGTGCCGCGTCGTGTGGGTGCTTTGCCGTGTGGGGGCGCCGACGACTCCGTGTCCTGGAGGTGCGGCCGCCCGGTTCGCTACGTTACGGCCCGCACGGTGTCCGCGCGGGCCGGCCGGGACCCTGCCGCGCGGCGGACCGGCCGTCCGGCCCGCCGTGGCGGGGGCTCAGCGCTCCAGGACCAGTGCGAGCCCCTGGCCCACGCCGATGCACAGTGCGGCGAGCCCGGTACCCGAGCCCAGGGCGGCGAGTTGGTGGGCCACCGAGCCCGCGAGACGGGCGCCGGACGCGCCCAGCGGATGGCCGATGGCGATGGCGCCGCCGCGCGGGTTCACCACCGCGGGGTCCAGCTCCGGCCACTGCCCGATACAGCCCAACGCCTGGGCCGCGAACGCCTCGTTGAGCTCGAAGGTGGTCACCTCGTCGAAGCCGCGCCCGGACCGCTCCAGCGCGCGCCGTACCGCCTCCACCGGGCCCAGGCCGAACAACTGCGGCTCGACGCCGGTCACCGCGCTCGCGCGGATACGGGCCAGCGGCTCCCGCCCGGTGGCCCGCAGCCCCTCCTCGTCGACCAGCAGCAGCGCGGCCGCACCGTCGTTGAGCGGCGACGAGTTCCCGGCGGTGACCGTGCCGCCGGCCGGGCGGAACACCGGCTTCAGCTTGGACAGCGAGGTCAGGGAGGACGCCTCCCGGATCGCCTCGTCGCGCACCAGGTCCACGTCCGGCAGCGGTACGACCTCGGCGTCGTAGGCGCCCTCCTGCCAGGCACGCACCGCCTTCTGGTGGCTGGCCAGCGCGAACACGTCCTGCTGCTCGCGGGTGATGCCGTGCTGGTCGGCGATCAGCTCGGCGCCCTCGCCCAGCGCGACCGTCCACTCCGGCTGCATCCGCGGATTGACCATCCGCCAGCCCAGCGTGGAGGAGAACATCTCCTGATGGCCCGCCGGGTAGGCGCGTTCGGGCTTGCGCAGCACATAGGGCGCCCGGCTCATCGACTCCACCCCGCCCGCCACCGCGATATGCGCGTCGCCGTGGGCGATGGCGCGGGCCGCCTGGATGACCGCCTCCAGGCCCGACCCGCACAGCCGGTTCACGGTCACGCCGGGGACGGTCACCGGCAGCCCGGCCAGCAGCACCGCCATCCGCGCCACATTGCGGTTGTCCTCGCCCGCGCCGTTCGCATCGCCGAAGCAGACGTCGTCGATCCGCGCCGGATCGAGGTCCGGAGTGCGGTCCACCAGGGCCTTGAGCACATGGGCGGCGAGGTCGTCGGGACGTACCCCGGCCAGCGCGCCGCCGTACTTGCCGACGGGGGTCCGTACGGCATCGACGATGTAGACATCCCGTACGCGTGGGTCGGTCATCAGGCACTGTCCTCGCTGTCCCGGCTCGGCATCGGTGCGGCGGTACGAAGATCGACGCCCGCCGACCACGAGTCTTTGCCCGTCGCCGCCCGCTGTCAACGGGGCTCCCGGTCACCTTCCGCCGCCGTCCCGGACGCTTCGGGCGGCTCGGCGGCCCCGGCGCGGCCGCCGCCCCGTCCGCCGGCCGCGGGGTGTGCCCGCCCGCACCGCTTCCCGCATGACGAACCCCCGCGAAGTGGCGTGCCGTGGTGGGCCCTTCGGCGGACGGTGGCCCACCGGGGCTGCCGTCCCTGGATCGCGATCCGGTCACGGTCGTGTCGGTGGGCTCTGAGAGAGTGGAGGCATGAGCGCAGCGCACACCCGTACGGGCCGCGAGCCCGGTCATGCCGTCGTCATCGGTGGAGGCATCTCCGGGCTGGCGGCCGCGCACCGCCTCCTCGAAGGCGGCGCCCGGGTGACCGTCCTGGAGGCGTCCGGCCGGCTCGGCGGGAAGCTGCGCGCCGGTGCGATCGCGGACGTCCCGGTTGATCTCGGTGCCGAATCGATGCTGGCCAGGCGCCCGGAGGCGGTGGACCTCGCGCGCGAGGTGGGGCTCGGCGACCGTCTTCAGCCGCCCGCCACGGCCAGCGCGTCGCTGTGGACCCGCGGTGCGCTGCGCCCGATGCCCAAGGGGCATGTCATGGGGGTTCCCGGGGATCTGGGGCTGCTCGCCGCCTCCGGGGTGATCTCGCCGGAGGGGATGGCGCGGATCGCCGAGGACGAGACGCTGGCGCGGACCGAGCCCGGGGAGGACGTCGCGGTCGGCGCGTATGTCGCCGCCCGGCTCGGCCGGGAGGTCGTGGACCGGCTCGTCGAGCCGCTGCTCGGCGGCGTCTACGCGGGCGACGCCTACCGCATCTCGATGCGCGCGGCCGTCCCGCAGCTCTTCGAGGCTGCCCGTTCGCAGCGCTCCCTGCTCGAAGGCGTACGAGCCCTCCAGGCGCGCGCCGCCGCCGGCGCACCTCCGGGCGGGCCGGACCGGACCCCTCCGGTCTTCATGGGCATCGACGGCGGGATCGGGACGCTGCCGTCCGCCGTCGCCGGGGCCGTTCGCCGGGCCGGCGGCGAGATCCACCTCCAGGCCCCCGTCCAGGCCCTCCACCGGTCCGCGGGGGAGGGCTGGCGGATCCGCGCCGGCGACCGGATCATCGAGGCCGACGCGGTCGTGCTGGCCACGCCCGCGGGTGCCGCGGCGGGCCTGCTGCGCACCGAGTGCCCCGATGCGGCCGCCGCGCTGGACACCGTCGACTACGCCTCGATGGCGCTGGTCACCATGGCCTTCCGCCGCGCCGACCTGGACCGGGTGCCCGGCGGCAGCGGCTTCCTCGTACCGCCCGTCGACGGCCACCGCATCAAGGCCTCGACCTTCGCCAGCCACAAATGGGGCTGGATCGACGCCGCCGACCCCGACCTCTTCGTGCTGCGCACCTCCCTCGGCCGGTACCAGGACACCGCCGACCTCCAGCGCGACGACTCCGAACTGGTCGACCTCTCGCTCGCCGACCTCGGCGCGGCGGTCGGCCTGACCGCCCGGCCGGTGGCGAGCACGGTCACCCGCTGGGAAGGCGGACTGCCGCAGTACGCCGTCGGCCATCTGGAGCGGGTCGCCGGGATCCGCGCGGCGGTCGCCCGGATGCCGGGTGCGCTGCGGGTGTGCGGCGCGGTCTACGACGGCGTCGGCATCCCGGCCTGCATCGGCTCGGCGCGCCGCGCCGCGGACGAGCTCCTCGGCACCCTGACGCCGGACACAGTCCCCGCCGAGTGAGAATGGACCACATGACAGACGCTTCCACTCCCGCTTCCGCGCCGCAGACCCCCGCGGCGCCCGAGAAGGTGCCGCACGCCGGCAAGAAGGCCAAGGACCTCAACGAGGTCATCCGCTACACCCTCTGGTCCGTGTTCAAGCTGCGCGATGTCCTCCCGGAGGACCGCAGCGGCTACGCCGACGAGGTCGAGGAGCTGTTCGCCCAGCTCGCGGCCAAGGACGTGGTGGTCCGCGGCACCTACGACGTGTCCGGTCTGCGGGCCGACGCGGACCTGATGATCTGGTGGCACTCGGAGAGCTCGGACGCCCTCCAGGAGGCGTACAACCTCTTCCGCCGGACCCGTCTGGGCCGTGCGCTGGAGCCGGTGTGGTCGAACATGGCGCTGCACCGCCCCGCCGAGTTCAACAAGTCGCACATCCCGGCCTTCCTGGCCGACGAGCAGCCGCGCGCCTATGTGAGCGTCTACCCCTTCGTGCGCTCCTACGAGTGGTACCTCCTCCCCGACGAGGACCGCCGCCGGATGCTGGCCGACCACGGCAAGATGGCCCGAGGCTTCCCGGACGTGCGCGCCAACACCGTGCCGTCCTTCTCGCTCGGCGACTACGAGTGGGTGCTGGCCTTCGAGGCCGATGAGCTCTACCGCATCGTCGACCTCATGCGCCATCTGCGCGGCTCCGAGGCGCGGATGCACGTCCGCGAGGAGATCCCGTTCTACACGGGGCGGCGCAAGCCGGTCGCCGAGCTGGTCGCGGGTCTGGCGTAACCGGACGCGCGCGTCCGGGCGGGCCCCGGACACCACACCGCGGGCCGCCCCCTCAGGGACGGCCCGCGGCGCAAGGGGGGTCGGCTACTTCCCGGGCAGGGCGTGCTGGGCCCGGGTCGCCTGCTGGCCCGGCAGCGGTTCCGCGCGCGGTGCGCAGTAGACCTTGTGCGCCGGGATCTTCCCGTGCAGCAGATACGCCTCGGCGTACTTGGTCACACAGGCGTTGTCGTTGAACGCGACGCCGTGCGTGCCCGCGCCGTTCTCGGTGACCAGCGAGGAGCCGGGCAGCCGGCGCTGGAGCTCCAGCGCCCCCCGGTACGGCGTCGCCGCGTCCCGCTCGGCCGCCAGCAGCAGCACCGGCGGCAGCGCACCGGGCTCCGTATGGACATCGAGCGGACCCCGCCGCCCATGGAGTACGTCATCGATCCGGATCCGGGCCACATGCCCGGCGACATCGGCCAGGTCACGCCCGGCGGCGGGATGGTCCGCGCGGCGCACCGCGTCGTCGAGCTCGGCGGCGGCCGACGCCGGCCGGTCGGGCCAGTAGGCGCACGGCAGATTCATCCAGGCGTTGTCCCAGGTCTCGAACGGGGCGATCCGGGCGATCTCCGTGTTGTCCCGGTTCCAGGTCCGCCAGTCGTGCGGCCAGGGCGCGTCATTGCACTCCACGGCCGTGTAGACGGCGTTGCTGTTCTCGTCGGCGGCGGCGCCGGTGTCCCGGGGCAGGGCCTGGGCGATCAGCGGCTTGGGGTTGCCGTGCAGGTACCCCGCGAGCGCCTCGGCGCGCATCGGCCAGAAGGCGTCGTTGTAGCCGGTCTTCAGGAACGCCGACTGGAGCTGGCCGGCGCCGATCTTCCCGTTGAGCGGTGTGCGGCGCAGCTTGCCCGCGGCCTTGTTGTAGGCCTGCTGCACCGCCTTCTTGGTCGTACCGAGGTGGTAGTGCGCATGGTGCCGGGCGACCCAGCCCAGCCAGTCGCCCCAGCGGCGCTCGAAGGCGACGTCCTGGTCGAGGTTGTTCTGGTACCAGATCTTCCGGGGCGCGGGATTGACCACACTGTCGAAGATCATCCGTCGTACGTGGCCGGGGAAGAGCGTCGCGTAGACCGCACCGAAGTACGTCCCGTACGAGGCGCCCATGAACGTCAGCTTCTTCTCGCCGAGCGCGGCCCGCAGCATGTCCAGGTCGCGGGCGTTGTTGACGGAGTTGTAGTACGGCAGGTCCGCGCCGGCCCGGCGGACACAGCCGCGGGCGTACTCCCTGGCCTCCGCCCGCTTCTGCCGCTTGAAGGCGGCATCGGGGTGCATCCGGCTGTCGGTGGGCGCCTTGGCGAACTCCTTGGGGTTCTGGCACGACAGCGGCGCCGAGCGGCCCACACCCCGTGGCGCGTAGCCCACGAAGTCATAGGCACGGGCCACCTTGCGCCACTTGGGGAGCCCCCCGTAGAGCGGGAACTCCATGCTGGAGGCGCCGGGGCCGCCGGGGTTGAAGACCAGGGCGCCCTGCCGCTCGCCGCGCGCCGTGGCGCGGATCCGGCTGACGGTGAGGTGGATCTTCTTGCCGTCGGGGCGCGCGTAGTCGAGAGGAACGGTGAGTCTGCCGCACTCGACGGTCGACGGCAGATGCTCCACCGCGGCGCAGCGGCCGAATTCGATGCGGTGCGGAACGGGTGCGGGTGGCGCGGCGGCGGCCCCCGTGGCGCCGCCTGCCGGGGCAGTGGCGAGGGCGGTCACCAGCAGCGACCCGATGGTGCCGTACAACGCAAGTGCTCTCACTGGCCGTCCCTTCGTGTGTGCATACAAAAGGGATAGTTGGGGCGGCGATTGTCGTTGTAAAGCACCTGGCACCGGTGTCGGAGGCTATGCCCCGGAAGAGTGGAGCGCGGCGCGCAAGGCGGGATCGGTGAGGGCGGCGGGGCCGCGAAGGGCCAAAGTGACCAGGGAGGCAGGCGTGGCAGGGGCGGCGGGGGAGTGGCTCACGCCGGGCAGTTGCCGCTCGCCGGCGGTGGTGGCCCAGTCGCTGTACGGGTGGAGCTCGAAGCGGGCCACGGCCCAGGTCCCGAGGGTGAGGATCAGCGGCAGCGAGAACCAGGCCGGCAGCAGCCCGGTGTCCGCGCCGGCCGGTGCCATCCAGTAGGACGCCGCGGCGGACAGCAGCACCAGCAGAGCGGCGCCCTGCACCAGGCGGACGGCGCTGCCGACGCCCGGACGGACCGCGGCGGGCACCGCCAGCCCGTCGGTCACCAGCCGGTCGGCCACCTGCCGCACCGCGTCGTCGCCGACCAGGGCATCCCGTATCGCCGGTATGCGGCACTGCCCTTCGGGGCCGATGGCGGTGAGGGCGGCGCGCTCGACGGCGTCCTTGCCGACCGGGTCGACGACGGTGGCCCAGCCGGTGTCGGCGAGCAGCAGCCGCCGCTGCTGGGCCATCAGCACCAGCACCACGTCGGCGAGCCGGTGCGGGCCGCCCGACAGGTACGCCATTTCGTACAGGGTCAGGCCGGGGCCGCGGCGCGCGGCGGCCGCATCCGGGACGGTCTCGGGAGCCGGCCGCGGGGCCGGCCCGGGGGTGGCGCGGGCCGCGGCGACCGCCGCACGGCAGAGCAGCGCACAGGACAGCACCGCCGCCGAACAGGCGACGAGGAAGAAGAGCAGCCACATGCCGGAGTTTTTATGCGATGTGACGCAACGGCCGCCACAAGTTTCTCAGCATGCGGGCAGTTGCCCGCCGGGTTCAGCCGCCCCCGCAGCCTCCGCCGCCACAGCTCGACCCGCCCCCGCATGACGAGCCGCCCCCACAGCTCGCACCGCCGCCGCACGACGAGCCGCCGCTGCCGCACCCGGACCCGCCGTCGGAGGACCCGCACCAGGAGCCACCGTCGCTCCCCGAGCCGCCCCCGGAGGTGTCGGACGCGGAGCTGCCGGACGAGGCGGAGCCACTGCCCGCCGCGGCCCGCTGTGCCTCCTCGAACTGCTGCCGCAGCAGCTCGTCCGCGATCAGCGCCGTACCGCCGAGCGCCACCACCAGCCCGGCGGGCTGCCCGACCCCGCCGACTCCCGCGGGTGCGTGCGCCACCTTCGCGGTGTGCAGGGCGAACGACCCCGCCTTGGTGATCCGACGGGTGAACGCCCTCCGGCACAGCGACGCCACGACCAGCCCACCGATCACCGCGGGCGCGGTCGTGACGACCGGCGGCACCCCGAACCCGTCGTCCCCGCCGGACCCGGCGACCGAGAGCAGCAGACCCACGAAGAAGAGCACCCCGCACACCGCCGTCTGGGCACCCGCCCACCGGCGCCAGCCCCGGCCGAGCTGCGGCCGGCGCAGCAGCCCGCGGGCCGCCAGCCCGTCGCCGACGGCCTGCACCGCCGGGCTGCGCATCGCCGTGCCCCGCAGCGCGGCGAGCGCCCCGCCGGGCGTCCGGGCGATCGCGTCCAGCACGGCCGCCTCGACGGCGTCCCGCGCGAGCGCCTGGCGCACGGTCACCACTCCGGGGCCGCCCACGGCCAGCCGGCCGTCCTCGTGCATCCCGGCGAGTGCGGCGTCCACCACCCGCCCGGGGCCACCGGCCAGGAACGCCATCTCCCACACGTCGTGGGCCAGGGCGTCGGTCCGCCGGACGGACGGGGTGCGCAGCCGCACGGATACGGTGCCGAGGATCAGCAGCAGCGACGAGGCGGCGATCCCCGCGTACACCGCCTGGGGGTAGGACATCGCGGTCACCCCCGTCGCCGGAAGAGCCGCAGAGCGCGCGCCAGCCGGGCCGCGGGCCGTGCGGACGGCGGCTTCGGACCCGCACGCTCCCGCCACCAGCGCGTCAACTCCCGCCGCGCGGCGGCATCTTCGGGCCGCCCCTGGGCCAGCAGATGCGCCGCGAAGTCCAGGGCGTCCTGGCGGTAGCCGCCGCTCATCGGACGGTTCCGGGCATGGTCCGCGAAGGCGGCCCGGTAGCCGGCGCCGAGGATCTCCGGCAGCTCGGGCGCGACCTTGGCGACCACATCGGCCCGCTTGGCGGCCAGCGCCCGGCTCTGCACCCGCAGCCGGGTGCGGTCGAAGCCCTCGGGGGCGGGCATCCCGGCGACCAGCGCGGACAGCAGCGCGGTCTGCGCCAGCGCCAGCCGCTGGCGGGCGGCGTGGGTGCCGGGGTCGGGGGCGGTGGCCGCCTCGTCAGTGGCGTCCGTTACCGACGCGATGTCCGGCACCGCCTCAAGCCGCCCGGTCATGGCGGGCCTCCTTCAGCACGGTGCGTATCGCATCGAGTTCGCCGGCCAGTTCCCCGCCTTCGGGGAAGACGTCGTCCCGCTCCAGCAGCACCCCGGGCGGGGTGGTCCGGTCGCACAGCGCGGCGAGCACGTCCAGCACGGGCCTGGTCACCGGGTGGGCGTGGCTGTCGTGCCACACCCCGTCGCGCTCCACCCCGCCCGCGACATGGACGTAGGCGAGGGCGTCCAGCGGCAGTTCGTCGAGGGCTGCCTGGGGGTCCTCGCCCCGGTTGATGTGGTTCGTGTGGAGGTTGGCGACATCGATCAGCAGCCGCACCCCGGTCCGTTCCACGAGCTCGGCCAGGAACTGCCCCTCGGTCAGCTCCTCGCCCGGCCAGTTGATGAGCGCGGCGATGTTCTCCAGCGCCAGCGGCACCGGCAGGGCGTCCTGGGCGATCCGTACGTTCTCGCACAGCACGTCCAGCGCGTCCCGGGTCCTCGGTACCGGCAGCAGATGCCCGGCCTCCATACGGGGCGACGCGGTGAGCGGGCCGCCCGCCCGCACGAAGGCGATGTGCTCGGTGACCAGCGGTGCGCCGAGCGCCTCGGCGCGCTCGGCCAGGGCGGTCAGCCGGCCGGGGTCCGGACGGTCGGCACCCCCGAGGCCGAGCGAGACCCCGTGCGGGATCACGGTCGTGCCGCGCTCGCGCAACTCCTCCAGGGCGTACGGCAGATGGCCCGGGCAGATGTTCTCCGCGACCACCTCGACCCAGTCCACCCCGGGCAGCTCCGCGATCTCCGCGGCGATTTCCGGCCGCCAGCCGATTCCCGTACCCAGGCGCTCCATGGCTCCCCCTCTCGCTCCGTGGTGTCGTACTCATGCCGCGTGAGGCCCGGCCGAACCCTGCACCGGCCGAGTTCAGAGGTTGATTTGAGCTTCACCGGCGCCGTGGCGGTGCTGCGCGGCGCCGCTGCGGGCCCACCTCTGCCCTACGACGGTGACCGGCGCGGGCGGCGCCGACGGTGGCCTGATCGGGCCGGGCGCGAGCCCCGTCCTGCCGGCTCAGCCCTCGGCCGACAGGGCCCTCCGCAGCGCGGGGTGGTCGGCCACGACCGTGCAGGAACCCGGCGCGATCTCGGTGAATCCGGCGTCCCGCACCACGGGCAGACCGCTGCGGGTGAGCGCGTCCCACTCCACGCGCCTGGCGGACCGCACCGACAGCGGGAACCCGGCCGCCCGCCAGGCCGCCCGCTCCTCCTCGGACAGCTCCCACCACGCCAACTGCGCGCCGTGCCCGGCCTGCGCCATCTCCTTGCCCGCCGACATCTCCAGCTCGGGGTTGAACCACAGCACCGGGCCGTCGGCGGGCGCCCCGGGCGGCTGCGGATCGTCCAGCTCCGTGCCCGAGACCTGGAGGCGCGCCAGGTCCTTCGGCCAGCCGTCCAGCGGCACCGGCGGGAAGACCCGCACCTCGGCCCCGTGGCCGGTGACCGTGATGCCCGGCAGCGCCGCCGCCCGCCGCCACTCGGCGCGGCGCGCCCGCCGCACCACCTTCCGGATCCGGGCGTCCTGCCAGTCCCGCACCGCCGCGGCCCACTCGCCGTCCCCGGCCGACCGCTCGTCCGCCAGCAGCACCAGCACCGCCCGCGCGGCCGTCTCCAGCGCGTCCGTACGCGCCGGCGGGGCCTCCCGCTCGATCCGGACGACGAGCGGCAGCACGAACTGCGGCGCCGCGTCCCGGTCGGTCTCTGCGTGCTCGAAGGGGCTGTCGGCGCTGTTGCCGGACGGCCCGGCGGTCTCGGTGCTGGTCACCTGCCCAGTCTGCCAGCCGCCGCCGACAGCGCCCCCGGCCCGTATCCGGCTCCCCGGCCCACGCCGGGCCACGGCCGGGGCCAACTCCGTCCGCCCGGCGCGAGGTTGAGGCACGTACCGTCCGGCGCTGAACGCGCCCCCGGGCAGGCACCGGGCGGCCGCCTTGGCTACCGTCGGGGACTTGGTGCGGCGGGGCCGCCAGGAGACAACGGAGGTGCCGGGACGTATGAGGCTGGACGGGGTGGGGCGGCGGTACGGGGTGCGCGGCCCCTGGGTGCTGCGGGAGGTGGACCTCGAAGTGCCCGCCCGTGCGCTGCTGCGCGTCGAGGGGACCAACGGCAGCGGGAAATCCACCCTGCTGCGGCTGCTCGCCGGGATCGACCGGCCCAGCACCGGCCGGATCACCGGCCGCCCGCGCACCGCCTATGTGCCCGAACGCTTCCCGGTCGCCCTCCCCTTCACCGCCGTCGGCTACCTCACCCACCTCGGCCGCATCCACGGGCTGCCCGGACCCGAAGCGACCCGCCGCGCCACCGAGTGGCTGGAACGCTTCGGGGCGGCCGGGCATGCCCGGACCCCGCTGGCAGAGCTGTCCAAGGGGACGAGCCAGAAGGTCGCGGTCGCCCAGGCGCTGCTCGCCGAGCCCGACCTCCTGGTCCTCGACGAGGCCTGGACCGGTCTGGACGGCGGCGCGCGCGAGGTGCTCGACCGGGCGGTCGCCGAACGGGTCGCGGACGGCGGCACCGTCGTGTTCGTCGACCACGACCCGCAACGGCTGGCGGGCGCCGCCGACGCCCGCTACCGGGTCGCCGACGGACGGCTGCTGACCCACGAGGAGAGCGGTCCGACGGCGGGTGCGAAGGCCGCGGCCGGTCCCCGTGTGCGCATCGAGGCCGAGGGCGCAGCGCGGAGTCTGCCGCCCACCGGAGCGCCGCCGCTGCCCGGCGGGCCGGAGATCGCGCCCGGACCGGACGGGACGATCCGGCTGACGGTGCCGGCCGCCCACTCCGACGCCCTGCTGCGCGCCCTGCTCACCGCCCGTCCGCCGTGGCACATCCGCTCGGTCACCGCCGTCCCGCTGCCGCACGAGGCCGCCCCCGCCGCCGCCGACGATTCCCCCGCACCCGATGAGGCCCCCCTCCCGTGATCGCTCTCCTCCGTTATCAGACGGCACTGCTCATCGGCTCGCACCGCTGGCTGCCGCCGGTCATCCTCTACGCGGCCTGGCTGGCCATCGGCGTCCAGAGCGGCGGGCCGATCCTCGACGCGTTCGGCTACGCCGCCGGCGGGCTGCTGCCGGCCGCCGTATGGCTGACCCGGGTCTGTGTCACCAACGAGCCGCCGGCCGCCCGCAATTGCGCCGCGGCCGCCGCCGGGCCCGGCCGGGTACACCTCGCCGCTGTACTGACCGCGGCCGGCACCGGGCTGCTGCTGGCGCTGCTCGGCACGGCCGTGGTCGTGCTGCTGTCGGACCCGCGCTCCACCGACCTTCAGGTGGCCGTTCCGGTCCCGCCCGCGGCGTTCGCCGGGCTGCTCGCCGCGCTGGTGTGTCTGCTCATGGGCATCGCCATCGGCGCGCTGAGCAACTGGCCGGTGCTGCGCAGCACCGGCTGGAGCATCCCGACGGGTCTGCTCGCCGCCCTGCTGCTGTTGGTCCTGGGCGCTTCGCCCGCCAACGCCGCCGTATCGGGCCTGGTCACCGGCTCCGTCCACGGGACGATCAGCACCCCTTGGCTGCCGCTCGCCGCCACCGGGCTCCTCGCGGCCGCCGCCACGGCGGCCGCGTGCGCCCTCAGCTCACGGCGGGGCTGAAGGGGAAGCCTCCGGGAAGGGGCGCCGGCTCTCCCCCGCCCCCTCCCCCTCCTCCCCCTTCGGGGGAGGGGGCGGGGGTGGGTTCGGGGGTGGGGGGGAGTGGTCCCCGCCGCAGCGTCAGTGGCACCGGGCCCCCGGCGCAGCATCAGTGGCGCCAGGGACCCGCCCCCGCCTCAGTGATGCCAAGGCCCCGTCACCGCGAACGTCGTTCCCGGCGTATAGCAGTTGACGTACATCGTGCGGTGGTCGGGCGAGAACGTCACGCCGGCGAACTCGCCCCACTCCGGTTTCTGCGGGGTGCCGATGTTCTGCCGGCCGCGGGCCATCGCATAGACCTCGCCGCGCCGGGTGAGGCCGAAGACGTGCTGGGCGCCCTCGCCGTCCTCGCAGACCATCAGGCCGCCGCTGGGCGCGAGGCAGATGTTGTCGGGGGATTCGCCGGGCAGTTGGAGGTCGCTGTCCGGGCCGAAGACGACGACCTGGGTCAGCCGCCGCTTCTTCGGGTCGTACTTCCACACCTGGCCGTAGTGGTCCGCCGCCGAACCGGCCTCCCGGTGGGCGAAGCTGGAGATGAAGTAGACGCAGGAGCCGCCCCAGTAGCAGCCCTCCAGTTTCTGGGCGTGGGTGATGCCCTGGGGGCCGAAGTCCTGGAAGCGGATCGGGGTCTCACGGGCCAGCGGGTCGGGCACATCGACCCAGGTGACGTGGTCGAAGGTGGTGCCGGGCCGCTGGATGGTGGAGAGGTCGGGCACACCGGGGACGCGCAGCGCCTGGAGGCGGCCGCCGGCCCGGAGCGAACCGCGGCCGCCCATCGGCTTCTCGGGCAGAAAGCGGTAGAAGAGGCCGAACGGCTTCTCGAAGGCGTCCTCGGTCTCGTAGACGATGCCGGTGCCGGGGTCCACGGCGATCGCCTCGTGCTGGAAACGGCCCATCGCGGTCAGCGGGACGGCTCCGGTGCGCCGCGGGTCGTAGGGATCGACCTCGAAGATGAAGCCGTGGTCCTTGGTGTAGTTCTCCTCACCGGCCCGGAACTCGGTCTCCTCGCAGGTCAGCCAGGTGTTCCAGGGGGTGGGACCACCCGCGCAGTTGGTGGAGGTGCCGGCGATGGCGACCCGCTCCGAGAGCACCTTGTTGTCGCCGTCGAGTGCGAGGGCCGTACAGCCGCCCTCGCCACCGGGGTCGTAGGTCAGATCGCGGACCCGGGGGACGGCCTGGCGGGAGTTCGTACGGTTCTCGTGGTTGCGGACCAGGTGGGTGCCGCCACGGTGGCCGGGGAAGGCGGCCATCCCGTCACAGTTGCTGGGCACCTTGCCCTCTCCCGAGCGCAGCGGGTCGCCCTCCCGGGACAGGACCCGGTAGCGGAAGCCCCGGGGGAGATCGAGCAGACCGTCCGGGTCCGGCACCAGCGGGCCGTAGCCGCGCTGTCCCATGCTCTGAGCGGTCGCGGTTCCCGTGAAGAGCTCCGTGAGGCTTCCGGAGAAGGCGATCCCCGCTCCCAGCGCACCGGTGCGTGCCAGGATCTGACGTCGTGTCGCGGACATGGGCAACTCCCTGTTGGCGGACAGGTGGTGTGACCCGCTCGTGTGTACCACGCGGCCGGGCCGCCGGGAACCAGCCGACGGGCACCAACCGGGTGTTGCCGCTGTTCCGCCTACCGCGCGTCGGCCACCAGGGCGCCCGCGTCGCGGGCCAGCGCCGTCAGCCGGGAGATCGCCCGGTAGTACTTCTTGCGGTAGCCGCCCCGCAGCATCTCGTCGCTGAAGAGCTCGTCGAAGGCCTTGCCGGAGGTCACCACCGGCACCTCACGGTCGTAGAGCCGGTCCGCGAGGACGACCAGCCGCAGCGCCGTGGACTGGTCGGGCACCGCCTGGACATCGGTGAGGCAGACCGCCTCGATGCCGTCGCACATGGCGCCGTAGCGGCTGGGGTGCACCTTGGACAGATGGTCCAGCAGGGAGGGGAAGTCGTCGAGCGAGGCGCCGGGGGTGCGGTACGCGGTGCGGGTGACGGTCTCGTCGTCGTACGGGGCGGGGGCCTCGGGCAGACCGCGGTGGCGGTAGTCCTCGCCGTCGATGCGCAGCGGGCGGAAGTGGGCGCTCAGCCCCTGGATCTCGCGCAGGAAGTCGGCGGCCGCGAACCGGCCCTCGCCGAGCTTGCCGGGGAGGGTGTTGGAGGTGGCGGCCAGCGCCACCCCGGCGTCCACCAGCTTGCCGAGCAGGGTGGAGACCAGGACCGTGTCACCGGGGTCGTCGAGCTCGAACTCGTCGATGCACAGCAGCTTGTGGTCGCCGAGCGTCCGGACGGTCTGCTGGAAGCCGAGCGCGCCGACGAGGTTGGTCAGCTCGACGAAGGTGCCGAAGGCCTTGCGCTCGGCCGGGGCGGGGGTGGCGTGCCACAGGGAGGCGAGCAGATGGGTCTTGCCGACGCCGTAGCCGCCGTCCAGGTAGACCCCGCGGGGGCCCTGCGGGGCCGCCGGCTTCCTGGCGAACCAGCGCCGCTTGCCCGCGCCGGCCCGCCCGGCGTCGATACCGTCCGCGAAGTCGCTCAGGACCTGTACGGCCTCGGCCTGGCTGGGCTGCTTGGCGTCCGGGATGTAGGTGTCGAAGCGGGCGCCCTGGAAGCGCGGCGGCGGCACCATCTCGGCGACCAGGCGGTCGGCCGGGACGTGCGGGGCGCGGGCGGTGAGGGCGGCGGGCACCGCGTCGTCACCGTCGGCCGGCGGTCCGGCTGTCGGGTCGGTCTGCGGGGCGGAGGGCTGGGAAGGCGACACAGCGCTCCAGCCTATCGCGTGTGCGGTACCCGCCGGTCCGGTGAGCGAGGCATGTCACACTGCCGCCATGCGACGCCTGTTCCCGCTCCCCGCCCCACCCGTACCGGCCCCTGACCTCGACGGCAGTGGGGCGGCGGCGCCCGACCCCACGGACCGTGAGTGGACGCTGGACGAGCTGGCCGAGGCCTATGCGTACCCGGCGGCGGACGACCCGGCGCGCTCCGGGCGCCCCGGCTGGCTGCGGGCGAACATGGTGTCCTCCCTGGACGGCGCCGCCCATCACGACGGCCGCTCGCAGCCGCTGTCCGGCGCGGCCGACATGCGGATCTTCGGGGTGCTGCGGGGGCTCGCGGACGCCGTGGTGGTGGGGGCGGAGACGGTGCGGCAGGAGGGCTACCGGCCGGGCCGCGCCCGGGAGGCGTTCGCCGCCCGCCGGGCCGCCGCCGGCCAGGGCCCGGCCCCCGCCATCGCCGTGGTGACCGCCGGTCTCGGGCTGGACTTCACCCTGCCCCTGTTCACCGAGCCGCTGGTGCCCACCGTGGTGCTGACCGGTGCGGCGGCGCCGGCGGACCGGGTGGCCGAGGCCCGTGCGGCGGGCGCCGAGGTGCTGTTCGCCGGGGAGGGGCTGGGGGTCGACCCGGCCCGGGTGGCCGGGGTGCTGGCCGGCCGGGGCCATCACCGGCTGCTGACGGAGGGCGGGCCGCGGCTGCTGGGGCAGCTGGCGGCGGCCGACGCGCTGGACGAGATGTGTCTGTCGCTGGCGCCGGTGGTCGCCCTGGGTGACGCGGCGAGGATCATGAACGGTCCGGCCGTCGCGGTGCCGGAGCGGTTCACCCTGGCATCGGTGTTGGAAGAGGCCGGGTTCCTGTTCACTCGCTACCGTCGGTCCTGACAATCAGCGGAACAATCTGTTCCGCTTAGCTTCCGTTGGGCACACTAAAAGCCAACAGGTCCCGTGTGGCGACGGGGCAGGATGGTGTCTGTCGGGCTCCGTGCCATGCGGCGCCCCGAAGAGAAGAAGGGCGTCCGTCGTGTTCACGAGCGTATTGATGATCGAGAAGCCTCTGACGCCCGCCGACGTGGAGTTTGTGACCACCCTGCACGGCGATGACCGGATCTCGTTCGTCGTGCTCATGCAGCCGCGGGGTAAGCAGGACGTGCTGCTGCGGGCCATCGACGACGTCGCCCTCGGCGAGTTCGACGACGCCGTACGGGAGGCCGAGGAACCGGGCGGCTCCCAGGCCGAGGCCCCCGCCGAGCTGGCCCTGGCGCACACGCTCCAGGCGCTGCGCGACGCCGGTTCGGAGGCCGTCGGGCAGGTGGTCGAGGACAAACCGCTGGACCTGCTGCGGTCCATCGTCGACGAGACCGGCGCGGACGAGGTGATCGTGCTGACCACCCCGCACTTCGTCGAGGAGTTCTTCCACCGCGACTGGGCCTCCCGCGCCCGCCACAAGGTCGGCGTCCCGGTGCTCAAGCTCTTCTCGCACGCGGCGGACGACCAGCCTCAGGACACCGCGGGCGGCTGAGGAGAGCGGTCGGCGCGGAGCCGGACCTTCCGGAGGTCCGGCTCCGGCGCGCCGGGGACCGGCCCGCGCGGCGGGAGATCAGCGGCGGGCGCCGCGGTGCGGGCGTAGCCGGCCGTCCCGTAC
Organism: Streptomyces lydicamycinicus; assembly: GCF_000829715.2. NCBI lineage: Bacteria > Bacillati > Actinomycetota > Actinomycetes > Kitasatosporales > Streptomycetaceae > Streptomyces > Streptomyces lydicamycinicus. The sequence continues at coordinate 423,085 of NZ_BBNO01000008.1, read as the reverse complement.
CTCGGCGACCTCGTCCGCCGCGTCCAGATGCGCGGGGTCATGGGTGACCAGCACCGTCGCGGTGGCGCGCTCCTTGGTGAGGGTGCGCAGCAGCGCGAGCACCTCGGCGCCCCGCTCGTGGTCCAGGGCGCTGGTCGGCTCGTCCACCAGCAGCACCGCGGGCTCGTTCATCAGCGCCCGGGCGATATTGACCCGCTGCCGCTGACCGCCCGACAGCTGATGCGGCCGCCGGTCCGCCAGCTCCGCCAGGCCGACCGCCGCCAGCAGTTCCCGCGCCCGGGAGCGCGTCCCACGGGGCGGTCGGCCGCCCAGATGGGCCATCACCTGGAGCTGTTCGGCGGCGGTCAGCGACGGCAGCAGGTTCGGCTGCTGGAAGACCGTGCCGATGGTGGTGCGGCGCAGCGCCGTCAGTTCGGCGCGTCCGCGTCCGGCGGTGTCGGTGCCGTCGATCACCACCCGTCCGTGGTCCGGGCGGATCAGCGTCGCGGCGACCGCGAGCAGGCTGGACTTCCCGGATCCGGACGGCCCGATCACCGCCGTCAGACCGCCGGCGGGCACGGTCAGCGAGACCCGGTCCAGCGCGGTCAGCCGGGCCTCGCCGTCGGGGTAGGTGAGGGTGACATCGGTCAGTTCGAGGCTCATCGGGCACTTCCCAGGGCGGTCAGCGGGTCGACGGAGGTGAGGCGGCGGATGGCGAGCGCGGCGCCGGCAGCGCCCAGCGCGATCATGATCAGGGCCGGGACCAGCACCGTCGGCGGATCGAGCACGAACGGCACGGTGCCGCCGACCGCCGCGCCCACCGCCGCCGCCAGGGCGGTCCCCAGCGCGGTCCCGGACACCAGCAGTACGACGGCCTGGCCGAGCGCGTCCCGCAGCAGTGCGCCGGTCGAGGCGCCCAGCGCCTTCAGCACCGCGACATCACCGCTGCGCTGGATCGTCCACACCGTGAAGAACGCGCCGATGACCAGCGCGGAGAGGGCGAACAGAAAGCCGCGCATCAGCTGGAGCGAACCGTTCTCGGCGGTGTACGAGCCGATGGCCCGCACGGCGTCGTCGGTGGTGACGGTCTTCGTGCCGAGCTCCTGGTCGGCGGCCGCCAGACCGGCCGGCCCGGCGGTGGCCAGGGCGAGCACCGTCGCCCCGGCGGAGCCGCCGCCGGGGCCCTTGTCGCGCGCGGCCGGCCCGGCGCCGCCCGCCAGCCGTTGCCAGTCGCCCAGCGACGTCCACACCACCGGGGTGTGGCTGTACATCGCCGCGCCCGACACCGCCGCGACCTCGAAGGTCCGCCCGCCCAGCGTCAGCCGCCCGCCGGCCCGCAGCCCGAGCGACGCGGCGGCCTTCTCGGACAGCACCACCGCACCGTCAGCGACCCGCTCCGGCGCCGGGCGGGACCCGGGCCGCACCCCGAACGCCGACACCGCGGCGGTCCGGCCGCCCGCCTCGGCCCTGGTCGTCGTGATGCCCAGCGGCTCGGCATGCCGTACGCCCGGCACCCGCGCCCAGGCCCGCACGGTCCGCTCCGGCAGCCGCGAATCGGTGAACGCGATCTTGCTGCCGTCGGCGGGCGCCGAGAACACCAGGTGGTCGGCGGGCAGCCCGGTGATCGCCGAGGTGTTCTCCCGGCCCAGGCCCGCCGTCAGGCCCGACAGCAGGCCCACCAGCACCGTGATCAGCACGATCACGGTGCCCATCAGGGCGAACCGCCCCTTGGCGTATCTCAGGTCTCTCCAGGCGACGAACACAGGCTCTGCCCTCTTCGGATCGGGCGCCGGACCCCACTGCCCGGCGGCTGCTGCCCACCGTCGCCTCCCGGACCCCTCCGCGGCATCGCGCCGGGGAGGGGTCCGCCGGCGTCGAAAGGTGCGCCCCGGGGTCAATCCTTTGGTTGATGCGGCCGGTGAACAGGGCACTTAGCCTGGAGGCGCCGTGACCGAAGAAGCCGTGACCTCGCACTCCCTCACCCCCGTCCAGCGGGCGCTGCGCAGCTGCCTGCATCTGATGGTGGCCGCGCTGCTCGCGCTCGCCGCCGTACGGGCGGTGGCCGACCACACCCCCGACGCCCCCGCCGTGCTCGCCGCCGCGGTGGCGCTGTGCGCGCTCTACGTCACCGGCCACAGGCTGCCCCGGCTGCGCACCTCCACCGGCGCCGCCGCCCTCTGGCTCGCCGCCCTGGGCCTGGTGTGGCTGGTCCTGCTGGCCTTCACCCCGGACGGCGTCTGGGTGGCCTTCCCGCTCTTCTTCGTCCAGCTGCATCTGCTGCCGCCGCGCTGGTCCCTGCCCGCGGTCGCGGCCACCACCCTCGCCGCCATCGCCGGGTTCGGCCGGCACACCCACACCCTGAGCGTCGGTACGGTGCTCGGCCCGGCCCTGGGTGCCGCCGTCGCGGTCGCCGTCGTCCTCGGCTACGAGGCCCTCTACCGGGAGAGCGAACAGCGCCGCCGCCTCATCGAGGAGCTCACCGCGACCCGCGGCGAACTGGCCGACGCCGAACACGCCGCCGGTGTGCTCGCCGAACGCGAGCGGCTGGCCCGCGAGATCCACGACACCCTCGCGCAGGGCCTGTCGAGCATCCAGCTGCTGCTGCGGGCCGCCGAGCGCGCCCTGCCGGAGCGGCCCGGCACCGCCCTCGGCCACGTCCGGCAGGCCCGTACCGCCGCCGTCGACAACCTCGCCGAGGCACGCCGCTTCGTGCGCGCGCTCAGCCCGCCCGACCTGGAGGCCGGGTCGCTGCCCGCCGCCCTGGAACGGGTCTGCGCCACCACTGCCAGGGCCTCCGGTCTCGCCGTGCACTGCCAGGTCTCCGGCGCGCCCACCGCGCTGCCCACCCCGCACGAGGTCGCGCTGCTGCGCATCGCCCAGTCCGCGCTCGCCAACACCGTCCGGCACGCCGCCGCGGGGCGCGTCGAGCTGACCCTCAGCTACATGGACACCGAGGTCGCGCTGGACATCGTCGACGACGGCACCGGATTCGTCCCCGCCGAGGTGCCCGCACCCGGCTCCGCCGCGGTCCCCGGCACCGGCTTCGGTCTCGCCGCGATGCGCGCCCGGGCCCGCGCCCTCCAGGGCACCCTCGTCGTCGAGTCCGCCCCGGGGGAGGGCACCGCTGTCGCCGTCACCCTGCCCTGCCCCGCCCCCGCGCCCGACGCCGCACCGGAGGCCGCCTCGTGACCGCGACGGACTTTCCGGAGCCCCCGGCCCCTCCCGCACGTCCCCGGCGCATCCGGCTGCTGCTCGCCGACGACCACCCCGTGGTCCGCGCCGGACTGCGCGCCGTCCTGGAGACCGAGGAGGACTTCGAGATCGTCGCCGACGTGCCCACCGCCGAGCAGGCCGTCGGCCTCGCCGCACGGCTCGACGTCGACGTGGTCCTCATGGACCTCCAGTTCGGCGGCCGGATGCTCGGCTCCCAGGCCACCGCCGCGATCGCCGCCGCCCCCGGCGCCCCGCGCGTCCTCGTCCTGACCACCTACGACACCGACGCCGACATCCTCGCCGCCATCGAGGCCGGCGCCACCGGCTACCTCCTCAAGGACGCCCCGCCGGAGGAGCTGGCCGCCGCGGTACGCACCGCCGCCGCCGGGAAGTCCGCGCTCGCCCCGACCGTCGCGCTGCGCCTCATGGACCGGATGCGCACCCCCGCCTCCGCGCTCTCCCGCCGCGAGACCGAGGTCCTCCAGCTCGTCGCCGACGGCCTGTCGAACGCGGCGATCAGCAAACAGCTCTTCCTCAGCCAGGCGACCGTCAAGTCCCACCTCGTCCACATTTACTCCAAGCTGGGCGTGGACTCCCGTACGTCCGCGGTGGCCGCCGCCACCGCACAGGGCCTGATCCGCCGCTGACCTCCGGTCCCGGTGCCGGAGCTCGCACCCGGCCCGGATCCGTGGACCGGCTCTGTCGGTGCCGGGTGCGAGAATCATCGACAGCACGACAGAACGACCGCACCACCGCTCGCGACGATCGACATCAGGGAGACCCACCCATGGCACCCGCCATCCCAGCCTCGATGGACCGGCCGCACTTCATCGGCATCGGCGGAGCCGGTATGTCGGGCATCGCCAAGATCCTTGCGCAGCGCGGCGCCCGGGTGGCGGGCAGCGACGCCAAGGATTCCGCGACCGCCCAGGCCCTGCGCGCCCTCGGCGCCACGGTCCACATCGGCCACGCCGCCGGGCATCTCGCCGAGGACGCCACCAGCGTCGTCGTCTCCTCCGCGATCCGCCCCGACAACCCCGAGCTGGCCGCCGCCCATGAGCGCGGCATCCCCGTCGTGCACCGCTCCGACGCCCTCGCCTCCCTCATGGACGGCCTGCGCCCCATCGCCGTGGCGGGCACCCACGGCAAGACGACGACGACCTCCATGCTCGCCGTCTCCCTCGGCGCCCTCGGCCTCAAGCCGTCCTACGCCATCGGCGGCGACCTGGACGCCCCCGGGTCCAACGCCGAGCACGGCAGCGGCGAGATCTTCGTCGCCGAGGCCGACGAGAGCGACCGCAGCTTCCACAAGTACGCCCCCGAGGTCGCCATCATCCTCAACGTGGAGCTGGACCACCACGCCAACTACGCCTCGATGGACGAGATCTACGAGTCCTTCGAGACCTTCGTCGGCCGCATCCGCCCCGGCGGCACCCTGGTCATCGCCGCCGACCAGCCCGGTGCCCGCGAGCTGACCGAGCGGATCTCCGGCCGCTACGACATCGAGGTCGTCACCTACGGCGAGTCGCAGGACGCCGATGTCCGCATCCTCAAGGTCAACCCCCGCGGCCTGACCAGCGATGTCACCGTCACCCTGACCAGCGGCAAGATCCTCACCTTCACGGTCTCCGTCCCCGGTCGGCACTACGCCCACAACGCCGTCGCCGCGCTGGCCGCCGGCGTCGCCCTGGGCCTCCCGCCGCACAACCTCGCCTCCGCGCTCGGCAAGTACACCGGCGTCAAGCGCCGCCTCCAGCTCAAGGGCGAGGCGGCCGGCGTCCAGGTCATCGACTCCTACGCGCACCACCCCACGGAGATGACCGCCGACCTGGAAGCGATCCGCGGCGCCGCCGAGGACGCCCGGGTACTGGTCGTCTTCCAGCCGCATCTCTTCTCCCGCACCCAGGAGCTGGGCACGGAGATGGGCCAGGCGCTCGCCCTCGCCGACGCCTCCGTCGTGCTGGACATCTACCCGGCGCGTGAGGACCCGATCCCGGGCATCACCAGCGCCCTGATCATCGACGCCGCGCGCGCCGCGGGCGCCGATGTCACCCCCGAGCACGACCAGGCCGCCGTTCCGGAGGTCATCGCCGGAATGGCGAAGCCCGGTGACCTTGTTCTCACCATGGGCGCGGGCGATGTGACCGACCTCGGCCCCGCCATCCTGTCCCGCCTGGGCAGCTGAGCTGAGGAGGCCCCGGATGCCGTACGAGATCGACAAGCCCGACGAGCAGTGGCGCGCCGAGCTGAGCCCAGCGGAGTATCAGGTGCTCCGCCAGGCCGGCACCGAGCCCGCCTTCGTCGGCGAATACACCGACACCAAGACCGAGGGCGTCTACTCCTGCCGGGCCTGTGGTGCCGAGCTCTTCCGCTCCGACACCAAGTTCGAGAGCCACTGCGGCTGGCCGTCCTTCTACGACGCCCGCGACTCGGACGCCGTGGAGCTCATCCCCGACAATTCCCACGGCATGGTGCGGACCGAAGTACGGTGCGCCCGCTGCGGCTCCCACCTCGGGCACGTCTTCGAGGGCGAGGGGTACCCCACCCCCACCGACCAGCGGTACTGCATCAACTCGATCTCGCTGCGGCTGGTTCCGGACGAGCGGTGAGCGGTGCGCCGGACGGCATGGCGCGGACCCGCCCCCGGACGCCGATCCGGCGCTCCACGGGCGGGCCGTCCTGATCCGGCCGCCGTCCGCGTCCGGCGGCCGGATCAGCGGCAGGTGAGCTGGGGGTTACCCCAGTCGGCGTGGTCGGAGTTGTTCCCGTTGCCGCCGTCGGTGACCACGAGCCGCAGCTGGCTGCCGCCGGAGAGATCCGCGGTGAGGCGCTTGGCGGGCTGGTCGACGGTCATCAGCCCGCTGTCGGCGACCTTGGTGGTGTCCCGGTAGATCTGGAAGACCACGGAGCCGTTCGCGCCCACCTCGTCATCGAGGCCCACATCCACGGTGAGGGCGGAGCAGGAGCCGCCGAGATCGTAGAGGAGCTGGCTGTCGGCGTGCGCGCCCAGACCCTGCGCGTAGACAGCTCCCTGGATGGTGAGGGGATGTCCGTCGATGCTGCTGTTCAGCCGTGCGGGCGCGAAGCTGTCGCTGCTGGCGATCCACTGCCGGGCGGTCAGTGACGTGGTGTGGCCCGGCGGCTTGTTCTTGTGGCCCGGGCGCGCGGAGGATGACGGCTTCTTGGGCGACGGGTGCCGCGGCTTCGGATGCTTCGATGCCGCGCTGCGGGTGGGGTCCGGGGAGCCGGACGCCGAGCGGGAGGCGCTCGCCGAGCCCTTGGGGGAGGTGGTCGGCGACCGGTCCGGGGCGGGCGCCGACGTGTGTCCGGACGGTGCGGGCCCGTCGGCCTCGGCATCGTGCCGCGACGGGCCGAACAGCGAGCCGGCGGATATCGCGACGCCGGCCAGCACGACCACGGCGACCGCGAGCACCGTGATCCGTGCCGGTGAGAACCACGCCCGCCGGGGCTTGTCCGGCGCGGCGGACGGGACCGTCCCCGAGAAGCTCATACCGGCCGTGGGCACGCCGCCGGCGCCGGACGGCCGGCCGTCCCCGTCCGCGGGGCCGGTGCCTTCCCCCGGCTGGGCCGCCAGCCAGGACGCGAAGTCGTCGCGGAGTTCGGTGTTCCGGGAATGCTGGTGCCAGGCGGCGGCGGTGTGCCGTACCGCCGCCAGCAGGCTGTCCCGCCAGGCCGCATCGGAAGCCGCTTCCGGGCCGGGGGAGTGCAGGACGCCGTTGATGGCTTCCTTCGTCAGATCGGCCGCCGCCTGGGAGGACCGGCAGCAACTGCGGGCGTAGGCCAGTACGGCGGCGTAGTGCCGGCGGTGGAACTCGTTGAGGGCCTCCTCGCCCGCCCCGGCCTCGCCGTCCGGAACCGGGGCGCCATACGGGCCGGCCGACAGTCGGCCGCCGGGCCCGGCCGCCGCACGGATACGCCGGACCAGCTCGGTGTCGGAGGGCGCGGTCCCACCGGTGGTGTCGCAGTGCTCTTGCATGAGTGGGCTGATGACCCTTCAACGTCCTGACGGGCCATGAAAAATACCCCAAGGAGTACGGATACCCCGCTGCCGGTGCGTCATTTGACACCGGATGGGCCGCGGGGGCCTCCCGCCACCCCCGCGGCCGCCCGTCACACCGGTTCCACGATCGCCGTCACCACCAGCCCCGAACCGACGAGCCACCGGCCGCTGAATTCGGTGAGTTCCCTGCCGTCGACCACGGGCCCGGGGACCAGCAGTCGCGCGGTGAAGGTGGCGTTCGTCGGGTCGAGGGTGAGCAGCGCCTCCTCGAAGTCGAGCCAGCGGCGGGTGAGGGGGAACCACGCCTTGTAGACGCTCTCCTTCGCGCTGAACACCAGGCGCTCCCAGCAGACTTCGGGCTGGAGCGCGGCCAGCCGGCGGATCTGGGCGCGCTCCTCGGGGAGGGTGACGAGGTCGACCACCCCGGGGTCGTTCAGCGGCAGATTGGGCTCCGCGTCCAGGCCGATCGTCCGTACCTCTCCCGCGCGGGCCACCGCCACGGCGCGGTATCCGGCGCAGTGCGTCATGGCGCCGACGACGCCGTCCGGCCACTGCGGCTCCCGGTTGGGGCCGGGGAGCAGGGGCGCGGGGGCGAAGCCCAGCTCGGCCAGGGCCCGGCGGGCGCAGCCGCGTACGGTGCCGAACTCCCGCTGCCGCTTGGGCACGGCGTTGGCCACCTGCGCCCACTCCTCGGGGAACATCTCGGACAGCGGCGCGTCATCGAAGGCCTCGGCGGTCCTGACCGGGGCCGGCAGCAGCTTCTCGATCACGCGGGGCTCCCGGGGGTGCCGGAGGCGACCGTGGCCGGCGTGGGCAGGATCTGGACCGGGCGGCCCGGCGCGGCGGCCCGGCGCTGCCACTCCCGCGGATAGCCGAGCGAGACCTCCTGGTGCGGTACGCCGTCCAGCGTCAGCAGCCGCGGGATGTGGAGATGGCCGTACACGACCGCGGCGGCACGGAACCGGCGCGGCCAGTCCGCGGTCGCCTCCGTACCGCACCACAGCGCGAAATCCGGGTACCACAGGGGCCGGGTGGGCTCACGTACCACCGGCCAGTGATTGACGAGCACGGTGGGCAACTCCTCCGGCACGGCGGCGAGCCGGGCCTCGGTTTCGGCCACCCGCGCCCGGCACCACGCCTCCCGGCTCGGATACGGGTCCGGATGCAGAAAGTGCTCGTCGGTGCAGACCACCCCGGCCTTCTCGGCCCGGGCGAGCGCCTCCTTCTTGGACGTCGTCCCCGGCTGCCGGAAGGTGTAGTCGTAGAGGAGGAACAGCGGTGCGATGACGACGGGTCCGCCGGCGCCTTCCCACACCGGATACGGGTCCTCGGGGGTGAGCACGCCCAACTCCCGGCAGATGTCCACCAGATGCTCGTAGCGTTCCACGCCGCGCAGCTGCACCGGGTCCTGGGCCGGGGTCCACAGCTCGTGATTGCCGGGCACCCACACCACCTGGGCGAACCGGCTGCTGAGCAGCGACAGCGCCCAGCGGATGTCGGAGACGAACTCCCCGACGTCGCCGGCGACCAGCAGCCAGTCGTCGTCGGACTCGGGTCTTAACCCCTCGACGATGTCGCGGTTCTCCTTGTAGCGGACGTGCAGATCGCTGACGGCCACCAGTCTGCCGCGGCCGCCGCCGTGCGAGGAGCCGGCGGCGGGCCCGGCGGCGCCGGGTGTGGGGGTGCGGATCTCGTAGGTCATCATCGAAGTAAAGACGGTGCGGGCGCGAGAGTGAAGCGCGGACCTGGGTGGAGGTGCCCGGCGTCACCGCCCTGGCGGCGGTGCTGCCGGCCGGCCGCCGGTGTCGGTGGCGGCGTCGCCGCGGCGGATGCGGGTGGCCAGCCAGAGGTCGAAGCGGTCGTCGGGGTCGTCGAGGCGGCGGCCGGTGAGGTCCATGGCCTTGTCGAGGCGGTTGCGGACGGTGTGGCGGTGGACGCCGAGGCGCCGGCTGGTGGCGTCCCAGGCGCCGCCGGTCTCCAGCCAGGTGGCGAGGGTGGCGGTCAACTCCTCGCCGTGGTCCGCGAGATCGAGCGGGCCGAGCACGGTGTCGGCGTAGCCGTGCAGCGTCCGGCGGTCGCCCAGGTCGAGCAGCAGCCGGCTGGCCTGGCTCTGCCGGGCCTCCGCGGGTGCGCCGCTCGACCGGCTGACGGCGAGCAGCCCCGTCGCCTGGCGCACGGACACCCGTACCGCTTCGGGGGCGGTGGCCGGGCCGATACCGGCCGGGCAGCCCGGGGCGAAACGGGCGAGCACATCGCGGATGTCCAGATCCTCGCCGACCACCGCCTCGATGACCGCGCCCGGCGCCTCGTCCACCACCCTGACCAGGCCACCGGGCATCGCCAGCGCCAGATCGGCGGCCATCTCCTGCGCGGCGCCGTCCGGAGCCCCGGCCCCGGACCCCGGCGCGGCCAGGTCCCCACCCTCGCCCGCACCACCCCCGGCCGCCACCACGACTCCCCGCACCCGCTCGGCCGTCAGCCCCACCGACCGCAGCATGTCCCGGGCCCGCCCGGCGGCCGGATCCTCCTCCGCCAGCAGCTCCGAAAGCAGCGCCGACCTGCGGCGGCGCTCCGGCTCATCGCGCAGGTGACGCCGCTCCAGCTCCAGGGAGAGCAGCGAGACCAGGCCGGGGACGACCGAACGGGCGGCGTCGTCCGGGCGGCCGGTGAGCAGCAGCAGCCCCCGCAGCCGGCGCGCCCCCAGCGGCTGCACCTCCAGCTGCTCCCCGGCGGCCGTGCTGGACGCGCTGCCGCGCAGTCCGCGCGCGGCGACCCGCTCGATCAGCTCCCGGGCCGGTGCCGGCGCTGTCCGCTGCGCCCGCTCACCCGCCGCGAGCAGCCGTCCCAGCGGGTCGAACACCGCCGCGCCGACCCCGGTGGCGGCCGTCCACTCCGCCAGCATCGGCCGCAGCCCGCCACCGGTCGCCGCGGCCGTCAGCCGCCGCTGGGTGGCGAACGCCCGCTGGAGCCGCTCGCGCTGCTCCTCGGCCCGTGCCTCGAAGACCGCCTTGGTGACGGCGATGAACGGCACCCCGTCCGGCACCGTCAGCAGCGGCAACCCGGCCTCCCCGGCCGCGGTCACCAGCGGCTCCGGCGCCTCCTGGTACGGCAGTCCCTGCCCCAGGCCGAGCGCCAGACAGGCCGCCCCGCCCTCCGCCACGTCCCGCACGTACGCCCGGCACGCGGCCGGTTCCTTCGGCAGCAACAGGCCGATGGTCATGAGCAGTTCGCCGCCCTGGAGCCACTTTCCCGGCGCCGGCAGATCCGAGACCGTCGCCGCTTCGATCGTGCGGGCCAGCAGCCGCGGCGGCACGTCGTAGGTGACCGACAGCCGGAGATCGGGCCGGGCCAGCAGGTCGGAGATGTGCAGGGGCATGGACACAGTGTCCAGCAGAAGGCCCCGCGGTGGACACTCGGGCGGCCGGCCGGGCGGTGTGACCTGCGGGTTCGGGCGGCCGGTGGACGGCGCGGCCGTACGGCGGGCGGCAGCTGTGCGGGCCCCGCCCGGGGCCGGGAACACCGCCCCGTCCCGCGGATGAGCGCGGGCCCGGCGGGCCGTTATGGTCGAGAGGTGTGGGAGCGGGGAACCCTCCCCGCTTCGCGACCCGACGAAGGGACGTGAGCTCGGTATGCAGGCGGCGTTTCTGGTGGCTCCCGAGGGCACCGAAGAGGTCGAGCTGACCCGGCCGTGGCAGGCGGTGACCGACGCGGGCGGCGGTCCGACGCTGGTCTCCACCCGCGCGGGCAAGGTGCAGGCGTTCCACCACCTGGACAAGGCGGACACCTTCCCCGTCGATCTGACGGTGGACGAGGCGACCGCGGCGGACTTCGACGGACTGGTGCTGCCCGGCGGGGTCGCCAACCCGGACGCCCTGCGGCTGGACCGGCGGGCCGTGGCGTTCATCAAGTCCTTCTTCGACGCCGGACGGCCGGTGGCCGCGATCTGCCATGCGCCGTGGACGCTGATCGAGGCCGATGTGGTGCGTGGCCGCACCCTGACCTCCTGGCCGAGCCTGCGGACCGACATCCGTAACGCGGGCGGCACCTGGGTCGACGAGCAGGTCAAGATCTGCACCGCCGGACCGAACACCCTGATCACCAGCCGGAAGCCGGCCGATCTGGAGGCCTTCTGCGCGGCGTTCGTCTCGGAGTTCTCGCACTGAGGAGGGCCCCTACGGACCCAGCACCACCGCCGATTCCGGAGGGAGCCGCAGCACCCCGTCCGCGTCGGGGAGCCGGGCGCCGGGCCAGCCGGCCAGGGCCTGGAGCCCGGCAGCCCCGCCGTCGTCGCCGAGCGGGACGGCGGCCGTGGTGTCCGGCGCGAGATTGACCGCCACCCGTAGGGGACCGCGCCGCAGCAGGAACCAACGGGCCGCCTCGTCGTAGTGGACGGCGGTGTGCCGCGGGTCCGGGTCGGTCAGCGGGGGCAGCTCATGACGGAGCGCCAGCAGCGTGCGGTGCCAGGCCAGCAGCGCGGTGTGCGGCTCCCGGGCCGGTTCGGTCCAGTCCAGGACGCAGCGGTCGCGGGTCGCCGGGTCCTGCGGGTCGGGCCAGTCCGCGGCGTCACCGGCCCACTCGTGCGCGGTGAACTCGCGCCGCCGCCCTTCCCGTACGGCCTCCGCCAGCTCCGGATCCTGGTGATCGGTGAAGTACTGCCACGGAGTGGTCGCGCCCCACTCCTCGCCCATGAACAGCATCGGGGTGAACGGCGCGCACAGCACCAGCGTGGCGGCGCAGGCGAGCAGGCCGGGGGAGAGTCCGGCGGCGAGCCGGTCGCCGAGCGCGCGGTTGCCGATCTGGTCGTGCGTCTGGGCGTAGGCCAGCAGCCGGTAGGCGGGGGTGACCCGCAGATCGAGCGGTGCGCCGTGCCGCCGGCCGCGGAAGGCGGAGTGCGTACCGTCGTGGAAGAAGCCGCCGGTCAGCGTCTTGGCGAGGGCGGCGAGCGGGGCCCGCGCGAAGTCGGCGTAATAGCCCTGGGATTCGCCGGTGAGCGCGGTGTGCAGGGCGTGGTGGAAGTCGTCGTTCCACTGGGCGTGCAGCCCCTGCCCGCCGTCCGCCCGCGGTGCGGTGGTGCGCGGATCGTTGAGATCGGACTCGGCGACCAGGAACAGCGGGCGCCCCAGCCGCCCGGCCAGCGCGTCGACGGCGGCGGACAGTGCGGCCAGGAAGTGCGGGGAGCGGTCGTCGTGCAGTGCGTGCACGGCGTCCAGCCGCAGTCCGTCGAGCCGGTAGTCGCGCAGCCAGGAGAGCGCGCTGCCGAGGAAGTAGGCGCGCACCTCATCGGAACCGGGAGCGTCGAGATTGACCGCCGCGCCCCACGGGGTCTGATGGGTGTCGGTGAAGTACGGCCCGAACGCCGGGAGAGGGTTGCCGGACGGGCCGAGGTGGTTGTGCACCACGTCGAGCACGACTCCCAGTCCCAGCCCGTGCGCCGCGTCCACGAACCGCTTGAGCCCGTCGGGCCCGCCGTACGGTTCGTGCACCGCCCAGGGCGCGACCCCGTCGTACCCCCACCCATGGGTGCCGGGGAACGGGCAGACCGGCATCAGGGAGACATGGGTGATGCCCAGGTCGGCGAGGTGCCGCAGCCGCGCGGCCGCGGCGTCGAAGGTGCCCTCGGGGGTGTAGGTCCCGATGTGCAGTTCGTAGAGGACCGCACCGGGCAGCGGGCGGCCCGGCCACGGATGCCGCCAGCCGAACCGGTCGTGTACGACGACCGCGGCGGGCCCGCCGGGGCCCTCCGGGAGCCGGGCGGCCCGCGGATCGGGCAGCGGTGGCCCGCCGTCCAGCCGGAAGGCGTACCGGTCCCCGTCCCGGGCCGGTGCCTCGGCCCGCCACCAGCCCGCGCGGGCGGCGTCGCGCTCCATCGGGACCGGCGGCTCGCCCGCCCGGTTCCCCGCCCACTGGAGAGCGACCCGCCCGGCCTGTGGCGCCCACACCTCGAACAGCACGGCCGTCCTCCTTCGTTCGGTCCCGGCCCCCGACGAAAGCACGCCGCCGCGCCGCCCGACAGTCCGACGTGGCGATGCGGAGCCACATCGCGCCATCCGCTGGGCCGTTCCGGCGAGGCCGCGGCCCCGTCCGCAGCGCTCTGCGCAGCCACATCGCCTGGACAGCGGCTCGCGGTCGCCGGAGAATCCCGGTATGACTTCGCTCGAGTTCCCTGCGCGTCCGGCGCGGCCGTCGGACGCCGACCGGGAACGCGCCCTCGACCTGCTGCGTGACGGCGCGGCGCAGGGACGACTGTCCCAGGACACCTTCCTGCGGCGCCTGGAACTCGTCCTGACCGCTCAACAGCAGTCCGAACTCGACCTGGTCACCGCCGACTTGGCGAGCCGCGGCAAGGTCCAGGGCGTGGTGCTGCGGATGGTGGGCCGGGCGTCCGCCTTCCACCTCCGGGTGCGCCGCGCCTGGCGTACGGAGCGACTGCCGAAGCTGCTGCTGCCCGAGCCGGGCCCGCTCCCGCTGCTCATAGGGCGAGCCCCAGGTTCCGGTCTGCGTCTCAACCACGAGACGGTTTCCCGTGCCCACGCCGAACTCCGCAGCGCCGGCCAGGGCTGGCTGCTGCGCGACCTCGGTTCCACCAACGGCACCTGCGTCAACGGCCGCCGGGTGGTGGGCGAGGTGCCGGTCGGCCCCGGGGACCACATCAGGTTCGGCCAGGTGGATTACGTCCTGACGGAGCGCTGAGCGGGGCGGCGCGCGCCGGAGGACGGGGCCGCGCGGGGTGCCCCCGGCCCGCTCAGTGCTGGTGCAGCCCCCGCCCCGCCAGCGTCAGAAACGCCTCGCCGACCGCCTCCGACAGCGTCGGATGGGCGTGGATGTGCTGGGCGACATCGGCCGGTTCGGCGTCCCAGCCCACGATCAGCTGGCTCTCCGCGATCATCTCCGAGACATGCGGGCCGACGAGATGGACCCCGAGCACCGTGCCGGTCCTCCCCGAGCTCTCCACTGCGTTCGAGCAGGGGAGACCCCCCTCGCCCCCCGCACCGTCCGCCGTCGCGATCACCTTCACCATCCCGCCCTGGCCGTGCACCATGCCCTTGGCGGTGGCGGCCAGCGGCAGGGTGTTCACCTTGATGTCCAGGCCGCCGGCGCGCGCCTCGGCCTCGGTCCGGCCGACCGACGCGGTCTGCGGTGCGGAGTACGTCACCCGCGGCACGGCCGCGTAGTCCACCGCCCGCGACGGCAGGCCCGCCAGCGTCTCGGCCACCAACAGGCCCTCCGCGAAGGACGCATGGGCCAGCCCCGGGGACGGCGGCGGCAGCAGATCGCCGACCACATGGATGCCCGGGACGGCGGTCTCCAGCCGTGACCAGTCCGCCGGTGCGACAAATCCCCGCTCGTCCGCCGCCAGCCCGGCTGCCGCCAGATCCAGCCCGTCCGTCACCGGGGCCCGTCCCACCGCGACCAGCAGCCGCTCGGCCTCGATCACCAGCTCCTCGCCCTTCGGGGTGCGCACGGTGGCCCGCACCCCGTCCGGCAGCAGCTCGGTGTGGGTGAGCGTCGAGCCCGTACGGACCGCGATACCGCGCTTCTTCAGCCCGCGCGCCAGATGGCGGCCGACATCCTCGTCCTCCATCGGAAGCAGCCGCCCGGCCGCCTCGACGAGGGTGACCTCGGCCCCCATGGAGCGGTGGAAGGACGCGTACTCGACGCCGATCGCCCCGCCGCCCAGGACGAGGACGGACGCCGGAAGCTCGGCCGCGAACAGTGCGTCGTCGCTGGTCACCACCCGTCGGCCGTCCGCGGCCAGACCCGGCAGCATCCTCGGCCGGGAGCCGGTGGCCAGCACGATGCCGCGCCGCGCGGTGAACTCCCCGGCGCCCTCGACGTGGACCGTACGGGTCCCGGTCAGCCGCGCGGTGCCCTGGAGGACCCGCACCCCCGCCGTCCGCAAGTGCCCGGCCACGCCCTGGTGGTTGCGGGCGACGATGGTGTCGCGGGTGGCCACCAGGGCCGGCCAGTCCAGGGAGTCGACGGTGGCCTTGACGCCCCACCGCTCGCGGGCCTCCGCGATGCCGTCCACCAACTCTGCCGCGTGCAGCATGGCCTTGCTGGGAATGCAGCCGCGGTGCAGACAGGTGCCGCCGATCAGATCGCGTTCGGCCAGCACCACCCGCAGCCCCAGGGACGCGGCGCGCAGGGCGGTGCTGTAGCCGCCGGTGCCGCCGCCGATGACGATCACGTCCGCCGTGTTCGGCTCTGTCTCACTCATGCACTCAGACTCCGCCCACCTGCGGTGATGAGTCCAAGGCAATGTTTCCATGGAGGTGATGAAGAACCTTCATGTGCCGGGGCTTCCCGCGTGGTGCGTCATGAGGGCCGAGGGCACCGGGAGGGGCGGCATGAGTCTGCGGCAGATGGAGTACCTCGTCGCGGTCGTGGAGCAGGAGTCCTTCACCCGCGCCGCCGAGGCGCTGCATGTCACCCAGTCCGCGCTCTCCCACCAGATCAAGGCGCTGGAGCGGACGGTCGGCGGCCCGCTGCTGGAGCGGATGACGCGTGGGGTACGGCTGACCGCGATGGGCCGGGCCTACTTCCCGCACGCCCAGCTCGCCGTCCGCAGCGCCCGCCAGGCTCGCCGCGCCGCCCTCGCGGCGGGCGGCGCGGAGAGCGGCGAACTGCATATCGCGACGGTGCACGCCCAGGCGGTCGGGGTGCTCCCGGAGGTCTGCGCCCGCTGGGCCCGCGCGCGTCCGGGCGTCCGTCTGGTGCTCCATGAGTACGCCACCACCGAGGAGTTGGACGAGCAGATGGCCCGCGGTGTCGCCGATCTGGCGCTCGGGCCGCGCCCCAAGGACTGGCCGGGCCCGGTCACCGTCGTGGGACGGGAACGGATGGTGCTGGTCGTCCCGCACGGTGACCCGCTCGCCGCCCGGGAGTCGGTCCGCCTCGCCGAGCTGGCGGACCGCCCATGGGTGCGGTGCAGCCTGGAGCCGGTCATTGACGGGCGGCGCTGGCTGGACCGGGAGTGCGAACGGGCCGGCTTCACCCCGCGGACCGCGGTCCGCACCCAGCACAGCTCCACGGCCGTCCGGATGGCGTCGGCGGGCGTCGGTGTCCTGCTGACCGCGGCCCATGAACTCCGCGGCCTCGACTGTGCGGCCGTGCCCACCGACCCGCCCTGGCACCGCGACATCACCGTCTTCTCCCGGGTCGAACCGACCGGCGCGGCCGCGGAGTTCACGGAGCTGCTGCGCACGGTCGGCGACGCGGAGGACAGCGGGACACCGGAAAACTGACGCTCACCTCGCTCGCGGACGAACAGCGGGACGGCAGGAACTGACGCTCACCTCACTCACGGACGAACAGCGCCACCGGCGACTCCGCCAGCAGGTCGCTCAGCCCCACCACCGCGCCGCCCGGCAGCTCGCGCCCGGTCAGCAGCTCGCGCCAGGGGCCCTCGGAAGGCAGCCGCAGCAGGGTGTCCCACCAGCCGCCGGTCTCCACCAGCCGCAACGACAGCCGGGTCACCACCGTCAGCACCCGCCCACTGCGGCAGAACGCCACACAGTGCTCGGCCGCCGGGCCCTCCCCGTACACCGGCTCGTACGAGGCCGCGGCGCCGAACCACTGCGGATGGTCACGCCGCAGCCGTAGCGCCGCGGCGGTCAGCCGGAGCTTCTCGCCGGACAGATCGCCCGGCGGGCTCCCGCCGTCCAGCGCGGTGAGCAGCTCGGGACGGAAACGGGCCGGCCGCCGGTTGTCCGGGTCGACCAGCGCGGCATAGCCGAGCTCGGTGCCCTGATAGAGGTCGGGCACGCCCGGCATGGTGAGCTGGAGCAGCGTCGCGCCCAGCACATTCGCGCGGACGAACGGGGCGAGCTCCCCGTCCAGCGCGGCGAGCGGGGCGGCCGTGGGACCGCAGGGCCCGTTGCGGACGAACTCCTCGACGGCGTCCTCGTAGCCCGCGTTCCGCTCCGTCCACGAGGTCCGCAGCCCGGCCTCCCGAGCCGCCTTGAGCACCGCGGGCGCCACCCGCTCCGCCGCCCCGCCGTCACCGGCCGCCCCCAGGCCGAACGCGGTCTGCCAGGCCAGCCACGACACCATCGGGTCCGCCGGGCCGATCCCGTCCAGCGCACTCGCCGTGCGACCGCACACCGCGTCGTCGCCCATCGCACCGAGCACATCCCGCCACCGGTCCGGGCACTCCGACAGCACCGCGATCCGCGCCCGTACATCGGCGCTGCGCTTGGTGTCGTGGGTGGAGAGCACCGTGCCGGCCGCCGGCCGGTCCCGCTGAAGCCGGGCGCAGTACGTATGGAACACCTCCGGGGCGAGCGCCGGCTCCCCCGGATCGCCGCCGACCTCGCAGGCCGACAGCAGCACCGGATAGCGGTAGAAGGCGGTGTCCTCCACGGATTTGGCGTGCAGCGCCGACGCGGTCTGCGCGAACCGCGCGGTGAAGTCGGCGCAGTCCGTGGAGTCCTGTTCCGGGGGGTCGGTCAGCCGGCCGAGCGCCAGATCACGGAGCAGATCGACCGCCCGCGCCTCCTCGGGTACCCGGAAGGCGGTACGCGCCTGCGCCGCCGCCGCGTCCAGCATGGCCGCGTCCTGCCCGGCCCGGGTCGGATCCGCGGCATAGGGACGGTAGACCGGCAGCCGCACCAGCAGCTCACGGAGGGCGTGCCGCAGCGCCCAGGTCGCATGGTCGCCCGGCCCGGGGGCGCGGGCGCTGATCCGCGCCGCGGTCCGCACCAGCCGCTCGATCTCGGTGGCCAGATCGTGGGTGACGACCTCGTACGCGGCCCGGCGCACCGTCTCCTCCCAGTCGCCGCCCTCGTCGGCCAGCGGCGTGACGAAGTCCCGGTAGTGGGAGAACAGCCGTCCGGCCCCCTGGGGGCAGACGAACAGCCCGTCGATGTGCCGCAGGGCGTCATAGCCGGTGGTGCCCGCACAGGCCCAGCTGTCCGGGAGCCGCTCGTCTCCGGTGAGGATCTTCTCCACCACCGTCCAGCGGCCGCCGGTCCGCTCGTGGAGCCGGGCCAGATAGCCGCCGGGGTCCGCCAGACCGTCCGGGTGGTCGATGCGCAGCCCGTCGATGACGCCCTCATGCATCAGCCGCAGCACCGTGCCGTGCGTCGCCTCGAACACCTCGGGGTCCTCGACGCGCACCCCGATCAGCTCCGAAATGGTGAAGAAGCGGCGGTAGTTCAGCTCGCTGCGGGCCAGCCGCCACCAGGCGAGGCGGTACCACTGGGCCTCCAGGAGGCGGTCCGGCGGCAGCTTCTCGGTCCCGGGGCGCAACGGGAAGGCATGCCCGTGATAGCGCAGCACCTCGCCCTCGACGCGGAAGTGCCGCCGCTCCTCGCCGATCCGGCCGCCGAGCACCGGCAGCAGCAGCCGCCCGCCGTGCCCGGCACCCCAGTCGATGTCGAACCAGCGCGCGTACGGGGACGCCGGGCCGTCCCGCAGCACCTGCCACAGCGGCCCGTTCAGCGACATGGGCTCCGGCACCGCCATGTGGTTCGGCACCAGGTCGACGACGAGCCCGAGGCCGTGTGCGCGGGCCGTCGCCGCCAGCGCCCGCAGCCCCGTCTCGCCGCCCAGCTCCGCCCGTACGGCCGTGTGGTCGACCACGTCGTAGCCGTGCGTGGAGCCCGGCACCGCCTCCAGCACCGGAGAGAGGTGCAGATGGGAGATGCCCAGCGCGGCCAGATGCGGGACGGCCCGCTCGGCGGCGGCGAACGGGAAGTCCGGCTGGAGTTGCAGCCGGTAGGTGGCGGTCGGCGACGGACTCGAGGGCTGCGTCATGGGAACACCCGTACCCCGCTGACGGCCCGTTGTGTCATCTCCCTCCCGCATGGGTGTCGTTGTTTCCTCCGACGGAGTGGGCTCCGGGGGCGGGGACCTTCGTAGGTCCGGTCCGTGGGGCCCGCGGCGGCCCGCCGGTTAGCGTCGGGCGATGACCGCTGCCACCGCCGCCTTTCGCCGGGTGCTCGCGCTGGGCGGGCCGCTGCTGCCCGTCGTCTCCTTCCTCGGCAGGCTCCCGACCGCCATGTGCCAGTTCGGCAGTCTGCTGCTGGTGGCGGAGACCAGCGGTTCGCTGGCCACCGCGGGCCTGGTGGGCGGTGCGCTGGCGGCCGGCCAGACGGCGGGCGGCCCGCTGCTCGGGCGGCTCGCCGACCGGCACGGGCAGCGGCCGGTGGTGCTCGCCGCCTGCTGGTTCGACGCCTTGGCCGTGACCGCGCTGGTGTCGGCCGCGCTCGCCCGGACCGGGGCGCTGCCGCTCGCCCTGATCGCGCTGCTCGCCGGGGCCGGAGTGCCGCAGATCGGGCCGCTGGCCCGCACCCGGATCGTCGCGCTCGCCCGCCGCGCCCGGGCCGACGACCGCCTGGTCCACACCGCGCTGTCCTTCGAAGGCACCCTGGACGAGGTGTCGTTCGTGCTCGGTCCGGCGCTGGTGGGGCTGTCCGCCACGGTGGCCCACCCGGCCGTGGCGCTCGCCCTGGCCGCACTGCTGCTCGCGGTCTGCGGCTCGGCGTTCGCGCTGCATCCCACGGCCGCGGCGCTGCGGCCCACGGGCGCCGGACCGGCTCCGGACCGCCCCCGCGGCCGGCGCCCCGCCGACCGGCCGGCCCGCGCCCGGATGCCCCGCGCGGTGCACGCCATGCGCGCCTCGATGGCGTTGCAGGGCGCCCTCTTCGGTGCCTGCCAGGCCGGCATCACCGCGCTCACCGCGGACCTGCACCGGCCCGCCCAGGCCGGGCTGGTCTACGCCGCGATGGGGGTGATGAGCGCGGTCGCCGGGCTGTCGCTGGCGCTGGTGCCCGCCCGGATCGGGCTGCCGGTCCGCTGGCGGGTGGCCGCCGTGGCGCTGATCGCGCTGTCCGTGCCGCTGCTGTTCGTCCGGTCCCTGGGGGCGCTCTATCTGGCCGTCGTGCTCCTCGGCGCGGCCTTCGCCCCGCATCTGATCACGCTGTTCGGCCTCACCGAACGGCTGGTGCCGGCCGGCCGGCTCGCCGAATCGATGGCCTTCCTGACCAGCGCGGTGGTCGGCGGCCAGGCACTCTCCCTGGCCGCCGCCGGCCGGCTCGCCGAGGCCCACGGCCCGTCCGCCGCCTTCGCGGTGGCCGTGGGCGCCGCCGTACTGATCCTCGCCCTGGCCCTGACCACCCGGGCCACGGACCGGCCGGCCGCCGCGGTCAGGCCGGCCGCTGGAGCACCAGCAGGCTCCGTCCGATGAGCGTCAGCCGGTCGCCGGCCTTCACCTTGGCACCGCCGCCGTCCGCCACCGCCTGCGGCCGGTCGGTGTCCACCACGACCTGCCACTGCCGGCCGAGGTGCTCGGGAACCCTGAACTCCTTCTCCTGGTCGTGGGCGTTGAACATCAGCAGGAACGAGTCGTCGGTGACCGGCTCGCCCCGGGGGCCCGGCTCGGAGATCGAGCTGCCGTTGAGGAACACCGTCAGCGCCTTGGCATGCACCGACTGCCAGTCGCGCGGCCCCATCTCCTCGCCGCCCGCCGTGAACCAGGCGATGTCGGACAGCTCGTCATGGGTGCCCTCCGCCGGGTGGCCCTGGAAGAACCGCCGGCGCCGGAACACCGGATGGTCCCGCCGCAGCCACACCATCTGCCGCACGAACGCCAGCAGCGCCAGCTGCTCCGCGTCCGCGTCCACCGCCTCGTCCGGCCCGTCCGCTCCGTCCGGCCCGTCCGCGTCCCGGTCGTCGGGCTCCCCGGCGCCCGCGCCCCGCCCCCGCTCCGGCCAGCGCACCCACGACAGCTCGTTGTCCTGGCAGTACGCGTTGTTGTTGCCGCCCTGGCTGCGCCCGAACTCGTCCCCGTGGCTGAGCATCGGCACGCCCTGCGACAGCATCAGCGTGGCCAGGAAGTTGCGCATCTGCCGCGCCCGCAGCCGCCGCACCCCGGGATCGTCGGTCGGCCCCTCGGCACCGCAGTTCCAGGACCGGTTGAAGCGCTCACCGTCCCGGTTGTCCTCGCCGTTGGCCTCGTTGTGTTTCTCGTTGTACGCGACCAGATCGTGCAGCGTGAAGCCGTCGTGGCAGGTCACGAAGTTCACCGAGGCCAGCGGCCGCCGCCCGTCCTCCTGGTAGAGGTCCGACGAACCGGTCAGCCGGGATCCGAACTCCGCCAGGGTGCGCGGTTCGCCCCGCCACAGGTCCCGCACGGTGTCCCGGTACTTCCCGTTCCACTCGGTCCACAGCGGCGGGAAGTTCCCCACCTGATAGCCGCCCTCACCGACGTCCCACGGCTCGGCGATCAGCTTCACCTGGCTGACCACCGGGTCCTGGTGGACCAGATCGAAGAACGACGACAGCCGGTCCACCTCGTGGAACTGGCGGGCCAGTGTCGCCGCCAGATCGAAGCGGAAGCCGTCCACCCGCATCTCCTGCACCCAGTAGCGCAGCGAGTCCATCACCAGCTGGAGCACATGCGGGCTGCGCATCAGCAGCGAATTCCCGGTGCCCGTGGTGTCCATGTAGTACTGCCTGTCGTCCGACAGCCGGTAGTAGGAGGCGTTGTCCAGCCCCCGGAAGGACAGCGTCGGGCCCAGATGGCTGCCCTCGGCGGTGTGGTTGTAGACCACATCGAGGATCACCTCGATACCGGCCTGGTGCAGCGCCCGCACCGCCGTCTTGAACTCCAGCACCTGCTGCCCGCGGTCGCCCCAGGACGCATAGGCGTTGTGCGGGGCGAAGAAGCCGATGGTGTTGTAGCCCCAGTAGTTCGTCAGCCCCGCGTCCACCAGCCGGTGGTCCTGGACGAACTGATGCACCGGCATCAGCTCCAGCGCGGTCACCCCGAGCTTCGTCAGATGGTCGATGATCGCCGGATGCGCCAGCGCGGCATAGGTGCCGCGCAGCTCCTCGGGGAGCTCCGGATGGCGCATCGTCAGGCCCTTCACATGGGCCTCGTAGAGCACCGTCTCGTGGTACGCGGTGCGCGGCGGACGGTCGTCACCCCAGTCGAAGTACGGATTGACCACCACCGACGCCATGGTGTGCGGCGCCGAGTCCAGGTCGTTGCGCACTTCGGGCCGCCCGAAGTGATAGCCGTAGACGGCCTCGTTCCAGTCGATCCGGCCGCTCATGGCGCGGGCGTACGGGTCGAGCAGCAGCTTCGCCGAATTGCAGCGCTGCCCCCGCTCCGGCTCGTACGGACCGTGCGCCCGGAAGCCGTAACGCTGCCCCGGCATCACCCCCGGAAGATACGCGTGCCGCACAAAGGCGTCGCTCTCGCGCAGCTCGACGGCGGTCTCCGAACCGTCGTCGTGCAGCAGACACAGTTCGATGCGCTTCGCGGCTTCGGAGAACACCGCGAAGTTGGTGCCCGCCCCGTCATAGGTGGCACCCAGCGGATACATCTGTCCCGGCCAGACCTGCATGGGTAGACTCTTCCACTTTCTTCCCGGGCGCTGCGGCGACTCCACGACACACATCCGCGGAACGGTGCGAAATCCTTCCCCGCAGCTGTCGCAACTTTTCGTACACAAAGGCTTTTTCGCGAGATCTCCGCTGAATGGTGGCAACCCGTCGCGATGTCGCATCGTCCTACAGGTCGCCCTACAGGTCGTCCTACCGGAGGACCGGCCGGGGGAGCCGACATGCGTGTCACGAGGATGTGACAGCAGGGGGGAAATGTGCGCCATCTGATGCACCGCCACCTGGGCAAAGCCGTCGCGGGCGCCGCCGTCGCCCTGACCGGCACCGCCGCCATGGTCGCGATCACCTTGCCGTCCGACGCCGGCGCCACCGGCGGTACGGAACGGAGCCGGCCCGCCGCGGCCGCCCAGGGACGCGACCAGGGGCCGCCGCCACCCGGCGTCGTGGAGAAAGCCCCCGCGGAGGGCGAGCGCGGCCGGGGACGGGACCCGCTCACCGACGACGAACTGCGGCGGGCCCAGGAGCTGGCGCTGCCGCCCACCCGGCGCGGCGCCACCGCCGACGTCACCGGACGGTCCGGGCCCGAACGCCTCACCACCGACCTGGCCGAACTCACCCCCGCGGAGACCGGGCTCGCCGACCCGCCGCGCCGGGCGCTGGTCTCCTTCTACGACTACACGAGCGACAGCTATCTCACCAAGACCGTCAACCTCACCACCTCGAAGGTCGAGTCGACGGACACCCAGCACGGCGTCCAGCCGCCGCCCAGCCGTGCCGAGGCCGTCGAGGCGGCCCGGCTGCTGATCGCCGCCCCGCTGGGCTCCGGGCTGCGCGAGGACTACCACCAGGCCACCGGCCGCGACCTCACCGGGCCCGAGCCGCTCTCCGTCACCGGCTTCGTCTACCGCGGCCGCGCCGAGGGTGACGCGCCGGGCGCCCTCGGCGACTGCGGGGAACACCGCTGCATCCGCCTCTTCACCAAGGTGAAGAACGGCCAGTGGATCGACACCCGCCGCTTCGTGATCGACCTCAGCGCCCGCACCGTCGCCCGCCTGGGCTGACCGCCGCCACCGACCGCACCCCACCCCACCGGAGCCCGCCTTGCCCGGAAGACCCACCCCCGCCCTCCGCCGCCCGCACCGACGCGCCGTGGCCCTCGCCGCCGTCCCCCTGCTGCTCGGCGCGGTCGCCCTGACGACCGGCCCGGCCGCCCAGGCCGCCCCCGAGGCCCCCGCCGCACCCGCGCCCACCCCCAACTGCGGCGCCGCCCACCGCATCACCCAGACGCTGGACGGCGGCACCGTCTGGCGCATGTGCTGGCACTACGAGGGCAACGCCGGACTCGTCCTGGACGAGGTCTCCTACCAGCCCAAGGGCGAACGCACCCCGGTCAAGGTGCTCACCACCGCCAAGCTCGCGCAGATCCACGTCCCCTACGACGACGGCCGCAACGAATACGACGACCTCACCGGCCAGGGCTTCGCCCAGGGCCTGCAGAAGCTCGACCCCGCCGAATGCCCCGGCGGCACCATCAAGACCGTCCGGGTCCCCGGCGCCTATGACCCCGCCCACCCCGACGTCAGCGGCCTGTGCGCCACCACCCGCGCCCGCGGCCACGCCTACCGCATGGGCCCCTACCCCGGCGAGCGCGCCAAGATCTACCAGCTCCAGGGCAAGGACCTGCTGCTCTACACCGTGAACAAGGTCGGCTGGTACGAGTACATCAGCGAATGGCGGTTCTCCGGCGACGGCGCCATGACCGTGCAGGTCGGCGCCACCGGCACCGTCTCGCCCGGCGACTACGACGCCGGGGACGGCCGGGGCGCGCCGCTCGGCAAGGGCGCCAAGGACTACGCCACCAGCCACAGCCACAATGTCTTCTGGCGGCTCAACTTCGGCCTGGGCGGCTCCGCCGCCAACAAGGTCGAGCAGTTCGACTCCGCCACCACCGTCCGGCCCGACGGCCGCACCCCCACCATCCGCACCACCCGCAGGCCGGTCACCAAGGAGCTGGCCGGGGACGCCGGCCCGCTGCGCTGGTGGCGGGTGGTGGGCGCGGGCCGCAACAAGGACGGCCACCCCCGCTCGTACGAGATCGTCCCCGGACCGACCACCAAATACAGCGGGCGCAGTTACACCACACATGACGTCTATTTCACCGAGTACAACAAATGTGAGCAGTTCGCCAGCAACAACCTGGCCAACTGCGGAGCCCGGGCCGGAAAGAGCGTCGACACCTGGGTCAACGGCCAGCCGCTGAAACACCCCATCGCGTGGGTCAACATCGGGTTCCACCACATCGCCAGGGACGAGGACCAGGAGCCGATGCCCGTGCACTGGCAGGGCTTCCAACTGGTCCCACGCGATGTCACCGCTATGAATCCGCTCACTCCGCCCCCGCTGTCCGGCCACAACGGGCACTATGGATAAGGGGAGTTGCCGACCGACTCGATCCATCCTGCTGCACCGCCTCCCGCACCGCAGTAGTCTGCCTTGATCGTTGGCACGGGGGTTCGGAAGGCGGTGGCAGGTGAGCGGCGGGCTGGAGTTGCCCCCTGGTGACGAGAGTCATGAGGGCCATGAAGGCGGCTCCGTCGACG
Organism: Streptomyces lydicamycinicus; assembly: GCF_000829715.2. Taxonomy (NCBI): domain Bacteria; kingdom Bacillati; phylum Actinomycetota; class Actinomycetes; order Kitasatosporales; family Streptomycetaceae; genus Streptomyces; species Streptomyces lydicamycinicus. The sequence goes on along the minus strand of NZ_BBNO01000008.1, from coordinate 397,921 downwards.
CACCGCCCGGCGCGGTGTCCCTGGCACGACCGCTGGAGATCGGGGCGGAGCTGGACTGGGGCGCCGACGCCTGGAGCGAGGTGCGCACCCGCGCCCGCCGGGCCGGCCGCGCCTACATCTGGCTGAATCTCGTCGAGCAACGGCTGCGGGCCGTCGTCGCCGCCGTCCTGCGGCCCATCTACGAACCGGTGCACGGCGACGAATGGGTCATCGCCGCGGCCGGCCCCGCCGGTCAGGAGTGGGTGCAGCGCGCGGTCGCCGTCCGCGAGGTCAGCCGCCGCAAGGGCTATCTCCTCGACCCCGCCGACGACAACATCGTCAGCTTTCTGACGCTGCCGCAACTCCGCGAACTGATGGTCCAGCACTGGCCCTGCTTCGAGCCCTACTTCGACGACCGCCGCGAGGTCGAGCTGGCCCTCGACGAACTGGAGGTCGCCCGCAACATCGTCTCCCGCAACCGCGCCCTGTCCGAGACGGTGCTCGCCCAGGCCGAGCGCGCCTCCGCCCGCCTCCTGGACATACTCGGCTCCGGCGTCGGCACCCGCATCTCCGGACGGCTGCCGATCGACGCGGTGGAGGACCTGGTCGGCGACCGCTACGCCGATGTCATCGGGGTGCACTCCGACCGGGTGCGCCTCCAGCGCCAGCTCCCCGCCGAGGACCTCTTCGGCGACGCCCGCCGCCTCGACGCCGTGGGCATAGGACTCAACCTCCTGGTCCAGAACTACTCGGGCCGCCGCCTGGTCCGGCTCGCCGAATCCGGCTGCCGCGTCCGGCTGCTCTTCCTCAACCCGGCCAGCAGCGCGGTCCGCCGCCGGGAGCGCGAAATCGGCCTGAAGAAGGGCGAGATGAGCCGCTCCATCGAGATGAACATCCTCCATATGCGGCGGGTCCGGGCCCGGCTGCGCGACCCCGGCGCCTTCGAGATCCAGGTCTTCGACGAGACCCCGCGCTTCACCGCCTACCTCGTCGACGGCGACGGTCCCGACGGTGTGGCCGTCGTCCAGCCCTACCTCCGCAAGAGCCGCGGAATGGAATCCCCCGTTCTCGTCCTGCGCGGCGGCGGCCGGGAGGTCGTCCGCCAGGACGCCCCGCACACCCGCGACGGCGACCACGGTCTCTTCGAGACCTACCGGGAGGAATTCGAGAGCATGTGGGCGGATTCGCGGCCGGTTTCCTGAACCGGACGCCGCCCCCGTCACCCGCGGGGGCGGCAACCGCCGTACTACGGGGGTCCCGCCACCGCGGGCCGGCCCCCGACTACCGTGGGGCAATGCACTTCCGTGTACTCGCCCCCCTGGACGTGCGGTCCGCCGACGGCCGCCCCGCCCCCGTCCCGGAGACGAAGGTACGCGCCCTGCTCGCCGCGCTGCTGGCACACCACGGCCGCCCCGTCTCCACGGCCCGGCTCGTCGCACACCTCTGGGGCCCGCGGCCGCCCGCCCGTCCCACGGCCTCCCTCCAGAGCAAGGTCTCGCAGCTCCGCCGCGCCCTGGACACCGCGGAGCCCGGCGCCCGGAAACTGGTGACGGCGACCCCGCCGGGCTACCGGCTGGACATCGCCGCCGACGCCCTGGACGCCGGCCGCTTCACGGCACTGACCGCCCGCGCCCACGCCGCCGCCACGGCCCGGGAGCGGGCCGAACTGCTCGGCGAGGCCCTGGAGCTGTGGCGCGGCCCCGCCTTCGCCGGCTTCGCGGACAGCGATCTGGTGCGTCCGGTGGCCGAGAGCCTGGAGGAGCAGCGGCTGACCGCCCTGGAGGAACGGGCCGCGGCCCGTCTGGAGCTGGGCGAGCACGCCCCGCTGACCGCCGAGCTGGCCGGTCTGGTGGCCCGGCACCCCCTCCGCGAACGGCTGCGCGCCCTCCAGCTGACCGCCCTGTACCGTTCCGGCCGGCAGAGCGAGGCACTCGCCGCCTACGGGGAGATCCGGGCGCTGCTGGCCGACGAACTGGGCGTGGACCCCGGCCCCGAACTCACCACGGCGCACCGGGCGATCCTCCGCCAGGAGCCATGGCAGCCACCCGGCGAAAGCGCCCGGCACGACGGCGGCGCATCCCGCCCCGACGACCGGGCATCGGCGTCCCTCAATTCCGCCCCGCCGCCCGGCCCCCGCCCCCGCACCAACCTCCCCACGCCCCTCACCGCGCTCCTTGGCCGCCAGGACGCGGTCCACCGGATCGAGGCGCTCCTCTCGGACACCCGCCTGGTGACGCTCACCGGCCCGGGCGGCGTGGGCAAGACCCGCCTCGCCCTGGAGACCGCCGGCCGGCTGGCCGACTCCTTCCCGGACGGTGTCTGGCTCGTCGAACTGGCCGCGCTGAGCCGCCCGGACGACCCCGCGCGGAGTGCCGGGAGCACGTGCACGGCGGCCGAGGTGGCCGAGGCGGTGCTGGCCGTACTGGGCATCCGGGAGGGCGCCTCGACCGGGCCGGTGGCCGAGCGCCTCGTCGGCGCGGTACGCGGCAAGCGCCTGCTGCTCGTCCTGGACAACTGTGAGCACCTCGTCGACGCGGTCGCAGCGGTCACCGCCGAACTCCTCGCCGCCGCCCCGGACCTCCGCGCCCTGGTGACCAGCCAGGAATCGCTGGGCCTGACGGGCGAGACGCTGTGGCCCGTACCGCCGCTGGAAGCCGCCGGCGCCGTCGAGCTGTTCACGGCCCGCGCGAGCGCCGCCGACCCCGGCTTCGTCCTCGACGCCGACGCCACGGCCGCCGTGGCGGAGATCTGCCGCCGCCTGGACGGCATCCCGCTCGCCCTGGAGCTGGCCGCCACTCGGGTACGGGCGCTGGGCGTACGGGAGCTGAGCGCCCGGCTGGACGATCGGTTCCGGCTGCTGGTGTCCGGCCGTCGCGGGGTCCCGGCCCGCCAGCAGACCCTGCGCGCCATGATCGACTGGAGCTGGGAGCTGCTGCCCGCCGCCGAACGCGCCGTGCTGCGCCGGCTGGCCGTCCACGCGGACGGCTGCACCCTGGAGGCCGCCGAAACGGTCTGCGCGGGCGACGGCGTGCACCGGGACGAGGTGCTGGATCTGCTGGCCCGTCTCGTGGACCGCTCCCTGGTGGCGGTGGCCCCGACACCGTACGGGCCCCGTTACCGGCTCCTGGAGACGGTCGCCGCCTACTGCCTCGAACGCCTCCGGGAGGCCGGTGAGCTGACCGTCGTACGCCACAACCATCACCGCCACTACACCGAACTGGCCGAGCGCGCCGCCCCGTTGCTGTACGGGCCGGACCAACGCGCGTGGCTGGAGCGGCTCGACCAGGAGACGGCGAACCTGCGGGACGCCCTGGACGGCTCGGTCCGGGAAGGCGCCGCGGACCGCGCGCTGCGGCTGGTCAACGCGCTGGCCTGGTACTGGTTTCTGCGCGGCCGGCTCGCGGAGGCGGGCCGCTCGCTCACCGCGGCTCTCGCGGCGTACGCGGCACGCCAGGAGACGGCGGCGGACGCCCGGGACCCGGCTGCCGAGCGGCGCCGGCTGCGGGCCGCCGCCTGGCAGGTCGGGATGGCCTCACTGGCGGGCGATGACGCCGACCCCGTCGAGCGGGCCACCGTCGTGCTCCGGCAGTACGGGGCCCATGACGACCCGGCCGGCCGGGCCTGGGCCCAATGGTTCCTGGGGTTCGCCCAGGTCGGCCTGGGCGACCCGGCGGAGGCGGGGGAGCGGGTGGCGCACTCGCTGGCCGCCTTCCGGGCCCTGGGCGACCGCTGGGGCATCGCCGCGGCGCTGAGCAGCCGCGCCCAGGGGACCGGCGGCGGCGACCTCCGGTCCCGGCTCCGCGACGCCGAGGAGAGCGCCGCGCTCTTCCGCGAACTTGGCGACCGCTGGGGCCAGTTGCAGGCCGCCGATGCGCTCGGCGCCCTCGCGGAGATCACCGGTGACTACGAGCGCGCGGCCCGGCTCCACCAGGACGGACTACGGATCGCCGAGGAGCTCGGCCTCTGGATCCAGGCCTCGTACAAGCTCTCCGGACTGGGCCGGATCGCGCTGCTGACCGGTGATCTGCCGGCCGCCCGCGACTTCCACGAGCGGGGCAGACGGCTGGCCGCGGAACAGTCCCATCTGCGGGGCGAGATGTTCGCCGAATGCGGGCTCGCCCTCGGCGCCCGCAGGGAGGGCCGCCTCGACGACGCCGAGGCGCATCTGCTGCCCTGGCTGACGTGGTGCCTCGGCCGCGACGGCGACCCCGGTACCGCGTTCGTCCTGGGCGAGCTGGGCTTCCTCGCCGAACTGCGGGGCGACGCGGAGACCGCCCACCGGCACCATCTGGACGGCTTCGCGGCGGCCCGCGCCACCGCCGACCGGCGCGCCGTCGCGCTGGCCCTGGAAGGGCTGGCCGGCGCCGCGGCCCTGACCGGGCGGTGCGTCGTCGCGGCCCGGCTGTTGGGGTGCGCGGCCGCGGCCCGCGCCGCCGCGGGAGCGCCCCAGCCCGCCGCCGAGCGCGGTGATGTGGCACGGAGCACGGCCACGGCACGCCGGAGCCTGGGCGCCGCGGCGTTCGAGGCGGCGTACGCGAGCGGCGCGGGGGTGACACCGGAGGTGCTGGTGAAGGAAGCGAGGGGATGTACGGAGGAGGGGAACGGGCGGGAGAGCGAGAAGCCGGCGGAGTGAGAGAAAGGGGAGGGGAAAACGGGGCAACGGAGGGCGGAGTGTGGCAAACCGGCCGGGCGAGCCCTACGGCGTCCCCGTGATCCCCCCGTCGACCCGCAGCTCGATCCCGTTGACATAGTCCGCGAGCGGGCTCGCCAGATAGGCGACCGCGGCCGCGATGTCCGAAGGGCGACCCAGCCGCCCGCTCGGATTCGGCGCATACTCCGCGACGAGGTCCGCCTCGTCCGGTCCGCCCTCCTGCTCACCCTGGCTGCCGTCGTCCCCGGCCGACCGCTCCTCGAACATCCGGTACATGGACGGGGTGACGATCACCCCCGGGCTCACACAGTTCGCGGTGACCCCGGTCCCGGCGAGGTGCCGGGCCAGGCTGGTGGTCATGTTCACCACGGCGGCCTTGGCGGCGGAGTACGTCACCATGTGGGGCAGCGGTGTCCGTACCGCCCGACTGCCGATGGTGATCACCCGGCCCCAGCCGTGGGCGCGCAGCGACGGCAGCAGTGTCTGGCTGACCCGCACCGTCGGCAGCACATTCCCCTCGAAGGCGGCCCGCCAGTCGGACGGCCGGGAGCTCTCCCAGTCGTGCTCGGTGAACGGACCGGCGTTGTTGACGAGGACATGGGCCCCGAAGTCCCGTGCGGTGAGGGCGACCTGCTCGGCGATGCCCGGTTCCGTCAGATCGCCGAGCACCACTTCGGCCCGCACCCCACGGGCCGCGACCTGCTCGGCGACGGCCGCCGCGGCCCCCGCGTTCCGCCCGTGGACGAGGACATCACACCCCTCGTCCGCCAGCGTCTCGGCGATCGTGGCCCCGATACCCGAACTGCTGCCCGTCACCAGCGCGCCCTGTCCTGTCAGCCGTAGGTCCATGGCGGTCAGCCTAGGGGCGCGGGGGACGGGTGGGGCCCAGGTCGCGACAGGCCGGCGGCCGATTGTCAGTGGTGCGTGCGAGAGTGGGCGAGCAACGGGGGAAGTACCACCGAAGGAGGCCGCATGAGCGAGTGCAGCACGGGGATTCCCCCGGCCGAGGGCCGGGGGTTCGTCGTGGAGGGGTGCGCGCCGCGCGAGCGTGAGGCCGGGCGAAGCGAGGTTTCGGCATGAGTTGGCATCAGGGGCTGCTGGTCAGCTTCGATCTGGAGACCACAGGCACCGACGTCGAGCAGGACCGCATCGTCACCGCGGCCCTGCTCCGGCTGGAGGGGGACGGCCGGCCGGCCGCCAAGCTGACGTGGCTGCTGGATCCAGGTGTGCCGATTCCCGACGAGGCAGCGGCCATTCACGGCATTACCACCGCATATGTCCAGGAGCACGGGCGTCCGCCGGCCACCGCCATAGAGGAAATCACCGAGGCGCTGGCCGAGGCCCTGCGCGCGGAGATCCCACTGGTGGTGATGAATGCGCGCTATGACCTCTCGCTGCTGGACCGCGAGTGCCGCCGCCACGGCCTGCGCACCCTGACCGAACGCCTCGGCCACACGCCCGCACCGGTCATCGACCCCCTCGTTCTGGACAAGCATGTGGACCGCTACCGCAAGGGGAAGCGCGCCCTCCAGGCACTCTGCGGTCATTACGGCGTCCGGCTGGACGGCGCACACGAAGCGGGCGCCGACGCGGCGGCCGCGGCCGGCGTCGCCCGGCGCATCGGGGAGAAGTACCCGGCCGTCGCCATCCCGTCACCCCGTGCGCTGCACACCCTCCAGGAGCAGGCGGCCGCCGAACAAGCCGCCTCGTTCCAGGCGTATTTGCGGCGCTCCGGTGACCCCCGGGCGATAGTCGAGCCGGCCTGGCCGCTGATCCCGTACCAGGCCGAGGTCTGAGCGATAGCGGCCGGCCGGGCCGCAGAGGCCGGGTCCGTCGGACCGCACCGCTCAGAAGGGATACCACCGCACCGTCGCGTCCTTGTCGCGCAGTGAGGCGATCCGGCGCCGGAACTCCTTGCGCGCCGCCGGGTTTCCGGGCGCGTGCTGGGACACCCAGGCGCAGCTCGCCGTCTCCCGCGAACCGCGCAGCACGGCGCAGCCCTCCCAGTCCCGTACATCCCAGCCGTAGACGGACACAAAGGTGTCGTAGGCGTCGGCGGACAGGCCGTAGCGGTCCCGGCTGAGCGCCATCACGACCAAGTCGTGTTCCCGCAGATCGGAGGAGAAGGTTTCCAGGTCGACCAGCACGGGGCCATCGGGCCCGACATGGATGTTGCGGGCCAGCGCGTCGCCGTGGATGGGGCCGCGGGGCAGATGCGGTTCCAGGGCCGTGGCGGCGGCCGCGAAGGCATCCCGCCGCCCGCGCAGATACTCCGCGTCCGACGCCGACACGGCGTCGCCGGCCAGCCGCAGCCAGCGCTCGACACCGCCGAGCAGTTCGCGGCGGGGGAGTGCGAACGGCGGCTCCGGCAGCGCGTGCACCAGCTTCAGCAGCGCGGCGAGATCGTCCGGACCGGCGGGGCGGACGGACTCCGGCAGCCGCTGCCAGTAGGTCACGGGATGGCCGTCCGCCAACGTCGCCACGGGCTCCACGGCCCGTACGGCCGGCACGCCCTCGGCGGCCAGCCACCGCGCCACGCCCAGTTCCCGCTCGGCGCGCTCCAGGAGTTCGGCGCTGCGGCCCACCCGTACGACCGGTCCGTGGTCGCCGAGGGCGAAGACGGCGTTCTCGCCGAGCGAGAGCAGTGCGGCGTCGGCGGCAGCCTCGGGGTGCCCGGCCGCGGCCAGCACGTCCCGGGCGCGCGCCTCCGTGAAGGCGGCGGGGCTCGGTTCGGTCATCGGGGTGCCTCCTGGTGCATGGACGCGACCAGTGTCGCAGGTAGGAGCCGCGGCCCTGGCCGGAAGGTGTCCGGCGCGGGGGTTCCGCACCGGAATCGGCCGGGGACCCTTGACGGGGGTGCCGGCCGTCACGACGATGACGGCGGCCGGGAACGGCCGACGGGGAAGAGGGGGAGCGATGGCAGCAGTGCCAACGGCGGGGGCATCCGGCACCGGACCGTCCGGGCCGCGCCGCGCGGAGCGGCTCCCATGACCCTGGCGACCGCACCCCGGCGGCCCTCCGCCCCGGCCGCGGACCGCGCGGCCCGGCCCCGGCGCGACCTGGGGGCGTGGTTCCTCGTGCTGCCCGCGCTGCTCCCGATCCTGGTGCTGAGCGTGGGGCCGCTGCTGTACGGCATCGGACTGGCGTTCACCGACGCCCAGTCGGGCCGGACCCAGGCCACCCGCTTCGTGGGGCTGCTGAACTTCTCCGATCTGTTCCAGGACTCGCTGTTCTGGGACTCGTTCCGGATCGGCCTGATATGGGCCTTCGGCGTCACCGTCCCGCAGTTTCTTCTCGCCCTCGGCCTGGCCCTGCTGCTCCATCTCGATCTGCGGCTGCGCTGGCTGGCCCGGGCGCTCGCGATCATCCCGTGGGCGATGCCCGAGGTCGTCGTCGGCATCATGTGGCGGCTGGTCTACCACCCGGACGCCGGCGTCCTGAACGAGACGCTGCGCGGCCTGGGCCTGTCCGGCGCCGGCGACGGCCGGGACTGGCTGAGCGGGCTGGCCACCGCGCTGCCCGCGGTCATCGTCGTCGGCGTCTGGGCCGGAATGCCACAGACCACCGTCACGTTGCTGGCCGGTCTCCAGAACGTCCCCCGCGAACTGCACGAGGCCGCGTCCATGGACGGCGCGGGCGCCTGGCGCCGCTTCCGCACCGTCACCTGGCCCGCCCTCCGGCCCATCGCCCTCGCCGTCACCGCGCTCAACTTTATTTGGAACTTCAATTCCTTCGCCCTGGTCTTCGTCCTGACCGACGGCGGCCCCGGCGGCCGGACCCGACTCCCGATGCTGTTCGCCTACGAAGAGGCCTTCCGTTACGGGCAGTTCGGTTACGCCGCCACGATGGGCCTGGCGATGGTCGCGGTGATCTCGGTGCTGCTGGCCCTCTATCTGGCCGGCCGGCTGAAGGGGGACGACGACCGGTGAGCGCCACCGAACGGGCCGGCGGCAGCCGCGGCAGGAGCGTCCCGCACGACGCGGAAAACGTCCGTACCCCACGACGCGACGGTCGCCCGCGGCCGCGCCGCACTCCACGCCGCGCCGCCACCCGCACCGGCCAGTACGCCGCCCTCCTCGGCTATCTCGCCTTCCTGGCCTTCCCCTTCCTCTGGCTGCTCTCCACCGCCTTCAAGCCACCGCGGGAACTGGGCAGTCTGCACCCCACCTGGATCCCCGAGGCGCCGACCCTGGACAACTTCCGGCAGGCCTTCGCACAGCAGCCGCTGTCGGCGGCGGCGGGCAACAGCCTGCTGGCCGCGGCGCTCTCCGCGCTGCTGGCCATCCTGCTGGCGACCCCGATGGCGTATGTCCTGGCCCGCGTACGCAATCGCCTCTCGCGGGCGGCCACCGGCTGGGTCGTGATCAGCCAGGCCTTCCCGCTGGTGCTGGTGATCATCCCGCTGTTCCTGATCCTGAAGGGGCTCCATCTGGTGGACTCCCGGATCGGTTTGATCATGGTCTATGTGGTGTGGTCGCTGCCGTTCGCCCTCTGGATGCTGACGGGCTACGTCCGCGCCGTGCCACGGGAGTTGGAGGAGGCGGCGGCGATGGACGGCGCGGGCCGGCTCCGTACGCTCGTCTCGGTCACCGCTCCGCTGCTCGCGCCCGGCATCGTCGCCACCGCGCTGTTCGCCTTCATCACCGCCTGGAACGAGTTCTTCTTCGCCCTGGTCCTGCTCAAGTCCCCGGAGAAACAGACGCTGCCGGTCGTGCTGACCCACTTCCTCGGGGCCGAGGGCGTCGCCGACCTCGGCCCGCTCGCCGCCGCCGCGCTCCTCGCCACCCTCCCGAGCCTGCTGCTTTTCGCCGTCATCCAGCGGCGGATCACCGGCGGGATGCTCGCCGGGGCGGTGAAGAGCTGATGCGTCCCGACCCTGCCCCCGGACGCCGAGTCACCCGGCGGGGCCTGCTCGCCGCGGCCGCCGCGCTCCCGGCCGCGGCCCTGCTCCCGGGCTGTTCCGACGGCCGCCGGCGGCCGACCGGTGGCCGGATCACCCTGCGCTTCCAGTCGCTGGCCTGGCAGCAGGACTCACTCAAGGCCAACAAACAGCTGGTCGCCGAATGGAACCGGCAACACCCCGACATCCGGGTGCAGTACGTCCAGGGCGCCTGGCCCACCGTCCACGACCAACTGCTGACCTCCTTCGAGGGCGGCGAGGCCCCGGACATCATCCACGACGCCTCCGACGACCTCGCGGACTTCGCCTACGGCGGCGACCTCGCCGACCTCACCACCCTCCTCCCGCCGCGCCTCAAGCGCGACATCCCGCAGCGGAGCTGGGAGACCGGCACCTTCGACGGCCGCATCCACGGGGTCCCGTTCCTCCAGGAACCACGGGTGCTGATCGCCAACCGCGCCAAGCTGCACCGGTCCGGCGTCCGCATCCCCACCCCCGAACACCCCTGGACGTGGGAGGAGTTCGAGGAGGCGGCCCAGCGGCTGACCCGCGGCACCACCTACGGCGTCGCCTGGCCGCTGAAGGAACCCGTCTCCGCCACCCTCAACCTCGCCCTGTCCACGGGCGGCCGGATCTTCCACCGCCACCGCGACGGCAAGGCGGAGGTGCGCTTCGACGCCGTCGACCAAAGGGTGCCGCGCACGATCCACGACCAGGTCAACGCCGACCGCAGCGCCTCCCGTACGACGCTGGGCATGGGCGGCTCCGACACCCTCCCGGGCTTCTTCGCCGGGCGCTACGCCATGGTGCCGCTCGGCTTCTCCTACCGGCAGCAGATCGCCCAGCAGGCTCCCAAGGGCTTCGACTGGACGGTACTGCCCGCCCCGAAGGGCACCGCCCTGGACCAGGGTGTGAGCCCGCAGACCCTGTCGATCGCCGAGGACTGCCCGTACAAGGAGGAGGCGATGGCCTTCATCGACTTCTTCCTCAGCCCGCCGAACATGGTCCGGCTCGCCCTGGGCGACTGGCTGCTGCCGACGGGTCAGGAGGCCCTGAAGGACCCCGCCCTACGGGTCGCCCGATACGACTGGGCGACCGGCACCGCCCTGGCGGACTCGCTGCGTTCCGCCCCGGCCCAGTCCGTCCGCGGCTATCCGGAGTGGAAGGACAAGATCGCCACCCCGGGCCTCCAGGAGTACTACAGCGGCGCCATCGGCCTGGACATCCTGCGGAAGCGCCTGGTCGAGGACGGCAATCTGGTGCTCGCCCGCTATCAGCGCTGACGCTTGCGCGAAGCCCTATCGGCGGCGACGTGCGCGCGAAGTCCTCTTGGTGCCGAAGTGTGCGCGGGCTCTTTATCGGCGCACGGTCCTGAGTCCGTTGCGGCGGCCTGCGGTAGTCCCCAGGCGCACCCCAACTGGAGCTGCTCCACTCCGTATTGGGCGTGACGCACACCTCACACCCACCGAGCGCGTGTCAACGGGTACCGCCCGCCGCCCGGCGCACCGTTCACGGCCCCGCCACCCTCTATTGCGTGAACGTAAACGGAGTTGAGTCCCTCCGGTTCAACTCCTGGGCCACTTTGACCACTTCTGAAACATTTCCCATTTCAGCGCCCTTGTTGCCTATCTCACACGCCCCGGCTGGCCTTGAATTGAACTCATCAATCAGACAGGGTTTCGAGCCAGTCCGACGCAGATCTTCCGGTCTGTTCGGGCTATTGCGCAACGCTTTCCCCCCACACCACGAACGAGGAGAATCCTCGCAATGGCTCACAAGCGTTCCAGCAAGAAGCGGCTTGTCACGGCGATATCCGCCGCAGTTGCCGCCACTGGTATCGCCGCCGTCACCGCGGTCACCGCGGGCGCGTCCCCGGCCGCCGAAGGCAAGATCTACGGAGCCGAGGCCAAGGGCGCCGTGGACGGCAGTTACATCGTCATGATGAAGAAGTCGATCCGTGCCACGCAGAGCGGCGACCTGGCCGACAAGTACGGCGGCAAGGTCAAGCGGAACTACTCCTCCGCCATCGACGGCTTCTCGGCCACCGGTCTGAGCACCGAGGAGGCCAAGCAGCTCGCCGCCGACCCGGCCGTCGACAAGGTCGTCCAGAACAAGAAGTTCCACATCGACGGCGCCCAGGCCAACCCGCCGTCGTGGGGCCTGGACCGTATCGACCAGGCGGACACCAAGGGCGACAAGAAGTTCAACTACCCCGACAGCGCGGGTGAGGGCGTCACCGCCTACGTCATCGACACCGGTGTCCACATCAAGCACAAGGACTTCGACGGCCGGGCGTCGTACGGCTTCAACGCCATCGACGGCAGCGACAAGGCCGAGGACGACAACGGCCACGGCACCCACGTCGCGGGCACCATCGGCGGTACCGAGCACGGCGTCGCCAAGAAGGCCAAGATCGTCGGCGTCAAGGTCCTGGACGGTGAGGGCTCCGGCACCACCGAGCAGGTCGTCGCGGGCATCGACTGGGTGACCAAGAACCACAAGGGCCCCTCGGTCGCCAACATGTCGCTCGGCGGCGGCGCGGACGAGGCGCTCGACGCGGCCGTGAAGAAGGCCATCGACGCCGGTGTCACCTTCGCCGTCGCGGCGGGCAACGAGTCCTCCGACGCGGGCCAGGGTTCCCCGTCGCGCGTGAAGGAAGCCATCACCGTGGCCTCCAGCACCAAGGAGGACCAGCAGTCCGACTTCTCCAACTTCGGCAAGGTGGTCGACCTTTACGCCCCCGGCTCCGACATCACCTCGGACTGGAACGACGGCGCCACCAAGACCATCTCGGGTACGTCCATGGCGACCCCGCACGTCGTCGGTGCCGCCGCGGTCTACCTGGCCGGTCACAAGGACGCCAAGCCGGCCGACGTGGCGAAGGCCCTGACCGACGGTGCCACGCCCGACAAGATCACGAACCCGAGCGAGGGTACGCCCAACAAGCTGCTGAAGGTCGTCGAGTAATCATCTGACGTCCTCAGCTCCACACGCCGGCCGTCGCGCTCGCCCCCACGGGGCGCGGCGGCCGGCGCCGTTGTGCCCTCCGCGACGACGCCCGGACGGCCCCCATGCCCCTCCGTGGCCGCCGGGAGCGAAGCGCTTCGCGTAGACACTGTCTACCTCTCTGCGGTAGACAGTGTCTATGAGTGATCAAGACACGGCGGGTCTGCGTGCCCGTTTGGTGCAGGCCGGCGTCGACCTGCTGACCGAAGAGGGCGTGCAGGCCCTGTCGTTGCGGGAGATCGCCCGCCGGGCCGGGGTCTCCCACGGGGCTCCACGGCGCCACTTCCCGACCCACCTGTCCCTGCTGTCCGCCATCGCCCGCCAGGGGTTCGCCGATCTGGCCGACAAGGTCGCGGCGGACATCGACGGCCACCGGACGGACCCCCGCGCCCAGCTCATGGCCCTGGGCCGCGGTTACCTCGACTTCGCGCTGGCCCACCGCGGCATGTTCGAGCTGATGTTCCGTCATGACCTGCTGGAGAGCAACCAACTAGGCCTCCGGGAAACCAGCCTGCCGCTCTTCCAGATCCTCGTCGACCTCGTCTCCCGGGTGCAGCCACGGTCCGACGTGCCACCACCGGTCGTCGCGGGCGCCCTGTGGAGCAATCTGCACGGCATCGCCCAGCTGTGGAGGTGGGGCAGCCTGCAACTCGCCACGGGGACCGACGATGTGGAGCCGCTGCTCCGGGCCGCCCTGGACGCGCACCTCGGGCCGGCGGGCCGATGACCGCCCGACGCCTGCAACGCCTCGTCCTCACCGGCAGTATCACCGGGGCCGTGATCGTCGCCCTGGACGGCACCGTACTGACCGTGGCGCAGCCCGCCCTCCAACGGGATCTGCACGCCTCGTTCGCGCAGGTCCAGTGGACCAGCACCGGCTATCTCATCGCCGTGGCGAGCCTGCTGGTCTTCGCCGGCCGACTCGGCGACCGCTACGGCCACCAACAGCTCTTCGCCCTCGGGATCCTGGGCTTCGGCGCCACCTCGGCGGCAATCGGCCTGGCACCCGGCGTCGGCTGGGTGATCGGACTACGGGTGGCCCAGGGCATCTTCGGCGCACTGCTGCAACCCGCCACCCTGGGAATGCTCCGCGCCACCTATCCACCCGACCAACTCGGCATACCCCTCGCCCTACGCACCAGCGCCATCGGCCTGGCAGCCGCCGCCGGACCGGTCCTCGGCGGCGCGCTGGTCGCGCACTGGGGATGGCGGGGGGTCTTTTTCCTCAATGTGGTGCCGGCTTGTTTGATTGGGGGGCTGGCGTGGGTTGTTCGCGTGCCTTCCCTTGCCCCCGCCCCTCCCCCTCCCCCCACCCCCACCCTCACCCCTCCCTCCGCCTCCGGCCATGTCCCTGCCTCCGCCTCGGCCTTCGAGCCCCGGGAGGCATCCGCCGGCGGACCCGCCGGGGGTGCTGCTCCTGCTGGGGCCGCCGCCACTGGCTCCGGCTCCGAGCCGCGGACGGCACCCTCCGGCGGAGCCACCCCTGCCGCCACTACCGCCGTGGCCTCGACCACGGCCGGGGCCGGCACCACGGCCGGGGCCCGCACCACCGCCGGGGCTGTCGCCGCCCACGGAGCCACCGCCGACCACGGAGCCACCGCCACCCCAGGCGCCCGCGCCGCAGCCGGCCTTGACCTGCCGGGTGCCTGTCTCCTCGCGCTGGCGCTGGTGAGTCTCGTGCACACCCTTGTCGCCCTTCCGGAAACCGGTTGGACGGTGGTCACCGCACTGGGCGGGGCAGTGGCCGTGTTCGCCTGCGGTGCCTTCATCCGGCACGAGCGCCGCACCGCGAGCCCGCTGGTCCCCCTCTCCGTGGTCGGTTCGACCGCCATTGCCTCGGCCCTCGCCGTCCTCCTCTCCGCAGCAGCGGCCCTGTTCGGCACGCTGTTCGTCAGCACCTACTTCCTTCAGGACGTCCTCGCGCTGGACCCGATGGAGTGCGGCCTGCGGGTGCTGCCCCTGGCTGTGCTCATGGTGCTGAGCGCCCCGGCCTCGGCCGTACTACAGCGCCGGTACGGCCCCCGCCGAACGACCCTGGCAGCGATGATTCTCCTCACGCTCGGCATCCTCGTGCTGTCCCAACTCGACCGGACCTCGACGGCACCGGCCATCGGCGCGGGATTCCTCCTGCTGGGCGCCGGCTTCGGCACGGTCATGGTCACGGCGACGGCCGTCATCGTGCGCCATGTGCCCACGGCCCACGCCGGAGTAGCGGGCGGCCTCCAGCAAACCGCGATGAACATCGGCCCGACACTGGGCGTCGCCACCGCCACCATGCTGGTGACCCTCACGACCCCCACCACCACGGGCGACCACTCACCCGGCGGACCACACTGGACCGCCGAAGCCTTCCTCTCCGCAATGGGCCCCACCCTCCTGACCCTGGCAGCCGTCGCCGCAACCGGCGCCCTGGCCGCGGCCAAGCTCCCGCGCGGCACCACGGTCAACGGCGATTCCCGGCAGCCGCCCGCAGTGGTCGCCAGGCGTGATCGTGACCCGTCCAAAGCATCCAAAGCATCCGAAGCATCTGCCACGACCTCCGGTGACTGACCCGTCGACAACCAACCCCCTGTCCCTCGGGGCCGCACGCCCGCTCTCCCCTGGGCGGCGTGCGACCCCGGGTGCAGGCAGCCAACACCGCGGGACAGTCCGGGATTTAGAGCGGGCCCGGACCTCGGACCAGGGCGTGTCACCTCCCCTCCGACCACCTCTGCTGAGCACGGAGCCCGCCCTGGGGCGTGATGCCTCCCCACTCAGGTTCCGTTCCTCGATCCGGCCGCGCGCGGGTCTGTCGAGAGCCGACCCTTCCCGCCACCACGGGATGCCGGGTGAGGCCGCTCCGTGCCGCCCGTCAACGTCGCGGCGTGTGTCAGCTGCCTGCGAGCGCCGTCCGTACGGGCGCTGTGTCGGCCCGGCCCTTCTCGTACACCGTGAGGCCCCGGGCCAGATGGAGAGGTACCAGCAGCAGTTCCACGATGAGGGCCTTCCAGGCGTAGACGAGGTTGACGGCCTTGGTTGCGTAGACGCAGGGGATGTTCAACAGGACGGTCGAGAGGGCGAGTTTGCGGCGGTGTGCGGCGTAGAGGAGTGGGGGTGTTGTCAGGAGGAGTTCGGCGCCGGCCCACCAGGCGAAGGCCAGGGCGGGGGGCTGGTCGGTTGTTGCGGTGAGGAGGAAGGGTGTTGCCCACCACAGGGGTGCGGTGAGGATCTCCAGGAGGGCGAGCAGCACCCAGACCGCCAGCAGGGGTTTGTGCAGGATCAGCCGTCCGAGGTGGAGCCGGACGTTCTGACAGAAGCCGGCCATCCAGCGCCAGACCTGCTTGCGGAGGTAGGTGAGGTCTTCCGGGTCGGCGGCCAGGGCGACGGCGTCGGAGACGTAGACCGCGCGTCTGCCCGCGATCTGCTGGGACCACGTGTAATCCATGTCCTCGACGATGGTTCGTTCGGGGAAGCCGCCGAAGGTCATCAGGTCGTCGCGTCGGAAGACGGAGCAGCAACCAGAGCACACCATGGGGCTGTTGGCGCGGGCCTGGATGGGACGGTGCCAATGGAAGCCGAAGAGATATTCGGTGGAGCGCCCGCGTTCCCACAGTGTGCGGGTGTGTCGGGTGCGGACCGTGCCCGCGGCGACCGAGACGCCGGGGTCGTCGAAGACGGGCAGGACGGTCTCGATGTAGTCCGGCGCGAGGACGGTGTCCGCGTCGACGGCCAGTACGAGGTCGGTGGTGCACTGCGGCAGTGCGTAGTTCTGCGCCTTGGCCTTGCTGCCGAGATTGCGTGGCGGCCGCAATACGGTCACTCCGTGTGAGGCCGCCACCTCGCCCGTGCGGTCCGTGGAAGCGTCGTCCACTACCAGGACCCGGTCAGGCGGGACCGTTTGAGATGCGAGGGACTCCAGCGTGGCCGGCAGGCCCTCCTCCTCGTTGTGTGCGGGCACGATGACGGTGATGGTGTGCATGTCGTTCTCCCCCTGTCTTGCGGATCGCGCCAACTACGACCGTGAGCAGTCCGATCACGCCGTAGACGATGGTGCTGATGCCGATGAACGGCAGTCCTCCGTGCATGTCACCGACGGTAGGGGAGGTTGCGCCCGACGTGGTTCCGGAGGGCCCCTCCTGTGGATAACTCGCCCAACGAGAGGGCGCACCGCGGGAAGTGGCCGGCGGAGCCGTCAGTCGGGGATCAACCGACTCGTGAATCTCGGGGAGGAACGGCGGCACATCTCCGGTTCGTCGGTCGCGCCAGGCGATCCGATTCCGCCGCGAGAGAGGGAGAGAGCTCACCCGAGCGGCAGACTGGCCCCATGACCCCATCAGATCCCAAGGCTGACCTTCGCTTCTACCTTCAGTCCGCCCGCGATGCCCTGCTGTGGAAGCTCGACGGGCTTTCGGAGTACGACATTCGTCGCCCGCTGACGCCGACCGGCACCAATCTCCTGGGCATGGTGAAGCACGTGGCCAGTGTGGAGCTGGGCTACCTCGGCGACACCTTCGGACGGCCGTCCGGCGAGCCGCTGCCCTGGCTCGAAGACGCTGCTGAGACCAACGCTGATATGTGGGTCACCGCCGACGAGTCGCGTGAGTACATCGTCGGGCTCTACCGCCGGGCGTGGGCGCACGCGGACGCGACGATCGAGGCGCTGGCGCTGGACACGGTCGGCACGGTGCCGTGGTGGCCCAGCGGGAAGGACGAGGTGACGTTGCATCATGCCGTGGTGCGGGTGATCGCCGATACTCACCGGCACGCCGGCCATGCCGACATCCTCCGGGAACTCATGGATGGCGCCGTAGGGATGAACGAGAGCAACGACAGCATGGCGCCAGGTGACTCGGCCTGGTGGGAGAACTATCGGGGCCGACTGGAGCGGGCGGCTCAGGAAGCCGGCCGGGACGCGTAACTTCAGGATTGGTCACGCCAGGTTTCAAGGCCTCTAATTCCCAAGCGACGTGGCAAATCGTTGTGCGCAAAGAGGCTGAGACGGTGCCGGATTGCTCGGCAGGCCGGCCGCCCGTGACGGCGGCCGGCCTGCACCGAGGCAGGCAGCGGCAGGGGCAGCAGGCAGCGGAGCCGGCCGGCCTTGCCGGGCTCCTCTCGTCGGTCTCGGCTACGCCCCCTACGACATCTTCTCCGCCACCACCGACGCCGCCCCCGCGACCAGCGCGTCGTCATACTTCGCGTCCTTCTGGGTGCGGTTCGACATGATCGCTACGACGATGGGGGCGGCGTGGGGTGGCCAGACCACGGCGATGTCGTTGCGGGTGCCGTAGGTGCTGCCGGCGCCGGTCTTGTCGCCCACGAGCCAGGTTTTGGGCATGCCGGCCTTGATGAGTTTCGCTCCGGTGGTGTTGGTCTGGAGCCACTTGGCGAGCTGGGCGCGTTCGCGCCGGGGCAGGGTGTCGCCGAGGACGAAGGTGCGCAGGTCCTTGGCGAAGGCCCGGGGTGTGGTCGTGTCCCGGGTGTCGTTCGGGGCCCAGTCGTTGAGTTCCGGCTCGTGGCGGACCATCCGGGTGGTGTGGTCACCCAGCTTCTCCAGTGCGGCGTCGAGTCCCTTGGGGCCGCCGATCGAGTCGAGCAGCAGGTTGGCGGCGGTGTTGTCGCTGTAGCGGACGGCGGCGTCACACAGGGCGCGCAGGGTCATCCCGGTGTCGACGTGCTTTTCGGTGATGGGGGAGTTGGAGACCAGATCGTCGCGGGAGTAGGTGATCACCTTGTCCATGCCGGGCAGTGAGTACTTTCGCAGTACGGCGCCGGCGGCCAGCGCCTTGAAGGTGGAGGCGTGGGCGAAGCGTTCGTCCTGGTGGTAGGTGATCTCGCGGCCCGTGCTGGTATTGATCGCGTAGACGCCGAGCCGGGCGTCGAATTTTCGCTCAAGTTCCTTGAATGCCTGGGCGGATGACTTCGGTGTCGCGCCCGCGTGTGCTGCTTTCGTGGTGGGGGAGGAGGCGGCCGGGGAGCCGCAGGCGGTGAGCGGGACGAGACTGAGGGTGGCGAGCGCGCCGATCACCAGGCGCCGGGCTCGGGTGTGGTGCATGTCAAAACCTCCGGGACTCCCGGGCACGCGAAGCGTACGGGGAACGGGTGGCGGCCGGCCCTGCTTTGGGTGGCCGCCGTTGCCGCGACCACCCTCGCGTTCCGGCATCTATGCAGTCCAATGCGCTCATGAGGGTTTCCATGCCGAAATCGCATAGGGTGGCGTCGTGGATCTGGTGGGAGCGTGTCGTGCGTTTGTCAGCGTGAGCGAGCGCGGCAGTTTCACCGTCGGAGCGGCCGCCGCGCGGATGTCGCAGTCGGTGGCCAGCCGTCGTGTCGCCGCCCTGGAGGAACGCTTCGGTGAGCGGCTTTTCGAGCGAACGGCGCGGCGGGCCGTGCTCACGCCGTTCGGCCGGGACATGCTGCCGGCCGCCAGACAGCTGGTGCTCGCGGCCGATGTGCTGCAACACGAGGCGGAGACCGCCAAGCTCAAGCCGTGGCGGCTCGCGGTGCCCGACATCTGCTCCACCGCGGGTCTCGCCCGCCTCATCGCCGACGCGCGAGGCCACGGTGTCACCCTCGATCTCCGGGCCGCGGCACCGGCGGAGCGGGCCGAGCTGCTGCACTCCCAGCAGGTGCGCGCCGCCTTGCTCGCCGTTCCGCGGGACGAGGCGACCTGGTCCGTGCCGCTCGGGCTCGCCGGTGCGCAGGATCCGGGAGGGAAGCGCCTCTATGCCGAGACGCTGCGCATGGGGCGCGCCGCGCTCGGCGAGCCCCGCCGTATCTGGATCCAGCCGGAGGACGATGTGCCGCATATCCGTGACCCGTTGACGCGACTGCGCGACGCCGTCGGGCTGCGGCCCGCCCAGCTCGTCGTCGCGGCGGACCACACGGCCGCCGCGGCGGAGGTGCTGTGCTCGCGCGATGTGCTGCTCTGCTCCCCCGCACAGGCCCGGGAACTCGCCCTGCACTGGCGCCCGCTCGGCGAGATCACTCTCACCCGGGGGTTCGCCCTGGCCACTGCCGTCGCCGGCCACCCGGACCATATCCGTGCCCGTCTGGGCGACGACATCGCCCGCTGCCTCGGCGCCGACGAGGGCGTCGAGACGCCGGGCGCGGTGGTGACATGAGCACCGAGGCACTGCTGCGCGAGATGCGTCAGCGGCTGCGCGACGGTGGCCTGCACGGCTGTTTCCTCGTCCGGGACCTGCATACGGGACAGGAGCTGGGCATCGAGCCGGACACCCAGCTGCCCGCCGCTTCCCTGGTGAAGATCCCGCTGGCGCTGGCGACACTGGAACGCATCCGACGGGGCGAGCTCGACGGAGCGACGATGCTGACCGTGGAACCCGGGCGGATCACCTCGCCCGGACCGACCGGGCTGAGCCGTTTCCGCCATCCGGTCCGGATCGCCATCGACGATCTGCTCTACCTCAGCACCTGCGTGAGCGACGGGACGGCCGCGGACGCGTTGTTCGCCCTCACCCC
The DNA here is from genome assembly GCF_000829715.2 of Streptomyces lydicamycinicus. Classification (NCBI taxonomy): domain Bacteria; kingdom Bacillati; phylum Actinomycetota; class Actinomycetes; order Kitasatosporales; family Streptomycetaceae; genus Streptomyces; species Streptomyces lydicamycinicus. The sequence goes on along the minus strand of NZ_BBNO01000008.1, from coordinate 377,927 downwards.
GCCTGCTCAAGTTGCCGGAATCATGCGGGAGTTCGGACTTCAGGGCATCTCCGTCCGGCACACCACGCGCGAGCTGACCGAGACCCCCGTGGAACGCTTCGAAGCCGCGGAGGCCCATCTCGCCTACGCGCTCGCCATCGAGGCCGGCACCAGCGGCCGCGGCCACCGGGTGCCGCAGCTCGATGTGACCCGCGCGAACTCCGGCAGCGCGCGCTCGTACGTCGAACTCCTCCAGGCGCTGTGGACACCCTCGGCGATCCCCCCGGAGGTGGCCGGGCGCGTCCGCGGCCTCATGGCCGACAATCTGCTGCGGCAGCGCATCTCCCCGGACTTCAGCTCGGACGCCTCCATCTGGTCCTCCAAGACCGGCACCCTCCTCAATCTCCGGCACGAAGTCGGTGTCGTCGAGCACTCCGACGGCCAGACCTTCGCCGTCGCCGTCCTCACCGAGTCACTCGTCCCGGCCGGCACCCAACCCGATGCCGATGCCGTCATGGCGCACGTCGCCCGCACCCTCCGCGACCACCTCCGGCAGCTTTAGGGCGCGTCCCCAGGGGCCGTCCCTGGGGCGCCGTCCCGCTGCGGCGACCCGGGACCGTACTCGGTGAGCATCAGGGCGATGTCGTCGGCCCGGTACGAGGAGCGCCGGGCGTTGTGCAGCAGCCGGTCGGCGAGTTCGTCCAGGGAGTCCGCGCGGGCGTGCGCCAGGGAGGAGCGAAGGCGGTCGATGCCCACGTCGATGTCGGCGCCTGGCTCCTCGACCAGACCGTCCGTGTAGAGGGCGAGGACGGATCCCGGCGGGAGGTCGACCGGGGTGGTGGGGTAGGCGCTCGTGCGTTCCACCCCGAGGAGCGGGCCGATGTCGAGGTCGAGGACCTCGGTCGTCCCGTCGGGGCGGCGGAGCAGCGGCGGGGGGTGGCCGGCGGTGACGGCCTGGGCATGGTGGGTGTCGGCGGCCACGTGGAGGTAGCAACAGCTGGCCAGCAGCCCGGGATCGAGGTCGATGAGGGTGCGGTTGACGCCCGCCATCACCTCGCCCGGAGCATGGCTCACAGCTGTGAACGCCCGTACCGCGCTGCGGAGTTGGGCCATGGTGGCCGCGGCGGCGATGCTGTGCCCCTGCACGTCGCCGATGATGAGCGAGACCCCCTCACTGGTGGGGATGGCGTCGTACCAGTCGCCGCCGATGTCCATCCCGCTGGTGCCGGGCAGATAGCGCGCGACGGTGCGGATGCCGGGGATCACGGGCAGCCGGTGCGGCAGCAGTGCCTGCTGGAGGCCGCGTGCGATGGCGAACTCCGAGTCGTAGAGCTTCGCGCGTTCCAGTGCCTGGGCGATCAGCCCGGCGAGGGCGGTGAGCACGCCGCGGTCCTTTTCGGTGAACCGATGGTTCTTGTCGAACCCGAGGACGCAGGTGCCGACCGGGTGGCTGGAGGCGATCAGCGGCAGATATGCCCAGGAGTTCACCTCGCCGGTGGCGGCGCCCGGATAGGTCCGGGTGAGGTCCTGCCGCGATTCGATGAAAAGCGGAGCGCCGGCGGTCAGGGCCTCCGTGCCGGGCAGCCGGGCGTGCAGCGGTGCGCCCTCCAGTCCGTCGAGGAAGTCTTCGTGGCGCCCGGTGCGGAAGAGGCGGTGCATCGTTCCCTGGCGGACCACATAGATGGCCAGCTGCTGGCCTCCGAAGGCGGGCAGGAGCTGGTCGGAGACGACTTCGCAGACCTGGCGGGTGGTGACCGCCTCGGTCAGCGCGCTGCCGAGCTGGAGGACGTGGTGCATGACTCCCAGCCGCGTCGGGGTCGCGGCGGCGGCCGGCTCGTCCGTGGAGGCGGGCGGTGCCGAGGCCGACGGGGGATGCCCGAGGGGCACCACCCGGCCGGTCACACCGTCCGCTTCCGGATGGAGGGAGAAGGCGAGCCAGCGGTCGGGCGCCTGGCAGGCGAGGAACGAGGCCGGCGCCTGCGAGATCATCGCGGACCGGTGCCGGGACTCGACATCGGGATCGGACAGCCAGGGCAGCGCGTCCCAGAGCACCCGCCCCAGCAGCTCGTCGCCGGACACGTCCAGCTGCCGCAGGGCGGCGTGGTTGGCGTAGGTGACCCGCCCGTCGGGAGCGAGGGAGAACAGCCCGTCCCGCAGCCGTTCGACCGCGGCGACGGCCGCGCTGCCGGCCCGGCTGTCGACGACCGCGCCCACCAGCCGGCGGCGGGCCGGCACATCGTCCGTCTCCAGGACACGCGCCCACAGCTCGACCGTGCGGTAGCCCTCGCCGCCGCCCCCGCGATCCCGTACGCGCAGGCGCCGCGCGGTGATCCGGCGACCCCTGGCGGCCGCCTCCCGGGCCGCGGACAGGAACGCGGCGAGATCGCCGGGGTGCAGGCAGGCGGCCAGCGAGGTGGCCTGACCGTCGAAGGCACGGGGGTCGAGACCGAAGATCGCGCAGAGCTCGTCGTCTCCGCGGAAGGCACCGGAGCCGAGGTCCCAGCCGAACAGGCCGACCCGTACGGCCGTGGCGGAGGGCGCCGGGATCTCGACCGGAACCGTCTCCGGGGCGCAGTCCACCGGATCGCCGGTACGGGCGCGGAGCGCGGCGAGGGAACTCCCGAGCCGGCCGGCGACGGTCCGTACGTGCCGGCGACAGGCCCGGGACAGCCCTTCGCTGCCGGGTGACGCCGCCCAGACGACCGCCAGCGCCCCGAAGGTTTCGCCGCCCGCGCCCACCGGCACGGAGCAGGAGCCGAAGGCGTACGGCAGCGCCATCGCGAGCTGCGGATAGCGGCGCATGGTCTCCTCGGCGTTGGCCAGGTGCACGGTGCGCCCCGAGCGGTACGCCGTGGCGAGCGGGATGGGGCTGCTCACCGGGATCAGGCGCCAGCCACCCAGCAGGGAGGGCGGCACCCCGTATGCCGCGGCGAGCACGATCGACCGGCGGTCGCGGGAGCGGAGGAAGACGCTGCCCGCGTACGCGCCGGTTCCTTCGACGGCCTCGACGGCGGCCGCGGCGAGCAGATCCGCGCACTCCGCCGTCTCGCCGACGGTCATCCCGCGCATACCTCCAGTGTGCGCATGTATGGGCCCGGCGGCCCAGAGCGGCCACTCAGCGAGAGGTACGGGTCACAGCCTGCACCCCCTGCCGCGCCGGGACGCCTCAGGCTCGGGCACGCACCCGGGGCCGCATTCCCCGGGGCCTCTGTCTTTGGGCAGAGGCGGCTCACCCTCAAGAAGCAGGGAAGCCCGGTGCGGAGCCCTCGATAATCGTCGTCATGTCCTCCAGCGCCCCGGCCGAGACCGAGCCCCCCGCTTCCCGAAGCCTCTTCGCGGGGCCGGGGGAGCAGGGGCGGTGGCTGGTGTGGCGGGCGGTGGGCGAGGCGGTCACGGCCGCGGTGCTGGTGCTGCTCGTGCACGACGCGGAGTCGGCGGTCGAGGCCAGGCTGGTGGGCGAGGCGGCGGGCCTGGCGGTCCTCGGCATCGTGCTGGTGCTGATGCGGCGCCGGTTTCCGGCGGCCTGTGTGCTCGGGCTGGCGGCGCTGATGGGGGCGGTGCCGTCGGTGGCGCTGCTGACCGCGGTGGCCGCCTACACCGCCACCCGGCAGCTGAGGACGCCCCGGCAGCGGATCGGGGTGCTGCTCGGGGCGGCCGCTCTGACGATGCTGATCGGCGCGGTGTGCGCCCCCGCGCTGGAGGTGGGCAGCAGCCTGTTCGGCCTGGCGCTGGGGGCGGTGCTCGCCGTCACCACGGTTGTGGTGCCGGGGCTGGTCGGTACCGCTGCCGGGCAGCAGGGCCGGCTGCTGCGGGCGCTGCGGGAGCGGGCGGCCGCCGCCGAGGAGGCGCGGCGGCTGGCCGAGAGCGAGTCCCGGATGCGCGAGCGGTCGCGGATCGCCGCGGAGATGCACGATCTGGTGGGGCACCGGCTGAGCCTGGTCTCCCTGCACGCGGGCGGGCTGGAGATGGCGCTGGAGAAGGCGGCGCCCGAACTGCGGGACGAGGCCGCGGTGGTGCGCCGCGCCACCCGGGACGCGATGCAGGAGCTGCGGGAGGCGCTGGGGGTCCTCGGCCCGCTGGAGAGCGACACCGGCACCGGCGCGCTGACCGACGCGACGGGCACCCGCGCGGACATCGAGGCGCTGGTCGAGGAGTCACGCGGGGGCGGCATTCCCGTCGAGCTGTGCTGGGAGGGGGCGGATCTGGACGCCCGGCCGGCCCGGGTGCGGCGGGCGGTGCACCGCGTGGTGCGCGAGTCGCTCACCAATGTGCACCGGTACGCGGCCGGGGCGCATGTGACCGTTGCCGTCCGCCACACCGGAGAGCGAGTGGTCGTGCGGGTGCGCAACGGCGTTCCGCCCACCCGGCCCGCCGCCACGACGGGGCTCGGCTCCGGGCGCGGGCTGGCCGGGCTGCGGGAACGGGTGGCGCTGCTCGGCGGAGAACTGGAGGCCGCGCGCACGCCCGGTGGCGGCTTCGCGGTCGCGGCCGACCTCCCCGCCGACCCCGGGCCCGGCGCCGAGACGACGGACGCGCGACCGGAGGCCGGTGGCCCGGTCGTGGCCGACGAGCCCGCCGGCCGGCTCTCCGCCCTCCAGCGGCGCGCCGCCGGCGCCGTCATCGGGCTGCTCGGCCTGACCGGGGTGGGCGTGATGGTGCTGTTCGGGGTCCTGCTGGTGGACCGTTCACGGTATGACCTCGCGTACGAGCGCCCCGAACGGCCCCGGGTGGGGATGACGAAGGAGCAGGTGAAGCAGGCCGTGCCGGCGGACGACGAGGCCTCGCGCGCGGCCGCCGCGGGGCGTGAACCGCCGCGTCCGCCTGCCGCCACCGACTGCCTGTATCCGTACGCGAGCGAGCGTCCCGAGGGCGGCCGGCTGCCGATCGTCCGCTACTGCTTCCGGTCCGACACCTTGATCGCGATCGACCGCTTTACCGTTCCGATGGTGACCGAACCTCATAGTGGGAGCACGACGCATGACTGACCAGGCCAACTCCGCGGTCTCCGGGCCGGGTTCCGCGAGCCGGGTGCTGCTCGCCGACGACGAGGAGATGGTCCGGCACGGCGTCCGGCTGATCCTCCGGCACGCCGAGGGCATCGAGGTGGTGGGGGAGGCGGCCAACGGCGCCGAGGCCGTCCGGCGCGCCGCCGAAGACCGGCCCGATGTGGTGCTCCTCGACGTCCGTATGCCCGTACTCGACGGGCTCGCCGCCGTCGAACCGCTGGTCGCCCTGGACCCCGCGCCGCAGGTGGTCATGCTCACCACCTTCGGCGACGAGGAGAACGTCCTCCGGGCCCTGCGGGCGGGCGCCACCGGCTTCCTGCTCAAGGACGAGGGACCGCAGGAGCTGATCCGCGCGGTACGGGCGGCGGCCGCGGGGGACGCGGTGCTCTCGCCCGGTGTCACCGGGACCGTCGTCCGGCGGATGCTCAGCGGCGGCGCGCCCCGCGTCCCGGACCGCAGAGTGGCCGGGCTGACGGACCGGGAGCGGGAGGTGCTGGTGATGCTGGGCGAGGGGCTGTCCAACCTGGAGATCGGCACCCGGCTCGGCATCGGGGTGGGGACGGTCAAGACCCATGTCGGCTCGATCCTGGGGAAGACGGGGTGCGGCAGCCGGGTGCAGGCGGCGCTGCTGGCGCACCAGGCCGGACTCATGGGCTGAGGCCCGGGCTCGGGCTCCCGTACGGCCCTCTGGGCCCCTCCGGCTCTCCCTTAGGGGAGAGGGGCCGTGGTCCGTGCGGCCGAGGGAGCCGCCGTGGCTCCGCCCTTGGACAGGCGGCGCATTCCCGACCTGAGGGCGACGGATCCGGGGGTGTGCCGCGGCCACGATGGCCGGGAGTCCCGCACCCCTCCCAGGAGTCCCCATGTCACAGCCCGCACCCCCGGCCACTAGCCTTCAGACGACCGCCGTCGCCGCCCGCGCGACGGAGCTGACCAAGGTCTACGGCGCGGGCGAAACCCGTGTCGTGGCCCTCGACTCGGTGTCCGTGGAGTTCGGGCGCGGCCGGTTCACCGCGATCATGGGGCCGTCCGGCTCGGGAAAGTCGACCCTGATGCACTGCATGGCCGGCCTCGACTCCTTCTCCGGGGGCTCGGCCCGGATCGCCGACACCGAACTGTCCAGCCTGGGCGACCGACAGCTCACCAGGCTCCGCAGGGAGAAGATCGGCTTCGTCTTCCAGGCGTTCAACCTGCTGCCCACGCTGAACGCCCTCGAAAACATCACGCTCCCGATGGATATCGCCGGCCGCAGACCCGACCAGGAGTGGCTGGAGCTGATCGTGGGGACCCTCGGCCTGTCCGGGCGGCTGCGGCACCGCCCCTCACAGCTCTCCGGCGGCCAGCAGCAACGCGTCGCCGTGGCCCGCGCGCTGGCCGGGCGACCCGAGATCGTCTTCGCGGACGAGCCGACCGGCAACCTCGACTCCCGTTCCGGCGCGGAGCTCCTGGGCTTCCTGCGGGATTCGGTGCGCGAGCTGGGACAGACGGTCGTGATGGTCACGCATGACCCGGTGGCCGCCTCCTATGCGGACCGGGTGGTCTTCCTCGCCGACGGGCGGCTCACCGACGATCTGCCCGCCCCCACCCCCGAGGCCGTCCTCGACCGGATGCGGCACTTCGATACCCAGGGCCGGCAGACCTGACGCGGCCGCCCCTCAGCGCCCGTATTCCGCCTCCGCCCCCTCGCACTCCTCTGGGACCGACCATGCTGCGTACCGCCCTGCGCAACGTCCTTGCGCACAAAGCCCGCTTGCTCATGACCGCGCTCGCGGTCCTGCTCGGTGTCGCGTTCGTCTCCGGCACCCTCGTTTTCGGCGACACCGTCGCCCAGGCCTACCGCAGCGCCTCCGCCGCAAGCCTCCAGGGCGTGGCAGTCTCCGTACGGGCGGCGGAGCCCACCACCACCCCCGATACGGCCGGCGGCGAGGAAGCCCCTGCCCCCGACCCGTCAGGCAACGGGGACCCCAAGAGAACCACCGCCCTCGACACCGCGCTGGCCCGGAAGATCGGCCAACTGCCCGGCGTCGCCTCGGTACGCCCCACCGTCCACGGGGAGGCCACCGTGGCCGGAAAGGACGGCCGCCCGGTCAGCGCCGACAGCAGCCGGCAGCACCTCGCCACCAACTACGTGCCGGGCAAGGACGGCAAGGACAGCCACTATCCGCTGAAGGCGGGCCGCGGCCCCGCCGCCGCCAACGAGCTCGCCCTCGATGCCGGGACCGCCGAGAAGGCCGGCTACCGCATCGGTGACACCATCCGTTTCGCCCTCGACGGGCCCGTCCTGACCAAGAAGCTGGTCGGTGTCGTCTCCACCGACGATCCGCGGATCACCGCCGGCGGCAGCCTCACACTCTTCGACACCCGGACGGCACAGCAACTGTTCCGCCACCCGGGCGAGTTCGACGAGCTCGCGGTCGCGGCCCAGGACGGCACCGACGAGCGCGCACTGACCGACCGGGTGCGGGCGCTGCTCCCCGCAACGGGCGTCCAGGCCCTCAGCGGCGCCGACCTGGCCGTCGAACAGTCCGCCCAGATCGCCCGGGACACCCGGTCCCTCACCAAGACGCTGCTGGTCTTCGCCGGAATCGCGCTGTTCGTGGGCGTTTTCCTCATCGCCAACACCTTCACCATGCTCATCGCCCAGCGCAGCCGCGACATCGCGCTGATGCGGGCCGTGGGCGCCTCGCGCCGCCAGGTCGTACGCGCCGTCCTCATCGAGGCCGCGCTCCTCGGCCTGGTGGCCTCCGCCGCCGGATTCGCGCTGGGCCTCGGCATCGCCACCGCCCTGCGGCCGCTGCTCAACACCACGGGCGCCGGACTGCCCGACGGACCGCTGGTCATCACGCCCGTGGCCCCGCTGGCCTCGCTCGCGGTCGGTGTCGCCGTCACCGTGCTGGCCGCCTGGCTGCCGTCCCGCAAGGCCGCGAAGATCGCCCCCGTGGCGGTGCTCAGCAGCGTCGACCAGGCGCCGCCCGGCCGCGCCCTGAGGGTCCGCAATGTGCTCGGCACCCTGCTCACCGGGGCCGGGGCGCTGGTGATGCTGTATGTCTCCACGCTCAGGACGAGCAAGGAGTCCCATCTGATGCTCGCGATGCTCGGCTCCGCCCTCACCCTCGGCGGTGTGATCGTGCTGGCCCCGCTGCTCTCCCGGCCGCTGATCACCCTGGCCGGCAAGGTCACCACCCGCCTCTGCGGCGTCAGCGGCAAGCTCGCCAAGGAGAACGCGCTGCGCAACCCGCGCCGTACGGCCGCCACCGCCTCGGCCCTGATGATCGGGCTCGCCCTGATCACCGGACTGACCGTCGGCGGCCACTCCGCCCAGCGTGCCATGGCCAAGGAGGCCACCCAAGGTCTGACCGCCGACTACAAGGTCACCAACAGCACCGCACGCGGTCTTGCCACGGACACCGCCGCCAAGGTCGCCCGGGTACCCGGAGTCGCCGCGGCCGCCCCCGTCACCTCGGCGGGGCTCGACACCCAGGGCGAGTACGCCGTGCTGACCGGCACCGACCCGAAGGCGTTCGGCAAGACCGCGCGGCTCGACGTCCGGGCCGGCTCGCTGCGTGACCTCGGCAACGGAAAGATCGCCGTCTCCGACGCGTTCGCCCGGCGGACCGGCCTCGGCGTGGGCGACACCCTCGACGCCGAGCTGGGCTCCGGCGCGGCGAGCGGCACGACGCATCGGAAGACGCTGGCGGTCGTCGCCGTCTACGCCAAGACCCGCGCCGCCGACGACGCACTGGGCACCCTGGCCGACGTGCTCCCGTACGCGGACTCCAAGGAGCTGGAAAGCGTGCTGGTCAAGGCCGAACCCGGCAGGGCCGCCGGCCTCGAACGCACGATCCGCGCCGCACTCGGCGACAACCCCCTGCTGAAGGTCCGCAGCCAGGAGCAGCTCGTCCAGGAGAACAACGGCCCCGTCACCACGGTCCTCAACATGATGTACGGGCTCCTCGGCATGGCCGTCGTCATCGCGGTGCTCGGCGTCGTCAACACCTTGGCCATGTCGGTCTTCGAGCGCACCCGCGAGCTCGGGATGCTGCGCGCCGTCGGCCTCGACCGCTCCGGCGTTCGGCGGATGGTCCGTCTGGAGTCGGTCGTGATCTCGCTGTTCGGAGCCGCACTCGGCATCGCCACCGGCACCTTCCTGGCCTGGGCCGGAGGCGGCCTCACCACCTCGTCCATGCAGGAGTACGAACTGGTCCTCCCGTGGGGAAGGCTGGCACTCTTCCTCGCACTGGCACTGGCCATCGGCGTCCTCGCCGCGATCTGGCCGGCCCGCCGCGCGGCCGGCCTGAACATGCTGCGCGCGATCCAGCCGCACTGAGCCACGGGGCGGGACCCCGGCCCGCGCACCGCACCACGGGCGTGCCGTGTCGGCCGAACGGGCGAAGATGCCACGACCGGCCATCGCCGGGTCCGGTCCACGGGAAGGGCGATGGCATGAGTCACCCGCGACGAACGACAGGTACTCCGACGTGAGAGCTTTCGTTCTCCGGAAAGTCGGCGAGGTCGGCGTCATCGAAAAGCCGATCCCCGACCCCGGTCCCAATGACGTGGTCGTGCGCACCACCGCGGCCCTGGTGTGCACCACCGATGTACACGTCATGAGGGGGGTGATTCCGGTTGCTCCGGACGTGACACTGGGGCACGAGGCAGTCGGTGTCGTCCATGCGCTCGGCTCGGCCGTCGAGGGACTGACCGAAGGGCAGCGCGTCGCGGCCGCCGGGATCACGCCCTGCTTCCAGTGCGATTCCTGCCAGCGCGGCTTCTCCTCGCAATGCCGGGGACGGATGCTGGGCGGCGCAAGATTCACCAACCAGCGCGATGGCACGCTGGCTCAGTACTTCCTCGTCAACAATGCCGAGGCCAACCTCGCACCGATCCCCGATGAGCTCTCCGACCACCAGGCGCTGTACGCCACCGACATGCTCTCCACCGGATTCGTCGCCGCCGAACACGCGGAACTCCAACTCGGCGAGACCGTCGCGATCTTCGCGCAGGGTGCGGTGGGACTGTCGGCGACGATCGGCTGCCGCCTGCTCGGCGCCGGCCTGATCATCGCCGTCGAGTCGGTCCCCGCCCGTCAGGAACTCGCCCGCCACTTCGGCGCCGACATCATCGTCGACTACTCACAGTGCGACCCGGTCGAGCGCATCCTGGAGCTGACGGACGGCCAGGGAGTCGACGCCGCCATCGAGGCGCTCGGCGCCCCCCACACCTGGGAGGCAGCCTTCCGGGTCACCAAGCCAGGAGGGCGCATCTCCAACGTCGGCTACCACGGCGAGGTGCGAGAGCCACTGCACATCCCCCTGGAGCCCTTCGGCTACGGCATGTCCGACAAGCAGGTCTACGGCGGCTTCAACCGCGGAGGCCGCGGCTGGCTGCGACGCATCTTCCGCCTGATGGAGACGGGCAAGGTCGACCCCACGCCGATGACCACCCACGAATTCAGCTTCGACGAAATCGAAGAAGCCTTCCGGATGATGGCCTCGAAGGAAGGGGGCATGATCAAGCCGCTGATTCACTTCTAGGGGGATGGGTGGGTCGTTCCCACTCACCCATCCAACCGCCCAGTCGAACCGCCTCAGTCGTACTGCCTCAGCTGTCCCGGCCGTTCGAAGTAGAAGCCCCGCGGCCCCTCCGGTTCACCGGTGCCGCCGCAGAGGCACGGCGCGGGCCGTCCTTCGACCAGCTTGCTGCCGTTGACCACAGGCTTGCCGTCAAAGCGGCGACCGGCGAAGCCGAAGATGTGCGTCCCCCGGCCCAGCCGCATCAACCCCGCGGTGACCTGCGCCGCCGGCACGGGCAGGCCACCGGCCACGAGACGGACGAGAACGAACAGGTTCAGCTTTTGCCGCGCGGCAGGGCCGGCCCACAGCGCGACGGTCACCGCCGCCTCCTCCCGGTCCGGAATACACCCCCGCACGCGATACGGCTTGGCCAACGGCGCGTCGGTGTAGTGCCAGAGCGCGGTGGCAACGGACCGCTGCGCCCGGGAAAGACACGAGGACGAGCAGCTCACCGGCTGCCCCGGGACGGACATGTCTGTTCGCACCCCCATGCAGTCGTCGTCGATTTTGATGACAGCGATGATCCCCCGCCGTGGGGGCCGGTATCGCACTCAGAGCGATGGCCAGCCGAACACCAAACTCGCGAAGAGACTGAAAATCCACAGCACGGCGAGCGCGGCGACCGTGCCGAGAACACCGATTCCGATGACAACGGCCTTCGCCCCAGCGGTATTTGCCATGGCTCCATCATCTCCCTCACCTCATTCGGCGCGGGCGGCGGGGGTGCTTGCTGTACGAGGCCATGACGTGCCGGGCAACGCTCGCACGAGGGGCAGCGCTCCGGTGCGTAGGCGCGTCGGCCTTCACCATGGGGCTTCCCAGGCATCCGCTCCGAAGGTGCCTTTGACATCGGAGGCGATGGTCGTGGGGTCCACCGTGGCTTGCAGGGCGTAGACGGTGGTCTTGCGTGCGCCACGGACGCTGAGGTGCACGGGGCTGTCGCCTGGGTGGTCCGCGAGGATGCGCTTGAGTTCTTTGACGGACTGTTCGGTGATGCGGTGCGCGGGGAACGCGAGCCGTACGGGGGGCTTGCCGCCGCGCTCGGCGGAGGAGATGTCGAGGACAGTGAGTTCTCTGCCGAAGATGTTCACTGTTCCGTCCCGGTCTTCGACCTTGCCTTTGACGGAGATGACGTTGTCCTCGGCCAGTGCGTGCTGGACGAGCTGGTAGACGGCGGGGAAGAACAGGACCTCCAGGGCGGCGTCGCGGTCGGCGAGGGTGACGATGGCCCAGGGGTTGCCTTGTTTGGTCATCTTGCGTTCGACTCCCAAGTGAAGAGCGTCACAACTACCCACACACATGGGTGAGTTGGGCTGCCCCGGCTAGGCGTGGGGGCATGGCTGTGAATGGGGTTGAGGTGGTCGCGCGTGGGGTGAGCGTGCGAGGGGCGCGAGGGCCGGTGTGTGAGGGGGTGGATGTGGAGGTGCCGGCGGGTGGGCTGCTGGCCGCTCACGGGGCGGCCGGGTCCGGGCGTACGTCGCTTCTGCTGGCGCTCGCCGGGCGGATGCGGCTGTCCGGTGGGGCCGTGCGGGTCGGTGGGTATGAGTTGCCGGCCGAGGGACGGCGGGTGCGCGGGGTGGTCGCCGTCGCGCGGGCGGCGCCGGCGGTGGCTCTCGAAGGGCGGCTGCGGGTGCGTGAGGTGATGGCCGAACGGTGTCTGACCAGCCCGGGGGTGAGTGAGCGGGGTATCCGTGCGGCCTTTGAGCGGCTGGAGATCGCGCCGAGGGAGGCTGCGCTGGTCGAGGAACTGGGGGCGGTGGAGGGGGTGTTGCTGGCGACCGCGCTGGCGCTCGCCGAGCGGCCGGGCGCGCTGGTGGTGGACGATGTGGATGACGGGCTGCCGCCCGAGGTGCAGGGGCGGGTATGGCAGGCGCTGGACCGGGTTCGGGACGAGGGTCCTACGGTGCTCGCCGGCTGTCTCCGTCCGCCCCCGTCCGGCCCCGGCCTGGTCACGTTGTTATTGCCGCAGCGCAGCCGGGACCGTCTGCCGGCCGGGTCGGCCGTGGGCCGAGAGGACGGCGGCATATGAGGGCCGTCAAGCTGGCGATACTGGAACTCCGGCGCTTCCGCGGGCCGATGCGCAGGCTGGTGCCCGTGCTGCTCTGTCTGGTGCCGCTGCTGTACGGCGCCATGTACCTCTGGGCGAACTGGGACCCGTACGGCAAGACCGACCGGATGCCGGTCGCCGTCGTCAACCAGGACCAGCTGGCGCATGCCCCGCAGGGCCGCCGGGTGAACGCAGGTGACCAGCTTGTGCGGCAGCTCAAGGCATCCGGCACCTTCGACTGGCGGTTCGTCGGTGCGGACGAGGCGCGGGACGGGCTGGAGCACGGCCGCTACTTCTTCACCATCACCGTCCCGTCCGACTTCAGCCGCAAGCTCGCCACCGGTGCCGACGCCCGCCCGCAGCAGGCCGGCATCCGGATCGAACTCAACGACGCCAACAACTACATCGCCGGCATCATGACCGAGGTGGTGCAGAACAAGCTTCAGGAGCAGGTCAACTCCGCCACCCATGCCGCCTATGTACGCAGCGTCTACGGCGAGTTGTCGGACGTACGCGACAAGCTGTCCACCGCTGCCGATGGCGCGCACCGGCTGGTGGGCGCCACCCGCGTGGCCCAGCAGGGCACTTCCACGGTCGCGTCGGCGACCTCAACGCTGCGCGACGGTGCCGACGGCGTTTCCGCCGGGGCCCGTCAGATCGCCCGAGCCGCGGGGCAGATCGACGGTCTCACCGGCCGCCTCGACCGGGCCGCCGCCGACCGCCTGCCCGGAGCGGCCGCCGCCCTGGTGACCACCGCCCGGCTGACCACCGACGGCCTGGACGCGGTGCACACCGCAACCAGCGCCACCCGTAAGGGCACCGCACGTGGCGTGGCGGACCTCGACGAGCTCGCCGACTCCCACCCCGCGTTGCGCAGCGACCCCGTATACCGAACGGCCCTGCGTCACGCACGTGACCTGAACGCGACCGCCACCTCCCTCGACGGCCGGGCCGCCGCCGCGGAGAACAACGCCCGGCGCTCGCTGCGTGCCGCCGAACGCCTCCGGAGCGGCATCGGTTCGCTCCAGCGCGAGGTGCTGGCCCTGCACACCCCGGTCCGCCTCGTCGACACCGGCTCCCATCGCGCCGCCGACGGGGCGCACGGTCTCGTGGCGGGGCTGGGCACCCTGGAGAAGGGCTCAGGAGCGCTGCGGGCGGCCGCCGACCAAGCCCACGACGGTGCCTCGGATGTCTCCCGCACCGTCGACGACGGGCTGCACAAGATCCCCCGGACCAGCCCCGACCAGGTCGCCCACGCCGCCGAGGTGCTGGGCACGCCGGTCCACATCGACCGGGGAAATCTGCATCCGGCCGGTGTCTACGGACGCGGTCTCGCCCCGTTCTTCTTCGGGATCGCTCTGTGGGTGTTCGGCCTCTTCGCCTATCTGCTGCTGCGGCCGCTCAACACCCGGGCGCTCGTCGGCCGGGTCGGCGCGTTCACCGCCGCCGTCGCGGGCTGGCTCCCGGCCGCGGTGCTCGGCGCGGTGGGCGCCCTGGTGCTCTACGGCGTCGTCGATCTCGCCCTCGGGCTCAGTCCTGTCCACCGCTTCTGGACGGTCGCGCTGCTGGTCACCGCGGCAGCGGCGTTCGTCGCCGTCGATCACTGTCTGCGCACCCTGTTCGGGGTGCCGGGCGACGTCCTGTCACTGGTTCTGCTCATCCTTCAGCTCACCGCCTCCGGCGGGCTCTATCCACTGCCCACCGCGCCGGCGTTCTTCCAGCTGCTGAACCCGCTGCTCCCGATGACCTACCTGGTCGACGGACTACGGGTCACCGTGTCGGGCGGGCTCACCGCGCATCTCGTACGGGACTTCGTCGTCCTCTTCGGCTTCACCGCCGGCTTTCTCGCCCTGACCGCCCTCGCCGTACGGCGCCAACGGGTATGGACCGTCGGGCGTCTTCATCCCGATGTCGCCCTGTGAGGACCCTTGCCCGCCCAGCGCTCCGGCCCGCCCCTTCCCCGTCTCTCCGTACCTCCGGAAGACAGGGATAGGGGCGAGCCGGGGGCGGTCACCTCTGGGAGATGTCGGCGCTGACGATCACGCCGTCGGACACCGTGTAGGTGCCTTGGTACACCCGTACCGAGCCGTCGGTCTGGGTCGCGCGGAGGACGGCGCCGACCTGGCCGGAGCTGCCGTCGTTCACCGCGCTGAGTGCGATGTTCACCGTGGTGCCGAAGCCCGACTTCCACTCCGAGTACGAGGTGCCGCCGATGTTCTTGCCGCCGAGGTCCCAGGCCGCGGAGAAGTCGCCGGCGTTGATGTCCCGGTAGTACTCCTCCACGACCGCGCTCGCGTTGTCGGGGGACGGTGAGAGGTCCGACGGGGTGGGGGAGGGGTAGTCGGTCGGCGGCAGGGTCTCGGTGTAGGTGGGCGGCGTGGAGTAGGTGTCGGTCGGGGGCGGGGTACCGATGGCCGGGTCCGGGGTGGGGCTGGTCGAGGAGAGGGCGCCGACCGTTTCCTCGTCCGAGGAGCCGTCGGACGAGGAGAGCACGACGGCGGTCGCCCCGCCCGCCACGATCAGGGCCGCCACCACCCACAGCAGCCACTGCGGGAGGATGGTGGGCCCCACGCGGACGTAGCCGTGCCCGGTGCCTCCGACGGGCTGATGGGTGCCGGCGGACGCCCCGGACTCGCGTGGCGTACCGCAGCTCGGACAGAACGTCGCGGCGGCATCCTCATGGAGCGCGCCGCAGTGCGTACAGGACGGCATGGTCATCTCCCCCCGTTCTCCCTGGTGTTCCCGGATCCGGCCTTCGGGCCGGAGCGGCTACAGCCCGTGGATCGCCTCTTCGATCGCCACCGCCAGAGTGACCAGGGCGGTGAAACCCGGCACGGCGCCCACGAGCGCCCTGGCGAAGACCTTCAGCTTGCCCTTGCGCGGCGCCTCCGACGTGGCCTCCTCGCGGGCGTCCTCGGCGGCCTCGATCAGGTCGTCCCGTTCCGGGTGCTCGGACCGGCCGAGCTCGTCGATCAGCCGGGTGAGCAGCGCGTCGAGGTCCTGGGGCTGCGCCTGCGGCCCGTCGCCGTACTGAGTCAGCCCGCTGTCCCGGACCTCCGCCTTGGCGTTCCTGCCGCTGGCCACGGCATTGCCGACGACATTCGAGCCGCCGGTGGCGATGATCCCGTCGTTCCTGCGCATGTGTACTCCTCATTCCTTCTTGGCTTTTCAGTCCAGCTTGAGCAGCGGGATCTTGTGGATGATGTTCATCGCGGTCCGGGACCGGTCGCCGGAGGCGACCGCGCTGGAATCCACCCGCGATCCGTGGGACGCGATGATGCCGTTGTTGATGATCGTCTGCTGACGCTGGATCAGCTCACCCGCGTCGATACCGCGCGCTTCGGCGAATTCGACGAGTGCGTCCAGGACCCGCTTTTCCACCGTCTTCAGGACCATGCCGCTGTCGGCCTTCTGGAAATGCCGCTGGTGATGGGTGGCCGCGGCTTCCCGGCGGACGCTCTGCCGTGCCCCGTAGTCGAATCGGCGCAGCCTGGTGATCAGCTTGTGCTGACGGCGCAGCCGCCGGGACATCCAGGAGTCGGGGGCGAATCCCGCGATCGCGCGTGCGGGAGAGGCCAGCAGAATGAAGAAGGTGCTGACCGCGGTCTCCGAGACCAGCTTGGCGAGCTCGCCCACGGACGGCCGGGGCATGAGGGTGTCGATGATCCGGTAGCGGTCCAGCAGCGGGAACAGCACCGTCGGGACGGCTTCCACGAAGAGATTGGAGTCCGACCGCACAAAGCGCAGAAAGAGCGAGGTGACCAACTCGCCGCCCCAGCCGGTGGAGTGCACGGCCAGATACGGGCGGGCACCTTCCTCGGGTTTCCGCTTCAGCGTGTCCATCTGGTCGAACGGAATCCGGGACACCGGCCGGCCGAGGGGATCCGGCAGAAAGCGGGTGTCTCCCAGGAGGGTCGAACCCTCGGCGAAGAGCCGCTCCTCGATCTCCAGGCAGGGCAGCGCCAGTGTGCCGACCCGCTCGGCGATATGCGCATAGAGCTCCGTCACATCGAATTCCTCCGGCTCGCCCTCCGGCCGGCTCGATGTGGTGACGTCGAATGTCAGGGACCATGAATCGAGTTCGGTCCCGTAGCCGATGAACGGTGAATAGCCGCTGTATGTGGTGACGTTCCCGTCGGCGTAATCGCCGATCTGGCGCAGGCGCAATGCGATGGCGTTGTTGAGCGGCGGCGGCGCGGCCGCCGGGTCGAAACGGTCCGGGCGAAGGCTCTGGAGATGGCGTCCGTACTTCGTGGAGAGCTCGAAGGAGAACACCGTCACCCAGGACAGGAAGAGCACCAGCAGGGTGATTCCGGCCTCGGCGGCCACGAACGAGAAGAAGAAGGCCAGCAGGAACAGGACGGCGAGCACGAGATCCCGGCTGTGCCGGCGTGCGTTGGCCAGGTAGGCATGCCGCAGCACCACGGGAATGTCGCACGCCGGGGCCGCCGCCACCCCGAGATGGGGTTCGGCGGCGACCTGTTTGATGAGCGATCCGGCGTAGGCGCGGTCCAGGTAAGCGGCCGCACACAGATATCTGGTCAGGTCCCGGCCGTTGCCCCACCGCGGGACGGTGGCGCGGCGGTCGGCGGGCCGCTCCGCGAGCGGCACCGTGGTCGCGGCGGGCGGCGGAGCACCGGCAGGCTGCTGTGGCAGCGTCACGGTCGCCTCGCCGGCCTCCAGGGCCGCACCGCAGGTGCTACAGAACGCGGCTCCCGGAGCGGTGCCCCGGCCACATCCGGGGCATGTCGTCGTATGCGTCATTGCTTCCCCCCACACACATGAGCCCGGCTCACGTTCAACGAGTGCACCACAAGAGGAATCTGAGAAAATGTCAGAGTCACTCTTTGAGGCAGGACCGTTACAGATCCGGAACGGGCGCGGCTGCTGAAGAGGTGCGCCCGCCCCGGTCGGTGGGGACGGTGCCGGAGGGGGAGTCGGGCCGGTGCCTAGGGTTCGGCCCTGACTTGTCCGGCGGTTCGGCGCTGCTTGGCGCGGTGGGCGAGCACATCGAGGATCCGTTGCCACGCCGGTGATGCCTCGACGACCCGGGAGAATGCCAGCGCCATGTTCCCTTGCTCGCTGCTGTCCCGTGCGTGGTCGATCTCCCAGTTGTCCAGTTCATCGATGAGCTGGTCCACGCGGGGATCGTGCGGATCCCAGTCGATCGACTGATCGCAGGCGAGATACAGGCGCGTCGTCTCGGGGTCGTCGAAGCTGGCGGCCTTGTCCTTGATCGCCTGCGGCATGGACTCCGGGTCCAGTGCCTGGAGCAGGATCCACACATCCCGTTCGAGCCGTACGGTCCGTTCGCTGACCCCGAGACCGCGCATCCGGTTCAGGTTGGCGACCACCCCGGCAGGCAGGACCAGCTCTTCGCCGCCGGCCAATCCGGCGATCCGGCGGCGGTGCTCGGTGAGTTGGTCGATCTTGCGCTGCAATTCTGCGTCGATGTCGTCGACGGCCGCGGCGAATTCGGCCGGCTGCGCGTGCAGCAGCGCGTCGATACGGGCCAGTGGCACTCCGGCATCGGCGAGGGTCCTGATCCGGATGAGATCCACCGCCGCCTGCGCGCTGTAGCGGCGGTAGCCGGAGCGATCGCGTTCGGGTTCCGGCAGCAGGCCGACGTGGTGGTAGTGGCGAACGGCGCGCACGGTCACGCCGGCGGTCCGCGCGAGCTGGCTGATCGTGAGCATCGTTCACCTCCGGTCTTCGGGCAGTGTGGGCGAGTCTAAGACCTGTCCTGTGGGGCTGTGTGGGGCCGACGCCGCTACCGGGCCGTTTCCGTCCAGGTGACCGGCAGTTCGTGGACGCCGTAGATGTTCATGTCGGTCCTGAGTTTCACCTCGCCGGCGGGGATCGCGAGCTGGAGGGTCGGGAAGCGGCGCAGCAGTCCGTCGAAACCGGCGCGCATCTCGATGCGGGCCAGTTGCTGGCCGAGGCACTGGTGGATGCCGTGGCCGAAGGAGAGGTGACCGCGGGCCCTGCGGTGGATGTCCAGGGTGCCGGGGTGGTCGAAGCGCTGGGGATCGTGGTTGGCGGCCAGCAGCGAGACGACGACGGTCGATCCCTTGCCGATGGTTTCGCCGCCGAGTTCGATGTCCTCCGTGGCGTAGCGATAGAAGATGTCGGCGACGGACAGGTAGCGCATGAGTTCCTCGACGGCGTCGGGGAGCAGATCCGGGGCGGCGCGCAGTTCGGCCAGCTGCTCGGGGTGCTCCAGGAGCGCGAAGGTGCCCAGGGCCAGCATGTTGGCGGTGGTCTCGTGGCCCGCGAGCAGCAGCAGGAAGGCGATGCCGGTCAGTTCCTCGATGGTGAGGTCGTCATGGCGGGCCAGGTCGGACAGGATGTCGTCGCCGGGTTCGGCGCGTTTGCGCGTGACCAGTTCGGCGAGGTACGTGGTCATCGCGCCGTACGCGGCCATCTTCTCGTCCAGCTGCTGGTCCTTGACCAGGAACTTGGCCGAGTTGACCTGGAAGTTCTCCCGGTCCTCGTAAGGGACACCGAGCAGTTCGCAGATGACCAGCGAGGGCACCGGCAGCGCGAACTCCTTGACCAGGTCGACCGGCGGGGTGAGGCGCGCCATCTCGTCCAGTTGCCGTTCGGCGATCTCGACGATGTGCTCTTCGAGCTGTTTCATGCGTCTGACGGTGAAGGCGCCGGTCAGCTTGCGCCGCAGCCGGGTGTGGTCCGGCGGGTCCATGGCGACGAACAGGCCCGGCACCTGCGGGGACGGCTCGGTGGCGGCGGGCATGCCGGGGGTCTCGTACGGCAGGTGGAGGATGCCGAGGTCCTGGCGGGAGCTGAACCGGGTGTCGGCCAGGAGTTGGCGGACCGCTTCGTAGCCGGTGACGAGCCAGCCCTCGTGACCGTCGGGGAAGACCAGGGGGCTGACCGGGCGCGCCTCGCGCAGCCGGGTGATCTGGCTGGGCGGGTCGAAGGGGCCCGCATCGCGCTCCATGGGGAGGCCGTGCGGGATGGCGACCGTTTCACTCATCGGATGTCCTTTCGCGGCGGCCGTTGTGGCCACGCCGTCATGCGCCACAGGCTCCAACCCTGACGCACGGTCAAGGTCAACCCTCCGCCGCAGCGGCCCGGTTTTGCCGTCGCGTTCCGTACCGATGGCGAGCCCGGCAGTCGCGCTGGTGGACGCCGGAGGTCACTCGGCCCTGCCCGCAGGCCAGTTGACCCGCGGGGGCGCAGCCGAGGGGGCGCTGCGCTACGGCGTGCGCGGGTAGTCTCGCGCTGGTGCGGCGCCGGGCGTGGGCGAGGGGCCCCGGCCGGGAAGCGGCATCGAACAGCCTCCGAGCAGCGACTGACCGAAGCGGTGGTAACCATGGCAGATCATGACCTGACCGGTTTCGAGCGCGGCACCTTCACCCATGACGGCACCACGCACCGGATTCTGCGGCGGGGCACGGGGCCCGCCGTGATCGTGCTGGCGGAGATACCGGGAATCACGCCCAAGGTTCTGGAGTTCGCGGAACGCGTGGCAGCGATCGGCTGTACCGCCGTGCTCCCGGTGCTCTTCGGCAGACCCGGCCGCGATGCCGATCCCGCTCACATCGGCCGGGTGAAGGCCGGACTCCATATGGCCTCGTCCATAGGGAAGGTGTGCGTCAGCCGGGAGTTCACCGTGCTGGCCACCGGAAAGTCTTCCCGCGTGGTGACCTGGCTGCGGGCCCTGGCCGCGCAGGAGCACGAGCGGTGCGGCGGCCCCGGTGTCGGGGCCGTCGGGATGTGTCTCACCGGTGGCTTCGCGCTGGCCATGGCCGCCGATGAGCGCCTTCTCGCCCCTGTCCTGTCCCAGCCGTCGCTGCCGCTGCCCGTCACCAAGAGCCGGGCCGGTGCTATCGATATCTCCGCCGAGGACCTCGCCACCGTCCGGGGGCGCTGTGAGCGCGAGGGCCTGCGGGTCGTGGGGCTCCGGTTCCGCGGGGACCGGCTGGTGCCGGGCGACCGGTTCGCCTTCCTGCGCCGCGAACTCGGCGAGGCGTTCACCGCCGTCGAACTGGACGACTCCGCCGCGAATCCCCGCGCCGTGCGTCCGCCGCACTCCGTACTGACCGAGCACCTCCTCGACGAACCCGGCCAGCCGACCCGCGCGGCGCTGGACGAGGTGCTCGACCTCTTCCGTACGCGGTTGCTGGGGCAGCAGCACGGTCCGGCGGTGGAAACGCCGGCCGTTGAGGCGGAGGGTGAGCTCTGAGCGGTCCCGTCGGGCCGTCGCTCCGCTGAGGAGCCTCGCGGGGCCGCGGCTGGACCCGCGAGGCTCGGGGCCTCAGCCGGTTCCGGCCTCCCGGAGCGGAAGGCTCCGCGGGTCGGTGAGGAAGGCCGCGACCAGCGGGCCGGCCTGGGCGCGGCACTCCTGGAAGTAGGCGTGGCGGGCGCCGGTGAAGAGGTGCATCCGGGCCCGGGGGATACGGGCGGCGAGCAGGGGTGCGTTGGCCGCGGGCGTGAGCCGGTCCTGATCGCCGTGCAGCACGAGAGTGGGGGCCGCGATCCGGGGGAGGGCCTCCCAGGCGTCGTGCTCGTTGCTCGCCACCAGGTGCCCCCGGCGGGCGTGCGGGGGCATCCCGGGGTCGCCGAGCGTCGTGTACGGGCCGGGATGGTCCGCCAGCCAGGCGGGGGAGTACATCAGGTCGAGGAGGGCCTGCCGTGCCGCCGTCGGATCGGCCTGGGCCAGGGCGCGCCGTACCGCGAGGTCGCGCTCCTGCGCCTGGGGGCCGCCGGGCGAGGTGCAGCCGAGGACGAGGCGGCGGACCCGGTCCGGGTGGCGGGCGGCGAGCCACTGGGCGACGCGGCCGCCCATGGAGGTCCCGTACACATCGGCCTGCCCGACGCCCAGGTCGTCCAGGACCGCGATCATGTCGTCGGCGAACAGCTGGGTGGAGTAGTGCCCGCCGGGTTTTCCGCTGGCGCCGGTGCCGCGGTAGTCCATGGTGACCGTGCTGTGGGTGGCGTGGAAGTCCTCGCGCACACCGTCCCACCAGTGGTGGTTGTTGGCCTGTCCCGCGAGGAGCACCAAGGGGCGTCCGGAGCCGTGCCGTTGATAGGCCAGCACGGTGCCGTCCTGGGCGCGGGTCGAGGCGTGCAGCTGCTGAGTGCCGTCGGTCATGCCGTTCCTCGGGTGGGCGACGTCGTCGGCGATGCCCACGCCGGCGGACAGCGGTCAGCGGGGCAGCTCGGCGCCGGGATGCCGTGAGTGTTCATGATGACACCGGCCCGGTAGCGCTCATCCGCCGCCGGCATCCGTGGCGTCAGGTGCGTGCCCCTTGAGTAGCGGAATGGTCAAGTTCGCCGGACAAAAGGGGCATTGGGCTCGCGCGATGGAGCATTTTTCCGTCGTACATCTGATCGATCATGTAAAGATTGGCTTGTTCGTCGCATCGCAGATGGAGACACACGGGGGCTGGGCTGTGTTCTGTCGTTACGCAAGTCCGTCCGGGGAGCCTCCCGGGAGCGCGTCGGTAACGGGCAGCCCGCTTTCCGGAGGGCGTATCCCCCACATTTTTGCGCCGCCCCACATTTAATCACCGCACCGCCGAAAGGGCGGGAAAAGGCGGGACGTTGCCGGATTCGGCGCCGCCTCCGCGGTGAATGACGCATGCCGCAAGGTGTTTGGACGGTACGCGTGCCCTGGCTTTGGCCATACCTCCGGGATCAGGTGGTAGACCGTGTTGCAGCGTGACATCGAAGTGAAACTCCTGCGCACCCTCATGGCGGTCGTCGATGAGAATGGATTTGCTGCCGCCGCACAGACTCTGCACGTGACACAGCCGACCGTGAGCCAGCAAATCCAGCGTCTGGAATCCATTATTCAGGCGCCTTTGTTCCAGCGCGCCAAACGGCCGTTACGGCTCACCCCGGCCGGGCGGGAGGTGGTGGCCCACGCCCGCCGCGTCATCCTGCTGAACAATGAAGTCCTCAGCAAGCTGTCAACCCTGCACAGCCAGAAATCGTTCAGCATGGGCTGCTCGGTCCACTTCGCCGACGGACTGCGGAGCATGCTCAGCCAACTGGCGGTGGAGCGGCCGCACCTGCGCTGTGCGATGGCCACCGGCCTCAGCGCCGTGCTCGCCGATCAGCTCGCCCAGGGGGAGTTGGAGGCGGCGCTGCTGCTGGGGACGGAAACCCCGCGCTGCGAGACGCTCGGCAGACTGCGGCTGGCGTGGTTCGGAGAGGTTCCCCTGGTCGCCGGGGACCGGTTCCCGGTGGCGCTGGTCAGCGAGCGCTCCGCACTGAGCATCCGGATCGTCGACACCCTGGCCGAACGCAACGTCCCCTGGCGTTCCGTGCCGTGGTGCTCCGACCCGCTGTCGGTCCGCGCCTCCGTGCAGGCGGGGCTGGCCTACACGGCCCTGCCCGCTGACACCCACCACAACCACCCCGCCCTGCGCCCCGCGCCGCTCGGGGCCCTGGGTCCCGCACCGGAACCGCTGCCCGTCTATCTGGCCTTCTCGTCCTCGGCGCCCGAACCCGTCGTCGACGCGGCGCGGGCGGTGGCCCGCGCGACGCTCAAGGGCCTGCCGCTGTCCCCTCCGTGACCGTCGTCCCTGGTGCGAGGGTCCGCATGGCCGGCCGGACCGGCCGGCCATGCGCCGGAGGGCGGTCCGGTCAGTAGGCGGTCCGTGCGGCGCCGCGGGCCGCCAGCTTCGGGCCGTAGGGAGCGGAGTCCAGCCACGCTCCCGCCTTGAGCCCGGCCGTGGCCACGGCCGCCGCGGCACGCCGCCGCAGCCAGACCGAGGGGCGCTGCGCCAGCATGTGCTCCAGGGCCGCGCTCGCGCACGCACGGTTGTAGCCGGCCGCCTCCTTGCGCTCCTCGCCGAACCGGAGGATCTCCGCCTCGGCCGCGCCGGGATGACCGGCCGACAGCGCCTCCCGGGTGGCGCGCACCGCCCGGACCGCGTCCGGGATGCTGGAGTTCATGCCCCGGGCGCCGAACGGGGCGAACAGATGGGCCGCCTCACCCGTCAGCAGCACCCGGCGGTGGGCGTCGGTGAACGTGGCGGCCACCTGCTGGGCGAACCGGTAGGTCGACACCCAGCGCACCCGCTCGCCGTACGACGCGGGCAGCACCCTGGGGATCCAGCGGCGCAGCCCCTCCGGGGAGATGAACCGCTCCGGGGCGTCGTTCACCAGGAGGTTGAGGTCGACCCGCCAGCCGCCGGCGAACGGCACGATCAGGACGTTCCGGCCGCCGACCCCCGGGTGGTGGTAGTGGAAGACCCGTTCGAGCGGCACCGGGTGGGCGGGGTCGTCATCGAGGTCGACGACCACGAAGGTGTTCCGGGAGCGCGGCCCCTCCAGAGGGCTGCCGATGGCGGACCGCAGCGCGGACCGTGACCCGTCCGCCGCGATCACATAGTCCGCCTCCCACTTGACGCCCGTGGAGTCCACCAGCCGCACCCCGTCCGGGGAGCTCTCGGCCGAGGTCACCTCCACACCCCAGTGGAACTCCACCCCGTGTTCCCGGCACGCGGCGGCCATCAGGTCCTCGGTGTGCACCTGCGGAAGGCTGGTGAACGGCGGCAGCCCGTCGCGGCGCAGCGGGGGGTAGGTCCGGGTGTAGATCTCCTGCCCGGCCCAGGACGACCGCTTGGTGGCCCACATCAGGCCACGGCCGGCGATCTCGTGGCCGAGCCCCGGGCTGACCCGCTCCAGGGCGCGCAGTGACGCTCCGTGCAGGTAGGCGGCGCGGCTGCCCGGCCGGACGGTGTCCCGGGTGCGCTTCTCCAGGACCACCGCGGGCAGGCCGGCGGCGCGCAGCGCCAGCGCGGCGCTCAGTCCGGCCGGACCGGCGCCCACCACCAGCACCGGATGGCGGGCCGCCGCGGCGTCGGGGGTGCTCATGCCGCCTCCTGGACGAGATGGAGGGTGTCGGGGGTGAAGGAGACGATGCGGCCGTCGAGACCGCCGGTGAGCAGGGCGTGCCACAGCGCGGTGCGCATTCCGGTCTCCTCGCGGCGCAGCACGATCTCCTGCTCCGTAGTGGACAACTCCAGGTAGTCGCCGGTCCGCCG
The DNA here is from genome assembly GCF_000829715.2 of Streptomyces lydicamycinicus. Lineage (NCBI taxonomy): Bacteria > Bacillati > Actinomycetota > Actinomycetes > Kitasatosporales > Streptomycetaceae > Streptomyces > Streptomyces lydicamycinicus. The sequence goes on along the minus strand of NZ_BBNO01000008.1, from coordinate 353,302 downwards.
GACCGCCATCCCGGCGGCCTCGGCGGTGTGGACCACGGGTTCGAACTCCGGCACGTCGAGTACGTACACCGCGAGCGTCACGGGCCCGCCACCTCCGCGTTCTTCCGTATCAGCTCCGCCTTCCGCTGCCACAGCGCCTGCGCCGAGGGGTGCGGGGACCCGGCGATGTCGGTGAGCGCGGCAAGCGTCAGCTCCGCGTCCCGGGCATCGATCGCGGACATCTCGCGGAGCGGTCTGGTGATCTCCAGCTGGATGCCGTTGGGGTCGTCGAAGTAGATCGACTCGATCAGCTCGTGCCCCAGTGGCCGGGTGACCCGCACCCCGTGGGCCTTCAGCCGGTCCCGCCAGGCCAGCAGCTCCTCCTCGGTGTCGACGTGGAAGGCGACGTGGCGGGAGCGGTGCATGAGGTCGCTCGGCGCCTCCTCCTCCGGCAGGCCGAAGTAGTAGAAGAACGCGATCCGGTTCCCCCTGCCCATGTCGAAGAAGAAGTGCACGAAGTCCGGGTAGTCCTCGGTGACCCAGCCCGTCGCGGTGATCGCGTGCACCAGGGGCATCCCCAGTGCCTGGGTGTAGAACTCGTGGGTCGCCCGCGGGCGCCAGGTGACGAAGGCCAGGTGGTCGACGCCGTCCAGGCGCAGGCCCGGCCGGCCGGTCCGGGGACCCGCGGACGGTGATGGGGTTGCCAATGCTCCTCCTAGTAGGGGCGGAACGGCCCGGACCGGCGCTGCCGGGGCGGCGTCAGCGGGCCGGGGAGGGGGTGCGCCCCCGCAGCCCGGTGCCGGCGATGACCGCCCCGAGCAGCAGGGCCAGCCCGCCGACGACCAGCGCCCAGCGGGTGCCGCCGGCGTTGGACGAGGTCAGATTGAGGACCACGCCGAGGACGGCGACGCCCAGTGAGGCGCCGACCTGCCGGGCGGAGTTGAGCGCTCCGGCGCCGATACCGGCGAATTCGGCCGGGACGGAGCCGGCCATCCCGGCGACCAGGGCGGGCAGGGCGAAGGAGACGCCGAACCCGAACGCCAGCAGACCCACCACGGTGGCCACCAGCGCACCGGTCGAGTTGCCGGTGAACGGCGCCTGGAGCAGCGCGCCGGCGCCCATGAGGACGAAGCCGATGGTGGCCGGACGGCGCGGCCCGATCCGGCCGACCAGTCGCCCGGTGAAGATCGGGTTGAAGGCCGTGGGCAGGGTCAGCGGAAGGAAGGCGAGACCGGCGCTGAACGAGGAGTAGCCGCGGCTGTCCTGGAAGAACAGCGAGAGCACGAACAGCAGCCCGGACAGACCGAAGTTGGCGAGCAGACCGGAGGCCAGCGCGGCCGAGAAACCACGGCTGCGGAACATCCGCAGCGGGAGCATCGCCGCGTCACCGGCCCGCCGCTCCGCGACGACGAAGACCACCGCCGCGACCACCGCCATCGCGAAGGCGGCCGGCACCCCGGCGCCCGACCAGCCCTTCTCCGGGCCCTCGATCAGTGCGTACACCAGCGCGGCCAGCGCCAGCACGCCGCTGAGCTGCCCGGTCAGATCGAGGCCGCTGCGCTGCTTGCGTGCGGTCTCCGGGGCCAGTCGCACCGTGATGACCAGGCTGACCAGGGCCAGCGGCACATTGATCAGGAAGATGGTGCGCCAGCCGACGGTGTCGGTGAGCACGCCGCCCACCAGCGGTCCGGCGGCGAGTGCCGCACCCGTGATGGCCGCCCAGGACCCCACCGCACGGGCCCGCTCGGCCGGGTCGGTGTAGGCATTGGTGATCACCGCGAGGGAGGCCGGCAGCAGCAGTGCACCGGCCACGCCCAGGGCCAGCCGCAGTACCACCAGCGCGTCCAGGGTCGTCGCGGCCGCCGAGACGCCGGACAGCACACCGAACGCCACCAGGCCCCAGAGGAAGATCCGCCGACCGCCGTAGCGGTCCGACAGCCACCCCGCGGTGAGCAGCAGGGCGGCGAAGGTGATGGTGTAGCCGTTGGTGACCCACTGGAGGCCGCTCAGCCCGACGTGCAGGTCCCGGGCGATCGCGGGGAGCGCGACCGAGACGATCGTCATGTCCAGCAGGACCATGAAGTAACCGAGCGAGAGTCCGATCAGTAAGGTGCGCGAGGGCTTACCGCTCCGTGCCGCATCGGCGACGGAAGCCCCCTGTGGTTCCGCCTGCGTTGCCATGTGATTCTCCTCGGTTTCAAAAATCGCCATTTCCGCCGCCTGAGCCGCATCACCGGGGCGGGTCAAATCATTCAAGCGGACGCGGAAGGGGAATTGACGGTGGTGACGAAGGGAATGCCCTATGGTTAACATCGGCCCAGCCGATGGGTCCTCAACTGGGGGGCGTACGCGTGGAGTTACGACATCTTCGGACGTTCGAAACGGTTGCCCGGACACTGAGCGTCACACAGGCGGCCCGCGAGCTGCACTATGCGCAGTCCAGTGTCAGTGACCAAATTCAGGCGCTGGAACGAGAATTGGGAGTCGAGCTGCTCGACCGGTCGCAGCGCCGGATTCGGCTGACTCCGCAGGGGTCGGTGCTCTCGGAGTACACGAACCGCATCCTCAAACTGCTGGAGGAGGCGCGCTGGGCGGTCTCGCGGCCCGGCTCGGAGCTGGCGGTCGGCGCGCTGGAGACCGTGGGCCTGCATCTGCTGCCGGAGGTGCTCTCGCACTACCGCTCGCTGTACCCGCAGGCGCGGGTGCGGGTGGGGCAGGACAACCGCGGCGAGCTGTACAAGGCCGTGCGCCGGGGCGACCTGGATCTGTGTCTGACCTTCGGCGACCCGCCCGCCGACGCCGGCCTGTGCTTCGAGACGCTGGCCGAGGAACCGCTCGTGGTCATCGTGCCGCCGGCGCACCATCTGGCCGCCCGCGGCCGGGCCGGCCTGGAAGAGCTCTCCAGGGAAGCCTTTCTGGCCACCGAGCGGGGCTGCGGCTTCCGGGAGATGTACGACAGCTCGTTCGGGGCCGCGCCGTCGCAGGAGCCGATCGCGGAGGTCTCGGGCATCGGCACCCTCGGCGCATGTGTGGCGGCCGGGATGGGCTGTGCGCTGCTGCCGCTGATCTCGGTACGCGGCCAGGCCGCCCGTGGCGAGGTGGCCGTAGTCGAGGTCGGCGACACCGATCTGCGGACGACGGTGACGATGACCTGGCTGGACCGCAACTCCACGAATCCGAACCTCACCGGTTTCCAGTCGGTGCTGCGCAAGCAGCTGGGCAGCTGACAGCGGGCCGTTCCGTCTCCCGGTCACCGCTCCACCGCCTGCGGTCCGGGTGCGGGCGGTGGAGCGGGGGCTGCCTGCCGCGGTTGCGCGACGGGGCGCTGCGCAGCGGGTGACCGCGCCTCCGGCGACCGCACCGCCGGCGGCAGCGGGATCGTCATCAGCCGGGCGCGGGCGATCTTGCCGGTGACCGTGGTCGGCAGCCGGTCGACGATCACCAGCTGTTCGGGCAGTTTGTAGGTGGCCAGTCCCTTGCCGGACAGATGCCCGGTCACCTCGTCGAGCGTCAGGGCCGCCCCCTCGCGGAGCGCGGCCAGCAGACAGGAGCGCTGGCCCAGCCGCGGATCGGGCCGTGCCACCACCGCGTGCTGTGCCAGCTGCGGCAGATCGTTGAGCAGCTCCTCCACCTCCAGCGCGCTGAACTTCAGACCGCCACGGTTGATCAGCTCATCGGCGCGCCCCCGGTAGCTCACCGAACCGTCCGGGTGGAGGACGGCCAGATCGCCGGAGCGCAGCCAGCCGTCCGCGGTGAGCGCGGCCCGGGTCAGCTCCGGCGCGTGGAGGTAGCCGCGGAACATGTAGGGGCTGCGGTATTGGAGTTCCCCGGTCTCGCCCGGCCCGGCGGGCGCGCCGTCCCGGCCCCGCACCCGGACCTCGCCGCCGGACACCGGCCGTCCTATGGTGCCCGCCGCCTCGGGCGGGTCCCCGGGACGGGTGAAGGTGCCCGCACCGATCTCGGTCATCCCCCACTGCACGACGATCCGCGCGCCCAGCGTCCGCCGTACGCCCGCGGCCAGCTCGCGCGGCACCGGTGCGCCGCCGGTGCGCACCTCCCGCAGCCCGGCGGGCGCCCGGTCGGCCGGGCTGTCCTCCAACAGGGCGGTCAGATCCCGTAGTTGGGTCGGCACCGCGAAGGCCGCGGTGGCCGAGGCGGTGTGCAGCGCTTCGAGGAACCGGCGCGGCTCCCACCCGTCGAACAGGCCGACACCCCCGCCGACGACCAGGGCCAGATGCACCGACAGCAGCCCGAACGCATGGCTGAGCGGGCTGGCGGAGACGAGGGTGTCGGCGGGGCCGAGTCCGCCGTCCGCCGCGACGGCGGCGGCGTTGCCGAGCAGCCCGCCGTGGCTGTGCACACACAGCTTCGGACGCCGGGAGGTGGTCCCGGAGGAGGCGAGCAGCACCAGGGGTGTGCGCGGGTCCCGCGGACGGTCCGGAAGCTCCGCGACCGGGACCGGCGGGCCGGTGAGCAACTCCGCCGAGTCCGGCAGCCCGGCGCGCTCGGGGCGGGACGGGCCGGGGCCGGCGGATCCGCCGCCGGCGGACCCGCCGTAGGAGACCCAGACCCGGCGCAGCGAGGGGCAACGCTCGCGCAGGGCGCGGATCTCGTCGACGCGGTCCCGGCCGCGATAGGTGTCCCGGGCCACCAGCGCGGCGGCCCCGGCCTGTTCGACCAGCGACCGCACCTCGTGGGCACCGTAGGCGGAGTGCAGGGGCAGCAGCACCATGCCGAGCCGGGCGGTGGCCGCGTGCAGCACCACCAGCTCCCAGCAGTTGGGCAGTTGGGCCGCGAGCACCTCACCGGCCCGGAGCCCCTGCCGGTGCAGGGCGCCGGCGGTCCGTTCGGCCGCCAGCAGGCACTCGCGCCAGGTCCGGTGGCGGAGCCCCTCCCATACGGCGGGACCCGTACGGCGGGCGGCGGCCCGCTCCAGAGCTTCGGTGAACGTCAGAAACGTGGTTGTCGATTCCGGATGCCGATCGTTCACGAAGATCCTCCGTCTACGGCAGAACGAAACAGTCGCTGCCTTGCCGACAGGGATTCTGGGCGGCCGGTGAGCGGATCGTCCAGACAATGCCCGATAAGAATTCCTGATGCCGGGCGGCCGGTAAGGCGCCATAAGGAATATCTATCCAAGGTGCAACTGACGGCGGTGGCCGCTCTTTTTCCATAGCGCCGGCACAGCCTTGTTCGGGCCGGCCGATGCGGTCCATCGGGCGGACCGAAGTGGCGCGCCTCCGGTGCACAACTGAGCGTTGGTGCACGGCAGATGAGGTGCCAAGGGTGGCCGCCAGGGCGGCCGGCGCAAAGAAATCCCAATAGAGAGGGGCGGTACTCCGCTTCGCGGCGGGGGTATCGCGGGGTTCGAGCACCACCGATCGGCGGCGTCGATGCCTGCCATCGAAAAGGCCGAAGCGCCCTGTTTTCGCTGGCCGTCCGGTACGTTTCCGGGGTTCGGGGAATGCGGAATCCATGCTTTTCCCTTTCGCGGTCACTTTTCGCTTGCCGGGCGAACGGAATTCCCCACAGAATGCCGACGGCCCCGATACAGGAGGTATCGATGTCCGTTGCCCACCCTTCCGGCACAGCAAAGGAACGGCTCCGCCCCGGCGCGGGGTTCTCCGGGGACGGTGCGTTCTCCGGCGCCGATCTGCGGCGGCTGGACGACGCGATCCGTGATGCCCGGCTCGCGTCGACGGCGTCCGCGTCGACGCTTCTCGCACAGGTGGCGGCGGACGGCGAGGCCGTGGCGCTGACCGAAGCGCACTGCGTGTTCGACCACTGCGCGGTGCTGCTGTTCCCCCGCACCCTCACCGCGGGACTGCGCCACCTGGAGAGGCGCGGCCTGGCGCCGCTGCCGACCGTGCCGAGCACCGTGGTGCGCCGCAGACTGAGCACCCGCCACGGACTCGACCCGGCCGCGTGCCAGGTCCACATCACACGGCTCCGCCTGGAGTTACCGGACGGCCGGCGGCATGCCGCGGTCGAGGTGTTCCTCTTCCCCCGCGACAGCGGCGGGTTCGACCGCCGGATCGAGGAGTCGGAGGCCGCGCACGGCTTCGAGCAGCACACCGCGTTCGTGGTGCCCCGTCCGAGCCCGCCGCTGCTGGAACGACTCGTCACCGCCTGGCGCACCGAGGCCGGCCTGTTGTGGGAAGGCGGCGGCCACAACCCCCACGAGGGCGGGCCCCAGGGATCCACCGTCATGTACTTCGTCCGGGAGCACGCGTGGCCGTCACCGCGCCGTCGCTTCGAACTGCACTGCGCCGGCGACCTCAGGGACTTCACCGCCCGGATCGCCGAGGAGACCGAGGCCGTCGACCGCGCCTATGCCGACTGGCGCCGCACCGCCCACGACGGGCCCCGCTGACCACCGCGCCCCGCCCGAGACCGACGCACCGTCCGCACACCCTTCAGGAGACACCGTGTTACGGAACGACACCCTGGGCCCCAGGAATCTGACGCTCACCCCCGAACTGCACACCTATCTCCTCGCGCAGGGCAGGATGACCCCCGACCCGGTCCTCGCCGAGCTGATCGAGCACACCAGAGCCGCCGTTCCCGACCAGGCACATATGACGGTCGCGCCCGAGGAAGGCGCCCTGCTGACCTTCCTGGTGCGGCTGCTGGGCGCCCGCCACATCGTCGAGGTGGGGACCTTCACCGGCTACTCCTCGCTCTGCCTGGCGCGCGGGCTGCCCGCCGACGGCTCGCTGATCACCTGTGATGTCTCGGCCGAATGGACCGCCCTGGCCCACGACTTCTGGGCCCGCGACGGGGTGGCCGACCGGATCGAGCTGCGGCTCGGCCCGGCCCTGGACACCCTCCGTGCCCTGCCTGCCGAACCGCATCTGGACCTGGCGTTCATCGACGCCGACAAGCCCGGCTACATCGGCTACTGGGAGGAACTGGTGCCACGGCTGCGGCCGGGCGCGCTGCTGCTGGCCGACAACACGCTCTTCAGCGGCCAGGTGATCGACGCCGATCCGGGCGAGAAGCCCGCCGCCATCCGCGCGTTCAACGAGCACGCCCGCAAGGACGACCGCGTTCAGCTCGTCATGCTGCCGGTCGCGGACGGGCTGACGATGGCCCGCCGGCTGCCGCCCGGTGAGTCGCCGGTCTGATGGAACCCACCAGCCATGCGACGGCCGGTACGCCACCGGCCGGCAGGAGGACGCAGATGACGGGGGCGACCCGGTCCGGCTACCCGCTGCCCTCGCTCACCGCCGAGGGACCGTTCGTGGAACTCGACGAGGACTGCCCCTGGGACCTCGCCGCGGCCCGGCAGCAGCCGGACTGGGACGACCCCGTCCAGGCCGCGGCCATGCGCGCCGAACTCGCCCAGCTGCCCGGCCTGGTCACCTGGGAGGAGGTCCGCCTGCTGCGGACCCTGCTCGCCGAGGCCGCGACCGGTCACTACCTGGTGATCCAGGCGGGCGACTGCGCGGAGGACCCGGCGGAGTGCGAACCGTCGGCGGTGCTGCGGAAGGCCGGGCTGCTCGACGCGCTGGCCGGGGTGATGACGGCAGGGACGGGCAAGCCGGTGGTGCGCATCGGCCGGATCGCCGGGCAGTTCGCCAAGCCGCGCAGCGCCACCACCGAAACCGTCGGCGGCCGGGAACTCCCGGTCTACCGGGGGCACTTGGTCAACAGCCCCGAGCCCACCGGGACCGCGCGGCGGGCCGACCCACGACGGATGCTGGACTGCTACCACGCCGCCTTCCGCGCGGTGAGCTGTCTGCGGCAGCGCACCAGCGCCTGGGCGCCGCCCACCGGCGCACCGGTGTGGACCAGCCATGAGGCGCTGGTCTTTGACTACGAGCTGCCGCTGCTGCGGCGGACCGCCACCGGCCACACCCTGCTGGCCTCCACCCATCTGCCCTGGATCGGCGAGCGGACCCGGCAGCCGGACGGTCCGCACACCATGATGCTGGCGCAGGTGGCCAACCCCGTCGCGTGCAAGGTCGGGCCGACGACCCGGCCGAAGGACCTGCTCGCCCTGTGCGCACGCCTCGACCCGGGGCGCGAGCCCGGCCGGCTCACGCTCATCGCCCGTATGGGAGCAGCGGCGGCCGGCACCGCACTGCCGCCCCTGGTCTCCGCCGTGCGCCGCGCCGGCCACCGCGTCGGGTGGCTGTGCGACCCGATGCACGGCAACACCGTCACCTCACCGGGCGGTGTGAAGGTCCGGGCGGTGCCGACGGTCGTCGCCGAGGTCCGGGCCTTCCTGGACGCGGTCACCGAAGCCGGTGGAACCCCCGCCGGACTGCACCTGGAAACCACTCCTCACGACGTCACCGAGTGCGTCTGGGGAGACGACCCCGCGGACATCGACGCCGAACGGGCCGCCGGCCCGGCCCGGCACGCGTCCCACTGCGACCCCCGCCTCAACCCGGCGCAGGCCGTCGAGGTGGCCCGCGCGTGGGCGAACCCGCCCGCGCGAACCCCGGCACACGCGGCGGGCTCGGCGCTCGGCTGAGCCGCGGCGCGTGCGTACCCATCCCTCCCGGAAAGGAACGACACCATGAGTGAAACCGTCATCCGCACCGACGACGGCACCATCGCCATGATCAACGTCTTCGAGGTCGCGCCCGAGAACCAGCAGGAGCTGGCCGACGTATTGAGCGAGGGCGCCGAGAAGTTCATCCGGCACCGGCCGGGGTGCGTCTCGGTGAACATCCTCCCCAGCACCGACGGCAAGCGGCTCGTCTACTACGCCCAGTGGCGCACCAAGGCCGACATCAAGGCGACCATGGCCGACCCCAATGTCCAGGTCTACCGCGACAAGGCCGCCGAACTGGCCAAGCCGGACCCGCACGCGTACACGGTCTTCGCCGTCCACCACCCGGAGGGCTGACGGCCTGACACCGGCCGCCGCCCACGCCAGGGGCGGCGGCCTCGCGCGTTTCCCGGCGGGGCGGTCCCGGCCCTCTCTACCGGGGCCCGCAGACCGTCGCGGGCACCCCGGCCGGGGCCGGCGCCCCGCCGTTCAGCTCGGCCAGTGCACCGTCCAACGCCTCGATGAGGTAGTCCTGTTGATGGGGCGTCAGCATCGGATGGCAGGGCAGATTGAGATGCTGCTCGAACCAGCTGCGTTCGGCGACCGGGCACTCGCCGCGCAGATGTCCGCGGTGGCGCCACTGCGGCAGCAGATGCTGGGGGAAGTAGCGCAGCTGGATCTCCACGCCCCTGCGGTCCAGGGCCAGGACGAGCCGGTCGCGCAGCTCCTGGTGGTCGGCGAGGCAGGTGTAGAGATGGTAGGCGTGGGCGCTGTGCGCGGGCGCCGACTGCGGGGTGAGGAAGGGGTAGCGGGTGAGCACCTCGTCCAGCCGCCCGGCGAGCGCGCGCCGCTGCGCCACGGCCGTCTCGACCCCCGTGAGCTGGGCCTGTCCCAGGGCCGCGACCACCTCCGGCATCGTCGCGTCACTGCCGGGCCGCCGTACGCAGTCGCGCTGGAGCGGCGTGGCGTACGCGGTCCCCGGCAGCCCGGCCGGCTCCGGCTGAGGGTGCGCGGCCCGGGCGTCCCCGTCGGGGGCGCGCAGCCGGTGCAGCCGCTCCGCCCAGTCGTCCCGGTCGCAGGTGATCAGCCCGCCCTCGCCCAGCGCGGTGCTGGACTTGGCGTTCCGGAGGCTGAAGGTGGCGAGGTCCGCCAGGGACCCGGGGCTGCGGCCGCGGTAGCGGGCGCCCAGCGCATGCACACAGTCCTCCAGCACCAGGAAGCCGTGCCGCCGGGCCAGGGCCATCACCGTGTCCATCTCGGCGGGGCAGCCGCCGTAGTGCACCAGCAGCAGGGCCCGGGTGCGCGGGGTGATCAGCGCCTCCAGCGCGGCCGGGTCGAGGTTGAGGGTGGTGGGGTCGATATCGCAGAACCGGACCCGTACGTCGTAGTCCAGCAGCGGCTGGACGGTGGAGCGGTGGGTCTGCGGGGTGGCGATCACCTCGTCGCCGGGGGCCAGATCGAGCATCCGGATCGCCATCTGGAGGGCGACCGCTCCGTTGTTCACCGAGATCGCGTGCCGGCTGCCGACCGAGGCGGCGAAGGAGCGCTCGAACCGTTCACGCCGGGCGCCGGCGGGTAAGGGTGTGCTCTCGTGGACGAGCTCGGCCAGCACGGCGGCCTCGGTGTCGGTCGACAGACTGCCCCGCTTCCCCCAGGGCACGAGGTAACTCTTGTCCAGCATCAGTTCCCCCCGGATCGTCTCTGGTGCACCGAAGAGGTGCAGTCCTATGACAGTCGAGGGGCGGACGCCGGTGAAGAGTCAGCGGCGGTCAGCAAGGTCAGTTAGGTCAGCTTCCCGCGGGCGGCGGTGCCGTGCTGCCCCGCGGGACGAGTTCGGTCGGCAGCACGATATGACGCTCGTGCGCGCCGTCGACGTCATCGATCACCGACCGGGCCAGGTGCACGGCGGTGCGCCCGATGTCGGCGGCGGGCTGGGCGAGCGTCGTCAGGCCCAGGACCCCGGCCATGACGTGGTCGTCGAACCCCATGACCGAAACCCGCCCGGGGACCGGGACGTTGGCCTCCCGCAGCGCCGCCAGCAGACGGAAGGCGAAATCGTCGGTCTCGGCGAACAGTGCGGTCGGCGGTTCCTGGAGACTCAGCAGCCGGCCCACCGCCGCGCCCATACCGCTGCCCTTCCAGCCCGGCACGCTCATGATGAGCGCGTCGTCCCGCTCCAGGCCCGCGTCGGCCAGGGCCCGCAGATGCCCGGCGAGCCGGTTCTTGCTGCTCCAGGCGAAGCCCGTCTCGTCGGACGTCTGGAGGAACGCGATCCGCCGGTGGCCGAGGTTGATCAGATGGCGGGTGCCGCGCAGCGCGGCGTCCGCGTCGTCCACGTAGACACTGGGGCGCCCCTCGGCGTGCTGACTGACGAACACGAGCGGCATGCCCAGGTCGTCCAGGCGGGCCCGCTCGGCGGGGGTGAGCGCGAAGCTCACCACGAGCAGCGCATCGGCATTGCGGCGGGCGGGCAACCGGTCGAAGAAATCGGCGCGTTCGCGCACATCGGCCACGCTGTAGACCAGCAGGTCGAGACCCGCCTCGCGCAGCGCCGGCGCCATACCGGACAGCGTCGCGCTCAGGAACCACGACTCCAGATGCGGGAGGAGTACGGCGACCCGTCCGGTGCGGCCGGTCACGAGACTGGAGGCGCTGCGGGTGATCGCGAAGGAGAGTTCGCGGGCCGCCGCCTCCACGCGGGCGCGTGTCGTGTCCGAGACCGTCGACAGGCCGCGCAGCGTGCGCGAAACGGTGGATACCGAAACCCCCGCCCGCTGGGCCACATCGGCCATCGTGGCCTCGCTCTGAGCTGAGGACATGCCGGGACGCTAGCACAAAAAGGCGATGACAGCGTTGCCAGAAGATCCCGAAGGGAAATCTGTTGTTCACGAGCCGTTGACCTGGCGACAAGGCCACTTCTAGCCTGCAAGCGCTGTCATCGAAGGCAGCCAAGACGTGAGGAGCACTCATGGCCTTGAGCCGCAGAACCCTGCTCGCGGGCGGTCTCGCCGCCGGAGCCGGGCTCACCAGCGGTTGCGCGGGCAAGCCCTTGGACACCCTGCTGACCCAGGCTGCCCACGTCCCGCGTACCCCGGCCACCCTCGTCTGGTGGGTGTCCGAAATCCCCTCCCGGAACGGCCCGGTGGTGGCCGACCTGATCATCCGGGCCTTCGAACGCCGCCATCCGCACCTCCGTGTCCGGAAATCGAACGCCCTCAGCACCACCGACGGCAATCGCGCCGCGGTCACCACCCAGCTCGCCGGAGCCTCACCCACCCCCGACGTCTACCTCGGGGACACCACCTGGCCGGCCCAGTTCGGCGCCAACTCCCTTGCGCTGCCCGTGCAGAAACTGCTGCCCAAGGACTTCTGGTCGGACTATCCGGCGGCCCTGCGTCGGGTCAGCGAGTACCGCGGAGCCGTGTACGCGCTGCCCTTCTTCACCGACAACTCCTTCCTCTTCTACCGGAAGGACCTGCTGGCCAAGCACGGTCTGCCGGTGCCCCGCACCTGGGAGGAACTGCTGCGCACGGCGCGCAGGATCCAGCGGGCCGGCGACGCCGCCTACGGCTTCCTCTGGCAGGCCTCCGTATCGGAGTCGCTGACCTGCAACGTCACCGAGTTCCTGGCCGACGCCCAGGCCCCCGTACTGGACGAGGCGGGGCGGGTGGCGCTGAGCGGGCCGGGCGCCGAGCGGGCCTTCGCGCTGATGCGGGAGTTCACCGAGACCGGGGTCACGCCCCGTACGGTCACCACCTACGTGGAAGCGGACTCCCAGGACGCCTTCACCGGCGGCCGCGGCGTCTTCCTGCGCAACTGGTCCTACGCCTGGGGCAACGCGGCCGACCGCTCGGTCTCCAAGGTGGCCGGCCGGGTCGGCGTCGTACCCCGCCCCGGCTTCGACGGCGACGGGCCGCGCGGGGTGAGCTGCGCCGGCGGCTGGAGCAATTTCGTCAATCCCAACTCCCACCACCTCGGGGCCGCGGTCGCCTTCGCCCGCTTCTGCGCCGGAGAAGAGGCGCAGATGATCCTGCTGAAGCACGCCGGGGTGATTCCGGCACTCGAAGGCGTACTGACCCGGCCGGAGGCCCGTCGGGTCGGTGATCCCACGCTCGGCCGGGCCAAGGAACTGCGGCTGGTCGCCCGGCCGGTACAGACCCCGTACTACCCCCAGGTCAGCAAGGCGCTCTACACCCAGGCCAACGCCGTGATCGGCGGCCGGGCCACGCCCGCCCAGGCCGTGCGCGCGGCCCGCGCCGACATCCGTACCGCGCTGGAAGGCAGGGCGCTGTGAATGCCGTTACCTCCTCCGCGGCCTCCTCCGCGACCGTCCCGCCGAGCCCGGCCCCGAAACCGGCCGGAGGGCACACCGGACCCGTACCGCGCGGCGGTGGCCCGGCCCGGGTGAGCCGGCGCAGACGGGCGCGCACCGGCTGGTTCTTCGCCTCGCCGGCGCTGCTCACCATCGCTGCCGTGACGGTCTTCCCGGTGCTCTTCTCGGTGGTGCTCAGCTTTGCCGATGTCCGCCTGGAGTACGGCGGGTTCAGCATCCGGTCCCTGACGGGCGACCATTACGCCGCCTTGCTGAGCAGCCCGGAATGGCGCCACGCGCTCCTCTTCACCTTCGGCTTCACCGCCGTGACCGTCCTGCTGGAGCTGGTGCTCGGCACCGCGGCGGCGCTCGTACTGGAACGGCTGGGAGCCGCCCGCGGCTGGGTGCTGGCGGTGCTGCTGCTGCCCTGGGCCCTGATCAATGTCGTCGCCGCCCAGTTGTGGGGATATCTCTTCAACGGCACCTACGGCGGGCTGACCTGGCTCTTCGAGCAGGTCCTCGGCCACCAGCCGGACATTCTCGGGCAGCCCGCCTCCGCCATGGGCGCCATGGTGGTGGTCGATGTATGGAAGACCACGCCCTTTGTCGCGATTGTTGTTCTCGCCGGACTGATGCTGATACCTGGCGACGTCTACGAGGCGGCGGAGATCGACGGCGCCGGCGCCTGGACGACGTTCTGGAAGGTGACCCTGCCGCAGCTGCGGCCGATCATGGCCATCGCCGTCCTCTTCCGCATTCTCCAGGCATTCGGCATATTCGACCTGCCGTTCGTGCTGACCCAGGGGGGACCGGGCACCGCCACCGAATCCCTGGTGATCCTCGGCTACAAAACGCTCTTCCAGAACCTCGACATCGGCCGGGGCGCGGCGGTGGCCACCACCTCCGCGGTCATCGTGATCGGCTGCTGTCTGCTCTTCCTGCGGGTCTTCCGTACGCAGGCCGACGAAGGAGGGCGGGCATGAACCGCCGTACACCGGCAACCGGTATCCGCCGGTACCTCAACGCCGTCAACCTCGGCGGTCTGGCGATCGTCGTGCTGTCGACCCTGCCGCTCTACTGGATGATCGCGTCGTCCTTCAAGGGACCGGGCGAGATCAGCGCCGCCCCGCCCAGCCTGGTGCCGGAATCGGCGACGCTCGGCAACTACGCGGAGGCGTTCGTCCGCAACGGCATCGGCCGCTATCTGCTCAACAGCGTGCTGGTGGCCTCCGTTTCCACGGCCGCCGTGCTGGGGCTGTCCTTCTTCGCGGGGTACGCCCTGGCCCGCACCCCGCTGCGCGGCCGCGGCGCCATCATGACGACGCTGCTGATGCTGTCCGTCTTCCCGCCGATCGCGCTGGTCGTTCCGCTGTTCCTGCTGGAGCGGCAACTCGGGCTGCTCAACAGCTACGCGGGCCTGATCGTGCCCTATGTCGCGCTCAATCTGCCGTTCGCCATCTGGATCATGCGCAACTACCTGGTCGGTATCCCCCGTGAGCTGGAGGAAGCGGCCACCGTCGACGGCGCGGGGCCGTTGCGCACCGTCCTGACCGTGATCGCGCCGCTGGCCCGGCCGGGGCTGTTCACCGCGGGCATCTTCACCTTCACCGCGACCTGGGCGGAGTTCCTGCTGGCGCTGACCTTCAACAGCGAGGACGGCCACCGCACCGTTCCGGTCGGCATCGCCCTGTTCACCAGCCAGTACACGGTCCCCTACGGGACGCTGTTCGCGGGGGCTGTGGCGGCCACCGTCCCGATCGGCGTCCTGGTCATGATCTTCCGCCGCTCGATCGTCTCGGGCATGACCTCAGGGGCGGTGAAGGGATGACCCCGGCCCCCGCGCCGGCCACCCCGCCGCACCCGACCCGGCGCCGCGCAGCGCCGCACCTGTCACGCGTCCGCTACCGCCCCGAAAGGCCTCCACGTGACCCCTCAGCACCTCGACTCCGCCCGCGACACCACCGACTGGTGGCGGCAGGCCGTCGTCTACCAGGTGTACCCGCGCAGCTTCGCCGACTCCGACGGCGACGGCATCGGTGACCTCCCCGGCATCACCTCCCGGCTGCCCTACCTCGCCGGCCTGGGTGTGGACGCCGTCTGGCTGAGCCCCTTCTACCCCTCGGAGCTGGCCGACGGCGGCTATGACGTCGCCGACTACCGCGATGTCGACCCGCGGCTGGGCACCCTCGACGACTTCGACGCCATGGTGGCCGAGGCACACCGCCTGGGCCTCAAGGTGATGGTGGACATCGTGCCCAACCACTCCTCCCACCAGCACCAGTGGTTCCAGGAGGCAGTGCGCGCCGAGCCCGGATCCGCCGCGCGGGAGCGCTACGTCTTCCGCGAGGGCAAGGGCGAGCACGGTGAACTGCCGCCCACCGACTGGATCTCCTGCTTCGGCGGCCCGGCCTGGACCCGGCTGCCGGACGGCTGGTGGTACCTCCACCTCTTCGCCCCCGAGCAGCCCGACTTCAACTGGGACAACCCCGAGGTCCGCGCGGACTTCCGGCAGACCCTGCGCTTCTGGTCCGACCGCGGTGTCGACGGCTTCCGCGTCGATGTGGCCCACGGTCTGGCGAAGGACCTGGCCGCGCCGCTCCGTGACATCGGCACGATCGGCAATTACCGGCCGGAGGATCTGCCCGAGGACGGCAGCCACCCCTTCTGGGACCGGGACGAGGTCCATGACATCTTCCGGGACTGGCGCAAGGTCTTCAACGAGTACGACCCGCCCCGGGTCGCCGTCGCCGAGGCCTGGGTGCGCAACTCCCGCCGTACCGCCTATGCCACCCCGCAGGAGCTCGGCCAGGCCTTCAACTTCGACTTCCTCAAGGCCTCGCTGGACGCGGCGGAGCTGCGTGCCTCCATCGACACCGCGCTCGCCGACGCGCGGGCGGCCGGGGCGACCGCGACCTGGGTGCTCTCCAACCACGATGTGATCCGGCACGCCTCCCGGTACGGCCTCCCGGACGGCCGCGACGAAGAGGCCTGGCTGCTCTCCGACGGCCAGGAGCCCGTCCTCGACCGGGAGTTCGGCCTGCGCCGGGCCCTGGCCGCGACCCTGCTGATGCTGGCGCTGCCCGGCTCGGCCTACGTCTACCAGGGCGAGGAACTGGGCCTGCCCGAGGTCGCCGAGCTCTCCCGCGACAGCCTCCAGGACCCGGTGTGGACCCGCAGCGGCGGTGCGCTCAAGGGGCGGGACGGCTGCCGGGTGCCGCTGCCGTGGCGGCGCGAGGGCAGCTCGTACGGATTCGGCAGCAGCGGCTCCTGGCTGCCGCAGCCCCAGGGCTGGGGCGCGCTGTCCGTCGAGGCGCAGGAGGGCGTGCCGTCCGCACCCCTGGAGCTCTACCGCAGGGCGCTGGCCACCCGCCGCCGGCTGGTGGGCGACGAGGCGCTGGAATGGTCCGGCGAAACGACGGACCCGGGCACCCTGCACTTCCGCCGCTCGGGCGGCTGGGAGTGTGTGGCCAACCTGTCGGACGAGCCCCGGCCGCTGCCGGCCGGTGAGCTGCTGCTGAGCTCCGCGCCGGTCACCGGCGACCAGATGCCGCCGTGGACCACGGTCTGGCTGCGCACCACGCGCTGAACCGCCGCGCCCGGGCCCGTCGTCCCACTCCCGTCGACTTCCCGATGGGCAGGCGGGAGTGGGACGACAGCCCCTAGGGGAACCTGTCAGGCGCTCAGCGCCGTCAGGTCCCCTCGGGCGTGCGCCAGGACCGCCCCGTCGTAGCGCCGCACCAGCAGCCGGGCCAGTTCGGGCGCCGGGCCGAGGACGGGGGCGAGGAGGTCGGCGCGGGCCTCGCGGGCGCCGGCCGCGATCCGGTCCGGGAGGAATCCGGGCGCGATGACGTACGGGGCCACGGCCACCCGCCGGACGCCCTCCGCCCGCAGCGCCCGTACGGCGTCCGCGGTGCGGGGAAGAGATGCGGAGGCGAACGCAGGTCGCACGGCACACCAGCCAGCGGTGTGCCACCACTCCCGCGCGATTTCAGCGAGCACTGCGCCCGCCTCCGGGTCGGAGGAGCCCGCCGAGGCCAGCACGACCCCGGTCGAGCGACGGTCACCGGGCCGCAGCCCGGCCTCCGCCAGCCGGCGCTCCAGCGCGGCGGTCAGCAGGGACGACGGGCCCAGCACCGCGGCCTGACGGATGGTCAGCAGGGGCAGCCGCGCGGCCGCCTCCCGCAGTACCGCCGGGATATCGGACTTGGCGTGGAAGGCCCGGGTGAGCAGGAGCGGCAGCGCCACCACATCTCTGACGCCCTCCCGTCGCCCGCCACCGCCCCGGCACGAAGGCGCTTCGCGCCGCCCCTCTGCTTCTGCCGACAGGCGCTCCAGCACCCGCGGCACCCGGGGGGCGTTGAAGTCGAGATAGCCGACCTCGACGCGCAGCCCCGGCCGCAGCGCCCGGACCCGCGCGCAGAGCGCGGAGACGGTCGCCGCGTGCCGCGGGTCGCGGCTGCCGTGGGCGATGACGAGAAGAGTGGGGCGGGCGTCCATGGGTCAGCTCTTCACCAGGAGACCACGGCTGCGCAGCACCCGGCGCTCGACCGGGGCGAAGATCAGCAGCTCGATGCCGATACCGACGATGAGGATGAGCAGGATCGCGGACAGCACCCAGGACATGTCCTGGAGCTCACGGCCCTGCTCCAGCAGCTGGCCCAGACCGGTGCCCAGATCGGGCGCGTTCACGATGAGTTCGGCGGCCATCAGGGAACGCCAGGAGAACGCCCAGCCCTGCTTGAGCCCGGCGATATAGCCCGGCAGTGCGGCCGGCAGCAGCACATGCCGGACCCCGGCGAGGCCGGTGGCGCCGATGGTGCGGCCCGCCCGCAGGTAGAGCGGGGAGATCTGGTCGACGCCCGCCACCAGTCCGTTGGCGATGGACGGGACCGCGCCGAGCAGCACCACCGTGTAGATCGTGGCGTCGCTCAGCCCGAACCAGATGATGGCGGCCGGGACCCAGGCGACCGAGGGCAGCGACTGGAGCCCGCTCAGGATCGGCCCGATCGCGGCCCGGACGGCCTTGACCCGGGCGACGATCAGCCCGAGCACCGTGCCGAGGACCACCGAGGCCACAAAGCCGAGGGCGCCGCGGGAGACGCTGGTCCACACGAAGCTCAGCAGGGTGCCCTCCAGCCACTTCTGCTGGAGCGAGCGGCCGACGTCGACGGGGCTCGGCAGCAGGTAGTGAGGCTTGAGCGCGAAGTGGTAGGCGAGCTGCCACAGGGCGAGCACGATCGCGATGGCGATCAGCGGAGGGAACGCCTTCGAGGCGGCGGTACGCAGCCACGGCTGCCGGTCGACGACCCTGGATTCCAGGGCGTCGAGCCCGGCCTCCAGACCGGCGATGTCGCCGGAGCCGTCACCCTCTGCGTCGGTTGACGGGGCCTTGGTCTCAGTGCTGGCCATGGCGGCGGATCTCCCCACGGAGCTGTTCGGTGATCTCGATGGAAAGGTCGGCGACCGCGGCGTCCTCGATGCGGCGCGGCTGCGGGATGTCCACCCGCCACTCACGCGCGATCCGGCCCGGACGGGAGGACAGCAGGACCACCCGTTCGGCGAGCCGCACGGCCTCCCGGACGTTGTGGGTGACGAAGAGGACCGAGAGGTTCGTCTCGCGCCAGATCCGGGTCAGCTCGTCGTGCAGCACATCGCGGGTGATCGCGTCGAGCGCCGCGAACGGCTCGTCCATCAGCAGCAGTTGGCTGTCCTGGGCGAGCGCACGGGCCATCGCGACCCGCTGGCGCATCCCGCCCGACAGCTCGTGCACCCGCTTGCCGTGGGCGCCCTTGAGACGGACGAGTTCGAGCAGCCGCTCGGCCTCCTCGCGGCGCTCCGCGCGCGGCACCCCGCGCAGCCGCAGCGCCAGTTCGATGTTCCGGCCCGCGGTCAGCCACGGGAACAGCGCATGTTCCTGGAACATCAGGGCCGGCCGGCCGCCCGGCGTCTCGATGGCGCCGGCGGACGGTGCGTCGAGCCCGGCGACGAGGTTGAGGAGGGTGGACTTGCCGCAGCCCGAGGCCCCCAGGATGCAGACGAATTCGCCGGGCGCCACATCGATGCTGATGTCGTCCAGGACATGCTGCTGTGCGCCGGTGCGGCCGAACGACTTCGAGACATGGTCGATACGAGCCGCGTACGGCACGGTGGTGCCCGTGTCCGCCGTGGCGGGCTGCTGCTTGGTGAGCGTGGTGGTCGTCATCGGTGTCACCTCCTGGGGGAGTGCGTGCTGCGGGCGGGGCTACTTGCTGCCGAGTCCGGCGTCGTCGACCGGCGGCTTGCCTTGCGACTTCAGCACCTTGTTCAGCAGCGTGAGGTCGTAGATGCCCTTGAGGTCGGGCTTCTTCAGCAGGCCCGCCTTGACGCCGTGGTCGGCCTCCTGCTGGAGAGTCGCGGCCAGCGGGTCATCGGTGATGTCGACGTTCTTGAACGCCGGGTCGATGACGTTCTGCGGCAGTGCCTTGCCGGCCACGTCCGAGGAGGCGAGCTTGTCGTTGAGGGTCTTCTTCGCCTCGGCCGGGTGCGAACGGATCCAGGCGTTGGTCTTCACCGAGGCCCGCAGCACCGCCTCGACGGCCTTCGGGTGCTCCTTGAGGAACTTCTGCGAGACGATCATGTTCGTGATGACGAACTTCCCGTCCTTCCACAGCTTCTTCTCGTCCAGGAGCGTCTTGCCGCCCTCGGCGACGAGCTTGGAAGCGGTGGGCTCGGGCACCCACGCGCCGTCGATACCGCCCTGCTGGAAGACGGTCGGCGTCACCTTGTTGTCGGTGCGCTGGACGGTGACATCGCCCTTGCCGGTGGTGGGGTCGACCTTGAGGCCCTTCTCCGACAGGTAGTTCAGCAGCGCGACATCCTGGGTGTTGCCCAGCTGCGGGGTCGCGATCGTCTTGCCCTTGAGATCGCTCAGGCCCTTGATCTTCTTGGGGTTGACCACCAGCGAGACACCGCCGGAGGCCGAACCGCCAATGATCTTCAGGCTCTTGCCGTGCGACTTGGCGTAGCCGTTGATCGCGGGGGAGGGGCCGATCCAGCCGATGTCGATGGCGCCCGAGTTGAGCGCCTCGATCTCCTCGGGGCCCGCGTTGAAGACGGAGGACTTCACCTCGGTGCCGCCCAGTTCCTTCTGGAACGTGCCGTTCTGGAGGCCCACCAGGGGGGTGGCGTGCGTGGTGTTGCCGAAGTACCCGATCGTCAGGTGATCGAGCCCATCGGTCTTGGGGCCCTTGGGCGCGGCCCCGGCCGCGGTGTCCTTCTTGGCCTCGGAGCCGTAGCCGCAGGCGCCCAGCGCGCCTATCAGGAGCGGGACGGTGACGGCGGCCGCCAGCAGGCGGTGACGAACGGCAGACACGGGAGGTGTTCCTCTCGGAGGGCCGGGCGGTGCGCGCCCTCTAGGGCGCGCCCGGCGGAGCTATGGATCTTCGGAAGGGGGGCGTGGGGGATACGGAGCCGGGCATCGTCAGCGCACACATCGGCCGACTCCGCCCTGCCCGCTGCCCAGGGCGCCGCTGCCGATGCGGCCGCCCTCCTTCGCGAAGGTCGAGAAAACGTCCTTGAGCATGCTCAGAAGTCCCATCCCTCGTCGTCCGCCGTCTCGGCCGAGGCGGCCTCTTCCGCCGCCTCCGCGAAGGCGGTGCCCGCCATGCCCGCGGTCAGCGTCGTCCCGTCCGCCGGGTCGATCAGCAGGAAGGAGCCGGTGCGGCGGGAGTCGGCGTAGGCGTCCAGCGCCAGCGGCTCCGCCGTGCGCAGCACGATCCGCCCGATGTCGTTGGCGGCCAGCTCACCGGGCGCCGGGTGCTGCGAGAGGTCGTCCAGGGTCAGCCGGGAGGGGATGTCCTTGACGATCGCCTTGACGGTGCGGGTGGTGTGCTTGAGCAGCACCCGCTGCCCGACGGTCAGTGGACGGTCCGCCACATGGCAGACGGTCGCCTCGATGTCCTGCGAGACACCCGGCGCGGTGGCCGTCGGGGCGATCAGGTCGCCGCGCGAGATGTCCAGGTCATCGCTGAGCCGGACGGTGACCGACTGCGGTGCCCAGGCGACGTCCACGGCCTGGCCGAGCGCGTCGATCGCCTCGATGGTGCTCGTACGGCCCGAGGGCAGCACGGTGACGGCGTCGCCGACGCGCAGCACACCGGAGGCGATCTGGCCCGCGTAGCCGCGGTAGTCGGGGTGTTCGGCGGTCTGCGGACGGATCACGTACTGGACCGGGAAGCGGCCGGGGTCGTCCGAGGGGTCGGCGACGACGGCCACGGTCTCCAGGTGCTCCAGCACGGTCGGACCGCCGTACCAGTCCATGTGGGCCGACGGCGTCACGACGTTGTCGCCGGCCAGCGCCGAGATCGGGATCGCGGTGATCTCCGGGACGCCCAGCGAGGCCGCGTAGGTCGTGAACTCCTCGGCGATGGCGGCGAAGACGGGCTCGGCGTAGTCGACCAGGTCCATCTTGTTGACGGCCAGGACCACATGCGGGACGCGCAGCAGGGCGGCGACCGCGGCGTGCCGGCGGGTCTGCTCGACGACGCCGTTGCGGGCGTCGACCAGCACCACGGCCAGCTCGGCGGTGGAGGCGCCGGTGACCATGTTGCGGGTGTACTGCACATGCCCGGGGGTGTCCGCCAGAATGAAACGGCGGCGCGGGGTGGCGAAGTAGCGGTAGGCGACATCGATGGTGATGCCCTGCTCGCGCTCGGCGCGCAGCCCGTCGGTCAGCAGCGCCAGGTCGGGCGCCTCCTGCCCGCGGTTGCGGGAGGCGTGCTCGACGGCCTCCAGCTGGTCGGCGAGCACCGACTTGGAGTCGTGCAGCAGCCGGCCCACCAGGGTGGACTTGCCGTCGTCGACGGATCCGGCGGTGGCGAAACGCAGCAGCGAGGTGGCACCCGCGTCCACGACGTCGATCGCGTCCGTGTTCGTACTCATGGTTAGAAGTACCCCTCGCGCTTGCGGTCCTCCATGGCGGCCTCGGACATCTTGTCGTCGGCCCTCGTTGCGCCCCGTTCGGTCAGCCGGGAAGCGGCGATCTCCGCGATCACGGCCTCGATGGTGTCCGCGTCGGAGTCGACGGCGCCGGTGCAGGACATGTCGCCGACCGTGCGGTAGCGCACCTGCCGGGTCTCCAGGCTCTCGCCGTCCTTGGGGCCGCCCCACTCACCGGGCGCCAGCCACATACCGTTGCGGGCGAAGACCTCCCGCTCGTGGGCGTAGTAGATGGCGGGCAGCTCGATCTTCTCGCGGGCTATGTACTGCCACACGTCCAGCTCGGTCCAGTTGGACAGCGGGAAGACCCGGACATGCTCACCGGGGGAGTGCTTGCCGTTGTAGAGCTGCCACAGCTCGGGGCGCTGCCGGCGCGGGTCCCAGCCGCCGAACTCGTCGCGCAGCGAGAACACCCGCTCCTTGGCGCGCGCCTTCTCTTCGTCCCGGCGCCCGCCGCCGAAGACCGCGTCGAAGCGGCCCTTGTCGATGGCGTCCAGCAGCGGCACGGTCTGGAGCGGGTTACGGGTGCCGTCGGGGCGCTCGCGCAGCTCACCGCGGTCGATGAAGTCCTGGACGGAGGCGACGTGCAGCCGCAGCCCGTGCCGCTCCACCGTGCGGTCGCGGTAGTCGAGGACCTCGGGGAAGTTGTGCCCGGTGTCGACATGCAGCAGCGAGAACGGCACCGCGGCCGGCGCGAACGCCTTCAGCGCCAGGTGCAGCATGACGATGGAGTCCTTGCCACCGGAGAACAGGATCACCGGCCGCTCGAACTCCCCCGCCACCTCACGGAAGATGTGCACCGCCTCGGACTCCAGCGCGTCCAGGTGCGACAGCGCGTAGGGGTTGTCGAGGTCTTCGGTCACGGCAGCGATGGCGGTCATGCCAGTCCCCTTTCGGTGAGCAGCGTGTGCAGCGCCGCCGCGGACTCCTGCACGGTCTGGGTGTGCGACTCCAGGCGCAGATCGGGCGACTCGGGAGCCTCGTACGGGTCGTCCACACCGGTGAGCCCGGAGATCTCGCCCGCCGCCTGCTTGGCGTACAGGCCCTTCACATCCCGCTCGGAGCACACCTCGACGGGCGTGGCCACATGCACCTCCAGGTAGGCGGTGCCCTCGCTCTGGTGGCGCTTGCGCACCGCCTCGCGGCTGTCCGCGTACGGCGCGATCACCGGCACCAGCGCCTTGACGCCGTTGCTCGCCAGCAGTTCGGCCACGAAACCGATGCGCTGGACGTTGGTGTGCCGGTCCGCGCGGCTGAAGCCCAGGCCCGCGGACAGGAACTCGCGGATCTCGTCACCGTCGAGCACCTCGACCCGGTGGCCCTCGCCGCGCAGCCGGCCGGCCAGCTCGTGCGCGAGGGTCGTCTTGCCCGCGCTCGGCAGACCGGTCAGCCAGATCGTGGCGCCCGTCATGGATATCTCCTGATGCTCGGTCATCCGTGCAGCCCGCACTCGGTCTTGTTGCTGCCGGCCCAGCGGCCGGCCCTGGCGTCCTCGCCCTCCAGCACCCGGCGGGTGCAGGGCGCGCAGCCGACGGAGGCGTAGCCGTCCGTCAGCAGCGGGTTGGTGAGCACCCCGTGCTCGGCCACGTACGCGTCCACGTCGGCCTGCGTCCAGCGGGCGATCGGCGACACCTTCACCTTCTGCCGCTTCGGGTCCCAGCCGACGACCGGGGTGTTCGCCCGGGTCGGCGACTCGTCCCGGCGCAGCCCCGTCGCCCAGGCGTCGTACCGGGCCAGACCCTCTTCGAGGGGCTTGACCTTCCGCAGCGCGCAGCACAGGTCGGGGTCGCGGTCGTGCAGCTTCGGGCCGTGCTCGGCGTCCTGCTCGGCCACCGTCTGACGCGGCGTCAGGGTGAGCACGTTGACGTCCATCACCTCGGCCACCGCGTCGCGGGTCCCGAGGGTCTCGGGGAAGTGGTAGCCGGTGTCCAGGAAGACCACGTCCACGCCGGGGAAGGCCCGCGAGGCCAGGTGCGCGACGACCGCGTCCTCCATCGAGGAGGTGACGCAGAAGCGCGGACCGAAGGTCTCGGCGGCCCATGTGAGGATCGTCAGTGCGGGCGCGTCCTCCAGGTCACGGCCCGCCTGCTCGGCGAGCTGCTTCAGGTCGGCTGCGGTGGTAGCGGTGGTCACGACTCACCTCCGTCGGGTGCGGAAGGGGACTTGCCGGTCAGCCCCTGGGCCAGCAGGCCCAGGAACTTCAGCCGGAACGCACGGCTGCAGGACCGGCATTCCCAGGCTCCATGGCCTTCTTCGGAAGGCTGGAGGTCCTCGTCCCCGCAGTACGGGCAGTAGAACGGCGCGGCACGCTCGCTCATTTGAGGGCACCCTCTTCCGCCCGGGCCGCCCAGGTGGCGAACCGCTCGCCCTCCTCGCGCTGTGCCTCGAAGTTGCGCAGCACCCGCTCGACGTAGTCGGGGAGTTCGTCGGCGGTGACCTTCAGACCGCGGACCTTGCGGCCGAAGCCGGCCTCCAGGCCCAGCGCGCCGCCCAGGTGCACCTGGTAGCCCTCGACCTGGTTGCCCTCGTCGTCCAGGACCAGCTGGCCCTTGAGACCGATGTCCGCGACCTGGATACGGGCGCAGGCGTTCGGGCAGCCGTTGAGGTTGATGGTGACCGGCTCCTGGAAGTCCGGCATCCGCCGCTCCAGCTCGTCGATGAGCGAGGCGCCGCGGCCCTTGGTCTCGACGATGGCGAGCTTGCAGAACTCGATGCCGGTGCAGGCCATCGTGCCGCGCCGGAACGGCGAGGGGGTGACCTGGAAGTCCAGCGCCTCCAGCCCGGCGACGAGCGAGTCGACCTGGTCCTGCGTCACATCGAGGATGATCATCTTCTGCTCGACGGTGGTACGCAGCCGGTCGGAGCCGTGCGCGGCGGCCAGTTCGGCGATCTTGGTGAGGGTGGTGCCGTCGACCCGGCCGACGCGCGGGGCGAAGCCCACGTAGAAGCGGCCGTCCTGCTGCTGGTGCACCCCGATGTGGTCGCGCCACTTGGACGCCGGCTCCTCGGGCGCGGGACCGTCGGCCAGCTTGCGCTGGAGGTACTCGTCCTCCAGCACCTGGCGGAACTTCTCCGGGCCCCAGTCGGCCATCAGGAACTTCAGCCGGGCGCGGGTGCGCAGCCGGCGGTAGCCGTAGTCACGGAAGATGCCGACGACACCGGCCCAGACGTCCGCGACCTCGTCCAGCGGCACCCAGGTGCCCAGGCGCTGGGCGAGCTTGGGGTTGGTGGACAGCCCGCCGCCGACCCAGAGGTCGAAGCCGGGGCCGTGCTCGGGGTGGACGACGCCGACGAAGGCCACGTCATTGATCTCGTGGACCACGTCCTGGACGGGCGAGCCGGAGATGGCCGTCTTGAACTTCCGCGGCAGGTTGGAGAATTCCTTGCTGCCGATGTAGCGGTCGTGGATCTCGTCGACGGCCGGGGTGCCGTCGATGATCTCGTCCGCGGCGATACCGGCCACCGGGGAACCGATGATCACGCGCGGGCAGTCACCGCACGCCTCGGTCGTGGAGAGCCCGACGGCCTCCAGCTTCTCCCAGATGGCGGGGACGTCCTCGATGCGGATCCAGTGCAGCTGGATGTTCTGCCGGTCGGTGATGTCCGCGGTGCCGCGGGCGTACTCCTCGGAGACCTCGCCGATGGCGCGCAGCTGGGCCACGGACAGCCGCCCGCCGTCGACGCGGACCCGCAGCATGAAGTACCGGTCGTCCAGCTCCTCCGGCTCCAGGATCGCGGTCTTGCCGCCGTCGATCCCGGGCTTGCGCTGGGTGTACAGCCCCCACCAACGCATCCGCCCGCGCAGGTCGTTGGGGTCGATCGAGTCGAAACCGGCCTTGGAGTAGATCGTCTCAATGCGTGTCCGCACATTGAGACCGTCGTCGTCCTTCTTGAACTGCTCATTGCCGTTGAGCGGCGTGAAGTGGCCAACGGCCCACTGGCCCTCACCGCGGTGGCGTCCGGCCTTGCGGCGGGTCGTGGCAGCTGCGGGGACTTCGGAGGAGGCGGCCATGGGTGTACGTCCTTCTGGGCGGGCTCAAGGGATCCGGACCGGTCGCTGGGCACCACGATGACCTGCGCGGACACACCGAAAGGCGGCGCGTGGCAACGCGTCGGGGAGGTCTGCGGGTCAAGGGGGTGTCAGCGCGTCCGCGACGATGGGGACGGCGAGAATGCGGTGCTGCTGGGTGCTGCCCGGGGCCGAAGGCCCCTGGTGAGTGCAGCCTCAGCCCGCCCGACAAATGGCGCTGGACATGCGGCCGAGGTCGACGTGCCGCCGACTCACCAAGGCAATTCCAGCTCGAGACATGACGGAAGCCTGGCACGTCGCTCTCCGGCCAGTCCACCGTCATCCAGAATTTGGACACCACTGTCCCGCATCGCGAGACAGTGTGTTGTCGGTCACTCCCCGGTGGGCTCGCCGGTCGTGAGCGGTCCCGCACCGGGCCAGGGTCCGGGGGTGGCCGTCTCGGGCTCTTCGCCGACCGTGGTCTCGTACAGCCGGAAGCCGCGCCGCTGGTAGTTGGCCATCGCATGCGGGCCGTCCAGGCTGCATGTGTGCACCCACACCCGCTTGGTCGGTGCCCGCCCCGGCCACCGTTCGGCCAGGTCCCAGGCCCGCTCGATCCCGTACGCGAGCAGATGCCCGCCGATACGGCGCCCCCGGAACGCCGGGAGGAGCCCGAAGTAGGTGATCTCCACGGAGCCGTCCGCCGCGCCGGTGAGCTCGATGAACCCGGCGGGCGTACCGCGCTCGTACGCCACCCAGGTCTCCACCCCCGGCCGCCCGAGGAACTCCGCCCACTGGGCGTACGGCCAGGTCAGCCGGTCGGTCCAGGTGATGTCCCCGCCGACCGCCGTATAGAGGAAGCGGCTGAATTCGGGCGACGGTATCTCGGAGCGGGCGATACGGACGCCCTGTTCGGCCGGCGGCTCCTGGGCGGGGGACAGGTCGGCGGGCGAGGTCTGTTCGAGGTACCAGGTGGTGACCGAGAGGCTCATGGGGCCAGGACATCACACCGGACCCGGACCCGCGCCGGGCCGGCCGGCACGGGAAAGAAGGGGTGCCGAACGGGCGGCGGCAACGCGTCCCGGATCGTGAGACACCGGTTCACTCCGTGGGGCGACGGCGGCGCGCCGGGCCTCCTCCGCTCCCCGGGGTCACCGGCCCGGCGGGTCTCCCTGGCCGGATCCCGTCATCCGGGCGAAGACCACCACATTGCCCGCGTAACCGGAACCCGCCGCATAGGGGCCGCCGCAGGTCAGGACCCGCAGCTCGGGGCGTCCGGTGGTGCCGTAGACCTTCCGGGAGGGGAACTTCCGCTTGTCGAAGACCTGGATGCCGTAGACCTCGAAGACCGCGGTCCGTCCGTCCTCGCGCGTCACCCGGATCGTCCGGCCCTTCTCCAGGGCGCCCAGCCCGTAGAAGACCGCGGGCCCGCTGCGGCTGTCGACGTGGCCGACGAGGACCGCGGTGCCGTTCTCCCCCGGGGTCGGGGCGTTCGCGTACCAGCCCGCCAGCCCGGGGTCCTCGGCCGGCGGCGCCACGATGCGGCCGTTGCCGTCCAGCCCCAGCGGCATCAGCGGAGCCGACACATCGAGCGACGGAATCGCCACCCGGGAGGGGACGGAACGGGGCAGCGGCGGCGGTGCGGGCCCGTCGGGCGGGAGGTCACCGGGGAAGAGCGCCGAACCGGCTCCGGGCTGCGGCGGCCCCGTCGTCTCCCCGGTCAGGCCCTGCCGCACCATGCCGAGGCCGACGAGACCGACCAGCGCCAGCACGCCCCACCGGGGCCGACGCGGGGCCGCCGGATTCCCGGGCGCCGCTTCCGGCGGGCCTGGCGGGCTCATCACTCACCTCCCGTGGGCCGCGCGCCCGGGAGGTGCACGGTCCGCAGTCGGCACGCTAGGCGGGCCCCGGCCCGGCAGCGACAGTAGTCGGCCGAACGGGTGGCGGGGGCCGGAGGCCGTGGAGCCCGCCGGCTCATCCCCCTGCCCGCTCACCTTGGCCGGGTTTGCCCGCTGCCCTGCCTGGGTTCGCCCACGCGCCCTTGCCCGGCACCGCCATCGGCGTCGTCCTGATCATCGTTTTCTGGGCAGCCGTCGACATCAGATCGTCGGAACCTGGGCCGTCGTACGGCTCGCCCGGCGCCGGTAACCCCTACGCCTCAATCTCTTCCATGAGCATTCGAAGCGTCAGGCTGTGCTTCTCGGGGGGCAGAGCCTCCATCGCGGCACGAGCGTAGGCGACGCCGCCAGCCTTGTCGCCGGAGCGGGCGAGCATGAGCCCGCGGTGCATCTCAAGGTGAGTGACAAACCGAGGCAGCTCTGCTGGTAACTCCCGCCGCGCAGCGTCCTGGGCGTCAACGGCAGTCTTCTCGTCACCGAGTCGGGCGGCCAAGAGGGACGTGAAAACGTTCATGCGCCAGTACGGCACGGCGTAGTCAGAGGTCTGCTCGTAGGAAGCGGCCGAGTCGAAGATCCGCCGCCCATCGGTCAGCAGATTCCGCGCCTGGGCGTGATCTCCCCGGATCGCGGCAGCGTGCGCCTTGCCCATGATGGCGTTGAGAAGTCCGAGGGACGGACGCTTGCCGCTGATGGCAATCGCTTGGTCGGCGAGCATGTCAGCAACGCCCAGTGAGGCGCCCTCGTAGCCGAGTGCGATGGCGGCCCGGCCGCGTACCCACACCCGCGTCTGCTCGTCGCGGGATTCGTCTGCCGCCTTGGCCGCCATCCGGTACCACGACACGGCCTTGCTGCCGTCGCTGCCCGGGAACGTCTTGGCGTACAAGGTCATCAACCGGCTGGCTACCGACCACAAACGGGGATCGTCCAGTTGCTGTTGCACTACGACGAGTTCACCCGAAACGCGGCGTTGGATGTCGCTGGCACCCAAGGACATGTACTCGGTGCCGTAGGTGGAGAGCTTTCCTTCCCAGTCGTCCGCGCTCGGACCGGCTTGGAGGCGAGCGGCGAAGCCGCTGGTGAGTAGGTCGGATGCCACCACTGGGGCTATGGCTGTGGCCGCTGCATTGAACAGGAAGTTGCGTCGGTTCACTTCACCCTCAAGGACGGCTAGAGGTACGTCCAGCACGGAGGACAGGCAAGCCAGATAGAAGTCACCTGGCACCACCTTGGAACGCTCCCAGCGACTGATGTACTCCCGGGTTAGCGAAGTGCCATGCCGATCGTTGAGTGCGCTTGCCAGCCTGCCCTGACTCCATCCTCGCGCCTCGCGCAGTCCTCTGATCAAGTCCCCGATGGCCATAAATCCATCTTGCCCCTACAGCTGCCCCTACTGGAGCAACTTGTGTGCCGCCTCTGGGTGCTTGCCCCTAGAAATGCCACTGGTTCGGACACGCAGCGTCGCGGGATGGTGACTCCACCGATGAGGCAACGAAGCCCCGTAGGGGAGATGTTGACGTGACGTACCGAGTGGGTGCCTACGTGTGGGACGAGGCCCGCGCCAAGGTCGGCGTGGTGATGGACGAACGCTGGGGCGAGGTGCAGCTTCGTCCGGTCGGCGGCGGCACGGAGTGGTCGGCCCAGAGACGGGCGCTCCGGCTGGCGACCAGGGACGAGAAGGCCGCGGCCGGCGTCTACGCCAAATCCACATGACTCGGCTTCTCGTCCGCTGCGACCTGTGCGCCACCCTGAACCGGGGCCGGAGTCGCGCATGGGGCGCAGGCGATAACGAGCTGGCCGCGGCGGCACGGACCCGTTGCGTCGGCACCACGTCGATGCCCAAACGCACGGAGAACGTGAGCGTCCACCGCTCGTCGCCACCCGAAAAACGAAGTGCGAGACCGAGTGGAGAGTTACCAGAGGTCCGTACAGGCTCCCGCTCAGTGGTGACACATCCTGAGGCGGGTGATGGGAAGCACGTGCTCGATCACATGAGAAGGAGTCACGACAGTGCCAACGATCTCCAGTGAGTCAGCATTACCGACCGAGCAGCAGACCGCGACGAAGCTGCTGTGGCTGGACCTGACGCGGAACTGTCAGTTGGCGTGCAAGCAGTGCTATAACGCGTCGGGGCCCGACGGGACGCACGGGAGCATGAGGCGTGAGGACTGGCTCAACGTCCTGGACCAGGCCGCCGCGTGCGGCGTCGAGCGGATTCAGTTCATCGGTGGCGAGCCCACCATGCACCTGCACTTCGCGGAGCTGGTGGACCACGCGCTGAATGTCGGTCTCCATGTCGAGGTCTACAGCAACCTCGTGCACGTCTCCGCCGAGTGCTGGGAGGTCTTCCAGCGCGACGGCCTGAGTCTGGCCACCTCGTACTACTCGGACCTGGCCGAGCAGCACAACGCGGTGACCGGCAGGCCCTCTCACGCCCGCACCCGCGGCAACATCGAGCGGGCCGTGGGGCTGGGTATCCCGTTGCGGGTCGGCATCATCGACGGCGGCAACGGGCAGCGGGTCGACGAGGCCCGCGAGGACCTTAAGGGGATGGGCGTCAGCCGCATCTCCGTCGACCACGTGCGCCCGTTCGGGCGCGGAGCCGAGGGCCAGGCCCCGGATGCCACCAGCCTCTGTGGTCGCTGCGGGGCCGGCCGGGCCGTCATCAGCCCCTCGGGCGAGGTGGCGCCGTGCGTCTTCTCCACCTGGATGGGTGTCGGCAAGGTTCAGGACGCCCCCCTGGCCTCTATTCTCAACGGCACCGCCATGAGCGAGGCCACGAAGTCCATCCGGCGCGCGGTCGGTCGGGGCGGCGACGAAGACGACGACAACAGCGGCGACAGCAGCGGCAGCTGTGGCCCCGTGGGCGACGGTGAGTGCTCTCCGGGGTATCCCAGTAGTTCGTGTAGCCCGAGGAGTTGAGCTCCATCGACAATGAGGCCCTGTGGACGCTGGTGCGGCCATACACCGGTGAACAGCATGAGGTTCAGCCGACCACGCGAGGGAACGGTTCCGACGTCACGGCTCTGGTCCACTGCGACGGAGGTCCTGTCTTCGTCAAAGCCTGCCGGAACAGTCCAGGAGGCCGGCGCGCTTCCATCATTCGGGAACGGCTGGTGAATCCGTACGTTCGACCCGTCTCACCGGCCTTGCAGTGGCACGCCGCGGATGACGAGTGGATCGCTCTCGGCTTCGAGGTCATTGAGGGGAGATCGTCGGACTTCACGCCCGAATCTCGCGATCTTCCGGAAGTTGTCGGCATCGTCGAACAAATCGGGGAACTGCCACTCCCCGGTGAGGCCGACGAATGGCAGGAGACGCGTTGGGACCGTTTCGCAGACGAGGCTGACGCCCAACTGTTCCGGGGCAAGACGCTGTTGTTCACCGACATCAACCCGGACAACCTGATGATTGGGTACGGGCGGGCGTGGGCGGTCGACTGGTCATGGCCAACTCACGGGGCCGCATTTATCGACCCGTCGTGCCTGATCGTGCAGCTCATCGCTGCCGGGCACACGCCCGAGTCCGCCGAGCACTGGGCGGGTAGCTGCAAGGGGTGGACCGAGGCGGACACGCGGGCAATCGACGCGTTCGCCGCAGCCACCGCACGCATGAACCGTGCCTTCGCCGATCGCAACCCGGACGCTTCCTGGCTCGGTGCGATGGCCGACGCCGCACAGGCATGGGCCGACCACCGCGCCCGCTAGGGTCGTCCCTGTGCGGCTGCGGGAGCCGCTAAGCCAGGGAATGCGCAACGACCCCCCGAAACGCCAAAAGCGGCTCCTCCACCCTCTGCGGTGGAGGAGCCGCAAGCATGCGAGTCCCCTCTCGGTCACACGGTGAGCCGCTACTCGGACTCTGGGTGCATCTGGACCCACTGGCCGCCGATGCGCTTCATCTCAACCCCGTAGTAAGGCTGGGGACCGACAGCTGGGTTGGAACCGTTGGATTTGCGCTTGCGGCGGGGTCCGGACCGCCCCTTCACAGCTTTGTCCGCGTTCTGCGCATCGTGCTCCCGCAACACAGCAATTCGTCGCAGGAGTTCACTACGGCTCATCGGCTTCGTCTGTGGCCGGTTGACCGGGACAGATGGCGCAACAGAAACGGGCCGCCTGCTAATAGCAGCAGCAGGCAAGCTACAGGAGCGGTGCGTTGGCCCCACGCCCTCAATGATGACGAGCTTCTTGTTGCTTACCCGCTGACCGCACACGGCACAGCGTTTGAGGCTGGAAACGTCAGACACGATCCCCCCGGATCTCGACGCCCTTTTGAGGCAGAACCATAGTGGCCGAACCGCGACTTCGGGGGTTCTTCGCGCATTTCTGGCGGCCCGGATACGCCAAAGCGCCCCTACCGCACAGGGGGCGGATTCCAGGGATGGGCGCACGGGGCCGACCCTGTCTGGGACGCTGTCGGTCCTGTCTGGGGCGGCAAACCAGAGCATGGTCGTCGACCGGCGGGGCTCCACCGTCTGGGACGTTCAGACCACCAGCGGGCAGCGGCTCGCGGTCAAAATCGGCTACCCCACCTACGCCGGATGGGCACACGGCGATGTACAGCCGATTCACTTCATCATCGGGCCCGACGGCACGGCGCTCCGCACCTGGACTTCGATCCCGGCGCCCTCTGCACGAGCTCCCGCCCGCTGACGGCCGACGTGCTCTCCCAGGCTCAAGGCACTGGCTCCCCGGGATCCGCGCCAGGTGACTGCCGAGTGCGGCCCTGCGGCGGGCGGCGCCCCCCGGAGGACGCCGCCCGCCGAACGGCTCCCTACGGCCGGCTACTCGTCGTGGAACACCGCACCGGCCAGCCGCTCGACCTGGTCCGGGTCCGGGGCCCAGCAATAGAGCATCACCTCGTCCGCGCCGACCTCCCGGCAGAGGGCCACCGCCTCACGGATCTGGTCCCCTGTGGTGAGGAGGCCGTTCACCACGTGGTCGGTGAAGCTGTGCGGGGCGTAGTAGGCGCGCACTTCCGCGCGGGCGCGGTCGAGGGTCGGCTTCGGGCCGAGCGCGACATTGACCTGGGCCAGCAGCCGCGGCCGGCCCGTACGGCCGGCCCGGTCCCAGGCGTCCTCCACCTGACGGAAGAGGCCGCCGATCTGCCGGGGCGGCAGCGCGGCGCCGAGAAAGCCGTCGCCCCAGCGGGCCACGCGCTCCATCACGGCGGGCACGAAACCACCGAACAGCACCTCGGGCCCGCCGGGCCGCGCCGGGGCGGGGCCGATCGGGCCGACGTCCGCGGAGAGCGGCTCACCGGACCAGAGACGCCGCATCGTCGCCATCTGCGTGTCGAGCCGACGGCCGCGGGTGCGCAGGTCGACGCCGGTGGCCAGATAGTCGTCCTCGCGGCCGCCGATGCCGATGCCGAGGGTGAAGCGGGAGCCGGACAGCAGATCGAGGGTGGCGGCCTGCTTGGCGAGCAGCGCCGTGCGGTGCAGCGGGGCGAGCAGCACCTCGGTCTGCAGCCGGATCCGGGAGGTGGCGCCGGCCAGGGTGGCCAGCGTGATCAGGGGCTCGGGGTTGCCGAACACCAGCCGGTCGAGGAGGGCGACGGTGCTGAACGGGGTGGCTTCGGCGCGCCGGGCCCAGCTGAGCAGCTGTGCGGGGTCGCCGATGGGAAGGCCAAGGCCTACGGACATGGTGGGTGTCCTCCAGAAGGGCATGCGGGCATGCGTGATCACGGATTGTCGTGTCGCCCGCTCGTTCGGCTCCGCGCGTGCGATACGCGCGGGCTGCTCCCGTTCTGCGACGGCCTTCTGGAGAGCTGATTCAGAGCACCGTCACCTTACGAGAGGGCCGCGCGGCACCGCATCCGGTTTTCCGCCCGGCCCACCCGGCGGTCC
Organism: Streptomyces lydicamycinicus; assembly: GCF_000829715.2. Classification (NCBI taxonomy): domain Bacteria; kingdom Bacillati; phylum Actinomycetota; class Actinomycetes; order Kitasatosporales; family Streptomycetaceae; genus Streptomyces; species Streptomyces lydicamycinicus. The sequence goes on along the minus strand of NZ_BBNO01000008.1, from coordinate 319,783 downwards.
CTCGGCCCGGCCCGGCTGCACTCCGGACCGCGTCGGCCGCCCAGCCGCCCCGCTCCCTCAGCCCCGGCGCGCCGCCGCCACCGCGGGCGCCAGCGACTGCGGCAGCAGATGCACGGGCTGCGACGGCAGCCGGAGCTCCACCTCCACCCCGTCCGCGAAGCGGTAGGGCCGGTGCGCCAGCACACTCGCGAGATGGCGGCGCAGCCGGGACAGCTCGGCGCGCACCGTGACCGTACGGCTGTCGTCACCGAACAGGTCCCGGGCGAGTTCGGCGGCGCTGCGCCCCTCCGGATGCGCGGCGAGCACGAACAGCAGCTCGGCATGGCGCGGCGTCAGCTCGTGTGACCAGCTGCCGGCCGGTCCGCTGACGGTGACCGTCGAGCCGTCCCGGCCGCTGACGTCCAGCACCACCCGGCTCGGCCCGGTGTCCCGCTCCCGCTCCCCGAGACGGATCAGCCAGCCGCCCGGCAGCGGCTCCAGGGCGCACATGCCGTAGCGCGGCAGCCACAACGGCCCGGCCTCGGGTGATTTGGGCAGCGCCACCCGGTCCGGCGGGGTCAGGCCCGTCACCCCCACGACCCAGCCGTGCGGGTCGACGGCCAGCGCCCGTCCGCCGATCCGCGCCAGCACCGGCGCCGCGCTCGACCGCAGCCGCTCCAGGGAGAGGTGATGGCGGGTGCGCAGCTCGCCCTCGGCGAGCCGGGCGACCGCGGACACCAGCGAGAGCGTCGTGGGGTGGAAGCCGGGCGCCGGGCCGCTGACGTCCACCGTGCCCAACAGCCGCCCGTCGCGCGGGTCGTGGAGCGGCGCCGCGGCACAGGTCCAACTGTGGTGGCTGCGGACGAAGTGCTCCGCGGAGTGCACCAGCACCGGCCGGCGGGCGACCAGGGCGGTGCCGATGGCGTTGGTGCCGACGACGCCCTCCCGCCAGTCGGCGCCCTTGTCGAAGCCCAGCCGGTCGGCCATCCGGCGGACCGGCGCGCTGCCCTCCCGCCACAGCACCCGGCCCTCGGCATCGGTGACCACCATGATCTGCTGCGCGGCATCGGCGGCCGCCAGCAGCCCCTCGTTCAGCACCGGCAGCACCGGGGTCAGCCGGGACAGCTGCCGACGGTGCTCCAACTCTGCGACGGACAGCGGGGTTTGCGGCTGGTCCCGGTCGGGGTCCACGCCCGAGACCCGCGCCCGCCGCCAGGACTCACCGATGACCGCGCGGGGCGCGTCGGACGGCGCGTCGGCCGGCGTCTCGCCCGCGAGTACGGCCTCCCGGACCGTGGCGAGGCGGTGGGCGGTCACACGGATGTCCTGGGCCGACCAGATGGCACTGTCGATCGGTCTGTCGCTCACACTGCTCTCCGTTGTGCACTGTCCCCGGGTGGTGCCCGTCGTGCCGTCACCAGACCGTCCTGGAAGGGCCATTGTTCAGGTCCGGACCGGCGCACTGCAACGGACTGCAACCGTTGTGGCCTATGACGCGTTCCCGGGAATCTTGGCGGAGCGGCCGATGGTGCCCCGCCACCGCGGGTTCGCCGGACACCCGTCGGGGAACCACCGGTGAGGGCCGGGGATGCCATCGGCCGCCGGTGCGATGTCGGCAGTGCGGGGGAGGGGGCGACCATGAGGGCCGCTGCCCCGCGTGTCGTGGTGATCGGAGCCGACGAGGGAACCCGCACCGTGCGTGCGGCCCGGCTGGCGGAGCACTACGGGATTCCCCGGCTGCCCGCGGTCGACCTGCTGATCCGGCGTCAGCGGCTGCCCGCCGACGGCTATGTCGTCGACGGCGCCCCGCAGCTCCTCGACCGGGCGGCCGGCACCGGCGGTCTGCTGCCCGCGCTGGCCTTCGCCGATCTCGTGGTCCTGCTGCACGGTGCGGAGTGGAGCGGCGCCGACGAGGCCTGCCGTGTGCTGCGCTACTACGAGGCACGCGGGGTGCTGGTGGCCTTCCCTCCGGAGGCACCGGACGGCGACCTCGTCGTGGCCATCGATGCGGCGGTGCGCGGGCGCAGCACGGACCCGCCGGAGCGCCCCGGCAGCCCCTGAGACCGGGGAGCGGTGCCGGGTCGGCGCGGCACCGCTCCCTGACCGGCGCGGCGGCGGTAACCCCCTGTCCCCGTCGCTCCGTGCGGCCGACGGCCCGGAGACGACGGGGAGCCGCCGCCGCGTCGTTGAACCGGCCGGGCCGGGCGGGGGCTCAGCAGTCGATCACCGGCCGGGCCCGCTCCACCACCGCCGCGAGATCCAGGGTGTGCGGCAGCGTGCCGAACGCCGCGCCCGCGTCGCCGCCGAGCCGGGAGGCGCAGAACGCGTCGGCGACCTCGGACGGTGCGTGGCGCACCAGCAGGGAACCCTGGAGCACCAGTGCCATCCGCTCCACCAGCCGCCGGGCGCGTGCCTCGATGCCCTCCAGGTCGGCGAGTTCGGTGAGCATCCCCTTGATCGCCCGGTCCAGCCGGTGGTCCGCACCGCGCGCCGCCCCGACCTCGGTCAGGAACGCGTTCAGCGCCTCGGGTTCGCGCCGCAGGGCCCGCAGCACGTCCAGTGCCTGGACATTGCCGGCGCCCTCCCAGATCGAGTTGAGCGGCGCCTCCCGCAGCAGCCGTGGCAGCCCCGACTCCTCGACATAGCCGTTGCCGCCCAGGCACTCCAGCGCCTCCGCCACCATCGGCGTGCACCGCTTGGTCACCCAGTACTTCGCCGCCGGGACCGCCAGCCGCAGAAAGTGCCGGTCCCGCTCGGTGCCGCCGTCGTACGCGGCCGCCAGCCGCAGCGCGAGCGTGGTCGCCGCCTCCGACTCCAGCGACAGATCGGCCAGCACATTGCGCATCAGCGGCTTGTCGATCAGCCGGCCGCCGAACGCCTCCCGGTGGGCACTGTGGTGCACGGCCTGCGTCACCGCCTGCCGCATCACCGCCGCGGAGGCGCTGACACAGTCCAGCCGGGTCGCCGCGACCATCTCGATGATCGTCGCCACCCCGCGCCCCTCCTCGCCGACCCGGCGCGCCCAGCTCCGCCCGTCGAACTCGACCTCCGCCGAGGCGTTCGAACGGTTGCCGAGCTTGTCCTTGAGCCGCTGGATGCGGAAGGCGTTACGGGTGCCGTCCGGCAGCACCCGCGGCAGCAGAAAGCAGGTGAGCCCGCCGGGGGCCTGGGCCAGCACCAGGAAGGCGTCCGACATCGGCGCCGAGCAGAACCACTTGTGTCCGGTCAGCACGTACTCGCCGGGTGCGGCCAGCGGCTCGGCGCGGGTGGTGTTGGCCCGTACGTCGCTGCCGCCCTGCTTCTCCGTCATGGCCATCCCGGCCAGCGCGCCGCCCTTCTCGGCGACCGGCCGCAGCTCCTGCTCGTACACCGGGGAGGTCAGCAGCGGCTCCCATTCGGCCGCCAGCTCCGGCTCGGCGCGCAGCGCGGGTACCGCCGCATGGGTCATCGACACCGGGCAGCCGTGCCCCGCCTCGGCCTGCGTCCACACGATGAAGCCGGCGGTGCGGCGGACGTGGCCGTCCGGCCGGGACCAGGCGCCGGTCAGACCGGAGGTGACGGCGTGGCCGAGCAGCCGGTGCCAGGCCGGGTGGAACTCCACCTCGTCGATGCGGTGGCCGAAGCGGTCATGGGTGCGCAACACCGGTGGATGCCGGTCGGCCTGTTCGGCCCAGTGCTGGGCGTGCGCGGAGCCGGCCGCCTTGCCCAGCGTGCCCAGTTCTTCGCGTACCTCGTCGAGCCGCTCGGCGGCGATGTAGCGGGTGATGCCCTCGGTGAGGGCCGGGTCGTTCGCGAAGACGTCATAGCCGACCAGCGGCGGGGGCTGGTTCGTGACCGTGTGAGTGGTGGCTGCCATGCCGGATACGGTAAGGAGGTGCAGCCCGCAAACGAACCAACCGAGCGGCCCGCGGGCCGTCTGACCAAGGCCCGCGCGCTGTACCGCAACGTTTCCAAGCGCCGGCTGGCCTGGCTCCTGCTCAAGGACACCGTCAACTCCTGCATGAAGTACCGGGTCACCGGTCTGGCCGCGGAGGCCGCGTTCTGGAGTCTGCTGTCGTTGCCGCCGCTGATCCTCGGGCTCCTGGGGGTGCTCGGCTATACGGACGCCTGGATCGGCCACGACACCATCGACCATGTCCGGCAGCGCATCCTCGACGGCGCCGGCACCGTGCTGTCCGACAAGGGCGTGAACGAGATCGCCCGGCCGCTGCTCGACGATGTCTTCACCGGCCGCCGCCCGGACGTCATCTCCTTCGGCTTCGCCATCGCCCTGTGGTCCGGCTCCCGGGCGATGAACGTCTTCGTCGACACCATCACCATCATGTACGGGCTCGACGGGCGGCGCGGCATCGTGAAGACCCGGCTGCTGGCGTTCGCGCTCTACCTCGCCGCGCTGCTGGTCGGCGCCGTCGCGCTGCCGCTGATGGTGGCCGGCCCCGACACCGTCGTGAGCTGGCTGCCGGCCAGCGAGCATGTCATCCGGGCGCTGTACTGGCCGGTCGTCCTGCTGCTGTCGGTCGCCTTCCTCACCACCCTCTACCACGCCTCCGTACCGGTCCGTTCGCCCTGGCCGGAGGACATTCCCGGTGCGGTGGTCGCGCTCGGCATCTGGCTGCTCGGCAGCTTTCTGCTGCGGCTCTATCTCACCTCGACGGTCGAGGGGCCCACGATCTACGGCTCCTTGGCCGCGCCGGTCGCCGTGCTGCTGTGGATCGGGGTGTCCGCTTTCGCGGTGCTGGTGGGGGCCGCGATGAATGCCTCGCTCGACCGGGTGTGGCCGTCGGTCGCCACGGCCGCGGCGCGCGAGGAGATCGCCCGGCGGATGGCCGCGAAGACCGGGGCGACGGCGGTCACCGGTGATGCGGACGGTGCAGGGGCGGGCGGCGAGGGCCGCGATGACCGCGGTGGCCGCGAGGGGCAGGGCGATCGCCACCGGGAGGGCCACGGCGAGGGCGGCCGCGGGGACGGCGATCAGGACAGGGGCGACCAGGGCAGGGGCGACGGCCGCGACGGCTGACCCGGCGCCACTCGTCCGGCCGCATCCGGCCGCGGTGCGGCGCGCGCGACGGCGCGGGAAGCCGTGCGCGAGCCATTGACACTCATGGAACCCGGGCAGATGATCCTTGCCGACCGTTCGGCGAACGAAAGTTCACCAGGCGAACATCCCGCTGGTATCGCACCGTGATCCGTGAATCCGAGGTCCCCATGTCTCCCATCGGCATGCCCCCCACCGGTCTTCCGCCCTCCGCCGCCCCCGGACACACCTTCCGCTCCGTCGCGCCCGTCCTGGCGCTGTGCTGGCTCGCCGTCTTCTTCGACGGGGTGGACGTCAGCATCTACGGCGCCGTCATGCCGCATATGCTCGACGACCCCGGATTCGGCCTCACCCCCGCGGTGGCCGGCACGATCGGCAGCTGGGTCACCCTCGGCATGCTGATCGGCGCGCTCGGCACCGGCACCCTCACCGACTGGGTCGGCCGCCGCCCCGTCCTCGTCGCCGGGGTGCTGGTGTTCTCCGCCGGTTCGGCGGTGTGCGCGGTCGCCGGCTCGCCCGGTCTGTTCGGCGCCGGACGCTTCCTCGCCGGTCTGGGGCTCGGCGGCCTGATGCCCATCTGCCTGTCGATGGTGATGGAGTTCGCGCCGCGCGGCCGGGCCGCCCTCGCCACCGGGCTGCTGATGACCTCGTACCACGCGGGCGCCATGTGCGCGACGGTCCTGGGGCTGACGCTCGCCCCCGCGCAAGGCTGGCGCTGGGTGTTCTGGGTCGGCGCCCTGCCCGCGTTCGTCGCCGCCCCGCTGCTGCTGCGCCTGCTGCCGGAGTCGCCCGGTGTGCTGCTCGCCAAGGGCCGTACCGCCGAGGCGGCGGCGGTCGCCGACCGCTACGGCATGGCCCCTCCGGTCCTCGCCGACGCACCGGCCCAGGGCGCCAAGGGCCGCCTCGCCTCGGTCCTCGCCCTCTTCCGCCCCGGCGTCCGTCTGGCCACCCCGCTGTTGTGGCTCGCCTCGTTCTGCGGCCTTCTCCTGGTCTACGGCGTCAGCACCTGGCTGCCGCAGATGATGCGCGCCTCCGGGTACGGCCTCACGTCCTCGGTCAGCTTCCTGCTCATCATCAACGCGGGCGGCATCGCCGGCCTGCTGATCGCGGGCCGCCTCGGTGACCGCTACGGCCCGGTCAGGGTCTCCGCCCTCTGGTTCCTGCTGACCGCCGCCGGCGCGCTGCTCCTCGGGGCGCGGCTGCCGCTCGGCGCCACGTACGTGGTCGTCGCCGTCACCGGTGTCTGGCTCTTCAGCGCCCAGGTGATGGTGTACGCGGCGACCCACCGCGTCTATCCGCCCGCCGAACGCGCCACCGGACTCGGCTGGGTCACCGGCATCGGCCGCACCGGCGCGGTCGTCGGCCCCTGGCTCGGTGGCGTCCTCGCCGCGACCGCCAACAGTCAACTCGGCTTCACCGTCTTCGCGTTGGCCGGTCTGCTGGGCGCGCTCGCGATCGGCTCGGTGCCGCTGGCCCGGCGCCTCGGCCGCCCGTCGGCGACCGCACCGGTGCCGGAGGCGGCCGGTATGGAGCGGTGAACGGAGGGGGAGGCGCCGCCTCCGCACCGCCTCCGCGGCACCGGCGCCCGACGCTTCCGGCGCGGCGTAACCGCCTTCTCATCTCCCTTCCCGTCACCCGGAGTTGTGCAGAGCGGCGGTGCGTCGACTATTCTCGTGCAACGTACGGGAATAGGTGAGGGGAAGACATGACGCCACACACGCATGACGTCGTACCGAGGTCCCACTGGGCCGCGCCGTCCGGGAAGCCGCCGCTGTCCTCGCGGCTGATGCGGGCCACCTGGCGCGGACTGCCGGCCAAACAGCACGATGTCGGCTGGGAACCGGGCCTTGAGGTGCCGGCCGCGGACGGCAGCCTCCTGCGTACGGACCACTACTTCCCCCGTACGAAGGGCGACTTCCCCACCCTGCTCGTCCGCTCGCCCTACGGCAGAGGCGTGCCCTGGTCACCCCTGTTCGGTGTGCTCTTCGCCGAACAGGGCTTCCACGTGGTCCTCCAGAGCTGCCGCGGCACCGGTGGCTCGGGCGGCCGGTTCGACCTGTGGCGCAACGAGGCCGGCGACGGGCAGGCCACCGTGGCCTGGTTGCGGCAGCAGCCCTGGTTCACCGGGACGCTGGGCACCCTCGGCCCCAGCTACCTGGGCTATGTGCAGTGGGCGCTGGCCCTGGACCCGCCGCCGGAGCTGAAGGCGATGGTGGTGCACGTCGGGCTGCACGACCCGCATGCCCTCTTCCACTCGGGCGGTGCGCTCCTTCACGAGAACGCCCTCGCCGTCGGCCTCGGCGTGAAGTACCAGCACCAGGGGATGAAGCCGATGGTGCGGGCGACGCTGCGCCTCCAGCGCCGGCTGCGGGAGATCACGAGCGCGCGGCCGCTGCGCCGGGCGTATGAGTCCGCCCTCGGCGAAGTGCCCTGGCTGGACGCTGCGATGACCCACCCGGACGCCGACGACCCGCACTGGGACGGCGCGTCGGTGGCCGCGGCCGCGGAGCAGTTGGCCGTGCCCACCTGCCTGGTCACCGGGTGGCACGACGCACTGGCCGACCAGAGCTTCCAGCAGTTCGACCGGCTGCGCCGGGCCGGCTGTGAGTCCTCGCTGCTCGTCGGCCCCTGGACGCACACCTCCGCGATGCAGCAGGGCTGGCCCGAGGTCTTCGCCGAGACCCTCGCCTGGCTGCGTGCGCATCTGTGTGGCGACCGTGCCGGGCTGCGCCCCACCCCCGTACGCGTCCACGTCGGCGGCGAGGACGCCTGGCGGGACCTGGATGACTGGCCGCCGGCCACCGCCACCACCGACTGGTTCCCGGCGACGGAGGGGACGCTCAGCGCGCAAACCCCGGTGGAATCCGGGCCGTTGGCGACCTTCCGCTACGACCCGGACGACCCCACCCCGTCCGTGGGCGGGCGGCTGCTCTCCCGTGCCGCCGGTCCTCGCGACAACCGCAAGCTGGAGGCGCGGGAGGACGTCCTGACGTTCACGAGTGCGCCGCTGGCCGAGTCCGCCGACGTCGTCGGCCCGGTCTCCGCGCGGCTGCGGATCGCCACGGACACCGGCCATGCCGATGTCTTCGTCCGCCTCTGCGACGTGGACCCGCAGGGCCGGTCCCTCAACATCTGCGACGGGCTGATGCGGCTGCGGACCGCCGGGCAGACGCCCTCGGAGGTCACCGTGCCGATGAGCTCCACCGCCCACCGCTTCGCCGCCGGTCACCGGATACGCCTCCAGATCAGCGGCGGCGCCCATCCGCGCTACGCCCGCAGCCCCGGCACGGGGGAGTCCTCCGTCGAGGCCACCCACCTCCAGCCGGTCCACCTCACGGTGCACTCGGGAACGGCGCTGACGCTGCCTCAGGGGACCCCGTAGGGGAGGGCCGGGGCGGTCACTGCACCGGAATCCGTGCGTACCGCCCCGCCACCCACAGATCGGCCTCGATGCCGGCGGCGGCGGTGCGCAGGGCGGGCAGCAGGGCCTCGCGGGCCTCGTCGGGGGTGCGACGGGCCGCGTGGGTGGAGACGTTGACGGCGGCGACGACCCGGCCGGTGCGGTCGTGGACGGGGACGGCGAGGGAGCGCAGGCCCTCTTCGAGCTCCTCGTCGACCAGGGCGTAGCCCGCTGAGTGGGCCTCTTCCAGGAGCGTGCCGAGGCGTTCGGGGTCGGTCACGGTGTGCGGGGTGAGCGGCTCCGGGCGCAGGCGGGCCAGCCGTGCGGAGCGCTCGGCCGGGGGCAGGCCGGCGAGCAGCACACGGCCCATCGAGGTCGCATACGCCGGAAAACGGGTGCCCAGCATGATGTTGACGCTCATGATGCGCACGGTGGGGACCCGGGCGACGTACTGGATGTCATCGCCGGAGAGGACCGCCATCGAGGCGGAGTCGTGTACCCGCTCGACCAGCGAGGCGAGATGGGGGAGGGCGATGTCGGGCAGGGTGAGGCCCGAGAGGTGGGCGAAGCCCAGTTCCAGCACCTTCGGCGTGGGGCGGAAGAGTTTTCCGTCGGTGGTGAGGTAGCCGAGGTGCTCCAGGGTGATCAGGGCCCGGCGGGCGGTGGCGCGGGCCAGGCCGGTGGCCTCAGCGACGGCGGTGAGCGGGAGCGCCGCGCGGCCGGTGCCGAAGGCGGTGAGGGTGATCAGCCCGCGGGCCATCGATTCGACGAATTCGGGGCCCAGTTCATGCTTGGACGCACGCATCCAGGTGGCGTGGGACGGGCCGGGGCGTGTCTCGGGGGCGGCGTCGGCGGCCGGGCCGTTCCGGGGGGCCCGTAGCGCGTCCTCCATGGCGGAGACCGTCTCGCGCAGACGGGGGAGTACCGCGTCGGGCAGCGCGTCCGCGCTCAGCCTGCTGGTGTGGCTGACGACGCTGAGCGCACAGACCGGGCGGCCGTCGGCGTCCCGGACGGGCACGGCCACGGCGACCAGCCCCGGCTCGATGAGCTGGTCGTCCAGGGACCAGCCGGCGGTCCGTGCGGCGGCCACCCGCGCCACGAAGTCCGCGGCCGTGGCGGCGCCGTCCGCCCCGTCCCCGGCGCGCCGCGGCGGGACGGCCGGGAAGCCCGCGTCCGCCGGGTCGGCCGCCCGGCGCGCCCGCCACCGCTGCCAGTCCTCCTCGTCCCACCGGTCCGCGAACAGCGCGCCCGGCGCGCCCCGTTCGGCGGGCAGCAGATCGCCGATGCGGAAAGCCAGCGACATGGCGCGGCGGCGGGTCGCCTGGTGGACGAAGCGCACCCCGTCGCCGTCCGGCACCGCCAGCGACACCGACTCGTCCAGCTCATCGGCCAGCCGGTCGGCGAGCGGGCCGAGCCGGTCGGGGAGTTCGGAGGCGGCGAGGTAGGCGTTGCCCAGCTCCAGCAGACGCGGTGCGAGCACCGCGTCCCGGCCCTCGGTCCGTACGTAGCCGAGCCGGGTGAGGGTGCTCAGCACCCGGTCCACGGTCGAGCGGGCGAGGCCGGTGTCGCGCACCAGATCGCCGACGGACCGCCGGCCGCCACCGGCCGCCAGCTCCCGCAGCACGGACAGGCTGCGCATCAGCGGCCCCACCGCCTCCGGTGGCGGCGGCGCTGACGGGGCGGTGGCGGCGGGGTGGGTCATGGCCTCTCCCTGGTGCGTCGATCTCGTCGGAACCGTACCCGGCGCACCGTTGACAGGGCCGGGGGCCGGGGCCAAACTCGGGACGACGGCATTATGAACTTAAGTTCACTGTGCGAACAACCTGCTGCGGGGCGGTCCTTGAGGCCCGGCCCGGGATGACCCGAGGGTGAGGACATGGCCGACATCCGTTCCCTGCACGAGGCCGTCGCGGAGCTGATCCATGACGGCGACACCGTGGCGCTGGAGGGGTTCACCCACCTCATCCCGTTCGCCGCCGCGCACGAGATCATCCGGCAGGGCATCAAGGACCTCACGCTCGCCCGGATGACCCCTGATGTCGTCTACGACCAGCTGATCGGCGCGGGCGCGGCCCGGAAGCTGGTCTTCTCCTGGGGCGGCAACCCGGGCGTCGGTTCGCTGCACCGCTTCCGGGACGCGGTCGAGCACGGCTGGCCCGCCCCGCTGGAGATCGACGAGCACAGTCACGCCGGGATGGCCAACCGCTACGCCGCGGGCGCGGCCCGGCTCCCATTCGCGGTGCTCCGCGGCTACCGGGGCAGCGACATCCCGGCCCGTACGCCCACGGTCTCCACCGTCGTCTGCCCGTTCACCGGTGAGGAACTGGCCGCCGTCGCCGCCCTCAACCCGGATGTCACGGTCATCCACGCGCAGCAGGCCGACCGGGCCGGCAACGTCCAGCTGTGGGGCCTGACCGGGGTGCAGAAGGAGGCGGCCCTCGCCGCCCGGCGCGTCCTGGTGACCGTCGAGGAGATCGTCGACGCCCTGGAACCGCGCCCCGGCTCCGTCGTCCTGCCCACCTGGGTCGTCGACGCGGTCGCGCTCGTCCCCGGCGGCGCCCATCCCTCGTACGCGGCCGGCTATTCGGTCCGGGACAACGCCTACTACCGGGAGTGGGACGGCATCGCACGCGACCGGGCGGCGTTCGGGCGGTGGCTGGCGGAGTGTGTGCGCGGGGAGGGGAACGGGGTGCGGGGAGCGGCCGCGGGGGACGGGGGCGCGGGCGGGGCCGGGGCCGGGGACGGGGGTGCCGGCGCCGTTCCGGCCGACACTCCGGAGCGCGGCCCCGAGACCACCCCCGAGACCGTCCCCGAGGCCGCCCCCGACTGCACCCCCGACGAGCTGATGGAGGTCAACGCCGCCCGTGCGCTCGCGGGGGCGCGGTCCTGCTTCGTCGGTATCGGGCTGCCCAGTACGGCCGCCAACCTCGCCCGCCGTACGGTCAATCCGGATCTGGTGCTGGTCTACGAGTCCGGCACCCTCGGCTCCAAGCCGACCCGGCTGCCGCTGTCCATCGGGGACGGCGAGCTGGCCGACACCGCGGACTCGGTGGTGTCGGTGCCGGAGATGTTCAACTACTGGCTACAGGGCGGCCGGATCGATGTCGGCTTCCTCGGTGCCGCACAGGTCGACCGGTTCGCCAATATCAACACCACCGTCGTCGACCGGGGCCCCGGCCGGCCCGAAGGACGGCTGCCCGGTGCGGGTGGCGCCCCCGAGATCGCCGCCAACTGCGGGCAGGTGCTGATGGTCCTGCGGCACCGCCGCCGCAACTTCGTCGGGACGCTGGACTTCGTGACCACCCTCGGTCACGGCGCCGGCCCCGGCGACCGGGCGGCGCTCGGACTGCCCGGCGCCGGTCCGACGGCGGTCATCACCGACCTCGGCGTCCTGCGTCCCGACCCGGACACCGCGGAACTCGTCCTCACCGAGCTGCATCCGGGAGTGACGGTCGATCAAGTCCGGGCGGCCACCGGCTGGGACCTCAGGGAGGCCGACCGGATCGGTGTCACCGCCCCGCCCACCACCGCCGAACTCGCCGCCCTGCGGGCCCTGAAGGCGGCAGCCGCGGACGAACCACCGCACCGCTCCGGGACGGACGCCTGATGCGCACCGGCCGCCCGGGGACGTCTCCGGGCCCGCCGCCGCGTCCCCGCCGCCCCGGGGCCACGGGGACCGCCCCGTACGCCCCGCCACGCCGCCGTCCCCGTCCGCCCGCCCCGCCGGACCCCCACCGAGCCCCCCACCGCCGGGAGATACCCCCATGGCCCTGACGCCGTCCACCCCGCCCACCCCGTCCGACGGCGCTCCCGCCCCGGCGTCCGTGTCCGTCGCCGCACCCCCGCCCCGGCCGGCGCCCGCCGCCCCGCCGCTCCCCACCCAAGCCGAGATCAGCCGGGAGATCGCCGCCCGGCACACCGCCGCCGAACGCGACCGGGCGGCGGGCACACCGGCCCCGGACCACCCCGCCCGGGACTTCACCCCCTACCGCAGCAGCACCGCCCGCCACCCCCGCCACCCGCCGGTGGAGATCGACCACCTCGCCGACCCGGAGGCCGTGGAGCTCGGCGGCCCCGTCTTCGGTGTCACGGACGTCACCGACCTGGACGCCGACCTCACCCGGCAGCACACCGGCGAACCGCTCGGCGAACGCATCACCGTCACCGGCCGCGTCCTGGACCGCACCGGCCGCCCCGTACGCGGCCAGCTCGTCGAGATCTGGCAGGCCAACGCCGCCGGCCGGTACGCCCACCGGCGGGACCGGCATCCGGCCCCGCTCGACCCGCACTTCACCGGAGTCGGCCGCTGTCTGACCGATGCCGCGGGCCGGTACGCGTTCACCACCGTCAAGCCCGGCGCCTACCCCTGGCGCAACCACCACAACGCCTGGCGCCCGGCCCATATCCACTTCTCGCTCTTCGGATCGGCCTTCACCCAGCGGCTGATCACCCAGATGTACTTCCCCGGCGACCCGCTCTTCCCCTACGACCCGATCCTCGCCTCGGTCACCGACCCCACGGCCCGCGCCCGCCTGGTGGCCACCTACGATCACGAACTGACCGTCCCCGAAAGGTCCTTGGGCTACCGCTGGGACGTGGTCCTGGACGGCCCGTCCGCCACCTGGATCGAGGAGGGCCGCTGATGCCCCGCGCCACCCCCCGCCACGACCGGTCCTGCGCCGCGGCCGGTGCCCCGGCCGGGCCGCTCGCCCCGACCCCCGCCCAGACCATCGGCCCCTTCTACGGCTACGCCCTCCCGTTCCCCGGTGGCGGCCAGATCGCCCCGGCCGGCCACCCCGGCACGGTCACCGTGCACGGCTGCGTACGGGACGGGGAGGGCGCCCCGGTGCCGGACGCGCTGCTGGAGTTCTGGCAGGCGGGCCCGGACGGCGGCCGTACGGGCGCGCCCGGTTCGCTGCGCCGGGACCCGGCCACCGGCGCGGCCCTCGGCCGCAACGGGGTGGACTTCACCGGCTTCGGCCGGGTCCCCACCGACGCCGACGGGCGCTATGCCGTCCACACCCGGCCGGCCACCGCCCCCGCCGGGCGCCCGGACGCCGCGCCCTACCTCGCCGTGTGCCTCTTCGCCCGCGGCCTGCTCCACCACCTGTTCACCCGCGTCTACTTCCCCGGGCACCCGGCGGACCGGCCCACCGACCCGCTGCTCGCGCGGCTGCCAGCGGAGCGCGCGGACACCCTGCTCGCCCGCCCCGACGGGCCCGGCCGGTACCGCTTCGACATCCGGCTCCAGCGGTCGGCGGACGGCACACACGAGGAGACGGTCTTCCTTGCCTACCGATGACCTGCCGTGGAGCGCACCGGACCCGGCGGCCCAACCGCCAGACGATACGGCCGACTTGGGCCTGCTCGCGCCGTCCTGGGCCGGCTCCGCCGTGGCCGCCGCCACCGGTGACGCCGGATATCTGCGGGCCCTGCTCGACGCCGAGGCCGCGCTGACGCGTGCCCAGGCGGCCCTGGGACTCGCACCGGAGCCGGCGGCCGCCGCCGTCACCGCCGCGGCCGCCGAGACCCACCGCTACGACCCCCGGGACCTCGCCCTGCGCGCCCGTGCCGCGGGCAACCCCGTGGTCCCGCTCGTCGCCGACCTGACGGCCGCCGTCGCCGCCCGCGACCCCGAGGCCGCCGCCTACGTCCACCGGGGCGCCACCAGCCAGGACATCCTGGACACCGCCACGATGCTGGTCTGCGCCCGCGCCCTGGACACCGTGCTGCCGGACCTCACCCGCACCGCCGCCGCGCTGCGCCGTACCGCCGCCGAGCACCGCGACACCCCCATGGCGGGTCGCACCCTCACCCAGCACGCGGTGCCGACCACCTTCGGCCTCAAGGTCGCGGGCTGGCGCGGCCTGGTGCTCGACGCCCATGACCGGCTGGCGTCCGTACGGGCCGCGCTGCCGGTGCAACTGGGCGGCGCGGCCGGCACCCTCGCGGCCTTCCACGCCTACGCGGTGGCCGACGGCGCGTCACCCACTCCCGACCTGGGAAGCCGGCTCCTGGCCCGCTACGCCGCCGAGACCGGACTCGCCGCACCGGCCCTGCCCTGGCACACCCTGCGCACCCCGGTCGCGGATCTCGCCGGAGCGCTGGCCTTCACCGCGGGCGCCCTCGGCAAGGTGGCCGCCGATGTCCTCACCCTCTCCCGCACGGAGCTCGGCGAGCTCACCGAGGGCAGCGGCGGCGGCTCCTCCGCCATGCCGCACAAGACCAACCCGGTCCGTGCCACGCTCATCGCGGCCGCCGCCCGGCAGGTCCCGGGGCTCGCCGCGGTGCTGTACGGCTCGCTGGCCGCCGAGGACGAACGCCCGGCCGGCGCCTGGCACGCCGAATGGCAGCCGCTGCGCGACGCCCTGCGGCTGACCGGCGGCGCGGCCCGGGACGCCGCCGTACTGACCGCGGAGCTGCGCGTCCACCCGCACCGTATGCGGCAGAACCTCGACGCGACCGGCGGTCTGATCGTCACCGAACGCCTGGTCGCCGCCCTCACCGCGCTGACCGGCCGCGCCGAGGCCCGTCGCCTCCTGGACACGGTGGCCCGGCGCACCGCGGAGCGGGGCATCGCGCTGCCGGCGGCGCTGGACGAGGTGCTGCACGAGGCTCCGCCCACGGCCCGCGACAAGGTTCCGCCCACGGCCCGTGACGAGGACCGGCCCGCGCCACCCGGCGGCCCGGCCACCCCGCGTGAGGCCCCGGCCCTGCCCCCGTCGCGGCTGCGTCAACTCCTCGACCCCACCGGCTACCTGGGCTCCGCCGGCGCCCTCGTGGACCGTGCACTGGAACGCACCGAGCACCACCCTCAGGAGTACGCATGACCCACCCGCCCGCCACCCCGCTCCCGCACCACACCGCGGACGGTCCCGAAGACGCCCCGCCGCTCCTCCTGGGCCCCTCGCTCGGCACCTCGCTCGCCGTCTGGGACCCCCAACTCCCGTCCCTGGCACGGCACCACCGCGTCATCCGCTGGGACCTGCCCGGCCACGGCGGCACGCCCGCCGGGGTCCTGGGGCCCGGGTCCGCCCCCACCACCACCGTTCCCGGCCTGGCCCGGCTGGTGCTCGGCCTCGCCGACGCCCTCGGTATCGACCGGTTCGCCTACGCCGGGATCTCGCTCGGCGGCGCCGTCGGGGCCTGGCTCGCCGCCGACCACCCCGAGCGGATCGCCTCGCTCGCCCTGCTCTGCTCCTCCGCACGGTTCGGCGAGCCGGCGGGCTGGCACGAACGGGCCGCGCTGGTACGGGAAGCGGGCCTCGGCCCGGTCGCCGACGCCGCCGCGAGCCGCTGGTTCACCCCGGCCTTCGCCGGCTCCCCGCAGGCCCGGACGCTGGTCGCGGCGGTGCGCCGGTCGGTGACACCCGCCGGCTACGCGGCCTGCTGCGACGCCCTCGCCGCTTACGATCTGCGCGCCGGTCTGGCCCGGATCACCGCCCCCACGCTCGTCGTCGCGGGCCGCGACGACCCCGCCACCCCGCCCGCCCACGGCCGCGAACTCGCCGACGGCATCACGGACGCCCGCCTGCTGGAACTGTGCGGCGCCGCCCATCTCGCCAACGTGGAACGCCCCGACCCGGTGCGGGACGCCCTCCTCGGCCACCTCGCGACACACCCGCACCACGGCTCCCCGGCCGCGGCCCCCGGCCCCGGCGCACCCGCACCCCACCCCGCGGAAGGAACGGCGCAGTGACCCACCCCCGCCACACCACGGTCGGCATCATCGGCGGCGGCCCGGCCGGGCTGCTGCTCGCCCGGCTGCTGCACCGCTCCGGAATCGACTGCGTCGTCCTGGAGAGCCGCGACCGCTCCTATGTCGAACGGCGCCAGCGCGCGGGCATCCTGGAACAGGGCACCGTCGACGTGCTGCGCGCCTGCGGGGCGGGAGAACGGATGGACCGGGAGGGCCTGGTCCACGACGGCATCGAACTGCGCTGGAACCAGCGCGCCCACCGCCTCGACTTCCCCGCACTGACCGGCGGCCGCCGGGTCATGGTCTACGCCCAGACGGAAGTGGTGAAGGACCTGATCGCCCTCCAGCTCGCGGACGGGCCACCGCTGCTGTTCGGGGCGCGGGCACTCGCCGTGACGGGCGCGGACACCGGCCGGCCCGCCGTCCGCTACCGCCACCAGGACCGCGAGCAGACCCTGACCTGCGACTACGTCGTGGGCTGCGACGGTTTCCACGGTGTCGCCCGGGAGGCCGTACCGGAGGGCGTCCGCCGTACGTACACCCGCAGCTACCCCTACTCCTGGCTCGGGGTGCTCGCCGAGGTCCCGCCCTCCCACGACGAGTTGATCTACGCTCACTCCGCACGCGGCTTCGCCCTGTTCAGCATGCGTACGCCGACCGTCAGCCGGCTCTACCTCCAGGTCCCCAACGGCACCGATCCCGCCGACTGGCCCGACGACCGCATCTGGGACGAACTGGAGGCCCGCGGCGCGATCGACGGCCCCTGGAAGCCGGCGCGCGGGCCGCTCACCGCCAAGGCCGTCCTGCCGATGCGGAGTTCGGTCACCGAACCGATGCGGTACGGGCGGGTCCTGCTGGCCGGCGACGCGGCGCACATCGTGCCGCCCACCGGGGCCAAGGGGCTCAACCTGGCCGTCGCCGATGTCACCGTCCTGGCCCGCGCCCTCGACCGGCTGCACCGCACCGGCTCCACGGAACTGCTCGACGCCTACTCCGACACCTGTCTGCGCCGGGTCTGGCGCGCCGAACACTTCTCGGCCTTCATGACGACGACCCTGCACACCGCCCCGGACCAGAGCCCGTTCGACGCCCGGCTTCAGCTGTCCCAGCTCGACCGGATCGCGGGTTCGCCGCACGCCGCCGCGGAGCTGGCGGAGAACTACACGGGGCTGCCGCTGACATGAAGGCCGTTCACCGGCTCTGCCGGTAGCGGACCAGCAGCATCGCCGCGTCATCGTGCAGCGGCCCCTCGACATGCTCGACCAGGTCCTCGCGCACCGAGCGCAGCGCGGCCTCCGGGTCGGGGTCCTTGAGCAGCGCGGCGCGTTCGTCGAGGGGGTAGAAGCGGTCCGCCGCGTCGCGGGCCTCGGTGACGCCGTCGGTGTAGAAGAGCAGCTGGTCGCCGGGGGTGAACGGCACCTCGTAGGGGGCCGGGGCGGCGCCGCCGTGCAGGGTGAGACCGAGCGGCAGGGCGCGGTCGGGCGGGGACGCGAAGCCGACCGTGCCGTCGGGGCGGACGACCAGCGGCGCCGGATGGCCGAAGTTCAGCAGGGTGGCCCGCGGACCGTCACCGATCTCGGCGAGCACCGCCGTGACGAACCGTTCGCCGGACAGATGGCGGTTCAGCGCCCGTTCGACCCGCTCGCCGACGGCCGGCAGATCCGGTTCGTCATGCGCCGCCTCCCGGAACGCCCCCAGCACCACCGCCGCGCTCTCCACCGCCTCCAGGCCCTTGCCCTGCACATCGCCGACGATGATCCGCACCCCGGCGGGCGAGGTCACCACCTCGTACAGATCACCGCCTATCCGGGCCTCGGCCACCGCCGAGGTGTACGAGACCGCGATCCGCAGCGGGCCCGCGCCCCGCGGCACCGGGCGCAGCAGCACCCGCTGGGCGACCTCGGCGATCGAGCGGACGCTGGCCAGTTCGGCCTCCCGCCGCTGCCGCATCACCGCGGCGGCCACCCCGGCCGCGGTCACCCCGGCCACCGACAGCAGGGCGGTCAGGCCGCGCCGGCTCTCGAACAGCCCGCTGTGGACGCCCAGACCGAGGCAGAGCACGAACGCCGTCAGACCGGCCACCGCCGTCCGCCGCCAGCCGCCGACCAGCCCCGCGAACGCCGGGCCCAGTGACACCAGTGGCAGAAAGCCGACCCCCGGGCCCGCGGTGAGATCGACCGTGGTGACCACGGTCATGACCGCGTACGGGAGCACGGCCAGCGCACGGGAGCCGGTCCGCTGCTCCCCCTTCTCCACGGCCAAGGTGTTCTCCGGCGGTCTCAGATGAAGTGATCGGGCAAGAGGGCCGTCGGCCGTCGGAATGTCCGAAAGCGGCCCCCGGCCCCCGACCTGAGCATAGGCAACATATGCCGTACCGAAATACCTTGAATGCGTGCTGTTACCGAATCGCAGTGGCCCGCAACGGTCGGAAAGCACCCCCGCCGGACGGGCCGCGGATCTTACGGACCCATGACGCGACGTCCCGGACACGGGCCGGAAAGCGCTCTCGCCCCTAGCGTCACCGGCATGCGTGTACTGGTCACCGGCGGCGCCGGATTCATCGGATCGCAGGTCGTCGAGGCGCTCCTGGCGCGCGGGCACGAACCCGTCGTCCTCGATGCGCTGCTGCCCTCGGCACACCCCGAACCCCCGCCCCCGCGCCCGGGGGAGCGACGCATCGTCGCCGACATACGGGACCGGACGGCCGTCGACGCCGCCCTGCGGGGCGTCCACACGGTCTGTCACCAGGCGGCGATGGTGGGCCTCGGCAAGGACTTCGCCGATGCGCCCGACTACGTGGGCTGCAACGACCTGGGCACGGCGGTGCTGCTGGCCGCGATGGCCGCGGCCGGGGTGCGGCAGTTGGTCCTCGCCGGGTCGATGGTGGTCTACGGAGAGGGGCGCTACACCTGTGCCCGCCACGGGGTGGTGCGGCCCGGTCCGCGGGCGGTGGCCGAGCTGGACGCCGGGCGGTTCGAACCCCGCTGTCCGCACTGCGGCGCGGAGTTGCGGCCCGGCACGGTCGGCGAGGACGCCCCCACCGACCCGCGCAACGTCTACGCGGCCACCAAGCTCACCCAGGAACATCTGGCCGCTTCCTGGGCACGCGCCACCGGCGGCCGGGCCGTCGCGCTGCGCTACCACAACGTCTACGGGCCCGGGATGCCGCGCGACACCCCGTACGCCGGGGTCGCCTCGTTCTTCCGCTCGGCGCTGGCCCGCGGTCAGTCGCCGACGGTCTACGAGGACGGCGGCCAGCGGCGGGACTTCGTCCATGTGCGGGATGTCGCGGCGGCCAACGTCGTGGCGCTGGAAGCCCTGCCGGACCGGCCGGCGGGCGCCCTGACCGTCTACAACACGGGCAGCGGAGTGCCGCATACCGTCGGCGAGATGGCGCGGACCCTGGCCGAGGCGTGCGGCGGTCCGGCGCCCGTGGTGACGGGGGAGTACCGCCTCGGCGACGTACGGCACATCACCGCGTCCTCGCAGCGGATCGCCGAGGACCTCGGCTGGCGCGCGGCCACCGGATTCGCGGCGGGGATGACGGAGTTCGCCCGCCAGGGCATGCGGGCGGCCCCGGCGGGATGACCCGCACGCCCTCCCGGCCGCCGCCCGTGCCGGCAAACCCCTCAACACCCCTTGCCCGCCTCTGAGACGCAGGTGAACGCGTGACCCACTTCCCACCCCCCGTCCCCCGGCCCGCCCCGGTGGACGTCGTACTGCCCTGTCTCGACGAAGCCGCCGCGCTGCCCTGGGTGCTGGCCCGCATCCCGGCCGGCTGGCGGGCGATCGTCGTCGACAACGGCTCCACCGACGGCTCCGCCGAGACGGCCCGCGGTCTGGGCGCCACCGTGGTGCACGAGCCGCGCCGCGGTTTCGGCGCCGCCTGCCACACCGGACTGCTCGCCGCCGACGCGGACATCGTCTGCTTCTGCGACTGCGACGCCTCCCTCGACCCCGCCCTCCTCACCCCCTTCGCCGACGCGGTCCGGGACGGCACCAGCGATCTGGTGCTGGGCCGCCGCCGGCCCCAGGGCCGTGGCGCCTGGCCGCCCCACGCGCGGGCCGGCAACGCCGTGCTGGCCCGGATGCTGCGCCGCCGCACCGGACTGCGCCTGCACGACCTCGGCCCGCTGCGCGCCGCCCGGCGCACCGCGCTGCTCGGACTCGGCCTCACCGACCGCCGCAGCGGCTACCCCCTCCAGATGGTCGTCCGGGCCGCCGACGCCGGCTGGCGCGTCGAGGAGCGCGAGGTGCCCTACCGGCCGCGCACCGGCCGTTCGAAGGTCACCGGCACCTGGCGCGGCACCTGGCACGCGGTGCGCGATATGCGCGCTGTCCTCCAGCAGCCGCCGCTCGCACCCGCTACGGAGGAGACGGCCCGATGACCCTTCGCACAGCCCCTCCGGCGCCGACCGGTCCCACCACGCTCCTGGTCATCGCCAAGGAACCGGTCCCCGGCCGGGTCAAGACCCGGCTCACCCCGCCCTACACCCCGGACGAGGCCGCTCAGTTGGCCGAGGCCGCGCTGTACGACACCCTCCAGGCCGTACGCGCCATGCCCGCCCGGCGGCGGGTGCTCGTCCTCGACGGCCGCCCCGGAAGCCGGCTGCCGGCCGGCTTCGAGGTCCGGCCGCAGTGCCCCGGCGGCCTCGATGAGCGGCTCGCCGCGGCCTTCGCCGACAGCAGGGGCCCGACCCTGCTCATCGGCATGGACACCCCCCAGATCACCCCGCAACTCCTCGCCCCGGCACTGGAGGCCGGAGCCTGGGACGGCTGCGACGCCTGGTTCGGGCCGGCCGAGGACGGCGGCTTCTGGGCGCTCGGCCTGGCCACCCCCGACCCCCGGCTGCTGCGCGGCATACCCATGTCCACCGACCGCACCGGCGCCGCCCAGCGCGCCCGGCTGACCGCGGCCGGACTCCGGGTGCGGTCCCTGCCGCCGCTGCGCGATGTCGACACCGCGGACGATGCGCACCATGTCGCGGCCGCCGCGCCCGCCGGCCGCTTCGCCGCCACCCTGGCCCGGCTGACCCCGGTCACCGCACGATGAGCACCACCGTGCCGCCCACGGCACACCCCGACCGGCGCGACACCCTCTCCTGGGGCGCGGACCCGTACGCCGACGCGCTGCGCAGCGGCCGCGGCCCGCTCTTCCTGCGCCGCAGTGACGGCTGGCTGCTGCCCCTGGAGGTCGAACGCTGGTGCGCGGGAGCGGACGCCGCCGATCTGTCGGCGCTGCGCCGCTGCGCCGGCAGCGTCCTCGACATCGGCTGCGGACCCGGCCGGCTGGTCGCCGCGCTCGCCGCGCAGGGCCGGCGGGCCCTGGGCATCGACGTCAGCGCCGCCGCGGTGGCCCGCACCACCTCCATCGGCGGCAGCGCACTGCACCGCTCGGTCTTCGACTCCCTCCCGGGAGAGGGGACATGGGACACCGCCCTGCTCCTGGACGGCAACATCGGCATCGGCGGCGACCCACCCGCCCTTCTCACCCGCACCGCCCAACTGCTCGCCCCGCACGGACTGCTCATCGTGGAGACCACCCCGGCAGACATCGACGAACGGGTCCAGGTCCGGGTCGAGAGCGGCTCCCCCACCCACCACCCCCTGGACGCCCCCTTCCCCTGGGCCCGCGTCGGCACCCCCGCCCTCCTCCGCCATGCCTCCGCCACCGCCTGGACCCCCACCGAACAGTGGACCGCCCCACACCCGGCCAACGGGGCCCCGGGCACCGGGCGTTGCTTCGTGGCGCTGCGGCGCGGCGGCGGGGTCGCGAGACCTCGGCCCGCGCGGCGATGACGCCCCAGGGCACCGGTGAACAGCACGCGCCGCTATGGTGTGCCGATGGCGTCGATCAAGCAGTTCCAAGTCACCTTCGACTGCGCAGAACCCGAGCGCGTCGCTCGCTTCTGGTGCGAGGTGTTGGGGTACGTCGTACCGCCGCCGCCGGAGGGGTTCGCCACGTGGGACGATTTTGACCGCTCGCTCCCGTCTGAGCGCCAGGGTTCGGCGTTTGCCTGCGTCGATCCCTCAGGTGTGGGCCCGCGACTGTTCTTCCAGCGCGTTCCCGAAGGCAAGGTCGTCAAGAACCGGGTTCATCTCGACGTGCGGGCCGGCACCGGTCTCGTGGGGGAAGAGCGCCTCGCCGCACTGGAGGCCGAGTGCGCACGACTGGTCGCGCTCGGCGCGGTATGCGTGCAGGTACTGCGTGCCGATGGCGTCAACGAGTCGTGCATCGTGATGCAGGACATCGAGGGCAACGAGTTCTGTCTCGACTGAGGCGGAGCCGGATCCCGCACGACGGGACACCCCGTCCGCCGAATCTGACGGATCGATGACGCCCCCGCCGCCGCCCGCCCGCTGCCGCCCTCAGGCGCCTAGCGTGCGGGCGTGACCTCCTGTGAGACCCCCCGTGTGACCTCGGAAGAACGCGCCGCGCGCCGCCTCGACACGGTGGCGGCCGCGGCCGGTGCGCTGCTCGTGGTGGCCGCTGCCGTCGTCGGTACCGTCATCGAGCGCGTCAACGGCAGCCTGCATGTCAACTGGCCCCCGCTGTACGCCTCGTGGTCCCCGCATCTGGGGCCGGGCACCCCCGCCGCGGTCGTGATCGCCGTCCTCGTGATCGTCCACGGGCCGCCGCTCGCCGCCCGGTTGCCCTGGCGGCGTCTCGTCGTTCTGGGCTGGGCGGGTGCCCTGGCCTGGACCGGGGCGCTGGCGATGATCGACGGCTGGCGGACGGGGATAGCCGGCCGGCTCACCACCGCCTACGAGTACCTGACCGTCATCGACCGCTTCGACGACCTCGGGCCGGCGCTGCGCGACTTCGCCCACCACATCCTCAACAATGCCCCGGACCACTGGCCCGCCCATGTCGCCGGGCATCCGCCGGCCGCCGTGCTCACCTTCGTCGGTCTCGACCGCATCGGGCTGGGCGGGGGCGGCTGGGCCGGCCTCTGGTGTCTGACCGTCGGCACGTCCGCCGTGGCCGCGGTGCTGATCGCGGTGCGGGCGCTCGCCGGTGAGCCGATCGCCCGCCGGGCCGCCCCGTTCCTCGTCCTGGTCCCGTCGGCGGTCTGGGTGGGCACCTCGGCGGACGGCTATTTCGCGGCCGTCGCCGCCTGGTCGCTGGCGCTGCTCGCCGTCGCCGCCACCCACGGCACCTCCCAGCTACCGCGGCGAGGTGCCCCCATTCCGGCCGTCGCCGCCCTGGCCTCCGGGCTCCTCTTCGGCCTGACCTGCTATCTCTCCTACGGGCTCACCCTGATCGCGCTGATCGCCGCTGCGGTGTTGGTGCTCGCCCGGACCGTGCGCCCGCTGCCCCTCGTGGCGGCCGGGGCGGCGGCCGTCGCCGTCGCCTTCACCCTGGCCGGCTTCTCGTGGTGGGAGGGGTACCTCCTCCTGGTCGAGCGCTACTACCAGGGCGCCGCCGCGGTCCGCCCGTACGCGTACTGGGTGTGGGGCAATCTCGCCTGCACCGTCCTGATCATCGGGCCCGCGACGGTGGCCGCGCTGCGCCGCGTGCTCGCGGCCGCCCCCGCCGCCGGGCGCGGCCTCCGCCCGTCCGCCGGGCCGCTGCGGGATCCCGCCGACCGGCTGGTCGTCCTCGTACTGGCCGCGCTGTTCGCCCTGCTCGTTGCCGACCTCTCCGGGATGAGCAAGGCGGAGACCGAACGGATCTGGCTGCCGTTCGCCGCCTGGCTACCGGCCGCCTGCGCGCTGCTGCCCGCGGCCCGCCGGCGGGCATGGCTGACTGCCCAGGCGGTACTCGCCCTCCTGCTCAACCACCTGCTGTACACCGGATGGTGATGTTGTGTCAGCTCACCAGGAAGGAAATCAGGCGAGATAGGGGCGGGTCGAGTTCACCCGGCCGGGGCGCAGGATCCGGATCGGGCCGCGATTGCAGGAGGGGCAGTCGGCACGGGTCAGCGGGGAGGCGACGCGGACGCCCCGGGTGAAGTAGTCGGCGCGCCGGTGGCCGGCCAGATCCGTGGTGTGCCGGATCTCGTACTCCTCTTCCCAGCCGTGTCCGCAGTGCAGACAGACGAACGCATACGCCTCGTGAACCGTCTCGGTGTCCCGTTCCATGATCACCACACCCTTTCCCCGGGCCACGGCGCTCCCGCCAGGACCGGATGCATGCCGCACCTCCCATTATTGCGCTCGGTCACGGGGATGGCGGGGCCAGATTTCCGGGCCGCGCACGAGCCGCCGCAGGGCTCGTGACCAGGCACGATGCCGGCACCGGAACCCGGCGGCCCCGGGTGGCCGCCGCCCGGCACCGCCACCTGGACCCGTCCGCGCCCCGGGTCCCGTCTCTCCGATCATGATCAGGAGGGACAGACCCAGTTGTTGGCGCTCAGGGCGTTGATGCGGTGAGGTGCCGGCAGAGCAGCTCGTGGGCGAGCCGTGCCGTCGCCATCAGGTCCTCGTGGGTCGCGCCGAGGTTGGCGCGCACGGACAGTCCGTGCACGACGGACTGGACGAGTCCGGTCAGGGCCGCCGCGTCGGTCCCGGCGGCGAGTTCCCCGTCCTGGACCGCTCGCTCGATGCGTGCGAGGAGGGCCCGCTCGTTCCAGCCGTGCAGTTCGGCGTAGTAGGCGCTGGTGTCGAGCGTGCTCGTGCTGTCGGTCATCGCGGCACTGCTGAGAAGGCAGCCTGGATGGACGTCACTTGGCCGGGTGAACTCGTGCACCGAGTCGATGAGGAGGCGGTCGATGACGGTCCGGAGATCCTTCTCGGCGACCGCCTGCCGGTAGATCTCCCGGTAGCGCTCGGCGTAGGTCCGCACCGCTTCCTCGAACAGCCCGGCCTTGCTGCCGAAGGCGGCGTAGAGGCTGGAGGTCGAGAGTCCGAGGGCCGCGGTGAGGTCGCGGGTCGACGTCCCGGAGTAGCCGCGCCGCCAGAAGAGGCGGGCGGCGTCGAGGACCGCGCGGTCGCGGTCGAAGGCTCGTGGTCGTCCACGGGTGCGTTGTTGTTGGGACACCCTTGCATTGTAGAGCGCTTGCTTCATAATCCTTTTATGGAGCAAACGATTCAGAAGAAGTGGCCGGTCGGTGGCGGCAGTTGGGTCACGGTCGAGGTGTACGGGGAGCCGGATGCTCCGGGCCTCGTCGTCGTCCCGGGCGCGATGAGCGACGCCCGCGCGTGGCGTCACGTGGCGACCGCCATTGACGCCTGGCCGTCGGTGGCGGTCGTCAACCGCCGGGGCCGTACCCCCTCGGGGCCGCTGACCGGCGGCTACTCGCTGCGAACGGAGGTCGAGGACCTCGGCCTGATCCTCGACGAGTTCGCCGGCACACAGGCGCTCTTCGGCTGGAGCTACGGCGGCTTGATCGCGTTGCTGGCCGCCAACGATCGCTCACTGCGCCAGGTGATTGCCTACGAGCCGGTGATGCGACCGTTCGGCAGGCACGTGCTGCCGGAGCTGAAGGCCGCCGAAGAGAAGGCGGACTGGGAGGCCACCGTCGAGATCGTGAACCGGGAGATAGCCGGCCTCGACGCGGCGCATATCGAGACCCTGCGGGCCGACCGTCAAGGATGGGCGGACTTGCAGCGCTTGAGCAGGCCGGCGTACGCCGAGCTCGCCGCGCTCAACGCGGCGCCGCCACCCGACGAGATGGCACGTCGGGCGGACCGTGTCGACCTGATCATCGGCCAGTGCAATCACGGAACGGCCCCCTACGGCACGTCGTTCGACGACGTCCGGCAGCACGTCACCCGTGCCGAGGTCCACGTACTTCACGGTCAGGGTCACCTGGCCCACCTCCAGGCGCCGACCGAGCTCGGCCATCTGCTCAACGGCCTCGCGACGGCCCGATGAGCGACCGTGCCGTCGTCGTGGCCTCGTACGACCGGGTGCTGTCCCTCCGGTCCTGACCGGAGGGACAGCACCCGCGCCCGGTCTCAGCTCCGGTTCTGCCCCAACGCCTGGTACACCGCCCTGACCAGCCCGGCGTTGCGCGGGTCCTGTCCCGTCGTGCCACCGCCGTACTTGTTCATGGTGTACGCGTACGACAGCCGGTTCTCCGGATCGGCGAAGGCGAAGGAGCCGCCCGCGCCACCGTGTCCGAACGCCCGGGGATTGGGTCCCGCCTGGCCCTGGTGGTTGAGCATGTAGCCCAGGCCCCAGCGGTGTTCGTACCCCGCCGGGGCGAGCGCGTCGATCGTCAGATCACGCTCACCCGGCCGGCTCTGCGACCGGCGCATCGCCTCCAGGGTGCCGCGCCGGACGAGCGTGCCGGCCGCCAGCGCGCCGTAGACCGTGGCCAGCCCGTGCGCACCGGCATGGGCATTGCCCGCCGGGATCTCGGCCGAACGGTAGGCGGCACTGTTGACATCGCCGGTCGGGATGTACGTCAGGGCCAGCATCACGATGGCCAGCGGATGGTCGGCGAGCGACCGGAACGGCGGCTTCGGCGCACCGGGGAACTGCTCGGCGAGACGCGCCTCGTCCAGCTGCCCGACCATGTCGGCGCAGCGGGCGTGCTCCTCGGCGGGGGTGCCGATGAACACCCGTGCGCCCAGCGGCCCGGTGATCTCGCTGTGCAGGAACGCGCCGAGGGACTGCCCGGTGATCCGCCGTACGACCTCGCCCACGAGGTAGCCGAAGGTCACCGCGTGATAGCCCTGCGCGGTGCCCGGCTCCCACCACGGGGGGGTGGCCGCCAGGACGGCGCACACCCGGTCCCAGTCATAGGCGTGCCCTGCGGGCAGCGGCTCACGGGGTGCGATCAGACCGGCCCGGTGGCTGAGCAGCCAGCGCACAGGTATGTCCTCCTTGCCGGCCTGCCCGAACTCGGGCCAGTACCGGCTCACCGGCGCATCGAGGTTCAACTCACCCCGGTCCACGAGGAGATGGGCGCACAGTGCGGTCATCCCCTTGGATGTCGAGTAGACGTTGACCAGTGTGTCGCGCTCCCAGGGACGGGTCCCGGCCGCGTCCGCGTGGCCGCCCCACAGGTCCACCACCGCCTCGCCGTCCACCGTCACCGTGACCGCCGCGCCGACGTCACCGTGCTCGCTGAAGTTCCGCTCGAACGCGTCCCGTACGCCGGCGAATTCCGGTGCGCAGTGGCCGTTGACGGTGGCTGGCTCCACGGTGGTCTCCTCGCGTCGTCCCGGTGCGGTCATCCCGTGCCTCCGTACGTGCGTACGGCGTTCCGTACGGATGATCCGTCCAGGTCGATGCCCGTGGCAACGATGTGCGGCCGGACGGCTCAGCGGCGCGTGTCCGGGGGCGTCGCGCCTCCTGGGGCGCCGTCGCCCGGGGACCCGCGCAGTGAGGTGGATGCCGGGTCGGGACCGTTTCGGCAGCTCAGCGGCAGTCCGGGCGTGACCGGCGACCGGTGGGGCCGGGCACGGCAGCGGCAGGGGGAGGGGCGGGGCGAGCGGTCCGGGGAGGGCGGGCGCATGGCCGGATTCCGCCGCGGCCGAGGAGCTGTCGGCCGCCCGGCCGCACCGCGGTCATCATGACGGCGAGGGCGAGCGTGGGGGCGTGGGGTACGGAGAGCGTGCCGATGGCGGCGGGTGCGGCGATGGCGGGGGCGGTGGGGGACGGCGGTGACGGCGGTGACGACGGCCGCGGGGACGGCGGAGGCGGTTGTGACGACGACCGCGGGGACGGTGGAGGCGGGGACGGCGGAGGTCACGACGACCGCGACGGCTACGGCGACACCGGCGACCGCTTTCGTGGCCCCTCGACCCGGCGGATGACCTTCCTCCCCTCCCGACCGGCGTACCGCCCGTCACCCCGGCCGACGCCCCTTCTTCCTCCTGACCGGCGTACCGTCTGTCATCCCGGCCGGTCGCTTCCCTCCCATCCGACCGGCGTGCCTTCCCTCCCCCCCCCGGCCGCCGATGCATTCCTCCCGCCCCGACCGATGAATCGGCAGGCCGGGAACGGTCTATCTCAGCGACCACACAGGCCACACCCCCGGAGGACGCCATGTCTGCCACCTCACCCGCCGCCCCCACCCCCGCCGCCGTCCAGCCGATCATCGTCACCCCTGACCTCGACCGGCTCCAGGCCTTCTACCGTGAGCTGGTCGGCGCCGAGGAGTTCACCCGGGTGCCCGAGGAGGGCCCGGTCTTCTTCGTCGGGCTGCGGGTCGGCGGCTCGGAGCTGGGCATCGTGACGGACCAGAACGTAGAGACCGGCACCCCGACCCGGATCCTGCTCAGCATCGCCGTCCAGGACGTCGATGCGCTTCTGGACCGGGTCGGGCCGCTCGGCGGAACGGTGCGGGGCCCGGCCACCGACATGCCCTGGGGGCAGCGGGTCGCCCATATCCAGGACCCGGACGGCAACGCGGTCAACCTCACCCAGCCGGTCTGACCGGGGAAGCGGCCGCCCAGGACGGGAGGCGGCCGGCCCGGCCCGCCCCGGTGTCCACCGACCGGTGCCCGCCGGCCCGGCCCCGTGCCCGCCGGCCGGGCCCCGTCCTGCCGGCCGCCCCGACCGGTCAGTTCTGGTTCTTCTCCAAGGCGTTGACGTATGCCGCCATGAAGTGGTCCCGGACGCCGTCGGAGGCGGGCGCGAGCAGATCGGCGGTGAGGCCCTGGGCGCGGTCCACCAGGCCGCTCAGCAACGGCATGGTGTGGTGGAGGGCGCCCTGCGCGTCGATGTAGCGCAGTGCGGAGACGTGGTGGAAGGCGGGCTCCGGGGGGAGCTGCGGCACGATGTCGTTGTTGTTGACGAAGCGGTACATGCGGTCGGAGAAGGCCGTGTTGAACTCCTTGGACAGCTGCCGGTCGCAGGTGCGCGGCTGGCCGAAGGTGTAGACACCGTTGGCCGTCACATGCGGCTCCTCGAAATGCAGCCGCGCGCCGGCCAGCATCGCCAGCGCCCCGCCGAGGCTGTGGCCGGTGAACCACACCGTCTGGCGGTTGTCGCGGAATGCGTCGATGGCGGCGCGGACCTGCGGCCAGACGGACTCCAGCGCCTCCCCGAAGCCGTAGTGGACATAGCCCTTGCCGCCGGGGCCGGGCCACGGCGGTGTGGTGGCGTCGGACAGCCAGTCGCGCAGTTTCACCGGCTCCGTGCCCCGGAAGCTGGTGATGATCATGCTGTGC
Organism: Streptomyces lydicamycinicus; assembly: GCF_000829715.2. NCBI lineage: Bacteria > Bacillati > Actinomycetota > Actinomycetes > Kitasatosporales > Streptomycetaceae > Streptomyces > Streptomyces lydicamycinicus. The sequence continues at coordinate 290,599 of NZ_BBNO01000008.1, read as the reverse complement.
CCGCCGAGGGTGTACGCCTGGGTGTCCTCCAGCGGGAACGGCGGGCGGAACGTGGTGTGGTGATGGCGTACCCGGTCGAAGCCCCACTCCCGGGCCGTGGCTTCGATGGTCTGCTCGTCCTGATAGGCGAGCTCGGAGGCGCGCGCCATACAGAGCGCATGGCGGACGGTGTAGCCGGTGGCTTTCTGGTCGATCGTGGCACTGGTCAACGAGGGCTCCTCTGGCTTGGTTCGACGAGGGCTGCTGCGAGGGCCGAGCGCTGCGCGCCTGAGACCGCTCTGATCACAGAACGCTCGCGCTGACTACACAGCGTAATCTCCCGATCGGTTGACGTGCGGGTGCCGCCCGTTCAAACCACTCGTTCGTGCCTCCGGTCGCACACACCGGGCCGCCGGGCGAGCCTGGAAGCGTGCAGCCCCCGGAGGAAGGTCCACAACGGAAGGCCCCACAGTGAACAGCGCGGATCAGGCGTCACACGCGGAACATGTATCGGCCGAGGTGATGGTGGAGCTGGAGAGCTGCGCGACGCAGGACGCGCACGCCGTCTTCAGCGCGCTGCGTACCACCTTCAGCTCCGACCGGGCGGCGGACGATGTGCCCGAGGAGGTGGCCGGGGCGGGGTCGACCGTATGGACCTCGACCTTCGACGTGAGTGAGCGCAAGGCCGCGGCCGAGCCCCGCCGGCTGACCGCGCCCGTCATGGTCAGCCTCCAGGGCGGCTACTGGGCGGTCGACCAGCTGTGCAAGGGCCTGGAGTCCGCGTTCGCCGTGCACGTCCTCGGGACGGCCGCCGGTGACCAGGAAAAGGAAGTCGAGTTGCGGCTGGAGACCCGTTAGCGATCACCGGTACTTCTGAGGCGACGGGGCCCGCACGGTCACGGCGCAGGACATGGCCCAGGCGCACGGCAGCCGCCCCCGCGGCCCGGATCGGAAAGGCATGAGCGAGTGGAGTCCACCCATCATCCGCCGGAGCCCGGCGGTGCGCCGTCGGCGGACGGCTCACAGTCCTCGCTGGTGCTGCACATCAACGGAGTGACGCAGACGCTGACCGTCGACCACCGGACCACGCTTCTGGACCTGCTCCGCGAACGCCTCGGTCTGACCGGCGCCAAGAAGGGCTGCGACCACGGCCAGTGCGGCGCGTGCACCGTGCTCGTCGACGGGCGGCGCGCCAACAGCTGTCTGCTGCCGGCCGTGGCACAGGACGGCCGGCAGATCACCACGGTCGAGGGCCTCGCCGAGGGGGAGCGGCTGCACCCCCTTCAGCAGGCCTTCCTGGAGCGGGACGCCCTCCAGTGCGGCTACTGCACCCCCGGCCAGATCTGTTCGGCCGTCGGGGTGCTGGCCGAAGTGGCGGCCGGTTTTCCGTCCCACGTCACCCCGCCCACCGCGGACCCCGGCACCCCCGTCGAGCTCACCGACGACGAGATCCGCGAGCGGATGAGCGGCAACCTGTGCCGCTGCGGCGCCTATCCGCGGATCGTCGAAGCGGTCCGGGAGGCGGCGCCGTGAAACCGTTCGGATATCTGCGGGCGACCAGCGTCGAGGAGGCCGTACGGGCCGCGGCCGGGCAGCCCGGCGCCCGCTTCCTCGGCGGCGGCACCAACCTCGTCGACCTGATGAAGCTGGGCGTGGAGACGCCGGAGCTGCTCATCGACGTCACCCGGCTGCCGCTCGACCGCATCGAGGAGCTGCCGGACGGCGGACTGCGGATCGGTGCGATGGTCCGCAACAGCGATCTGGCCGCGGCGGCCGCCGTCCGTGCCCGCTACCCGGCCCTGTCGCAGGCGCTGCTGGCCGGCGCCTCGGGGCAGTTGCGGAACATCGCGACCACCGGCGGCAACCTGCTTCAGCGCACCCGCTGCCTGTACTTCCAGGACATCACCAAGCCCTGCAACAAGCGCGCCCCCGGCACCGGCTGCCCGGCCCGTGAGGGGGTGCACCGCGATCTCGCCGTACTGGGCCACTCCGAACACTGCGTCGCCACCCAGCCGTCGGACATGGCGGTGGCGCTGGCCGCCCTCGACGCCGAGGTCCTGCTGCACGGCCCCGACGGGGAGCGCACCGTGCCGGTGACCGAGTTCCACCGGCTGCCCGGTGACAGCCCGGAGCGGGACACCGTGATCCGGCCCGGCGAACTGATCACCGCCGTGCGGCTCCCGCCGGCCGCCCCCGGCACCCGCTCGCGCTACCGCAAGGCCCGCGACCGCGCCTCGTACGCCTTCGCCCTGGCCTCCGTCGCCGCCGTACTGGAGGTGCGGGACGGCACCGTACGGCACGCGGCCCTCGCGTTCGGCGGGCTGGCGCACCGGCCGTGGCGGGCCCGCGCCGCCGAGGAGGTACTGCACGGCGCCCCCGCCACCGAGGACACCTTCGCCCGCGCCGCCGACGCCGAACTCGCCGCCGCCCGGCCACTGCGCGACAACGGCTTCAAGGTCACGCTCGCCCGCAATCTGGCCGTCGGCGTACTGGCCGGGCTGGCCGCCCCCGCCGACGACCACTGACCGCACCACGACCGCCAGGACGCCGCTGCCCCTCCGCCCCAGCCCCCGACCCAAGGACGCGCGCCATGAGCCCCGACTCGTTCCCGCTCGGTCCCCTCCCGTACCCCCTGGGCGCCCCGCTCGTCCGCCGGGAAGGCCGGGAGAAGGTCACCGGCACCGCCCGGTACGCGGCCGAACACACCCCGCCGGGCTGCGCCTACGCCTGGCCGGTGCCCGCGACCGTCGCCCGCGGCCGGGTGACCTCCGTGGACACCGCGGCGGCCCTCGCCCTGCCGGGGGTGTACGCGGTGCTGACCCACGAGAACGCGCCCCGCCTCGCGGCCACCGGCGATCCGACCCTGTCGGTGCTCCAGGACGACCGGGTCCCGCACCGCGGCTGGTATGTCGCCCTCGCCGTCGCCGACCGCCTCGAAACCGCCCGCGCCGCCGCCGGGGCCGTCCGCGTCCGCTACGAAACCGCCGCGCACGACGTCCGGCTGACCGCCGCTCACCCCCGGATGTACGACGCGGAGACCGCCAACGGCGGCTATCCGGGAACCCGCGAACGCGGCGACTTCGAGGGGGCGTTCGCCGCCGCCCCCGTCACCCTCGACGCCACGTACACCGTGCCGCCGCTGCACAACCACCCCATGGAGCCGCACGCCTCCACCGCCCGGTGGAGCGACGGTCATCTGACCGTCCACGACTCCAGCCAGGGCGCCACCAAGGTCTGTGAGGACCTCGCCGCGCTGTTCCGGCTGGACCGGAGCGAGGTCACCGTGGTCTCCGAGCACGTCGGCGGCGGCTTCGGCTCCAAGGGGACGCCCCGCCCCCAGGTCGTCCTGGCCGCGATGGCCGCCCGCCACACCGGGCACCCGGTCAAACTGTCCCTGCCGCGCCGGCAGCTGCCGGCGGTCGTCGGCCATCGCGCACCCACCATCCAGCGGGTGCGCCTCGGCGCGGGCGACGACGGCGTCCTCACCGCCCTCGCCCATGAGGCCGCCACCCACACCTCCACCGTCACGGAGTTCGTCGAGCAGGCCGCGGTCCCGGGGCGCGTCATGTACACCTCGCCGAACAGCCGCACCGTGCACCGTGTCGTCCCGCTCGACGTACCGACGCCCTCCTGGATGCGCGCACCGGGCGAGGCCCCCGGGATGTACGCCCTGGAGTCGGCCGTCGACGAACTCGCGGTCCTCCTGGACATCGACCCCGTCGACCTGCGGATGCGCAACGAGCCGGACACCGAGCCGGACAGCGACCGCGCCTTCAGCAGCCGCCAGCTGGTCGGCTGTCTGCGGGAGGGCGCGGAGCGCTTCGGCTGGCTGCCCCGGGACCCCCGGCCCGGAGTCCGCCGCGAGGGAGATCTGCTGCTGGGCACCGGTGTCGCGTCCGCCACCTACCCGGTCTACATCGCCGCCTCCTCCGCCGAGGCGCACGCCGCCACCGACGGCAGTTACCGCATCCGGGTGAACGCCACCGACATCGGCACCGGCGCCCGCACCGTGCTCGCGCAGCTCGCCGCCGGTGTCCTGGCGGTGCCCGAGGAGCGGATCCGGATCGAGATCGGCAGCAGCGATCTGCCGCCCGCGATGCTGGCCGGCGGTTCCGCGGGCACCGCGTCCTGGGGCTGGGCCGTCCACAAGGCCTGTACGGCGTTGCGGCACCGGCTGCGGGACCACGTCGGGCCGCTCCCGGCCGACGGGCTGACGGCCGCCGCCGACACCCGCCGGGAGACGGCCGAGGGCTCCCCGTACGCCCGGCACGCCTTCGGCGCCACCTTTGCCGAGGTCCAGGTCGACACCGTCACCGGAGAGGTCCGGACACGGCGGCTGCTGGGCGTCTACGCGGCCGGCCGCATCCTCAACTCCCGTACTGCGCGCTCCCAGTTCATCGGCGGCATGACCATGGGGCTGGGGATGGCGCTCATGGAGGGCAGCGTGCTGGACCCCGCGTTCGGAGACTTCGCCGAATGTGATCTGGCCTCGTACCACGTTCCGGCCTGTGCCGACGTGCCGCTGATCGAGGCGCACTGGCTGGAGGAGGAGGATCCCCACCTCAACCCCATGGGCAGCAAAGGCATCGGGGAGATCGGCATCGTCGGCACCGCGGCGGCCCTCGCCAACGCCGTCCGGCACGCCACCGGAGTCCGGTTCCGCGACCTCCCGCTCACGCCGGACAAGGTGCTGCCGCGGCTGTTGGACCGGCCGGGTGAGGAACGGGCCGACGGACTCCGCTAAACCAAGATCAGTTGCGGAACCCGCCATGCGGGGTCACCATGACAAATGACCCATACGTGATTAATGCTCACTCTTCGTGATTCGGGGTTCGTTGGTCCAACGAGGTGAAGGGCGTGAGCCTCGCGGTGAGGAGCCACGACATGACACTTCCCAGCGACCGGCACTACACGGTCGAGCTGCATGCTTCGGCGGAGCGTGTGCCGCAGATCCGGCGGATTCTGGCCGCGCACCTGCGGTACTGGGATCTTGAGCTGCATATCCCGCCCGTATGCCGGGGAGTGGCGGAACTCCTGACCAACGTCCATCGCCATATCGGCCCGGACGCGCCGTGCGTCGTCGAACTCCGCTGGACCGGCCGGCACCTCACGGCCTCCGTCGCCGACCAGGGGCCGCGCCTGCCGAAACTGCTCAGCGCGGGCGGCGGCGGGCTCTCCAGAGTGGCGGCGCTGAGCGACAGTTGGGGCACCTGCGGCACCCCGGACGGCAAGGTCATCTGGTTCACCCGCCGGGTCGAGGCGGCCCGTAAGACGCCGCTGACCAGCCGCACCCCGCTGCGCAGCGTGCCCGACGCGAAGGGCCAGCCGGCGGTGCCGCCGCCCGTACCGGTCGAGCCGCTCGTCGAGCCCGTGCGCGAAGCCGTCGCCGAGACCGCCGCCGAGACTCCGGCGGCCTCGTCCGAGGTGTCGCTCGTCTGACACGCCGCCAACGAAGCACCGTCAACGAAGTGGCGAGGTGCTGACGCCCACCGCTGTCGCGCCTCGCCCGGTGACTGATATGCGCCTGCGGGCGCGGGGTTACCGGCAACGATCGGCCGTCGCGGTTACGATCGCGGTATGGCAACGGTCAGGGCGGCCCGCGGGCCGGCCAACAGCGGGATGCGGAACCGCGGTTCAGCGGTTCCGTTTCGTCTGCTGTGGCTGGCCGCCGTGCTGATCAGTGTGCTGGTCGCCCACGGGGCACGGGCGGAGAGCGCCGAGGGCCATCTGGTGAACGCCGTGCCGGTGGCGGCATCCGCCACCGCGGACTCCGGAGCCTGGCTCGCCTCCGAACACAGCGGTCACTGTGAGCAGCCGGAGTACCCCGGGCATCCCGAGCACCACTCCGACGAGTTGTGTGTGTCGGGCCTGCCCCAGCAGAGCGCCGCCCCGACGCTGCCGTCTCCCACGCCCTCGGCGGACTGCGCCTGGCAGCCGTCGGCACCGGTCCGGTCCGGGGCGTCCGCGGGCGCCCGTACCGCCCTTCCACCATTGCGCAGCGCAACGGCTTCCGTGGTGCAGCAGGTCTAGATTCGGCCGGTTCCGGATCGATCCCCTGCCGATGCCGCCTGCCCGCCTGCGTATTCCGCTCCGGCGGGGCGGCAGTCTCCCGGAGACCCTGTGCCGTTCCGCGTTCCGTTGTGCCTTCTGTTCCGCCTTCTCTTCCGTAGTGGTGCCCGCCCCCATGGCGGTGCCCGCTCCCGTAGTGGTGCCCGCCCCCATAGCGGTGCCCGCTCCCGTAGTGGCGCCCGCTTCCGCAGCGGTTGCGGCTTGCTCAGTGGTGCCCGCTTCCTGAGGGGCGGCCGTTTACGCCGGCGCCGGCCGGCCGTCCTGCTGCTCCTGGTAGCCGGACTGCTGGCCGTGCTGCTCCCGTGTGCCGACGGCGCCGACGGCCATCACTCCGCGCCCGCCGCGGCGGCGGTTTCGCCGGGCCGGCCCGCGCCCGTGGCCGCCGCGCCCGCCCAAGTGACCGCCGGGGCGGACGCCGGGCACCACGACTCCGCGTGTGCGCCCGGCCCGTCCGGCCATCTCCCGCAGGGCCGCCCGGCCGCCGGGGCGGAGCGCGCCGCGGTGCCCGCCGTCCTCGCGGGGCCCGTGCGCATCGCGGCGGGACGGCGCCCGGCCGCGGGGCGCGGGGCCGGGCGGCCCAGACGGGCCCGCAGTGGCCGGACCACCCTCGCCGCCCTGTGCCGGTGCCGGATATAGGAGCCCGCCGTCGCGTCCGGCCACCCCGGCCGGCGCGAGATGAGCGCCCGTGTCTCCCCACCACCGAACGAGAGCGAATCATGCACCCTCTCCCCACGGCGGCCCGCTCCGTCTCCACCGTTGCCCCCGCCTCCCCGACGCCCGCCTCCGGCATCCCCGGCCTGGTCGGCAACACCCCCGTCCTGCACATCTCCGAGCCGCTCACCCCGCCCGGCCGCGGCTTCTGGGCCAAGCTCGAAGGCCGCAACCCCGGCGGCATCAAGGACCGGCCCGGACTCCACATGGTCGAACGCGCCCGCGCCCGCGGTGAGTTGCGGCCCGGCGCCCGGATCATCGAATCCACCAGCGGCACCCTCGGCCTGGGCCTGGCGCTCGCCGGCATGGTCTACGGCCACCCCGTCAGCCTGGTCACCGACCCCGGTCTGGAGTCCTCGATGACCCGGCTGCTGACCGCGTACGGCGCACAGGTCGAGATCGTCGCCGAACCGCACCCCAGCGGCGGCTGGCAGCAGGCCCGCCGCGACCGGGTGCGTGGACTGCTCGCGGCGCACCCCGGTGCGTGGTGCCCGGACCAGTACAACAACCCCGACAACACCACCGCCTATCTGCCGCTGGCCCTCGAACTCGCCTCCCAGCTGGGGCATATCGACGTCCTGGTGTGCAGTGTGGGCACCGGCGGGCACTCCGCCGGGGTGTCCCGGGTGCTGCGCCAGCTCTATCCGCAGCTGCGGCTCGTCGGCGTCGACACCATCGGCTCGACCATCTTCGGACAGCCCGCCCGGCCCCGGCTGATGCGCGGGCTCGGATCGAGCATCTATCCGCGCAATGTCGCCTACGACCAGTTCAGCGAGGTGCACTGGGTCGCCCCCGCCGAAGCGGTCTGGGCCTGCCGCACGCTGGCGTCCTCGCACTACGCCACCGGCGGCTGGAGCGTCGGAGCGGTCGCGCTGGTCGCCGGCTGGCTGAGCCGGACCGAGCCGGCCGGCACCAGGATCGCGGCCGTCTTCCCCGACGGACCGCAGCGCTATCTGAGCACCGTGTACGACGACCAGTACTGCGCCGCCCACCACTTGCTCGACGCCCCGCCGGCGGACGGCCCGCAGACCCTGAGTCGGCTGGGGGAGCGGGAGGTCACCGTCTGGAGCCGGTGTGCACAGGTCGTCGATCCGCTCGGCCCGTCCGGCGCGGCGGGTCGCCCCGGAGAGGCGCCCGCCCAGGAGGAGGCCCGGTGACCGGCATGCTCACCCAGTTCCGTTCCTATGAGCGCAGCGCCCGGCTGCTGATGGTCAATCAGTTCACCATCAACCTCGGCTTCTACATGCTGATGCCCTATCTGGCCGCGCATCTGTCCGGGACGCTCGGCCTGGCGGGCTGGCTGGTCGGGCTGGTCCTGGGGGTCCGTAACTTCAGCCAGCAGGGGATGTTCCTGGTCGGCGGCGCACTGGCCGACCGGTTCGGCTACAAGCCGCTGATCGTGGCCGGCTGTGTGCTGCGGACGCTCGGCTTCGCGACGCTGGGGCTGGTGGACTCGCTGTCCGCGCTGCTGGCGGCGTCCGCGGCCACCGGACTGGCCGGCGCGCTGTTCAACCCGGCGGTCCGGGCCTATCTGGCCGCCGCGGCGGGCGACCGGCGGCTGGAGGCGTTCGCGCTGTTCAACGTCTTCTACCAGGCGGGCATCCTGCTCGGCCCGCTGGTGGGGATGGTGCTCACCGGCGTCAACTTCCGGGTCACCTGCCTGGTTGCGGCCGGGATCTTCGCGCTGCTGAGCCTGGTGCAGATCCGTGCGCTGCCGGCCCGCGGGGACGAGGCCGCACCCGACGGCGGCGGCCACCGCCGGACCGGCCTGCCGTCCCCGTGGCGGGGCGTGCTGGCCAACCGCCCGTTCCTGCTGTTCTCCGGAGCCATGATCGGCTCCTATGTGCTGTCCTTCCAGGTCTATCTGGCGCTGCCGCTGGAGGTACGACGACTCGGCGGCGAGGGGGAGTTCGGCACCGCGGCGGTGGCCGGGCTGTTCGCGGTGTCCGGGCTCAGCACCATCCTGGGCCAGACCAGGGTGACCCGCTGGTGCAAGGCCCGGATGACGGCGGGCCGCGCCCTCGCCCGGGGGCTGCTGACCATGGGGCTGGCGTTCGTCCCGCTGCTGGCCGCCACGGCGCTGCCGGTGCCGGCAGACGGCCCCGGCCGCTGGGCCCTCGCGGCCGTCCCGCCGGCGCTCTGTGCGCTGCTGCTCGCCCTCGGCACGATGATCACCTACCCGTTCGAGATGGACACCATCGTCCGGCTGTCCGGTAACCGCCTGGTGGCGACCCACTACGGGCTCTACAACACCATCTGCGGTATCGGCATCACCCTCGGGAATCTGCTCACCGGCGCCGCACTGGACGCCTCCCGGTCCGCCGGACTGCCGGCCCTGCCCTGGATCGCCCTCCCGGTCCTGGGCCTGGCCTGTAGTGCCGCCCTCTACGGACTGCACCGCACGGGCCGGCTGGCCCCGGCCACCGCGCCGGCGATGGGCTGAACACAGCGGTGGTCACCCCCGTCCGCGAGGAGCGGGGGTGACCACCTCCCGGCCCCTCACCGGATCCCGGCCGTCGAGCCGGTCATCGCCTCCGGGCCGTCACCAGCCACGCCGCGCTGCCGAGCGTGACGCCGTCGGAGCCCTGGTGTTCGGCCAGCGCGTCCCGCAACGCGGTCACCGTCTTGGCCCGCGCTTCCGCACTCGCCTCGGCGAGCATCGCGCGCGACCCCGGCATGTCGAGTTGGTAGGCCACCACGTCGTGCGGATCGGGTCCCATCCACATCGGCTCGTCGACGGCGCTGATCGTGATCTCGTCGAATCCCGTGCTGTCCAGCAGCTTCCTGATCCGGTCGGCGTCGGCGAGCGAGAACGGGCCCGGGGCGCCGGGCGCATCGAGCTCCGGCAGCTGTACATACGGGGCGATGGCGTCCATCGGCACCGTCATATAGGCATTGTCCCGCAGGCTCCGCCAGCACAGGAACGCCAACTGTCCGCCCGGACGCAGCGCTCGGGCGATATTCGCGAACGCCGCCTCCGGGTCGGCGAAGAACATCACCCCGAACCGGCTGATCGCGATGTCGAAGGCACCGTCCGCGAAGCGATGGACCTGTGCGTCCCCTCGCTCGAAGGCGACCTGCGGCAGTCCGGAGTCCGCGGCCCGCTTCCGGGCCTCGGCCAGCATCGGCGCCGACACATCGACGCCGAGCACCGACCCCTCGGCTGCGGCCCGCGCCGCCTCCAGGCTCGTACCGCCGCTGCCGCATCCGATGTCCAACACCCGGCTGTCCGCCCGGATCCCGGCCGCCGCCATCAAGTGCGGGGTGAGCCGGCGATACCTCGCCTCCTGCCTTTCCCGCTGCTGGACCCAGTACCGTCCGTCGTCCCCGTTCCAGGTCTCGGCCTGTCCGGCGTTGCCCGCCGCGATCTTGTCGGGCGGCGGTGTCCCGCCGTCCCCGGCCACGCCCTGATCCGTGCCCTGTCCCATTGTTCCCCCTTGTTCGAAATGCCCCCGGGTGGCTGTACGGCATCCCCGACCAGGGAGTTCGTCGCGCGTACGCCGATGTGCCATATCTGCGACACCCCCCCTTCCCTGGCGCTCGTTCCTCTTGGAACACTCTGCTGACCGTGGTTCCGCACCACTCCTCACACAACCGCACATCAACACCCGTCATTTCGCCAACTCCCCCACATGCGAAGAGGTTCCCAGCCCATGCCAGAATTGAATCGTCGGCGCTTTCTCCAGATCGCCGGCGCCACCGCCGGCGCCTCGGCCCTGTCGAGCAGCATCGCCCGTGCCGCGGCCATCCCCGCCAAGCGAAGCTCCGGATCCATCAACGACATCGAGCACATCGTCGTCCTGATGCAGGAGAACCGTTCCTTTGACCACTACTTCGGCTCCCTGAAGGGCGTACGCGGCTTCGGTGACCCGCGTCCGCTCGTCCTGGAGAGCGGGAAGTCCGTCTGGCACCAGCCGGACGGCGACAAAGAGGTGCTGCCCTACCACCCGGACGCCGAGGACCTCGGCATGCAGTTCATCGCGGGCCTCGACCACGAATGGGCGGGCGGCCACAAGGCCTGGAACAACGGCAAGTACGACAACTGGATAGCCGCCAAGACCGCCGGGACGATGGCCCATCTGACGCGTAAGGACATCCCGTTCCACTACGCGCTCGCCGATGCGTTCACCGTCTGCGACTCGTACCACTGCTCGTTCATCGGGGCCACCGACCCCAACCGCTATTACATGTACACGGGGTATGTCGGCAACGACGGCAAGGGCGGCGGCCCGGTCCTCGGCAACGAGGAGGAGGGGTACAGCTGGACGACGTACCCGGAGCGGCTGGAGAAGGCCGGGATCTCCTGGAAGTTCTACCAGGACATCGGTGACGGCCTGGACGCGGACGGCAAGTGGGGCTGGATCGAGGACGCCTACCGCGGCAACTACGGCGACAACTCACTGCTCTTCTTCAACCAGTACCGCAACGCCAAGCCCGGCGACCCGCTCTTCGACAAGGCCCGCACCGGCACCAACGCCAAGGAGGGCGACGGCTACTTCGACCGGCTCAAGGCCGATGTGAAGGCCGACAAGCTGCCCCAGATCTCCTGGATCGCCGCCCCCGAGGCCTTCTCCGAGCACCCCAACTGGCCCGCGAACTACGGTGCCTGGTACGTCTCCCAGGTGCTGGACGCGCTCACCTCCAACCCCGAGGTGTGGAGCAAGACCGCGCTGTTCATCACCTACGACGAGAACGACGGCTACTTCGACCACGTCCTGCCGCCCTTCCCGCCGGCCTCCGCCGACCAGGGCCTGTCGACCGTGGACACCTCGCTCGACAGCTTCGGCGGCAACGCCAAGTACTCCGCGGGCCCCTACGGCCTCGGCCAGCGCGTCCCGATGCTCGTCGTCTCCCCCTGGAGCACCGGCGGCTACGTCTGCTCCGAGGTCTTCGACCACACCTCCATCATCCGCTTCATGGAGCGCCGCTTCGGCGTCCACGAGCCCAACATCTCGCCCTGGCGGCGCGCCATCTGCGGCGATCTGACCTCCGCCTTCAACTTCGGGCTGGAGAACACCAAGCCGGCCGAGCTCCCCGCCACCGACGGCTTCCAGCCGCCGGACAAGGAGCGGCACGACAGCTATGTGCCGAAGCCGCCCGCCAACCCCGTGCTGCCCAAGCAGGAGCCGGGCTCCCGCCCCACCCGCCCGCTGCCGTACGAGCCGCTCGTCGACGGGTCCGCGACCCCCTCCACCGGCCGCTTCACCCTCACCTTCAAGAGCGGCGACAAGGCCGGCGCCTGCTTCACCGTCACCGCGGGCAACCGCACCGACGGTCCCTGGACGTACACCACGGAGGCCGGCAAGAAGATCTCCGACACCTGGAACACGTCCTACTCCAAGGACGTCTATGACCTGTCCGTCCACGGCCCGAACGGCTTCCTGCGCACCTTCAAGGGCAACGGCAAGAAGACCGGGCCCGAGGTGACCGCCCGCCATGACAAGACGGCCGGCTGCGTCGAACTCACCCTGACCAACCCCGGCCGCACCGACTGCCATCTGACCGTCACCCAGGCCTACGGCGGCCCCGCCGAGACCTACCCGGTCCGGGCGGGCGCCACCGTCAAGAAGTCGGTCGACCTGCGGGCCAGCAAGCGCTGGTACGACCTGTCGGTCACCTCCGACACCGACCCCGCCTACCTGCGCCGGTTCGCCGGCCATGTGGAGACCGGGGAGCCGGGTGTGAGCGACCCGGCGATCATCACGGGCTGAGCCGCCGACGGGTCGGGACCGGCGCCCCCACGGGTGCCGGCCCCGGCCCGTACGGTCAGGAAGCCCCGCCGGGCAGACCGCCGCGGATCTCCCGGGCCGCGGTGACCAGGTTCTCCAGGGCGGCCCGCACCTCCGGCCAGCCACGGGTCTTCAGACCGCAGTCCGGGTTGACCCACAGCCGCTCGGCGGGGATCGCGGCAAGCCCCTTGCGCAACAGGGCCGTTGCCTCGGCCGCGTCCGGGACGCGCGGCGAGTGGATGTCATAGACCCCGGGGCCCACCTCGCGCGGATAGCCGGCCGTGGCGAGCTCCGAGGCGACCTGCATATGGGAGCGGGCCGCCTCCAGGCTGATGACATCGGCGTCGAGGTCCTCGATGGCCCGGAGGATGTCACCGAACTCCGCGTAGCACATATGGGTGTGGATCTGGGTGGCCGGACGGACCCCGCCGGTGGTGAGGCGGAACGCCTCGGTGGCCCAGGCCAGGTACGCGGCGTGGCCGGCCGCCCGCAGCGGCAGCGTCTCGCGCAGCGCGGGCTCATCGACCTGGATGACCGAAGTGCCCGCCGCCTCCAGGTCGTTGACCTCGTCGCGCAGCGCGAGCGCCACCTGGCGGGCGGTGTCGCCCAGCGGCTGGTCGTCGCGGACGAAGGACCAGGCGAGCATGGTGACCGGGCCGGTGAGCATGCCCTTGACCGGCCGCTCGGTGAGCGACTGGGCATAGCGGGTCCAGCGCACCGTCATCGGCTCGGGACGGGAGATGTCCCCGGCCAGCACCGGCGGCCGGACGTAACGGGTGCCGTAGGACTGCACCCAGCCGTGCTGGGTGGCGAGGTAGCCGGTCAGCTGCTCGGCGAAGTACTGGACCATGTCGTTGCGTTCCGGTTCCCCGTGCACCAGGACGTCGATCCCGGCCTTCTCCTGGAAGGCGAGCACCTCGCGGATCTCCGCCGAGATCCGCTCCTCGTACCCCTCGGCGTCCAGCCGCCCGGCCCGCAGATCCGCCCGCGCCGTGCGCAGTGCGGCGGTCTGCGGGAACGAGCCGATGGTGGTGGTCGGCAGCAGCGGCAGCCGGAGGTGCGCGCGCTGGGCGGCGGACCGCTCGGCGTACGGCTGGGAACGGCGGCCGTCGGCCTCGGTCACGGCCGCCGCGCGGGCGCGCACCGCCGGGTCATGGGTGAGTGCCGAGCCCGCCCGGGAGGCCAGGTCCGCGCGGTTGGCGGCGAGTTCGGCCGCGATGGTGTCGGTGCCCCGGGCCAGACCGCGCGCCAGCGTCACGATCTCCGTGGTCTTCTGCCGGGCGAAGGCCAGCCAGCGGAGGATCTGCGGGTCGATGTCCCGCTCGGCCCCGGTGTCCAGCGGGACGTGCAGCAGCGAGCAGGAGGACGACACATCGACCCGCTCGGCCAGCCCGAGCAGCGTGCCCAGGGTCGCCAGCGACTGCTCGTAGTGGTTGATCCAGATATTGCGGCCGTTGACGACACCGGCGACCAGCCGCTTGCCGGGCAGTCCGCCGACCGCCGCGAGATCCTGGAGGTTGCCGGCCGCGGGCCCGGTGAAGTCCAGCGCCAGACCCTCGACGGGTGCCTTGGCCAGCACCGGCAGTGCCTCGCCCAGCCGGTCGAAGTACGAGGCGACCAGCAGCTGCGGGCGGTCGGTGAGCGTGCCGAGGTCCCGGTAGGCGCGGGCCGCGGCGTTCAGCACGGCGGGGGAGCGGTCCTGGACCAGCGCCGGCTCGTCCAGCTGCACCCAGTGGGCACCGGCCGCCCGCAGATCGGCGAGCACCTCGGCGTAGACGGGCAGCAGCCGGTCGAGCAGCGTCAGCAGGTCGAAGCCGGCCGCGACGCCGGGCGCGGGCTTGGCCAGCAGGAGGTAGGTGACGGGCCCGACGAGGACCGGCCGCGCGGCGAGCCCGAGGCCGAGTGCCTCCGTCAGCTGGGCGACCTGCTCGGCGGAGTCCGCGGCGAAGACCGTGTCCGGCCCCAACTCCGGTACGAGATAGTGGTAGTTGGTGTCGAACCACTTGGTCATTTCCAGCGGCGCCAGGTCCTGGGTGCCGCGGGCCATCGCGAAGTAGCCGTCCAGGGGATCGGCGGCCACCGCGGCGCGGTGCCGCGCCGGGATCGCGCCGACCATCACGCTGGTGTCCAGGACGTGGTCGTAGTACGAGAAGTCGCCGGTCGGCACCTCATGGACACCGGCCCGGGCGAGCTGCTCCCAATTGGCGCGGCGCAGCCCGGCGGCGGTGGTACGGAGCGCCTCGGCGCTCACACGGCCCTTCCAGTAGCCCTCGATGGCCTTCTTCAGTTCACGGTTCGGCCCCTGACGGGGGTAGCCGTGCACGGTCGCTCGTGCTGCCGCGGCTGCGGACCTGCTGGTCACGGAACTCTCCTTCGCGAGTCTGTCTCCATGGACCACGGGACGGGTCGAGGGCGCGAAGGGACGGCAAACCCGGCGGGACCCGGCGCTCTTCCGCCGGCCGTGCCCGCCTGAGTGTCCGCCGACCCGCCCTCGAGGTCACCGAGATCACCCCGCGCACCGGTCGCGCGGGGGCACTGGCAGGTCTTCGGACTCGCGGGCGCATCCGCCGAAGGCGGACATCTACTGGCCGTCGCTTCCCAGACCCGGCCGGGCCCAGTGCGTATGACGGCGGTCGTTCCCACTCACCGCTGCGGGGCAGTCTCGGAATTCCACCGGGTTCCCTCTTACGACGCGCCTGCCTGGCGGGCAGGGCGAACCAGTCGCACCGGCCACCCTAGGCGCTGCCGCCCGGATCGGACACCGCGACCGGATCTCCCGTAGGTGACATCGGCCACCGTGGGGAAGGCAACGCGCCCCCGCCCGCGGTGCCGTGGCTTGCCCTGGAGTGCGCTCCAGCTCCTAGCGTGGGCGCACGACTTACCGCTGTCGTTGAACGAAGGGAACCTCGTGCGCTACACACTGTTCGGCAGGACCGGTCTGCGGGTGAGCGAGCTGAGCCTGGGCGCCATGACCATGGGCGACGACCGGGGCCGGGACGCCGCCGAGGACACCAGCGGCCGGATCCTGGACGCCTACGCGGACGCGGGCGGCAATTTCATCGACACCGCGAACATCTACACCGGCGGCGCCTCCGAGCGGACCCTCGGTGCGCTGCTGGAAGGGCGCCGGGACCGCTTCGTCCTGGCGAGCAAGTACACCTGCATGACCCACCAGGGCGATATGAACGCGGCGGGCAACCACCGCAAGAACCTGGTGCGGTCGGTGGAGGCGAGCCTGGACCGGCTGCGCACCGACTACCTCGATGTGCTGTGGGTGCACGCCCGGGACAACTTCACGCCCGTGGAGGAGGTCATGCGGGCGCTCGATGACGTGGTGCGCTCGGGCAAGGTGCTCTACATCGGCGTGTCCGACTGGCCCGCCTGGGAGATCGCCCAGGCCAACACCCTTGCCGAGCTGCGCGGCTGGACCGCGTTCGCGGGCTCGCAGCTGCGCTACAACCTGCTGGAGCGGACGCCGGAGCGGGAACTGCTCCCGCAGGCCCGCGCCTTCGATCTGGCCGTGCTGGCCTGGGCACCGCTCGCGGCCGGCAAGCTCACCGGCAAGTACCGCCGAGGGGAGACCGGCCGGCTGGCCACCATGGACGACGGCGCTACCCCGAACCACCACGAGGAGGAGACCCTCACCGCGGTGCTGGAGGTCGCCGAGCAGGGCGGCTGGAGCCCCGCGCAGGTGGCCCTGGCATGGCTGCGCAGCCGGCCCGGCAACATCGTTCCGATCGTCGCCGCCACCAAGGAGAGCCAGCTGGCCGACAACCTCGGCGCCGTCGACGTCACCCTGGACGCCGACGCGCTGGACCGGCTCGACCGGACCAGCGAGGTGCCGCTGGGCTTCCCGCACGACTTCCTGCGGCAGCCGGGCGTCATCGAGAACGTCTACGGCGACCGCTGGGCCGAGATCGAGGACCGGCGCTCCACCTACCGCCGTACGGCGAGCGAGATCCGCTGACCGGACGCCCCGACGCCGGACGCCGCCGCCTGAACAGTCAGGCGACGGCGTCCGTTTCGCTACCGCGGGAGCGCGGGCCGGGTCAGCGCAGCGCGCTGCGCTGCTGCCACTGCTGCCAGCTCTCCTGCCAGACCTCCAGGCCGTTGCCGACATCGGTCTTGTTGGTGTTGGTGGTGCCCTTCACCTCGACCGTGGAGCCGATCGTCAGGAAGTCATAGGCCCTCTTGGCGTCCGAGGTGGTCATGCCGAAGCAGCCGTGGCTGTTGTTCTCCACGCCGATCGACTTGTTCCACGGGGCGGAGTGCAGGAAGGTCCCGGACGCGGTGAGGTGGGTGACCCACTTGGAGTCCAGGCTCCACTCGTCGCCGTGGCCGATGGTGGAGGAGTCCATCGTCTCGGCCGCGTTCTTGCTGCGTACGGTGTGCACGCCGCCGCGGGTCGGGTCCTGCGGGGAGCCGGCGGAGCCGCGGATGCTGCCGACGTTCTTGCCGTTCTCGTACATCGTCATGGTGTGCGAGGGGACGTCGATGACGGCCTTGTGGTCGGCGCCGATGCGGAAGCTGAAGTTGTAGTCCCGGGCGAACCAGCCGCCGTCACCGGAGTTGATGCCGGACAGCGCGCCCTGCACGGAGACCTTGGTGCCGGACGGCCAGTAGTCCTTGGGCCGCCAGTCGATCCGGTCCTTGCCGGAGTAGTCCTTGACCCAGCCCCAGGAGCCCTCGACCTTCGGCTGGGTGGTCACCTTCAGCGCCCGCTCTATCTCGGCCTGCCGGTCCTTGGCTATCGGGTTGTCGAAGAGGATCGAGACCGGCATTCCGGTGCCCACGGTCGTCCCGCCGGACGGGGTGTTGGTGAGCTTGTTGACCTTGCCGGCCTGCTCCGTGGTGAACTTCGAGGTGGCCGAGGACTCCTTGCCCCCGTCGGACTTGGCCTTCGTGCGCACGGTGTACGTGGTATCCGGCATGACCTTGCCGTCCGACTTCCATGACGCGCCGTTACCGGAGAGCTGTCCGGCGACCTTGCCGCCCTTGTCGTTCTCGACCTCGACCGAGGTCAGCTTGCCCCCGTCGGCCTGTACGGATATCTGGGAGCCGAGCTTGGCCGGGGTCTTTCCGGCGGCCGGGGTGACGGTCACCTTGGTGGCCGGCTGGTCGGCCTTCGACGCATCGGCGCCGCCGCCGCACGCGGTCAGCAGCGCGGCAGCCGCGGTCAGGGCGGGTATCAACCGGGCGGAGTGGCGACGTGGTCCGGCGAGCACGGGGGTCCTTCCGAAGCAGAACAGCTGGCAGCGGCGGATCCCGGCCCCGTCACGGGGTGGCCGTCAAGGGCTGCCTGTGGACCCGCCGACTATGCAGAGGGTCTGTCTGCTCGGGTGGTTGTCCGGTGCACCGGATTACCAGGACACAGTTCGATATCGGAAACGTGAAAAAGCGGCGGACGGCCTTCCGGTCGCCCGCCGCTTCCTCTGCTTTCCGGTCCCGCCCGGGTGTCAGCCGGAGGGCGGTGAGCCACCGCCCGTGACTCCGGCCTGGGCCGACTGACCGCCGGTGTTCCCGCCGGTGGTGGTGTCGCCGGTGGTGTTCCCGGTGGTGTTCTCGCCGGTCGTGTTCCCGGTCGTGTTCCCGGTGGTGTTCTCGCCGGTGGTGCTCCCGGTGGTGGTGGTTTCGCCGGTGGTGGTCCCGGTGGTGGTTTCCCCGTTGGTGCTCCCGGTGGTGGTGCCGCCACCGTTCGGCGAGCCGGTCGTGCTCCCTCCGGTCGACGTGTCGGTCGGGCCGCCGGTGGTCCCCGTCCCGCCGCCGGTCTCCGGCGGAGAGGTGCCGGTGCCCCCGGTGGGCTGTTCGGTGGACCCGGGCGTGGGCGGCGGTGACTGGCCCGGCGGGGGCTGGGACGAGGTGGGGCCGCTGGGGGTCTCGGTCGGCGGGGACGTCGGGCGGTCCTCGGCGCCGGTGGTGCCCTCGGGGCGCTTGAACCACTTGCCCGTCTTCGGGTCGCGCAGGGTGAATTCCTTGATCTTGGACTTCGCGGGCTTGACGACGACCGAGTTCGAGGACTGGTATCCGGGCCACTTGGTGCCGACCGTCTTCACGTCACCCTTGAGCGCGGTCGGCGGCGTCAGCGGGTTGCCGCACTTGCAGCGCACCCGTGGCACCCCGTACGAGTCGACCATCACCGCGGTGCCGGACTGGAGCACCGACTGGAAGCTGGTGGCCTTGCCGTTCTTGAAGCCGTGGTTGGTGACCCGGGTGTCGTACAGCAGCTGAACGGGCGTCAGCGACCGCAGATAGGACGGGACGTCCCCCGGCTGCTTGCCCAGGACGCCGGCGAACGCCTGGTTCTTCGCGGGGGCGCTCGTCAGATAGCTGATCTGCTTCTCGACATCGCAGCTCGCGCTGTTCTCGGTCCCGCCGTAGAGGCCGGGCGTCGCGCCCGAGAACTGACTGTTGCCGCCACCGGACGGCTTGTTCGGTGTGGCGGACGGGGTCGGGGAGGACTCCTTCGCCGACGACTTGGTGACCGGGTCCTGTCCGGTCGAGGCGGCCGGTTCGGCGAACACCTCACTGGTGCCGCCCCCCGGACGGGTGAAGAGGACGATCAGGACCACCGCCACGACCAGGGCGGTCGCGATGATCGCGACCCGTGGCGCGGACCGCCACCAGGGCCCGCCGGCTCCGGCACCCCCGCCGCCGCGGCCGCCACCGCCGCCACCCCCGCCGCCTCCGCCGCCCTTGCCGGGGCCGCCCGGCGGCGGGCGGTAGCCGGGCTGGGTGGGCTCCTCCGGCGGTGCCTGCCCGGGCCATGAGCCCACCTGTGTCGGCTCGTGCCCGGGGCTGGACGGCGTACCGGAGAGCGGGCCCGACGGCGGTCCTGTCGGGTGGCTGTCAGGCGGCGGTGGAGATGTCACGGGTGCCTCTTCCGACGCGTGTGGGCCATCCGGCTATGCGAATTTTGCCCGGTTTGTCTAGGTCAAGGACATTGTGTGTCCGGGAGCCGCGCCGTCCGCAAGCGGGGCGGCACGCCGGTGCTTACGGTGGTGCGTGCATGCCGTCCCTGCGGTAAATGCACGGAATTGTGTGTTCCGCGGCACCGGGAAGCACCTTCCGTCGCCCGTCGGCGCATGCGCCACCCCAGACGGACCGTGGGTACCGCGGTCCCGTGCCCGGCAGAAGAGAGGTTGAGCCAGATGCGAGGCCCCGCGTCAGCCGGTTCCCCGGGTCCGGTGCGTGCCCATGGCGCACCGCACGCCGTCCGGGCCTGGGGGCAAGCGCTCGGCGCGGCCGTGGCGGCCCTCGTCACGATGCTGGTGGTCGCCGCCATCGGCCTGTGGGCGGCGGGCGCCACCGACCTCCCCGGCGGGGCGTTCCCGTCCGTGGTCGCGGCCACCGTGCTCGTCGCGGCCGGCGGCTCGGTGGGGCTGTCCGGCGACGCCGGGGTCATCGCCGAGGCCAATGCCGCCCTGGACGTCGTCCCGCTGTCGGTCACCCTCGCCGGAGCGCTGGTGCTGGCCTTCGCCTTCCTGCTGCCGCTGCGCCACCGGGCGGTGGCCGGCACCCGCGAGCTGCTCGCCCGGATCGCCCGAACGGCGGTGTGCTGGCTGGTACTTCTGCTGCTGCTCGCGCTCGCCGCCCGGCACAGCTTCCGGATCTCGGTGGGCAACGACCTCGCCGAGGAGATCGGATCCGAGCTGGGCGCCACCCCCACCGTCGGCTTCCGCGCCGATGTGCCCGCGACGCTCGGCGTCGGACTGCTGTGGGTGCTGGCGCTGCTCGTGCTGACCTTCCTCGTCTCCCGGCGCGCCCCGCTCTCGCCCCGGCTGCTGCACTACCAGGGCTCCGTACGGCCACCCGCCCACGCGATGGTGCTGACGCTGCTCGCCTACGCCGTGATCGGGCTGGTCGTCGGCATCGTCGAGCTCATCACCAAGGACCGCCCGGCCGAGACCCTCGCCGTCATCTTCCTCGGGCTGCCGAACGTGGCCTGGATGGCGCTGGGCATCGGCACCGGCGGCGCCTGGGTGGGGCATGTCGACAAGGCCCTGGGACTGCCCCTGCCGCACGCCCTCGACCAGGTGCTCCGCACCCACGGACAGCGGACCCTCGACCTCGGCTCGCTCGCCGAACAGGACCGCCGGGCCTGGCTGCTGGTGGCGGTGGCGGCCGTGGTGCTGCTCGCCGCCGCCTTCACCGCGGCGGTCCGCTCCCCGGCCCGGCTGCCGGCCTGGCGGCACGCCGTCGAGATGGCCGTGGCGCTGGCGGTCACCCTGTTCGTCGTCGGACTGCTCACCCGGATCTCCGCCCACTACGGGCTCTCCGTGATCGGCGTCGGCGACCTCGGCGGCGACCTGGGCGGCGAGGTCACCCTGGAACCGCAGCTGCTCCGGCTGGTCGGCGTGGGCCTCGTCTGGGGGCTGGTCACCGGTTTCCTCGGCAGCCTGCTGGCACGGGGCGTACGGCATCCGGGTGAGGTACGGGAGCCACGCGGGGGGCGGGAGCCGGACGGCCGCTAGGTCCGCCCCGGGAACATCGGCGTCGCCCAGCGCGGCGGTGGCGGAGGTGCCGCGCTGCGCCGGCCGCCCTGGTCCACCTGGGCATCGACCTGGGTCATGGGGTGCGCCTGCGGGGTACCGGCCGGGGTCGCGGGGACCGTGGCCCGTCCGGCCGCGCGCAGCGCCGCCACGAAGCCCCGGCAGGTCTCGTAGCGGTTGTCCGGCGCCTTGGCCAGCGACTGCGCGAACACCGCGTCGACGGCCTCCGGCAGATCCGGCCGCAGCTCCGTCATGGCCGGCGGCGGATCGTACTGATGCGCCCACAGCAGCGCCATGTCGTCGTCGCGGCGGAACGGCGGTGCCCCCGTCAGCATCTCGAACAGCACGCAGGCCAGGCTGTAGACATCGCAGCGGCCGTCCACCGGGCGGCCGGAGATCTGCTCGGGCGCCACATAGTCCAGCGTGCCGACGAACTGGCCGACACTGGTGAACCCGGTCAGTGACAGGGACTTCTTCGTCAGCCCGAAGTCGGTGAGATAGGCGTGCTCGGGGCGGTCGCTGTCGGTGCCCTCGGCGATCAGGATGTTGCCCGGTTTGACGTCCCGGTGCACGAGGTCGTGCGCATGGGCGGCGTCCAGCGCGGAGGCCACCTGGAGGGCGATCCGGCAGGCGGTCTCCAGCGGCAGCGGCCCGTCGCGGTCGAGCAGCGCCCGCAGATCCCGGCCCTGGACGTAGCGCATCGCGATGTAGAGCACGCCCTCGGTCTCCCCGGCCTCGAAGACCGGCACGATGTGCGGGTGGTCGATCGCCGCGGCGACCCGCGACTCATGGGCGAAGCGCTGCCGGAAGGTGTCGTTCCGGGCGAGCTCGGGCGCCAGCAGCTTCAACGCCACCGTGCGGCCGAGCCGCAGGTCCTCCGCGCGGTAGACCACCGCCATCCCGCCCCGGCCGATCTCGTCCTGGAGCAGATATTCGGCGATCTGCCGCCCGCGCAGCCCGGAGGAATCGGGAGCGGTGGAGCGGCCCTGCGGCCGGTCGGGTGCCGCACCGTTCACCGGATCTCACCCACGGGGTTCGGTGGCGGGGGTGGCCGCTCGCCGGGGTGCAGGGCCCGGGTCGCGGCGGGGTCCTGAGGCGGCCCGTCCGGCGGGCCCGACGCCCCGGGGCCCGGCGCCGGCCCGGGGCCGCCGGTGGCCGAGGGGACCGAGGGATCCGCCACCGGACCCGGCTCGTCCCGCGCCTCCGGGCCCGTCCCGGACCCCGGCCGCTCCCCGGACCGGGACGACGGCCCCGCCGTCACCGCGTACGTCTCCAGCGACACCCCGTCGCAGTAGCACCACCGCTCGTGCCGGGCGTCGTAGAGCCAGACCGCATCGCCGTCCACGACGATCCCCAGCCGGGTGCCGCGGGTGCGCCGGGCGAACGACTCGCCGTCCAGCTGCCCGGCGGCCAGCTCCTCGATCAGCTTCCGGTACCGGATCAGTTCGCCCTCCGCGGCGCCCAGCAGCGGGCGGGGGTCCGCGGTCCGGGCGGGGGCCTGCGCGGCGGCCGGCGGTTCGCGCGGGACGGCCAGGAGCAGCCGGCCGTCGACCCAGGTCGACCAGCCGTTGGAGCACAGCGCCAGCGCCCAGTCGCCGCGGCGGTCGATGATCTGGACCGGAAGCAGCGGATCGAGCGGTGCGGACGGCCGGGTGGTGTCCGGGGCCGACCAGCTCGCCATGCCTTCCGGAGGGACGACATGGCTGGGGAGGAATTCCGGCGAGGTCACAGGCGGCTCCTCGGCACTACTTGCGCATGATCTCGGGCTCGTGCCGCCGCAGCAGCTTGGTGACCACGAATCCCAGGAGCAGGGAGAGCACGATCATCATGCCCATGTTCAGCAGCCAGGTCCCCGGCTTGTGCTGGAACAGCGGGTCCGCGGTCCCCTGCGGCATGATGTGGTGCAGATCGATGGTGCCCGCCATGGCCCCGAGCGCCCACCGCGACGGCACCAGCCATGCCAGCTGCTCCAGCACCAGCACACCGTTCAGTTTGAGCAGCGCACCGCAGAACACGACCTGGATGATCGCGAGCAGCACCAGCAGCGGCATGGTGACCTCTTCCTTCCGCACCAGCGCGGAAACGAACAGGCCGAGCATCATGGCGGTGAACGCCAACAGCGCCACCGCGAGGGTGATTTCGATCAGCGGCGGCATCAACACCCCTTTGCCGCCCGGTGCGTTCAGCTTGACGCCGATCAGCGCCACCAGGGTCAGCACCACGGCCTGGACGATGGTGATCGCACCCAGCACCAGCACCTTGGACATCAGGTACGCCGAGCGGGACAGGCCGACGGCTCTCTCTCGCTGATAGATGGTCCGCTCCTTGACCAGCTCCCGCACCGCGTTGGCGGCGCCGGTCAGCACCGCTCCGACGCACAGGATCAGCAGCGCGTTGACCGCCGAGTCCTGGGTGAGCGCGGACCCGGCCAGGGCGTGCGCCATCGCTCCCATCACGAACGGCAGCGCGACCATGATGATCAGGAAGGTCCGGTCGGCGGTCAGCGCCGCCGCATAGCGCCGGACCAGCGTGTGCAGCTGTTTGCCCCAGCTCTGCGCCTTCGGCGCGGTCACCGGGCCCGCCGGGGCCTCGGGGGCGCGCGGGGGCTGATGGGAGTCCGCGGCGACATAACGCCGGTGCTCGGGCGAGGCGCGGAACTGCCCTGCCCAGTCACGCTCCTTGTCGTTCTCGAAGGCCTCGAACGCCTCTGGCCACTGCTGGTACCCGAAGTAGGCCAGCGCCTCCTCCGGCGGCCCGTAGTAGGCGATGGTGCCGCCCGGCGCCAGGACCAGCAGCCGGTCACAGACGTCCAGGCTCAGCACGCTGTGGGTGACGACGATGACCGTACGGCCGTCGTCCGCCAGTCCGCGCAGCATATGCATCACGGAGCGGTCCATCCCGGGGTCGAGACCGGAGGTCGGCTCGTCGAGGAAGAGCAGCGACGGTTTGGTCAGCAGCTCCAGGGCCACGCTGACGCGCTTGCGCTGGCCGCCCGAGAGGCTGTGGATCGGCTGATTCGTCCGCTGGTCGAGGCCCAGTTCACGGATCACCTCGTCGACCCGCGCCTGCCGTTCGGCCTTCGCGGTGTCCTCGGGGAAGCGCAGCTCCGCGGCGTAGCTCAGGGCCCGGCGCACGGTCAGCTGGAGATGCAGGATGTCGTCCTGCGGTACGAGCCCGATGCGCTGGCGCAGCTCGGCGTAGTCGCGGTAGAGGTCACGGCCGTCGTAGAGCACCGTGCCGTCGTCGGCGGGGCGCAGCCCGGTCAGCGCGTTGAGCAGGGTCGACTTGCCGGCGCCGCTGGGTCCGACCACGGCGAGCAGCGTCTTCTCGCCCACCGGGAAGGACACCTGCTCCATCAGCGTCTTTCGGCCGTTGTCGACGCGGACGGCCAGATCCTGCACGTCCAGCGACACCTCACCGGTGTCGATGAACTCCTGGAGTTCGTCGCCGACCAGGGCGAACGCGGAGTGGCCGATGCCGACGATATCGCCGGGGATCATCGGTGCCCGGTCCACCGGCTGGCCGTTGAGGTAGGTGCCGTTGTGGCTGCCCAGGTCGACGATCTCGAAGCCCTCGGCACCGGCCCGCAGCTCCGCGTGCCGTCGGGAGACCGAGAGGTCGTCGACGACCAGGTCGTTTTCGGGGGCGCGGCCGATCCGGGTGGTGCGGGCGGCGGGCAGCGGGCGTACGGAGCTGGGCCGGCGGAAGGTATGGGTGCCGGCGGGGTGCGAGACGGCGGAGGGCCGTTCGGCGCGGGTCGGCGGTGGCGACGGTGCCGGGGGCGCCGGCGGGGTGGGCGGCGCCGGCGGTGGTGACGCCATGGAGAGCACCGCACACGGACCGTCCGCGGGGTTGCCGAACCGGATCACACTGCCCGGCCCGACCCCGGTCTCGTGCACCCGGCGTCCGTCGGCGAACGTGCCGTTGGTGCTGTCCTCGTCCTCCACCGTCCAGTGGCCCGACTTGGTCCGCAGCACCGCGTGGTGCCAGGAAACCCGGGCATCGTGCAGTACGAGTTCGCAGGCGGGATCCCGCCCGACGTGGTAGACGCGGCTGGGGCTCATCACCTGGGTGCTGCCGTCGGACTCGATGACGAGTTCCGGCGCGGTGGGCGCATGCTGCCGCTCAGCCATACCAAAATGCTACGGCCGAGAGCCGGGCTCCGCCTGTCGGCACGGGAGCGCCCGCGGCAGACAAAGTCCCCTTCCCAAAACGGTATTTCGGGTCATGATCACCCTTTATGCGAGCGAATACGGCCGGTTACTCGCGAGAAACGGCACAGGTCAACTAGGGTGAACGCTCCGATTGGTCCCACCTGCAAATTCCATGGAAATGCCGGAATTTGCCGCGTTGGTCGAAAGAAGTCCTGCGGAACCCGGGACGCACAGCGCGGTGCAGGGCTACGTGGTGTCGGTAACACCGCTGAACGTCGGCTTTGTAAGACCCAGCCGGCCCGTCCGTCCTCCGGGACACGACGGGCCGGTCCCTTCTTATTCACCTACCTCCCGAAGGCAAGGCAGAGATGGCACGAGTCTCCCGACAAGACCCCGAGCAGTTCTCCCAACAGCGGGCTCACCCCGTCGACGAGGTACTCCCCGTCGGCAAACTCACCCTCTTCGGTTTCCAGCACGTCCTCGCGTTCTACGCGGGAGCGGTGGTCGTTCCGATCATTCTCGGGAACGCCCTGGGTCTGTCCCGCGAGGAGCTCGTCTATCTGATCAACGCGGACCTGCTGACCTGCGGTGTCGCCTCGATCATCCAGGCCCTCGGCGTCTGGAAGATCGGTGCCAGGCTGCCGCTGGTCCAGGGCGTCACCTTCACCGCGGTCTCGCCGATGATCGCCATCGGGCTGGGCGCGGGCGGCGGCACCGCCGGTCTGCTCGTCGTCTACGGCGCGGTGATCACCGCGGGAATGGCGACCTTCCTCTTCGCGCCCTTCTTCAGCAAGCTGGTGAAGTACTTCCCGCCGATCGTCATCGGCACGATCCTCACCGTCATCGGCCTCACCCTGATCCCGCAGGGGCTGAAGGACGCGGCCGGCGGTGCGCAGTTGATCGGCCACCCCGGATACGGCGCTCCCAAGAACCTCGCCTACGCGCTGGGCACCCTACTCTTCGTCCTGCTCGTGGTCCGGTTCGGGAAGTCGTACCTGAGCAGCCTCGCCGTACTGCTCGGCCTGGTCGCCGGCACCGGCGTCGCCTGGCTCCTCGGCGATGTGGATTTCGGCGGCGTGAAGGATGCCGCCTGGTTCGGCGTCAGCACGCCCTTTCACTACGGAATGCCGAAGTTCGAGCTGTTCCCCATCATCGCCATGGTCGTCGTCATGCTGATCACCATGGTGGAGACCACCGGAGACGTCTACGCCATCGGGGAGATCACCGGTAAAAAGATCGACAACGCCACCGTCGCCAATGCGCTGCGCGCCGACGGTGTCGCCACCGTCCTCGGCGGTATTCTCAACTCCTTCCCCTACGTGGCGTTTGCCGAGAACATCGGCCTGGTGCGGATGTCGAAGGTCATGAGCCGGTTCGTGGTGGTCGCGGCCGGCGGCTTCATGATTGTCATGGGCTTGCTGCCGAAGGCGGGCAGTGTGGTGGCCGCCATTCCGCATCCGGTGCTCGGCGGTGCCGCGATCGCGATGTTCGGCATGGTCGCCGCGGTCGGTATCCAGATCCTCGGCAAGGTGGATCTGCGCGACGAGCGCAACGCCCTGATCCTCGCGGTCAGCCTCGCCGCCGCGCTCCTGCCGAACGCGGTCGAGCCGTTCTTCACGCGGATGCCGGAGGACGTCCGCGCGGTCCTCAACAGCGGGATCACGCTGGGAAGCCTGACCGCCGTCCTGCTGAACCTCTTCTTCAACGTCTTCACCCGCCGCAAGACGATGGAGATCGACTGGGACGAGATCGAGGGCGACGACGAACCGGCGGACGCGCACGAGCCGTTCGGTGCGCACGGTCCGGCGGAGCCGTACGCCCCGCAGGCGGCGGACCCGTACGCCCCGCAGGCGCACCACCGTCCGGGACCGCCGCACCCCCCGGCGCCGCAGCCCCCGCAGGGCGGACCGGACTGGGGGATACCCGGCCGCTGAGTCCGCCAACGACCACGGGCGGGGAGGGAATCGATGTCCGGTTCCCTCCCCGCCCGCTTTTCGCCGGTGCCCGAGCCGGCCTACCTCAGTGCGTCGGCACCGTGTTGAACGGCGGTGCCTCGCCCGCATCCCCGATCAGATCCCAGAAGTGGTCCACCAGCCGGCGCAGATACGCCGAGCGCTCGGCCGCGACCTCCTTGAGCCGGGAGTCATCGTTGCGCGCCACCACATGCCCCATGTAGCGCTCGGAGAACTCCGCGAACTCCCCGTGCATCGTGCGCAGTGCGTCGCTCACCCGCGTCTTGTTCAATGTGGTGATCTTGGTGACCGGGCCGACATGCGACTTCCAGCGCCCGTCGATGGCCGCCCGCAGATGCCCGGACAGCTCCTCGTCGCGGCCCATCACCCCGATCAGCTTCCGCAGCGACAGCCCCAGCGCCTCCACCAGCGCCTTGGTCTGCCGGTAGTCGCCGCTCCACTGCCGCGCCGACTCGGCCGCCCAGTACAGCGCCGGGTCCATGCCGATCAGCTGCGACAGCCGCTCCACGCTCAGCTGGCGGGCCATCCGGTGCTCGGCCAGGGTCCGCGGCTCGACACCCATCAGCGTCGTCGGCGGGCACCACAGCACATCGGCCAGGACGAACAGCTGCGCCTCGGTCGGCATCTGGGATCCGTATTCCCAGGCCTCGACCAGCTCGGGGTGGACCGGCGTACCGCATGCCGTCATGGACTGGGCGACCTGAGCCGTACTCAGGCCCACCCGGGCCCGCGCGGATCTGGCCTCGGCGGGGGAGAAGGGAGTGCTGTACACGTACGGGACACCTCGCTGCACCCGGCGAACGAGGGGTGCTTGGGGGGAGAGGGCATGGAGGAACATCCAGGAGCGGGCAGATTAACAGATGGTCGATAGGTACGAATCCACAGTTCCCCTTCGACTCGAAGGCTGGGGGAGACGTGCGGACGAGTCCGCGGGAGATGTGCGCTATCTGTCCGATTTCGCGACGCAACTCGCTTACTGGGTATAGCCGAAGCCCTGGTGCTTACCGGGCGGTAGCGATGCGTTGAGACCGCGCGGACGGCGGGACGTAATCAGAGCGTTACGCAGAAGCAGGAGTGGTGTCACAGTTTGCGTCGAGGCTGAAGTTGTCGACGGGCACCGCCGCGCGGGGCCCGCCGACGGCACACCCGACATCCGGTCCTCCCCCACAATCCGATCAGGATGGGACCCCACATATGCGATCAGTGCTGGAACGCGCCCATGCGTTCCGAGGCTTGGAGCCTGCCTTAGCAGCCGTGCGCCCGCGCGCCCGTGTCCGTACCGCCGAGAGACGGACCCGAAGGGCGACCGCGATCCATGTATCTGTCATGCATCTGACAGCCGGCTAAGAGGTCCGGACCGCTGCCGCCGACGCGGCGCGGCCCGGGCCCGCTTTCGCATGCCTCCTTGCACGAAAGGACATCCCCAGGTGCTCACTTCGCACCGCACCACCCCCCAGGGCTCCCCCATGGCCCTGCTCGACGCCGCGGCCCCCGCCGCCCCCACCACCCCTGCCGACGTCTCCCGCGGGGGCGGGCATGTGCTGGTGGTCGGCGCCCCAGGACCCCGCCTGGAGCGCCTCACCCGGACCCTGCGCGCCACCGGCCACGAGGTCAGCCACGCCCCGCCCGGTGAGGTCGACCGGCGGATGGGGCAGGCGCACCCGGACGCCATCGTGGCCCTCGACGACCGGGGCGCACCCGGCGCCCACGACGACAGCGGTCTCGACGTGATTCGCGAGGTCCGTACCGTCCCCGCCGGCCGGGCGCTGCCGCTGCTCATGGTCACTGCCAGACCGGAGCCCGCCGGGGTGGCGGACCTGCTGCGCCACGGCGCCGACGACTGCGTTCCGGAAGCCTCCGACCCGGACGAACTGTCCGCCCGTATCGAGGCCAAGCTCCGCCGCGTCCCCGTACCGGTCGAGAACCTGCCGAGGGACCCGCGCACCGGCCTGTACTCCCACGCGCACTTCCTGGACGAGCTGGACCGTGAACTGCGGCGCCCCGAGGCCGCGCGCAACGGCGGGGTGCTCGCCGTGGTCGGCGTGGCCGAGATGGCCGCCCTGGAGGCCCGGCTCGGACCTCGAATACGCCGCGAGGTCGCCGAACGCCTGGCGGGCGTCGCGGAGCGGCTCGGCAGCTTCTGCGACCGGCTCGGCTGGGACGACGACGGCCAATTGCTGATGCTGCTGCCCGGAGTCGACGAGGAGACGGCCCGCCGCGGGCTGGAGAAGTTCGCCGCGACCGTGGCCGGCACCCGGTTCATCGTCGCCGACGAGAACGTCCGGCTCACCCCGGCGATCGGCTGGCTGCCGCTGGCCGGCTGCGCGGACGGCGGCCGGGCCGCCGGCCAGGCCCGGGACGCGGTACAAGAGGCGCTCCGCCACCGGGATCTGCGCCCGGTGCGGTACGCGCCCTGGATGCGCGGCACCCCGCACCGCCACCGCCGCCCCTCGTTGAGCGCACTGGTCCGGCCCGCCCTCTCGGCGCTCTCCCCGGTCCTGGCCCTGCTGCTCGGCGTCGCGGTGCCGTTCGTGCTCTACCTCCAGACGTACGCACTGGGCTGGGACCTCGGCTCCGCCATGTACTGGGTGGTGGTGGCCGGGCTGGTGCTGTCCGCGCTGCTGATCGTCCTGGAGTGCCTGTTCTCCCTCGACGCGGCTGCCCGGCCCGAATCACCCGGCGCGCCGTACCCGCCGGCCAGCGCCGTCATCGCCGCGTATCTGCCCAATGAGGCCGCGACCATTGTCGAGACCGTCGAGTCGTTCCTCCGCCTCGACTACCCCGGCGAGCTGGAGATCCTGCTGGCGTACAACACGCCGCATCCGCTGCCCGTCGAGGACACCCTCCGCGAGATCGCGGCCCGCGACCCGCGGCTGGTGCTGCTGCCGGTCGCGGGCAGCACCTCCAAGGCGCAGAACATCAATGCCGCGGTCACCCGGGTCCGCGGTGAGTTCGTCGGCATCTTCGACGCCGACCACCACCCGGCCCGGACCGCGTTCCGGGACGCCTGGCACTGGCTCTCCAACGGCCATGACGTCGTCCAGGGGCACTGCGTGATCCGCAACGGCGAGAGCTCCCGGATCGCCGAGCTGGTGGCGGTGGAGTTCGAGGCGATCTACGCGGTCAGCCACCCGGGCCGCACCCGGCTGTACGGCTTCGGCGTGTTCGGCGGCTCGAACGGATTCTGGCGGACGGATCTGCTCGCCCGGATCCGGATGCACGGCTCGATGCTCACCGAGGACATCGACTCGACACTGCGCGCCCTGGGCGAGGGCGCACGGTTCGCCGTCGACCGCACCCTCATCTCCCGCGAACTGGCGCCCACCACCCTGAAGGCGCTGTGGAACCAGCGCTCCCGCTGGGCACAGGGCTGGCTCCAGGTCTCGCTCCGGCATCTGTGGCGCAGCCTGCGCTCCCCGGCCTTCACGGCACGTCAGAAACTGGGCCTGTGCGTCCTGTTGGGCTGGCGCGAGGTGCAGCCGTGGCTGACGCTGCAGATCCTGCCCATCCTGCTGTACTCGGCCTGGAAGGCCGGCGGGCTGCACCGGCTCGACTGGGCGGTGCCGGTGTGCGTACTGGCGGTGCTGTTCACCATGGCGGCCGGACCGGTGCAGGCGCTCTTCGCCTGGCGGCTGGCAGTTCCGGAACTCCGCTCCCGCGGCCGGTGGTTCTGGTCCTATCTCCTCGTCTCGACCTTCTTCTACAGCCACTTCAAGAACATGGTGGCCCGGCAGGCGCATCTGAAGGAGGCGCTGGGGGACCGGCAGTGGCGGGTCACCCCACGGGCCGTCGGTGCGAAGGCGGTGGCCCGCCGATGAGGCGTACGGATGCCGCTCCGGCCCGCCGCCGGGCCAGTGCCATCGACGGCTTCCGCGGGCTCGCCGCGCTCAGCACGGTCGCCTTCCACGTCTGGCAGCAGTACTTCCGCTATGACGCACAGGGCAGCCACCCGCCGGTCGACGACCCGGTCCTCGGCGCCGTCTTCTCCCTCGAAGTCATCGACCTGTTCTTCGTGCTGTCGGCGTATCTGCTGACGCTGTCGTACGCACGGGCCGCCCTCGACGGGGGCTCGACCCGGCCGGCCCGGCTGTTCCTCTTCCGCCGGGCGATCCGGATCCTGCCGCTGTACTTCCTGGCGGTGCTGGTCGTCTGGGCGACCCGCAATCCGACCCTGCCGGGCAACTGGCGGGACCTGGTCGAGCACCTCACCTTCACCCATGTCTTCGACCAGCAGCGGATCTTCTACACCCTGGGCCCCACCTGGTCGCTGTCGCTGGAGGTGCTCTTCTACCTCGTCCTGGTGGCGCTCGGGCCGCTGGCGGTCCGTGCCTGCCGTCCGCTGCGCCGGCGCCGTACCAGGGTGGCGGTGTGCGCGGCCGGGTGCCTGTTCCTGTACGCCGCGCCGCTCGCCTGGATCGCCGTCGCCCACTACCGGTTCGGGGTGCCGCACACCGACTGGGTGGTGTACTTCGGCCCGCAGGCCCGCTTCGGCGGCTTCGCGGCCGGGATGGGGCTGGCCGTACTGACGGCCGCCCTCGGTGACCGGGGCCGCCTCGGGCCGCGCACCGCGCTGCCGTTGGCCGCGCTCGCGCTGGCCGGACTGTTCGCGCTCTCCCTGGACTCCGGCCCGGAGAACTTCACCTTCACCTTCTACCACCCGATCGCCTCGCTCCTGTGGGTGCTGCTGATCTTCAGCACCCTCCACGTACGTCAACAGACCTTCTGGCACGGCCTGTTGACGGCCCGCTGGCTGACCGCCGCCGGACTCGTCAGCTACAGCCTCTTCATCTGGCACGAGCCGGTCATGCTCCAGCTCCACAACGCCGGCCTGCTGCCCACCGGGCAGTCGGGCTTCCTGCCGGCCCTGCTCATCGTGTTCCTGGTGGCGGTGCCCGTGGCGGCGGCGAGTTACTGGCTCATCGAATATCCGGCGAGCCTGCTCGGCCGGCTCAAGGACCACCGCGGCCGGCCACGGGAGTTCTATCCGGAGCCGGCCACCCGCTGACGGCGGCCGGCGGACCCTTCGTCTTCGCCGGAGATCAGCGCCGGGTGCGCCGGTCTCCGGCGAAGATCTTGTCGAGGTGGTAGTCCAGGGTGCGGCGCACCTCGTCCAGCGTGCGGCGGTCGTGGAGCACATCGCTGCCCAGCCCCACCGCACCGGCGACCAGCAGATCGGCCTCGCGCCACGGGTCGAGACCGGGCGCGGTTCGCCCGTCGGCCTGCGCCGTGGTGATCAGGTCCGCCACCAGCCGCTCCAGAGGCTGCTCGGCGGGCAGAAAGACCTTGGCGAGGTCGGGGTCCGTCAGGCTGCGGGCGTAGTAGGCGGCGAACACCCGCAGTGCGGTGGCGCGTTGGGCGTCCACCGGCAGGAATTCCTCCAGCACCGCCCGCAGCAGACCCCGGGGTTCCGTGGCATCGAACGGGATACGGGAGC
The DNA here is from genome assembly GCF_000829715.2 of Streptomyces lydicamycinicus. NCBI lineage: Bacteria > Bacillati > Actinomycetota > Actinomycetes > Kitasatosporales > Streptomycetaceae > Streptomyces > Streptomyces lydicamycinicus. Next base: position 258,061 of record NZ_BBNO01000008.1, on the reverse strand, counting down.
GGGCGATGCGCTCGTTCTCCGCGTGCAGCAGCCGCAGCGCGTCGACCAGGAGCCGGTGCTTGCTCCCGAAGTGGTACTGGACCGAGCGCAGTGAGACCCCGGCCTCGGCCGCGACCTCCCGCAGGCTCGCCGCGTGCAGCCCCCGCTCGGCGGCGATCCGCCAGAGCGCCTCGGCGATCCGCAGCCGCTTGCCCGACGGGTCACCCGCCGCCGGCCGCTCGGGCGCCGGGACCGGCGGCTGCTTCCGCCGCCGGTACGCCTTGGCCTGGCAGCTGCGCGAGCAGTAGAGCGCCGGCCGGCCCCGTCCCGCCGGAGGGAGAGCCGTGCGGCACATCCGGCACACCGGCCCTTTCGCCCGCGCTATTTCCGCACGCACAATTCCCCTTCCGGAACCCTAAATTGTGTGACGTAAATCGAATTCCCCAGCAATTAGGCCGCCGATAGCCATTTTCTGAATGATACGTTCGTAACGTCCTCGGGGGACAGCGGAATTGTCGACAGAACGTGGGGGACCGATGAAGTACGACATCCTGCAGATCGCCGGCGCCGTCATGATGGTGCTTTTCGCGCAGGGCGCGATCCGGCTGCTCTTCGACCACAGCGACACCGGATTCCTCGGCCGGCTCGACGGTGGCTTCGCCCTCACGCTGGCCGTGCACCTGGCGCTGGTCGCCGTGGGCGTGCTGCTGACGGGCTGGTCCCACACCCGGGCCAAGGCGCTCGGCCGACGGGGCTGACACCCTTTTCAGAACGCGGAGTTGGCGAACCAGCGCGTCAGCAGCTCCTCGTCGCCCGTGGTCTCGACCGTGTCCGCGGCGCGGTCCAGGCGCCCGTACAGGAGCAGCAGCAGATCCGCCGCGGTGCCCTGGACGCCGGCGTCGGCGGAGGCGGCTGCCGCGTCCCCGGTCCGCGGCTCGGCCGCGAAACCGTCGGGCCGCAGCCGGACCAGCCAGTCGCCGTCCGTGTCGGTGCACCGGAAGCGCAGGGTCTCGCCCTCGCCGCGCAGCCGGGCCACATGGGGCGCGAAGAACGTGGCGTACGGCAGGTTCGTCAGGAACTCGTCCACGCCGTCCGTCGCGAGCGCGGGGTCGATCACCGGCCGGCGGCCGAGCGCGCGCTCCGCGTCCGTACGGTGCACCAGCGTCTCGAACAGCATCCGCCGCATCCAGAACCGGGCATGCTGATCGGCGCCCCACGCCCACATCGGGGCGTCCGGGTCGGTGCCGGCGAAGGCGTCCGCGGCCTCCGCGGCACTCGCCGACAGCCAGTCGGTCCAGCCGTCCTCCGCCGTCGGGAGATGCAGCTCCACCTCCCGGCTGCGCGGCGGTTCCTGGACCAGCCGGCGCAGCAGGACGGAGAACATGCGCTGCACGCTCCCGGTGTGCTTGACCAGGTCGCGGAGCGTCCAATCCGGGCAGCCGGGCACCGGGGCCGACAGGTCCGCGCCGTTCAGCGCCGCCACGAAGGCGGCGGTCTCGGTTGCGACGGCGGCACGGTGTCCGGCGGGACCGACGGCCCGGCCCGCGGGGTGAGAGGAGTGCATGGCCGGTGGTTCCCGATCTCTCCGGCCCGGCGACCGGAACGGCCGGGCATCTGTGCGCAGCCTGCCACAGCCGGCGGGCGGGGGAGCCGGGGCCCCGGCCCGCGTCGCCGGGCGCCGGCCCGGGTGCGTCAGCCCACGTGGACCCGGGGCCGCCGGGCCGGGTCGGGCTCGGCGCGGCGCAGCACCTCCCGGGTGACCGGCGCGACCTCACCGTCGCCGAAGACCAGGAAGCGCAGCAGATGGCTGAGCGGATGGCCCTCGGTCCAGTTGAAGTAGACGTGCGGCACCTGGCCGGTGTGCTCGCGCAGCTGCATCAGGACGGCGGCGATGGTGTTCGCCACCCCGGCGCCCTCCACCCGCAATATCTGTGCCCCGTACCGCTCCTCGCCCTGGACGTGCAGGTCCGTGGTGAAGTCCGAGGAGTCCCGTACGGTGACCTCCAGGAACAACACCGGCCGCCCGTCGGGGATATGGGTCTCCTCGCGCTGGCTGTACTCCTTCTCCCGGTACTCCGCCTCGTCCCGCTCATCGGGCTCGTTGGCGATGACCCGCAGCGGCCCGGCCGCCAGCGCGGCGTCGATCAGCCGCTGCGCGGTCGCGTCGAAGTCGACCTGTACGGCGCGCAGTTCGAAGGCCCGGTGCACCCGTGAGGCGAACGAGGTCAGCAGGATGCCCAGGATGAACAGCAGGGCGATCTTCAGGCCGTCCGGCCGTTCGATGACATTGGTGATCAGGGTGTAGCCGAAGACGACGGTGATGGCGCCGAAGCCGACGGTGGCCGCCCGGTGGCGGCGGTGGCGGGCGGAGACGGTGGAGGCGAAGGACGCCGAGAGCATCAGCACCAGCACACCGGTCGCATACGCACCGCTCTGCTCATCGACGCTGGCGTTGAACAGGACGGTGATACCGAAGGCGATGGCCAGGAAGATCAGCACCAGTGGGCGCACCGCCCGCGCCCACTCCGGGGCCATGCCGTAGCGCGGCAGATAGCGCGGGACGAGGTTGAGCAGTCCCGCCATCGCCGAGGCACCGGCGAACCAGAGGATGGCGATGGTGGAGAGGTCGTAGACGGTGCCGAAGGCCTCGCCGAGGTACTGGTGCGCCAGATAGGCCAGCGCCCGCCCGTTGGCCGAGCCGCCGGCCTCGAACTCGTGCTGCGGGATGAGCAGCGTGGTGGCCAGGCTCGACAGCAGCAGGAAACCGCTCATGACCAGCGCCGCGGTGGTCAGCAGCCGGCGGGTGCCGCGGATCCGGCCGTCCGGGTGCGCCGCGGTGTCCGCGGCGTCCCCCTGGACCTGCGGCATGACCGCGACGCCCGTCTCGAAGCCGGACATGCCCAGCGCCAGCTTGGGGAAGACCAGCAGCGCCACCCCGACGATCGCCAGCGGCGAGGAGTGCCCGGCGGTCATCGCGCCCCACCAGTCACCGACCACCACCGGATGCGACAGCACCTGCCAGGCCGAGGCGGCCAGCACGACGACGTTCAGCACCAGGTAGGTCCCGACGAGTCCGACGGCTATCCCGATCGCCTCGCGGAAGCCCTTGAGGAACACCGCGCCCAGGGCGGCCAGCAGCACCAAGGTGATCCACAGGTTCGCGCCGTGCAGCAGCGGCGGGGCGAACGGGTTCTCCACGACATGCGCCGAGGCGTCCGCGGCGGACAGCGTCATGGTGATGACGAAGTCCGTGGCGGCGAATCCCAACAGCACCAGCACCAGCAGCTTCCCCGCCCACCAGGGCAGCAGCCGCTCCAGCATGGCGATCGAACCCTCGCCGTTCGGGCTCTCCTTGGCGACCCGGCGGTACACCGGCAGCGCGCCGAGCAGCGTCAGCGCGATCAGCACGAGCGTGGCGAACGGCGACAGCAGCCCGGCCGCCAGCGCGGCGATACCCGGCTGGTAGCCCAGGGTCGAGAAGTAGTCGACACCGGTCAGGCACATGACCCGCCACCAGGAGTGCCCCTTGTGCTCGGCCGGCGGAGTGCCGTGCGGCCCGGGGTGGCGGGCGGCCTGGCTGCTCAGTCCGTCCAGAAGCCAGCCGCGCCACCGTCGGCGGGCGGGGGCGGCGGGAGGCGTCGGGTCCGCCTGGACACTGGTCATGCGGGTACGTCCTGCCGATCATCGGTCGTCGGTTCGGGCAACGAGGAGCGAGTATGCATCACCGCGCGAGCGGCGCCCCGCCCCACCCCGCGTCCGGCGACATCGGCCGGTTCACCCCCTGGCGTCAAGACGGTGTCAGAAAGCGTCCACCGCCCGTACGCAGGACGTTAAGAACTGCGCCACGGTGCTCCCGCCCCGCCCCCGGGGCGCAATCTGGCCCGCAAGGGCCCACCGCGGAACCACGGGACCGGACCACACCGGTCCGCCGCACGGGGCCGCAGCAGGAGGTGCTCCCCATGACCACCTTTCACCGCCCGGCGCCCCCGCTCCGCCCGTACCGCCCCCGGACCACGCGGTTCCCCCAGGTCAGCCCGCAGGCCACGCAGCCGGCCCACCGGGTGCCACCGGACCGCCCCCTCGCCCGTGACCTCGCGCTACCGCTCGGCGCCGTCGGTGCGGCGCTGCTGGTGACCGCCCTGCTGCTGACCGGCGAGACCGCCCACACCTCCGCCGTACTGGCCCTCTTCGCCCTGCTGACGCTCGCCGTGGCACTCCGCACCCGCCCGGCTCTGGCCCCCGTCGCGGCCCTGGTCTCCTGGATGTTCTACGACGGCTTCGTCCTCCACCAGCACGCCGAACTGGCCTTCCACACCCCGGACCGGACGAGCCTGCTGATCCTCCTCCTCACCGCTGCCGTGGGCGCGGGCTGCGCGGCCGAGGTACGGGGCGTGCGGCGGAGGGGGTAGCTGAGAGGCCGGCCGGTCAGGTGGCCGTCTCCTGATCGGCTCCAGCGTCCGATGACTGCTCGGCTTCCCGCTGCGGGACCTCCACAGGGAAGTGGATCGGGCTGAGCAGGTACTGCGCCCGCTCGGGGCTCGGCCGGTGTGCCAGCCGCGGTGCGATGGCCGCGCGCAGCTCACCGATCATCTCCTCCAGCTCCGCCGGGCTGAGCCAGAGCGCATGCTGCCGGTACCCCACCTGGTCGGCCACCGGGTCGGTGCCCTCGTGGTCGAGGTAGGCGTTGAACTCGGCCAACAGGGCGGTCATCGCGGTGGCGAAGGCCTGCCGATGGTCCTCGGGGGTGAGCGCGCGGACCGCCTCGGAGCCGATCACGGCCCGGTCCTGTCGCAGCCGGTAGTGCCGTTGTACCGCGCCGCGCACCCTGCGCTCCTCGGCCACCTCCAGGATTCCGCCGCCCACCAGCAGATCGATGTGCCGGTAGACGGTGGCCTTGGAGGCTTCGGGGATGCGTGCGCAGAGTTGAGCGGGGGTCTGAAGCCGTCCACCGCCCATCGCATGCACGATCCGCAGCCGGATGGGGTGGGCGAGCAGCTCCAAGGAGTCCATGTCTCAACCTTCTCACGGCTGCTACCTTTCTCAATCATGAGAATGGATGCGGATGCTGATAGCAGGGCACTGGAAGTGGCGCGTGGCTTCGCTGCGCTGCTGCGGGCCGAGTGTTTCGACGAGACCGTGGAGCTCTTCGCGCCCCCACTGCGGGCCGCGGTCTCCGCCGAGGCGCTGCGGCTGGCGTGGGCGGCCGAGGCTGCCGGACACGGCGGGGTCAGGGAGGTCGAGGAGCCGGCGATGGAGGCCGGCGAGGCCGGACCGGTGCGCGTGCGCATCCCGGTGGCCTGCACCAACGGCCGCTTCACCGTGCTCACGTCGCTCGGTGACGACGGCCTGCTGCACGGACTGCGGATCGATCCGCACGGTGACGCCGAATGGCAGCCGCCGCACTACGCGGACGAGGACCGGTTCACCGAACGGGACGTCATGCTCGGGACGGGGCCGCTCGCCGTGCCCGGCACACTCAGCCTGCCCGTAGGGCCCGGACCGTGGCCCGCCGTGGTGCTGCTCAGCGGTGGCGGCGCTTTCGACCGGGACGAGAGCAGCGGTCCGAACAAGCCACTCAAGGACCTCGCCTGGGGACTCGCCACCCGGCACGTGGCCGTGCTGCGCTTCGACAAGGCGACCTTCGCGCACCCGGATCGTCTGCCCTCGGACTTCACCATGGCCGACGAGTACCTGTCACCCGCGCTCGCCGCCGTCCAGCTGCTCCGGCAGCAACCCGAGGTGGCCCCGGACCGGATCCATCTGCTCGGCCACAGCATGGGTGGCAAAGTGGCGCCCCGGATCGCCGCCGCCGACCCGTCGATCGCGGGCCTGGTCCTGCTCGCCGCGGACACGCAGCCGATGCACGAGGCGGCCGTCAGGGTGGCCCGCTATCTCGCGGAGCTCGCCCCCGGGCCGAGCGCGGACGAGATGGTGTCGGCGCTCATACGGCAGGCCGCGTTGGTGGCCGGGCCGGAACTCACCCCTGACACCCCGTCAAAGCTGCTGCCACTGGGTTTCTCCGCTGCCTACTGGCTCGACCTGCGTGCCTACCAGCCGGTGGCCACGGCAGCCGGACTGGTCTGCCCGATGCTGATCCTCCAGGGCGGGCGGGACTACCAAGTGACCGTCGCCGACGACCTGATCCACTGGCAGGACGGCCTTTCGCACCGACCCGACGTGACGATCCGGATTCACCAGGACGCCAACCACCTCTTCTTTTCCGGCAGCGGCCAACCCAGCCCGGCCGAATACGCGCGCCCAGGGCATGTTGACCCGGCGGTGGTCGACGAGATCGCGACCTGGCTGGGGCGCCAGTAGGGGGAGGCCGGGCGCCGGCCGGCGTACGGGCGTGCGGCGGAGGGGGTTGGCTGACGGCCCGGCCGGTCGACGGGCTCGTACGGGGCGTGGGCCGGGGGAGGTTCAGCCCCGGCACCAGCACCTGCGGCGCCGGGAGAGGGTCGCGCGGCGGTGCCGGGCGGCCGCGGCCCGGCGTCGGCGGCTCGCCGCGCCAAGGAACCCGAGGCCGATGCCCAGCATCCAGACGTCCTTGGCCAAGGGGATGCCGTTCTGGGTCGGCCGCAGGCTCCCCGGCTTCCGCATCCCGGGAGTCCGCAGATAGAGCCCGACCAGTCCGCCGGAGAAGCCGGTCAGCGCGAGTCCGGCCAGCCGGGTGGGGACGAACGGTGCCAGCAGCGCACCGCCGACCGCGAGTTCGGAGCATGCCAGCAGCCGGGTGAACTGCTCGGCGGGGATCTTTTCCAGGAACGGATAGGCCACCTGTGCCATACCGTGCACGCCCTCGGCGGTCGCCGCGTCCGCCCGTAGCAACGTCAGCCCGGAATCCAGGATGAACGCACCGACGGCCAGCCGCGGAGCCAGATCACGCGCTTCGGGCAACTGCACCATGGGAGCCTCCAAGATCAGTCGTCGGCCCCCTCAACGAGCTTAGCCAGGGGGGAGGGGGGCTGCATCCGGCAGCAGTGGGGGAGAGGGGGTGGGGCGAGGGGGCGTTACGCGGTGGCATCCTGCGATCCGCGACCTCCGCGATTCGCGACCTCCTGCGATCCGTGCCCCGGCCCGCGGCCTGCGCCTCGACCGGCGCCCCGGGAACCGCCTCAGCGCCCCCGCCTCAGGCCCCCGCCCCCTCACAGCGCCGGCACGTCGTCCCACTGGTCGAGGACGTCCTCGGTCGAGTCGGGGCCGGGCTCCGGGCGGCCGCCGTCGAGGGACTGTTCGGTCCAGATGACCTTGCCGCCCGGTGTGTAGCGGGTGCCCCAGCGGTGCGCGAACTGGGCGACGAGGAAGAGGCCGCGGCCGCCCTCGTCCGTGGTCGCGGCGCGGCGCAGATGCGGGGAGGCGCTGGTGCCGTCGGAGACCTCGCAGATCAGGGCGCGGTCGTACAGCAGCCGGACCCGGATCGGCTGGGCGCCGTAGCGGATGGCGTTGGTGATCAGTTCGCTGAGGATCAGCTCGGTGGTGAAGTCGATCGCCGCCAGGCCCCAGGACTCCAGCATGCGCAGACAGGCCGCCCGTACGGGGGCGACGGCCGCCGGGTCGGAGGGCACCTCCCATTCGGCGACCCGTGTGGGGTCCAGCAACTGGGTGCGGGCCACCAGGAGGGCGATGTCATCGCTGGGGTGGGCGGGCAGCATCGCGTCGAGGACCGCCGTACAGGTCTCCTCGGGGGTGCGGTCCGCCCCGGTCGCCAGGGCCGTACGGAGCAGTTCCAGACCGGTGGCGATATCGCGGTCGCGGTTCTCGACCAGCCCGTCGGTGTAGAGCACCAGCCGGGAGCCCTCGCTCAGCGTCAGCTCCGTGGTCTCCACCGGCACGCTGCTGCCCAGGCCCAGGGGCGGGGAGACGGGCACCTCGGGGAACGAGACGGTGCCGGCGGGGCGGATCACGGCCGGTCCTGGGTGTCCCGCGGTGGCCAGGGTGACCCGGCCGGTGACCGGATCGTAGATGGCGTACAGACAGGTCGCGCCGGTGATGCCGGTGCGCCCCAGGTGCGCCGGCACCGCTTCGGGGTCGCCTTCCGTGCCGCCGGGCCACGTCCCCGCGCCGTGGAGGCGACCGTTGCCGCCGGCCCCGGCCCCGGCCCCGGCCCCGGTGCCTGTTCCGGTCCCGAGGCCGGCCGCCCGCGCCTCGTCCGTGTCGATGTGGGTGACCAGTTCGTCCAGGTGGTTCAGCAGCTCGTCGGGCGGCAGGTCGAGGGCGGAGAAGTTGTGGACCGCGGTCCGGAGGCGGCCCATGGTGGCGGCGGCGTGCAGACCGTGTCCGACGACATCGCCGACGACCAGCGCGACCCGGGCACCGGGCAGCGGGATGACATCGAACCAGTCACCGCCGACCCCGGCGTGGGCGGGCAGATAACGGTGGGCGACCGCGAGAGCGGACTGCTCGGGCAGGGTCTGCGGCAGCAGGCTGCGCTGGAGGGTGACGGCAGTGGTGTGCTCGCGGGTGTAGCGGCGGGCGTTGTCGACCGCGACCGCGGCCCGAGCGGTCAGCTCCTCGGCGAAGGCCAGATCCTCCGCCTCGAAGGCTTCGGACGCGCCGGACCGCCAGTAATTCGCCAGCCCCAGCACCACGCCGCGCGCCTGAAGCGGTGCGGTGATCAGCGAGCGGATACCGGCGTCCAGAACCCGCTGGGTGCCGTCCGGATCCTGCTGCCGCCAGGCGTCCGAGGTGCGCAGATCGCCGACGAGGACCGGCCGGCCGCTCGCCAGACCCGTCGCCATCGGCGTACCGGGCACATAACGGATCACCTCGCCGACCCGGTAGATCGCCGATTCCTCGGCGACCCCCTTGACCGCCATCCGCTGGAGGTCGGCGCTCGCCCCGGCCGTCGGTTCATCGCCGCGCAGCACGGGCTCCAGCAGCTCGACGGTGACCACATCGGCGAACCGGGGCACCGCGACCCCGGCCAGCTCCTCGGCGGTCCGCCCCACGTCCAGCGTGGTACCGATCCGCAGCCCCGCGTCATAGATCAGCTTCAGCCGCTCCTGGGCCACGCCCGCCCGGCCGGCCAGCACCCGCAGCTCGCTGGTGTCCCGCAGTGTCACCACGGTCCCGGCGGGCCGGCCGCGCGGGGCGGTCGGCCGGACGTTCACCGCGAGCAGCCGGTCGCCCGCCAGCAGCACCTCGTCGGTCGCCGCCCGCCCCGACGCGAGCAGCGTGCTCAGCTGCGGTTCCAGCCCGAGGTCCGCGACCGGGCGCCGTTCCGCGTCCGCGGGCAGTTCGAGCAGCCGCCGGGCCTCGTCGTTGGCCAGCAGCAGCCGCCCGTCGCTGCCGATGATCAGGACGCCCTCCCGTACGGCGTGCAGCACCGCGTCGTGGTGGTCGTACCTCCGCCGCATCTCGGCCGGACGCACCCCGCCCGTCTGCCGCCGCAGCCGCCAGCCCACCAGGGCCGCCCCGCCGGCCACCAGCAGCAGCACCCCGGCGGCGGTGCCGAGCAGCACCGGAAACTGGTCCTCCCCCTGTGCGTCGGTCCGCTCCGGGGGCGCCGCTTCCCGCGGCTGGTGGGGGTGGGGGGCGCGTACGGCGGTGTCGGGCGCCCGGCCGGAGGTCTGGGCCCCGACGGCCGCGAGCTGAGGGTCCTCCCGGGCGCTCGCGTCGGGGGCCTGGAAGGCGAGCGCCAGGACGGCCACCACCCCCAGCAGCACCGCGCGGGCAAGCTGCCGTACGGATACCCGGCCCGCGGCGCGATGACTGTTCAGCGGCGAGCGCGGGCGCGTTCCCGGGGAGCGTGGTGACGCTGGTGCATCGTCACCTTCTCGCCCGAAAATTTCCGTCATGACCCATATTTAGCATTGTGCTCCACCGTGAGGTGGTCGGCCGGGTGGCGCCAGGTGATCGGCCGGGTGACCCGTGGCGCTGCCGAGGCTTCCTGGGTACGCGCTATTGAGCAACGCTCAGCGGCTCTCTATGCTCGGCGCGTCCGATGCAGTCCGTGGTACGAGCCGCCGCACGCCAGGAGCCCGGATGACCTTCAATCTCGCGACCGCCCTTCGTGAGTCCCGTCTTTCCCACCCCGGCAAACCCCTGTGCCACCTGGGCGACCTGACCGTCACCTACGGCCGGGCCGACGAGGCGTCCGGCCGGATCGCGGCCACCCTGCGCGGGCTCGGCCTCCGGCGGGGCGCCAAGGTCGCCGTCCAGCTGCCCAACGTGCCGCAGTTCCTTTTCACGTACTACGGAATCCTCAAGGCGGGACTGGTCATGGTCCCGCTCAACCCCCTCCTGAAGGCCGCCGAGATCGCCTACCACCTCCAGGACTCCGAGGCCGAACTCCTCATCGCCCACGAGGATTTCGCGGCCGAAGCGGTCAAAGGCGCGGAGCTGGCCGGTGGCGTCGGGACCTATGTCGTCCACCCGCCGGGCAGCGACCGGCGGATCGCGGGCACCCGTCCGTACGACGAGCTGTACGCCGCCGACGACACCGGCGAGACCGCGCCCACCAGCGCGGACGACACCGCCGTTCTCCTCTACACCAGCGGTACCACCGGTCGCCCCAAGGGCGCCGAGCTCACCCACTTCCAGCTCCATATGAACTGCACCGTCTCCGGTGAGCTGTTCGGCTTCCGCCCGGACGACATCGCCCTCGCCGTGCTGCCGCTCTTCCATGTCTTCGGCCTCTCCAGCGTCCTCAACATGGCGGTACGCCACGGCGGCACCCTCGCCCTGGTGCCGCGGTTCGAGACCGGCGCGGTCCTCGACGCCCTCGAACGGCATCGCTGCACGGTCTTCGCGGGTGTCCCCACCATGTACGCGGCCCTGTTGCAGGCCGACACCGGTACCCGCGACCTCGGCGCCCTGCGCGTCGGAGTCTCCGGCGGTGCGGCGATGCCCGGCGAGGTGATCCGCGCCTTCGAGGAGAAGTTCCCCGGTGTGGTGATCCTGGAGGGCTACGGGCTCTCCGAGACGGCCAGCACCGCGACCTTCAACATCAGCGCGGAGCAGCGCAAGGTGCTCTCGATCGGCAAGCCGATCTGGGGCGTCGAGGTCAGGATCGTCGACGCATCGGGCACCGAACTGCCGCCGGGCCCCGAGCATGTGGGCGAGATCCTCGTCCGCGGCCACAACGTCATGAAGGGCTACTACCGCCACCCCGAGGAGACCGCCGAGACGCTGCGCGACGGCTGGCTGCACACCGGGGACCTCGGGCACCGCGACGAGGACGGCTACTTCTTCGTCGTCGACCGCAAGAAGGACCTCGTCATACGGGGCGGCTACAACGTCTATCCGCGCGAGGTGGAGGAGGTCCTGCACACCCACCCCGCCGTTGCCGAGGCCGCGGTCATCGGCCGCCCCGACGACCGGCTCGGCGAGGAGGTCATCGCCGTGGTCAGCCTCAAGCGGGGCACGGCCGCCACCGTCGAGGACCTCACCGCCCACTGCAAGGAGCGGCTGGCCGCCTACAAATATCCCCGCGAGATCCGCATCGTCGCCGAACTGCCCAAGGGCCCCACCGGCAAGATCCTGAAGAAAGCCCTGCGCGCCGGGTGACCCGGGCGGTCGACCGGGGCCGTGCTTCGGAGGCGCCCCCGCCGTCGCGCCGGTCCGCTCGCCCGGGCCGCTCGTCCACGCCGATTGTCAGTGGTCCGTGCGAGGCTGAGGAGCATGGGAATGACACCGGACGGGCGGCTCGTTCCGCCCCCGCACGCCGATGAACGCGCCATGCTGGAGAGCTGGTTGGAGTTTCACCGTGCCACGCTCCCGCTGAAGTGCGCGGGACTGGACGACCAGCAGGTCCGCCTGGCCTCGGTGGCCCCGTCCACCATGACGCTGCTGGGCCTGGTCCAGCATCTGGCGGAGGTCGAACGGAACTGGTTCCAGCGGGTGTTCGCCGGCCAGGACATACCGCCGGTGTACGAGGCGGAGAAGGGCGACGGGTTCACCCTCGCCCCGGACCGCGGGATCGACGAGGCGCTGGCCGACTGGCGCGCGGAGGTCGCCCGGAGCCGTGAGCTGATCGCCACCGCCTCCCTCGACGACTCCGGCAGGCTTTCGGAGCGGGAGGCCGGGTTCGTCGGGGACCAGCGGGTTTCGCTGCGTTGGATCCTGGTCCACATGATCGAGGAGTACGCCCGCCACAACGGGCATGCGGATCTGCTCAGGGAGCGCATCGACGGCGTCACGGGCGCCTGAGGCCGGAGGGCTTCAGGGGGAAGGCCCGCCGAGCGATGGCTGCCGCGGCTGCCCGGCCGTGCCGTCCGGGCGGCCGTGGCCCGTGGGCCGCTGCGCTCCCGCGGCGCACCGCTGGACACCGGGCCGGAAAATGGTTGGTGCCGACGCGCGGCGCCGGTCTACAGTCGCAGCGTTCGAGCGGACGGCCCGAGGCTGTCCCCTGGCCTGTTGAGATACGCGGAGGTGAGTACTGATGACTGTCGCTGCGCAGGGTGCTGCCCGCATCCAGAAGATCATCAACTTCCTCCCGGTGGTCTCCGGCTGACTCGACCTCACTTCTTCGCGCGCGTATCGCGCGCCCAGCCGGGACCGCTCCTTCTCGAAGGGCCATCCCGTTGTTCGACCTCGATTTCTCCGCTGTGCACCCGCTGACCGCCTATGGCTGGGACGACGGTTTCGCGCGGAGCTTCACTCCCTTTGCCGGGCAGGGGCTCGTGCCCGGCCGTATCGTCCGCGTGGACCGCGGGCGGGTGGACGCCGTCGTGGCGGACGGCGACGGCATCCGGACCGTTCTGGCCGACACCGCGCTGGTGGCGACCCGGGACCCGATGCGGGTGCCGTGCACCGGCGACTGGGCCGTGCTCGACCTGGAGAACGGACGCAGCGGCGATCATGTCGACGGTGTCGTAAGGGCGTTGCTGCCGCGCCGGACGGCGTTCGTGCGCTCGACCTCGTCGAAGCGGTCCGAGGGCCAGGTGCTGGCCACCAACATCGACCACATCGTCATCTGTGTCTCGCTCGCGGACCAGCTGGACCTCGGGCGGATCGAGCGGTTCCTCGCGCTGGCGATGTCCGGCGCGGGCGATGCGGCGCCGTTGCACGACTCCGCGGTGGCCACCGAGGGCGGCCCCCAGCCGGTGGTCGTGCTGACCAAGGCGGACCTGGCCGGGGACCCGGCCGGTCTGGCGCATCTCGTCGAGGACGCCGAGGCCGCGGCGCCCGGGGTGCAGGTGCTGTCGGTCAGCTCGGAGACCGGCGACGGGATCGATGTGCTCGCCGCCGTGCTCGCCGGCGGTACGTCCGTACTGCTCGGGCAGTCCGGTGCGGGCAAGTCCACGCTGGCCAACGTCCTGCTCGGGGAGCGCCTGCAACGGGTGCAGGCCATCCGCGATCGGGACGGCAAGGGCCGGCACACCACGACCACCCGGGATCTGCGGCCGCTGCCCGGCGGCGGGGTGCTGATCGACACCCCCGGGCTGCGCGGCGTCGGGATGTGGGACGCCGGGTCCGGGCTCGCCCGGACGTTCTCGGAGGTCGAGGCGCTGGCCGAGGAGTGCCGCTTCCACGACTGCGCACACCGGTCGGAGCCGGGCTGCGCCGTGCAAGAGGCCGTCGAACGCGGGGAGTTGTCCGACCGGCGGCTGGAGAGCTACCGGAAGCTACAGCGCGAGAACCAGCGCATCGTGGCCAAGACGGACGCCCGGCTGCGCGCCGAGATCCGCCGCGACTGGAAGCAGAAGCAGGCCCTGGGCCGGCATCTGATGGAGCGGAAGCGGGGTCCGCAGCGGTGAGATGAGAGGTGGGGAGGGCCGTCCGGGGCCGCCCTCCCCACCCCGAACGCCATGTCCGATTCCCGCCAGCCCGGTGCGCAGCGCCCGGCGCACACTGGGGGCGTGAGGGACGACGAGGCCAGGTACGAAGCGGTGACCAGCCGGGATGCGCGGTTCGACGGGGAATTCTTCTTCGCTGTGGTGACGACCGGAATCTACTGCCGGCCGAGCTGCCCCGCGGTCACTCCCAAGCGGGTGAATGTGCGGTTCTTCCCGTCGGCCGCCGCCGCGCAGGCGGCCGGGTTCCGGGCCTGCCGCCGCTGCCGGCCGGACGCCGTACCGGGGTCCGCGGAGTGGAACGTACGCGCCGACCTGGTCGGCCGGGCCATGCGGCTGATCGGGGACGGCGTGGTCGACCGGGAGGGCGTCGGCGGGCTGGCGCGCCGGCTGGGCTACAGCCCGCGCCAGGTACAGCGGCAGCTGACCGCCGAGCTCGGCGCGGGCCCGGTGGCGCTGGCGCGGGCCCGCCGGGCGCACACCGCGCGGGTGCTGCTCCAGACCACCGCGCTGCCGGTCACCGAGCTGGCGTTCGCGGCCGGGTTCGCCAGCATCCGGCAGTTCAACGACACGATCCGGGAGATCTACGCGGGCACGCCCAGTGAACTGCGGGCGGCGGCCGGGAACAGGGGTGCCGCCGCCCGCCACACCGCCCCGGCCGGTCCGGGCACCGCGACCGGCCCGGAATCCGCCTTCGCAAGCCGCTCCGCATCCACCGGCATTCCCCTCCGGCTCGCCTACCGCGGACCGTACGCGGCCGCCGAGATCTTTGACTTCCTCCAGGTACGGGCGGTGCCGGGGGTCGAGGAGATCCGCGGCACCCGCGGCGGGCGCACCTACCGCCGTACGCTGCGGCTCACCCATGGCAGCGGTATAGCCGAGGTCGACGAGCCCGCCGGGCCGCGCCGGCGGCGTCGGCCACCGGCGGGCCTGGTGTGTCCGGCGGCGCGCGGGACGGACGGCGGCTGGCTGGAGTGCCGGCTGCGGCTGACCGACCTGCGGGATCTGTCGACGGCCGTCCAGCGGCTCCGCCGGCTGTTCGACCTGGACGCCGACCCGTACGCGGTCGCCGAGCGGCTCGGCGCCGATCCGCTGCTCGGCCCGCTGGTGGCCGAGCGGCCGGGCCTGCGGTCACCCGGCGCCGCCGACCCCGAGGAACTGGCGGTCCGGACCGTGCTGGGCGGCCCGCCGGAACGCGCCGCCGCACTGGTGCGGACGTACGGCAAACCGCTGGACGCACCGGACGGCGGGCTCACCCACCTCTTCCCGGCGCCCGGGGAGCTGACCGGCGCGGAGGTCGCGGAGCCGGTGCGCACCCTGTGCACCGCACTCGCCGACGGCGCGATCACGCTGGACGCGGGCGCGGACCGCGGCGCCGCCGAACGCGCCCTGGCCGCCCTGCCCGGCGTCGGCCCGCGCACCGCCACGTACCTCAGGATGCGGGCGCTGGGCGACCCCGATGTGGGGACGGTGGCCGAGGCGGATGCGGAGCGGGGCGGGACGGTGGGCCCGGCGGCGTGGCGGCCCTGGGGTGCCTATGCCCTGCACCATCTCTGGCGGGCCGGGCTGCTGCCGACGGGTGAGATACCGGGGCCGGGCGAGGTTCCCGGGCCGGGCGAGACCGCCGAGTCGGGTGAGATTCCCGGGCCGGCCGTGATCCCTGGGCCGGTCGTGATTCCCGGGCCGGGCGTGATACCTGGGCCGGGCGAGGTCCCTGGACCGCGCCTGATCCCCGGGTCTGGCCCGGCCCCCGGTCCGAGCCAGACGCCCACGCGCGCGGAGACGTCCGGGCCGGGGGAGCCGTCGGCGGCCCCGGAGCCACCCCCGTACGCCCCGGTCGCCCGCGCCGGATGACGCGTCAGCCCGCCACCACGGCCCCGGTCCAGGCGCCGACGACCAGCAGACAGGCGAACAGCTCGACCAGCACGCTCAGCCCGATGGCGCGCAGGGCCGTACGGGTCGAGGCCCAGGCGTCGCCATGGCTGCCGAGCCGGATGCGTTCCAGCAGATAGAGACCGCCGACCGAGCCCAGCAGGCCCCCGATGACCGGGATCACGAAGAACCCCACGATGCCGGCCACGCCCGCCAGGAACAGGGCCCGGTACGGCGTGCCCACGGCCCGCAGATCGCGGGCCGGCAGCAGCCACTTGACCACCTGATTGAGCAGCAGCACGGCGGTGGCGGACATCAGCACCACCCAGGCGAGCCCGGACTTCTCGGACAGCGTCCACCACATGACGCCCGCCCAGACGATCAGCGGCCCGGGAATGCCGGGCACCAAGACCCCGAGCAGCCCGAGCAGCATCACCAGACCGGCCGCGACCAGCTGCCAGGCACTCATACGCCGGCCGCATCTCGCCCGGCCCATCTGCCGTCGCCCCGCGCGCACCCCTGAACCGTCCGCTCGCTGCGCTCGCTCACGCGCCGGCCTCACTCCCGGCGGGCGCACGCCCCGTGACGGCTCGTACGCTGCACACTCTCATGGGCCCAGCGTGCCGGAAGCGGCCCGGAAGCGCTTGCCGGGGGACGGGCGGAGTACGGGCGGAGTACGGGCCGGAGCACGGGGGCGGGGAGCGCGAGGACGTTACCCGTCGCACCGAGGTCGATTCGGCCGCCGCCCAAGAAGCCACGGCCCACCCCCGGCCCCTCTGATGACATGTGCTGATCACCGACCCCGCCATACGGTCACCCTCAGGGGGCCGACCGCCCGGTGGACGCTCTTTCGCGCCCTGTTGAGGGGGCGGCCACGCAGGGACAATACGGCGCATGAACCAGCAGGGGGCCGGGTGCGGCCAGGAGGACGACTGGTGGCGGCAGTTGTACGGCGAGGGAGGGGGCGACGACGCACCGGGACGCGCCGCGGTGCGTGATGCCGGGCCGTCCGACGCCCCGGACACCCTCGATGACCGGGTCGCCTCGGCGCTCCGGGCGGTGGCCACACCACGGCGGCCGGCGCCGGCACCCCAGCCGCCCCCGGCCCGTCCCCCGTCCACCGCGTCGGCACCGATCCCGCTCCAGGCCACCGGCCCCCGCCCGGCGTCCCCTGCCCGGCCGGCCACCCCGTCCGCACCCGAGGCACCCCGCGACACCCCCGCACCGGCCCCCACCGGGCTCCCGGCCGACCGCCCGCCGCCGCCCGAAGCCGAGCTGGGCACCCTGCCCGCCGCCGACCCGGCCGCCCTCGACGAACTGGTGCCGGACACCGCGCTGGACGGCGCCCGGTACGGCTCGCTGACCCTGCTCGCCGCCTCCCGGCGCGGCGACCTCGCCCGCAACCGCGGTGACGTACGCCGCGACGCGCTGCTCACCGCCCGCTTCGGGGCCGGCCGGCACGCCCTGATCCTGGTCGCCGTCGCCACCGGACGGCCGGCCGGTGAGGGCGCCCATCGCGCCGCCCACGAGGCCTGCGCCCGGATCGGCAGCGCGGTCGGCCGCAGTTACACCCGACTGGCGGAGGACATCCGTACGGACCACCGCAGCGCCCTCAAATCCGGGCTTCAGCGGCTCACCGACCGCAGCTACGGCAGGCTGCGCGGCCGGTCCCAGGAGTCGGACGCCGCGGCGGAGCGGTACCCGCCCGCGCTGCGCTGTCTGCTGCTGCCCGCCGACCCGGACTGCCGTACCCGGGTCTTCTTCGGCATCGGTGCGGGCGGCCTCTTCCGGCTCCGCGACGGCGCCTGGGAGGACTTGGAGCCCGCGGTGCCGGACCACACCGTGCACCGCGGCGCGGACGGTACCGGCGGACGGCTGCGTTCCGCCTCCGGCCGGTCAGCTGCCGACGGCCCCGACCGGTCCGATCCGTTCCTCTTTCGGACGGCCTTCGCCCGTCCGGGCGACACCCTGCTGCTGTGCAGCGCCGGGCTCGCCGAGCCGCTCCACCAGGAGCCCGCGTTCGCCGCCCGGCTGGCCGGACAGTGGTCCGCCGCCGAGCCTCCTGGACTGGTGGCCTTCCTCGCCGCCGCGCAACTTCAGGTGGCGGGCCATCTGAAGGACCGTACGGCCGTCGGGGTGTGGGAGGCGTAGCGGCGGGCAGACGCGGAGGCGGAGCGCGGGCGGGAAGAGCGGCGCAGCGGAGGCGGTCCGGGGCGCCCCATGGGTACATGGGACAAGGCCCCAGAGGGACGGGCCCACCGCGTCAGCGGGCCGTCACCCACCCGCCGCACACCCGTCGAAGGAGCGACAGCGACATGGCGAAGCAGACCGTGGCCGAGCAGTTCGTGGACATCCTCGTGCGGGCAGGGGTGCGACGGCTCTACGGCGTCGTCGGCGACAGCCTGAACCCGGTGGTGGACGCCATCCGCCGGAACTCCGCGATCGACTGGATCCAGGTCCGGCACGAGGAGACCGCCGCCTTCGCCGCCGGGGCGGAAGCGCAGCTCACCGGCTCCCTCGCGGCCTGCGCCGGCTCCTGTGGCCCCGGCAATCTGCACCTCATCAACGGCCTGTTCGACGCCCACCGTTCGATGGCCCCGGTCCTCGCCCTGGCCTCGCACATCCCTTCCAGCGAGATCGGCACCACCTTCTTCCAGGAGACCCACCCCGACCGGCTGTTCATCGAGTGCAGCCACTACAGCGAGCTGATCTCCAGCACCAAGCAGATGCCGAGGGTGCTCCAGACCGCGATCCAGCACGCCGTCGGTCAGAGCGGCGTCGCGGTCGTCTCCCTCCCCGGCGATATCGCCGCCGAACCGGCCCCCGAGCGCGCCATCGAACACGCCCTGGTCACCGCGCGCCCGTCCGTACGCCCCGGTGACGCCGAACTCGACGCACTGGCCACGATGATCGACGAGGCCGACAAGGTCACGCTGTTCTGCGGCAGCGGCACGGCGGGCGCGCACGCCGAGGTGATGGAGTTCGCCGAGCGGGTGAAGTCCCCGGTCGGACACGCGCTGCGGGGCAAGGAGTGGATCCAGTACGACAACCCCTACGACGTGGGAATGAGCGGACTGCTCGGCTACGGCGCGGCCTACGAGGCCACCCATGAGTGCGATCTGCTGATCCTGCTCGGCACGGACTTCCCGTACAACGCGTTCCTGCCCGATGACGTCAAGATCGTCCAGGTCGATGTCCGGCCCGAACACCTGGGCCGTCGCACCACGCTCGACCTGGCCGTCTGGGGCGATGTCCGCGAGACGCTGCGCGGTCTGATCCCCAAGGTCCGGCCGAAGGAGAACCGTAAGTTCCTCGACCGGATGCTGAAGAAGCACGCCGAGGCGCTGGAAGGCGTGGTCAGCGCCTACACCCGCAAGGTCGAGAAGCACACCCCGATCCACCCCGAGTACGTCGCCTCCGTGCTGGACGAAGAGGCCGCCGACGACGCCGTCTTCACCGTCGACACCGGCATGTGCAACGTCTGGGCCGCCCGCTATCTCACCCCCAACGGCCGCCGCCGGGTGATCGGTTCGTTCAGCCACGGCTCGATGGCCAATGCGCTCCCGCAGGCGATCGGCGCCCAGTTCATCGACCGGCGACGGCAGGTCGTCTCCATGTCGGGTGACGGCGGATTCTCGATGCTGATGGGCGACTTCCTCACCCTGGTCCAATACGACCTGCCGGTGAAGGTGGTGCTGTTCAACAACTCCTCGCTGGGCATGGTGGAGCTGGAGATGCTGGTCTCCGGTCTGCCGTCGTACGGCACCACCAACCAGAACCCGGACTTCGCGGCCATCGCCCGCGCGGCCGGGGCGCACGGCGTCCGGGTGGAGAAGCCCAAGCAGCTGCGCGGCGCCCTGCGTGACGCCTTCCGCCACAAGGGCCCGGCCCTGGTCGACATCGTCACCGACCCCAACGCCCTGTCCATGCCGCCGAAGATCAGCGCCGAGATGGTCTCCGGCTTCGCCCTGTCGGCCGGAAAGATGGTGCTGGACGGCGGAGTCGGTCGCATGCTGCAAATGGCCCGCTCCAACTTGCGGAACATTCCCCGGCCTTAGGGTGTGCCCGCCCTAGGAGCCGTGGGGTGGGGGCCCGCCCTCCTGACCGAACGGACCGTCGACGGTGAAACGGCGCAGCTGACGGGCGAACGCCTCGGCCTCACCCGGTGGCCACGAGGACAGGCTCGCCATGATGTGGGCGGCCAGCCGCTCCCGCAGCTCGGCCACCGCGCGTCGGCCCTGCTCGGTGAGGACGAGCAACTGCGCCCGCCGGTCGGCGGGATCGGCCTCGCGGCGGACGAGGCCGGCGGCCTCCAGCCGTGAGGCACGCCGGGTGACACCGGAGCGGTCGACCCCGGCGTCGGGCGCCAGGTCGGCCGCGCTGCGGGGCCCGGTCCGGGCCAGTGCGCTGAGAACCGGGTACGTCAGTTCGTCCACCGCCTCTCCCATGCCCTCGGTGAGCTGCTTGTGCAGCTGCGTGCGGGTGGTGCGCCTGAGCAGGATGCCCAGCGCCTCTGCGATCTCGTGACCTACTTCGTTCTCCACCTCACCAGAATAGCGTGCGCCGCGCACGCGTCTGCTGTTACAGTGCAGGAGGTGCGTGCGCAGCGCACGCACTTCTTCTTCCTTGAGGGGACTCCCATGACGCGCACCGGTATCGAAACCGCCCTGAACGACCTGCTCTTCGCCCGCGACCTCACCGTGCAGGACGCCGCCGACCGCCACTTCGCCCCGGAGTACCGCCAGCGCACGGACGGTGAGTGGATCGACCGCGCCGGGTTCGTCGAGCACATCACCCACCTGCGCACCCTCGTTGCCGACGGCCAGGTCGAGGTCCACGAGGAGCTGTACGACGGCGGCAACTACGCCGACCGGCACACCGTCCACCTCGCGAAGAAGGACGGCTCGACCGTGCGCATGGAGGTCTATGTGTTCGCCGACTTCGCGCCCGACGGCCGGTTCCGCCGTATCGAGGAGACCACCCTGATGCTCCAGGGCGCCGACGCCGACCGCACCATGGGCAGCGCCCGCTGAGATCCGGCACGCGATCGGTGCCGCGACCTCGCCCGCTCCCTCACCGCGCGCGGACGGTCTCGTTCCGCTCCGGATGCTGAAGGGCGTTCACCAGCCCGGCGATCAACTGCGCCCGCTCGGCCATGGCGTCGATCACCACATACTCGTGATCGGCGTGGGCACCGCCCCCGACCGCTCCGAGGCCATCGAGGGTCGGCACCCCCAGTGCGGCCGTGAAGTTGCCATCGCTTCCGCCGCCGACAGCCACGGCTTCGATACCGGGCAGCAGTTGCTGCGCCACCGCGAAGAGCCCGGCCGCCGCCGACTCCGGCATCGGCGGCCGGCCGACGGCGCCCGTCACCGCGATCTCCGCCTCGTCGAGATGCGGAGCAAGTGCCGCGAAGGCGGCCTCGATCCGCTCCTTCTCCTCGGCCGACTCGACCCGGACATCGACGGTGACGGTCGCCTCCGCGGGCACGACGTTGTCCAGGGTTCCCGCGGCGGCGACCGTCGGGGTCACGGTGGTGCCGATACCGGGCCGGCTGAGGGCGGCGATATCCAGTACCTGATGCGCCGCTTCGATCAGGGCATTGACCCCGGCCGCCGGTTCCAGGCCCGCGTGCGACGCCCGGCCCGTGATGGCGACATGGAACGTGCCGCAGCCCTTACGGCCGGTCTTGAGGGCCCCGCCCTCCGCGGCACCCTCACCCACCAGTACGGCGCCGCAGGCGAGGGCGCGCTCTTCGATGAGAGCCCGGGAGGAGTGGGAGCCGACCTCTTCGTCGGCGGTCACCAGGATCTCGACGCCCGAGCCGTCCTCGGCCAGCTCCACGCCATGGATCGCCTGCACCAGCCCGCCGAGCATGTCGAAGACCCCGGGGCCGGTCGCCCGCCCGTCCGCGACCGTGAACGGGCGGCGCGCCAGCGTGCCGAGCGGAAACACCGTGTCATGGTGACCGAGGATCAGGACCTTCGGATCGCCGCCGCCGGACCAGTGGACGTGCGGCCCGGCGTCGCTCTCGACGAGGACGGCCTGCCCGCCCAGCCGGCGCTCGATGACGGCGGCAACAGTCTTGGCCGACGCCCTCAGGGCGTCGAGATCGCGGGAGGGGGACTCGACCTCGACGAGCGTCCTGAGGTCCTCGATCATCGCGTCGATGTCCGCGTCGGCGGTGTGGTGCGGCGTCACGCCGCAAGCGTACGTCGAACGCCGTGCCGGAACGGGCTCACCTGCCCGCTTCCTCGCTTCTGGCCCGGGGTTCGGCCGATGCCCTTGACCTCACCACGCGATCTCTAAACCACACTTATCCCCGGAAAGAGTGAAATGTTAGCAAACTATCTCAGTGTGGGGCCGTACGCGCCGAAGGAGAAGTACAAGAAGCGGCAGTGAGCCGCTTGGACCGATCGGGAGATTGTTATGTCACGGATCACGCGGGTGACTGCTATGGCCGCTCTTGCGGCAAGCACCGCCCTGGGGGGCATGTCGGCAGCGTACGCGGACGCCGGCGCGGCCGGCGGCGCGGCCAATTCGCCGGGAGTGGTGTCGGGCAACGCGATTCAGGTCCCGATCCACATTCCGATCAATGTGTGCGGCAACACCATCAACATCGTGGGGCTGCTGAACCCGGCCTTCGGCAACACCTGCATCAACGGTCACATCGAGCGCCGGGTGGAGGTGCACCGTCACCACCACGTCAAGCACCACCACCACGTCAAGCACGCCAAGAAGAAGCACCACGTCAAGAAGCACCACAACAAGAAGCACCACCACAAGCCGTCCGGTGGCGTGCACACCGGCGGCGGCGGCCTGGTCGACGTCGAGCGCTAGGCCGCTCGCTTGGATCATCTGATCGTTGCAAGCGTGCGTGCACCGCGCTGCGGGCCCGGCCGACGCCGATAAGCGCCCGAACCGCGCGGTGTGGAGGCACTCCACGATCACGCATGCTCACCGGCACACGGCCGGGGTCCCGTTCCACGGGGCCCCGGCCGGCGCATTGTCCGGCCCCTTTCCGCGCGGCCGGTCCGCCGCCGGTCGGGACCGAACGCCCGGGCTCACCCGGCAGGCGGACGCTGCGGCCGGAGCCGGAGGGTCAGGATCTGGAACGGGCGCAGCTCGACCGCCACATCGGAGGTCGGGCCTTCCTCCTCCTCGTGCAGCGGCCGCTCCAACAGGTCGGTCACGGTGGCGTGTTGCACGGGGAATCCGGGAGAGACGGTGCCGGAGGCACGGCCGCCGTGGGACTCGTACAGCCGCACCACCACATCGCCGCTGCGGTCCTCGGCGAGCTTGACCGACTCGACCGTGACGGCCGGGTGGTCGACGCGGATCAGCGGGGGTACGGGCGGCGCGTCGGCCGTCCTGAGGGGCAAATTGAGGGCCAGGCCCTCGGCGACCGCGTCCCCGACCCCGGCGCCGGGCAGCAGTGCGTAGGTGAAGCGGTGGGGGCCCTGGTCGGTCTCGGGGTCGGGGCTGTGCGGGGCACGCAGCAGGGTCAGCCGTACCGTCGTGCCCAGGCCCTCGGGGTGCGGGGTGCGGGTCACGTCATGGCCGTAGGTCGAGTCGTTGAGCAGCGCGACGCCGTAGCCCGGCTCGGCGACCCGCAGCCAGCGGTGCGCACAGATCTCGAAACGGGCCGCGTCCCAGCTGGTGTTGGTGTGCGTGGGGCGGTGTACGTGTCCGAACTGGATCTCGGAGGTGGACCGTTCGGCGTGCACATCCAGGGGGAAGGCGGCCTTGAGGACCTTCTCGGACTCGTGCCAGTCGATGTCGGTGGTGATGTCGAGACGGTGTGAGCCGGCGCGCAGGGTCAGCTCCTGGGTGATCCGGGACGCGCCGAACGCCCTGGTCACCCGGACCGTCGCGGACAGCGGCCCGGCCGTGGCCAGCTCCACGGACTCGGCGTCGGTCAGATCGGTGTGCCGGCGGCGGTAATGCCGGTCGAGGTCCCAGGCGTCGTACTGGGTCGGGTGATCGGGATGCAGCTGGAGCAGATTGCCGCGGGTGCCCGGTGCCAGCACCTCCCGTCCGGCGTGCAGATCGCGTACGGAGGTCAGCAGGCCGTCGGTGTCGATGCGTACCCGCAGCAGGCCGTTGTCGAGGGTGAGCGTGCCCTCGGCGCCGGTCTCCGCCCGTACGGCCGGCGGCGGCGGTGTGGGGGAGTCCGGGCCTGGCGCGCGGACGGGCGCCGAGCCCAGTGCGGGTACATGGACCGCGACGGCGGCCGGCCCGCCCGGTCCCGGGGCCGACGCCGGGAGGGCGACGATCTCGTCCCGGGCGTACGGCGAGGCGTTGAACACCGTCGGCACCTCGGCCGCCACGGGCCCGGAACACTCCAGCGCCCCGAGCGCCGTCTCGATGATCCCGGTCAGCTCCGCCTCGACCGCCGTATACGTGGCCCGGGCCTCGCGGTGGACCCAGGCGATGGACGAGCCCGGCAGGATGTCGTGGAACTGGTGCAGCAGTACGGTCTTCCAGAGACGGTCGAGGGCGTCGTACGGGTAGGTGTACGACGCGTCGGCGCCCGCCCGTACGGCCGCCGTCGCCGCCCACAACTCCGCCTCGCGCAGCAGATGTTCACTGCGCCGGTTGCCCTGTTTGGTCTTCGCCTGCGAGGTGTACGTGCCGCGGTGGAACTCCAGGTACAGCTCGCCCGACCAGACCGGCGCCGCCGCCCCGTACTCCTCATGGGCGGCCTCGAAGAACCGGGCCGGCGGCTCGATCTCGACCCGGGGTGAGCCCTCCAGGGACCGCAGCCGGCGGGCCCGCTCCAGCATCTCGCGGGTCGGGCCGCCGCCGCCGTCCCCCCAGCCGAAGGGGACCAGGGAGCGGGTGGCGCGGCCCTTCTCGGCGAAGTTGCGGGCGGCATGGGCGAGTTCGCTGGCGTGGAAGCGGGAGTTGTAGGTGTCGACGGGCGGGAAGTGGGTGAAGACGCGGGTGCCGTCGATGCCCTCCCACCAGAAGGTGTGGTGCGGCATCTTGTCGGTCTGGTTCCACGACAGCTTCTGGGTCAGGAACCACTTCGCGCCGGCCAGCCGGGCCAGCTGCGGAAAGGCGGCGGTGTAGCCGAACGAGTCCGGCAGCCAGATCTCCTCGGTCTCCACCCCCAGCTCCTCCAGGAAGAAGCGTTTGCCGTGCACGAGCTGCCGGGCCAGCGCCTCACCGCCGGGCATATTGGCGTCGGACTCCACCCACATCGAGCCGACCGGCGCCCAGTTGCCCGCCCGTACGGCCTCCTTGATGCGCTCCCAGATGTGCGGCTGGTGCTCCTTGACCCAGGCGTACTGCTGCGCCTGCGAGCAGGCGAACACCAACTCCGGGTATTCCTCGGCCAGTTGTGTGACGTTGGCGAACGTGCGGGACGCCTTGCGCACGGTCTCGCGCAGCGGCCACAGCCAGGCGGAGTCGATATGGGCATGCCCGGTGGCCGAGACCCGATGGGCGCTCGCGGTGGCCGGGCGGCTCAGGACGTCCGCCAGCGCGGCGCGCCCCGCGGCCGCCGTGCCCCCGATGTCGTGCAGATCCAGCGCGTCCAGCATGTCCTCCAGGGCCCGCAGGATCTCGTGCCGGCGCGGGCCGTCGGCGGGCAGTTCGTACATCAGCTCCGACAGCACCTCGATGTCCAGGATCAGCTGCCAGACGGTCTCGTCGAGCACCGCGAGGTCCGCCGAGGCGAAGCGGTAAAGCGGCCGGTGCGGCGCGGTCCGTACGTCGCCGAGGTCGGTGGGGCGGAAATCCCGCAGCACCGCCGGGTTCGCGGCGGCCTCCAGCAGCAGCCGCACCTCCTCACCGCCGCTGACCGGCGCGCCGACGGGGAGGTGCCGGTTGCGCGGATGGATGCCCTTGAGCGGTACGCCGTCGGAGTCGTGGAGCAGCCCCTCGGCCTGGAAGCCGGGCCCGTCGCCGCTGAAGCCGGGATCGATGACGGCCTCCACCCGCCGCCCCGCCCACTCCTGCGGCACCTCACCCGCCAGCCGGAACCAGCTGGTGGACCACGGCGGCCCCCAGGGCTCGCCGACCGTGAACGGCTCGTACGTGGCCCGCAGCGCCTCGTCCACCGGCAACGGCTCTCCGGGTACGTGCCAGACGGCCAGCCGCAGAGGCACCCGGGCCGCGTACTGCGCGGGCCTGATGAACTGCCTCAGCGCCCGCTCCAGGCGCCCCTCCACCAGCAGTCGGTCGTCGTGCACAGCGGCTCCTCACGCTCGTACTCCCCACGCCCCGGGGCGCGGGCGGGCTGCCCCCGGCGGCAACCGGGTGAGTGCTTCCTCGTGTCCGGGCGCGGCCGGGGTTTCGCGACAGGCTCGGGGTCAGGCATACCCACTGGAGCCCGGCCCGGCCCACCCGGCGCGCGGGCGGCGCACCGGCGACGTGGCGCGCGGAAGCATGGCGGCAGATCGGATGGGCATGCTGACCGTGAGGCTGTTCGAGGCAGAGCGCCGAGGTTCGTTGGGGGCGGGGGAGAGAATGCGTCAGCCTGTGCGGCGCGAGGAACGGGACAGAAGGCAGGAAACGGCCGAGGGGGGCCGCAACGGGGGGACCACCGCGCGAGCGCCACGAGTGCTGGAGCGGAAGGTGCGGCATGCGGATCTGAAGGCGGTCGGTGAGGTGCGCCGGGAGCTGCGCCAGCTGCTGAGCCGCTGGTCGGTGCCGGGGGGCGGCGAGCTCGCGGAGGTCGCGACGCTGCTCACCAGCGAGCTGGTCACCAATGCCCTGGTGCATGCCGAGGGCGGCGCCGTCGTCACCGCCCGGGTCAGCGACCGGCTGCGGGTGGAGGTCCGGGACTTTGTCCCCGGACGCCCCGAGCCCCGCCCACCGACCACCGACGGGACCTCCGGCAGGGGGCTGATGCTGGTGCGTTCCTTAGCCGACGCATGGGGGATACGCACCGAGAGCCTCGGGAAGAGTGTGTGGTTCGAGCTGGGCGGCGGACCGGCCTGACCCATGGGCGGGGGCGTCGGCCGGCGCGGTCCGCCGCCGGTCAGCCGAATTGCCGTTCGATCTCGGCGAGTTTCTCCTCCAGGGAGTCCAGACGGGGAATCGTCTGGGTGTCGTCCTCGGCGGTGAGATCCACGGTCCGCGGGGGCCCGGCGCCCTCCGTCTCAGCGCCCGCCACGGCCTTGAGAGCCGGGCGGGAGCGCACCGGCGACTCTCCGGTGAGCAGCGGCTGAGGGGTACCGGCTATGGCGGGGTCGGGGCCGGCCACCTCCGCGGCCGCCGCCTGGGGCACCGCCAGTTGCCGGCCGCCGGCCCGGCCGAGGCCCCAGCTGCGGTGCTGCCGGTTGATGGCCTTGATGCGGGCCCGGTCGAGCTTGCCCTGCTCGCGCCGGCGGTGCCGGTTCTGCTCCTTCTCCCGCCGGTCCTCGCGGACCTCCTCGACCGCCTCGTCCAGCGTCCGTACGCCCTCCAGCAGCATCAGCGACCAGGCCGCGAAGGTCTCGCGGGGAGCCCGCAGCCAGCGGACGATCCGGATCTGCGGCAGCGGCCGTGGCACCAGGCCCTGCTCGCGCAGCGCCGCCCGGCGGGTCTGCTTGAGCGCCCGGTCGAAGAGCACCGCGGCCGACAGCGACATCCCGGCGAAGAACTGCGGTGCGCCCGCGTGCCCCAGGCCGCGCGGCGCATGCACCCAGTTGAACCACGCCGCCGCGCCCGCGAACGTCCACACCAGCATCCGCGAGCCGAGCGCCGCATCGCCGTGGCTGGCCTCCCGCACGGCGAGCACGGAACAGAACATCGCCGCACCGTCGAGCCCGAACGGCACCAGATACTCCCAGCCCCCGGAGAGGTTGAGGTTCTGCACGCCGAAGCCGACCAGCCCGTGGAAGGACAGTGCGGCGGCGACCGCCGCACAGCAGAACAGCAGGAGATAGGAGGCCGACGCGAAGACGGTCTCCTTGCGGCGGCGGCGCTCCTCGCTGCGCTCCCAGGAGTCCTCACCGGCGGACCGGGCCGCCGCCCGCTTCCCACGCACCACCAGCGCCGCGGCCGCGAGCACACCGACGAGCAGCAGGGCGCCGGGAACCAGCCAATCCAGCGATATATCGGTCATTCTCATTCTGGGATCCCTTTGCCTCGGGTACGCGATGTGCGCGACATCCTGACGGAACCCACCCCCGTAACCGAGGCATTCGGAACAAGAAGACGCCAAGGGGTGTGAGGGAGCCACTTCGGCTTCGAACTTTCGTTCTTTGTAAGGGAGTTGAGTTCGAGCGAGATCACCCTGGCGGGTGGCGTGAGGGATCGGGGCGTGAGGCCGAGTGTCGCTTGGTGTCTGTGTGCCGTGCCGTGGGGTGGTCGTCTCGTTGAGAGGTGTGGCGAACGGCTTGAATCGAGTGGCACCCGTCGTCCGGCGTTGTTAGCGTAGACGTGTTTCCTGCCGTGGCTGATGACTGCCACGAGTAGTGGTGTGGAGAAGAGGAGGTGCGACCGATGACTGTCTTTGCGAGGGGCCTCGCCCGTAATCAGACGTTCGTCAACTCCACCTCTGCGGTCTCCGGCTGACTCTTTCCTCCTTCGTGCGCCTGTGAGCGTGCCGCCGGGACCGCCCTTGTGAAGGGTTTCCCTTGAATCTCTCTTCCCTGCCGACCTCTTCAGCTGCCGCGCACCCGCTCGCTCCCTATGGCTGGGACCCGGGCTGGGAGGCCGAGTTCGCCTCCTACTGCGAGCAGGGCCTCCTCCCTGGCCGGGTCGTACGCGTCGACCGCGGGCAGTGCGACGTCGTCACGCCGGTCGGCACCGTGCGTGCCGATACCGAGTTCACCCTGTCCTGGAATCCGATGACGGCCGTGTGCACGGGGGACTGGGTCGCGGTCGATCGTGAGGACGGCGATACGCGGTATGTACGGACGCTGCTGCCGCGGCGCACCGCCTTCGTGCGGTCGTCGTCGTCCAAGCACTCCAAGGGTCAGCTGCTGGCCACCAACATCGACCACGTCATCATCTGTGTGTCCCTCGGGAATGAACTCGACCTCGCGCGCATCGAGCGGTTCCTGGCCCTTGCCCTGTCCTGCTCGACCGGCGAGGCACTGCTGCGCGGAACCTCGGGCTCCGTGAAGTCCACGGCGCAGCCCCTGGTCGTGCTGACCAAGGCGGATGTCGTGCCGGACGCGGTGACGTTGTCGTATCTCGTGCAGGACGTGGAGGCGACGGCTCCCGGGGTGCCGGTGCTGCCGGTCAGCGCGCGCAGCGGCGACGGACTCGATGTCCTTGCCGCTGTGGCCTCCGGCGGGACGTCGGTGCTGCTCGGACAGTCCGGAGCGGGCAAGTCGACCCTCGCGAACGCGTTGCTCGGCGAGGACACCATGGAGGTCCAGGCCATCCGCGACGTGGACGGCAAGGGGCGCCACACCACGACCACGCGCAACCTGCTGGTCCTGCCGGGCGGGGGTGTCCTGATCGATACCCCCGGGCTCCGGGGCGTCGGGCTGTTCGATGCCGAGAGCGGGGTCGGGCAGGTCTTCTCGGACATCGCGGAGGTGGCCGAGCGGTGCCGGTTCCACGACTGTGCGCATGACAGGGAGCCGGGATGCGCGGTGCTTGCCGCGATCGAGTCGGGGGAACTGGCTGAGCGGCGGCTCGAGAGCTACCACAAGCTCATGCGGGAGAACCAGTGGATCGTCGCCAAGACCGATGTGCGGGTGCGCTCGGAGCTGCGGCGGGACAACAAGCGGAAGAGGGCCGAGGGGAGGGCGGCCATGGAGGCGAAGAGGGGGCGCGGGCTGTGAGCACGTCCCCGGCGCGTCTGGACCACCGGTCCAGGAACTGACGCATCCGGCCCCTGGCCGGGCCTGCCGGGCATCCTCTCCGTCGCTGGGACGGGAGGGTGCCCGGCGGCGTCCGCCGCTTCGGCGGTCGGCTCAACGAGTGGCGCGGTGGTCAGACGGTGAGCCGGCGGACGGCCCGCCGGGCACGATCCGAAGCCACCTGTCCCAGCGTGCCTTCCGCGGCTCGGCGGAACCTTCCCTGAAGCCGTGATCGCGCTCAGGCTTCCGGAACCAGCGCTGCGGAGCGGATGAGGTCCGCGACCGCCGGCCAGTGGTCCTGTAGGTAGAAGTGGCCGCCGCTGAGGGTTTCGAGGCGGAAAGGGCCCGTGGTGTGGTCTGACCAGGCCTGGATGTCCTCAAGGGAGGCCACCGGGTCGGCGTCACCGCCCAGCGCCAGCAAGGGGCAGGTGAGCGGCCCGTCACCGCGCGGGCGGTATGTCTCGCTGGCCTGGTAGTCACCACGGATCAGCGGCAGCAGCAGCGAGCGCATCTCAGGGTGGTCGAGCAGCGCGGTCGCCGTACCGCCGAGCCAGGCCACCTGCTCCGCCAGCGCAGTGTCGTCGAGCAGGTAAGAGGTGGTCAGGCGCACCCGTGAGGGGGCCGGACGGCCCGAAGCGATCAAGGCGAAAGGCCCCTCGGCGCCGAGCCGTTGGGCCACCTCGTAGGCAAGGATCGCGCCCATGCTGTGCCCGAAGAAGACACCGGGTACGCCTGCGGCCGTCTGCCGGAACGCCTCGGCGATGTTGTCGGCCAGCTCGTGGAGATCCGTGACAACCGGTTCATCGTGCCGGTCCTGGCGCCCCGGGTACTGCACGCCGACGGCTTGGACATCGCCCGCGAGCTCGACTCCCAGGGGCCGGTAGACGCTCGCGGCACCTCCGGAGTGAGGGAAGCACACGACGTGCGGTGCACGAGCCGTCTCCTGGCCGGAAGGAGCGAGGGTTTTGAACCAACGGGAAGGGTCGGGCATGGTCTCCGTTTCCTTCTCAGGCGTGCGTCTGCTGGGGCAGAGCAGCGATGAGCGGGTGGTCCCGATCGATCACGCCCGTCTTCGAGGCACCACCGGGAGAGCCGAGCTCGGCAAAGAATTCGGCATTCGCCTGGCGATATTCCTGCCACTCCGCCGGTGCGTCGTCCTCGTAGAAAATCGCCTCGACGGGGCACACCGGTTCGCAGGCGCCGCAGTCGACGCATTCGTCCGGATGGATGTAAAGAGAGCGCTCGCCCTCGTAGATGCAGTCGACGGGGCACTCTTCGACGCAGGCCTTGTCTTTGACATCGGTGCAGGGCTGAGCGATTAAGTAGGTCACTCTACTGCTTCCTTGTTCGGTGTAACCGATGGGGGTGTGGTGTCAGATCAAATTGATACGGAGACTGATATTCGCTTGATCGAGGGCCGAGTAGCAATACGACGCCCTTCTCGCCGAAATGAGCGGTGACCCCGAATTCTTGGAGAGCAGCGCGGAGTGACAGGCCGCCATGACCTCGGCACCCGTGATGCGGCGGTCCAAGTAGCCGGCGTACAGCTGTCCGGCCGAAACCGTCTCCGCGGGAGTGAGGTGGACGATCTCGACTCCCCCTGCTTCCAGGAACTTCCGGATCGCGGTGCCCGTGCCGTGCCGATGGTCCTGGTCGCACTCCTCGTCCCAGCATGTACGCATGCCGCAGGCGACGGCGAACGCCATCGCCGGCGTGATGAAGCGGATCGTCCCCGCTCGTGCCGCGTCGCCGAGAGCCCTTCCGTCCGGTGTGTGACTCACGGCGATGCGGTAGAGCGAGAACGGGTCCACCACGGCGATTCCGGCGGTCTCCAAGAGATCATCCTGGACAGCCACTGCGATATCTCCTTGCGAGTGTTGCGAAGCGGAATGTGATGCGGTCCGACGGATGGGATCGCCACCCCTCGGACCCGGTGCCGGACGACGGAAAAACCCAACCCGGATGAGCGGTGATCAGAGTCCGTAGAAAATGGGGTCGTTGTCCCCGAAGGTTTCGTCGTCGGGGCTGTGCCGGCACGTGTGGTGCGTACGAGAAAGGCGTCGGGTGACCGGGCGCTCGTACGTCTCGATCCGGGTCATCAGGTCGCGGGGCGCGGTGTTCTGATCCGATTCCTCGTGATCGTGGCTCACGGGAGTCTCCTCACAGTAGCTTCGTGTCCTGGGCCCGACGCACGGGACAATCAGGAACAGGAAGAAGTCGCCAGGAAAGGGCGAGCGATAACCCCCGGAGGATGACGGCGGAGATGAACGGGCCGTCGGGGTTGCGGATACGGGCTCGAACTGAGCCCGAGACGCTCAGGAAGGACTTGGGAGAAATCCTTGCCCAATTCTGGCCCGAGTGTCAATGGCCACTGGGGAGTCCCGATGACATACAGATGGAGTCCAGTCGTTGGGGATGTGTTGATTTCCCCACTCATCCGGCGGCTCGATCGGTGAGCGGACGGCGCCGGAGCGCAGGATCGGTCAGTGCCGGCGGCGGCCAGGAGGCGTTCGGGTCGTACAGGTTGACCCCCGGCGGGACGATCTCGTCGATCCGGTCGAGAGTCGCGTCGTCGAGGGTGACCGAAGCGCCCTTCAACGCGTTCTCGAGCTGTTCCGTGGTCCGTGGGCCGATGATCGCCGAGGTGACGGCGGGGTGCGTGGTGACGAAGGCCAGGGCGAGCTCGGGCAGCGTGCAGCCGATGTCCGAAGCAAGGCCGGCGAACTGTTCCACTGCCTCAAGTTTGGCTTGGTTGCCGGGAATTGAGGGGTCGAAGCGTGACGGTACGATCCCCGCGCGACCCTTCGAGAGGTCGATGTCGCGTCCCAGGCGGTACTGGCCGGAGAGAAAGCCGAAGGCCAGCGGGCTCCAGGTCAGTACGCCCATGCGGTAGCGCTGACAGGTCGGCAGCACCGCAGCCTCGACGCCCCGCGCGAGCAGTGAGTACGGCGGCTGTTCGGTTCGGAAGCGATGCAGATGCCGGCGCTCGGCCACATGGTGGGACTCGATGATGTCCTCGACGGGGAAGGTCGAACAGCCGAAAGCCCGTATCTTCCCCTGCTGTACCAGATCGGTGAGGGCGCCGAGCGTCTCTTCGATGTCGGTCGAGTAGTCCGGGCGGTGCACCTGGTAGAGGTCGATCCAGTCGGTTCGCAGGCGGGCGAGGCTCTCCTCGACCTCCTTGACGATCCAGCGCCTTGAGTTGCCGCTGCGGTTGCGGCCCTCGCCCATCTGGAAGTGGACCTTGGTGGCGAGTACGACGTCGTCGCGGCGATCCTTGAGGGCTTTGCCGACGATGGTCTCGGACTCTCCTGCCGAGTACATATCCGCCGTGTCGATGAAGTTGATCCCCTGATCGAGGGCGGTGTGGATGATGCGGGCGCAGTCGTCGTGGTCCGGGTTGCCCACGGCGCCGAAGTTCATGGTTCCGAGGCAGTAGGTGCTCACCTCGATGCCGGTGACGCCGAGCGTGCGATAACGCATGTTGTGACTCCCTGGTTGTCGCGCTACTGAGATGAATGGGGATCGCCCGGTGCTGAATACGCACCCCGCGCCGGAGGGGTGCGGCAGAGCGGGAGCGGGCGTGGAGGGAAGCCAGGAGCGCTGGAGGGGGGTGGGGATGCGTTCGAGTGCACGAGCATACACATGATCACCTTTTGGTCAGTTGACGGCGGCGGCGAAACATCACGCGGCCGATACTGCGCTGTGCTCTTGGCTGAAACACGCCAGGTGCCACGGAAGTTGGTGCGCGAGTGACCGGACAGGGTTCGGCGCGCTCAACTCTGAGAACTGCGCCTTACGCGACTCGATGCGCACCGGGAACCCGGTGTACCGGGAGTGTTGTGGGCTGGCCGAATTTTGGTGAAGGGTCGACTAGATTTCGACCCAGGGGTGGGGGGTGATCGTCGATTCAATAGTTGGTGTTTGAATTCAATAGGGCTGGGGAACCGCGCCTGCTGCATACTCGCCGAATCGGGACAGAAGTGCTTGTAGTGGACATTTAAAGCGGCATAACAGTGGGAGAGTGGCGTCACGATTCGCTGTTGACACTCGTTGAGAAGTCATGTTTCGATCATCGTCAAGTTGGGCTTCGGGGCGTCACGGAGGATGCGTAAGCCTCGGGCAGTTTTTTCTATTAACTTGGTGTTTGTTGACGCGTTACCTGACTGTTTGTTGACGCGGTACCCGGTGGTCGAGTCCTGCGGGTGCCCGGTGCGTCATCCATTTCCGTATGTGCATTGCGCGCATCAATGAAAGGATTCCGTCATCTCTACTCAGGGCGCTCGGATTTCCGGATGTCCCGTTGATGTGGGATTAACCGATCTCATCGATCCGAATTTGTACAGCGACGACACTGCGCGTGAAATCTGGCGTCAGATGCGCGCGCTGGACGGCCTCAGCTGGCATCAGGTGGACGAGCAGCGCGGATTCTGGTCGATCGTGAAATACGCCGACGCGGATCTGGTCCTGCGCGATGCCGCCGCCTTCACGTCGGAGCGGGGGACACTCCTGGACCTCCTCGGCACCGACGACCCGGCCGGCGGCCAGCAGCTCGCCGTCACGGACCCGCCGCAGCACACCGAGCGGCAGGCGCGGCTGAAGAAGGCCCTGGCCGTCAAGGCGGTGGACCGGCAGCGCGACATGATCCGGCCCAAGGTCCTCGACCTGCTCGAACCGCTCGGCGACGGCGGGGTCTTCGACTTCGGCACCGCCATGCTGGGGCTGCCCATGTCGGTCACCGGGACGATGATGGGGCTGCCGGAGGTGGACTGGGCCTGGCTCAGCCGGCTCACCACCGTGTGCATCGCCGCCGACGACCCCGAGTTCCAGGACGAGGGCGGCAAGGAGGCCACGCTGCAGGCGGCCCATCGCGAGCTCTTCGGGTATTTCCAGGACCTCATGCGTCATCGCCGGGAGAATCTGGGCGACGATCTGCTCAGCGTTCTGATCTCGACGCGTTTCGAGGGCCGGCTCATGTCCGCCAGTGAAATCGTGGCGAACTGTTACAGCCTGCTGCTCGGCGCCAATGTCACCACACCGCATGCGCCGACCTTTGTGATGGCCGAATTCGCCGACTCCGACGTGCTGGCGGAATGGGCGGCGCATCCCGAGGTCAACGGCACCGCCTACGAAGAGGCGTTGCGCTGGGCCTCGCCGGTGAACCACATTCTCCGTTACGCCACGCGAGACATCGAGGTACGGGGCACCAGGATTGCCGCCGGAGATGCTGTGGTGGTCTGGCTCGGTGCGGCGAACCGCGATGAAGAGGTGTTCGAGAACAGTCACGCCTTCGATATTCGCCGGAAGCCCAACAAGCACCTTGCTTTTGGTATCGGGCCGCATTACTGCGTCGGGCACAGCGTCGCCCGGGTCACCATCAGCATCCTCTTCGAGGAACTGCTCGGCCGCTACGAGGAGTTTCAGCCGGCCGGCAA
The DNA here is from genome assembly GCF_000829715.2 of Streptomyces lydicamycinicus. Classification (NCBI taxonomy): domain Bacteria; kingdom Bacillati; phylum Actinomycetota; class Actinomycetes; order Kitasatosporales; family Streptomycetaceae; genus Streptomyces; species Streptomyces lydicamycinicus. The sequence goes on along the minus strand of NZ_BBNO01000008.1, from coordinate 223,288 downwards.
GCCCGAACGGCTGATCTCGAACTTCGCGTCCGGTTACAAGCACGTACCCATCACGGCGCGACGCCGAAAATAAGGGCGCTGCGTGCCCCCGAAAGGCTCTGCATTGTCTGCACACAACCTGCCCGGCACGGTGTGGTACGAGGCGAACCCGGCCCAGAAAGGGCTGTGGGTCCTCGACCAGGTTGAACAACTCCGCGTCACGAACCTCATTCCGGCAGTCGTGGAATTCAAGGGTCCGATCGACCACGGACTGATGGTCTCGGCGGTTCAGCGGGTCCTGGAAAGGCATCCGGCGCTGCGCTCCCGGTTCCGTCTGGACATCCAGCACCGGCGGGTCGAGTACCGCACCGACGGTGAGCCCGGCGAAGTCGGATTCATCGACGCCAAGGCGGAGGGCTGGGCGGCGGAGGAACTGAACCGGCTGGTCGACGTGCTGTGCTGGACGCCGTTCGACCTCGGGAGCGAACCGCCGGTCAGGGCCGAGGTGATCAGGGTTGACCCAGCGACCACACTGTTCGTCCTCACCGTGCACCACATCGTCTGCGACGGCTGGTCGCGGAGCCTCCTCATGGCGGAGATCGCCACCGTGTACCGGGCGTTGGCGGACGGATCCGAACCCGTGCTCAGCGCGCCGCCGCACCCCAGTGAAGTGATCACCATGATTAGGGCTGACGAACTCGACGAGCGCCTGCCCGATGCCGCCGAGCGTCTTCGCGGCGCACCGATCGAGGTCAAGCTGCCGTTCCGGCGGGACACCGACGACACGTCCCTGGCCGGCGACACCATGGCCGTTCAGTTCGACGAAGACCTCACCAAAGCCCTTCTGACGGCAGCAGGAGAAGAGGGCTGCACCCCCTTCATGACGGTCGTCGCCCTGCTGGCCGGCACCCTCGCACGGACCGGTGACCAGCGGGACTTCCTCTTCGCCTTCGGCTGGCCCGGGCGCGGTGACCCGGCCATCGCCGATGCGATCGGAATGTTCATGAACACCGTCATGATCCGGGTAACGCTCGATGACACCACGACATGGCGCGAGCTGCTGCGGAACGCCCGCATCGGGGCGATGGAAGCCTTCATCGACGGCGACGTGCCCCTGGACGCCGTGACCGCGGCGGTCCGGCCGGAGCGTGATGTCATCTGGCCACCGCTGTCGACGGTGCTCGTCAACATGGCTGAGGTCCCCGGGGACATGGAGATCGCCCCGGGCGTGGTGGGCCGGCTCCAGCCGCTGCCCTCTCTGCACATGAAGTACGACCTCGGTCTGTTCGTCCGGCTGAACGAGGAGTCCGGCCGCGAGCGGCTGGAGCTCTCCGTGGACTACACGAAGGCCCTGTACGACCGCGACGCCGTTTCCGATTTCCTTGCGGACCTGCGGCGGTACGCCCTTGCTCTTTCTCACTCCCTGGAGGAAACCGTGACCGACCCGTCCGCCGCCGAGGTAGATCTCTCCACCCCCGAGGCGCGCACAGAGCTCGTGCGCTCGCTGTGGAAAGAGGTCCTCAACAACGACGATGTCGCCGACGACGTCAGCTTCTTCGACGTGGGCGGCGACTCGCTTCTCCTCATCGTTCTCGTCGAGCGCCTGACGCAGGCCACGGGGCGGGTCGTCAAGACGATGGATCTCTTCCGCGCGGGAACGGTACGCGGACACGCCGAGCTGCTCGCCGCCCCGGCCGCAGACGCGGCGTCCGGTTCCGCCGGCAGCGCCCGCGACCGCCTGCTCGGTGCCGCGCGGGCCGGTGGCCAGGACTGACCAGGCCGCATCCCGTGGGTCATCGCCACCGCCCCGTCCTCTTTGGAGACTGACCAATGACGCTTGACGATCTCGCCTCCGCCGTTCTGGGCACGGATGCGGACAGCGCGAGTTTCTCGACGCAGAGCTTCATCGAGCTCGGCGGGGACTCGCTCCGGGCCATGCGCCTGGACGCGATGGCCCGAGAACAGCTCGGCTTGCACATACCGCTGAAGGCCCTGCTGGGCGGCGAGCCCCTGACGACCGCCCTCGGCCAGGCGGAAGCCGTTGCCGAAGGGGCGGTTGCGACCGCGGCGGCCGACGCCTCGGTGGGGCAGGATCCGAAGGGGCTCTCGCACACACAGCGCGGCATGTGGCTCATCGAGACCATCACGGGTGGCTCCCCGTACAACCTGGTCTTCACCGCCTTCGTCGACGAGGGGAAGCTCGACCTCGGCACCTTCCGTGCCGCGGTCGCCGCGACCATCGCACGCAACGAAGGGCTGCGCACCGTCTTCGACGAGGGCGACGACGGTGTCGTACGGAAGGTCCTCGACGAGCACACCCCGGATTTCCGCACCTTCACGCACGACGGCGACCCGGCCGACTTCGAGGAGTACGTACAGCGGACCACGGACGAGGAGTCGCGCCGTCCCTTCGATCTCAAGGCCGCGCCGGCCGTACGGTTCCTGCACTTCGCCGACCCGTCCGGGCGACAGGCCGTTGTGCTCACGGCCCATCACATGGTGCTGGACGGCTGGTCGGTGGGCCTGACCCTCAAGGAGATCTTCGCCCGCTACGACGAGCTGGAGGGTGGTGCGCCCGCAGCCTTCGGCCCCGGAGTCTCCCTGAGCGCCCTCATCCGCAGCCAGGATGAGCAGCGGGCCGGCGGGACGTGGGACCGCGACGCCGCATTCTGGTCGGACCACCTCACCGGGGTCCCCACGGTGCTCGAACTGCCCGCCGACCGTCAGCGGCCCCCCGTCCAGGACGCGACGGGAGCCCGCGTCCCGCTCGACCTCGGCGGTGGCCCGACCACGAAGGTCGCCGGGCGCGCCCGGGAACTCGGCATCACCCCGTTCGCTCTGCTGCTCGGGGCCTTCGGCTTGACGCTGAGCCGGACCACCGGTGCCCGCAGCCTGCTCGTCGGTGTGCCGCTGTTAGGGCGCGGCACCAGCGAGCTGGAGCGTCTCGTCGGGGTCGCGGGCAACCTCGTACCCGTCCGGATCGACGTGGACGACGAAGCGACGACGGCGGACTACCTCCGCTCGGTGCAGCGGTCCCTGACGCTCAGCATCGACGCCGGACAGCTGCCCTTCGAGGAGCTGGTCGCCCGGCTGGGGCTGGAGCGGAGCGTCGGATGCCACCCCCTCGTCCAGGTGTGTTTCGGCATGCACGACCAGCTGGTGCCGCAACGCCTGACGACCCGGACGCTGGACGTGCGGATCGAAGAGGGCCACGGCGGTGGAGCGCAGTTCGACCTGACCCTTCTCGTCGGCCGGTCGGAGCCGTCTCTGGCCGGGCACGTGGAGTACGCGACCGCGGTGTGGAACCAGGCGGAGGTCGACGGATTCATCGCCGACTTCCGGGCCGCGGTCGAGCAACTGGTCGGCGCTGACCTGGCATTGGCGGACGTGCGCTGCCTGTCGCAGGAGCGCCGGGCACAGCTCGCCGCCGTCAACGCGGTCCGCGAGGAGTTTCCCGCCACGTCCCTGGACGAACTGTTCCGGGAGACGGCCCGGCGTTTCCCCGACGCCGTCGCGGTCCGCGACGGGGCGGTCGAGCTGACGTACGCCGAGCTGGCCTCGGCCGTGGCCGAGCAGGCCCGGCTGCTGGGTGAGGCCGGTGTCCGGGCGGGGGACACGGTGCTGGTCGGGGTCGAGCGTTCCGTCGCCGAGGTGGTGGCGGTCCTCGGCACCCTGACGGCCGGTGCTGCGTATATCGGCGTCGACCTGAGCCTCCCCGCGGCGCACACCAGGCTCATCGTGGCGAAGGCCGCGCCGGCAGCGGCCATGGTCGCGCCCGCGTCGGCCGGTCACGAGGGGCTCCGGGGCGTCGGCCTGGTGCCGACCTGGGAGGCGTCCTGGTCCGCCACGGCCGCCGAGCCGGCGGAGCTGCCCGAGGCCAACCCGGCTCGACAGGCGTACGTAGCGTTCACTTCCGGCTCCACCGGCGAGCCCAAGGGTGTCAGCGTTCCGCACCGTGCCGTCATCCGGCTGGTGCACGAGGCCGGTTACGTACGGACCGGGCCTGGCGAGACCATGCTCCGGCTGTCGCCGCTGGCCTTCGACGCCTCCACCCTCGAACTGTGGGCCGCGCTGCTGACCGGCGCCACGCTGGAGATCTACCCGGCCGAGGCGCTGCCCTCGCCGACCGAGCTGGGCGCCTTCCTGCTGGCGCGCAAGGTGACCGTCGCCTGGCTGACCGCGGGCCTGTTCCGCTTGGTCGAGGAGTTCGCCCCCGCCTCGCTCGGCTCCCTCAAACAGCTGCTGACCGGCGGTGACGTCGTACCGCACGACCACGCCGCTCGCGCCCTGGCCCGCCACCCCGAACTGGTCATCACCAACGGCTACGGACCGACCGAGAACACCACGTTCACCACCACCCACACGGTGCGTCGGCCCGAGGACATCTCCGGGGCGCTGCCGATCGGCACGCCCGTCCCGGGCACGCGTGTCTACGTGCTCGACGGCCGCGGGCGGCTGGTCCCGCCCGGTGCGGTAGGTGAGCTGTACACCGGCGGTGAGGGACTGGCCGACGGGTATGTGGGGGACGAGGCGGAGACCGCCCGGCGGTTCGGGCACTTCTCGCCCGACGTCCAGGAGAGGCTGTACCGCACGGGTGATGTCGTCCGGCTCGACACCCAGGGGCGGCTGGCCTACCTCGGTCGTTCCGACGACCAGGTCAAGCTGCGCGGCTATCGCATCGAACTCAGCGCGATCAGCGACGCGTTGAAGTCCCATGCCGAGGTCAAGGACTCGGTGGTCGTCGTCACCGGGGACAACAGCGCCGAGAAGCGGCTCGTCGCAGCCGTCGTACCGGCCCCGGACGCCGAACTCGGCACGGGCGAGCTGCGTGACCTGCTCGCGGGCACCCTGCCGGCGTACATGGTGCCGACGCTCTGGGCGCTCGTGGACAGCATCCCGGTGACCCCGAACGGGAAGGTCGACCGGAAGGCCCTCGCGGCAGTGGCCGCCCCCGCCGGGCAGTCCGCCCCCGCCGCGGCCGCACATCCGGCGGCCGACGACGCCCTGGCGCAGATCTCCACCCTCTTCAGCGACGCCATCGAGCGCACGGGCAGCCGCTCGGGCAACGTCCCTCAGGAGATCGGCGACGACACCGACTTCTTCGCGAGTGGCGGTAGCTCACTCGGCGCCGTGCAGTTGATCCGACTCGTCAAGGAGCGGCTGGGCGTGACGCTGAAGCTGCGCGACATCCTGCTGACGCCCACACCGGCCGGCGTACTGCAGCTGGTCGAGAAGGCAAGGAACAAGTGAGTGGCACGGTGACGAACAGGGGGAGCGCGGACATGACCGCGGAACACGCGATAGCTGTCGTGGGAATGGCCTGCCGGTATCCCGGCGCGGCCGACGTACGCGAGTTCTGGGGAATGCTGCGCGACGGCGTCGAGGGGATCACCCACTTCGACAGCGACGACCTCGTCGCGAAGGGCGCCGATCCCGACCTCGTACGGCGTCCGGAGTTCGTACCCGCCAAGGGAGTCCTGGAGGGTGCTCAGAACTTCGACTGGCCGTTCTTCCGGTACAACCGGGCGGACGCCGCGAACATCGATCCGCAGCAGCGGGTCTTCCTCGAATGCGCCTCGACCGCCATCGACGACGCGGGGATCGATCCCGGCCGGTTCTCCGGGCGGATCGGTGTGTACGCGGGATCCGACCGGACCCTGCTGGACGCGGGTGACGACGTGAGCCCGCTGGTCCGTGTCGTCAGCCACGAGAAGGACTTCGTGGCCACCAGGGTGGCGTACAAGCTGGGACTCCGCGGACCGGCGGTCACGGTGCAAACCGCCTGTTCCACCTCGCTCACCGCCATCCACATGGCGACCCAGGCGCTGCTCGGCGGCGAATGCGACGCGGCGCTCGCGGGAGGTGTCGCCGTGTCGCCCCTGGGGGAGTGGGGCTACCTCCACGAGCAGGGCAGCGTGCTCTCGCCCGACGGCCACTGCCGCCCGTTCGACGCGCAGGCGGCCGGGACCATTCCCAGCGAGGGCGTGGGGGTCGTCGTCCTCAAGCGCCTGACCGACGCGCTGCGGGACGGCGACCGGATCGCGGCGGTCATCCGGGGTTCGGCACTCAACAACGACGGATCGGACAAGCTCGGCTTCACCGCGCCGTCCATCCCCGGCCAGAGCGAAGCGATCCGGCACGCGCACAAGGTCTCCGGCGTCGACCCCTGGGAGATCGACTACGTCGAGTGCCACGGCACGGCCACCCCGATGGGCGACCCCGTGGAGGTGGCCGCGCTGACCGACGCCTTCGGCATGCTGCCCGAGGACCACACCACGACGTGGCTCGGCGCGGTCAAGAGCAACATCGGCCACACCAGCGCGGCCGCCGGAGTCGCGGGCTTCATCAAGACGGTGCTGATGATCGAGCACCGGGAGCTGGTGCCGACCCTTCACTTCACCGCGCCCAACCCGCTGCTGGACCTCGATTCATCCCCGTTCCGGGTGTGCACCGAGACCCGGCCGTGGCCCGAGGACGGGACGCCCACCGCAGCGGTCAGCGCTTTCGGCGTGGGCGGTACCAACGCCCACGTCATCCTCCAGGCGGCCCCGGTGCGGGAGCGGCCGGCCACCCCGTCCGGACCGCATGTCCTCACCTTGTCGGCGGCATCGTCCGAGGCGCTCGGTCGGCTGCGCCAGGACCTGGCCGGTCGTCTGGAGTCCGGAAGCACCCTCGAACTGGCCGAGGTCGCACGCACGCTGGCGGACCGACGGCGCTTCGCGCACCGGCAGGCGGTCGTCGCGCAGGACCGGGCCCAGGCGGCCGAGCTGCTGCGCGACGCGTCGCAGCCCGCCACGGCCAAGTCCCTCTCGCAGGTGGCTTTCCTCTTCCCCGGCCACGGAGTGCTGCGACACGCGGCGGGCGTATCCGCCCATCGGCTGCTGCCGGAGTTCCGCACGCGGTTCGACGAGATCAGCGAGTTCGTGCGGAGCACGTACGAGCTGGACCTCTCGCCGATCGTGACCGAGACCGACGTACCGCCCGAATGGTTCAACGACCTGGCGCACCAGCAGGTGGGGCTTTTCGCGATCGGCTACGCGCTGGGGCGGCAGCTGGGTGAGTGGGGGATCAAGCCCGCCGCCCTGTTCGGCAACAGCGTCGGTGAGTACGCGGCCGCCGCCCTCGCCGGAGTCTGGTCCCCGACGGACGCGGCCGGCCTGGTCTACGAGCGGGCGCAGGCGATCCGCGTCACCGAGCCTGGCCGGATGGTGGCCGTCAACGCGCCACTGGACGAGGTGGAACGCCGCGTCCGCCTGGACGGCCAGGTGGCGGTGTCGATGATCAGCCGGGGCGGGGTGGTGCTCTCCGGACCGGCGGCGGAGATCACGGAACTGCTGGAGGGCGACGCCCTGAAGGGCCTGGACCTGCGGTTACTGAACGTCGACCGAGCCGGCCACGGCCCCATCCTGGCACCGGTGTCCGACCGGCTGACGGAGCTGATCACGGCCACGCACACGCAGCTTCCCACCCTGCGGCTCGTGTCGGACCTCACCGGCGACTGGGCCGATCCGGAGGCCGTGTGCGGTCCCGAATACTGGGCGGAACAGGTCCGCCGGACGGTCCAGCTGGACGGTGCCATGCAGACGCTGCTGGGGACGGACTGCGACACGTTCATCGAGCTCGGACCGGGCAGCACGATGCTCGGCGCGCTGCGGTTCCGCGAGGAATGGGACCCGTCCCGCCACACGGGCGTGCCGATGCTCGGCAGGCCCGAGGACGGCGAGAGCGGACTGCTCCGGGCGTTGGGCACGCTGTGGGAGCACGACCTCGACGCCGTGGAGGGGACACTCGCGGGCAGGGGAGAGCGCCCGCTGCGCTGCTCCCTGCCGGGGCACCCGTTCACCGCACAGGACCCGCGGACCGAGCAGCCGCGCCCCGCGTCCGGGAGCGACCGCCGGACGACCGCTGCCGACCGCGGGCTATCGATGCACGCACAGGTGGAAAAGCTGTGGTGCAGGGCGCTCGGAGTGTCCTCCGCGTCCGCGGCGGACCACTTCTTCGCCCTCGGCGGCGAATCGCTGATGGTGCTGAACCTGATGGCCCAGCTCCGGGACAAGGGCGGAGTCAACGTCCCGGCCGCCGAGTTCATGCGGAACCCCACGTTCGGGCATCTGCTGGAACTGGTCGAGCAGCAGTGGGACACCGGCACTCCGGCGCCGCCGGTGGGCGTCGCCGTACTGAGGGAGGGCACGGGCAGGCCCCTGTTCCTGGTGGCCGATGCCGCCGGATCCGCGCTCAGTTACCGCGAACTCGCCGAGCATCTGGACACGGGTCGTCCGGTGCTCGGTCTGGAACCGCAGAGCGCGAATGCCTCGCGGATGTCCGTCGAGAACGTCGCGGCCCACCATGTCGAGGCGCTGCTGCGGGCGCAGCCCTCCGGGCCCTACACCATCGGCGGCTGGTCCTTCGGTGCTGTGGTGGCGCACGAGATAGCGCGCCAACTCGCCGCCCGAGGCGAGGACGTCGACATGCTGGTCTGCCTCGATGCCTACGTGCCGGGCCGGGCGGGCCGGCCCATCGGTTCCGACGCCGGGTTCGTCCTCGGGCATCTCCGTCTCATGGCGAGCGCCGCACTCGGCCTGGGCCAGGTCGGGGCTCAGGCCCGGCGTAACCCCGCCCTGCGCGGGCTGCTGCTGGACAAGTTCCGGGTGCTCTCCCGTTACCGGCCACAGCCGGTCACCTGCCCAGCGGTAGTGCTCAAGGTCGAGGTGGACCCACGAGAGGCGGAGCTTCTGCGCCGGAGTATTCGAGGCCTGTACGCAGGCGGGGTGACGGTCCGTCCGGTGGGTGGCGATCACTGGTCGATGCTCCGGAACCCACATGTACCAAAACTCGCCGCGGCGCTGCTCGGAGCGCTCCGGCAGGACGCGCCCTCGGAAGAAGGAACAGCCCATGACACTCGATGACACCGGGGGCGGTGCCAAAACGCTCGGAGCGGAAACGGTGCCGGAGGCGAAGCCTTCGCTCCTGCGCAACCGGTCCTTCCAAGCCCTGTGGAGCAGCGAGGTCTTCGCCGGGCTCGGTGAGCACTCCGCAGCGATCGCCTACCCGCTGCTGATCCTGGCCAGCTCGGGCTCGGCCGCCTTCGCCGGTGCCGTCGGCTCCGCCCAGCTGCTGGCGAACGGCCTGATGTCGTTCTGGGGCGGCATCCTCGCGGACCGGGTGGACCGCAAGCGGCTGATCCTGTGCTGCAACGTGGTCCGGGCGCTGCTGCTCGGGCTGTTCGCCGTGCTGCTCTTCATGGGGCCGGTCAACGTCTTCGTCACGTTCGGCATCGCCATGGTGTCGGCGTCCTGCTTCGGCCTGTCGATGCCTGCCGGCATGGCCATCGCCAAGCAGTTGGTGCGGCCGGACCAGGTCACCCAGGCGACCGCGCAGAACCAGATCAGGCTCTACGGCGCGATCATGGCCGGACCGTCCATCGGAGGCGCCCTGTACGGTGCGGCCCGCGCCCTGCCCTTCCTCGGGGCGTGCGTCTCCTTCGTGACCTCCACATTCCTGATGCTGTTCGTCAGGAGAACCCCGCGGACGGCGTCCGCCGCCCTGGACAAGAAGGAACTGCTCGGAGGGCTCCGTTACCTCATCCGGGACCCCGTGCTGCGCCCCGTGACGATCGCCACGACCTTCTCGAACATGGCCTTCAACCCCACCGGCATCTCACTGGCCGTCGCCGCCACCGGCAAGGCCCGGGGAGCGTCGGAGTCGTTCATCGGCCTGACGATGTCGGTGGCCGGCAGCGGGGCGCTCATCGGCGCCCTGCTGGCCGGGACGGTCATCAAGTACGCGCGCCCTTCGGTGATCTTCATCGCCGGCTACTGGATCGGCCCGGTCATGGCCGTGTTGCTGATGACGGTCCCCGGGGTCCTGCCGCTCGGGATGCTCGTCGCCTGTGTGTACATCCGGGGCCCGCTCATCCAGGGGGCGTACCAGACGTACATCGCCAACTGCGTGCCGGACGAACTCCAGGGCCGCGTCATCGGAGCGATGCTCTTCGTCACCACGATCATCTCGCCGGTGGGCGTGCTCGCGATCGGATCGATCTTCGATGCCTGGGGCCCGGTCTGGGTTTTCGCCACCATCGCCGCGATCGCGGCGATGGGATCACTGCCGGCCCTGGGCCGGAGCATCCGGACGTTGACCTCGCTCGAAGAAATACCTCAACGACAGACCGCAAAGGACGTGTTATGACACAGGACATCACCGAGGTACCGGAGAGCAGCGCAGCCGACGAGCCGCTCCCGCCGGAGTTCTTCACGGAGCCTCTTGAGGACCGCTACGGACGGTACGCCGAGCTGCGTGAGCAGTGCCCGGTCCGCGCCATCAACCACCCGCCGGGCGCCGAGGCCTACATCGTGTCCGACTACCAGATGGCCCTTGAGGCGTTCGGCGACCCCCGCATCTCGAAGTCGCTCGACAACACGCCGAAGTGGTTCCGCGACCAGCTGTACGACAACAGCCCCGTGCAGTCCCGCAACATGCTCATCGCGGACGGCGCCGAGCACGCACGGCTGCGCAGGCTCGTCAGCAAGTCCTTCGTGCCCCGTCGCATGGAGAAGATCCGGCCGCGCATCCAGGAGATCGCGGACGACCTCATCGACAACTTCCCCGAGTCGGGCACGATCGACCTGGTGGAGTTCGCTCGGATCCTGCCGGTCATGGTGATCTTCGAGTACCTCCGGGTGGACCTCAAGGACCGGGAGATGCTCTACAGCTGGTCGTCCATCCTCGGCGGCGCCCCCTATGCGGACGAGGAGAGCAACCGGCGTCTGAAAGAGGTCAGTTCCAAGTTCGAGCAGTACATCCTCGACCTGCTGGAGTCCCGCCGCTCCGACATGGGCGAGGACCTCGTGAGCCAGTTGCTGCGGGCGGCCGAGGAAGAGGGCCGGTTCACCATCGAAGAGGTCGCCTCGACGATGTCGCTGCTGATCATCGCCGGGCAGCGCACCACCACCAGCCTCATCTGCAATGGCACACACGCCCTGCTCACCCACCCCGACCAGCTGGAGCTGCTGAAGTCCCAGCCGGAGCTGGTGATCTCGGCCGTCGAGGAATTCCTGCGCTACGAGTCGCCGGCCTACCGCGGCACCCTGCGCGTCGCGGCCCAGGACATGGAGATCAACGGTGTTGAGATCGGCAAGGAGTCGTTCGTCCACCTGATGATCGGCGCCGCCAATCGCGATCCCAAGGTCTTCGAGGACCCCGACCGGTTGGACATCACCCGTCAGGAGAACCGTCACCTCGCCTTCGGGCACGGCCCGCACTTCTGTCCCGGGGCCCCGCTCTCCCGGCTGGAGGGGCACGTGGTCTTCCCCACCCTGCTGCGGCGGCTGCCCGGCCTCACCCTGGACCCGGAGAAGGAGCCCCAGTGGGTGGCCGACAACTCGGTCGGACGGGGCCTCACCTCGCTGCCCGTGAAGTACGACCGTCGTCTGCCGCGGGACGCCGGTGACGCCGGCGCCTCCGGCTGCCCTGTAGCCCACGGGAGCGTGTGACCCATGAAGATGCTTGTACTGGGCGGGACCCTCTTCCTATCGCGCGCCATCGCCGAGGAAGGCGTGCGGCGCGGCCACGAGGTCGTGTGCGCGGCCCGCGGCACGTCGGGCCAGGTCCCCGAAGGCGCCACGCTCGTCAAGATCGACCGTGACCGGCCGGACGGACTGGAGCCGTTGGCCGGGCAGAAGTTCGACGCCGTCGTGGACGTCGCCGCCATGTCGTACCCGTGGGTGCGGGACGCGCTGAGCGCGATCGGCTCGCAGGCCGGCCACTGGACGTTCATCTCCTCGATCAACGTGTACGCCGACGCGGTGTCCACCGGCCAGAACGAGGACGCGGCGCTGCACGAGCCCGTACAGAGCGGAGCCGACCAGGAGGTGCGGATCGAGCACCCCCATCTGTACGGTTCCATCAAGGTGGCCAGCGAGAACGCGGTGCGCGAGGCGATGGGCGACCGTGCGTTCATCGTGCGCTCCGGGCTGATCGTGGGCCCGGGGGACCTCTCCGACCGGTTCGGCTACTGGGTCGCGAGGATCGCGAAGGGCGGCCGGGTCGCCGTACCGGACAGCCTCGAACAGCCCACGCAGTACGTCGACGTACGCGACATGGCCGCCTGGATCGTCGACGCGGGCGAACGCGGGCTCGGCGGCACCTACAACGGTGTCGGCCCCACCCGCCCGTTGGGCCAGGTCCTGGCCGGCATCGCCGAGGCAGTGGGCCCACCGGACACCGAGCTGGTCCCGGTGCCCGAGGACCAGCTGGAGGCGGCCGGGGTACAGGTATGGCGCGGTGATAAGTCGCTGCCGCTGTGGGTGCCACCGGTGGACTACGGATTCATGGCGCACGACCACGCCCGGTCGGCCGCGGCCGGCTTCAGGCATCGCCCGTTCGCGGAGGTCGTCGCGGGGGTCCTCGCGTACGAGCGCGAACTGGGCCTGGACCGCGAGCGCAAGGCAGGGCTCACCCCGGCCGAGGAGGCCGAGCTGCTGGAACTGGTGAAGGGGGGACAGTCTTGAACGCAGGTTCTTGGCGGCGCATCAGCGAAGGCAATCAGCAGAAGGCCGTCCTGGCGGTCGACTTCGACTCGACGGCGCGACCGGAGGCGGGCTTCCGCCAGTTCGCGGCGCTGCTGAAGCCGGACCGGGAAATCTGGCAGACCACCCAACCGGACGCCGCCGACAGGGAGTTGTTGTCCGCCGAGACCTACCTCCAGGGGTGGCGGGAGCTGCCCGAGGGCGTGCGCGGCCACGTGGACACCGTCATGGGCTACTGCGTGGGCGGCGTGTTCGCCGCGGCGCTGGCCGACGCGATCGCCAAGGAGCAGGGCACCAGGCCGGCCCTCCTGTTGTTCGATCCGGAACCGGTCGACCAGATGTCCCTCTACCGCGACTTCAAGAAGGCGGTCGACACGATGTCGATCCTGTCCGAGGAGGAGCGGGAGGGCTACATCGGGGAGGCGCGGGCCCTGTGTGAGACGGAAGGGGAGGGCTTCGACTCCCTCGCCCTCCAGGTGATCAAGCTGTACGAGACCACCGCAGGTGTCGCATTCGAGCGGCTGGAGTTCGACGAGGAGACGAGTGAGGACCTGCTGGGGCTCTTCCGCTCGTACGTCTCCTATCTGTTCGCCGCCCGGCAGCTGAGCCCCGAGGAGAGCTGGGCCACGGCCGGTGCGCTGACCTCGGCGCAGTCGAGTCCCGGTGCCCCGCACGCCCTCTGGGAGCGGAGCTTCCCCGTCGGCACCGAGGAGATGCTGAGCAACCCGGACGTGGCCGAGGCCACGCACCGCTTTCTCCAGGAGCGCGGAGCATGACCGCTACCGAGAATCGAGCGGAACACCCGGACGCTGAGCTGCGGGACGCATCCGCCCCCCGCGAGGTCTTCGTCAGCGCACTCCTTCAGGCCGTGCCGGCCGACTGGACCGATCTCGCGGTCGCTGTCACGGCTGCCTATCAGCACAGGATGACCGCGGCCCACGACCTGGTGCTCGCGGTGGACTCCGGGCCGGTGCGGCTGACCGTCGAACCCACGACGACCGTCGCCGGCCTGGTGGCCCAGGTACGGGACCTCCGGGGCCGGGCGGGCGAGTCCGCGCAGCCCGGGGACGACGCGCCACCGGTCAGTGCCCAGGTCTTCCTCGCGGACGACGCGGCGCCCGTGGAGGGCCTGGCCTTCGCCTTCGCGCACCGCGAGGGAGTGTTGTGGGCCGAGGCCAAGGGCGATCCCGGCCGCTTCACGCACGAGCACCTGGCCGAACACACCAGTCGTATCGGCCACTTCGCCGAGCGTCTGTTCGGGGCGGGCCCGGCTGCCGAGGTGGGCGAGGTGGACCTGCTCACCCCGGCGGAACACCACCGGATCATGCACGAGTGGAACGCCACCGCGCACGAGGTTCCGCAGCTCACGCTTCCGGAGCTGGTGGAGGCCAACGTCGCCGCCCACCCCGACCGGCTCGCCATCAGCCACTACGACGAGCGGCTGACCTACGCCGAGCTGGACAGGCGGGCGAACCGGATCGCCCGGCTGCTGATCGGCCGTGGCGCGGGCGCCGGGGACATCGTGGCGATGGTGCTGCCCCGCTCGATCGACTACGTCGTCACGGCACTGGCCATCGTCAAGACGGGCGCTGCCTACCTGCCCGTGGACACCGGCTATCCGGTGGAGCGCATCAACCAGGTGCTCTCCGACGCAGGGGTCTCGCACACGGTGACCATCGCCGCGCTGTCGGACTCCGTCCTGGTGGCCGCGGAGCAGATCGTGCTCGACCAGGAGAGCACCCGGACCCGCCTGGCGGCGGCCGACCCGAGTGCGCCGGCCGACACCGACCGGCGGGCCCCGCTCACTCCCGACGCTCCGGCCTATGTGCTCTACACCTCGGGCTCCACGGGGCGTCCCAAAGGCGTCGTGGTCGCCCACCGTGCGATCACCAACCGGCTGCACCACATGCAACACCAGATCCCGCTGGGGCCCGACGACCGGCTGTTGCAGAAGACCCCGGCCGGGTTCGACGTGACGGTGCGTGAGGTCTTCTGGCCGCTGCTGGCGGGGGCGTCGATCGTGGTCGCCGATCCCGACGGGCACCGCGACCCGGCCTACCTGGCCGAGACCATCGTGGCCGAGAACATCACCATCACCCACTTCGTGCCCTCCGGATTGAAGGTGTTCCTCCAGGAACCCGACGCGGCCAAGTGTGTGAGCCTGCGCCGTGTCGTGTGCGGTGGCGAGGCGCTGCCCGCCGAGCTACAGGCGTGGTTCGCCTCCGTGCTGGAGGCCGACCTGTACAACGTCTACGGCCCCACCGAGGCTGCGGTGGATGTCACCTCGATGCTGTGCCCGAGGAACCCCGAGCCGGGACCGGTGCTGATCGGACGTCCGGTCTGGAACACCTGGCTGTACGTCCTCGACGAGCAGCGCCGGATGCTGCCACCGGGGGTGACCGGTGAGCTGTACCTCGCCGGTGTGCAGCTCGCCGAGGGGTACCTGGGCCGGCCCGAACTGACGGCCGAGCGCTTCATCAGCGATCCGTTCGGGGAGCCCGGTGCCCGCATGTACCGCTCGGGAGACGCGGCTCGCTGGCGTGCCGACGGCGTCATCGAGTTCTTCGGCCGGCTCGACCACCAGGTGAAGATCCGGGGCTTCCGGGTCGAGTTGGAGGAGATCGAGTCGGTGCTGCTGCGGGACGGGCAGCTCAGCCAGGCGGTCTGCCTCGTCCGCGAGGACGTGCCCGGCGACCAGCGACTGGTGGCGTACCTCGTCCCGGTGACCGGCACCGATCCGGACATCGACAAACTCCGTGCGCAGGCGGTGGCGGCACTGCCCGACTACATGGTGCCCACCGCGTTCGTCGTCCTGGACCAGCTTCCGCTCACCTCGAACGAGAAACTGGACCGAAAGGCGCTGCCCAAGCCGGAAGCGCAGGTGACGCCGGTCGGCCGGGAGCCGTCCACGCCCGAGGAACTCCTCGTGGCCGGGCTGTTCGCAGAGCTTCTGGGGGTCTCGTCGGTCGGCGCCGAGCAGGACTTCGTCGAGCTGGGCGGCAACTCCCTGCTGATCAGCCGGCTCATCAACGAGATCCACAAGCGCAGCGGCGTGCGGCTGCGCATCAAGAAGATCCTTGAGGACCCGTCCGTGCAGGCGATCGCCGCACTCATCACGGCGTAGTCCTTTCCGGACTGCCGGCCCGGCACGAGCCTGCCGTGTCCGGCCGGCATCCGCCGCATCTCCCCGTCCACCTACGCCTTCGGAGCGGAGTAGTCGCACATGCGCACATTGAAAGTAGCGCTGCTGGGCTGTGGTGTCGTCGGCAGCGATGTCGCCCGCTACATGGCGAGACATGCGGCCGACCTCACGGCTCGCATCGGTGCCCCGGTGGAGTTCGCTGGGATCGCCGTCCGCCAGGCCGATCTGCCCCGTCCCGGTGTGCCGGAACACCTCATCACCACCGACGCGGACGAACTGGTCAAGCGCGCCGACGTCGACGTCGTGATCGAGGCCATCGGCGGGACCGACCGCGCCCGTGACCTGATCACGACCGCATTCGAGCACGGTGCCTCCGTGGTCAGCGCCAACAAAGCGCTCATCGCCGCGGAAGGAGCGGCGCTGCATGCCACCGCCGCGGCATACGGAGTGGACCTGTACTACGAGGCCGCCGTCGCCGGCGCCGTCCCGCTTCTGCGACCGCTGCGCGAGTCCCTGGCCGGAGACCGGGTCACCCGTGTCCTCGGCATCGTCAACGGCACCACCAATTTCATCCTGGACAGGATGGACTCCCTCGGCGCCGACTACGCGCAGGCGTTGAAGGAAGCGGCCACCCTCGGTTACGCCGAGGCCGACCCCACCGCCGACGTCGAAGGGTTCGACGCCGCCGCCAAGGCCGCCATCCTCGCCGGGATCGCTTTCAACACCCGGGTACGCCTCGACGAGGTGTACCGGGAGGGCATCACCGCTGTCACCGCGGCCGACATCGAGAACGCCAAGGCCGTGGGCTGCGTGATCAAGCTCCTCGCCGTGTGCGAACGCAGCGCCGACGGCTCGTCCGTGACCGCTCGCGTCCACCCGGCGATGGTTCCCCTGAGCCACCCGTTGGCAGCGGTACGCGGCGCGTTCAACGCCGTCTTCGTGGAGGCCGAGGCGGCCGGGCAGCTGATGTTCTACGGCCCCGGCGCGGGTGGCGCGCCCACGGCCAGCGCCGTATTGGGCGACCTGGTCGCGGTGTGCCGCAACAGGCTGGCCGGCATCACAGGTCCCGGTGACGCGGCGTACCAGCAGCTCACTGTGTCTCCCATGGCGGAAGTCACCACTCGTCACCACCTCATCCTTGAGGTGGCCGGGCAGCCCGGTGCCCTCGCCGAGGTGGCCACCGTCTTCGGCCGGCACGGCGTGTCCATAGAAACCTTCTCCCAGCGGCAGCGGGACGACGGCTGCGCACTGGCCATGTCCACCTACCCCACTACGGACGCCGCGTTGTCCGCTGCGGTGGTCGCCCTTCGCGACATGGACCACGTCCGTCGTGTCACGAGCGTCATCCGCGTCGAGGGGACCTGATTTCCGCTCCCCGAGCGGACGAAAATGAAGGAGATTGCGATGGATTCTCTGGCCGAGGCCGTACTGAACGATGCATCCGCGGAGGAAATCGAACGCGAGCCCGTGCCGGACGCGTACGTGGCCGCACACCTCAACGCGACCGACACCGGCATGTTCCAGGGAGTGGAGGACAAGGACGTACGCAAGTCCCTCCAGGTCGGCCGGGTGGCCATGCCCGAGCTGGCGCCGGACGAGGTCCTCATCGCGGTGATGGCCAGCTCCATCAACTACAACACGGTGTGGTCGGCCACGTTCGAGCCGCTCCCCACGTTCCAGTTCCTCAAGCGCTACGGCAAGGTCGGCGGGTTCGCCGCTCGCCACGACCGGCCCTATCAGGTCGTCGGATCCGACGCGTCCGGGGTCGTGGTCCGCACCGGTGCCGGCGTCAACCGCTGGCGGACGGGCGACCATGTCCTCGTCTCGTGCATCCAGACCGATGACCACGAACCCGCCACGCACGCCGACAGCATGCTCAGCGAGGGCCAGCGGGCCTGGGGCTACGAGACCAACTTCGGCGGCCTGGCGCACTACGCGGTGGCCAAGGCCAGTCAGCTCATCCGCAAGCCGGCGCACCTCACGTGGGAAGAGTCCGGCAGCAGCATGCTGACCGCGTCCACCTCCTACCGCATGCTGATCGGTGACAAGGGCGCCCGGATCAAACTCGGTGACATCGTGCTCATCTGGGGGGCCACCGGAGGGCTTGGTGCCTTCGCCGTACAAATGGTGCGCAACGCGGGTGGCATCCCCGTCGGCGTGGTCGGCTCCGAGGCCAAGGCGGGGGCGGCCCGGGCTCTTGGCTGCGAGGTGGTGATCAATCGCGCCGAGATCGGCCTGGAGGGTCCGGCGACCCCGGAGGAGACCATCGAGCGGGCGAAGCGGCTGGGGAAGATCATTCGCCGGGAGACCGGCGAGGACCCGCACGTGGCCTTCGACTATGTCGGCCAGGCCACCTTCGGGATCTCCGTCTTCGTGGTGCGACGCGGCGGGACGGTGGTCACCTGCGGCTCAAGCACCGGATACCAGCACCAGTACGACAACCGGTATCTGTGGATGAACTCGAAGCGCATTCTCGGGTGCCACGCGGCGAATCTGCATGAACAGGCCGAATGCGGCCGCCTCTTCGCATTGGGTCGACTCGCCCCGGTCCTTTCCACGGTCTATTCGCTCGAAGAGGTCGGCGAGGCGGCGCGCCTGGTCCAGCAGAACCGGCACACGGGGAAGGTCGGAGTGCTCTGCCTGGCTCCCGAAGAAGGACTCGGGGTGACCGATCCGCGCTTGCGCGAACGGATAGGTGCCGCACAGCTGAACCCGCTGCGCAATCTCTGATCGAACGGAAGCAATCACCATGTCGCACCAAGTGATAGAGCAAACGAGTGTGGCGGACCTGCCGGCGGTTGCGCCGGCCGAGTCCGCTGCCGTCGCCGCGCAGCGCATCCTGAGGGTGGGGGTGGTCGGCTGCGGTGTCATGGGAGCCGGACTGGCCGAAGCCTGTGCCCGGGCCGGACGTGAGGTTCGCGTCGTGGCCTCCGGGGACCAGGGCATGGCACGGGGCAGGCGACGGCTGGAGCGGTCGCTGGAGAACGGCGTACGCAAGGGGAAGATCACCGACAGCGGCCGTGCGGCCGTAATGGACCGGGTTTCCTTCGTCACCGAACTCGGGTACCTCGCCGACCGGCAGCTGGTGCTGGAAGCCGCACCCGAGGACGAAGCCACCAAGCTGGAGATCTTCCGGACCCTGGACCAGGTGGTCCAGGATCCGGAAGCCATTCTCGCTTCCAATACCTCGTCCATTCCGATCGCCAAACTGGGCCGGGCAACGGAACGGCCCGGCCGGGTGGTTGGCGTGCACTTCTTCAACCCGGTCTCGGTGCTGCCGCTCGTCGAGGTGATCAGTTCGCTGCTGACCGACGAGCGGACCGGTGCGGTCACAGAGGCATTCGTCACCGATGTCCTGGGCAAAGAGGTGGTGCGTGCCGGGGACCGCAGCGGATTCGTGGTGAATGCACTTCTGATTCCCTATCTCATCTCCGCCATCAGAATGTTCGAATCCGGGTTCGCCCCGGCCGAGGACATCGACCGGGGCATGACGCTCGGCTGCTCCCACCCGATGGGACCCCTGGCGCTGGCCGACCTCATAGGCCTGGACATCGTCGCTGCCGTCAGCCAGGCCCTGTACGAGGAGTTCAAGGAGCCGGTCCACGCGGTGCCGCCGGTGCTCTCCCGCATGGTCGACTCCGGGCTCCTCGGCAGGAAGACCGGTCGTGGTTTCTACAGCTACGCATGACGGACGCCCGACGAGAGGAAAGCGGAATGTCCCAGCAGTCCATCGGAATCCTCGGAACCGGGTCGTACGTACCTGAGCGGCATGTCAGCAATGCCGAAGTGGCCGCACGCGTCGGCGTCGACGAGGAATGGATCGCACGCAAGACGCAGATAGGCGGGCGTCGTTATGCCGCCGCCGACGAAGCGACATCGGATCTCGGCCTGCATGCCGGCACCGCCGCTCTGAAGCGGTCCGGCCTTGCCGCCGGGCAGATCGACTACCTCATCCTCGCCACCTCGACTCCGGACTCCCCGCAGCCGCCCACCGCCTATCACGTGCAGAGGGGGCTGGGTGCCGATGCCGCGGCCTGCTTCGACATCAATGTGGTGTGCAGCGGCTTCGTCTACGGGCTGGAGCTGGCGCGCAGTCTGGTCGCCTCCCACCCCGGCAGCCACGCGCTGGTGGTCGCCGCCGACGTCTACTCCCGGATCCTGGACTTCTCCGACCGCCGCACGGCCGTGCTGCTCGGCGACGGCGCCGGTGCGGCCGTCGTGGGCGAGGTGCCGGACGGACGCGGCTTCGTGGACTTCGAGCTGGGCAGCCGGGGCGACGCCCATGACCTGATCCGGGTGGAGGGCGGCGGCAGCCGTATGCCGACGTCTCCCGAGACCATCGCGGAGGGGCGTCACTACTTCCGCATGGAAGGCAGGGGCGTCCGGGACTTCGTCATGGAGAACTTCCCGCCCTTCGTGGACCGGCTCTGCGCCAAGACCGGCATCGGCCGGGACGCCGTCCAGCACTTCGTCCCGCACCAGCCCAACGGCGTGCTGCTCACCGAGCTGGTCGAATGCGCGGGTCTGGACCACGCGTTCACGCACCGGACCCTTGAGCGGTACGGCAATGTCGGCAGCGCCTCCTCCGCGGTCACCCTCGACGAGGCCAACAAGGCCGGCTGTCTCAAGGACGGTGACCTGGTGCTGATCGGGAGCTTCGGTGGAGGGATGTCGATCGGCGCCGGACTGATGCGCTGGGTCGGCACCGCCTGACACCGGCCGCTCGCCCCTGGATTCGATTCCCCGTTTCCCCCTACTGGTCGAGGAGGCGTCACAGACCCGGCGGTCTCCCCTGTCCCTGCCGTGATCCGGTTCGCCGGCGACTCGGGCGACGGAACGCAGCTGACCGGCGACCGTTTCACGGCTCAGACCGCGAGCTTCGGCAACGACCTGTCGACGCTGCCCAGGACCGAGGGCACCTGAGTGGCCGTCAGATGGTCGCGGTGAGGCGCTGGACGCGGTCCTCGTCGCGGGTGCGCGGGCAGGTGACGCAGGTGTCGTCGGGGCGCAGCGTGTAGTACATGCAGCAGCTGACGCGGTCCCGGGTCGTCAGGGTCTCGCCCCGGGGTCCGGTCAGCGCACGGAATCCCGCGCTCCCCACGTAGGGAGCGGTGGCGCCGGGCAGCATTCGCTCCAACGCGGCCACCGCCCGCGGCTCCTCGCCCAGCAGCTGTGCCACATACCAGAGGCCCTCGACGATCTCGTCGGACGCCATCCCCCACAGCGCCCGCGGCCCGCGCCGCATCCGGGTGCGGAAACCCTCCAGGACGGGCCCGAGATGCCCGGCCACCGCGGCCCGGACCTCCGCGCCCAGCGCCTCCTCGTCCGGTACCACCCGGGCGCCGGGCAGCGCCGCCGCCGGATCGTCCGGGAGGCAGGCGAAGGCGCTGATGCGCACCGCCATCCGGACCGGCTCGCGCTGCATCGAGACGTCCTGGACGGGCAGTCGCGGGACCCGGCGGTGCAGGAACCAGGGGACGGTGATCAGCAGACAGGCCGGCCAGGCGTAGCGGTGCAGCGCGAAGCTGGCGACCACGTCCGGCCGGGCCGGGCGGCCGTGGTCCCGGATGATCTGTGCGTCGTCCCAGGCGAGAAAGGCATCGAGGGTCTCCCCGCCGGCCGCCAGCCCGGCCGCGCAGACCCAACCGTCGCCGCTGGGCGGCGCCGTGTGCCAGGTGGTCACCCGCAGCCCGGGAAATACCTCGGAGAGCCGGGCGTAGGCCGCGGCGACGGGATGGGTCGCGGCCGGGGCGGCGAGAGCAGAAGTCATGGGGAGACCACCGAATCGCGATCGTTAAGCAGGTAAGGCTTACCTTACCCGAAACTTACCCGCGCCCGATCGGCGTCAGTCCCGGCAGTCCGGCGAGGTTCCGGGACCGGCGCACGGATTTGTACTGTGGCCCGCGCCGCCTATGGTGCTGGGATACGTCAGGAGGATCCGTCATGGAACAGGGCACAGCGGAACAGGAGCCGCTCGCGCGAGCGTGGGTGCCCGCGCAGCCCGGTCCCGCCGCGCCCCGGCGGCACTCCGTCCGCGGTCAGGTGCTGGCCGCGCTGCGCCACGCGCTGGCCGGTGGGGAGCTGGCCCCGGGCGAGGTCTACTCCGCCCCCGCGCTGGCCGAGCGCTACGGCGTCTCCGCGACCCCGGTCCGGGAGGCCATGCAGCAGCTCGCGTCCGAAG
This sequence comes from Streptomyces lydicamycinicus, assembly GCF_000829715.2. Taxonomy (NCBI): domain Bacteria; kingdom Bacillati; phylum Actinomycetota; class Actinomycetes; order Kitasatosporales; family Streptomycetaceae; genus Streptomyces; species Streptomyces lydicamycinicus. The sequence continues at coordinate 201,459 of NZ_BBNO01000008.1, read as the reverse complement.
GTGCCGTCGAGGTCGTACCCAACCGCGGTTTCCGGGTCGCCGAGTGCAGCTCCCGCGACCTCGCCGAGCTGGCCGAGGTCCGCAGGATGCTGGAGGTGCCCGCGATCATCCGGCTGGCGCGGGCGCTGGCCCCGGAGCGCTGGGAGGAGCTGCGCCCGCTCGCCGTGGCGGGCGTGGCCGCCGCCGCCCGCGGGGACCGGGCCGGCTACGCCGAGGCCGACCACGCCTTCCACGTCGCCCTGATGTCGCTCACCGGCAACCGCCGGCTCACCGAGGTCGCCGGCGATCTGCTGCGCCGCGCCCAGTGGCCGGCCGGCGGCTGCCGGCCGCGTACGGCCGAGCTGCTGGCCGACGCCTCCGAGCACACGGCGCTGCTCGACGCCCTGGTGGCCCAGGAGTACGCGGTCGTCGAGCGGATCGCCCGCGAACATGTCTCGGTGGCCCGGCACCCGCACTAGTTGGTGCCGTCCGGCGGCTCAGCCGGGGAGCAGCTCCTCCAGGGGCAGCGCCGCGACATCGGCGGCGGGCCGGGAGAGATAGAGCTCCGCGTGGTAGAAGCCGTCGCTCTCCTTGCCCGCGGTGGACAGGCCGCGGGCGGCCAGCGCCTCGAACGTCGCCTTGCGCTCGCCGCCGTCGGCGAACCGGCGCTGCCGGAAGGTGCGGGTGGTGAGCTTCTCCGTCACCAGGCCGGCCCGGGCCAGCAGTGCGGAGACGGGCTGGTAGGACACCGTGCGCAGGACGAACGCGGCGACCCACGGCGGCGTGGAGACATGGTCGAAGAGATGACCGAAGGTACGCGCGGTGATGTAGCCGACGCCACCGGTGACGGTGATCAGATCGGTGCCGGCCAGGACCCGCCGCAGCTCCGGGCTGGGCTCGTCGAGCTCCAGGTTCTCCGCGAATCCGTGGTCGAGCAGCCCGACCGCCCGGGCATAGGCGACCGCGCGGTCCGCCGCGTCGATGCCGGTGATCCGGAAGGGCGCGGCGTTCCGCCGGGTGGCGAAGAACGTGCGGTCCGCTTCGAGGAGTTGGCGAGTGGTCGGCATGCCCGCACCCGGCGCGGCGTAGTGGTCGTAGAGGTCCGAGAGGGACAGCCGGTGGTTGAGCAGCGCGGCGTTGACCCCGTACGAGCAGCAGAGGTCGACGACATTCAGCGGCGGGCGGTCGCTCCGGTGCCGCTGGAGGGTCTCGGCCACGGCGCGGAAGACCGCTTGGCCGTGGTGCGGAATCTGGTAGTCCAGGGGGTTGAGTGTGGTGAAGTACCGACGGGGATCCGGGCAGTTGTAAATCGCCTCGAAATCTGCCTTGCCCCAGTCCGTTCCAGCGGTCGTATTCGTCACTCCTGCTGTCATCTATGGCCTCCTGTCAAGGCTGTGCCAGTGGGTGAGGACCCAGCTGGTCCCGGACCAGCATCCAAGTCCCTGCCGCCGCCTCACAGTGCGACTTGCGGCCATTCTCGGGGCCTGTGGGGCGTGATGGAACACCCCAGCCCCCGGCTTCCGCCCATGGTCCCACCTCATGGTTCCCCCGGCTCGTCGACCGCGGCGGCGGCTGGCAACCATCGCGCCCCGGCCGATCCACCGCGGGGACCGTCCAGATCCGGCCATTCGCAGCGCGAGGGCGCATGGCCGACGACGGGGGGTTGACGGCGCGGCGCCGAAGAGGCTAGGGCGGTGACGAACGGACGACGGCCAACCACACGCCCTCGGCGTGTGGTTGGCCGTCGTCCGTGCTTCCCGGTGACCGCCCTAGGTCGCCGTGACGGCGGCGGTGGGCAGATGGTCCGCGAGCCAGGTGGGGACGCCGCCCATGAGGCGGAACAGCCGGGCGGCCTCGGCGCGCAGCCGCGGCGCGTCGGTGTCCGGGACGGCGTCGGCCAGCGCCGCCAGGGCCGGTGCCGTGCCGATGAGGAAACCCAGCTCCTCGCGGATCCGCAGCGACTCGGCGAAACCGTGCCGGGCCTCCGCCACGTCGCCGTCGCGCAGTGCCAGCCCGGCCAGATGGCGCCAGGTGAAGGACAGCAGCAGGGTGTCGCCGTGCGCGGTGGCGCCGGCGTGCGCGCGGCGGTAGGCGGCGCGCGCCGCGTCCGGGCTGTCGGCGACGTGCTCGGCCATCAGCCCGCGGCGGAAGTCCAGCAGCGGGCGGCCGGGCGCGGCGGGCGCCAGCAGCGCGGCGGCCCGGCCGAGCGCCGACCGCGCCTCGTCGGCCCGGTCGCGGACGCCCAGGACCGTGGCGGCGTACGCGAGATGGCCCCGCTCGCAGGCCGCGCCGCCGCGCTCGTCGTCGCCGTTCGCCAGGGCCTCGGCGCTGCGCAGCGCGTCCTCCGCGGCGGCCCAGCCGGTGGCCGTGAACATGCAGCGCTCCACCAGGAGCGCGGCGCGACGGAGCGCCGACGGGGCGTGATGGACGGAATGCGGTTCCAGCAGTGCGGCCGCGTCGTCCCAGCAGCCGCGGGAGCGCAGTCGCCAAACGGCACGGTCGAGGGGACTGTCCCCCTCGACCGTGCCGTGTGCCGGTTCCTCCGGTGCGGATGCGGGTCCCGGTACCGCGAGCGATACCGGCTCCGCAGAACTAACGGGATCCACGGGATCCGCGGATCCTGACATGGCGGTATCCGCCACATTGCCCTCCCCTAGCGCGCCATTGAGCTGGAAGTTGCAAGACCGTGGGCGAATCTCAGCACGGATTCCGTCGTGGGGCCAAGGGGCTGAGTGAATGTTTTCACAATCACCTGGTGCGCGGTTCCGCCAAGGGGCGCGGCGCTGATCGGGCGCGCCGTGCGGCGCTGCGCCCGGCCCGCGCCCGCGCGCCGTGCACGGGATGCCGCCCGATCGGATTACCCCGAACGGCGCAGCCCGGGCCGACGGGGTCGGGCCCGCGGACCGGTCCCGGCCGCGCGGGCGGGGGCGGGGCTCGGCGCCGTCCCGCCGTCAGCTCATCCGCAGTGCGAGGAAGAAGTCGAGCTTGTCCTCCAGGCGGGACAGATCACGGCCGGTCAGCTGCTCGATCCGGCCCACCCGGTAGCGGAGCGTGTTGACGTGCAGGTGGAGGCGGCCGGCGCAGCGGGTCCAGGAGCCGTCGCAGTCCAGGAACGCCTCCAGCGTGGGGATCAGCTCGGCACGGTGCCGGCGGTCGTAGTCGCGCAGCGGGTCCAGGAGGCGGGCGGTGAAGGCCCGCCGGACGTCGTCCGGCACGAACGGCAGCAGCAGCACATGCGAGGCCAGCTCCTCGTGCCCGGCGGCGCAGACCCGGCCCGGACGGGCGGCGGCGACCCGGCGGGCGTGCCGGGCCTCCTCCAGCGCGCCGCGCAGCCCCTCCGCCGAGTGCACCGAGGCGCTCACGCCGACCGTCAGCCGCCCGTCGTCCGCCAGACCGCGGCCCAGCGGCGCCTGGACGACGGAGAGCAGCTCCGCGGCGTGCAGACCTGCCGCCGAGGAGTCCCCGGGCTCGTCCGGGACCGGCAGCGGCACCAGCGCCACCGCCTCGTCGCCGGTGTGCGCCACGGCGATCCGGTCGGAGGGCTCCGGACCGAAGGTGCCCGGATCGACCAGCACTTCCTCCAGCAGGCTCTGGGCCACCGGGCCGCCGGGGACGTCGCCGTCCTCCCACTCGACCCTGGCCACCACGATCTGCCAGTGCGGCGCGGTGCCCAGTCCGGGCAGCAGTACCGGCGCCGCCACCCGCAGCCGGGCCGCGATCTCGGCGGGCGGAGCGCCGGTCTGGACGAGCTCCAGCACTTCCTGGGCGAGCCGGCGGCGGACCGTACGGGCCGCATCGCGCCGGTCGCGTTCCACGGCGATCAGCTGGGTGACGCCGTGCAGCAGGTCGAGGCGCTCCTCGGGCCAGTCACCGGCGTCCGCCTCGACGGCCAGCAGCCAGTCGCTGAGCAGGGTCTGGCGCAGGTCACGGCCGTCGTGGCGGATCGGGAACAGCGAGAAGGTGCCGCCCGCGCCCTCCAGGGTGACGCGGTGCGGGCCGCGGCGGCCGCTGCGGGCGGCCGCCAGATGCTCACCCGCGAGGCGGGCGGCCAGTTCGGTGGACAGCTCGGGCCCGGCGCCGGCCAGCGTCGAACCGGCGATCTGCCGTCCGGTGGGGGAGAGCACCCAGGCCCGCAGATCCAGGTCGGAGCCGAGCAGGTCCAGGACCACCTCCGGACCGCCGCCGGTGGGGCCCGACGTCATCAGCCGCCGGTGACGGTCCACCACGGCCGCGAGGTCACCGGCCCGTTCGCTGGAGACCTGGCGGACCACATGTTCGGTGATGGAGGCGAACGAGACGTCCTCGACGACCGAGAACAGCGGCAGCCGGTGCCGGGCGCAGGCCGCCACCAGGTCGTCCGGGACGGAGCCCAGCTCCGCCTCGCCCGCCGCGAGTCCGGCCACCCCGGCGGCGGCCAGGATGCGGACGAACCGCTCGGAGTCCTCGGGGGCGCGGCGCCAGGCCAGGCCCGTCAGCACCAGTTCGCCGCCGGAGAGGTAGCGGCTGGGGTCGCGCAGGTCGGTGGTCATCACGCCGCGTACGGTGCGGTCCAGCTCGTCCTCGCCCCCGAGCAGCCGCAGGCCCAGGGAGGGGGTGTCCAGGAGTGCGCGGAGCCGCATGACCTCGCCCGCCGTTCTTTGCTGTCTGGTGTTGCCGGTGGAATGCCGCGAGGTTTCAGAGCCTCGTCTTTCGTTCGAATCTACAAGACAGGTGCCGTGGCCAGCCAACCGCTTCATGGTTTCGGTGACTGCACCCGGCGGGGCAGGGGCGCGTTCACTAAGCCTCAACCGTTAACGAGACATGAACGGCTCCATGGCGATGTGAGCGCAACGTCCTCACCATGAGTAACGAACGACCGATTTCGTAGAAGAGGCCAACCATGGACTTCCTTCGCCCCGCCAGCTGGGAGGAGGCGCTCGCCGCCAAGGCCGAGCACCCTACCGCTGTGCCCATCGCGGGCGGCACGGACGTGATGGTCGAGATCAACTTCGACCATCGCCGCCCCGAGTACCTGCTCGACCTGAACCGCATCGGTGACCTGAGCGAGTGGGAGGTCGGCGAGAAGACCGTGCGCCTGGGCGCCTCCGTCCCCTACACCCAGATCATGGAGAACCTGCGGGCCGAACTCCCGGGCCTGGCACTGGCCTCGCACACCGTCGCCTCCCCGCAGATCCGCAACCGCGGCGGCGTCGGCGGCAACCTCGGCACCGCCTCCCCGGCCGGCGACGCGCACCCCGCGCTGCTCGCCTCGGGCGGTGCGGTCGAGGTCGAGTCCGTACGCGGCCGCCGGATGATCCCGGTCGACGACTTCTACGTGGGCGTCAAGCGCAACGCCATGGAGCCCGACGAGCTGATCCGGTCGGTGCATCTGCCGAAGGCCGACGGACCGCAGCAGTTCTCCAAGGTCGGCACCCGCAACGCCATGGTGATCGCGGTCTGCGCCTTCGGTATCGCGCTGCACCCGGAGACCCGTACGGTGCGCACCGGCATCGGTTCCGCCGCGCCCACCCCCGTACGGGCCCGCGAGGCCGAGGAGTTCCTCACCGCGGCGCTGGACGAGGGCGGTCTCTGGGAGTCCGGCAACCCCATTCCGCCGTCCGTCGCCAAACAGTTCGCGCAGCTCGCCGCCGGCGCCTGCAACCCGATCGACGATGTGCGCGGCAGCGCCACGTACCGCCGGCACGCGGTCGGCATCATGGCCCGCCGCACCCTCGGCTGGACCTGGGAGTCCTTCCGCGGCAAGGAGAGGAGCGCACAGTGCGCGTGACATTCACCGTCAACGGCCGCCGCCAGGAGGCCGACGACGTCTGGGAAGGCGAGAGCCTGCTGTACGTCCTCCGGGAGCGGATGGGCCTGCCGGGCTCCAAGAACGCCTGTGAGCAGGGCGAGTGCGGTTCCTGCACGGTCCGTCTCGACGGTGTGCCGGTGTGCTCCTGTCTGGTCGCCGCGGGCCAGGTCGAGGGCCGTGACGTGGTGACGGTCGAGGGCCTGGCGGACTTCGCCAAGCAGCGTGCCGAGGGCGGCTGTGCCTCCGGGGTATGCGGCACCGGCCTCGACGAGGCCCAGCAGTGGCAGGCCCGCCCCACGGTCTCCCAGACCGGCGAGCAGGCCGAACTCGCCCCGATCCAGCAGGCGTTCATCGACGCCGGCGCGGTCCAGTGCGGCTTCTGCACCCCGGGCCTGCTGGTCGCCGCGGACGAACTGCTGGAGCGCAACGACTCCCCGTCGGACGCCGACATCCGGGAGGCGCTGTCGGGCAACCTGTGCCGCTGCACGGGCTACGAGAAGATCCTCGACGCGGTCCGGCTGGCGGCCGCCCGCGGCGAAAACCGCACCGCCGGACAGGGGGCCTGAGCATCATGACCGGCACACCGCCACGAGCCGCTACCGCTCCGGGCCGTACCCCCACCAACCTCACCCAGGGCGGCAAGACCAAGGCCGGTATCGGCGAGTCCACCCTGCGGCCCGACGGCACCCTCAAGGTGACCGGCGAATTCGCCTACTCCTCGGACATGTGGCACGAGGACATGCTGTGGGGCTTCACCCTGCGCTCCACCGTCGCGCATGCCGAGATCATCTCGATCGACACCGCCGAGGCCCTCGCGACCCCGGGTGTCTACTCCGTCCTGACCTACGACGACCTGCCCACCGACGTGAAGAACTACGGCCTGGAGATCCAGGACACGCCGGTTCTCGCGCACGGCAAGGTGCGCCACCACGGGGAGCCGGTGGCGCTGGTCGCCGCCGACCACCCGGAGACCGCGCGCCGCGCGGCCGCCAAGATCAAGATCGAGTACGCCGAGCTGCCGGTCGTCACCGACGAGGCCTCCGCCACCGCCGAGGGCGCCCCGCTGGTCCACGAGAACCGCACCGACCACCACATCGGGCACGTACCGCACCCGAACATCGTCCACCGCCAGCCGATCATCCGCGGCAACGCCGACGAGGCCGCCAAGAAGGCCGATGTCATCGTCTCCGGCGAGTATGTCTTCGGCATGCAGGACCAGGCCTTCCTCGGCCCGGAGTCCGGGCTCGCGGTGCCCGGCGAGGACGGCGGTGTCGATCTCTACGTCGCCACCCAGTGGCTGCACTCCGACCTCCGCCAGATCGCCCCGGTCCTCGGCCTGCCCGAGGAGAAGGTGCGGATGACGCTGTCCGGCGTCGGCGGCGCGTTCGGCGGCCGCGAGGACCTGTCGATGCAGATCCACGCCTGCCTCCTGGCGCTGCGCACCGGCAAGCCCGTCAAGATCGTCTACAACCGGTTCGAGTCCTTCTTCGGACACGTCCACCGGCACCCGGCGAAGCTCTGGTACGAGCACGGCGCCACCAAGGACGGCAAGCTCACCCACCTCAAGTGCCGGATCGTGCTGGACGGCGGCGCCTACGCGTCCGCCTCCCCGGCCGTGGTCGGCAACGCCTCCTCGCTCGCCGTCGGCCCGTACGTCGTCGATGACGTCGACATCGAGGCCATCGCGCTCTACTCCAACAATCCGCCCTGCGGCGCGATGCGCGGCTTCGGCGCGGTCCAGGCGTGCTTCGCCTACGAGGCGCAGATGGACAAGGTCGCCAAGAAGCTCGGCATGGACCCGGTCGAGTTCCGGCAGCTCAACGCCATGGAACAGGGCACCATCATGCCCACCGGCCAGCCGGTCGACTCCCCGGCCCCGGTCGCCGAACTCCTCCGCCGCGTCAAGGCGATGCCGCTCCCGCCGGAGCAGCAGTGGCTGACGGCCGGTGCGGGCGCCGATGTCCGGGCGCTGCCCGGCGGACTGTCCAACACCACCCACGGCGAGGGCGTGGTCCGCGGTGTCGGCTACGCCGTCGGCATCAAGAACGTCGGCTTCTCCGAAGGCTTCGACGACTACTCCACCGCCCGGGTGCGGATGGAGGTCGTCGGCGGCGAGCCGGTCGCCACGGTCCACACCGCCATGGCGGAGGTCGGCCAGGGCGGCGTCACCGTCCACGCCCAGATCGCCCGTACGGAGCTGGGGGTCCAGCAGGTCACCATCCAGCCGGCCGACACCCAGGTCGGCTCGGCGGGTTCGACCTCCGCCTCCCGCCAGACGTACGTCACCGGCGGCGCGGTCAAGAACACCTGTGAGCACGTCCGCGAGCAGGTGCTCGACATCGGGCGGCGGAAGTTCGGCACGTACCACCCGGCGTGGGCCACCGCCGAACTCCTGCTGGAGGGCGGCAAGGTCGTCACCGACGGCGGCGAGGTACTCGCCACCCTGGCGGACGTCCTGGAGGACGAGGCGGTCGATCTGGAGCTGGAGTGGCGGCACCGCCCGACCGAGCCCTTCGACCTGCGGACCGGCCAGGGCAACGGCCATGTCCAGTACTCCTTCGCCGCCCACCGCGCGGTCGTCGAGGTGGACACCGAACTCGGCCTGGTCAAGGTCATCGAGCTGGCCTGCGCCCAGGACGTCGGCAAGGCGCTCAACCCGCTGTCCGTCGTCGGCCAGATCCAGGGCGGTACCACCCAGGGCCTGGGCGTGGCGGTGATGGAGGAGATCCTCGTCGACCCCAAGACCGCGAAGGTGCGCAACCCCTCCTTCACGGACTACCTCATCCCCACGATCCTCGACACGCCGACCATCCCGGTCGATGTGCTCGAACTCGCCGACGAGCACGCCCCCTACGGGCTGCGCGGTATCGGCGAGGCCCCCACCCTGTCGTCCACCCCGGCCGTCCTCGCGGCGATCCGGAACGCGACCGGGCTGGAGCTCAACAAGACGCCGGTGCGCCCGGAGCACCTCACCGGCACATAGAGAGCCGTCCGGGGGCGACCCCGGACACCGGCCTCCGGGCGGTGCGTGTCAGGGGTGTCCCTGTCCGTCCTCCTCCGCGTACCGCCCGGAGACCGACCCCGCAGTCGCAGTACGCAGTCGCTGCTCCGGTCCGCCGGAGCCAGTACCCCCGTTCGTCTCGGGCCGTCCCCCGGGTCGTGCAGCCGAAGATCCATCCCAAATCTCGCACCTGGTGCGAGTGCCCCTGTGAACCTTGGGAGTAAGGCACCATGACCCAGCAGTCCACCGAGCCGAGGACGACGGCGGAAGACGCGGGCGCCGGCTCACGTCAGCCCGCCGGCCGCTCCTGGCTCGACCGGTACTTCCACATATCCGACAGAGGATCGACGGTCGCGCAAGAGGTGCGCGGCGGCATCACCACCTTCATGGCGATGTGCTACATCCTCCTGCTCAACCCGCTGATCCTCTCGACACCGGACGTGGAGAAGCACACCCTCGCGCATGCCGGCGTGGTCACCGCGACCGCGCTCGCCGCGGCGGTCTCCACACTGCTGATGGGCTTCATCGGCAAGGTGCCGCTGGCGCTCGCGGCCGGTCTGAACGTCTCCGCCGCGCTGACCGCCCAGGTCGTCCCGAACATGACCTGGCCGCAGGCCATGGGGATGTGTGTGGTGTACGGCGTGGTCATCTGCCTGCTGGTGGTGACCGGTCTGCGCGAGATGATCATGAACGCCATCCCGCTCGCGCTCAAGCACGCGATCACCATGGGCATCGGGATGTTCGTCGCGCTGCTGGGGTTGGTGAAGGCCGGTTTCGTGGGCAAGGGTGAGGGCGGCCCGGTCACCCTCGGCCTCACCGGGCAGCTGTCCGGCTGGCCCGTCCTGTTCTTCTGTGTGACGCTGCTGCTGATCTTCATGCTCCAGGCCCGCAAGGTGCCCGGCGCCATCCTCATCGGCATCGTCGTCGGCAGCGTGCTGTCCATCGCCGCCACCAGGATCGGCGGGCTGACGGCCAAGGACTGGGGCGGCACGCCCCCGGAGCTGACCGGCAGTGCCGTCGCGATGCCCGACTTCGGCCTCTTCGGGCATGTCGAGTTCGGCGGCTGGGGCTCCATCGGCGCACTCAGCGTCGGCATGATCGTCTTCACCCTGGTGCTGGCCGGCTTCTTCGACGCCATGGCCACCATCATCGGCGTCGGCACCGAGGCCAAGCTCGCCGACGACAAGGGCCGGATGCCGGGCCTGTCCAAGGCGCTGTTCGTGGACGGCGCGGGCGGTGCCATCGGCGGCATCACCGGCTCGTCCGGTCAGACCGTGTTCATCGAGTCGGCGAGCGGTGTCGGCGAGGGGGCGCGGACCGGTCTGTCGTCCGTCATCACCGGCCTGTTCTTCGCGGCCTGCCTGTTCTTCACGCCGGTCACCCAGCTCGTCCCGGCCCAGGTGGCCTCGGCCGCCCTCGTCGTCATCGGCTCGATGATGATGAGCGCCGCCGGCCATGTGGACTGGCGCGACCGCTCGGTGTCCATCCCGGTCTTCCTGACCGTGGCCCTGATGCCGTTCACCTACAGCATCACCGCGGGCGTCGGCGCCGGTGTCATCGCCTACGCCGCCATCAAGGCGGCACAGGGCAAGTGGCGCGAGGTCGGCGGCTTCATGTGGGTGCTGACCGCCGTCTTCGTCGTCTACTTCTCGCTCCATCCGATCGAGCAGTGGCTGGGCGTCAAGTAACCGCCCGCCTACTGCCCCCCGTCCGTTAGGAGACCGACATGCTGGACATCGCCGAAGAGCTGCACCGGTGGGTCGAGCAGGGCCGTGAGTTCGCGGTGGCCACCGTGGTGGCCACCAACGGCAGCGCGCCCCGCCAGCCCGGGGCCGCGCTGGCCGTCGACAGTGACGGCACGGCGATCGGGTCGGTCTCCGGCGGATGTGTGGAGGGGGCGGTGTACGAACTGTGCCAACAGGCGCTGGAGACCGGTGAGCCGGTCCTGGAGCGCTTCGGCTACAGCGACGAGGACGCCTTCGCCGTGGGCCTGACCTGCGGCGGCATCATCGACATCCTCGTCCAGCCGATACGGACGAGCGCCCCCGCGGCCACCGGCGACGGCGGCTTCGCGGGGGAGCCGGCGGACCGCACCGCCACCACGCTCGCCGCCGGGCTGGCCGCCGCCGCGTCCGGCGAGGCGGCGGCGCTCGCCCGGGTCGTCCAGGGCCCCGCCGGACTCCTCGGCCGCGCCCTGCTGGTGCGCGCCGACGGCAGCCACACCGGCACCCTCGGCGGCCACCCCGCCCTCGACCGCACCGCGGTCGAGGAGACCCGCGCCCTGCTCGACGCCGGGCGCACCACCAGCCTGGAGATCGGCACGGGCTTCGCGCCCGGTGAGGAAGCGGAGAGCGACGACGGCGCGCAGCGCAGCGGATCGCGCTGCGGCCAGCCCGTGGTCCTGCTCGTCGAGTCCGCCGTCCCCGCGCCGCGCATGATCGTCTTCGGTGCCATCGACTTCGCCGCCGCGCTGGTCAGGGTCGGCAAGTTCCTCAACTACCACGTCACGGTCTGCGACGCCCGCCCCGTCTTCGCCACCGAGGCCCGCTTCCCGGACGCCGACGAGATCGTCGTCGACTGGCCGCACCGCTACCTGGACTCCCAGCAGCTCGACTCCCGCACGGTGCTGTGCGTGCTGACCCACGACGCCAAGTTCGACGTACCGCTGCTGGAGCGGGCGCTCAGGCTCCCGGTCGCCTACGTCGGTGCGATGGGCTCGCGCCGCACCCACCTGGACCGCCAGCAGCGGCTGCGGGACGTCGGCCTGACCGAACTCGAACTGAACCGGCTGCGCTCACCCATCGGCCTGGACCTCGGTGCACGCACGCCGGAGGAAACCGCCCTCTCCATCGCCGCCGAGATCGTCGCCAACCGCCGTGGCGGCACCGGCAGCCCGCTGACCGGTGCGCATACACCTATCCATCACGACACCGGACGGACGTTGGGGCGGATCGGTTCGGTGGCTTGAGGGGAGTAGGGACCGGGGGCGTGGGCCCAAGCGGCGCGGGACTGAGGGCGGGGCCCGGCCCCGCCGAAAAACAGGGTGAAGCTCCCCGGGCGCCGGGTTAGCGTCCCCCGGTGACCAGTGACGACCACGCGCGCGCGACCACGGACCTCCGGGACATCCCCGAGGCCGACCTCGACCAGGCCCTGGACCTGGTCCACCTCGCCTTCCACCTCAAGCCCGCCGACAAGACCCGCGCATACCACCGAAGGACGCTGCGCGCCTGCACCCGTATCGGTGCCTACGACGACGGACGGCTGAGCGGGGTGGCCGGCGCGCACCGTGTCACCCTCAGCGTGCCCGGCGGTCAACTGCCCTGCGCCGCACTGGACTTCGTCTCCGTCGCGCCCACCCACCGGCGCCGCGGAATCCTCACCGCGATGCTGGACGAACTCTGGCGCCGCTGCGCCGCCGAGCAGCGGCCGGTGTCCTGCCTCTGGGCGTCCGAGAGCGCCATCTACGGCCGCTTCGGCTACGGTGCCGCCACCGAGTCGTACCGCATCGAGATCGACTCCTCGCGCCCGCTCGCGCTGCGCATCGCCCCCGACAGCCGCCCGCTGCGGCTGATCGACCCGGCCGACGCGCCCACCGTGCTCGCCCCGCGCTACGACGCGACCCTGCCGCAGCGCGCCGGCCGCTTCCTGCGCGACGCGGCCTGGTGGCGTGAGCATGTGCTGGACCTCGACGGGTCGCGCGGCGGCGACGACCGGGACGGCTTCGGTGCGGCGCGTGTGGTGGCGCTGGGCGACCCCGGCGGGATACCGGCCGGCTATGCGGTGTACCGCACCCGCGGCCCGGGCGAGAACCGCCCGGGAGCGGTTCTCGTCGACGAACTGGAAGCGGAGTCCGCCCCGGTCGCCGCCGCCCTGTGGTCCTACCTCGCCTCGATCGACCTCACCTCGACGGTACGGATCGAGGCCCGCCCCGCCGACGACCCGCTCCTGCACCTCGTCGCCGACCGCGACCAGGTACGCGTCACCGGCCAGGAACCCTCCCTGTGGCTCCGGCTCGTGGACGTCCGCGCCGCGCTGACCGCCCGCTCCTGGGCGGCCCCCGTCGACCTCGTCCTCGACCTGCGCGACCCCGCCCTCCCGGCCAACGCGGGCCGCTTCCGGCTGACCGCCGGCCCCGACGGCGCGACCTGGCACCCCACCACCGAGACCCCCGACCTCGCCCTGGACGTCCGGGAGTTGGCATCCTGCTACCTCGGCGGCACCCCCCTGCGCCACTTCGTCCACGCCGGCCTGGTCACCGAACACACCCCGGGCGCGGCTCACCACCTGGACGCCGCCCTGGCGACCGAGTGGCTGCCGTTCACCGGGGAGAACTACTGAGCCCGTCGTTGTTCCGTGGCGCGGGCCGGCAAGCCGGCCCGCGTCCCGCCCGGCACGTCGTAACAAATTGCTTGCCGGCCGGACCACTGCTCAGAATCATGAGCATGGTGAGCGACATACCTGAGCGGTGGAGCAAAGCCAGCGTCTACCCCGACATGTGGGCAGACCCCGACGAGGACCCTCGCGAGAAGGATGGCGTCAGCCCGGACGGTGAGCCGGCGACCTTGCAGGATTTTCTGTCGGGCTATCGACTGACCCTGCTGATGAAGTGCGACGGATTGAACCCGGAGCAAATGGCGCGCCGCTCGGTGCCGCCGTCGACCATGTCCCTGCTGGGGCTGGTCCGCCACCTTGCCGAGACGGAGCGGGACTGGCGCAACTGGATCGTGCCGGGAGACCCGGCACCGAGCCTGTACGGAGCGGACGACGGCGACTTCGAGGGAGCCGTGGCGGAACAGGAGCTGGTCGAGGGCGCCTTCGCCGACCTCGCCCGTGAACAGGCGGCCACCGATGCGGCGTTCGCCGGGTATCCGGATCTGAGCGCGCGGGTGGGGCACGACAACAACGCCGTCCGCGAGCTGTTGGTCCACCGGATCGAGGAGTACGCCCGCCACTGCGGTCACGCCGACCTGCTGCGGGAATGCGTCGACGGCCGGGTGGGGCAGTAGCGCACCCGACCGGCCGGCCCCCGCCCTCGCTGCCCCGGCGCAACCAGCACACTCAGCTGCGCCACCGGCCGCGGCCACGTCTGACACCCGGCCGCGGCCCCCTCTCGTCAGGGCCGCATCGTGCCCGAGTCCACGTCCACGTCCACGTCCGTGCCCGTGCCCGCGTCCCCGCCCCCGGCCCGCCGGGACCGTAGCGCCGCCATCACCAGTACGTCGTGCCATGCGCCGTCCCAGTAGAGGGCCTCGCGCAGCCGGCCCTCCACCTCGAAGCCGCACTTCTCGTACGCCCGCCGGGCGCGCGGGTTGTAGTCGTAGACCTCCAGCTGTACCCGGTGCAGGCCCACCCGGTCGAAGGCGTAGTCGAGCAGCAGGCGGGTCGCCTCGCTGCCGATGCCGCGGTCGGTGGCGTCCGGGACCAGGGCGATCCGGAAGCTGCCGTGGGCGTTCGGCGGATCGATCTGGCTCAGGGCGAGTTCGCCGAGGAAGCCACCGGTTTCGCGGTCCTCGATGGCGAGGTCCAGCCGGTCCGCGCGGTCGGCGCTGCCGGCGCACCACGTCTGCAACTCTTCCAGCGTGAAGTCATGGTGGGTGCCGGTCAGCCGGCGCGTCTCCGGGTCCCGGCAGGCGGTGTGGAAGGCGGCCGCATGCCGTATGGACAGCGGGGCGAGACGGACCCGGGGGCCGGTGAGCACCGGCTTCTCGGCGAGTGCGGTGGCATCGATCATGGGGGGATGATGTCCGGGCGGCGGTATCGCGGCAAGGCAATTGCCCGGTCGGGGTGCGCCGCCCGGAGCGAGGGTGCGGCACGGGGGAGCGGGCCGGCCGGGAGGGGAGAGGCGTGGAGCTGCGGCAGGTGCGGTACTTCGTCACGGTGGCGCAGGAGCTGCATTTCGGGCGGGCGGCGGAGCGGCTGCATATCGTCCAGTCGGCGGTGAGCCAGCAGATCCGGCGGCTGGAGCGGGAGTTGAAGACCGAGCTGTTCGACCGTTCGGCCCGCCAGGTGCGGCTGACGGCCGTCGGCGAGCGGTTCCTGCCGGAGGCGCGGGCGCTGCTCGCCGCCGAGGAGCGGGCCCGAGCCGCCGTCGCCGAGCTGACCGGTGGGCCGGGTGCCACCCTGCGCCTGGGGACGAGCACGGGCCTGGGTGCCCACCTGGACCGGGTGCTGGACACACTGGCCCGTCTCGCCCCGGAGACCCGGGTGGAGCTGGTGGCCGTACGGGCCCGGGACCGGCTCGACCGGGTGGCGTCCGGTGAGCTGGACGCCGCGTTCCTCCGTGGTGAGCCGGACGGCACCGGCCGGGACGGGCTGCGCTTCGTCCCGCTGTGGCAGGACCCGCTGGTGGCGGTCGTCCCGGCCCGGCACCCCCTGGCCGCCGCACCCGGCCCGGTCGCGCTCGCCGACCTCGGGCCCGTCCCGCTGGTGCTGACCGCGCGCCGCAACAACCGGGCCCTGGTCGACCTGGTCGTCCACGCCTGCCACGACGCCGGCTTCGTCCCCGTACCGGGCCCCGCCTACGGCTCGTTGGACGACACCCTGACCGCGATCGGCGCCCGCGGGCCGTCGGACGGACTGTGGACCGTCGTCTACGCCTCGCACGCCCGCCGGCTGAGCACGCCCCGGGTCGCCTTCCTCCCGTTCCGCGACCCGGGCATGGAGCTGACCACCTCGCTCGCGGTGCGCCGGACCGACCCGCCCGCGGGGGTGGATCCGCTGCTGCGGGCCTGTGCGGCCCCGGACGGGAGCGAGGCGCTCGATCTCGATCGGTGATCGCTGTGTGCACGATCCGCTTCTTGGTCGCACGGGCCGTTCGCGATGGACTGAGGGCACGCCGGTCAACCACCGGAAACCCGGGGAAAACCCGGGATCCCCAGGCCGGGTGACACCGGGAACCTCTGCGTTCCCGGTGGCCCAACGGCCCCTCTCCTCAAAGGGAGTTCCACCATGCCCACCGTCACCGTTCAGCAGGGCCCGCGCAGCGTCGAGCTGAAGCGGGAGCTGGTCAAGCAGATCACCGACGCGTTCGTGGACGCGTACCGCATCCCCGCGGAGACCGTGACGGTCTGGATCCAGGAAGTCCCCACCGACAGCTGGGGCGCGGCGGGCACCCTGACCGCCGACAAGTAGCCGTCGGACGGGCGGTCCGGCCTTCACGGGGGAGGGCCGGGCCGCCCGCCACGTACCCCCGCCCGCCCTACGGCAGCGCCCCCGCCCGGCGGGCCGCGAGCACTGCCTGGAGGCGGGTGTGGGCGCCCAGCTTCCGCATGGCGGAGCGGAGGTAGCTCTTGACGGTTTCCGGGCGCAGGCCCAGGCGCTCCGCCACCTCCGCGTTGGTGGCGCCGGACGCGACGCAGGTCAGCACGTCCAGTTCGCGTGGTGCGAGGGCGGGGGCCGCGCCGTCCGTGCCGGGGCGGCGGGATGAGGCCGCCGCGAGGCGTCCGCACGCCGCCAGGAGCTGCTGTCGCAGCAGGGGGTCGCCGACCCGCTGGGCCAGGCCGCGCAGCTCGCCGTGTGCCTCGCGGACCTCTTCCCACCGGGCCGGGTCGCCGGCGGTGGAGGGGGGTCCGCCCTGCTCCTCAAGAGCCTGGGGGAGTGACACCGCCAGCAGCCGCGCCGCCTCGTCCTGGAGCAGCAGTGCCTGCTCCAGCTCCCGTGCCACCTCCATGGCCGCCGAGAGCGGGCGGTCGCCGAGCCGTACCGGGCGGCGCAGCGCCCCGTACAGCACGCCGCGCACCCGGCGCCGGACGATCACCGGTACGGCGAGCACCGAGCGCAGCCCCTCGGCGGCCACCGCCGCGTCGTACTCATGGCTGATCACCGATGAGGCGCTGTAGTCGGTCACCGCGAGCGGGCGGGACAGCGCCACGGCCTTCCCGCCCAGCCCGTTGCCCCGCATGATGTCCAGGCCGCGCAGCACCGCGGTCTCCGTACCGGCCAGCTCATTGATGCGACAGCACCCCGCACCGGCCCGCAGACCGCCGAACGCCACCGGCAGCCCGCTGTCCCGCCGCAGCCGCGACAGCGCCGCCCGTACGTCCGCCGTCTCGTGGGCATCCGGGTCGTGCCGCACGCCGAACCTCCGCTTCCCCCCATTCGGGGGTGGTGAGACCTGGGCCACTGATTACACGATGGCAGCCAGCGGTGCGGCAATGAGGAGGACATATGACGGACACGGAATCCGGTGCGACGGGTCGCGCACCGGCCGCCACCGAGGAGTTCCGGGCGGCGCGGGATCTTCTGCTGCGGCACCGGGAGGACTATGCCGCGGCCCGCGCGGCGTTCCAGTGGCCCCGCCCGGAGCACTTCAACTGGGCACTGGACTGGTTCGACACCATCGCCCACGGCAATGACCGCCCCGCGCTGCACATCGTCGAGGAGGACGGCAGCGAGACCCGGCTGAGCTTCGACGCCATGCGCCGCCGCTCCGACCAGGCCGCGAACTGGCTGTCCGCCCACGGGGTACGGGCCGGCGACCGCATCGTGATGATGCTCGGCAACCAGGTCGAGCTGTGGGAGACCGCACTGGCCGCCATGAAGCTGCGTGCCGTCGTCATCCCCGCGACCCCGCTGCTCGGCCGCGCCGACCTCGCCGACCGGATCGACCGCGGCCGGGCCCGGCATGTCCTCGTGCGCGCCGCGGACACGGGCAAGTTCGCCGACGTGGCGGGCGACTACACCCGGATCGCGGTCGGCGGCGCGCCGGACGGCTGGCTGGCGTACGAGGACGCGTACGACAGCCCCGAGACCTTCGAGCCGGGCGGGCCCACCCGGGCGGACGACGCCCTGATGCTCTACTTCACCTCCGGCACCACCGCCCGCCCCAAGCTCGTCGAGCACACCCACGCCTCGTACCCCATCGGGCATCTCGCGACGATGTACTGGATCGGTCTGCGGCCCGGCGATGTGCATCTCAACATCTCCTCGCCCGGATGGGCCAAGCACGCCTGGTCCAATCTCTTCGCGCCCTGGAACGCCGAGGCCACCGTCTTCATCCACAACTACACCCGCTTCGACGCGGCCCGGCTGATGGCGGAGATGGACCGGGCCCACGTCACCAGCTTCTGCGCCCCGCCGACCGTCTGGCGGATGCTCATCCAGGCCGATCTGTCCGCGCTCCGCCAACCGCCGCGGGAGATCGTCGCGGCCGGTGAACCGCTCAACCCGGAGATCATCGAGCAGGTGCGGCAGTCCTGGGGCGTCACCATCCGGGACGGCTTCGGACAGACCGAGACCGCCGTCCAGGTGGCCAACACCCCTGGTCAGACCGTCAAGCCGGGCTCCATGGGCCGTCCCACCCCCGGCTTCGACGTCGTCCTCCTCGACCCGGTCAGCGGCGCACCGGGCGACGAGGGGGAGATCGCCCTCGACCTCTCCACCCGGCCGGTCGGCCTGATGACCGGCTACCACGGGGACCCGGCACGCACCGCGGAGGCGATGGCCGACGGCTACTACCGCACCGGCGACATCGGCAGCCGCGACCGCGACGGCTGGATCACCTATATCGGACGCGCCGACGACGTCTTCAAGGCGTCCGACTACAAGATCTCCCCGTTCGAGCTGGAGAGCGCCCTGCTGGAGCACGAGGCGGTCGCCGAGGCCGCCGTGGTGCCGGCCCCCGACCCGCTGCGGCTGGCGGTCCCCAAGGCGTATGTGGTGCTGGCGGCCGGGTGGTCGCCCGGCCCGGAGACCGCGAAGGTGATCTTCGCGCACTCCCGTGAGGTGCTGGCCCCCTACAAGCGCATCCGGCGGCTGGAGTTCGCCGAGCTGCCGAAGACCGTCTCCGGCAAGATCCGCCGTATCGAGCTGCGCGAGCGCACCGCGCAGGGCGACGGCGGCGCCGAGTACTGGGAGGAGAACCACCGATGAGCCAGCAGCACCAGGAGCTGTCGTACGCCTGCGGGACCGCCGGCCGGCCGCTGCTCGGCCACACCATCGGCGCCGATCTGACCCGCACCATCGCCCGGTTCGGCGACCGTGAGGCGCTGGTCGAGGTGGCGAGCGGCCGCCGCTGGACCTACGCCGAACTGGGCCGCGCGGTCGACGAGGTGGCGCTCGGCCTGCTCGCCAAGGGCGTCGCCAAGGGCGACCGGGTCGGCATCTGGGCGCCCAACTGCGCCGAGTGGGTGCTCGTCCAGTACGCCACCGCCCGGATCGGGGCGATCCTCGTCAACGTCAACCCCGCCTACCGCGTCCACGAGTTGGGCTACGTCCTGCGGCAGGCCGGCATCAGCGTCCTGGTGTCCGCGACCCACCACAGGACCAGCGACTACCGCGGGATGATCGAGCAGGTACGCGACGGGAGCCCGGCGCTGCGCGAGGTGATCTACCTCGGCGACGACACCTGGGGCGCACTGCTGGCCGCCGGTGCCACCGTCCCGCCGCAGCGGCTCACCGCCTGCGAACAGGAGCTGACCGCCGACGACCCGGTCAACATCCAGTACACCTCGGGCACCACCGGCTTCCCCAAGGGCGCCACCCTCTCCCACCACAACATCCTCAACAACGGCTACTGGGTCGGCGAGACGCTCGCCTACACCGAACAGGACCGGGTGTGTCTGCCGGTGCCCTTCTACCACTGCTTCGGCATGGTCATGGGCAACCTCGGCGCCACCTCGCACGGCGCCTGCATCGTCATCCCGGCCCCGGCTTTCGACGCCGCCGCCACCCTGCGAGCCGTCCAGGACGAACGCTGCACCTCCCTCTACGGCGTCCCCACCATGTTCATCGCCGAGCTCAACCACCCCGACTTCGCCTCCTACGACCTGTCCTCGCTCCGCACCGGCATCATGGCGGGCTCGCCGTGTCCCGAGGAGGTGATGAAGCGGGTGGTCGCCGAGATGCATATGACCGAGGTCTCCATCTGCTACGGCATGACCGAGACCTCCCCGGTCTCCACCCAGACCCGCCGTGACGACGACCTCGCCCACCGCACCACCACCGTCGGCCGGGTGCTGCCGCACATCGAGGTGAAGGTCGCCGATCCGGCGAGCGGGGTGACCGTGCCCCGCGGCACCCCCGGCGAACTGCGTACCCGCGGCTACAGCGTGATGCTCGGCTACTGGGCGGAGCCCGAGCGCACCGCCGAGGCCATCGACCCGGCCCGGTGGATGCACACCGGTGATCTCGCGGTGATGAACGACGACGGCTACGTCCGGATCGTCGGCCGCATCAAGGACATGATCATCAGGGGTGGTGAGAACGTCTACCCGCGCGAGATCGAGGAGTTCCTCTACACCCACCCCAAGATCGCCGATGTCCAGGTCGTCGGTGTCCCCGATGAGAAGTACGGCGAGGAGATCGCCGCCTGCGTCATCCTCCGCGACCCCGAAGACCCGCTCACCCACGACGAGTTGGCCGCCTACTGCCGCTCCCACCTCGCCCACTACAAGGTGCCGCGCCATCTGGAGATCCTCGACGCCTTCCCGATGACCGTCAGCGGCAAGGTCCGCAAGATCGAACTGCGCGAGCGGCTGGCGAAGGCGGTGGGGCGGGTGCGGTGAGGACGGCGGGCCCGGGCGGCGCCCCGCCGGTGACTCAGGCCCGCCCCTCTCCCGGCCAGTCCAGCAGCAGGCGCTGCGCCTTGGGCAGCGAGGCGACCACGAGGTCGTACGAGTCCTCGATCATGTCCAGCACGAGCCGGTCGGGAAGGTCCCCGTCCAGGGAAACGGTGTTCCAGTGCCGCTTGTTGAGGTGATACCCCGGCACCACTTCCGGGTGCGCCGCCCGCAGCCGCTCCGCCAGCTCGGGTTCGCACTTGAGGCTCACGGTGAGCGGCGTATCCGTCAGCGTCGTCAGCGCGAAGATCTTGCCGCCGACCTTGAAGGTGGACACATCAGGGTGCCGCGGGAAGGGGAATTCCTCGGTCGCACCCGGGAAATCCAGGCAGACGGCCCGCAGGGCATTCGCGTCGATCATCCGCACATTCTCCCCGCCGGGGGCCGGCCGCGGCCGCGGCGGGCGCGCACGGGCGCAGGATTCACGGGGTCGGCCGGTGCTCTCCGCTGCCCTCCTCCCGCCTCCCGGGTATCGATTCTCAAATCACCGAAGGGGGAGTACTGTTTCTGAAATCGAAGCACGAGGCGGTGGCCGGCACCGGAACGGCCCAAGAGGCGCTACGGCCTCAACTCCCGGAGCAGGCAGCCGACTCCGCACCACGGAGAAATGAGGAGCCATGGATTTCCCTGCGTTAGCGGCACGCGACGCCGTCGCCCGCGCGCTTGCCGAGGACGGCTGCCATGACGATGTCACCACCCGCTGGAGTGTGCCCGCGGGGCTGCGTGCGCAGGCCGAGATCATCGCGAAGCAGCCGGGAGTGATCAGCGGACTGCCCGCCGTTTCCGAGGTGTTCCGCCAGCTCGACCCCGACGTGACGGTGGAGGTGCTGGTGGCGGAGGGGACGCTCGTTTCACCGGGCCGGACGCTGGTCCGCCTCACCGGCGAGGGACGCAGCCTGATCACCGGGGAACGCACCGCGCTGAATTTCCTCCAGCGCATGTGCGGCATCGCCACGCTGACGAAGCAGTACGCGGACCTGGTCGCCGACCTGGACGTCAGAGTCCTCGACACCCGTAAGACGGCCCCCGGGCTGCGGGCCCTGGACAAGTACGCCGTGACGTCCGGGGGCGGCACCAGCCACCGGCTGGACCTCTCGGCCATGGTGCTGCTCAAGGAGAACCACCTCGCCGCTTCCGGCGGCGTCACCGCGGCGATCGACGCGGTCCGCGCCGGCATGGCGGCCGAGGGCCGGGAGACGCTCATCGACATCGAGGTGGAGACCGTCGCGGAAGCGGAGGAAGCACTGCGTGCGCGGGTTCCCTGGATCATGCTCGACGACATGACGCTCGACGAGATCAGGCAGGTCGTTCGGGCCCGGGCGGAGATCGCCCCCGGCGCCGGCGTCGTCCTCGAAGCCTCCGGCGGAGTCACTCCGGAACGACTGCGGCCGATCGCCGAGGCCGGTGTGGACATGGTCTCCATCGGCGCGCTGACCCACAGCGCCCCGGCCTTGGACCTCAGCATGCTGCTGACCGGGACACCCCGCGCATGACAGCCACGCACCCGATGTCCCCCGGCCTCGTACCGGCAGCGGACATCACCGTCGACGGCACCGGTCTGCTCTGTGTGGCCCTCCTCCTGCGGCTGCGGGCCGAGATCGCCGAAGCCGAGCCGGGTACGGTCGTGCATGTCATCGCGACCGATCCGGCGGCTCCGCTCGATCTGCCGGCCTGGTGCCATATGACCGGCCATGACTATCTCGGACCTGTCGACGACGACCCGGACGGCACGGTCTACGCCCTCCGCCTCTCCGCCGACGCCCGCCGCACCCGCCCCGACGCACCGTGGCGCACAGACCGGCCGAGCGCAGACACGGAGCTCTGACCAGCCGTCTCAGCCCTCCCGGCCGGACTCCCGGCGCATCGCCACCCGCGGCCAGCGGTCCAGCCCCAGCGCCGCCTCATGGGCGCGGATCGCCCGTAGGCCCGGGGTGAGTTCGGCCTCGGGCAGCGCCCGGAATCCGATCCGGGCGTAATACGGCGCGTTCCACGGCACCTCGGTGAAGGTGGTCAGGGTCAGCGCGACCCGGCCGCCGTCCCCCATCGCCCGGTCGATGAGGGCCCGGCCGATGCCACGGCGGGCCTGGTCCGGGTGGACCGAGACCTGCTCGATATGGGTGCAGCCGTCGACCGGCTCCCAGAGCAGATAGCCGACCGGGCGGCGGGGCCCGCCGCCCGGCCCCGCTTCCTCGTACGCGGCCAGCGCCCGCCCCGCCCGCTGGAACTCCGTCAGCAGCGCCGGCGACGGTGGCTCGTCGTCGGCGACCGCCGCCATGCCGAGTCCACGGAACGGCTCCCCGGCCGCTCGCTCGATGGCGCGCAGCGCGGGCAGTTCGTCGAGGGCGGGCACCTGAATGATCACGGGACCAGTGTCGCCGGTTCCGGGGAAGCGGGCGAGCGGGTTTTGTGACCGGTGGGGGCTACGGCGGCCCGGCCGGTGCCGGCGACTGTTGCCCCGGCCACCCCCTCACCGCCCCGCCGCCCCATACCTGATCAGTTCGTCGGCCGGGTCGTTGACCGGTTGAGGGGTGCCGGTGAGGTCCATGACGAAGAGGGGGAGGTGGAGGTCGTCGGCGCGGGTGCGGGCGTCCCGGGCGTAGCCGGCGAGGGAGAAGAAGACGGCTATGGCGGAGTCGTTGAGGCCGTTGAGCCAGACGCATTCGATCTCGCGCAGCTCGGTGGCGCGGGTGGTCGGGTCGACCTGGGCGACCACGCCCGTGCCGCGCAGGTCCACGCCGGAGGCGGTGCGCTCCTGGGTGCGGGCCACATCGGCGTAGCCCAGCCACTTCAGATACTGCTCGGCGGCCGTGACGCAGTCGCGGGCCGTACGGATCGTGACCGGGCGGAACGCGGGCCGCAGGAGGGCGCGCGCGGGGTCGGCGGCCGGTGGTGGGGCCGGCTTCGGCGCGGGCTTCGGCGCGGGCGGGCCGGAGGACGGGAAGTTCGGGGGCGGCAGGGCGGGCGCCGGGGCGACGGGGACCCGGACGACG
Organism: Streptomyces lydicamycinicus; assembly: GCF_000829715.2. Taxonomy (NCBI): domain Bacteria; kingdom Bacillati; phylum Actinomycetota; class Actinomycetes; order Kitasatosporales; family Streptomycetaceae; genus Streptomyces; species Streptomyces lydicamycinicus. The sequence continues at coordinate 178,143 of NZ_BBNO01000008.1, read as the reverse complement.
GTGCCGCAGGCGCAGCCGGACTCCGGGGCCGGCCACTCGTCCTGCCGGCCGCAGACCTCACAGCGCACCTCCACCCAGGAGGCCTGCCAGGTGCGGTGGAGTATCTCGACGGGAATCCCGCCGCGCAGTACGGGCATGGTGAGCGGGGCCCCGCAGGCGCACGGGAAGGTGGGCGGGGTGAAGGCGTTCTCGCGGCGGCACGTGGGGCACCGCACCGGCACGCTGTCGGCCATGGTCGGCTCCTGGCAGGTCGGGCGGCAGACAGTCGGATCTGCTGCTGCCCCCATGGTCTCTCCAAAGTCGGGTGCCGGGGGCCGAATTGCGGCGGTGAGTGCCGAGTGGGGGAGAACGCCGGGGGGCACGGCGCACGGAGGGAGCGCGGCGCGCACGACTCGCCGTGGTGCGACAGGGCCCGGCGTCCGTGACCGTACGGAGGCCGGGCCCTGTGGTGGTTTCCGTCCGGCAGCGCGGGCAATCGGGCGCGACGGGACATCGCACCGCCGGACGGAGTCTGGGGGTGGAGGAGGCGGGCTCCGCGGCGGGGGAGCGGGCTCGCCCTTCCTGTCGGGCGAGCGCTGCCACCGCACTGCGTGCTCCCGTATGCCGCGGAGCTCGCACTCCTTCTCCGTACCGACAGCCACCCCTCAACGGGCCGCCGGTACGGACGCACGAGGAACTGACCTCCCGTCAGTCCTCGCGCAGCTCACGGACCCTGGCCTCGACGCGCTTGCCGTAGTCCGGGTCGGCGGCGTGGAAGTGGGCGAGGCTCTTCTCGATCACATCGTCGCGGCTGACCTGGGAGAGGCCGCCGGCGATGTTGTTCACCAGACGCTTCTTCTCGTCCTCCGACATCAGCCGGTAGAGCTCACCGGCCTGGAAGAAGTCGTCGTCCTTGGTGTGCGCGGGCGCCTCATGGGTGCCGACGTGGCCGGAGACGGCGAGCGGGGCGGAGAGCGGCCGGCCGGTCTGCACCGGGCCGCTGTAGGAGTTGGGCTCGTAGTTCTTGGCGTACCGGTCGTAGCCGTTGGTCGCCATGAGGCCGTCCCGGCCGTAGTTGGCGGCCTCGGTCGCCTTGGGGGCGTTCACCGGCAGCTGGGTGTGGTTGACGCCCAGGCGGTAGCGGTGCGCGTCGGCGTAGGCGAACAGCCGGCCCTGGAGCATCTTGTCCGGGGACGGGCCGATGCCCGGCACGAAGTTGTTCGGGGAGAACGCGGACTGCTCGACCTCGGCGAAGACATTGTCGGGGTTGCGGTCCAGGACCAGGCGGCCCACGCGCTGAAGCGGGTAGTCGCTGTGCGGCCACACCTTCGTCAGGTCGAACGGGTTGAAGCGGTAGTCGGCCGCCTCGGCCGCCGGCATGATCTGCACATACAGCGTCCAGGAGGGGTACACGCCCCGCTCGATGGACTGGAGCAGGTCGGTCTGGTGGCTGTTCGGGTCCGAGCCGGACAGCGCGGCGCCCTGCTCGGCGTCCAGGCAGCGGATGCCCTGGTTGGTCTTGAAGTGGTACTTGACGAAGAAGGCCTCGCCCTCGGCGTTCGTCCACTGGTAGGTGTGCGAGCCGTAGCCGTTCATGTGGCGGTAGGAGGCCGGGATGCCGCGGTCGCCCATCAGCCAGGTGATCTGGTGGGTGGCCTCGGGGGAGTGGGCCCAGAAGTCCCAGACGTTGTCCGGCTCCTGCTTGCCCGTGAAGGGGTCGCGCTTCTGCGAGTGGATGAAGTCGGGGAACTTGATCGGGTCCTTGATGAAGAACACCGGGGTGTTGTTGCCGACGAGGTCGTAGTTGCCCTCCTCGGTGTAGAACTTCAGAGCGAAACCGCGCGGGTCACGGGCCGCGTCCGGGCCGCCGAGACTGTCGGCGACGGTCGAGAAGCGGATGAACGTCTCGGTCCGCTTGCCGACGGTGTCGAGGAAGGCGGCGTGGGTGAAGCCGGTGACGTCGTCGGTCACCTCGAAGTAGCCGTACGCTCCGGAGCCACGGGCGTGCACCACACGCTCCGGGATGCGCTCGCGGTTGAAGCGCGCGAGCTTCTCCAGCAGGTGCTGGTCCTGGAGGACGATCGGGCCGCCGACGCCGGCGGTGGCGGAGTTCTGGTTGTCGGCGACGGGGGCGCCAGCCTCCGTAGTGAGAAAGCGCGCCGTCAGCGAGGGCTTCGACATGGTGACCTTCCGTACGAGAGCGCGGAAGTTGGCTTCCGCATGTCGGAGCGTAAGAAGCGCCCCGACCAAACGTCAACAGTTTGTTGAAACAAACCTGGGGTGTCCAGGGGTGTTCCGGACGGCGGCCACGCCTGGGCGCGACAGGACAAGTGTCGGCGCGGCCGCCGCCCGGAAGCGGAGGGGAAGCGTCAGGGGGGCCCGGACCTCCGAAGGGCCGGGTCGCCGCGTGGGGACGGCTTCCTCATGGGCCGGCGGGCAGGGACCCCGAGACGGGGCCCGCTGCGCCGCCGTGGACTCAGCCTTCGGTGGTGTGTCCGGAGAGGCGTTCGACGCCGCGCAGGAGGGCGGAGTGGTCGAGGCCGCCGTCGCCCTGGGCGCGCAGGGAGGCGACGAGTTGGGCGACGACGCTGCCGACGGGGAGGGCGGCGCCGACCGCGCGGGCGGCGTCGGTGACGATGCCCATGTCCTTGTGGTGGAGGTCGATGCGGAAGCCCGGGCGGAAGTCGCGGGTGGTGAAGTTGTCCTTCTTGCGGGCCAGGACGGTGGAGCCGGCCAGTCCGCCGCCGAGGACGTCGAGGGCGGCGGTGAGGTCGACGCCGGACTTCTCCAGGAAGACGACGGCTTCGGCGCAGGCCTGGATGTTGACGGCGACGATGAGCTGGTTGGCGGCCTTGACGGTCTGGCCGGAGCCGTGCGGGCCGCAGCGCACGATGGTCTTGCCGAGGGCTTCCAGCAGGGGGCGGGCGGCGTCGAAGTCGGCCTGGTCGCCGCCGGCCATGATGGACAGGACCGCTTCGATGGCGCCGGCTTCGCCGCCGGAGACGGGGGCGTCCAGGACCCGGATGCCCTTGTCGGCGGCGGCGTGGGCCAGGTCGATGGAGGTCTGCGGGGTGATCGAGGACATGTCGATCAGCAGGGCCCCGCGGCGGGCGTGGGCCAGGATGCCGTCGGGTCCGTAGGCGATGGCCTCGACCTGGGGGGAGGCGGGGACCATGGTGATGATGACGTCGGCGTCGGCGACCGCCTCGGCGATCGAGCCGGCCACGCTTCCGCCGTTCCTGGCCAGCCGCTCCAGCTTGTCGGCCTCCAGGGTGTAGCCGGTCACCGGGTAACCGGCCTTGATCAGGTTCTCGGCCATGGGCGAGCCCATGATGCCCAGACCGATCCACGCGACCTTGGGAAGATTGCTCATGAGTGTCTCTTTCGAAGCGCTTACGAGGTGTCAGGAGTGCGCCGCGCGCCGGTCGGCCGGGAGCCAGCCGAAGGCCTCGGCGCTGGTGCCGTCGCCGGGCTTGTACTCCAGGCCGACCCAGCCGTCGTAACCGGCCTTGACGAGGCGGTCGAGCAGGCCGGCGAGGTCGAGGTCACCGGTGCCGGGCGCTCCCCGGCCGGGGTTGTCGGCGATCTGCACATGCGCGGTCCGGGCGGTGTAGCGGTCGATGACCTCGTCCAGGTCCTCACCGTTCATCGACAGGTGATAGAGGTCCATCAGGAAACGGGCGTTGTCCAGGCCCGTCGCCGCGTTCACCGCGTCCACGACCTCGATCGCCTTGGGTGCCGAGACGATCGGGCAGTTCGGCGACTCGGGTGCGTTGAGCGCCTCGATCAGCAGCGTCCCGTTCACCTCCGCCACGGCCCGCGCGGCGTAGGTGAGGTTCTCCAGCGCCAGCCGGTCCTGCTCGGCCGCGTCCACCCCCTCGACCCGGTTGCCGTACAGGGCGTTGAACGCCGTGCAGCCCAGCGAGCGGGCGAACTCCACCGCCACCGGCACATTCGCCCGGAACCTCGCCGACTCCTCACCGGGAACGGACAGCGCGCCGCGGTCCGGGCCCGGCAGCTGCCCGGCGTAGAAGTTCAGCCCCACCAGCCGGGTCCCCGCGTCGTTGAGCGCGTCGCGCAGTGCGTCCAGCTCCGCCTGCTCCGGCACCGGGGCGTCCACCCACGGCCACCACAGCTCCACGGCGGTGAAGCCCGCCGCCCGCGCGGCGGCCGGCCGCTCCAGCAGCGGAAGCTCGGTGAACAGGATCGACAGATTGACGTTGAAGCGCGTGTCCGGGAAACCCATAACGGCGGCGCCCTTCCGGATAGTGGAACTGTTTTTCTGCTTAATGGAACAGTGCCTGGCGGGCTCGGAGGCTGTCAAGGGGGCCCCGGGGCAATTTCTGGTGGCCGGGCCGAACCGCGCGTAGGTTGAGCGGCGTGCGATTGAGAGTGGAGTTCACAACGGAGCCGTTCGACCTGGACGAGGCGCCGCCGCATGCGGTGGTGGCGCGGGACGTCGTCACGGGCGCCGAGCTGGACGCCGTGGATGTCGGTCCGTTCGGCAATACGGCCGAGGGCGACGCCGATCAGGTGCTCGGCGCGGTGGCCGCGCTGCTGCGGGAATCCCTGCAAGCGGGTGCCACCCGGGTCTCCCTTCAGGTCAATGTCATCGGTGAGGCCGGGCCGGGCGAGGGGGGCGCGACATGACGGATCCCGCCGACCACCCCTTCGTCCAGGCGGTCAAGCCGCTGGTCGACGCGATGGGTGGCCAGATGGTCGCGCCGGACCTGGCCGAGGGCGACGACGTCGTCCTGACCTGGGAGGGCCAGGACCGGGTGGCCGTACGGCTCCCGCATCTGTCGGACTCGCTCGACCACATCCTCGCCGAGCTTCAGCGCCGGCACGGGGTGCCGCTGGCGGAGCTGGACCGTAAGACCAAGCAGTCGGTCGTGCGGATTCTGGAGTCCCGCGGCGCCTTCTCGGTCCGGCACGGTGTGGAGACGGTCGCCAGTGCGCTCGGGGTGAGTCGCTTCACCGTGTACAACTACCTGAACAGGGAGAATGCCGCGAAGGACGCCGACTGAGGGTGGTCGGTCGCGGCCCCGCCCCGGCCGCCGCAGCCGCCGTCCCGCAGCACCGGACGGCGGCTTTTGTGTCGCCGAGTTTTCAACAAAGTGTTGACGTGTTGTTGCCGGGGGTCTTAGCTGTTTCCAGCCAAGCAGAGCTGTCCAGCACCACCAGGCCACGGAGGCTTCCCGTGTCTTCGAGTTCACCGCGCTCGACGGGGGACACCCCCGTGCCCCCGGCGGGGCTCACCCGGTTCAACACCGCGGACGACGCCACGGCACGCGCCGCACTGCACGAGGTGTGCGCCAGCCGGGCATGGGGCGAGCGGATGCTCGCCCGGCGCCCCTACGCCACCACCGACGCCCTGTTCGCCGCGAACGACGCCGCCATGGCCGACCTGACCGCGGCGGATCTGGCCGAGGCGATGGCCGGGCACCCGCCCATAGGCCGGCCCAAGCCGGGCGACCCGACCTCGCACCGCGAGCAGAGCGGCATGGCGGGCGCCTCCGACGCGCTCAAGGCGGAGCTGCTCGAACTCAACCTGGCCTACCAGGAGAAGTTCGGGCATGTCTTCCTGATCTGCGCCTCCGGCCGGACCGGAGAGCAGATGCGGGACGCGGTCCGTAACCGGATCGACAACACGCCGGAACAGGAACGAGAGATCGTTCGTACGGAACTCGGCAAGATCAACCGCATTCGTCTGACCCGTATCGCGGAGCACGCAGAAGGAGACGCAGTATGAGCAGCGCGACGGCCGCACCGACGTCGGTGTCCACCCACATCCTGGACACCAGCGTGGGCCGCCCCGCGGAGGGCGTCGCCCTCACGCTCTCGGTGCGCTCCGGCAGCGACGGCGCCTGGACCGCCCACGGCGCGTCCACCACCGACGCGGACGGACGCTGCAAGGACCTGCCGGAGCTGCCGGCCGGCACCACCCATGTGCGCCTCGACTTCGCCGTCGAGGAGTACTTCGTTTCACCCAAGCACTGCGCACACCAGCAAGCCGAGGAACAGCAGGACGCCCCCCGCGTAAGGGACAGCGGAGCGTTCTTCCCGGAGGTGGCAATCACCTTTGCCGTCCAGCCGGGCGAGCACTATCACGTACCGCTGCTGCTCAACCCGTTCGGCTACTCCGTATACCGAGGGAGCTAGCACCGACATGACTGCCCATTCCCGCCCGGCCCGCCCGGTGATGCTCGGCCAGAACCAGTACGGCAAAGCGGAAAACCGCGTCGTCAAGATCACCCGCGACGGCGACACGCACCACATCAAGGACCTGAACGTCTCCGTGTCGCTCTCCGGCGACCTGGAAGAGGTCCACCTCTCCGGCTCCAACGCCCACTGCCTGCCGACGGACACGACCAAGAACACCGTGTACGCCTTCGCCAAGGAGTACGGGATCGAGTCGGCCGAGCAGTTCGGCATCCACCTGGCCCGGCACTTCGTCACCAGCCAGGAGCCGATCCACCGGGCCCGCATCCGGATCGAGGAGTACGCCTGGGAGCGGATCGCCACCTCCGACGCCAACTCCCGCTTCATCGGCGCCGACGAGGTCCGGCACTCCTTCGTCCGCAAGGGCCAGGAGACCCGCCTGACCGAGATCACCTACGACGGTGAGCAGTGGCAGGTCATCTCCGGCCTGAAGGACCTCGTGGTGATGAACTCCACCAACTCGGAGTTCTGGGGCTACATCAAGGACAAGTACACGACGCTCAAGGAGGCCTACGACCGCATCCTCGCCACCGAGGTGTCCGGCCGCTGGCGGTTCAACTGGACCGACGACGAGCAGCGGATGCCGAACTGGGAGCGTTCGTACGAGCAGGTCAAGAAGCACATGCTGCAGGCCTTCGCGGAGACCTACAGCCTGTCGCTCCAGCAGACCCTGTACCAAATGGGGTCGCGGGTCATCAATCACCGCTCCGAGATCGACGAGATCCGCTTCTCGCTCCCGAACAAGCATCACTTCCTGGTGGACCTGGAGCCGTTCGGGCTCAAGAACGACACCGCCGAAGGAGCTGTCTACTACGCGGCGGACCGCCCGTACGGCCTGATCGAAGCCACTGTTCTGCGCGACGGTGTCGAGCCCAAGATCCCGGTGGATCTGACGAACCTCTGAGCGGCTCCGACGCAACGCCGTGCCGTGCGTTCCCCTCCCCACCCCACAGCGGGGAGGGGGGCGCACATCCTGAGGGGAACGACCCATGGCACAGCACCCGCACGACCCGCACCACCCCGCGTCCCCGGTCCATCCGGTGGACGAGAAGCCGGCGGCCAGGCGGCTCGTCCCGGCCGCGCTCCAGCACCTCGCGGCCATGTACGCCGGTGTCGTCACCCCTCCGCTCATCATCGGCCAGGCCGTCGGCCTGGACACCGCGGGCCGGACCCGTGCATCGTGATGCTGGTGCTGATGACGGAGTCCTCGGCCGGCATGCCGGCCCTCGGCGAGATCTGCGACCGCCCGGCCACCGCCGCCACCCTCACCCGCGGACTGCGCACCGACGGCCTCGCCACCCTGCTCGGCCCCGTCTTCGGCGGCTTCCCGACCAGCGCCTTCGCCCAGAACGTCGGGGTGGTCTCGCTGACCCGCGTCCGCAGCCGGTATGTCGTCGCGCTGGCCGGTGCCACGCTGCTCGTGCTGGGCGCGTTCCCCGTGCTGGGCGCGGTGGTGTCACTGGTGCCGATGCCGGTGCTCGGCGGCGCGGGTATCGTCCTGTTCGGATCGATCGCGGTCAGCGGTATCCGTACGCTCTCCGAGGCCGGTCTCGACGACAGCTCCCACATCATCCTGGTGGCCGTCTCACTCGGCGCGGGCATCATCCCGCTCGCCGCGCCGGCCTTCTACGCCGACTTCCCCGCCTGGGCACAGACCGTGCTCGGCTCCGGGATCAGCGCCGGAGCCCTGACCGCGGTCGGGCTCAATCTGTTCTTCCACCATCTCGGCACCCGGAGCAGCCCACGGGCAGCGGTCCTGTCAGCCGCCTCGTCCGGCTCCGGCACTCAAATCCCCTAGGGCCATGCCGTGCCCACCGCCAGTACCGAAAGAAGGAACCGCACCATGGCTGCACCGGCATCCCCTGACAGCGCGGTGACGCAGCGCCTCGTCATCGAGAACTGCGCCATCGCGACCGTCGACGCCCACGACACCGAGTACGCCACCGGCTACGTGGTCGTCGCGGACCAGGCCATCGAGTCGCTGGGCGCGGGCAAGGCCCCCGAGGGGCTGGCGAACGTGGTCCGCCGGATCGACGGCACCGGACATCTGGTCACCCCCGGCCTGATCAACACCCATCACCACTTCTACCAGTGGCTCACCCGGGGCCTGGCCACCGACCACAACCTGTTCAACTGGCTGGTCGCGCTCTACCCGACCTGGGCCCGGATCGACGCCCCGATGCTCGCCGCGGCCACCCAGGGCTCGCTCGGCATGATGGTCAAGGGCGGTGTCACCACCGCCTCCGACCACCACTACGTCTTCCCCCGGGGCTCCGGCGACCTCGTCGGCGCGGAGCTCGCCGCGGCCGCGGAGATCGGCGCCCGGATCACCCTGGCCCGCGGCTCCATGGACCGCAGCGAGAAGGACGGCGGGCTGCCCCCGGACTTCGCCGTGGAGACCACCGAGGGCGCCCTGCTGGCGACCGAGGAGGCCATCGACACCCACCACGACGCCTCCTTCGGCTCGATGGTGCAGATCGCCGCCGCGCCCTGTTCGCCGTTCTCCGTCTCCACCGAACTCATGCGGCAGGGCGCCGAGCTGGCCCGCCGCAAGGGCGTACGGATGCACACCCACGGGTCGGAGACCGTGGAGGAGGAGAAGTTCTGCCACGAGCTGTTCGGCATGGGCCCGACCGACTACTTCGAGTCGACCGGCTGGCTCGGTGACGACGTGTGGATGGCGCACTGCGTCCACATGAACGACTCCGACATCGCCGCCTTCGCCCGCACCGGCACCGGCGTCGCGCACTGCCCGTCCTCCAACGCCCGCCTCGCGGCCGGCATCGCCCGCGTCCCCGACCTGCTCGCGGCCGGGGTCCCGGTCGGCCTCGGCGTCGACGGCACCGCCTCCAACGAGTCCGGCGAACTCCACACCGAGCTGCGCAACGCGCTGCTCATCAACCGCCTCGGCGCCCACAAGGAGGCCGCCCTCAACGCCCGCAAGGCGCTGCGGCTGGGCACCTACGGCGGTGCGCAGGTCCTCGGCCGGACCGCCGAGATCGGCTCGCTGGAGGCCGGCAAGCTCGCCGACCTGGTGCTGTGGAAGCTGGACGGCCTCGGCCACTCCTCCATCGCCGACCCGGTCACCGCGCTGGTCTTCGGCGCCGCCGCGCCGGTCACCCTCTCCCTCGTCGGCGGCCGGCCGGTCGTCGAGGACAACCACCTCAGCAACGTCGACGAGGACGCCATCGCCCGCACCGCGCGGGCGGAGGCCCAGCGTCTGGCCCGTATCGCCGCCGAGGGCTGACCCCCACGGCGCGGTCACGCGACCGGCGCACACCCCTGACTCGGCCGGGAGGGACGGCTCCCGGCCGGGCTTGTGGATCCGAGCGGGATCCACAAGCGCCGGACCCCGGAGGTATGGGAACTCCCTTATCTCCGGGGCCGGTTGGCCCGGCCACCCCCGTCCACGCGCCACAAGCGCGCCCGGCCCCACCACGCTCACCAGGCGACTTCCCGCAGTACGCACCACATCGCACGCCCTCCGTGACAGCCTCGCCTCGCCGGCCCCCGGCGACGCAGAAAACGAAGGAGGCCCGCAGTGGCCGCAATGACCGGGCAGCAGTCGGAGGGGGACCGGAAACATCCGGTCGATGAGACCCTCCCGCCCTTCAAGATGTTCACCAGCGGCCTCCAGCATGTGGCCGCGATGTACGCGGGTGTGGTGGCCCCGCCGATGATCGTGGGCCCGGCCTGCGGGCTGAGCGCCACCGAGACCGCCTTCCTGATGGGCGCCAGCCTCTTCACCGCGGGTATCGCCACCCTCCTCCAGACCCTGGGCTTCTGGAAGGTCGGCGCCAAGCTCCCGTTCGTCAACGGGGTCTCGTTCGCCGGTGTCACCCCGATGGTCGCCATCGGCAAGGCCCAGGGCCCCGGCGACGCCCTCCCGGTCATCTTCGGCGCGGTGATCGTCGCCGGGGTGCTGGGATTCCTCGTCGCGCCCTACTTCTCCAAGCTCGTACGGTTCTTCCCGCCCGTGGTCACCGGCACCGTCATCACCCTGATCGGCGTCTCGCTGCTGCCGGTGGCGTTCAACTGGTCCCAGGGCGGCAACGACCGGGCCCCGGACTACGGTTCGCTGACGAACATCGGCATGGCCGCGCTGACCTTCCTGATCGTGCTGGTGCTGCGCCGGGTGCTGCGCGGGTTCCTCCAGCAGATCGCGATCCTGCTCGGGCTGGTCGCCGGCACGCTGATCGCGATACCCGTGGGCATCACCAACTTCTCGGCGATCTCGGAGGCGTCCCTGGTCGGCTTCCCGACGCCGTTCCACTTCGGTGCCCCGCAGTTCGACATCGCCGCGATCGTCAGCATGTGCATCGTGATGCTGGTCTGTATGACCGAGTCGACGGCCGACATGCTCGCCCTCGGCCGGATCGTCGACCGCCCGGCGGACGAGCGCACCATCGAGGGCGGACTGCGCGCCGACACCCTCGGCACCGCGCTCAGCCCGCTGTTCAACGGCTTCGCCAACAGCGCGTTCGCGCAGAACATCGGCCTGGTCGCGATGACCAAGGTGCGCAGCCGCTTCGTCGTCGCGACCGGTGGTCTGATCCTGATCGTGCTGGGGCTGTGCCCGGTGGCCGCCTCGGTCATCTCGCTGGTCCCGCTGCCGGTCCTCGGCGGCGCCGGCATCGTGCTCTTCGGCTCGGTGGCCGCCAGCGGTATCCAGACGCTGGCCTCCGCCGCGATGGAGAAGGGGGACAACGCCCTGATCGTCGCGGCGGCCGTCGGCATCGGCCTGATCCCGATCGCCGCCCCGGACTTCTACCACCACCTCCCCAAGGACCTGCTGGTCGTCCTGGACTCCGGCATCAGCACCGGCTGTCTGGTCGCCATCGTCCTCAACCTCGCCTTCAACCACTTCGGCCGGAAGACGGCGGACGGTAACGCCGCGGACGGGCACACGGCGGACGATCCGGCCGCGGCGGGGCACGGTAACCCGGAGCCCGCATCGCCGCCCGCCGCCGTCCCCACGGACGGAGCCGGGGAGCCCGCGGCGGCGCCCGCCCACTGACACCGGGCGGCCCGACGGCCCGTGGGGGAGCGGTATCCGGCGCTTCCCCACGGGCCGTCGGGCGCGGTGCGGGCGGCGGTCCGGGCGCGGCCCGGGAGGTCAGCCGAGGTGGTAACGCTCCCCGTAGACCTTCCAGTTCAGCGGGGTGTGCAGATCGAGGTTGCCGTCCTTCAGGAACACCCGCTGCGCGGTGTCGATCCGGCTGGTGTCGCGGTGGGCCTCCTCCTGCCGCATCGCCCACACCCGGGCGTCGAGGAAGGCGTTGAGGTAGGTCTTCTCGTCGCCGCCCCGGGAGGGCGGTTCGGCCTTGGCCAGGGCCCGCTTGCGGATGGCGGGGAAGCCGGTCCGGTCGTCGCCGTCGCCGTGCACCACGAGCGCGTCGTAGTACGCGAACTGGCCCAGTACCCCGATGCCGTCGGCCTTGCCCCGCTCGACCGCGGGACGGAAGTACAGCCGGTCCCGCTCATCGTTCTGGGCCTTGCGGAACGCGGGGTCCCGGGCGGCCTTCTTCCATGCCTCGGGGAAACCGGGGTCCAGGCCGTCGTGCGAGTCGCCGCCGTCCACCTCGCGGAGGGCGGGGAGGTACTGGGCCAGGACGTTGCCGGGCTTGCGGCGGGTGTAGAGCTCGACGAGTTCGAGCATGTCGTGCGTGCCGGACGTGAAGCCGATGATGCCGCCGGTGTAACCGCGGCCGTCACCGATGTCCTCGATGTACTGATACTGGGCCTGCCAGTCCAGGGAGGAGTTCTCCGCACTGGAGACCAGCTGCATGGCGATCTCCTTCTTCGCCGGGTCATCGAGGCCGGTCGCCGCGCGCGCCGTGTGCCGGGCGTGGTGGCCCGGGGCCGTACGGGGCGGGGCATCCGGCGTGACCGTGCAGGCCCCGGCGGTGGCCACGGTGAGCAGCACGAGTCCCAGGGCGAGGCAGGCGGTGGTGGCTCTGGACACGGTCCGGTCTTGCGCTCGGGTGCGCATGGAGTCCTCCGGTCGGAGCGGGCGGTGAGGGTTCAGTCCAGCAGTCCGCGCAGCAGCTCGCGGATGCCCGGCCCCGGGTCGAAGTCCTCGGCGGGGAAGGCGAGTTGATGGAAGGCGGCGCCGTCCATGTAGTCGAAGAGGATCTCGCAGTGCCTACGGGGGTCCGGCGAGCCGAAGCGCTGTAGCCACTCCGCTCCCCACCCGATGACGGTCTCGCGGCCGCGGGTGAGTGTCGGGCGGAGTTCGGGCCGGGCGGTGGCCTCCAGGTAGAGCGCGAAGCGGGCGGCGGTCCTGGCCCGCTCGGGTCCGGTCGCGTACCGGAGGAACCGGGCGACGGCGTCGGCGAGTTCCCCGGCGTCGGCCGGGCCGGCGGCCGCGGCGAAGTTCTCCCAGTCGCGGCGCTCCAGTGCCTGGAGGTGGTCGACTATGCCGTCGATCAGTGCCGCCCGGTTGCGGAAGTAGTTGGAGGTGGTGCCGGACGGGACGCCTGCCGCGGCATCGACGGCCTGGTACGTCAGCCGCCGCGCTCCCTCGCTGCCCAGTACCTGGACCGCCGCGTCCAGCACCTGATCCCGTCGTCGTGCCACCCCAGCGCCCTTCTCCGTGTCTTTTTACTATGTTTGTAGTGCCGATCTACTACGGACACAGTACCGTGCCGGTATGACTCGGACACCGCACGCGGCCGTCGTCGGCGGCGGCATCGGCGGTCTCGCCACCGCCCTCTTACTCCGCAGGAGCGGCTGATCGGCCGAGGTCTTCGAACGCGCCGGCCGTTCGGCGAGCGCATGGAGGACATCCGCGCGCTGGCGGGCTCGTACGACGTGGTGATCGCGGCCGACGGCCTCAACAGCGCGGCCCGTACGGCGCTGTTCGGCCCGCGCCACCGCGCCCGGTACATCGGCGCGTCCTCCTGGCGCGGCACGGTCGACGGGGAGACCGGGGGCATCACCGAGACCTGGGGTGGCCGGGGCGCCTGCGAAGCGCTCGTCGATGCCGTGGCGCCGGCCCGGGCCCTGACGGCCACCCCGGATGTGCCGGCGGCGCTGCGCGCGTACGACCGGGCCCGGCGCCCGGTGACCCAGCGGCTGGTACGCACCGCGCGGCTGATGAACCGGATGGCCCATGCCCGGCGGCTGCCCGGTCTGCGGAACGCCGTGATGCGGACCGCGGTGAAGGTGGGCGGTGGGCCGGGCTGAGGGCCGCCGGGCGGATCGCCTCAGGCGCGCTGTGCGGCGAGCACCTCGGCGAGCTGTCCGGCCATCCAGTCGAGTTCGTCGGCCGAGATGACCAGGGGCGGGGCGAGGCGGATCGTGGAGCCATGGGTGTCCTTGGCGAGGATGCCCCGGGCCAGGAGCCGTTCGCAGGCCTCGCGCCCCGACATGAGCTGCGGGTCGATATCGATCCCGCTCCAGAGCCCGCGGCTGCGGACGGCGCGGATGCCGTGGCCTATGAGCCCTTCGAGCCGCTTGCGGTGCTGCTCGCCGAGCCGGGCGGCCCGCGCCTGGTAGTCGCCGGTCCGCAGCAGCTCGACGACGGCGTGCCCGACGGCGGCGGCCAGCGGATTGCCGCCGAAGGTCGAGCCGTGGTTGCCGGGCCGGATGACACCGAGGATCTCGCGACGGCCGACCACGGCGGAGAGCGGCACGATGCCGCCGCCGAGGGCCTTGCCCAGGATGTACAGGTCCGGGGTGACGCCTTCCGCGTCGCAGGCGAACGTGGTGCCGGTGCGGCCGAGACCGGACTGGATCTCGTCGGCCACGAACAGGACGTTCTCCCGGCTGCACAGCTCGCGCACGGCCGGCAGGTACCCCTGCGGCGGGATCACCACGCCCGCCTCGCCCTGGATCGGTTCGAGCAGCACCGCCACGGTGTGCTCGTCGACCGCGGCGGCCAGCGCGTCGGCGTCCCCGTAGGGCACGGAGCGGAAGCCGGGCGTGAACGGGCCGAAGCCGTCCCGCGCGACGGGGTCCGAGGAGAAGCTCACGATCGTGGTGGTACGCCCGTGGAAGTTGCCGTCGGCGACGATGATGTTGGCGCGGTCCGCGGGCACGCCCTTGACCTCATAGCCCCACTTCCGCGCCACCTTCAGCGCGGTCTCCACGGCCTCGGCGCCGGTGTTCATCGGCAGGACCAGGTCCATCCCGGCGAGTTCGGCGAGATCCCGGCAGAACGGGCCGAGCCGGTCGTTGTGGAAGGCGCGGCTGGTCAGGGTGAGCCGTTCGAGCTGTTCCCGGGCCGCGGCCAGCAGCCGGGGGTGGCCGTGGCCGAAGTTGAGCGCCGAATAGCCGGCCAGGCAGTCCAGATAGCGGCGGCCGCCGACATCCGTCACCCATGAGCCCTGGCCGGAGGTGAGAACCACCGGCAGCGGGTGGTAGTTGCGGGCGGTGGCGGTCTCGGCGAGGTGGAGGTGCGGCCGGGCCTCGGGCGCGAGCGGGAGGTCGCCGGTGGTGCCGGTGGCGGTCATGGGTGGTTCCTCGTTCCTGAGTGACGCGGGTACGGGAGGGGGTGAGGGAGGTGCGGGCGGCGCCACGGGCGCAGCGGGTGTCAGGGCCGTGGGACGAACTGCTCCGCGGCGGCCAGATAGCCGGCGAGCAGGGCGTGGGCGACGTCCCGCACCCGTTCGTCGGGCGGCAGGAACGTCGGGGAGTGCAGCTGCTCGGTTCCGCCGTGCGTCCCCACGAACAGCATCAGCGCGGGCATCCGCGCGGAGAAGTACGAGAAGTCGTCCGCACCCGCGGACCGCAGGTCGGCGGCGACCTTCAGCCCGAGGGAGGCGAGCAGCGGCCGGGTGGCGGCGGTCAGGGTCGCGTCGTTGTCGAGCACCGGCTCGCCCCGGGTGATCCGGACGTCCGCGGTGCAGCCGTACGCCCGGGCCACCGACTCGGCGGTCTCCACCAGCCGTTGATGGAGGAACTCGCGGTCGGCCGTCCGCATCGCGCGCAGGGTGCCGCGCGCCTCCGCGGAGCCGGGGACGACATTCGCCGCGGTTCCGGCGGCGAGCGTGGTGACGCTCAGCACGACGGAGGACATCGGGTCGGTTTCGCGGCTCACCAGGCTCTGGAGCGCGACCACGACATGGGCGAGGGTGACGACCGGATCGCGGGTGAGGTGCGGGTAGGCCGCATGGCCGCCGCGGCCCCGGACGGTCACGGTGAACTCGTCCGCCGAGGCGTTGACGCCACCGGGGGTGCAGGCGACGGTGCCCGCCTCCAGCAGCGGCTGGACATGCGCCCCGACGGCCGCCCGGCACTGCTCCCGTTCGAGGATCCCGTCCTCGGTGACGTCCTGCGCGCCGGAAGGATAGGTCTCCTCGCGGGGCTGCAATACGGCGAGCAGCGGGGCCGGTCCGCCGGCCCGGTCCACCGCCCGCGCGAGGGCGACCAGCGCGGCCAGGTGCACATCATGACCGCAGGCATGCATCACCCCCGGGTGCCGGGACGCCCAGGGCACCCCGGTCTCCTCGTGCACCGCCAGGGCGTCGAGTTCCCCGCGGACGGCGACGGCCGGACCGCTGCCGCCCACCCGGACCACCGCTCCGGTGCCGGCGACCTCCGTAGCGGCGTGCCGGCCGGGCAGCGCGGCGAGCACCAGCTCGCGGGTGGCGGCCTCGTCGCCGGACAGCCCGGGCCGGGCATGGAGCTGATGGCGCAGCTCGACGGCGCCGGCCAGCTCCCGTTCGAGCTGCGCCGCGAGGGCGGTGAGGGTGGCGTCGGTGGTCATGCGCCGCCCTCCAGACCGTAGACCCGGCGGGCGTTGTCGTGTCCGATCATGCGGGCCACCCGGACCGCCTCATCGAGGTCCCATTCGCCGCTGCCGACCCATGGAGCCATCGCCCGCAGCATGCCGCGCCGCCACAACAGCGCGCCCAGATGGTGCAGTTCGGGCGGTCCCCAGGCGTCGCTGGAGAAGAGGATCTTGGCGAACGGAGCCAGCTCCAGCGATTCGGCGACCACGGCGTCGGAGCGCACCCCGGTGTAGTTCACCCCGAGCCCGACATCGAAGAAGACATGCGGGAACACCTGCGCCAGATAGCCGGCGTTGCGGTGGAAGGGGTAGCAGTGCAGCAGCAACAGGTCGACGCCGTGCGGCTGCACGCTCCTGATGAACCGGGTGAGCAGCAGCGGATCGCAGCGGTGCAGCTCCACGTCCGGATCGCCGTATCCGGCGTGCAGTTGGATGGGCAGCCCCCGGTCGACACCGGACCACAGCACGAAGCGCAGCAGCACCGGGTCGGTGACCCGTACGGTTCCGGTGCGCGCGCATTCGGCCAGCCACGCCCCGGCCGCGGCGGTCACCTCGTCGTCGGCCGGCCGCGCGGGGTCGAAGTCGAAGCCGAACCGGTAGGCGACGATGCTCTTGAGGCCGACCGCGTTCACGGTCCGTGCGGTGAGGGTCTCGCGGAACCGCTCCGGCAGGTCGGCCGCGGCCACACCGCTGCGGGCCACCTCCTCCAGCACCGACTCCAGCCGTACGATCTCGTCGACCGGGCGTCCGGAGGCCCGGGCCATCTCGTCGGTGCCGAGGATCTCCGCGCCGCCGTACCCGGTCTCCAGCAGGTAGTGGTCGATGCCCGAGGCAGCGAGCAGCCTGCGGGTGACCTCCGCCGCGCCCAGTTCGTGGCGCCGGGCGAGATAGTCGTCCGGCGCGGCGTGTGCGGCGAGGCCGAGGACCGGGGCGCACCAGCGGCGCACCGCGAACCCGATCTGCGAGTCGAACTGGGTCATCCACGGCGGGACCGGACGGTCGGACTCGGTGAGCATCAGCTCCAGTCCGGCGCGGTCGACATCGTCGCGGAGCGCGCCGTGGACATGGTGGTCCACGAGGGGCAGTTCCGCGAGCGCCGCCGCCAGGGCATCAGTGGACATCGGCAACCTTCCGGATACGTGCGGTGTCGTCCAGCCCGGCCAGCTGCGCGAGCTCGGACCGCTTGACCGACAGATGGGTGGCGAGCAGCCGCGGGTCGAACCACGACCGCACGACCTCGTCCGATTCGAGTGCGTGCAGGGCCTCTTCGAGGGAGGAGGGGAGGGCGGGGACCCCGTCGAGCACCGCGGCGTCGGTGTCCTCCGGCCACACCGTGGGCTCGTCGTAGTCGCGGACCAGTCCTTCCAGCCCGGCGCGGAGCAGGACCCCCAGGGCGAGCCAGGGGTTGGCGGTGGCGTCGGCCGCGCGGTACTCCAGGTTGAACTGCGCGGCGGGATCGGCCCCGGTGAGCTGGGTCGTGGGGCAGATCCGCAGCAGCGACTCGCGGTTGTGCTCGGCCAGGAAGATCCCGCCGGCGCTCCAGCGGTGCGGGGTGAGCCGCAGGAAGGAGACCGGGCTCGGTGCCGTCCAGGCGGTCAGCGCCGGGGTGTGGCGCAGGATTCCGGCGGCGAACCGGGCGCCGAGCGCCGAGAGGCGGCCCGGCCGCGCGGCGTCGAAGAGGACCGGACGGCCCTCGGCGTCCCGCAGACTCAGATGCAGGTGGACCCCGTTGCCCACCCCGTCGGGCGCGAGGAGGGGCGCGAAGCTGACCGGCAGGCCACGACGGCGGGCGAGGTCACGCACCAGCTCCTTGAGGAGTACGGCGCGGTCGGCGGCGGCCATCGCGGTACCGGGACGCAGGGTGATCTCGAACTGGCCGTCCCCGTACTCCGGGAGCCAGTTCTCCGGCTGGAGCCCGGCCTGCTCCAGGAGCCGTACGAGGTCCGAGCCGAAGGGCTCCGCCTGGCGGAAGCGCTGGAGCGAGAACGGCGGGCCGGCCGGCAGTCCGCCGAGCACGAATTCGTGCTCGATGGCGGCGACCACCTCGATCCCGGTGCGCTCCCGCAACTCCTCGACCGCGTCGCGCAGGAAGGTGCGCGGACAGCAGGGCCAGGGTTCCCCGTCGGGCAGGGTCTGGTCGGCGAGGTAGAGCCGGAGCGCGGGCACGTCCCCGTCCGCCGGGATGTCGACGCCGGTGGCCGGATCCGGGATCAGCCGCAGGTCGCCCCGTGAACCGAAGACGTTGTCGGGCGCGATCGGGCCGAACGCGGAGATCGCGAGATCGGCCGGGACCCATCCGGTGCCGGAGCGCAGCACGGCGGCCTGGTCCGAGGCGGGCACCGCACGCCCCCGTACCTGCCCGGCCAGATCGCAGGTGGCGACGAAGACGGTGGCGGCATCGGTCATCGGAGGGTCCTCGGGTGCCGTGCGAACGGCGGCGGAGGGGCCAGGGACGGTGTCGGGACCGAGGGGCCCCGGCCCCGTCCCCTTCGTGTGCACCAGGGTCATCGGTTCTCCTTCGTGGATACCCCCGGCTTTGGCCGGGGGAGGAAATGAAGCACCTGCGGAGCAGGGCAGGGAAAGCCGTATCGCCGCCGGGCGATACGGCGTCCTCCGGGGTCATGGTGAGGGTGTCCCGATTGAGCGCCTGGTCTCAACTGGCGTATCTCCCACGTAAGTTGGCGATCGTGACGACACCAGCGCAGACGTGGGGGGGAGACCGGGCGTGCCCGGTACGCCTTCCGGTTGCGTGTGTCGTCGACTGCGAACGCTTTGCTGCTGGCGGAGTGGGACCGGTGCCGGTGGGTGTGGAATGAGTGCGTCGCCAAGTCGAAGGCTGTCTATGCGCATAACCGTGCGCATCCCGAGGACAGGCAGACGTGCGGTCCGGTGCAGCTGTCCGCGATGCTGACCGAGGCCCGTGCTCGCATGCCGTGGCTGCGTGAGGGCGCCTCGGTGCCGCAGCAGCAATTGATACGCGATTTCGGCAAGTCCCGGGCGAAGGCGATGAAGGATCTCAAGGCCCGGTTGCCGATGCGGCAGTGTGCCGGCATGCCGAAATGGAAGAAGAAGCGTGACGCCTCTCCCACCTTTGAATACACCCGGCGCGGGTTCCGTCTGAAGGACGGCCGTCTGCATTTGGCAGGCGGGATCGTGCTGACTGTGGTGTGGTCGCGTGACCTTCCGTCTGACCCGTCCTCGGTGCGGGTGTACCGAGACGGTCTCGGCCATTGGTACGCGTCGTTCGTAGTCGAAACCGGGTCCGAGCCACTGCCCGAAACCGGGTGTGTGATCGGCATTGACTGGGGAGTCAAGGAAACCGCGACGACCACCAGCAACGACCATGACCTTCTCCACGCTCAGCACGGGAAGAACGCCGCTCAGCGTCTGGCTCGCTATCAGCGGATGATGGCCCGGCGTAAGCCGAAGCACGGACAGGCCGCATCCAAGGGCTACCGCGAAGCGAAGCGGCAGACGGCGAAGGTCCACAAGAGGGTGGCCCGGCAGCGGCAGGACACTGGCCGCAAGTGGGCAAAGCGCGTGGTGGCCGACCACGACGCTTTGGCGGTGGAGGACTTCAAGCCGAAGTTCCTCGCCAAGACCACCATGGCCCGTAAAGCGGCGGATGCCGCCATCAGTGCGACGAAGGCCGCGCTGGTCGAGATGGGCCGTAAGCACGCGCGGAAGGTGCACCTGGTGCACCCGGCACACACCACGATGGATTGCGCAGACTGCGGAGCGAGAGCCAAGCACGCACTGCCCCTTTCCGAACGAACGTATACCTGCACCGCATGCGGAGCCTCCCGGCCACGGGATAAGAACTCCGCCCGCGTGATGCTGGTCCGGGCTGGTCTCAACCCGGCTAGTGCTGATCTTGTAAGCCCTGCCACCTGCTGGGCGTCAGGCAAAGTGAGCTAGGAATTCCCCTCGCTTACGAGGGGGAGGTTTCAAGAGGGCACCTTTCGGTTCGGGTCGGGCAGCTGGGCATCGGCGACCAGCGCGCCGGCCAGCCGGGCGCCGATGCGCCGGGTGAGGGAGGGGGCGAACAGGACCACCGCGACACCGGCCAGGCACCAGGCTGCGGCGATCCAGGGGAAGTAGGTGTAGGGCGCGCGCTGGCCGGTCGACTGCTGGAGGAAGACGAAGCCCAGATAGCCCAGCCCGGCGACCGGCACCACCAGCTCCCAGCGGGGGATACGGCCCCGGCCGGAGAGCGTGAAGACGATCACCCCGACCCCGGCGACCGCGTACACCACCAGGACGCACAGCACGCCGAGGGTGGCGTACCAGTAGTACGTGTCGAAGGCGCCCGCCCCGGTGCCGTACATCACCGCGGTCAACGCCGCCGCGACGGCGCCGCACACCCGCAGTGCCGTGCTCGGGGCACCGGTGACGGGGTGGGCGCGGGCGAGGGCGCGCGGTCCGAAGCCGTCCCGCGCCATCGCCTGGACCATACGGGCGGCCGCCGCCGAGGAGGACAGCGCGGCGGCGAAGGCGGAGGCGACCGCGGTGAAGCCGATGACGAGCGCGAACCAGGTGCCGATGTACTGCCCGGAGAGCGACGACAGGGCCGACTCCGCCGCGCCGAACGCGCGCACCCCCTGGGCGTCGGTACCAAAGCCGATCGTCTGGGCGAACATCATCAGGACGTAGAGGCCGCCGGTCAGCAGCACGCTGCCGGCCAGCGCGCGGGGGATGTTGCGCTTGGGGTCGTCGGTCTCCTCGCCCAGCGACGCGCAGGCCTCGAACCCGGCCCAGGACAGGAACGCGAAGACGGTGGCCGTCATGACCGCGCCGTAGGTGGTGCCGCCGGCGGTGAACACCGAGAGGTCCAGGCTCTGGTGCCGGGGCGCCGAGCCCGTGGCGGTCCGCCCCATGATGACGGCGGCGAGCACCAGCATGGCGAGGATGCCGATGCCCTCCACGATCAGCAGCGTGCGGGCGGTGGTGCGGCCGTCCCGGGAGTTGAGCGCGGTGACTCCGACGGCCGCGAGGAGCGCGACGGCCACCCAGGGTCCGGTCGAGCGGATGCCCGTCGCGTGCAGGAAGGCATGCGCGAAGACACCGGTCGCGGCGAGGGTGCAGACGAGGAAGGCGAGATAGGTGCCCAGCAGGGCGAAGCCGCCGAAGAAACCGGCGCGCGGGCCGATGGTGGCCCCGGCCAGGGCGTAGACGGAACCGGCCTGGTGGAAGTGCTGGGTCAGCCGCCAGAAGCCGTAGGCGACCAGGCCGACACCGAGCAGGCCGAGCAGGAAGACGAGGGGAACGGCCTTGCCGACCGTAGCTGCCACTCCGGCCCCGTTGAGGCCCATGGCGAGCGTGGGTCCCATGAGACCGACGGAGAGGGTCAGCGCTTCCCACAAGCGCAGCTTGCGTGTTCGAGGGGGATTCGACACAGGGCGCTCCGAGGAGGAGACGGGGCTGCGTCCGCAGCAGCCCGAGTCCCGTCATGAAACATACGTTGCATGGAGCGCGTCAATAGAGCGGCCTTGAAATATTCATTTCATGGCCGTCATTCCATGGTGCGGTCGCCCGACGCCTCCTCCGCGGCCCTCATCCGCTCCTCCGCCGCCGTCCCCAGGCGCACATGCACCGCGGCCACCAGCGTCTCCACCACCGCCACCGGCGCCACGATGCTGTCGAACGGACTGGGCGCCTCGACCCGCACCGGCAGCACCACATCGGCGAACTCGGCCACGGGGGACAGCCATGGATCGGTGAACAGCACCACCCGCGCGCCGCGCTCATGCGCAAAGCGGGCGAGTTCCACGGTGTCGCGCTGATAGCGCCGGAAGTCGAAGACCACACACACCTCCCGCCGCCCGAGGTCCACCCGGAAGCCGCCGTCCTGGCCGGGGGCCGGTATGTGCACCTGGGTGCCCGGCCGCAGCAGGCGCAGATGCAGGTCCAGGTACTCGGCCAGCAGCCGGGAGAACCGTCCGCCGAAGCTCACGATCCGCTTCGCCGGGTCACAGATCAGCTCGACCGCCCGGTCGAACTCCTGCTCCGGCAGCGCGGCGAAGGTGTGGCTCACCGCCCCCCGGCCGACCTCCTCCGCCGCCTCGATCAGCTCCGAGGTCGGCGAGCTCTCGCTGACCACCGGCCGCAGGGTCAGCGGCGAGGCACGGCGCGCCTGCACCTCGTCCCGCAGCGACTGCTGGAACTGCCGGTAGCCCTCGAAGCCGAGTCGGGCGACGAAGCGGACGACGGTCGGCGGGCTCACCCCCGCCCGCCCGGCCAGCCCGGACGTCGACTCCAGGCCCGCCGCGGGGTAGTGCGCCATCAGCGCCCGAGCGATCTTGAGCTCCGCGGGCGACAGGGAGCCCTGGATCCGCCGCAGCCGTTCGGCCACCGTCGTCCCCAACTCCTGGCCCGCGCCCGCGTCCCCGCGCGCGGCCGACGGCTCACCGTGCTCTCCTGGCCGACCATCCATCCGACTGCCTCTCCATTTGGTGACCACATGACACCACACCGTGCCGGGGCACCCGCGGTGCCGCGGGGCGGCGGCGGAAACACGGCTGTGCCGCGGTTCCGGAAGGGAACCGCGGCACAGCGGGGACGCGCGCCGGGGCGGCTCAGACCAGCAGCTCGTACGCGGGCAACGTCAGGAACTCCGCGTAGTCCGCGTCCAGCGCGACCTTCAGCAGCAGGTCATGGGCCTGCTGCCACTTGCCCGCGGCGAAGGCGTCCTCGCCGATCTCGGCGCGGATGGCGGCCAGTTGCTCCGCGGCGATCGTGCGCACCAGGTCCGCTGTGGCCTTCTCGCCGTTCTCGAAGACGACCCCGGCGTCGACCCACTGCCAGATCTGGGAGCGGGAGATCTCGGCGGTCGCGGCGTCCTCCATGAGGCCGAAGATGGCGACGGCGCCCAGGCCGCGCAGCCAGGCCTCGATATAACGGGTGCCGACCTGGACGGCGTCGATCAGGCCCTGGTAGGTGGGCTTGGCGTCGAGGGAGTCGATGGCGATGAGGTCGGCGGCCGAGACCGAGACGTCCTCACGCAGACGGTCCTTCTGGTTCGGCCGGTCGCCGAGCACCGCGTCGAAGGAGGCACGGGCGACCGGGACCAGGTCGGGGTGGGCGACCCAGGAGCCGTCGAAGCCGTCGCCGGCCTCCCGGTCCTTGTCGTTCCTGACCTTGGCGAGGGCCTTCTCGTTGGCCTCCGGGTCGCGGCGGTTGGGGATGAAGGCCGCCATACCGCCGATGGCGTGCGCCCCGCGCTTGTGGCAGGTGCGGACGAGGAGTTCGGTGTAGGCGCGCATGAACGGTGCCGTCATCGTGACCGCGTTGCGGTCCGGGAGGACGAACTTGGCGCCGCCGTCACGGAAGTTTTTGACGATGGAGAAGAGGTAGTCCCAGCGGCCCGCGTTCAGGCCCGAGGCGTGGTCGCGCAGCTCGTAGAGGATCTCCTCCATCTCGTACGCGGCCGTGATGGTCTCGATCAGGACGGTGGCGCGCACCGTGCCCTGGGGGATGCCGACATAGTCCTGGGCGAAGACGAAGATCTCGTTCCAGAGGCGGGCCTCCAGGTACGACTCGGTCTTCGGCAGGTAGAAGTACGGGCCCTTGCCGAGGTCCAGCAGACGCTTGGCGTTGTGGAAGAAGTACAGCCCGAAGTCCACCAGGGCGCCGGGCACCGGCCGTCCCTCG
Organism: Streptomyces lydicamycinicus; assembly: GCF_000829715.2. NCBI lineage: Bacteria > Bacillati > Actinomycetota > Actinomycetes > Kitasatosporales > Streptomycetaceae > Streptomyces > Streptomyces lydicamycinicus. Next base: position 154,556 of record NZ_BBNO01000008.1, on the reverse strand, counting down.
AACTGAAGATGACGCTCGTCGAGGTGCCAGCCGCGCGGCCGCATCACGACGGTGGCGAGCTCCTCGGCGGACTTGAGGGCGTACGACTTACCGGACGCGGCGTCGGTGAAGTCGATGCGGCGCTCGTAGGCGTCGATCAGATTGAGCTGCCCGGAGACGACGTTCTCCCAGGTCGGCGCCGAAGCGTCCTCGAAGTCGGCGAGCCAGACCTTGGCGCCCGAGTTGAGCGCGTTGATGGTCATCTTGCGGTCGGTGGGGCCGGTGATCTCCACCCGGCGGTCATTGAGCGCCGCGGGCGCCTCGGCGACCTTCCAGCTGTCGTCGGCGCGGATGGCCGCGGTCTCCGGGAGGAAGTCCAGCGAGCTGGTCCGGGCGATCTCGGCGCGGCGCTCGGCGCGGCGGGCCAGCAGCTCATCGCGGCGCGGGGTGAACCGGCGGTGAAGCTCGGCGACGAAGGTGAGCGCGGCCTCGGTGAGGACCTCTCCCTGGCGTTCGGGGGTGTGCGCGGGATCGACTTCGACGATGGCCAGCGGGGACGGCGCTGGTGCGGACATGAGCTGTCACTCCATTCAGCGGCGGTGCCCGGCGGCCGCCGGAACGCCGGGCGGCACGGGGTGCCGCGGGCTCCCGGATACGGTCGCGGGCGCCGACTGGGTTCAGGGCGCTTCTGACCAGTGGAGACTAGTTTCCTTATCGCGGAACTTCAATGGTTTGTTGATGTCGAGATTCTCAGGCTCGACAGAAGTAGTGATCGAATGGCTCTCGGTGCCAGGCCGGTCACTCTCCATTACTCCCGCCCCCGGCCCGCCGCGTGCCCGCCGACGCCCGCTCTCACTCCAGACGGTGAAGATCCTCCGGCGTGTCGATGTCGTACGGCTCCGCGACATCGGAGCACTCGATGAGGGTGAGGACGTCCGCATGCCGCTGGAGATAGGCCCGCGCACCGCGGTCGCCCTCCGCGGTCGCCGCGATGTCCGCCCAGCGGTCGGCGCCGAAGAGCACCGGGTGCCCCCGCCGGCCGCCGTACGCCGCGGAGACGAGCGAGCCGCGCCCGCCGTACGCCGCCACCACCCGCGCCACCGCCGCGGCGCCGATGCCCGGCTGGTCCACCAGGGACACCACCACCGCGTCCGCCCCGGACTCCGCCAGCGCGGCCAGGCCCACCCGCAGCGAAGTGCCCATCCCCCGCGCCCAGTCCGGGTTCTCCGAGAGGCCGTACGCCGCGAGCTCGGCCCGTTCGCGCACGGAAGCGGCGGCCGCCCCCAGCACGATGTGTACGGGGTCGCAGCCGCCGTCCCGCAAGGCCCGTGCGGCGTGCTCGACCAGCGGCCGTCCCCGGTGGTCGAGCAGCGCCTTGGGCCGTCCCCCCAGCCGCTGCCCGCCGCCCGCGGCGAGCAGCAGACCGGCCACCCTCCCCTCGGGCCGCCCGGCGCTCCGCGTCCCCTCAGGGGCGTGGGGCCGGGCCCGGTGCGGTTGCTCTCGCGGGTCTTTCGGTGCTGTCGGTGCCATGGGGACTGCTTACCCCATGGCACCCCGCTCCGCGGCCCGTTGGGGTGCGGCCGACCGGGTCAGGCCGCGTCACCGGCGGCCCGTGGCCGGGGGATGTGTGGTCGGAGCCGGTCGCGCAGATGGTGCGTCCGTTCCTCCGCTTGCCGGCGTTCGGCGACATAGCGGTCTATGTGCTCCATCGTGATTTCCGAGGCGTCCGACAGGCCGTACGCGCGGCAGATGAGTTGGACGACGCTGACACGGCGGGGGTTCGAGCCGGTGTCGGGGCCGGAGTGGGGCTCCATGGCAATCTCCGATCCAGTGATATGCCGGATATTTCCTTGAAAGGGAGAATGCTCCATCGTGCCGCGCCATACGCATCGGATCACGCGCGCCCACACCAAAGGGGGGCCTGGGGAACGCATGTGCCGACGCATCATCAGGCCAATTTCGGGCAACGCGCGCCAGGGCCGTTTCCGGGTCGCCTCGACCGTCAAAACCCTTCGCGAAACCGGCCCTTCGGACAAGGCGCCCGTGTGTCGACCGGCGATGTGAGAGTGCGGCGTCTGGCCGGATAAGGTTCTTCCCCGTTGCGGATGTTGTGGTCGTCGTGCCGAAGTGGCGGGCCTTTTTCTGAGCCGGGGGACGGTAGTAGTGGTGAACAGTTCAGGCGTGTCCGGAATCTTTCAGCCGCTGGAAGGTGACGATCCACGGGCGATCGCGGGCTATCGCCTCACGGCCAGGCTCGGCTCCGGCGGTATGGGCAAGGTCTATCTCTCCTACACGCCCGGCGGGCGGCCGGTGGCCATCAAGGTGATCCGCCCCGAGTTCAGCGAGGACGCGGAGTTCCGCCGCCGCTTCAAGCAGGAGGTGCAGTCCGCGCAGCGCGTCCAGGGCCTGTACACCGCACCGGTCATCGACAGCGACGCCGAAGGCCGCAGCCCCTGGCTCGCCACCGCGTACGTCCCCGGCCCCTCGCTCGCCGCGGCGGTCGCCGAGCACGGCAAGCTGCCGGTGCCGACCGTACTGCTGCTGGTCGCCGGGATCGCCGAGGCCCTTCAGGTCATCCACGGCGCGGGTATCGTGCACCGCGATCTGAAGCCGTCCAATGTGCTGCTGGCCGCCGACGGTCCGCGCGTCATCGACTTCGGTATCGCCCGCGCCGCCGACGCCACGTCCCTGACCAGCAGCGGCGTCACCGTAGGCACCCCCACCTTCATGGCGCCCGAGCAGGCCGCGGGCAGCACCATCAGCCCCGCCACCGATGTCTTCGCGCTCGGCCAGGTCGCCGCCTACGCGGCCATCGGCACCCCCGCGTTCGGCGAGGGCACCTCGCACGGAGTGCTCTACCGCATCGTCCACGAAGAGCCGGATCTGACCGGGCTCCCCGACGAACTGCGGGAGTTGGTGACCCGCTGCCTGTCCAAGGAGGCATCGGACCGGCCGTCCGTCGCCGAGGTGATCGAGCTGTGCGGCGCGGCCTCCGGGCAGACGCAGCTGCGCCGCCCCGAGGAGTGGCTGCCCACCGCCGTCGCCGCCGACATCACCACGCGCGCCGCCGCGCCCGCGCCCGCGCAGACGCCGCCGCCCCCGCTGGAGGCGCCCACCGCGGGTGCCCCGGCCCAGCCGCCGGCCCCGCCTGCCCAGTCGCCGGTTCCGCCGGCCCAGCCGCCGACCCCACCCGCGGCGCCGGTCGCGCCGGTGCCGACCGCGCTGAACCACCCGCAGACCCCGCCGCCCGGGTTCGGCCCGGCGGCCTACGCACCGACCGCCGTTGGGGCCGACGCGCCGACGGCCATGAGTCCGACGGGCACCGGGCCCACGGGCACCGGGCCCACGGTCACCGGCCCGACCGCCGCCGTGCCGGCCGCACAGCCGCCGAAGAAGAAGCGCAAGGGGCTGATCGCGGCCCTGGTGGTGGTCTGTCTGCTGGCCTTCGCGGGCGCCGGCGGCGCCGCCGTCTACACGTTCATGAAGCCCGACGGCCAGAAGAAGGACAACCAGGCCGCCGGCGACAGCAAGACGGCGAACAAGGGCTCCTCGCCGACGCCCGCCGCGGACCCGAGCGCAAGCCCCGATGACGGCGAGGACGACGCCCCGGCACAGGACCCGGCCCCGGTCGACTACAAGACCATCAACCTGCCCGACGACTACCACATTTCACTGGCCGACGAACCGGTCCATCCGAGCAACTCCGACAACGACACGGACATCGACTTCTCGTACACGGACAACACCTACACCGACGACGAGGTCGACACCGAGACCGGCAAGCTGGTGCTGCTCAACGCCGGCCAGGAGGGCACCCTCGCCACCTGCCGCAACGAGACCCGGTTCACCGACAGCATCCTGACCAAGCAGCTCTCCAAGGGCGCCCGGATGTGCCTCACCACCAAGTACGGCCATGTCGCACTGATCACCTTCAAGGGCTACGCCCCGAAGTCGGACCCCAGCAGCTACATGACCATCGACGTCCGGGTGTGGCGCAACGCGGTGGAGCCCGAGCAGGACTCCTGAGGGGGAGGGCGGGCCGGTGGGGGAGGGGCGCTTCACGGCCGCGTGGCGCCGCTGGCTCCTGCCCCTCCGTGCCGGCTTCCCCGCCGCCTCCCGACACCCTCCCCAATCCCTTCGCCAGCCCCCTCCCCACCGCCTCCCCCACCCCGTCAGGGGTGGGCATCCTCGTCACTACACCCGCCCACCTCCCGAAGGGGGGTGGGCGGCGGGGAAAAAAATACGGACGCGTCACACCAAGGTCAGGCCAAGGCCCCATCAGTCAAGGCCGCGTCAGCCAGCCGCACGAGCCAAGGCCGCGTCAGCCAAAGCGCCATCAGCCAAGGCCTCATCAGCCGAAACCCCGTCAGGCCCAGGCTCAGGCCCTGGCCCTGCCCCCCCACCCACCGGATTCCCCAGTGATCCGGTCGATTTCGCTCTCCGTATGGCGCGATCAGCGCAGAGTGGCGTTAACTGTCCGGCATTGCGGAACGGGCAACGGCTTTGGAGGACGCCGTCGTTGTGGAACAGCTTCAGAAGGACCGACGAGTGACCGGGGTCGAGGGCGACCCACGGGTCCAGGAACTGCGCGGGGCAGTGGCCCGGCTGCGTCGCCAACTGGCCGTACTCCCAGCTGATTTACCGGATCGGGTGGCCGCCGATGATGAGCTGGCCGCCTTGGACGCGATGGTGAGTCACGGGTTGCCCGAGGTGCCCCGGCTGCGCCGTTCGCTCCTGCTGATCGCCGGGGCCGTCGGGTCCGTGAGTGCGCTGTCGCCCGCGCTGGCAGAGGTGCGCGAGGGCATCGACCGCTTCGGCGAGCTGCCGCGCGCCCGGTGACCACCACCGCGCAGCCCGGACCGGAGTCCGGCGCGCCGGCGTACTGTACGGGCTTGCGGGCGCGGCGGCAGAGCGTGCGCCGCGGCAGTCGTGCGCGGACCGGCGACGTACGCCGCCTGCCGGCCCGCGAGGGATGTGCCGGGTACCGCTACGCCGGCGTCTGATTCGCGAGCGCCACCGACAGTTGCGCCGCGACATCCTGAAGCACCGGCACGATCTTGTCCGTCGACGCCTCGGTCACCCGGCCGGTCGGACCCGAGATGGAGATCGCCGCCGAGGTGGGGGAGTTGGGTACCGGCACCGCCAGGCAGCGGACGCCGATCTCCTGCTCGTTGTCGTCGACCGCGTAGCCGAGGCGGCGGACGTCGGCGAGCGCTTCGAGGAAGCGGTCCGGGTCGGTGATCGTCTTGTCGGTCGCGGCGGGCATGCCCGTACGGGCGAGCAGCGCGCGGACCTCCTCCGCGGGGTGGTGGGCGAGCAGTGCCTTGCCGACACCGGTGGAGTGCGGCAGCACCCGGCGGCCGACCTCGGTGAACATCCGTACCGCGTGCCGGGACGGGACCTGGGCGACGTAGACGATCTCGTCGCCGTCGAGCAGCGCCATATTGGCGGTCTCGCCGGTCTCCTCGACCAGACGGGCCAGGAAGGGCCGGGCCCAGGTGCCCAGCAGCCGTGAGGAGCTCTCGCCGAGCCGGATCAGCCGGGGGCCCAGCGCATAGCGGCGGTTGGGCTGCTGGCGGACGTAGCCGCAGGCGACGAGCGTGCGCATCAGGCGGTGGATGGTGGGGAGCGGCAGCCCGCTGCTGGTGGAGAGCTCGCTCAGGCCGACCTCGCCGCCGGCGTCGGCCATCCGCTCCAGCAGGTCGAAGGCGCGCTCGAGGGACTGGACGCCGCCGCTGGCGCCTGGCTTGGCTTCGGCGGCGGAGGGGCTGGCGCTGGACGGCGGCACGGAGCGTTCCTTTCGGGCGGGTCAGACCGGTCTCGGCTGGGGCGTGCGGGCGCCGGGCCCGACCGGAGAAGCCTACCGGTCCCCTTACGTTGACACATGGACTCTCGCACACTCGTTCCCGCCGGTCAGGCCCGCTTTGTCCCGCGGAGGTCACCGGCGACCACGGACCTAGCCCCGATCCCTTGACGGTGCCAGTGGCCATAGCTACGTTCTGCTGCGCGAAACATACTGTCCATTCTGTGGAATCCTCCAAATCGCTGGAGCGTCATGCGCATTCTCGTCATGAACCCGAACACCACGGCTTCCATGACCGCTTCGATCCGCGCCACCGCCACCACAGCCGCCGCCCCGGGCACCGAGATCATCGCCACCGAACCCCTCTGGGGGCCGGAGTCCATCGAGGGCCACTTCGAGGGCTATCTCAGTGCGGCGGCCGTCCTGGACCGGCTCGCCACCCTCGACCTGTCCTTCGACGCGCTGGTCATGGCCGGTTTCGGCGAACCGGGCCGGGAGGGCGCCCAGGAACTGCTGGACGTACCCGTCCTGGACATCACCGAGAGCGCCGCCCAGATGGCGATGATGCTCGGCCACGCCTACGGCATCGTCACCACCCTCGACCGTGCCGTACCGCAGATCCGGGACCGGCTGCTGACCGCGGGACTGCTCCAGCGCTGTGCCGCGGTCCGGGGCACCGGGCTCGGCGTCCTGGAGCTGGAGGAGGACGCGGAGCGCACCGTCGAGGTGATCATCGAGACCGCCCGGGAGGCCGTCCGGGAAGGCGCCGAGGTGATCTGTCTGGGCTGCGGCGGGATGGCCGGGCTCCAGGAGAAGGTCGCCGCGGCGCTGGAGGTGCCGGTGGTGGACGGCGTCGCCGCGGCGGTGAAGTTCGCGGAGGCGGTCGTCGGCCTCGGGCTGGCCACCAGTACGGGACGCAGTTTCGCGCCGCCCCGCCCGAAAGCCATCGGCTCCTGGCCGCTGAGCGCCCACCTGTCCCCGGGGCGCGCTCAGGGCTCTCCGCGGCACACCGCATTTTCCGCACAGACATCAGGCATCTGACAAATAATCCCGAGCTCCACCCCATCTGCCTGGGAGGACACGTGACCACAACCCCGAAGCCCCCACAGCCGGACCCGCGCCTCTTCAACGAGGACCTGGCCCCGGCCCCCGAGCGCAAATGGGGCACGTACAGCATCTTCGCGCTGTGGATGTCCGACACCCACGCGATCAGCAATTACGCCTTCGCCGCCAGCCTGTGCGTGCTGGGCCTGCCGGCCTGGGAGGTGTTCGTCGCGCTGCTGGCCGGCATCTCGATCGTCTACTGGCTGATGAACCGCATGGGCCACGCCGGACACCGCACCGGTGTGCCCTATCCGGTGCTCGCCCGGGCGAGCTGGGGCGTCTACGGCGCCAACATCCCCGCGCTGCTGCGCGCGGTCATGGCCGTGGCCTGGTACGGCATCCAGACCTGGCTGGCCTCGACCGCCGTGGTCCTGCTGACCCTTCAGCTCGCGCCGGGCCTGGAGGTCTATCACCACAACTCCGTGCTGGGGCTGTCCACCCTGGGCTGGATCGCGTTCATGGTGATGTGGGGGCTTCAGGCCGTGCTGCTGACCCGCGGGATGGAGTTCATCCGCAAGGTGCAGGACTTCGCGACCGGCCCGGTGGTCTGGCTCGTGGTGCTCGCGCTCGCGGTGTATCTGGTCGTCAAGGCCGGCGGGGACATCTCGCTGACCCGCAGCCTCACCGGGCTCAGCGGTTCCGCGCAGCTCGAACAGAGCCTCATCGCGGTCAGTCTGACCGTGGCCACCTTTCTGACCCTGGTCCTCAATTACGCGGACTTCGCCCGCTTCACGCCCGACCACCGCTCCTACCGGCGCGGCAATCTGATCGGGCTGCCGGTGAACTTCACCGCCTTCGCGGTGGTCGCCGTGCTGGTCACCGCGGGCACGATCTCGGTCTTCGGGGAGGCGATCTACGACCCGGTGAAGGTGATCCAGAAGATCGACAACCCGGTGGTCACCGTCATCGGCGCGCTGGCCTTCATCGTCGCCACCATCGGCATCAATGTCGTCGCCAACTTCGTCTCGCCCGCCTATGACTTCGCCAATCTCGCGCCGAAGTATCTGAACTTCCGGCGCGGCGGCATGATCACCGCGGTGCTGGCCGTCGTCGTCATGCCCTGGAAGCTGTACTCCTCGGCGCTGGTGATCCAGTACTTCCTGGGGGCGCTGGGCGCCTTCCTCGGGCCGCTGGTGGCGATTCTGCTCGTCGACTACTACCTGCTGCGCCGGGGTCGGATCGATGTCGATGCACTGTTCTCGGCCGATGCCCGAGGCGCGTACTTCTACCGCCGGGGCTACAACCCCAGGGCCGTGGCCGCCTTCCTGCCGGCCGCCGCGGTCTCCGCCGCGCTCGCCCTGGTCCCGGCCTTCGACGTGGTCGCGCCGTTCTCCTGGGTCTTCGGAATGGGGCTCGCCGGTGGGCTCTACGCCTTGCTCCCGGGGCGGGACCGGTCCGCCGCGAGCGCCGGCCCGATCCCGGACGAGATCATCCCGTCGCAGGTCAGCGCGGCTGTGGTGGGGGAGCCCGCGACGCCCGAGGGGGCCGGGGCGGTCATCGTGCCGGTGCCGGCCGAGGGGTCTTGACGGGCCGGGGTCCGGAGTGAAGACTCGTTCAACAGATTGTTGAATCGGTGGGGCATTCGGGCGTGCGGGGCACGTTCCGATGGCACGGTCACCCCGTCGGCCGTGCACCCCACCCGCCCGCACGCCACGATGAAAACAGCTACGAGGAGGGGACCGGGTGTCCGAAACAGAGCTGGTGCTGCGCTCCCGGCGCGTCGTCACCCCAGAGGGCACGCGCGCCGCGTCCGTCGTCGTCAAGGACGGCAGGATCGACGCGGTGCTGCCGTATGACGACCGGGCTCCGGCCGGGGCACGGGTCTGGGACTTCGGTGACGACGTCCTGCTGCCCGGCCTCGTCGACACCCACGTCCACGTCAACGACCCCGGCCGCACCGAGTGGGAGGGCTTCTGGACCGCCACCCGCGCGGCCGCAGCCGGCGGTATCACCACCCTCGTGGACATGCCGCTCAACAGCCTCCCGCCCACCACCACGGCCGCCCACCTCGACACCAAGCGCGCGGTCGCCCGCAGCAAGGCGCATATCGACGTCGGCTTCTGGGGCGGCGCGATCCCCGGCAACGTCAAGGACCTGCGCCCGCTCCACGACGCCGGGGTCTTCGGCTTCAAATGCTTTCTGTCGCCCTCCGGCGTGGACGAGTTCCCCGAGGTCGACCAGCAGCAACTGGCCGCCGCCCTCGGCGAGATCGCGGGCTTCGACGGCCTGCTGATCGTGCACGCCGAGGACCCGGGCCACCTGGACGCCGCCCCCGAACCGCACGGCCCCAAGTACGCCGACTTCCTCGCCTCCCGCCCGCGGATCTCCGAGAACGACGCCATCGCCGGACTGATCGTGCTCGCCCAGCGGCTCGACGCACGGGTCCATGTCCTGCATCTGTCCTCCAGCGACGCGCTGCCGCTGATCGCCGCCGCCAAGCGCGAGGGCGTCCGGATCACCGTCGAGTCGTGCCCGCACTTCCTGACCCTGACCGCCGAGGAAATCCCGGACGGCGCAACGGAGTTCAAGTGCTGCCCGCCGATCCGCGAGGCCGCCAACCAGGACGCGCTGTGGGAGGGCCTGGCCGACGGCACCATCGACTGCATCGTCTCCGACCACTCGCCGTCCACCGCCGACCTCAAAACCGCCGACTTCGGCGCGGCCTGGGGCGGCATCTCCTCCCTCCAGCTCGGGCTGCCCGCCATCTGGACCGAGGCCCGCGAGCGCGGCCACACCCTCGACGACGTGGTGCGCTGGATGGCCACCGCACCGGCGGCGCTGGTCGGCCTCGACCGGAAGGGCGCCATCGAGCCCGGCCGGGACGCGGACTTCACGGTCCTCGCCCCCGAGGAGACCTTCACCGTCGATCCGCAGGCCCTCCAGCACCGCAACAAGATCACCGCCTACGCCGGAAAGACCCTGTACGGCGTCGTACGGTCCACCTGGCTGCGCGGCCGCCGGATCAACGACGGCACCACTCTCGCCGACCCCACCGGCGAGCTGCTCGAACGGCCGCACCGCCCATGACCACCGCCGAGCCGCCCCGCTACACCGGTGACGCGGGCCCGTACCCGGGCGGCGACCCGTACGCCGATTACCGCACCCCCGGCCACGCCGGCTTCCCCTTCTCCCACCTCCCCGACCTGGCCGACCGGCGGCTGGGCGCGGGCGTCATCGCCGCGAACGACGAGTTCTTCGCCGAACGGGAGAACCTCCTCACGCCCGGACCCGCCCATTTCGACCCCGAGGCGTTCGGCCACAAGGGCAAGATCATGGACGGCTGGGAGACCCGCAGACGGCGCGGCACCGACGGCGACCACCCGTTCCCGGCGGACGAGGACCACGACTGGGCGCTGATCCGGCTCGGCGCACCCGGCGTGATCCACGGCATCATCGTCGACACCGCCCACTTCCGCGGCAACTACCCGCAGTCCGTCAGCGTCGACGGCACCTGCGTCGAGGGCTCCCCGTCGCCGGCCGAACTGCTCGCCGGCGAGGTGGCATGGACGCCGCTCGTCCCGCGGACCACCATCGGCGGCCACGCCGCCAACGGCTTCCTCGTCGACACCGGCCGCCGCTTCACCCATCTGCGCCTCAACCAGCACCCCGACGGCGGAGTCGCCCGCCTCCGGGTCCACGGAGAGGTCCTTCCGGCGCCCGGCTGGCTTGCCGCACTGGGCACCTTCGACGTCGCCGCGCTGGAGAACGGCGGCCGGGTCGAGGACGCCTCGGACCGCTTCTACTCCTCACCCACCCACACCATCCAGCCGGGCCGCTCCCGCAAGATGGACGACGGCTGGGAGACCCGGCGCCGCCGCGGCACCGGCAACGACTGGGTCCGCTACCGCCTCACCGAGCGGTCCGTGATCCGCGCGGTGGAGATCGACACCGGCTTCCTCAAGGGCAACTCGGCGGGCTGGGCGGCCCTGTCCGGCCGCGACGGCGAGAGCGGCGACTGGGTCGAACTGCTGCCCCGCACCCGTCTGCAACCCGATACCGTGCACCGCTTCCTGCCCGACGAGACCCCGCCCGTCACCCACGTCCGGATCGACATCTTCCCCGACGGAGGCATAGCCCGGCTGCGTCTGCACGGCTCCCTCACCGCGGACGGCATGCGCCGTCTGATCGCCCGCCACGACGAGCTGAGCGGCTGACCGTACCGGGCCCGGCCCGGTGGTGCTGACCCTGATCGTGCGTCAGCACCACCGGGCATCGTCAGCACCACCGGGCGGCGTCAGCGCCACCGGGCGGCGGTCGTTCTCCTGCCGGCAGGAGCAGGCCCGTCGTCGCGGCCACCGGGTCGTGCGGGCGCGCCGGGGCCCGGCCGGTTCACTCGGCGACGGAGTGCCAGAACATGAGCTCGTACGCCTGGAGGAGACGGCCGTAGCGATGTGCCGTGGCCGGCTGCGCCTGACCGGTGTCCAGGCCGTGCTGAACCGCCGCGCGCGCCTTCTCCTCGACGGCCGGGGCCGGCTCGGCGAAGAGGCCGAAGAAGCCACGGGCCGCCTCGGGGAAGCCGTAGTGGTCCCGCATCGCTGCCGCCACGATCGTGCAATAGCCGCCCCAGGCAGCGAAGTTGGCGGTCAGTGCGATCGCCACATCGGCCGGTTCGCCGCCCAGCGCGAGCCGTGCCGAGTAGGACGGATAGGCCTGGCACCCCGGCCGCGGCTGATAGTCCGCGATCTCCCGCTCGGTCAGCTCACAGGCGTCCGCCAGCCCGGCCAGCTGCTTCAGTGCCCGTGTCTCGCCCTGGGCGAGCAGATCGAAGAAGTCGGCGACGGGCGGGTCACCGTCCGCCCGCCGCGCCAGATGCTGGAAGCTGAGCCGGTCGGCGGCGATCACCTGGTGCTGTTCGAGGGCGAAGGTGGTGAACACGGAGCGCGGTGCCGCACCCGCCTCGATCTGCGAGACCAGCCGGTTGGCGGCGGAGTCCGGGGCGAGCGCGCGGACCGCGTCGTCCAGCACGACGGCCGCGGTCGGACGAGGGGCATCGGGAGCGGTTCGGGCCATGAGTCGGTCTCCTCCGGGGCGAGGGCGGTGGCCAGCACCTCAGATTAGGGCGCGGGGCGGCCGCCGCGGGGGAGATGACGCGACGCCGACGGGCGAACCGCCGCCCGCCGCGGAAGGGGAACGCGGCACACCGCCGGGCGTGCCGCGTCCGCCGTGCACCGGGCGGTACGGGTCGCACCACGCGGCCCGCACCCCTCAGTCCCCCTCAGTGCACGACCACCTCATTGACCTCGGGCGCCGCGGTCCCGCCCCGCCACACCAACCGGACACCCTCGACCGCGCCGTCACCGACCGGCAGCCGCGTATAGGCGCCGGACAGCGTGCCGAGGGGGCGCCAGGCGCCGCCCGTACGGACCTCGACCCTCGCCGCCCCGGACGGCGTGCCCTGCGGCCCCAGTACGACCACGGAACGCGCCGTACGGGGCGCGTCGGGCGTGAACTCCAGGGTCTCGCCGGGCTGCGCCGCCCGTGCCGCGCGATAGACGGTCGCCGGATCGCCGTCCGCCGCCGACCGCAGTGCGCTGCCCTCCGCCGCGGGCGGGCCACCGGCCACCGTGCCCGCGTCGGCCCCGGCCACCGCGAACTCACGCACCACCAGCCAGTTGTCCTGGGCCTGGGTGGCCCGGGCGCGGACGTACCGGGCCCGGACACCGGCCGGCGGCTCGACACGCACCTCGGCCTTCCCGTCGAACGCGGCCAGCCGCTGCCAGTTCTTCCCGTCCGACGAGTACTCCAGGACGCCGTGCCGCAGATAGTCGTCCGGGCTGCCGCTCTTGCCCATCGCCAGGGTGACCGCCCCCAGCGGACGCTCGGCGTGCAGATCCAGCGCCACGAAGGAACCGGTCTTGGGCCCCGCGCCGCTCCAGAAGTACGTGGCGTCATCGCCGTCGGTCATACGGGAGACCGCGTTGTCCTGGTAGACGGAGAGATCCGTCGAGCCCTTGGGGCGGCCGGTGACGCCCAGCGCCCGGTCGTGGGCGGCCACCGCGTCCTCGACGAAGGTGTCCAGCACCCCGTCCGCTACCAGCACGGGAATCCGCTTCCCGGTCATGTCCACGTACACGAATGACCTGGCCGTCCGTACCAACTCCGGGATCTGCTGACGTAGTTGCCAGGCCCGCGCGCCATCGCCCGCCTTGGTCGCCTCGATCAGCCGCAGTGCCGTCCGGGCCGCGATGCCCCAGGCCCGGGTCGCGTCCAGCCACGGCGCGCTGTCCTGCACGAAGCCCCGGTCGGCGAGCCGGTTACGCAGCACCGCCGGTGCCTCCTGAAGGTTCCGCAGCACCGCATCGAGCCGCCGCGCCTCACCGTCCTTGCCGAACTCCTCGATGGCGGCTGCGAGTTCGGGCGCCTGTCGCGGGTTGAGCGAGGAGGCGTAATGCGCGTCCGCGAAGGCCCGCAGCGCCCGTGCCGTACGGGCGTCACCGCCGGCCAGCTCCTCGATCGCCCCGCCCCAGGACGTCCGGGCGTCATACGCCGTGTCGTTCCACGCGTAGTCCGCCACCGTGTACAGCGCGAGCTTGGACGCCGCGGGCTGGATCATCGGGTTCGCGGTGATCCCCGCCAGCTGCGCCGGCAGCCCTTTCTCCCGGCCGTTGAACGGCCCGAGCAGCAGCCGGTTGGTCACATAGTCGTTGACCGGGTAGTTGTCCCAGGTCAGGATCGGGTGCCCGAAGACCTCCCGGGCCTGCCGGGCCTGGGCGACGGTCATCGTCGGTGCGATCACCCCCACCCCCGTCCACTCCACCAGCACGTCCTTGTCCAGCTGGGTGGCCAGCGCCTTCTTGTACGGCGACGGCTGCACGTCGTAGTACTCGGTCGGCACCATCTGGAGCGGTTCGGCGTCCGGATGCCGGGCGATGAACTCCTGGTTGACGCGGTTGAGCAGATGCGCCTGCGCGGCGCCGGCCGCCCCGCCACCGGTCCCGAACCGGTCCTTGTCCGCCGCGCAGTTCCAGTCCGTGTAGCTGATGTCGTCCAACGGCACCGCGAAGGTGCGCACCCCGATGTCCCACAACGTCTCGAACTTGGCGGTCAGCGCCCGGAGATCCGCGTCGGAGCTGTAGCAGACGGACAGCCCCGGGGAGAGCGCATAGGTGAACTCCACATGCCGCACCTGCGCCCGGTCCACCAGCTCCTCGATCTGCGCCAACTGGTCCGCGGGGTACGGATCCCGCCACTTCTCCCGCAGATAGGCATCGTCCTTCGGCGAGTACACATAGAGGTTCATCTTGTGCGCACCGTAGAAGTCGAGCTGGTCGAGCCGGGCCCGGTGCGACCACGGGGTGCCGTAGAACCCCTCGATGACGCCGCGCAACGGGGTGGCCGGCCAGTCCCGTACGACGGTGCCCGGTACCCGGGCCCCTGGCCGCTCCGCGTGCGGCAGCAGTTGCCGCAGGGACTGCGCCGCGTAGTAGGTCCCGGCGCCGTCCTTGCCCGCCAGCGCGATCCGCCCCGCGCCGACGGCGAGCGCATACCCCTCGGCGGGGAGCTCGTCGGCACCCGGCGCGCCCAGCTCCGCCAGCGCCCGCGCCGCGCCCGCACCGTCCACATACACCGACAACTGACCGCCGCCCGGCGCCCGTTCGGCCCGCACGACCCGCTGTGCACCGGCGTCCTTCAGCGACTTCTCGACGACGGCCAGTGCCGCCGCATCGGCGCGCGGCCCGGCGACGACCGTCACGGACGGGGTGACGGCGACCCGGTCGGACCGGCTCCGGACGGACCGGGGCGTGGGCGAGATACTCCGGGACACGGCGGCTCCGGGGTGGTCCCCGGCGCCGTCCCGCCCTGGCTTCCCGCCGGAGCCCGGCGGCCCCGCCATGCCCGTCAGGGGGATCAGGGCCAGGGCCATGGCCAGCGCGGTGGCCGCCGCGGTGCGCGTACGGTGCATCCTTCGGTCCTCCTCGGTGCGGCGAGGTTCAGGGACGGGAGTCGTGCGACCTCTTCGCGCCAGCAGGCTTCACCTGGCCACCCCACCGGGGCAATGGACTTTCGGACAGAAGGGATGGACGTTGCCACCGCCCGCGGAGCGCCCCTACCGGTTTTGTGCGGCGATCACCACAAGGCTCATCATCGCCAACAGCACATGCGTCGCGATGACATAGATGAACACCCGCACATACAGCCCGCGCGGTGGCTTGTTCTCGACGTACTTCCGGTCGCGCCCGGCCTCGGCGGGCGCTTCCGACGACGGGGGAGTGGCAGGAACGGTCTGATCGGGCACCACGGTGGGTCCTTCCCTCAAAAACGGTGCCTGGGGCTCACAGCCCGCGGCGCCTGGTGTCGTCGCCGAGGCACAGCTCGGCGGCCCCGCTCTGGAGGAGCGTGTGGACGAACAACAGCTCCGCCCCGCCCGGCGAGGCGGCGGAGATCTGGTGCGGCGTCAGTGAGTCGAAGTGCGCCGCGTCCCCCGGATCCAGCACATGCACGGCCGTGCCGAGCGTCAGCCGCAGCCGCCCCTTGAGGACGTACAGCCACTCCTCGCCGGGATGGACCCGCACCAGATCGCCCTGCGCCCGCTGCGGCACCAGTACCCGCAGCGCCTGCATCGCCCGCCCGGCACCGCCCGCGGTCCAGTACGTCCAGCCGCCCGCCTCCGACGGCTCCGCCCGCCCGGCCCGCACGATGGGGTCCCGCTCCGGAGCGGTCTCGCCGAGCAGGTCGGATACCGTGGTGCCATAGGTACGGGCCAGCGCCAGCAGCATCGGCAGCGAAGGCTGGCGCTGATTGGTCTCCAGCCGCGACAGATGCGCAGGCGAGAGCCCCACCAGCCGGGCCGCGGTCTCCAGCGTGAGACCACTGCGTCGCCGCAGGTCACGCAGGCGCGGCGCAACGGTGGACAGCTCATCCGGCGAAGCGCCGGCGGGCTCGTCGGGGAGCTCGGTCATATCCCCGGTATAGCGACCTTTCACCTCTCGGGCAAAAGATTTGCCTCATAGGCAAAACCGGCGCGCTGCCGTCGCGGCGGCTCCCGGCCTTCACCGGTCGACGTCCCGTGATCGTGGTGCGGCTGATCCGCCCCGACAGGTACGGGTCCGCCCCGGCCCCGCCGTTCGTTCACCCGCACAGGCTCCGGCCCGAGCGGCTCGCGGCGAGGCGACCCGCGCAGGCGTGGTCCCTGATATGCGGAAATTTGCGGGAGTTGGTGGGGCGGGCTTGTGAACTCCCGGAAAACTTCCGCCTGTTGGCATTGACAGGATCATGTCTACGCGCGTCATCCTGGAAGGCATGAGAATCCCCCCACGGATCACCAGGTTCGGCGCCGTCGGCGCCCTCGCTTCGGCCCTTCTCATTGGCGGGACCGCGGTCACCGCCACCCCTGCCGTCGCCACGACGCACGCGGCCACCTCGTACGCCACGACGGCGCATATCGCGTCCGTGCACGTCCAGGACGTCGGCAAGGTCTGCCACTCCAAGCTGCCTTCGCAGGCCCACGACACCCTCGATCTGATCGAGAAGGGCGGGCCCTACCCGTATCCGCAGGACGGCACGGTCTTCGACAACCGGGAGGGCATCCTGCCGTCCCAGAGCACCGGCTACTACCACGAGTTCACCGTCGTCACTCCGGGCTCGCCCGACCGCGGTGCGCGGCGCATCGTGGCCGGCGAGAAGAAGAACGAGGACTACTACACCGCCGACCACTACAAGACGTTCGATCTCGTCGACCGCGGCTGCTGAGGCCGACGGACCGGCGGGCCGAGCGGCCGGCCGGCCCGCGACACCAGGGCAACGGGACAACAGAACACCAGGGGTGACGGGCCGGCTGAGCCCGTGACCCGGAACCCGCGGCGGCCGGGGTGCACACGCACCCCGGCCGCCGTCGTGCTGCGCACCCGTTCCGTGCGCCATGCTGCGCGCCTGTGCCGTGCGCCCCCTCCGACCTGCCTCTTCTCCTCATTCTTGGCAGAAGGGGCGCACGGGGCGCACCCCCGAGAGAGGATTGTCAGTGGCTCCCGGTAGCGTTTTGGTGAAAACGAGGAGCGGGCGGGCATCGGCGGAAAAAGACCATGTGTGGTCAGCTGCTGCGGCACGCCCCGGAACATGCCGTATCCGCTGTAGGCCAAGGCGAGGCGGCATGGAGCGTCGGAGACAAGGAAGGACGGCGAACTGCCGTGTATCGCTGGGAAATCACCCGGGCCGCACTGGCGCAGCGTGTTTTCGCCATCGTCCGCAGCCAGACCTACGACGAGGCCAGCGCCACCGCCGACACCCTGCTGTCCGCGGGCATCACCAGCCTGGAGATATCCCTCACCACCCCCTTCGCCCTGGAAGCGGTCACCACCCTCACCCGGGAGCTGGGGGACGACGCGGTCATCGGCGCCGGCACGGTCCTTGACGCGGTATCGGCCCGGATGGCGGTCGACGCGGGTGCCCGTTTCCTGGTCTCGCCGCGCCTGGACGCCGAGGTCATCCGCACCGGCCACCGCTATGGCGTCCCGGTCTTCCCCGGGGTGTCGACGCCGTCCGAGATGGTCCGCGGGCTGGAGCTCGGGGCGGACGCGCTCAAGCTGTTCCCCGCCTCGGGACACGACCCGGCCTGGCTGACGGAGGTCCGTGCCGCGCTGCCGCAGGTGCCGCTGCTGCCGACGGGTGGGGTGACGGTAGAGAGCGCGCCGGAGTGGATCGCTGCCGGTGCCGTCGCCGTCGGCATGGGCGCGGCCCTCTCCGACGGCGACCGTGACACCGTTGCCAAGCGCGCCGCCGATCTCCTCGCCCGCCTGGAGGAGGCCGCCCCGGAGCGTCCGGCGATCCGCGGCACGGTGGACTTCTGAGCGGACCGACGGCGCGCGTGCGGTAGGAGGGCTGACGGCGCGTCGGTGTGCCGCCGCCCGGCCCGTCGGGCCATCCCACGGGCCGGTCGGGGGGTTCTCCCGGACCCCGGGCTCTGCCACTCTGAGCGCTTCGATCATGCGACCGAGTCGCCGCGTACCGGAGTCACAGGAGCCCCCATGAAGCGCGCCGTCACGCTCTCCGCCCTCGCCTGTCTGCTCGCCGTCACCGCCGCCGCCCCGGCGGCCTCGGACGCCCCCGCCGCCGTACGGGGAGCCACCGCCGCCGGGAAGCCGTCGGCCCTCGATGCCGTCCCCCGGCACGGGGTGCTGCGCGTCTGCACCACGGGTGACTACCGCCCGTTCACACACCGCGACCCGGCGACGGGCAGGTACAGCGGTGTGGACATCAAGATGGCCGGGGATCTGGCCAAGAGCCTCGACGCCACCCCGCGTTATGTGGCCACGACCTGGGCCCGGCTCGTCGGCGATCTGTCGGCCGGCCGCTGTGACATCGCCATGGGCGGTGTCTCGGTCACCCTCCCGCGCGCCCGCTCGGTGTACTTCAGCGAACCCACCCGCACCGACGGCAAGACGCCGCTGGTGCGCTGCACGGACAAGGACAAGTACCGGACGCTGGCGCAGATCGACCGGCCCGGCACGCGCGTCATCGTCAACCCGGGCGGCACCAACGAGGAGTTCGCCCGCGCCCAGATCCACCGGGCGACCCTCACGGTCCATCCGGACAACACCACGATCTTCGACGAGATCATCGCGGGCCGCGCCGATGTGATGATGACCGACGCAAGCGAGACCCGCTATCAGGCCAAGATCCACCCCGAACTCTGCTCGCTCCACCCGGACAAGCCCTTCACCTTCTCCGAGAAGGCCTACGCCCTGCCCCGCGGTGACGACGAGTTCAAGGCGTATGTGGACCAGTGGGTTCACCTCGCCACCCACGACGGGACGTACCGGAAGTACGAGGACGCCTGGATGAAGTAGCGGGCCGGTAGCGGCTGCGTGCTGTTTTGGAGAGTCGGCTCTAATATCGGGTCGGACTTCCGGATGCGGGACGAGAGGCGGAGGGTGAGATGGCCGGTTCGGTGCAGGCGAGTGCGGCGTTCGATCTCGCGGCGGCGCAACAGGGGCTGGCGGCACAGCCGTTCAGCAGGCTGGTGCAGGCGCGGATCACCGAGTTCGGGGAGGGTACGGCGACGCTGGAGATCGATATCCGCGAGGAACTCCTCCAGCAGCACGGGTTCGTGCACGGCGGGGTGCTGTCGTACGCCGCTGACAACACCCTCACCTTCGCCGCGGCCACGGCCCTGGGCCCGGCCATCGTCACTGGCGGCTTCTCCATCCAGTACGTGCGCCCGGCGCTCGGCCGGACGCTGCGGGCCCGCGCCCAGGTCGTCCAGGCCGGGCGCCGGCAGGCCGTGTGCCGCTGCGAGCTGACCGTGCTCGACGGGGAGGGGGCGGAGAGCGTGTGTGCGGTGGCGCAGGGGACGGCGATGACGCTCAACGGGCCCGCGGGCGCCGGTGCCGAGGCCTAGGGCGGGCCGGCCGTCAGTGGCGGCAGCTCAGTCGCTCCCGGTGCCGCCCGCCGAAGGCCGGTGGCCGAGGACGTTGACGACCCGGCCGTTGGGGTCCTGGACGAAGAAGCGGCGGACGCCCCACTCCTCGTCCTGGAGCGGCCGGACGACCGGCGCGCCGGCGGCCAGGACGGCGGCGTAGGCCGCGTCCACATCGTCGACCTCGATGCTCATGTCGGGGGTGACGGGGGCGGTCTTGTCGTGGGTCATGAAGATGAGCTGGGCGGTGGGGTTGGCGGGGGAGGCGAGGGTCATGACCCACCCCAGGTTCATGACCTCCTCGAACCCCAGCAGGCCGTAGAACGCACGGCTTCCGGCCAGGTCGTCGGAGTGGATGTCGGGGACGACGCGGCGAATGGGCATGAGGCTCCTCCGGGACATGCGGGTGGTCGGGGCGCGGGCGGTGGCGCCCGGCCCGGTGTGCGGTCACGGCTGTCCTCGCCCAGTATTCCGGCGTACGGGACGGCCTGTACGGCACGACCGGACGTGCCGCGCCCCGTTTCCCGGCCGGGCGGGCAGGCCGGGCGACCGTGCACGGTCCGTCTTGTCCGGACAATGTGACCTCCGGACTTCCCGTCATCTGCCGGGGCGGATACGCTCGCGAGCGTGGGGAAACGCGATACGGAACAAGCCCTGGGCGCCGACGGCCCCGTCCAGTTCAGCGTGGACCGGAGCAGTCCGGTCCCGTTGTATTTTCAGCTGTCCCAGCAGCTGGAGGCCGCGATCGAGCACGGGAAGCTGGCGCCCGGCAGCCTGCTCGGCAACGAGATCGAGCTGGCCGGCCGGCTCGGCCTGTCCCGGCCGACGGTGCGGCAGGCGATCCAGTCGCTGGTCGACAAGGGCCTGCTGGTGCGCCGCCGCGGTATCGGCACCCAGGTCGTCCACAGCCAGGTCAAGCGCCCCCTGGAGCTGAGCAGCCTCTACGACGACCTGGAGGCGGCCGGGCAGAAGCCGGCCACCCGGGTGCTGCTCAACACCACCACCGAGGCCGATGCCGAGGTCGCCGCCGCGCTGGGGATCGCCGAGGGGGCGGAGGTCGCGCTGGTCGAGCGGCTGCGGCTGGCTCACGGTGAGCCCGTGGCGCATCTGCGGAACCACCTCCCCGCCGGGCTGATCGAGCTGAAGACCGCCGAGCTGGAGGAGACCGGCCTCTACCGCCTGATGCGGTCGGCCGGGATCACCCTGCACAGCGCCCGGCAGGCCGTCGGTGCCCGTGCCGCGACCGTGGAGGAGGGCGAGCGGCTCGATGAGCCCGAGGGCGCCCCGCTGCTCACGATGCAGCGGACCACCTTCGACGACACCGGGCGCGCGGTCGAATTCGGCTCACACGTCTACCGGGCGTCCCGTTACGCCTTCGAGTTCCAGCTGCTGGTGCGGCCCTGAGTCGAGCGGGCGCTGCCCCCGACGGCCGCCGGACCGGCCACCCCGTCCGTCTGAGCACGGCCGGGCGCGCCGTATTGCCCGAAAAGCCCGTTCTGTAGACCCCTCGCGACCCGCATTCGTCAGAATGTTCTGACAAACCATTGACGCGGCTCCGCGCGCGCCGTTACAAACTCCTCCAGCCGCATTCCGGCGGCCGGGAGAAAAGGCGGTCCCACGATGATCGGCGTGCGTACGACTGGCCCCCTCGCTGTCCGCAGTGTCGCTGTGCGCAGCGCAGCCGCTTTACTGGCAACCGCCGCGCTCGCCACCGGGTGCGGCTTCGCCGGCGACCCCGACGCCGCCGGCAAGGACGCCGCAACCCCGCGCATGACCATCGGCATGGTCAGCCACTCCGGCGACGGCGACACCTTCTGGGACATCGTGCAGAACGGCGCCCAGCAGGCCGCCGCCAAGGACAAGGTGAAGTTCCTGTACGCGCACGACAAGGAAGGCGCCCAGCAGGCGGCGCTGATCCAGTCGTACATCGATCAGAAGGTGGACGGGCTGATCGTCACCCTCGCCAAGCCGCACGCCGTCAAGGCGGCCGTCCGCAAGGCCGTGGCGCGGGGCATCCCCGTCATCACCGTCAATTCCGGTGGCGAGTTCTCCGCGGCGTACGGGGCGCTCACCCACATCGGACAGGACGAGTCGGTGGCCGGCCGCGCGGTCGGCGACGAGCTGAACGAGCGGAAGGCGAAGAAGGTGCTCTGCGTCATCCACGAGCAGGGCAATGTGTCGCTGGAGGACCGCTGCGCCGGCGTCCGCAAGGGCTTCCGCGGAACGGTCGAGAACCTCGATGTGGACGGCACCAACGCGCCGAACTCGCAGTCCTCGATCGAGGCCAAGCTCCAGTCCGACACCGCCATCGACGCGATCGTCACGCTCGGTGCGCCGATGGCGGCGATCTCGCTCAAGGCCAAGGAGGAGGCCGGCAGCCGGGCACAGATCGCGACCTTCGACCTGAACTCCGCCGTCGTCAAGCTGCTCAAGGCCAAGGACCTCACCTTCGCCGTCGACCAGCAGCCCTACCTCCAGGGCTACGAGGCGGTGGATCTGCTCTGGCTCCACAGGACCAACGCCGACGTCCTCGGCGGCGGCAAGCCGGTGCTCACCGGGCCCGCCCTGGTCACCGAGAAGGACGTACCCAAGCTCACCGAGTACACCGGGCGAGGCACCCGGTGACGCCCCAGGGAAGACGGGACCCCATGAACCGGGACAGATCACCGGTCACGGATACTTGGCCGGTCGGTACCGGCCGGCCGGTACCGGTGGACGACACCACACAGCGGCCGGCCGGACCGGCCGGACAGCGAATACGACCAACGCAGCCGACACGGCAAGATCAGCGGGAAGGGCGAGTCCTCGTGGCACGGGTTCGGAGAAGGGGACGCGTCATCGGCGCCGTGCTGGCGGCGGCGCTGGGCGCCTCCCTGGCGGGATGCAGCAGCACCGGAGGTCTGCGCGCCGAGCAGGAGCGGGCCGCCAAGGCCGCCGGCGGCAAGGCCGCGGTGAACACCCCCAGGTGGACGTTTGCGATGGTCACCCACTCGGGAGACGGCGACACCTTCTGGGACATCGTGCAGAACGGCGCCCAGCAGGCCGCCGTCAAGGACAACATCAAGTTCGTCTACGGGCACGACAAGGAGGCCCAGCGGCAGAGCCAGCTGGTGCAGTCCTACATCGACCAGAAGGTCGACGGGCTGATCGTCTCGCTGGCCAAGCCCAACGCCATGAAGGACGTCGTCGCCAAGGCCGAGAAGGCCGGCATCCCGGTGATCACGGTGAACTCCGGCGCCGAGGAGTCCAAGGCGTTCGGGGCGCTCAGCCACATCGGGCAGGACGAGACGGTGGCCGGCGAGGCGGTCGGCGAGGAGCTGAACAAGCGCGGCCGCAAGAAGGCCCTGTGCATCCTGCACGAGCAGGGCAATGTCGGCCATGAGCAGCGCTGCGACGGCGCCAAGAAGACCTTCAAGGGCGATCTTCAGAAGCTGTATGTCGAGGGCACCAACATGCCCGATGTGCAGTCCTCGATCGAGTCCAAGCTCCAGTCGGACAGCGCCCTCGACGCCGTCGTCACGCTCGGCGCGCCCTTCGCCGCCACGGCCGTCAAGGCCAAGGAGCAGGCCGGCAGCAAGGCCGAGATCGACACCTTCGACCTCAACGCCCAGGTCGCGACCGGTCTGAAGGACGGCACCCTCGGCTTCGCCGTCGACCAGCAGCCCTACCTCCAGGGCTACCAGGCCGTCGACCTGCTGTGGCTCTACAAGTACAACTCCGACGTCCTCGGCGGTGGCAAGCCGGTGCTCACCGGGCCCCAGGTGATCACCAAGAAGGACGCCGCCGCACTGGAGGACTACACGAAGCGGGGGACCCGATGAGCCACGCGGACGCACCACCACTTCAGCCGGCCGGTCCGGCCAAGAGCGGCGGCGACGAACGGCTGCTGCACCGCTCCCTGGCCCGACGGCTGATGGGCCGCCCCGAACTGGGCTCCGTCGTCGGTGCCGCCGCGGTCTTCGTCTTCTTCTCGATCGTCGCCGAGCCGTTCCTGCGGGCCGCCAGCCTCTCCACCGTGCTCTACGCGTCGTCGACGATCGGCATCATGGCCGTGCCGGTGGCGCTGCTGATGATCGGCGGGGAATTCGATCTGTCGGCCGGTGTCATGGTCGTCAGCTCGGCGCTGATCTCGTCGATGTTCAGCTACCAGATGACTGCCAACACCTGGGTGGGCGTGGGTGTCTCGCTGCTGGTCACCCTCGCCATCGGGGCGTTCAACGGCCTGCTGCTGACCCGTACGAAACTGCCCAGCTTCATCATCACGCTCGGCACCTTCTTCATGCTGACCGGCCTCAACCTCGGCTTCACCAAGCTGATCAGCGGCACGGTCTCGACGAAGACCATCGCCGACATGGAGGGCTTCGAGTCGGCCCGTACGCTCTTCGCCTCGCATCTGACCCTGGGGAGCGTGGACATCCAGGTCACCATCCTGTGGTGGCTGGTGCTGGTCGCGGTCGCCACCTGGATCCTGCTGCGCACCCGCGTCGGCAACTGGATCTTCGCGGTGGGCGGTAACGCCGACGCCGCGCGGGCCGTGGGTGTCCCGGTCACCAAGACCAAGATCGGCCTCTACATGGGCGTCGCCTTCGCCGCCTGGGTCTCCGGACAGCATCTGCTGTTCTCGTACGACGCGATCCAGTCCGGCGACGGCGTGGGCAACGAGTTCCTCTACATCATCGCCGCGGCGGTCGGCGGCTGTCTGATGACCGGCGGCTTCGGCTCGGCGATCGGTGCCGCCGTCGGCGCCTTCATCTTCGGTATGGCCAGCAAGGGCATCGTCTACGCGCAGTGGAATCCGGACTGGTACAAGTTCTTCCTCGGCGCGATGCTGCTGCTCGCCACGCTCCTGAACGCATGGGTCCGCAAGCGGGCGGAGGAAAAGGCATGACAGCGCTGGTCGAGCTGACCGACGTCAGCAAGTACTACGGGAACGTCCGGGCCCTGGAAGGTGTCTCGCTGGAGGTGCACGCGGGAGAGATCTCCTGTGTGCTCGGCGACAACGGCGCCGGCAAGTCCACCCTCATCAAGATCATCGCGGGGCTGCACCGGCATGACGCCGGCTCCTTCACCATCGACGGGGAGGAGGCCACCCTCGCCTCCCCGCGCGAGGCCCTGGACCGCGGCATCGCCACCGTCTACCAGGACCTCGCCGTGGTCCCCCTCATGCCGGTGTGGCGGAACTTCTTCCTCGGCTCCGAGCCGACCACCGGCGCCGGCCCGTTCAAGCGGCTCGATGTCCGGACGATGCGCGAGACCACCCGCAGTGAGCTGCTGCGGATGGGCATCGACCTGCGCGATGTCGACCAGCCCATCGGCACCCTCTCGGGCGGCGAGCGGCAGTGCGTCGCCATCGCCCGCGCCGTCTACTTCGGCGCCAAGGTCCTCGTCCTGGACGAGCCGACCGCGGCGCTCGGCGTCAAGCAGTCCGGCGTCGTCCTCAAGTACGTCGCGGCCGCCCGGGACGCCGGACTCGGCGTGGTGTTGATCACCCACAATCCGCATCACGCCTATCTCGTCGGCGACCGCTTCGTGCTGCTCAAGCGGGGCACGATGGCCGGCAGCCACGCCAAATCGGAGATCGCCCTGGAGGAGCTGACCCGCCAAATGGCGGGCGGCAGCGAGCTGGAACAGCTCAGTCATGAGCTGGCCCGCACCGCGACACCGGAATTCCCCGGCGGTCACCGGCCCGAGTGATCTTCATCGCGCCCCGCGCAGGCCCCCGGGCCGCGCGGGGCGCGTCACTCTCCGTCGCGGTGCGCGGAACGGTGCGGGTGATGCACAATCGCAGCGAACCAGCACATCGAGGCCCCGGCCTCCCGAGACCCGCAGGGACGAGACGACTCTTGCGAGCACGCAGCAGCCGCATGGGGGCACCACCCACGCCCTTCGGGCAGTGGGGGAGCACCGGCGAAGAGGTGGGTCGATGAGCATGTACCGGGACCGGGTGCACCGAGGATCCGCCAGAGCCACCGTGCTGCGCACGGTCGGCACCCGCGAGCGGCGCTCGCTGTTGACCGCCCCCCGGGTGCCCACCGTCGGCATCGACATCGGCGGCACCAAGGTCATGGCGGGGGTGGTCGACGCCGACGGCGCCATCCTGGAGAAGGTCCGCACCGAGACGCCGGACAAGTCCAAGAGTCCGCAGGTCGTCGAGGACACCATCACCGAGCTGGTGCTCGATCTCTCCGACCGGCACGACGTCCACGCCGTCGGTATCGGCGCGGCCGGCTGGGTCGACGCGGACCGCAGCAAGGTGCTCTTCGCCCCGCATCTGAACTGGCGCAACGAGCCCCTGCGCGACCGCCTCGCCGGCCGCCTGGCCGTCCCCGTCATGGTCGACAACGACGCCAACACCGCCGCCTGGGCGGAGTGGCGCTTCGGCGCCGGCCGCGGCCAGGACCACCTCGTCATGATCACGCTCGGTACGGGCATCGGCGGCGCGATCCTGGAGGACGGCGCGGTCAAGCGCGGCAAGTACGGCGTGGCCGGTGAATTCGGCCATATGCAGGTCGTCCCCGGCGGCCACCGCTGCCCGTGCGGCAACCGCGGCTGCTGGGAGCAGTACAGCTCCGGCAACGCCCTGGTGCGCGAGGCCCGTGAGCTGGCCGCCGCCGACTCCCCGGTCGCGTACAACATCATCGAGCGGGTCGGCGGCCGTGTCGGCGACATCACCGGGCCGCTGATCACCGAGCTGGCCCGGGAGGGCGACGCGATGTGCGTCGAGCTCCTCCAGGAGATCGGCCAGTGGCTCGGCGTCGGCATCGCCAACCTCGCCGCCGCGCTCGACCCGTCCTGCTTCGTCATCGGGGGTGGCGTCAGCGCCGCCGACGACCTGCTGATCGCCCCGGCCAGGGACGCCTTCCGGCGCCAGCTCACCGGCCGCGGCTACCGCCCCGAAGCCACCATCGCCAAGGCCCAGTTGGGTCCCGAGGCCGGCATGGTCGGCGCCGCCGATCTGGCCCGCCTGGTGGCCCGCCGCTTCCGGCGTGCCAACCGGCGCCGCGTCGAGCGCCACGAACGCTATGAACGGGCCGGCCGCCGATGACCGACACCGACCTGCACTCCGTGCACGACGACCACCAGCCGCCCGCGCCGCCGCGCGCCAAGCGCCGGCGTCCGCTGCTGATGGCGCTGATCGTCTTCCTGCTGATCGCGATCCCGGCCGGATATATCGTCATCTCCGCCGAGCAGAGCCGCGACAGCGGTGAGGGCAAGGAGCTGGAGGCCGCCGCCACCGGCCTGACCAATGCCTTCCCCTCCAAGGTCCAGCAGCGGATCTACAACGTCCCGGTACCGGTCGGCTCCACCCCGGTCTACTACTACGAGACCAACTCCTGGCAGACCAGCGCGCTGTTCGTGCAGTTCCGGACCAACGAGTGGGGCCTGGAGCACTACCTCGCGGCCGTCGGCACCAGCACCGCCGCCCTCAAGAAGGACCGGAGGACCATCCCGCCCGGCCAGGCGGCCAAGGTCGGCTGGGACCTGGGCACCGACGGCCCGTGGGCCGGCACGACGACCACGGACCGGGCACCGCACCCCTCCCAGCGGATCATGGTCAGCTACGACGAGCCGGGGCACCCGGTGGTCTACACGGTCTCCACCGTGAAGTTCTGATCCGCTCCAGGGACGTCCCGCAGGTCCAGGGCAGGCGCTCAATGCCAGGCAAGGGGCCTCAGCCGGTGATGAAGTAAAGGGATTCCATGTGGCGGGTGGCGTGCTCGCTGCGCCGCACGCGCAGTGTCGAGGCGTCCAGGTCGGGCCTGCCCCACGGGTCGGCGTCCCCGAGGCATGCGGTAGCGAGCGCGCCCCAGTCGTTCTGGTTCGGCTCGTCGTCCAGATCGAAGTACACCTCAAGGTCGTCGAGGACTTCCGCGGTGACGCCGAGGGCCGCCATTACGGCACGGGGGTCCCCGGCGACGACGAACGGTTCGTCGCCGGGCCAGCCGCAGGCGTGGAACATGGTGCCGTCCGGGAGCCATACGAGGTCCTCGGTGTGCTCGGCGCCGCAGTGGACTTCCACCCGGCCCACGATCCGCGCGTCGGGGAATCGCCTGCGCAGGCGGGTGGCCTCGGCGAGAAGCGGCATGTCGTTGCCGTCGTCCGCGAACGCCGGATCGGAGACCGACATGAGGTTGCCCCACGCCCCGGCCCGGACGACGTCCAGATCGGCCCGGGTGGTGACCGTATGGGTGGCGCTCTGCTTGCGGGGGCCGAGGTCTTCGATCACCTCGTCGACCGCGTCCAGCGAGCGGGCGAACGCGGCAGCCCGGGCTGGATCGTTGGGCGGGAGTCCCGCCGCGTGCACGGTGAACGGCGGCTGGAGGACGGTCAGTTCGTAACGGGTGCCGCTGCCGGTGGTCATGCGGTCCGCTGGGAGCGTCCAGAACGTGTGAGCAGGCATGGCCCACAAGGCGCAGTCTCCAGCTGGGGCCGGTATCGGTGGTGCCGACGAAGGTTCAGCCGGTCACGGGCCTGCGGACAGCCAAGCTGATCCGGCAATCCGACCCGGAGTGTTAAACCCTCGCTCTCCTCCTGCGCGGAACCCTGGGAATTCGCCATGGCGGCCACGAAGCCGCGCACGGTGCACAGCAGATGTATGCCGTCGACACCTCACGACCCTGGGAGACCGCAGCCGGCGCCGTGACATCGGTGGGAATGGGCATACCCAAACAGCTACTGCCCTTTCCTCCCCACAGCGTTGACCGCCTTCTCGCCCGTTCCTTATCCGGCCGGGAAGGAATCGGCGGCCTGCTCGCGCAGTTCCTCATGCGCCTGGCCACTGACACCACGCACTATCAGCCCGCAGACACCACTCGGCTGGGCACGGTGGCCCTGGACCTGCTCACCGCCACTCTCGCCCACCACCTGGAAGCCGGCGACCACGTACCGCCCGAATCCCACCGACGCGCTCTGATCCTGCGCATCCAAGCCTTCATTCATCGGAATCTGGCCGACCCGGACCTGCGGCCCCCGGTGATCGCAGCCGCGCACCACATCTCCACCAGCTACGTCCACCGCCTCTTCCAACACGAAGAGACCACCGTCGCCGCCTGGATCCGCCGACAACGCCTCGAACGCGCCCGCCGCGAACTCGCCGACCCCACCTGGCGCACCACCCCCATCCACGCCATTGCCGCCCGCTGCGGCTTCCCTCACGCAGCCGACTTCACCCGTACCTTCCGAACCGCCTGTGGCATGCCACCAAAGGACTACCGGCAGGCGACCTGCCTCCCCGCCCGGTAGTCAGCCAGTTCTTCGGCTGCACACCACTCGGGCGGCAGGGGCGCGGGGCGCCTCCCTCGCATTCGAGGCGCCCCGTCAGGCCGGACTGCTGAGGGCGGGGCTAGCTCTGCGGAACGTCCCTGACGAACAGGAGGCCGTCGATGTCCGCCAGGTGGGCCGGGGCGAGCGGGGCGTAGCCGAACCAGGGGGATACGCGGGGCGCGGGGACTGTGTCGCCGAGGGTGGAGGCCAGCCGCGGGGCGTCGATGACGCAGCGGTCCTCCGGGAGCGTGTAGAGGACTCCTTCGACGGTGTCCGGCGGCGGCGTATCCACCCCCTGGTGCCGGATCGTGCCGAGGGCCGTGGCCACGAAGGCGTACCCCTCGCCGAGCCGGTCGCTCACGAGCGCACCGGCGCTCCACCACTCCACCGGCCCCTGCCACATCTGCATCGTGCTCTTCGCCCGCTGAAGATGGGAGTTTTGGGCGTGGGCGAGTGCCGGGCGCCGCGCGGCGAGGGCAAGGAGATGGTGGGCCATCATCAAATCCCGCAGCGCGCACAGCCGGGTCATACGGGCCGGTGAGGTGTCGGCCATCCAGTGGTGGTAGCGCAGCAGGCCGGTCGCGGTGCGCCCGTACAGGCGCGCCCTGTCCACGTCGTCCCGTGAGGTCGCCGTGATCAGGTGCGGTATCCGGGTGTCGAGCAGCGCCACCAAGTCGTCGGCGAGCAGCCGCAGTTGACCGGCCTCGGCCGACTGCCCCACGGACTGGGCCGGGTCCATCATCGCGGCGGGATTGGTCCACCGGTCATCGGCGCCGAGCAGTCGGTCGAGCGTGTCCCCGGTGCAGGGGAGCAGGTCCGCGTCCACCCAGGTCGAGAGGTAGCCGTGGAGTGCGGTGAGGGCCTGCCGGGGGCTCGCGGCGTGGGTGATCTCCAGCGGGCCGTCGAACCCGGCGAAGCGGAGCTGCTCGGACGCGGGCCGGCCGTCGTTGTAGGCGCGCATCCAGCGCACGAGCTCGCGGTTGGCCGCGGAGGCGCCGAACCCGTGGCTGAAGCCGTGCTCCATGACCTCGTCGAGGGTGCCCGTGCCCGAGGTGACGTAGTCGTCCACGACCAGGCCCCTCAGGCAGTCGCTCTCGATCGCGATCGTCCGGTAGCCCTCCTGCTCGACGAACTGCCGGAAGAGCTCGTTGCGCACGTCGAGCAGAGTGTCCTCGCCGTGGGTCGGCTCGCCCAGGGCGAGCAGCCGCGGCCGGGCCGGGAGCAGCCCCATGACGGCGGCGGCCTCTACGGCATGGACGGAGTCCTTGATGTCAGTAGCCATGCCTTCAACGGTATCGTTGAACCCTCAGTTGAAACTTTTCCCCGATCATGGCGGTGTCATGGCACAAAACCTTCAAAACGGCGAACGCCTCAGGCCGGTTGATCTGGCGCGCGGGCACGGTCTGTCCACGCAGGCGGTCAGGAACTACGAGGAGGCCGGCATCCTTCCGGCCGCCGGTCGCACACCCCACGGCTACCGCACCTACACCTCGCTGCACGCGGGTGCCTTGCGCGCGTTCCTGGCCCTGGTGCCCGGCCACGGCCACCAGACGGCGACGTCGATCATGCGGGCGGTGAACGAGGGCGCGGCCGAGGAGGCGTTGCGCCTCATCGACGAGAGCCACGCCCAGCTCCTCGACGACCGCCGCACCCTCCAGGCCGTGGAGAGCGCCCTGCGCGACCTGGAGCCCACGACCGCGTCCGGGCCCGATGCAGGGCCCGAGCCGGCCGCGGCGTCCGCGGCCGGCGGCACGTTCATCGGGCCGCTGGCGGGGAAGCTCGGCATCCGGCCCGCGACGCTGCGCAAATGGGAGCGCGCCGGGCTGGTACGCCCGCGCCGTGACCCGCTGACCGGGTACCGCGTCTACGACGAGGCCGATGTACGGGACGCCCGGCTGGCCCACCAGCTCAGGCGGGGCGGCTACCTGCTGGAGCAGATCGCCCCGCTGCTCGCCCAGGTACGGGCGGCCGGTGGGCTGGAGCCCCTGGAGGGCGCCCTGCGCGACTGGCACGGCCGGCTGTCCGCCCGCGGTCGGGCGATGCTGACCGGGGCCGCGGAGCTGGAGGCGTACCTCCGCGAGCGCGGATGAGACCTCGGTCGCCGGCCGTCGAGCGGGTTCCGGCCTTTGCCCGGGCAAGCAGTCGTGGTGGCGGACCTGCGCGACGACGAAGGTCTCGCCTTCATCAGCGGGCCAGGAAACGGGCCCCCGCGCCGGCTGCGGTGGAACAGACGAGCAGGAGACAGGCGCCCACGGCATGCCGTTTGAGCAAGGCGCGACGCAGTGCGGCGTAGCGGATCTCGTATTCGCCGCGCAGGCGCTGGGCCCGGTCAGCCGTGGCTTGGAGCGCCTGGCGGGTCAGGCCGAGCCGCTGCTCGGTGTAGTGGCGGGCAAGCTCTTCGGCCTGCCCCGTCGTGAGCCAGTCGAGGCGCGCGCAGAGCGCTTCGGCCTCGCGCCGCGCCAGCTCTTGCTCCGCCTGGACGAGGAGGTAGCCCTCGACCTCGTTGGCGAGTTCGGCACTGTCCCGGTCCAGCCGGGGCTCGTGACGGCTCGGGGGCGTCAAGGCCGGCCGCCCTCTTGGCCGGGCGCTTCCACCACATCGCGTTTGCCGCGGTTCGCCTCGTCGTGCTGGGCGATCTCGGGGTGGTGCAGGTCGAATGCCGGGGATTCGCTGCGGATCCGGGGCAGGGTGAGAAAGTTGTGCCGCGGCGGCGGGCAAGAGGTCGCCCATTCCAGCGAGCGTCCATAGCCCCAGGGATCGTCGACGCCGACCGGTACGCCGTACTTGGCCGTCTTCCAGACGTTGTACATGAACGGCAGGACCGACAGGCCCAGCAGGAACGAGCTGATCGTCGAGACGGAATTCAGGGCGGTGAAGCCGTCGGCCGCCAAGTAGTCCGCATAACGGCGCGGCATGCCCTCGGCGCCGAGCCAGTGCTGGACGAGGAAGGTGCCGTGGAAGCCCACGAACAGCGTCCAGAACGTGATCTTGCCGAGCCGCTCGTCCAGCATCTTGCCGGTGAACTTGGGCCACCAGAAGTGGAAGCCGGCGAACATCGCGAAGACGACCGTGCCGAAGACCACGTAGTGGAAGTGGGCCACAACGAAGTAGGAGTCGGACACATGAAAGTCCATCGGCGGGGAGGCCAGGATGATGCCCGTGAGCCCCCCGAAGAGGAACGTGACGAGGAAGCCGATCGCCCAGAGCATCGGCGTCTCGAAGGACAGCGAGCCCTTCCACATCGTGCCGATCCAGTTGAAGAACTTCACACCGGTCGGGACGGCGATCAAGAACGTCATGAACGAGAAGAACGGCAGGAGCACACTTCCGGTGACGAACATGTGGTGTGCCCACACCGACACGGACAGACCGGCGATCGAGATGGTCGCGGCGACCAGGCCGATGTAGCCGAAGATCGGCTTGCGGGCGAACACCGGGATGACCTCGGTGACGATGCCGAAGAACGGCAGGGCGATGATGTACACCTCCGGGTGTCCGAAGAACCAGAAGAGGTGCTGCCACAGCAGCGAGCCGCCGTTGGCGGGGTCGTACACGTGGGCACCGAATTTGCGGTCCGCCTCCAGGGCGAACAGCGCGGCGGCCAGGATCGGGAAGGCCAGCAGTACCAGGACAGCGGTCAGCAGGACGTTCCAGGTGAAGATCGGCATCCGGAACATGGTCAAGCCCGGGGCGCGCATGCAGATGATGGTGGTGATGAAGTTGACCGCACCGAGGATGGTGCCGAAGCCGGAGAAGGCCAGCCCCATGATCCACATGTCGCCGCCGACGCCCGGGGTGTGAGCGGCCTCCGACAGCGGTGTGTAGGCGAACCAGCCGAAGTCGGCCGCGCCGTCCGGGGTGAGGAAGCCGGCCACCGCGATCAGTGAGCCGAAGAGGTAGAGCCAGTAGGCGAACATGTTCAGCCGCGGGAAGGCAACGTCGGGGGCGCCGATCTGGAGCGGCATGATCCAGTTGGTGAATCCGGCGAACAGCGGCGTCGCGAACATCAGCAGCATGATCGTGCCGTGCATCGTGAACGCCTGGTTGAACTGCTCGTTCGACACGATCTGGGTCCCCGGCCGGGCCAGCTCGGCACGCATCACCAGCGCCATCAGCCCGCCGATGAGGAAGAACGCGAACGAGGTCATCAGGTAGAGGGTGCCGATGGTCTTGTGGTCGGTGGTCGTCAGCCACCTGACCACGACGCCACCGGGCTCCTGGCCCCTGACCGGCAGTTCGTTTTCGTACGAGTCCTCGGCTGCCGCCGCACCGTGGATTTCGTTGCTCATACTCACTAGGGGGTGTCTCCCGATGCTCGCGGTTGGCGTCGCCAGTCAGCGGCATCATGGCCGTCGCAGCCCCTGCCTGCGATCCGAACGGGGCGAAACGCCGCCACTGGGATGACAGTCAGACCCAACCGGCCTAGTCGGACCGCGTCGCCGTTGCCGGCCGCCCCAGCGCTACCGCTCATTCTTCAACCGCCACTCACACCTGACCGCGCATGGGGCCCAAGGCGCGCGGGCCAGGTCGTTCCGAAGGGGCCACGTTCCGGTGACGCGACGGCAGAGCGAGCGCGGGAGCCGTGTCAGCGGACGACGTCGAAGACGTTCTTCCGCAGTCCGTTGGCGTAGGCCTCGTGCTCGACGAGCGTCAGCTTCTGGGTCTCCTTGGCCCTGGCCCTGGCGCTGAAGAGACGCTTGCCCGCGCCGAGGAGGAGCGGGAAGACAAGCGAGTGGTACCGGACAGCCGAAAACCCCTGTGGGCGCCGTCTAAGAAGCCAGTCACCGGGCACCCGCTGAACTACGCGAGATGCGCGTCGCGGGCTTCGTCACCCGCGCGAGCCACCACTGAGGAGGCGTAGCGATGAGCACGGTGAAGGAGACGGTGGACGTCGAGGTTCCGGTCCACACCGCCTACAACCAGTGGACACAGTTCGAGGAGTTCCCGAAGTTCATGGAGGGAGTCGAGAAGGTCACCCAGCTCGACGACCAGCACAACCGCTGGACCACCAAAATCGGCGGCGTGCGGCGGGAGTTCGACACCGAGATCATTGACCAGCTCCCGGACGACCGCATCGCCTGGCGTACCACCACCGGCGATACGCAGCAGAAGGGCCTGGTCAGCTTCCAGCGCCTGGATGAAACCCACACGCGGGTGGAGCTCGTGATGGACATCGAGCCCTCGGGTGTGGCGGAGAAGGCCGCCGACATGTCGGGAACCATCGAACGGCGAGTCAAGGGCGATATGCGGCGCTTCAAGGACTACATCGAGCACCGTGGCGCCGAATCCGGGGCCTGGCGCGGCCGGATCAAGCCCGGCTGACCCAAAATCCGGCGGCGCGGCTGCCGTCACGACGGCAGCCGCCCGCCCTCTCCTGTGGGGAAGGAAGCTCGGTGTTGGTGGCCGCTCTGTCCTGCAGCTGGCGGCGGGGACGGCTGGGACGCCACTTGGCCGCTGTCACCGCTACTGAGCGCGGCCTGTCGGGCCCGGCGGTCACGGCCCGTCGTCCGCCCCAGCTGGTGCCGGGAGGGGAGTGAGGTGCGGGTCACACCTGAGTTACCTCCAATCCGGGACATTTTCACCCTGGTTCTGTTTGGCTGGTGGCTTCGCCGGTCACAGGAGGCCCACACACATGGCGCTCACGCATTGGGGATTCATCTACACAGCAGCCGGCAGCGCCGCCGACGGCGATGTCAACGTCGTGGACACCGGCGAGTGCCGCACTGTCCTCGTGGGGGTGGAGAAGCCCGAGCAGGCCCTTGCGGTCGCGCGTCGCCTGGTGGGCGAGGGAGTGCAGCTGATCGAGCTGTGTGGAGGGTTCGGCCCCGTGTGGGCCGGGCGCGTCATCGAGGCGATCGACGGTGCGGTCCCCGTGGGCACGGTCGGCTATGGGCCGGAAGCAGTCGACCAGGTGCATGCCATCTTCTCCTGATCACTGGTGAAGGGGAGAGCGCCGTTACCGGCGGGCTGCGGTGTCGGAGGGTAGCTCGTGGAAACGGGCGTGGTAGTCGCCGGCGAAGCGGCCCAGGTGGGAGACACCCCATCGGTAGGCGATGGTGCCGACGTTGTCGGTGGTGGTGAGGATGTCCTGACGGATCCGGTCCAGCCGCAGGTTGCGTACGTAGGACATGGGTGACAGGCCGAGCCGGTCGCGGAATGCGGAGCTGAGGGTCCGTGGGGCGCAGTCGGCGGCTTTGGCGATGTCGCCGAGGGCGATGCGTTCGGTGAGGTTGGCTTCGATGAACGCGAGAGCTGCGCGTAAGGAGCGCGGGTGGCCAGGTCGCGGACCGTCTCGCAGCTCGCCGGTGTGCGAGTGCGGCTGGGCCAGGAGCAGCGCGGTGACGATGCTGCGCAGCTGGCTGCGCTGGAGTTCGGCACGCTGGAACAGGGGGTCTCCCGAGTCCAGTTGCTCCAGGAGGGAGCGGATCAGCAGCAGTACGGCCCGGCCCTTGGGTTTGGCCAGGTCGAGGGCGAAGTCGAAGCGGACGGTGGACGCCGGCGGGCGCCCGGTCAGTGCGGTGAATTCCTGGTTGACCAGGGCGGCGTCGATCCGAAGGCCCAGGAAACGTGAAGGGGTGGGGCGCGCGGGGCGCAGCTCCTGGGTGTCTCCGGGGTTGACGACCCCGGCCGTGGCGGTGTCGAGGGTGGCGTTCAGGCCGCCGCAGGATGCGGCGATCGCGCCGGACACACCGATGTTGACGAAGTAGGAGCTGCGCCCGCCCGCCGAGGAGACGCGTACGTCGAGTGGCGAGGCGAAGTAGCCGACGGCGAAGTCGCGCGCGGCCACCCCGCGCAGTTCGTGCTCTCCCCGGCACAGGCCGTTCAGCGGCGACGTGGCGACGGAGCCGCCGAACAGGCGGGTGACGGCGTTCAAGAGGTCGACGGGGTTGGGCGATTTGATGATGAGGAAGTTGCGCAGCGGAGCCGGCACGCGTTCATCTCCCTTGAGGCGGCCGCAACGGTGTGTGGTGGTGCGGGCGACCGGGGGCTGCTGTCAGTGTGTCACCGCTGTTGGTCCGCCGGGGGCTTGGTCGGCGGTTCTGCGCCCGCAGGTGACGCGGTCCCTCGTGGGCGTGTTCACATCGGCGGGGCCACGAACAGTCCGGGGTCGGCGTCGTTGTGGGACTTGGCGGCGATGAACTCGTCCATCTCGTTGGCCGTGCCCCATTGATCCACGTTGGCGGGCTCGCGAAGGTCGTAGAGGTGAGGGTGCCAGGTGTCCTCGTCCAGGACCTCCAGCTCGGTGGTGTACTCGACGGTGTTTCCGGCCCGGTCGAGGAAGTAGCTGAAGGTGTTGTCACCGGCGCGGTGCCGCCCTGGCCCCCACAGCCGCTCGATGCCCAGGCGCCGCATCCGGCCGGTGCCGCGCATGAACTCGTCGATGCCGCGCATCTCGAAGGAGGCGTGGTGGAAGGCCGCGTGCGGCCCGCGGACGATGCCGAAGCTGTGGTGGAAGGTGTTGCACCGCAGAAACCACATGATGTCACCGCGGCTGCCGAGGCACATGGTGTCCGAGAGGCGGAACCCCAGGTGCCTGATGTACCAGGCAACTGTGGCCTCGGGGGTGGGGGAGTTCATCAGGACGTGGGAGAGGCGCACGGGGACCGGCTCGCGGGCCTCGATCCTGCGGTGCCGGCGCGCGGCGACGTCGGCGGAGACCTCCACCACGCGGCCCTCGTTGTCGAAGAATCGGACCGCGTAGCCGCCCCCGGGTGTGTCCAACGCCTTCGGTTCGTGGACCAGCCGCACGCCCTGCGCGATCAGCTGTGCGGCCAGGGTGTCGACATCGGCGGCCGTGGCGGCTCCGAAGGCGATGAGGTCGGTGCGCTTGTGCGCTTCCTGGCGCAGCCGCACCACGTACTGCTCCGGGGAGCCTTCGGCTGCCAGGAACGAGACACCGGTGTCGCCCGCGGTCTCCGTCAGCCCCCACATCTCGGTGTAGAACTGACGCTGCTCGGCGAAGTTCGGCATGGCGACATCGATGTGCCGCAGATGGGTGATCAGACTGCTGCTGTTGCTCATGGTGAACTCCCTTGAGTTGCGCTGGTCAGCTCAGTCGTTCGGTCAGCTCAGTCGTCCCGTGATCCGGCCGAGGACGGTGGGCAGGCCGCCGAACTCCCTCTCCTCGTCGGTGACTTCGCGCCGAATGGTCACGCTGGCTCGGCCATGAGCCGGTGACCGGCATCCGTCAGCGGATACGCTTCGCGATGGCGCTGCGCATGTTCCAGGCCGGCGATCGCCACCGAGGTCTCCACGAGCGTTCGGCACCGCTGCCTGCGCCGTCTCACGAACGCCTCCAGCCCCGCCCCGACCGACTCGTGCCGCCCGAGCTCTTCGGCCAGCACCAGCCCGTCCTCGATGGCCAGCGCCGCGCCGCTGGCCATCTGCGGTGCGGGCGCGTGCGCGGCGTCACCGATGACGACGCTGTTGCCCCGGTTCCAGGCGCCCTCCAGGAACGCGGTCAGCACCGGGCGGCGCACCACCGACTCCGACACGGACACCAGCAGGCGGATCTCCGCCACCCGGCCCGGGAAGGCTTTCAGTATCTGCCGCAGGCGCGGGACGAGTTCGGCCTCGGGCAGGACGCTCTGCTCCACTCCGTTCTCCGTCACGAACACATACGCCTCACCGGCCGAGATGGGCACGAGGCCCGCCGTGTCGGCCTTCCCCGCAAACTGGTGGATCCCGGTGGCCCACTGCGGGCGGGGCACCAGAGCCCGCCAGACCATCTGGCCGTGATAGTCGAGCGAGGTCTCAAGGCCCAGCAGGCTCCGCGTCGATGAGCGGATCCCGTCCGCGCCCACCAACAGCGCGACCTGCCGGACCGTCCCGCCCGACAACTGCACGCGGACCAGCTCCCCCTCCTGGTCCACCGCCGTGACGGTCCGTCCCTGTTGTACGACTACGCCGCGCCGCTCGGCTTCCGTGTGCAGGATGCGGTGCAGCACGGGGCGGGCCATGCCGGCCATCGCCGGTCGCCGCGCACCGATCAGGCGCGGTAGCCGGGCCTGGCCCATGGGTTCGCCGTCCACGTCCACGTGCGTGATCACGCTCATGCCGTAGCCCTCGGTCAGACAGTCGTCAGCGAGACCCAGCTCGGCCAGCGCGCGCAGCGCGGGACCGGTCAGGCACAACCCCCAGCCGGAAGTCGCCCTTGACGGGTTGACCTCAGCGATCTCAACCTGCCATCCCGCGCCTGCCAGGGCAGTGGCCGCTGTCAGACCAGCGACGCCCGCGCCCACGATCATGGCCGTACGCGCACCGCGATAGCTGTTCATGTACGCCTCCAGAGCACCTGATTTCTTCGAAACCGTAAGCTCCGTCGGCGCTCCGCCTTATCCGAATCAGGCGGCGACCATCCGTTGTCCGCAGCTGATCGGAAGCGCAGAGAGGGCTGTACCCGAGGGAGCTCGTACAGCCCTCCCCCTGTGTGCCCGCGTCAGCCGGGGGCGTCCTACCTCAGCGGTCCTCGCAGGCAAGTGTCAGGCACAGCATCAGCACCTCGTAGGGGGTGCTGTCGCTCTGTGTGGTGGTTGGCTCCTCGGAGTCCGCGACGAACCGCCACTGTGACGGCCGGGCGTGCTTGGTCTCTCCCTTCTTCTCCACCTCGACGTGGAGTGTGCGGGCCTGCGGATCGTTCGTCTCGACGAGCACTTCGTCGCTGTCGACCGAGAAGTGGTCGTGTAACAGGACCAGACCGAACCGGTCCAGGTTGCCGTGCTTCTCCAGCACGGCCTTGAGGTCCCTGGCGAACTCCGCGTCCTGGGGGCCGAGCGGTTCTGCGTCTTCGAAGCGAGGAAGGTCGTGCGATGCGCGGCTGGTCTGCGTAGGCATGAGCAACTCCCTTCGACCGCGCTCTGCGGTCTCAACACACCATAGGCACAAGGGGAGTTGCGGCAGAAGCGCCTGACGGTGACGGGGTCGGCGGTGCCGTCGGCTCCACCACGGCGGCGACCGGCCGGGCAGGGTGTCCGTACACGGACCGCAGCCAATAATTACCCGTGGGTAACTTAGCGTACAGTGCTGGCAGTTGCGGGCAGTCGGCCCGCCGGCTGTCTGTGGGACAGACGGCCACCGCACGGCACAACGGGCTGCCACCACGTGGAGCCCGTGCAACGGAAAGGACCCGCCTCATGGCCGCCCCACGCCGGCTTCGCGCCATACTGCTGCCGCTGACTCTGGTCGTCTCCGCAGCCACCCTGGGCACCGGAGCCGCAATGGCCGTACCGGAGGACAAGCCCTCCGGGACCGCGCCCAGCACCACTGAGCAGCGTCCCACCTGGGCCATCGCCCACCGGGTGCTGACCACGGGCGGGGTGACCACGGCGCTCGCGAACGGGGCCAACGCGCTGGAGATGGACGCAACGGCCTGGCGCAAGGGCTGGTGGGCCGACCACGACGGCACTCTCACCAGCTACGGGGACACCATGTCCGCCATGTTCGACCGGGTGGCAAAGGAGCATGACGACGGGCGTCAGGTCTCCTTCGTCTGGCTGGACATGAAGAACCCCGACTGGTGCGACAGCAACGACCCCGAGTGGCGCCACTGCTCCGTGGCCGGGCTGCGGGACATGGCGCGCGAGAAGCTGGAGAGCAGGGGCATCCGGGTGCTCTACGGCTTCTACGGCAAGGAGGGCGGCAGCGGCTGGAAGAACGCCCTCGCCGACCTGAACTCCAAGGAAGCGGTCAGCTACAGCGGCGATTACGCGCAGGTCCGGGACGGCTTCGCCGAGCACGGGCCGAACGTCCCCGGCAACCAGCGCGTCATGGACAACGGGCTGTACAACATGGCCTTGAAGTTCGGCAGCATCCGGAAGGAGCTGGAGGCCGGCCGGAAGGCCCGGGACGCCGGAGAGCTCGCGCAGACCGTCGGCTGGACGGTGGGCAAGGGTGACGGGGAGCGGGCCGCCACCCTGCTCGACTCCTCCGACGGGAGTGCCGCCGTGGACAGCCTGATCTACGGCAACCGGATGTCGTGCTACCCCGACGGCGTCAGCGGTCCGAAGGGCTGCGGCACGGACGACAGCGCGGTGCGTGAGTCGCTCTCGTACATCACGGACTACGTGAAGGCCCACCCGGACACCCGCCGGATGGCCACCCCTCGGGACATCCCCTTCGGCAGCTGACGCCCCGAGCTGCCCCGCCCGGCCCCGGGGTTCCTGTCAGCGCCGTTGCTGCCCAGCCGTGTCCGGGGGCCGAGTCGTACGCGGCGGTCCACGGTCACGGCTGGGCGCGGGTGAGCGCCCGGGCTTCCCGGGCGGCCCGCTATCCGGCCTGATCGCCGCCCGCTGCGTCCCGCAGGATCTCGATGTACCCGTCGGTTCCGTGCACGCGGATCCGCTCCCCGTCCCGGATCAGCCGGGTGGCCCGCTCCACGCCCACGACGGCCGGCAAGCCGTACTCCCGGGCGATCACCGCGCCATGGGTCATCAGGCCGCCCACCTCCGTCACCAGGCCCGCGATGCCGACGAACAGCGGCGACCAGCTGGGGTCCGTGAAGGGCGTGACCAGGATGTCGCCCGCTTCGAGATCCGCGTCCGCCATGTCGAGGATGACGCGGGCCCTCCCCTCGATGGTCCCGGCGGAGACCGGTAGGCCGATCAGGGCGCCGGCCGGCACGTCGTCGCGCCGGTAGGCACCGGTGACGGCCTCACCGTCCGAGGTGAGCACCCGGGGCGGTGTGAGCGCGTGGTACGACCGGAACGCCTCCTTGCGCTGCTGGATGAGCCGGTCATCCACCTGGTGCGAGCGCACGACGTCGTGGAATTCCTGGAACGTGAGGTAGAAGGCGTCCTCCTTCTCGGGAAGCATGCCTGCCCGCACGAGGCGCTCGGCCTCCTCCAACAGGGCCTGCTTGTAGACGAAGTAGCGGCTGACGATGCCGTACTTCGGGTACTCCCGGTACCCGATGAAGGTTCTGACCCGGTCGATCATCCGCTTGGTCGCGTCGGCTTTCCGGTCCCCGTCCGGCAGTGCCCGCAAGCGTGCCAGCACGTCCTGTTCCTTCTGCTGCGCCTTCTGCCGGCCTTCCTCGAAGCGCCGCTCGGCGGCGCCCGGCTCGAAGTTCCTGACGTTGTCGAGGATCACGGGCACGAGCGTGGCGGGGCGCTCGCGCCAACGTGGCCTGGTGATGTCGATCTCGCCGACGCAGCGCATGCCGTACCGGTCGAGGTAGGACTCGATGGCGTCGCGCGCCTCGGTCCCGCCCGCGAGCTTCGGCAGCTCGTCCAGGAAGCCCTCGTCCTGGACGTCCTTCAGGAACGCCACCACCTCCGCGTGCGGGCGGATCACGTCCGCGACGTCGAGCAGCGCCAGCCCCATCTCCGACGTGACGTTGTCGGGGGCGGACAGGGTCAGCGTGTCAGCCGCGTTCTTCTCGCCCAGCCACTCCCACAGCTGGTCGTTGAGCCACCACGTGGCCTCCATCCCCGCCATGATCGCCTGCATGCTCAGCGGATCACTGAGAACTCGCTTGTGCTCCTCGAAGGCATCCAGCAGGAAGTCGAACAGCGCCGGTCCGCTCTTCGTCCGGATATCGCGTTCCAGGGCGGCGATGGACACCTGGCTGCGCTCGATCAGCTCGGGGACGATCGCCGGATCCGGCTCGCTCGGGGCGGACGCACCGCCGGCCGGCGGCCCGCCGGGACCCGCGTCCGGGAGCGAGGGGACAAAACCGTCGCGGTCGAGGACGGTCTCCAGAGCGTCCCTCACCAGCGGATCGCCTCTCCCGATGACGTCCAGGAGAGCGGCGCGGCTCGCGGGCGACGCCAGGCGCCGGGTGACGTCGACGAACAGCCTCCCGGCGGCCTCCTGCATCGGCACCATGGCCGTCAGCTGCCACAGGGAGAGCCCCAGGGGCTTCATGGGGTCGGTCATCATCTGCTGATGACCGACGGAGACGTAGACGTGATTCTCCTGGTCGCCGGTCTCGGGGACCGGGAACAGCGTCGTGATCGGCCGGCTCTGAACGATCTGGAAGTCACCGTCGACCAGGCACCATTCGATGTCCTGCGGGCGGCCGAAGTGCGCTTCGATCCGCCGCCCGAGCTGCACGAGCCGCACGACCTGCGCATCCGTCAGTGCCGGCTGCTCCTGCTGCTGCGAGTCGATCGCCACTTCCTGCGTACCGCCGGCCGCCAGGGCGTGAACGGCACGCTGTTTCGCGGCGATCGTCTTGGCGACGACTTCGCCGTCCCGCACCTTGAAGACGTCCGGGTTCACCAGGCCCGAGACCAGGGCCTCGCCGAGGCCGAAGCCGGCGTCCACGGTGGCGACCTTCCGGTTGCCTGTGACGGGGTCGGCCGTGAACAGGATGCCCGCCGCATGCGGGAAGACCATCTGCTGCACGACCACGGCCATGTGGACCGTACGGTGGTCGATGCCGTTCCGCTGGCGGTAGGTCACGGCCCGCTCGGTGAACAGCGAGGCCCAGC
Source organism: Streptomyces lydicamycinicus (assembly GCF_000829715.2). Taxonomy (NCBI): domain Bacteria; kingdom Bacillati; phylum Actinomycetota; class Actinomycetes; order Kitasatosporales; family Streptomycetaceae; genus Streptomyces; species Streptomyces lydicamycinicus. Next base: position 112,621 of record NZ_BBNO01000008.1, on the reverse strand, counting down.
ACCGGCTGACGTGCTGGAGGATCGCCGCCGGCCCCATGACGTTCAAATACGTGTCCTGCTGGCCGGCGAAGGAGGCCGTTGGCAGGTCCTCTGCCGTCGCGCTGGATCGGACGGCGTAGGCGGCCTGCTCACCGAGCCGGTTGAGCGCGCGGGTGATCGCCGCCGCGAGATCGCCCGGGACGGCGATCCCTTCGATGGTCCGGCGGATCTCCGCGCTGAGCGTGCGGATCGCCTCCCGGTCGTCCGGGTCCAGGCGCGACAGCTGATCGAGCCGATCGGCGATCGACGGCGCCTCCGCCATGATCCGCCGGAACGCGTCCGTCGTCACGCAAAAGCCGGCCGGCACGCTGATGCCTGCGATCCGCGACAGCCCGCCCAGGTGCGCGCCCTTGCCGCCAACGACCGCGACCTGTGTCCCGTCAACCTCTTCAAGACCCAGCACATACCGCTCGTTCATCGCGATTCCTCCAATGCAGCCGTGCTCCCCGTGGCCGATCGCTCCGCCCAGCCGGGCGGCGCGCACCCCCGCACCACCGCCCCGACCGCTCGCGACCGCACAGCCGGTCCCACCGCTGATCCGACGTCACCGCGTCCCCCATACGTCGACAACACACGCACGTCATGCCCCCCATTTCCGCAGGTTGTGGCCTCGGCGGATGATTTTGCGCCACCCCCCGGGTCTTGCCGCAAGCCCCCCGGTGCGCTATAAGTTGAGAGTGGCAAGGAGAGATCTCTCCTTGCCTTCGTCTTTTGGTGCCCGCTGGAACTGAAAAGCCTCTCGCTCGCGAAGCGGTGGCGCCGCGGATGGGTACGGGGCGTCGGCCCAGGGGGATGTCCCGTCGGCCTACGGATGCAGCCGCGGAACCAGACGTTCTTTCCCCACCCAAGTGAACGGCCCCACGCCGGCCCGCCCAGATCGTGGCCCAGCCCTTCATTGCGCAGAGTAGTGAGCTGCGTGCGCAGCGCGACCAGCAGCGTGGATGAGACGCCGTGACAACGTCCTTGTGTGCCGGAGATGTGCAGGAATGGCAGCCAAGAGTTTTGAAGATGTTACGGACCAGACATCGGCAGCGTGCCTACTATGGCCAGCTTGTTCAGACGAGTTATTTGCACAAGTTCTCACCCCCCACGCGAATCCCCGTGTGTCCCCTGTTGTACCCCTCTGGAGAGACCGTGACTGAGATCCTGCCGAGATCCGCCGTCCTTACCGGCGGCCTCATCGCCGCCACACTCGTCCTCAGCGCCTGTAGCGCGGGCTCCGACGCGTCGACCAACGCCGACGGAGAGAGCGCGGCCACCGCGATCACGGCGGAGGACTTCGGGGGCATGGACGCGCTCGTCAAGGCGGCCAAAGAGGAAGGCACGCTGAACGCCATCGCGCTCCCCCGCGACTGGGCCAATTACGGCGCGCTGATCGACGGCTTCGAGAAGAAGTACGGCATCAAGGTCAAGGTGGAGAACCCCAACGGCGCCAGCCAGGACGAGATCAACGCCGTCACCTCCCACAAGGGCCAGGACCGGGCGCCCGACGTCCTCGACCTCGGCAGCTCCTTCGCGTACAGCGCCGCCCAGCAGGATCTGCTCGCGCAGTACATGGTCGCCGATTTCATTGACATCCCCGACGGCCAGAAGGACACGATGAGCCGCTGGTACAACGGCTACGGCGGCTATATCTCCATCGGCTGCGATGCCAATCGCGTGAAGACCTGCCCGACCACCTTCAAGGATCTGCTCAAGCCGGAGTACAAGGGGCAGGTCGCGCTCAACGGCAACCCCACCAAGTCGGGTTCGGCCTTCGCCAGTGTGTACGCGGCCGCCCTCGCCAGCGGCGGCTCCTTCGACTACATCCAGCCCGGCCTCGACTTCTTCGCCAAGCTCAAGAAGAACGGCAACTACACGCCCGTCCAGTCCACCTCGGCCACCATCACGAAGGGCCGGACGCCGATCGTCCTCGACTGGGACTACCTCAACGCCAGGTACACCGACGAGTTCAAGAGCAAGGGACTCGACTGGCAGGTCACGGTCCCGGAGGACGGCAAGTTCTCGCAGTACTACTCGCAGGCCATCAACAAGGACGCCCCGCACCCGGCGGCCGCCCGACTGTGGCAGGAGTACCTCTACAGCGCCGAGGGCCAGAACCTCTGGCTCAAGGGCTACGCCCGCCCTGCCCTGATGGCCGCCATGGAGAAGAAGGGCACGCTCGACAAGGCCGCGGCCGCCAAGCTGCCGAAGGTCTCCGGCACGCCGAGAATCCCGACCGAATCGCAGCTGGGCTATGCCAAGGATGACATTGCCCAGGGCTGGAGCAAGGCCGTCTCCAGGTAATCGCGACTCTCACCCGGGCCGACGCGGTGCCCGCCGCTTCTTCGGAGCGGCGGCGCCGCGCGGCCGGCTGGTGCTCGGGAACCTCGGCGAGCGTCCCGTCTGCCTACCTCGGCGGCGTTGCGCCGGCCTTCGCCTTCGTCGGCCCCTCGGCAACGCCGGTGTCAGTCCGGTGGCGAGTGCAACTGGTCCGCTGCGGGGTCCCTGGTGGCCAGGTACTTACCGTCGAGCCACCACGGGATGCGCCACAGCAGGAGCACGGACCCGAGGCAACGACGATGATTGACCTGCCTCAAGGTAAATTTCCCTCAAAAGCGCGCGTTCACCGCCTGGTTCGGCTGAAATGAGGTGGTGGCCTACAAGAGGAAAGTACGCAATGTTCGCGGCGCGCTCGCTGTAGTCATCGCAATACCGGGTAGTGGTCTCGTTGTCGGCATATACCTTTCGTTTGTTGAGGCGGTCAGGGGCAATGGGGTCGCGGCTTGGTGGCTGGCTACGGAGGTTGCGGCCCTCAGCGTCATAATCGGCCTCATCCTCTGGCTGCGGTACCGGCGCGACCGTCAGATCAGCATCGTGATCATGCTCTTGGCCGCGGTCCTGGCCTGGTTATGGGGGCAGCACCTGTGGGATGCGATCTCCTCGACAGTCCTGCCGCAGTACGAGGGTCTGAAGCCTGCGGAGCGCGCCCAGGCGGTCGGCCAGTACCGGCTTGCCGTGGTTCAGTCCTGTGCCGCTGCCGGCGGCGTGATCGCATTGCTCTACACCGCACGCAACTACCGCCTCATTCGTCGTGGCCAGGTGACAGATCGGCTCTCCAAGGCCTTGGAGAGCCTGGAGTCCGAAGAAGAGTTCGTACGGCTCGGCGGCGTCATCGCATTGCAGCAGATCATCCAGGATGCGCCGGCACAGGCCGAGCATGTGACGCACATCGTGCGTACATTCATCCGCCGCCAGGCACCCAAGGCAGGACAGCCCTCGCCCCGCAGCACGAAGGCAGCGGCATCCGGCCTGCGGCGGCCCCGGCTACAGTCGCCCTCGGGCCCACAGAGGCCGGCAGCCGATGTCCAGGCAGCGCTGACTGCGCTGAACACCAGGCACGCCAAGCTGTACTCGTCACGAATCGACCTCAGCGGGTATCACCTCGCGGGCTCCCACATGGCCCGCCAGATTCTGTCGAGGGCACAGCTGAGTAGAGCTGTATTGACAGAATCAGTCCTGGACCATGCTGTGCTGAAACGGGCCGTCCTTGTTGACTGCGACCTTCGCCGGGTGTGGGCAGTGCATTCCCGCTGTTACAAGGCAGAGATGTGCGGCGCTGATCTGCGCGAAGCGGTTTTCGTACGGGCGGATATGGTGGCCTGTGACCTCGCTGACGCAGATCTGCGTAACGCCAACCTGTCCGAGTCGGATCTGCAACTGGCTTTCTTGTGCGGCGGGAGACTGTCGGGCGCGCGCCTGGTGAGCACCGACTTGTCCCAAGCGGATCTGACAGATGTCGAAGCAGGCGAGGAGCCAGTGTGCTTCGACGGAAGTTTTCTCAACGAAGCGCGCCTCAAGAATGCCGTACTGAGAAACGCCAGCTTCATCGGGGCGAAGCTACGGAACGCCGACCTGACCGACGCAGATCTCACAGGCGCTGACCTGACCGGAGCCGACCTTCGCATGGCAAAGGGGCTGACGGTAGAGCAGCTGCGGGCTGCCGGTTCGATCGAGAAGACACGACTGGATCCATCCCTTCGCGAAGAATGGCAGCGCAGCGCACACGAGGCCATGACGAAGGTGCAGTCGACGTGAGTGGCGAGGAGACGTTCATGAGATGACGCCGCCGCGCGGCCAGGTGGCAGGGAGGGAAGTTCTATGACTGCGTGGGGAGTTGAGGGGCGCAGCGGAGCCCGCTGGGCGCTGGTCTCGGTCGCGCTGGGTGTCTTCTGCATCCAGCTCGACTCCTTCGCCCTCAACCTGGCCCTGCCGCACATCAAGGAGGAACTCGGCGTATCCACCGCACAGTTGCAGTGGGCGGTCAGCGCATATCTCCTGTCGTGCGGCACCCTCATGTTGGGCGCGGGCCGGATGAGCGACCTGTTCGGCCGGCGCCGACTGCTGATCGCGGGCTTGGCGCTGTTCGGACTGGCCTCGCTGTGGTGCGCGCTGGCGCCCTCGCTGCCGGTGCTGGTGGCGGCCCGCGTGGTGCAGGGCGCGGGCGGCGCGTTGATCATGCCGGCCGGACTGGCGCTACTGACGAACGTCTTCCCGCCTGCCGTGCGCGGCCGGGCCACGGGGTGGGCGCTGGGCATGGGCGGACTGGCCACCGCATGCGGCCCGTTCGTCGGCGGCGCCCTGACCCAAATGGTGTCGTGGCGGGCGGTGTTCTGGCTCAACGTGCCGCTGGGTGTGATGGCTGCGAGCTGCGCCCGCCGGGCCCAGGAGTCGCGGGACACCACGGTCTCCGGGCGCGTCGACTGGCCGGGGCTGGCCACCGGGACCGTCGCCATCGCGGCTCTGGCCCTCTTCATCGACCGCGGCCCGGTGTGGGGCTGGGCGTCGCCCGCCGGAGTCGGTGTGCTGTGTCTGGTGGTGCTGGCGCCGGCGGCCTTCGTACGGATCGAACTCCGCACGGCCGATCCGCTGATCGCACCCGCGCTCTTCCGCAATGGCGCCTTCGTGGCGCTGACCGCGGCGGGCGCGGTGGCCAACGCCGCGACCGTGGTGTTCCTCTTCGTCGTACCGCTCTCCCTCCAAGAGGGCCAGCAGATGACGCCGTTGGCGGCCGGGGTGGCCTTCCTCGCCCCCGCGGCGGCCATGGCCGCCGCGGGGCCCTTCGCGGGCCGGGTGACCAGCGTTCGCGCCGTACCGGTGATGGCGACGAGCCTGGGAGTGGGCGCGGTGGTCCTGCTGGGCGCGGCATTCGTCTCCGGACTGCCGCTGTATCTCGCCGCGGTCACCGCCGGCGGGGCAGCGCTGGGCGTCGGCAACGCCCTGACACTGACCGCCACCCAGGGCGTCATCCGGCCCGAACGCGCCGGTGAGGCATCCGGCTTGACCAAGACGGTCATCACCGTCACGGCCGGGCTGGGCGTGGTCGCCGCAGGCCCCGCGGCCGACCCTGACGGCACCGCGGTGACTGGAGACCACGGGCCCCTGGCCGTGGCGGGAGCCGGCTGCCTGGCGGCTTGCCTCCTGCTGGCCCTGTGGATGTGGGCCCGGCGCTGCCCGAGCGCTCGGAAGCCGCAGGAGTCAGTGCCTTCGGCGGCGGACGGCGTGGCGCGCTGACCGCCGGCATACCCTCGCGCTCCTGTCGCACGACTTCTTACTTGCACTCCTCGGGCGGGCCAGCCCATCTGCCATGCCCTGCATGAACTTCTGGAGGTAGCGCGGCATGAACCAGCCCAGCAGCCGGCTCGTCTCGTACTCGCCGTACCAGTGGATGACCGTGCCTGAGCTCGCTGTCGGCGTCAGCTCGATGCGCGCGTGATGGTTGTGCATCGACGCATTGAACGCGTCTTCGTAGGCCAAGAGGCGTCGCTCGACCTTCTCGGTCAGCCGTTCCCCGGTCACGGTGCGTCCCGTTCGGAAAGCCCGGACGGCACCCACGCCGTCGTCGCCGCCGGGGTCGAGGTCGACCGACCGTGTCGTGTCCAGACTGTCCACCTTGGACCACAGCGGCCAGCTTGCGGCGTGGACTCATCGATCCGATCAGGCCGGGGGACGGCGGTGAACCCACGACGGAGTCCGGCGTCGAGTGAAGCCGCCCGGGGGAGTCGCCGGGCCCCTGCGACTGCTGCACCACGCCAGCTGCTCGGCGAGGCGAGGCGGGGTCGGGCTGCGGCATCGGGGCCGTTGCGATGCGCCGGGCGGCGCGCAGCAGACAGGTTGCCTGATGGGGCCGGAGTGCGGCCTTGACGCTGACGCAGCGGCAGCTTGGACGATGACGCCGTACGGCAGACACAGTCACTCCACCGGAGGCATTCGTCATGTTGCGCGGCAAGGGCATCCATTACGACACCGGCACCTTTCCCAACGGCGACACGTCGCGCCCCGTCTTCGACGTGCGGGACGTCGAACGGGACATGCGTGTCGTCGCGGAGGACCTGCACTGCACCGCTGTCCGTATCACCGGGGGCGATCCGGACCGTATCGAGACCACGGCGCGGTACGCGGCGGAGGCGGGCCTGGAGGTCTGGTTCTCGCCGTTTCCCTGCGAGCTGTCGAACGCCGAGATGCTCCCGCTGTTCACCGACTGCGCCGAGCGGGCGGAGCGACTGCGGCGCGACGGCGCCGAGGTCGTCCTCGTCACCGGCTGCGAACTCAGCGTGTTCGCCCGCGGATACCTGCCCGGGGACACACTGAACGAGCGCATTCCGGTCCTGGCGGGCCCCGGCCGCGAAGCCGCGCTCCAGGGCATCCCCGACAAGGTCAACGCCTTCCTGGGGGAGGCCGTCGACGCCGTGCGGCCTCTCTTCGGCGGCCGCGTGAGCTACGCCTCCTGTCCTCTGGACGGCGTGGACTGGGCCCCGTTCGACATCGTCGGCCTGGACGCCTTCCGTAGCCTGCGCAATGCGGCCACCTACCGCACCGACCTGCGCAAGGAATGCGGCCACGGCAAGCCCGTCGCCATCATGGAGGCCGGCTGCTGCACCTACCGGGGAGCGGGAGAGCACGGCGGCGCCGGCTGGTACATGGCGAGGGAGGCCGACGGCGTCACCCTCAAACCCGGTCTGGTGCGCGACGAGGGCGAGCAGGTCCGCTACCTCGACGATCTCATGACCGTCTTCGAGGGGGAGGGCGTCGATTCCGTCTTCTGGTTCAGCTTCGCCGGTTTCAGCACACCCCACCGGACATCCGGACCGGACGAGGACCTCGCCTCCTACGGCATCGTCAAAGTCCTGGACGAGCACAGCGGCTATCCCGCTGACAAGCGCGCCTACCCCGGCATGCCCTGGGAACCGAAGCAAGCGTTCCACGCACTCGCCACCCGCTACAGGGTCCACTGAGCTTCTTCGGAGTGGTCACCGATCGGGCTCGTGACACGGGTCCGTGACCAGCGAGGCCCCCGGCCGGCTGCGCGGCCGGGGCTGGACAGTGGTGCGGGCGGTGATGGTGCTGCTGTTGAAGACGGAGCCCAGGGCGCTGCCGCCGTCGGGCCGCGACGGCGGCAGCCCTCCGCAGGTTTCAGCCCCCGCAGGTTTCAGCCCTCGCGGGGGTAGAAAACGCCGGTGGCGTCGCCGTGGGCCGTGCAGTCCGTGTCGCGGTAGCGGTCGACGAAGGTGCCGGTGAGGCCGGTGAACGCCTCGTACGTCTGGTCCATGGGCAGGTCTTTACTCACCCTGAACCGCAGCTGCACGTGGACGGACTCGCGGGGCTTCAGCGTCTTCGGGCCGGGGATGGTGCCGCGGGCCTTTCCATCGGCCTGGCGCAGCGTCTTCCAGGCGCGCTGCGAGGTGTCCCAGTACTGTAAATCGCCGTACGGGCTCAGGTCGCGTTCGCCCTCGTTGTAGACATAACTGCCCAGCTTGGCGCTGAGTTCGAACGACTTCAGCACCTTCGCCGAGGTGTTGGTGAGCGTGGCGGTGTAGGTCGTCCAGTGAGGGCCGAGGGTCATCGACTTGGGTATGCCGAACGTGCGGCCCACGAAGGCGTTGTTGTGGTACTGCCCGTTGCTGACGTCGTAGCACGTCGGGATGTCCGCGGCAGGGGCCGCCTGGGAGGCGGGCGCGGCGGCCACCACGACGGGGAGCAGGGCGGCCGTCGCGGCCGAGAGCGACAGGGCGCGGCGCAGTTTCATGAAGATCTCTTTCCTGGTTCTTCGGACCCTTGCAGCCTTGTTTCCAGGTGTCACTGAGTTCTCAGGCCGTGGATCCTTGGGTTGGCAGGTACTCGGAGAAATGACTGGGCTTACGCGGTGACGTCCGTGGCGCCCGGACCGGCCACGCCCTTCCGGCGGCGCACGCCGGTGACCGCACCCGCGCCGACCACCATCGCGGCTCCGCCGGCGAGAGCGATCGCCGGGAGCGCGGACGAGGAGCCGGTCGCGGCGAGCTGGGCGCCGCCCTGCGGGCTGAGGCCACCGGTGGAACCGGAACCGCCCGTACCGCCGCCGGACGCGGCGCTCTGGCTGGTCTCGGCCGTGCCACCCGGCTTGCCCGGCTCACCCGGCTTGGTCGGGGGCTGCGCCGGCTTCGCGCCCGCGGGGAGGATGGTGAAGTCGTACCAGGCTTCCTTGGCCGAACCACAGGAACCGTCGCTGTTGCGGTAGTCGCCGGCGGCGAGCGCGTAACCGGCGCCGGGCTTGGCGTCCTTGACCACGCGGGTGCGCAGTTGGAGCGTGATGGTGCTGCGCGGACCGACGGCGAAGAAGCCGAACAGGTCCTCGGGCTCCGCGTCATGGAAGGTCTTCCAACGCCCCGTCTTGGCGTCGCGGTACTCGGTCTCCAGCTCCCAGTACGGCCGGTCGACATCTTCGGCGGAGGACACGAGGAGGAAGGGCAGGACCTTCTCCAGGGGCTTGCCGGTGGTGTTGGTGAGCGTCATGGAGAAGGGGGTCCAGGCGCCGCCCGCGGCCAGCTGGCGCGGCAGCCCGCGGACGGCCGCCTGTAACTGGTCGGACTCGAATGCGCAGGACTGACCCGCGCCATCGGAATCACCGGCGTCCTTGCCTCCACCGGTGGCGCCACCCGCGCCGGTGGTCCCCTCAGCGGTCCGTTCGGCGGTCCCGGCGGCTTTCGGCGGCTTTCCTGTGGTGCGACGGGCGGCCCCGTCGCGGTCCTGGGGTGCCGAGTCACCGGCAGCGGCTGGGGAGTTGGGGGAGGTGGGCGTGCGGGGACCGGCCCCGGACACCGGCTCCGTTGCGAACGCGGGGGCGGGCGCGGCCAGTAAGGCGGCGGGCGCTAACACGGCAGCCGCTGCGGCGGCCGTCAGCGTGCGGCGAATCTTCATCCAGCAGACCTTTCGTATCCCAAGTGCCGTCTGGGCGGCACCTGTTGACGTTCGTCAGGTTCAGGTCGTGCATGACTCATGGCGTGCGTGAGTGCGCATGCGGATATGCGTATATGCGCACACCTGCTCCCCATATAGGAGGACTCGCACCGCGAGGAGGTTCCACACTCAAGTCGCTGAAGTGACGCATAGGGGGGCGGCGACGCGGCGTCGCCAATCGATACGAGAAGACCGCCACCTCCTGCGGAGCGGCGGTCACACTCGCATCACACCTGCTCCGGGCGAGGAGCGCAGGGCCTCGGCTTGCGCGCCGCCGGGCGGGTTCGAGGCCGCGGGGACGGTGTGTGGGGGCCGCCGTGGCCGGCCCGCCGGGAAGGGGCATCGCTCGATGGATGCCTGGGTCCCACGGGCTCCAAGGGCGCTCCAGGACGGGCCGCCCGAGGGGGCTGGCGCGCATACTGGAATGTATGCCGCATATGGGCGGGCTGTACGAACGAAGCGGCGAGCTCAAGGCCTTGCGGGCAGCTATGGATGCGACCCTTGGCGGCCATGGAGAAGCCGTGATGATCGAGGGTGCGCCCGGAATCGGCAAAACCAGTTTGCTGGCCGAAGCCAAGCGGCTCGCTGTTTCCGCCGGTTTCCAGGTGGCCGGCGCGCGAGGATCGGAACTCGAGAGCGATTTCCCCTTCGGTGTGGTGCGGCAGATTTTCGAACCGCTCCTTGCGCGGATGACGGCGGAAGATCGGCAGCGTATTCTCTCCGGCACCGCCGGCCAGGCGGCGATCGTGCTCAAGAAAGTCGTGCCCGAGCATTCCCTGGGCGGCGATTTCTCCATCCTTCATGGGTTGTACTGGCTGACCGCAGATATCTGCGAAAAGCAGCCGCTGGCCATTACGGTCGACGATATGCACTGGGCGGACAGCGATTCGCTGAAATTTCTCAGTTATCTCATGCCGCGTCTTGAGGACATTCCGACCTGCGTGGTGGGCACTCTGCGGCAATTTGGAGAATATACCCAGTCGAATACACTCGACCAGATCGTCACCGCACCGCCCTCGGTGATCGTTTATCCGTCCAAATTGAGTGCCGAGGCATCGGCCTCGCTCATCATCAGTGAATTCGCGAAGTCCGGGTCACCCGAACCGGAGGACGCGGACTTTCTCGCCGCCTGCTGGTCCGCGACCGGCGGGAACCCGCTCCTGCTCAAGGAGCTCACCGAGGCACTCACCACCGAGCATGTCGAGCCCACCGCGGCGCACATCCCGCAGGTCTACGCCCTGGGCCCGCGCGCCATCGCCCGGCGAGTGGCGATGTGGATGCGGCGCCTCCCTAAGGGCTGTGCCCCACTGGCCCGGGCCATCGCGGTGCTCGGGGACGGTGCGGACCTGAGCCATGCGGCGGAGCTGGCGGGGCTTGACCGGGACGATGCGATGCAGGCCGCGAAAAGCCTTGAGCACGCCCGGATCCTCTACACCGCCCCCTCGGACGAGATGAAGCCCCGGATGGGGTTCGTGCATCCGCTGGTGCGGGCCGCCGTGTACGAGGAGATCGCACCGGCCGACTCCCACCGCGCACACAAGACCGCCGCACGCCTGCTCCGGGACTCCCAGGCCCAGATCGAGAAAGTCGCCCTGCACCTGCTGCGCACCCTGCCCTCCGGTGACGCCGCGACCGTGACCATGCTGTGGTCGGCGGCGCGGAGCGCCCTGGCCCGCGGCTCGCCGGAGACCGCGGCGACGTATCTGCGCCGCGCTCTGGCCGAGCCTCCGCCGGCCGGGGACCGGCTGGACCTGCTCTTCGATCTCGGCAACGCCATGCGGCGGGTGGACAGCGCGGCGGCCGTTCAGTACCTCAGCGAGGCACACGGACTGGCCGGGCCGTCACGGCAGCGCGTCGAAATCGCACTGGCCCTCGGCGACGCGCTGCTCGCGCTCCGGCGCTCCGAAGAGGCCCTGGCCGTCTGGCAACAGGCCCTGGCCCGTACAGCGCCCGAGGACACCGAACTGCTCTACCGGCTGAACGCCTGCATTCTCTCGATTCCGCTCTACGAACCCGGCCGGCCGGATCTGCGACAGGACATCCTCAGCCGCGTCGCGGAACTGCGATCCCCCAAACCGAGCGAGAACATGGGCGGCCGGTACCTGGACTGCGTCATCGCCGGCCATGACGCCGTCATCGGCGACCCGCGTGCGGTCGTACGGGCACAGCGCGCACTCCACGAGGACACCCCGGCCCGGCCGTCCGACGGACAGTCGTCCCTGTCCTTCGGCTGGCTGGCCCTGATCAGCGCCGACCGCAAAGAGGTCCTTGCCAGTCTGGACGCCGCGGTCGAGCAGGCGCACCGGCAGGGCTCGGTCAACGACCTGACCGGGGCGCTGACTTACCGCGCGATGGCGTGGCTGTACCGGGGCAATCTCGAAGAGGCCGCCGCGGACGCCGCGGACGCGATGCACGCCGTCGAAACGTCCTCACCAGGGCTGCACCGGCTGGTACTCGGCCCCGTCCAGGCCGAGGTGCAGATAGAGCAGGGCGCACTGCCCCGTGCGCAGGCCACCCTGGAGTGGACCGGAGTTCCCGATCCCGCGCCGCTCACCGGGCTGATGTACTACGTGCTGTACAGCCGGTCCCATCTGCTGCGCCTTCAGGGCCGCACCACGGAGGCATTCCACGCCGCGCTGGCCGCGGGCCAGTCGTTCAGCGCGGCCGGCGGGGACAATCCCGCCATCGTCCCCTGGCGGTCGGAAGCCGCGCTGTGTCTGCATCTGCTCGGCCGGGACGAAGAAGCCAGGGCCCTGGCCGACGCGGAACTGAAGCTGGCCCGCTATTGGAGCGCGCCCCGGGCCCTCGGCCGCGCTCTGCGCATCGCCGGCACCCTGAGCGAGGGCGACGCGGACGTCGGCCTGCTGCGCGAGGCCGTCACCCGGCTGAAGGGATCCCCGGCCCGCCTGGAATACGCCAAGGCGCTGGCGGACTACGGGGCGGCACTGCGCCGGCACGGAGTACGCAACCAGGCGCGGACCTCGCTCAGCGACGCCCTGGACATCGCCGAGGCCCGGAACGCGGCCCCCCTCGTCCAGCAGATCCAGGACGAGCTGCATGCGGCCGGGATCCGCCCGCGGCGCCACGCCGTCACCGGTCTGCATTCGCTGACACCGAGTGAGCACAGGGTCTACGACCTCGCCGTCGCCGGACGCACCAACCGGGAGATCGCCCAGCAGCTGTTCGTCACGGCCAAGACCGTGGAGGCGCACCTGTCCAACGTCTACCGGAAGGTCGGCGTCACCAGCCGGCGCCAGCTCAGCGGGCTGTCCGAGCAGACCGACGCGACAGAAGAACCGGAGTGACTCATGCCCGCCGCGCCCGATGCGAAGCCGCCCGGAGCCCCGGACCCACCGCGGAGCGGGCCGCGCAGCAGCCGCGGAATGCGCTTCGTGCCCCGAATCTGGCACAAGCTGCTGGCCATCTGCATCGCCCTCATGCTCCCGCTCGGGCTGGCCACGTTCTACCTGGTCGACCAGCAGAACAGCAAGATCGATTTTGCCCGTACCGAGCTGAGCGGCGTTCAGTACCTGCGTCCCGTGAGCGCATTGATACAGGACCTCTCCGACCGCCGTGCACTGCTGCACCGCGAGAGCACCGGAGAGCCCGTGCCGAGGAGCCGGGTCGCGGCAGCCGACCATGCCGTCAGCGAAGGCTTCACGGCGCTCACGAAGGTCGACCGACGGCTGAGGGAGCCGCTGCGAACGACCGTCTCCGACCTCGCCGCCAAGGGGAAAGCCCCGCTGGCGCCCGCGGCCCTGCGCCACGACTGGGCACAGCTGTCCTCGGCTCCGTCCGGCGTCCGCGCCGACGTATCGCGGTACAACCGGCTCATCGGGAAGCTGCTGGCGCTCGGTTCCTACGTCGGAGACACCTCGAAGCTGATTCTCGACCCCGACCTCGACACGTACTACACGATGGCCGGCCTGCTGCTCCGCGAGCCGCAGATGATGAACCAGCTCTACCAGGTGGCGGGCACGGGAGACTCGATCCTGGCCCAGGGCGGCAAGTCCGACAGCGACCGGGTCCGCATCGCCTACGACACCACGGGGCTCAACCAGAACCTCCTTCAGCTCAACAGCGATCTGAACCGGGCCTTCGAGTCCACCTCCCACACCGGACTCCGCCCCGCGATCCAGCCCCTGTTGGCCAAGGCGACCTCATCGGTCCGTGAGGTGACCGGCACCGTGAACCGGCAGTTCACGAACGGCGACCGGAGCGATATCCCGCGGGTGGCCTGGGCGGCCCAGGCCACCGGCGCCATCCGGGCGAACGCGAACCTGTGGAAAGCCCTGTTCGACCAGGAAGACCGGATGCTGAACGCCCGCCTGGACAACTTCCACGACCGCAACCTGCGGGTCCTGGCCGGCATTGCCGCGGTCCTCGCCGCGATCATCGTGGCGGCCACGCTGCTCTCCCGGCGTATCACCGGCAATCTGGCGGCCGTGGTGCGCGCCGCGCAGGCCCTCGCCGCGGGCGACCTCACCCGCCGCGCGACGGTACGCAGCCACGACGAGGTCGGCGCGATGGCCACCGCCTTCAACGTCATGGCCGGGAGGCTCCAGGAGAGCTACTCCGCCGTCGAGGAGGAGGTCCGCCAGCGCACCTCGGAGCTGCATCAGAAGACCGAATCCCTCAGCCTGCTCCAGCATGTGGCCTCCGCCGCCAACGAGGCGGAGACCTGGGAGGACGCGATGCGGACGGTCCTGGACCTGGTGTGCCGGCACATGGGGTGGCCGGTCGGCCACGTCTACCTCGTCGAGCCCGCGTCCGGCTCGGGCTCCCGCACCGGCCGGCCCGCCCCGCACGCGGAGCTCACCGTGGTGTCCATCTGGCACGTCGATGAACGCGACCTGCGGATGCCGCTGCACGACATCGCCGCAGCGGCCGGGCTGTACGAGCCGAACGGCCTCCCCGCCACCGTGCGTGCGACCGGCCGCCCCGCCTGGGTGCGTGACATCACCGCGGACTCCTCCGGGGCCGGCAAGCCGTCGCCCGTGGTCGCGGAGAGCTCCGGGGTGACCGGCCGCATCGCCCTCCCGGTCATCATCGGACGGGATGTCGCGGCGGTCCTCGATTTTCTGACCCCCGAGGCCATGGAGCCGGATGACGCCTTGCTGCGGTTGCTGCTCGACGTGAGCACCCAGCTCGGGCGGGTACTGGAACGGTCCCGCGCCGCCGCGGAGCTCCAGGCGTCCAAGGAGGCGGCAGAAGTCGCCACCCAGGCCAAGAGCGCCTTCCTCGCCACCATGAGCCATGAGATCCGCACGCCGATGAACGCGGTGATCGGCATGACCGAGATTCTGCTCGACACCCCGCTCAATGCCGAGCAGACCGAATTCGCGCATATCATCCAGAACAGCGGTAACAGCCTGCTCACCATCATCAACGACATCCTTGACTTCTCGAAGTTCGAGGCCGGGAAATTCGATCTCAGACTCCAGCCGCTGGAGCTCCGTCAGTGCGTGGAATCGGCCTTCGACTTCGTTTCCCCGATGGCGGCGGAGAAGCAAGATCTCGACCTGGCGTACATTATTGATCCGGAATTGCCGGAAGAAGTTATCGGAGATATCGACCGGCTGCGCCAGATCATCATCAATCTGCTCAATAACGCCGTGAAATTCACGGAAACCGGCGAGGTCGTCCTCAGGGTCGGTTTGGCCGAATCGGAACCGGACGCCTCCGGGGAGCCGCCGGAAACGGGCCACGGGCCCGCTGCAAAGGATGCGGACGACACCATCCGGCTCCACTTCTCCGTGAGCGACACCGGAATCGGAATGGCCGCGGACCGCCTGGGCCAGCTGTTCCGGCCCTTCGAACAGCTCGACACCTCCACCACCCGGCGTTTCGGCGGAACGGGACTCGGGCTGGCCATCAGCAAGCGGCTGGCCGCGCTCATGGGCGGCACGATGTGGGTCGAGAGTGAACTGGGAGTGGGGTCGACTTTCCACTTCACCGTGGAAGCGCGAAAAGTCCCCGAAGCCATGCGTACGAGCCATGTGGTCCCCCGTGTCGATCTCCGGGGAAAGCACCTTCTGGTCGTGGACGACAAATCCACGAACCGGATGATCCTCACCCACCAGGCGAGCGCCTGGGGGATGGTGGTACGGGCCACCGGATCCCCGCAGGAAGCCCTCGAATGGGTCCGGCAGGGCGATCCGTTCGACATTGGAATTCTGGATATGCAGATGCCGGACATGGACGGTGTCATGCTCGCGGAAGAGATCCGCCACCACCGGAGCAGGGACGAACTGCCGCTGTTCCTGCTGACCTCTGTCGGCCGCCCCCTGACGTCCCAGCGGAGCCTGGCGGAGTTCTCCGGATACCACACCAAACCCATCCGGGCGGCTGAACTCTACGCGGACCTCTGCCGCACACTGCTCGGCACCGCGGCATCCATCGAAACGCCCCGCGCGGCACAGCGGCCGGGGGTAACGGAGAGCCGCCCCGCGCCCCTGCGCATCCTCCTGGCCGAGGACAACCTGGTGAACCAGCAGCTGATCGTCCGGATGCTCCGGAAGATCGGCCACGCAGTGGATACGGTCGGCAACGGAGCCGAAGCGCTGGAGTCGCTGCGGCACACGCCCTACGACGTGGTCCTGATGGATGTGCAGATGCCGGTGATGGACGGCCTGGACGCCTCCCGACGGATCCACCGGTCCGTGTCCGCCGCGGACCGCCCGTACATCATCGCCCTCACCGCGAACGCGATGAGCGAGGACCGCGACGCCTGCCTCGCCGCCGGGATGGACGACTACCTGAGCAAGCCCCTGCACAGCGCCGATCTCGCCGAGGCACTCGACCGTGTGCCACACGGTCCCCCCGCGCCGAGCCCGGAGGCTGCGCAGCCCGCACGGGGCCCGGAGGCGGCAGCGCCCGCATCCGGCCCGGAGGAGACAGCGCCGCCCGTCCTCGACACCCCCACTTTCCGGCGCCTGGTCGGCTCCTTCGGCGAGGAATTCGTCGGTCAACTCGTCGATGCCTTCCTGGAGGACTCCCCCCAACTGATCGAAAGTCTTCACCGCAGCCTCGACGAGGGGGAGGCAAGCGAACTGCGCCGGGCAGCTCACACGCTCAAGTCCCACGCACACACCTTTGGATTCCCGCGGCTCGTTCAGCCGTGCCAGGACGCGGAGGACCTCGGCGCCACCGGGGATCTGAGCGAAGCAGCACCGCTGGTGTCCCGTATCGAAGGGGAATACCGCGCGGCGAGAGACGGGCTGGTCGCACAGAGAGCGGAGCTTGACCATGACGGGAAACGCTGTGGCGGATAGCAACGCCGTGACGGACGGAACCGGCAGAAAGGGGCGCGTTCTGGTCGTGGACGACGACCGCACGAACCGCATGATGCTCACCTATCGCCTGGAAATGGCCGGGCTGGAGACGGCGACGTCCGAGAACGGGCTCGAGGCTCTCCAGATGCTGCGGGAGAGCGACTTCGATGTGGTGCTGCTTGACATCCTCATGCCGGGGATGGACGGCTACGCGACGCTTGAGGTGATGAAGCACGATCAGCGGCTCAGCCGCACACCCGTGATCATGATGTCAGCCGTCGGCGATCTGGACAGTGTCGTCCGCTGCCTCGAAATGGGTGCCGAGGACTATCTGCCGAAGCCCCTGGATCACCTCCTGCTGACATCGAGGGTCGACAACATCCTGCTGAAGATCCGGCTTGAGCAGGTGGAACAGGGACTGGGTCGCCTCACTGACGCCGTGCAGGCCATGGCCGGCGATGCGCTTCCGGCCGGGGCCCTGGACCAGCTCGCCGGGCGAACCGACTCCGTGGGCCGTCTGGCGCGGCAGCTTCAGCAGCTCGCGGCCGTGACCTCGAAGCGATGAGCACATCGACGCGGGGGTGAGGGACGAGCCACCACGCTGAGTAGCCCACGCTTACCGCACGCAATCAGCCCCGGCAGACGGGCGTGGTACGCGGACACCGGCCCGTCCCCGGCTTCCTCGCCACCGCACCCGTAGGCTCCCGCACACCGCCGCACCGTGCCTGTTTAGGGGGCGTACTGGGGGGTTCCCCTAACGACACCCGTGCGGTGCCGGTCCACGCTGATTTACATCAGCTCCCCGTCACCACCGATGGAGCGGACATGAGAGGTGGGGTGGACGTCATGACCCGGGTCGCTGTGCGCACGCCACAGCCCTCCCGGGGACACCAGCGGAGCCCGTGTGACCTCCGGACTCGCCCGGCCGCCCGCTGCCCCACCGTGAAGCGAGGAAAGACAGATGTTCCCGGAACCAGAGCCGTTCCCAGGCATGACCCGACCGCCGATGGCGGGCACCGAGGTGACCCCGTATGCGTTCGCCGGCTCCGTGCCTCAGGAAAGGGCTCTCGTACGGCAGCCTCAGCCCCATCGATCCCGGTCTTCCGCCGCAGCGGATTCCGTTCGCCCGGACCACATCGTCATGAGTACCGTCGTTCGCGCACTCGGTGATGCCGTACGTGACGGCGTCCTGCTCCCGCTGTGTCGTCTGCTGGGGCGGCTGGCGGCGGCCACCGCCGCAGGGGTCACTCAGCTGTCCCGGTACCTGCGGAAGACGCGCGGCAATGTGGTCTCCCAGCTGCTCGACCCCCATGTACGCGCCGTGCCTCAGGCCCGCCGGATCATCCGGGCCGAGCTGGCCCGATGGGGGCTGCACGAGCATGCCGACACCGCTGAACTCCTGGTGAGCGAACTGGTGACCAACGCACTCCAGCATGCCTGGGGCCCCATCCGACTGCGGATGTCCCACTCCGTCGATGGTCGGACACTGCGCTGCGACATCGCCGACGGCTGCCCCGCCACCCCGCCCGCAGCTCGCCCGCCCGCGCGCACCGACGAGGAACACGGCCGAGGACTGCACCTGGTCGAGCAGCTCTCGACCCGCTGGGGCATCCTGCGCACCCCCGCGGGGAAGCTCATCTGGTTCGAACTGCGCACCCCCGGCAGGGCCCGTCGGCTGAGGCGTCTGCGGCGGCGGATCTTACGCGCGCCCCGAGTCCGGGCCGCACTCGCCGCACCGCAGGATCGGCCTGCCCAAGGAGTTCCGCCGCGGCGGAGAGAACCGTCTGTGCGCCGTCTTCTTGGCCGGTCGCCGATGACCATGCATGACGCCCGGTCCGTCTTCGGCGTCGTCCACCTCGGACACCTCGTCATCGAGTCCGCGTCATCGAGACGGGGGAGGGCCACGCGATCTGCTCCGCGACCGGAACGGCATCCGGCCGGCGCGGGGCTGTCGGCATTGTCTCGTCGTCAACGGCGCAGTCGAGCGCCAGGTGCGTGCAGGGTGTGAGCGGGGCCCCACGCCCAGGCGGTCCTCCAGCGGCCGTGCTTACCGTCCTGGAGGGTGCGGGGGACGGCCTGAGGGGCGGTGCTCGTGGCTCCCGTCGAAGGCTCGGGACGTCCTCTGCACCGGTCGTCCGCTCAGCCTTGGGCCCAGCTCTCCTCTTCCTCGCGTGCCGCGTCGTAGGCGTGCCGGGCGGCGGAGACGGCGGGGAGGTGGGCAGCGGACCAGTCGGTGATGGCGCTGAAGAGCGGTGTCAGGGTGCGGCCCAGGTCGCTGATCTCGTATTCGACCCGCGGGGGGATCTCGGCGTGGTACGTGCGGACGACCAGGCCGTCGCGTTCGAGCTGGCGCAGGCGCTGGGTGAGGACCTTGGGGGTGATGGTCGGCAGGTGCCGCTGCAACTCGTTGAAGCGCAGCCGGCCGTGGTGTTCGAGGACCCACAGGATCGGCGTCGTCCAGCGGCTGAACACCAGGTCGATCACCGGGTTGATCGGGCACGCCTGCTCCACCGCATCGGTCATGACGCCTCCTCTCCCTCCTGGCCCACGATCGCGGCCAGGGCACTTTCCCATAGGAAACCACTATACCGAGGAAACTAGCCTGGTGGTGTGACGGCGACCCCGGTTCCCCGGAGGTCGCACGGAGGCAGGCCGCCCCTGTGGAGGCGGGCTGTCCCATGACGATGAAAGAGGCACCACCATGACATTCCCGGCACTCCCGCCCCGCGAGGGCGAGCGGCCCCGGACGGGCCCCGAAGTCCCGCACCTGCAGTTGAGCCAGACCAGTCCGGCCGAGGTCAGGCAGGACCTGCTGCGGTGGATGGACGCCGCACTGCCCGGCACCGCCTGGGGCCGCAGCAAGGTGTCCGCCCCCAGCTCCCGCGCGCTGTTCCTCGACGGCGCGCCTCCCGCCCCGGGGGCGGTGCTGATGCCGCCGAACGCCGACGAGGAATTCACGCATGTGCACGCCGACGGCAGTCTCCATCTGGCGCTGGACCCGGCCGACCATGCCGCCTTCTTGGCCTCCGGCTGGGGAGAGAAGCACCCGCTCTACGACCTCGGCATCAACGTCGTGATGCTCTACGCCCCGCGAGACCGGACCGAACTGGAGGTGGCCAAGCAGGTCATCACCGCCTCCTATGCCTACGCGACCGGCCGGGCGCCGATGTCCGACGCCGCCGCGGCCTGACACCGCGCCGTCCTCCGCCCCCGCTCCCGACCTCTTCCCGAGCCGGTCGGGCATGCCGGCCCTCCTGGGCTTCCCAGGCCGGCCGTGCCCGGCCGGCCCGAACGAGACGAAAGGCCGCTTCCGATGCGCAACTCCCTCTCTTCCACGCCTGCTTCCGGCGGAGCGCCCCCCCAGTCCGTCATCCCTTCACGTGCGGTGATCGGCAAGGCGATGCTCTCGCTGGTCGCCGTCTTCACCGGTGTTTCGCCCTACATCGCCGACTGGAACGAAACGCACGTCCTCAACCCGCTCTGGCCCGCACACGCCAAGTTCCACAACGGTCAGACGATGGCCATGGGGACCCTCCTCGCCCTGGCCACGCTGTACTTCGTCTGGCGCCGCCGGGGCGATGCGGGTTCCAACCTGCGCGCCGCGGTCGTTCTCGCCGGCCTGTACTGGGTCAGCCAGGCGCTGGCCATCTTCTATCCGGGTGCCGCTTACTTCGACCCGCAGTTCGACAAGCCCGACATGTACGTCGCCGGTCTGCCGGTGCAGGCGGTCATCGAGATCGTCGCTCTGGCCCTCATCGGGGGCGCGGTCCTGCTCTCGCGTCCGGCGCCGGGCTCCGGTGTGCCGGAGAACAGCAACTGACCACCCGCCCACCCGTGTGCCCGGCCAGCTATGAGCAACTATCCAAATGTGTCCGGTAGTTGGGCGAGGTGCGCCGGGCCGGTGTGGAGGGAACCGGCAGCCATGGTGCGGCCTGTGCCGCTACCTGGTGATCCAGCACATCCAGTGTCGATGTGGACCGTCCCGACTCGGTTTGTCGTCCCACAGGTCGGGCAGGCTTTGACAACCATGTCCGAGATCTGTCTAACTTACGCCGCAGATCGGTCATGAGTGTCAGCGACAAGCCCTGGCTTGCTGACCGGCAACCCTCGCGCCGCGGTGGGGTGCCCCAGGTGACGACCGGACCGGAAGCCTTTCGGTAAGCGCGAGGCCCCCATGGGGCTGGAACAGTGACGGTGACGGAATGTACGCAGCTCTGGAGACGGCCGCATGGCGGCGTCGCGGCTGCCTGCTGCTGTGCGCGAACCGGACGGTCGACCTGCTCCGCGTCAACAGCGCACTGTGTACCGGCACTTGCACCTGCCGTGCCTTCTGCCGAGGCTGACGGCTCTCTGAACCTCTGATGCCACCGCTGTCGCGGTGTGCACCCTTCCTGCCCAGCCCCCGTACCACGTGCCGCGTGTCCCGTGCGCATCGTCACGCAGAGTCCTGACGGCTCTGCGGTGCCGTCGCGGCATCCGTGGTCCGGGGTGTCCGAATTCGCTGGAGCCCTCCATGAGTGAATCCCCTGGCGCTGTGGTGTCCCTCGCCTCAGCGCCTCCTGCCGAAGACACCCCCGAGCCCGCCTCCGAGCCTCGTACCGCACGCCCTGCCGGAACCGAACGGCCGGGCGATGACACCGCACCGCGGCCACTGGCGGCACAGCGGGTGCTGCCGCAGCGCCGACCAGGTCGCTGGATCGCCACGGCGATCGTGCTGGTGCTGGTCGCCCAGATCGCCCACGGACTGGTGACCAACCCCTTCTATCAGTGGGACCGGTTCCAGTACTGGTTCCTGCGCCCGACGATCCTCGACGGTCTGCTCATCACCCTCGAAGTGACGGCGTACAGCGCCGTGCTCGGTCTGCTCGGCGGGATCCTGGTGGCCCTGGGCAGGCTCTCCCGGAGCCCGGTGCTGCGGGCGGTCAGCTGGACCTACACATGGCTGTTCCGTTCGGTTCCGCTGATCGTGGTGCTGCTGTTCCTCTACAACTTCAGCGCGCTGTACAAGACGCTGAGCCTCGGAGTTCCGTTCGGCCCCGCCTTCTTCACCTTCGACGAGTCCCGGCTCGCCACCGACATCGTCGTCGCGGTCGTCGGACTCAGCCTGAACGAGGCGGCGTACGCGTCCGAGGTGGTGCGGAGCGGCATCCTCGCGGTCGACCAGGGGCAGCACGAGGCGGCATCGGCACTCGGTCTGCCGAGGAGCTACCAGTTCACGAAGATCGTCTTCCCGCAGGCGCTGCGGTCCATCACCCCGAACTACGTCAATCTGCTGATCAATCTGATCAAGAGCACCTCGCTCGTCTTCTACGTGTCGCTGCTCGATCTCTTCGGCTCCGCGCAGAGCATGGGCAGCACCTACCCGGGTGACATCGTCCCGCTGTTGCTGGTCGCCACCGTCTGGTACCTGATCCTCACGAGTGCGGTCTCCGTCGTCCAGTTCTACGTCGAGCGGTACTTCTCCCGGGGCGCGACGCGCACCCTTCCGCCGACGCCGTTGCAGAAGGTGCGGACGGGTCTGCGTGATCTGCGGGCGCGAGCCCGGAGGGAGGCGGCGATATGACCACCGAGACTGCTGAGAGCACCGAGCTGACTGAGATCACCGACACCACCGACACCACCGAGATACGGCCTGCCGCGGTCGAGGTGCACGGCGTGCACAAGTGGTATGGCGGCCACCGGGTGCTGGACGGCGTCGAGTTGACCGTGCGGCCGGGCGAGGTCACCGTGATTCTCGGGCCGTCCGGGTCAGGCAAGTCCACCCTGCTGCGGGTGATCAACCACCTGGAGAAGCCCGAGGTCGGGTACGTCAGCGTGAACGGTGAGCTGATCGGCGTACGCCGGCACGGCGAGCGCAGCGAGGCGGGGGTCCGCCCGGCCGCGGGCCGGGGGAGGCTCAAGGAGCTGAGCGAACGGGTCATCCTGGGCCAGCGCAGCCGGATCGGCTTCGTCTTCCAGAACTTCAACCTCTTCCCGCACCTGACCGCGCTGGACAACGTGGCCGCCGCTCCCGTGGCCACCGGGAAGCTGACCAAGCCCGAGGCCCGGGAACTGGCCCGCGAACTGCTCGGCCGGGTGGGCCTGGCCGACAAGGCCGGCGCCTATCCGCGACAGCTGTCCGGCGGCCAGCAGCAGAGGGTGGCCATCGCCCGCGCCCTCGCCCTGCGACCGGGGGTCATCCTCTTCGACGAACCCACCTCCGCGCTCGATCCCGAACTGGTCGGCGAGGTGCTGGCGGTCATCAAGGACCTGGCCACCAGCGGCACCACCCTCATCATCGTCACCCACGAGATCGGCTTCGCCCGTGAGGTCGCCGACCGGGTCGTCTTCCTCGATGAGGGCCGGATCGTCGAACAGGGCCCGCCCAGCGCGGTGCTGGATCACCCGGAACACGAGCGGACCAGGGACTTCCTGAGCAAGGTGCTCTGACCCCGCCACGTCACCGAAGCCCCCCCGAAGAACAAGCAACACGCCACCACAACCGCTCACCGAACCAAGGACAGCCATGCGCACCCTCAGCCTCCGCAGCAGACTCCTCCGCGGCCTCACCGCGGGCACCACCGTCGCCGCCCTCGCCACCGGCCTCGCCGCCTGCGGGGGCAACAGCGACGCGGCCGGTACGTCCGACAGCAAGCAGTCCGGGAAGGTCACCGTGGGGGCCCTCTCCAACGGTGCCGCCGAGGAGACCGAACTCAAGGTTTCCGAGGTCAAGTCCATCAGCGCCAAGCTGCCCAAGTCGGTCGCCAAGAAGGGCACGCTGGTCATCGGCGTCGGCGCCCTGCCCACCGGCTCCGTGCCGCTGAACTTCGTTGGCGACGACCAGAAGACGCTCACCGGAGCCGAGCCCGACTTCGGCCGACTGGTGGCCGCTGTCCTCGGCCTCAAGCCCGAGGTGAAGAACTTCACCTGGGAGAACCTGTTCGTCGGCATCGACAGCGGCAAGGTCGATACGGCCTTCTCCAACGTCACCGACACCGAGGAGCGCAAGAAGAAGTACGAGTTCGCCACCTACCGGCAGGACAACCTGGGGTTCGAGGTGCCCAAGAAGAGCACCTGGAACTTCGACGGCGACTACAAGAACCTGGCCGGCAAGACGGTCTCGGTGAGCCGGGGCACCAACCAGGAGAAGGTCCTGCTGGAGTGGAAGGCGAAGCTGAAGAAGGGGGGCAAGGACCTTGCCGTCAAGTACTACCCGGACAACAACAGCGTCTACCTGGCACTGAACAGCGGGAAGATCGACGCCCACTTCGGCCCCAACCCCAGCATCGCCTATCACACCACCCACACGGCGAAGACCCCCAACGCGACCCGTAACGCCGGCAAGTTCTCCGGCGCCGGAGCGAAGCTCCAGGGACTGATCGCCGCGACCTCCAAGAAGGACAGCGGGCTGGCCGAGCCGGTCTCCGAGGCGATCAACTACCTGATCGGGCACGGCCAGTACGCCAAGTGGCTGGCCGCCTGGAACCTCTCCAACGAGGCCGTCAAGACCTCCCAGGTCAACCCGCCCGGCCTGCCGCTCGACAACTCCTGATCAACGCTCGCGCGGGCGTCTGCCGCCCGGGACTCCGGTGTCACGTCGAGTTCCGGGCGCACCGGCCCGCCAGGTCCGCCACGGACGACACCGATGCCATGTCTGCCACGGACGACACCGATGCCATGGATGAACCGATGCCACGGATGAACCGATGCCACGGATGACACGGAGCCTTCTCACCGCTATGTCCACCAGCGTCTCTCCTTCCCTCGCCCAGAGCCCGGCCGCACCGCACGTCCTGGACAACGCCGTCTGGGCCGCGCTGACCGGGCCGCACGCCCGGATCGCCGAGCGCGTCGGCCGCGCCGCCCGCTACCCCCTGGACGTGTGCCCCTTCACCGCCCTCGCCGACCCGGCCGACCCGGGGGCCTGGGACGACCTCGCCGCGCTGGTCGGCCCGGACACCGTCACCGCCGTCACGGGAGCGCGGACCGTCCCCGACGGATGGGAGATCGTGGAGAGCGGGCAGGGCGTCCAACTGGTCGACACCGGGCTCCGCGCCGAACCCGCGCCCGAAGCGGTACGGCTCGGGCTCGACGACATCCCCGAGATCCTGGACCTGATCGCCCTGACCAAGCCGGGTCCCTTCCTGCCCCGCACCGTCGAACTCGGCACCTATCTCGGCATCCGGCACCGCGGACGGCTCATCGCCATGGCCGGGGAACGCGTGCATCCGCCGGGCTGGACGGAGATCAGCGCCGTCTGCACCCACCCGACACACCGTGGGCGGGGCCTGGCCACGCGACTGGTCCGGGCGGTGGCGGCCGGGATCAGGGAACGCGGCGAGACCCCCTTCCTCCACACCCACGCGAGCAACACCACCGCCATCCGCCTCTACGAGTCGATCGGCTTCACCCTGCGCCGGCATACGAACTTCCTGCTGGTGCGCACCCCGGGCCGACATCCGGCACCGACGCCTTGAACGGACTGCCGCCGTGCCCGACAAGGCAGTGCCAGACAACGCCGTGCCAGACAACGCCGTGCCCGACCACGCCCAGACACCGAAGGGAACCGACGTGATCACCTCCGAGAACCGCCCCGCCCGATCCGCAACAGCCTTTGCCGCCACGGACGTTGCCGCCGACGACATACTCCGCAGCACCCTGCGGCGCCACGCGGCCGGAGTCACGGTGATCACCGTCCCGGGCCCGGCCGGCTTCACGGCCACCTCCTTCACCTCCGTATCGCTGCGGCCACCTCTCGTGTCCTTCTGCCTGAGCCTCGGCGCATCGACCGCGCCGGCCGTACGGGAAGCCGACCGGTTCGCCGTCCACCTCCTGGGCACCCGGAACGCCGAAGTGGCACGGCAGTTCGCGCGCAGCGGCGCCGACCGGTTCCAGGGCGTCGCCTGGACCGCGCACGAGGACGGCCTGCCCGTACTCGACGACGCACCCGCCTGGCTCGCCGCCCGTGTGACGCTTCGTCAGGCCGTTGGCGACCACCTGCTGGTCGTCGGCGAGGTCGAGGCCGGCGCGGTGCATCAGGAGGCGACGGCACTGGTGCATCACGACGGGGCCTTCGCCGCGGCCCGTCCACTGCTCCCACAACCGATCCGTCGCGCTTCATGACGATCACCACGAACACCACGCTCACCACGAACACGACGAGATGAGCCCACTCCCGGTACGTACGACCCCTCAGGAAGGCGCCCCATCGTGTCCTCATCATCCTCTCCGCTACCCCCTTCGGCCTTTACCTCCGCTCCGCTGCACCTGGCCGTCGCGCTCGACGGCGCGGGCTGGCACCCTGCCGCCTGGCGCGAGCCGGTGGCCCGCCCCCGGGACCTGTTCACCGCCGGCTACTGGGCCGACCTCGTCGCCGAGGCCGAACGCGGTCTGCTCGACTTCGTGACGATCGAGGACTCGCTCGGACTCCAGTCCTCGCACTTCCTGGAACCGGACGGGCGTACCGACCAGGTGCGCGGCCGGCTGGACGCCGTCCTCATCGCCGCCCGTGTCGCCCCGCTGACCAGGCACATAGGGCTCGTGCCGACCGTGGTGGCCACCCACACCGAGCCGTTCCACATCTCCAAGGCGATCGCCACGCTCGACTACGTGAGCACCGGTCGCGCGGGCCTGCGTGTGCAGGTGACGGCGCGCCCGAACGAGGCCGTGCACTTCGGACGCCGCACGTTCCCCCGGTTCGACCCCGGGGACCTGGACAGCCCGGCCGTACGGGAACTGACGACCGACCTCCTCGACGAGGCCGCCGACTACGTCGAAGCGGTGCGCCGGCTGTGGGACAGCTGGGAGGACGACGCGGAGATCCGGGACGTCGCCACCGGCCGCTTCATCGACCGCGACAAGCTGCACCACATCGACTTCGAGGGCAGGCACTTCAGCGTCAAGGGCCCCTCGATCACGCCCCGGCCGCCGCAGGGCCAGCCCCTGGTGAGCGCGCTCGCACACGAGCACGCGACCGGCGCCCCGTTCCGGCTGGTCGCCCGCTCCGCCGACGTCGGGTACGTCACGCCGCACGACACCGAGCGGGCGCGCGCCGTCGTCGCCGCGGTGCGGTCCGAGCAGGACGCGGCAGGGCGCGCGGACGAGCCGCTGCACCTCTTCGGCGACCTGGTGGTCTTCCTGGACGACGACCCCACCGCGGCGGAGGCACGCCGGGAGCGCCTCGACGCCCTCGCGGGGTACGCGTACACCGGCGACGCCCGTATCTTCACCGGCACGCCCACCCAACTCGCCGATTTGCTGCTGGAGTTGCAGCAGGCCGGGCTGTCCGGCTTCCGGCTGCGCCCCGCCGTCCTCGGACACGACCTCCGCGCGATCACCCGGGGCCTGGTCCCCGAACTCCAGCGCCGGCGCGCGTTCCGGAGCTCCTACGAGGCCGACACCCTGCGCGGGCTGCTCGGGCTCGCCCGCCCCGCCAACCGCTACGCCGTTGCCACCGCCTGAGCCGGAAGGAATTGAGGAATGAGCACATCGTCAACGGACAAGCCGCTCAAGCAGATCCATCTCGCGGCACACTTCCCGGGCGTCAACAACACCACCGTGTGGAGCGCCCCCGAGGCCGGCAGCCACATCGAGTTCAGCTCCTTCGCGCACCTGGCGCGGACGGCGGAACGGGCCAAGTTCGACTTCCTGTTCCTCGCCGAGGGGCTCAGGCTGCGCGAGCAGGGCGGGAAGATCTACGACCTCGACGTCGTGGGACGGCCCGACACCTTCACCGTCCTCACCGCGCTCGCCGCCGTCACCGAACACCTCGGCCTGACCGGCACCATCAACTCCACCTTCAACGAGCCCTACGAGGTCGCCCGCCAGTTCGCCAGCCTCGACCACCTGTCGGGTGGGCGCGCCGCCTGGAACGTGGTCACCTCCTGGGACGCCTTCACCGGCGAGAACTTCCGCCGCGGTGGTTTCCTGCCGCAGGAGGAGCGCTACTCCCGGGCCAAGGAGTTCCTGGCCACGGCCCACGAACTGTTCGACTCCTGGCGCGGCGACGAGATCATCGCCCACCGGGCGACCGGCACCTTCCTGCGCGATGCCGAGGCCGGAGCCTTTGCCCACCAGGGTGAGCAGTTCGACATCAGCGGGCAGTTCAACGTCCCGCGCAGCCCCCAGGGACGGCCGGTGATCTTCCAGGCCGGTGATTCCGACGAGGGGCGCGAGTTCGCGGCCGCCGGCGCCGACGCGATCTTCAGCCGATACAGCAGGATCGAGGAAGGGAAGGCGTTCTACCAGGACGTCAAGGCCCGCCTCGCCCGCTACGGGCGCAGGCGCGACCAGCTGCTGATCCTGCCCGCCGCGACGTTCGTCCTCGGCGACACGGATGCCGAAGCGCGGGAACTCGCCCACGAGGTACGGCGCCAGCAGGTCAGCGGGGCGACCGCGATCAAGTACCTGGAGCATGTCTGGAACCGGGACCTGTCCGCGTACGACCCGGACGGCCCGCTGCCGGACGTCGACCCGGTCCCCGGCGAGAACACCATCGCCCTCGGCCGGGCCAGCGTACGGCAGTTCCGTGACCCGCTCGCCGTCGCCGAGGAGTGGCGCGGGCGCGCCGAGGCGAAGAACCTCTCCATCCGTGAGCTGGTCATCGAGACCACCAGCCGCCAGTCGTTCATCGGCTCCCCGGCCACCGTCGCCGAGACCCTCAACGAGTTCGTCCAGGCGGACGCCTCCGACGGCTTCATCCTCGTCCCGCACCTCACCCCCGGCGGCCTCGACGCCTTCGCCGACACCGTGGTACCGCTGCTCCAGGAGCGCGGGGTGTTCCGTACGGAGTACGAGGGCACCACCCTGCGCGACCACCTCGGCCTGGACCACCCGGATACCGGGACACGGGTCCGGCGGGTGGCCTCATGAGCGCGCCCCTCGGCGTCCTCGACCTGGTCCCGATCTCGTCCGGCTCCACGGCCACCGAGGCGCTCCGCAACTCCATCGACCTGGCCCGGCAGGCCGAGCGCTTCGGCTACGCCCGCTACTGGTTCGCCGAACACCACCTCAACCCGGGCGTGGCGGGCACCTCACCCGCCGTCGTCCTCGCCCTGACCGCCTCCGCGACGTCGACGATCCGGCTCGGCTCCGGCGCCGTACAGCTCGGCCACCGGACCGCACTGTCCACGGTCGAGGAGTTCGGCCTGATCGACGCGCTGCACCCCGGGCGTCTCGACCTGGGCCTCGGACGCTCCGGCGGCCGCCCGGCCGGACCGCCCGCCACCCCGCTGCCGACCGCGCCCGTCGTCGTCGACGGCCGCGCCCCCAACGGGCTGCGGATCCCGCCGCGCTTCTCCTTCGAGCATCTGCTCGGCTCACCGAGGGTCGCACTCCAGCGCAAGCTGCTCCAGCAGCCGGGCGCCGAGTCGCAGGACTACGGCGAGCAGATCGACGACATCCTCGCGCTGCTGGCCGGTACGTACCGGTCCGCGGACGGCATCGAGGCACACGCCGTACCGGGGGAGGGTGCCGACGTACAGGTGTGGATCCTGGGCAGCAGCGGTGGGCAGAGCGCCGAGGCCGCCGGCCGCAACGGTCTGCGGTTCGCGGCGAACTACCACGTCAGCCCGGCCACCGTGCTGGAGGCGGCGGAAGGCTACCGGGCCGCGTTCGAGCCCTCCGACGTGCTCGACAAGCCGCATGTGAGTGTCTCGGCCGATGTCGTCGTCGCCGAGGACGACGAGACCGCCCGCGAACTCGCCACCGGCTACGGCCTGTGGGTCCGCAGCATCCGCTCCGCCGAGGGCGCGATCGAGTTCCCGACGCCCGAACAGGCCCGGGCCCATTCGTGGACCGACGCGGACCGGGCACTGGTCGCCGACCGCGTCGAAACGCAGTTCGTCGGCTCACCGGGCCGGGTGGCCGACCAACTGGAGCAGCTCCAGGAGGCCACCGGCGCCGACGAACTGCTCATCACCACCATCACCCACGGCCACGCCGACCGGGTGCGTTCCTACGAACTGCTGGCCGAGGAGTGGCAGCGCAGATGAGCGGGGCGCCCGTGCGCGGTGGGGAGGTCACCCGGAGGCCGCCCCACCGCGCACGGGGCTGCCGGTTTCCAGAACCGGGCTTTTCCGCCGTCGGCCGATGGAGGGGGCGCCTCAGTTGAGATGCTGGTCGAGCTGCCGTACGGCGCGCTCGCTGTAGGCCGAGCGGATCGTGGCGCTGAGGCGGCGGGCGTGGCGGGCCAGTGTCGTGGCGGCGCCGAGTTCGTGCCCGTGCAGGTGGCTGTGGGCGAGCCAGGCCGTGTAGAGGGCGGTCTCGCGTACCCGGCGCGGATCGCACGTGGCCAGTGCGGCGCTGAGGCGTTCGCGGCCCACGAGCGGGCGTCCGAGGGCGATGTCGAGGCGGCCGACGATGATCTGCATTTCGTCGGGGGTGAGCCAGTACGTCCAGGCCGGGTCCGGGTCCGTGCCGGGGCGGCGGGCGGCGTAGGCGTCCTGGGCGCGGCCGATCGCCTCGTCGGCGCGCATGGGCTCGTCCGCGACAGCGTGGGCCCACGCGGCGCGGGCGTGGAGCAGCGCGCGGACGGCCGGGGTGGCCGGAGCCGCTGCCGGCGTGCCGCGTTCCAGGGCGTTCAGCCGCGCGAGCGCGGAACGCGTGACCGTGACGGCGTCGCGGCCGTGGCCGTGCTCGGCGAGGTGGTAGCCGAGGCTGGAGACCAGTTGCGCGGCCAGTGCGGGGGCGTCGGCCGCGTGCGCCGCCTTGATGCCGTACAGGTGGTAGTGCTCGCCCGCCCGCGGGTTTCCCGCGTCCGCAGCCGACCAGCCCGCGAGCTGGCACATCTCGGCGAGAATGCGCAGCAGATCGCGCCCGACCGCTTCGGTGTACGTGCAGGTGCGCAACAGGGCCGCCGTACGCGCGAGTTCGTCGCGGACGGCGGGGTACAGATCGCCGCCGGCGACGGTGTCGTCGGCCTCGTGCAGATAGCGCAGCCGTGCGCGGACCCGCTCCAGGGTGGCGGCGCCGATGCGGTGGGTCCGCCCGTGCGAGCGGTGCGCGCCGAGGGGCGGGGGCGGAGTGATCAGCCACTGGTGCACCACCCGTACGACGTGATCGCGGGAGACCGTCCCCGTGTGTGCGGGGTCGGCTCCGAGCCGGGTGGCGAGGTCGTCGCGCTCCGCCGCTCCCCAGATGTCTTTGATCAACTCCGAGGGCTCATCGGCTTCGTCGCGGTGTGCGGCGGACGGCTTCGGAGACGGGCCCAGCCGCGCGTCGAGTTCGTCCAGGGAGAGCGCGAGTTCGCCGGCCAGCGCACGGCGGATGCCGGGTGACGGGGCGGAGATTCCGCGCTCCCAACGGGCGACGCTGGACACATCGACCCCGAGGCGCTGCGCGAGCGACTCCTGCGTATGGCCGCGGCTGCGGCGCTGCCGAGCGAGGGCGGAGGAAGCGAGAGGGGGCACGGGGGAAGGGTAGCCCTGTGGTCTGTGCTCCTCGGCCGGGCAGGTGCCGACGCGTACGGGCGCGAGACCGTGCGTGCCTGGTGTGTGCCGGGTGCGCACCCGCTGAAGGGCAAGTGCCGGGTTCCTGCCCTGGTCCGTGGCGCGCCCGGCAGGTGAACTCGATGTCGTCCACCCGATCCGTACGTCCGTACATCCGAGGGGAAGGAATCCCATGCCGCTAGTGCGCGATCCCGCGCGCGCCGACGAGGGCGTCCGCAAGGCCGACTTCACATACAGCCGCATGAAGGACGACGTGGCCGCGATTCCCCAGGACTGCCTCAGCCCACGCCGGCGGGACCACCTCGGCTCCTGGCAGGTCGGCACGTGACGCACAGCGAAGTCACCCACGTCGTCTGGGACTGGAACGGCACCCTCTTCGACGACGCCGACACCCTGATCGCCTGCACCGTGGAGGCGTTCGCGCGGCTGGGCCTGCCACCGGTCACGGCCGAGCGCTATCGGACACTGCATACTCAGCCGATCGACGCCTTCTACGACCGGCTGCTGGGCCGTCCCGTCCCACCGGCTCTGCGCGCCGAGTTGCACGCCGCTTTCCACGATGCCTACCTGCGCCGCAGACCCGGCATCGGCCTCGCCCCCGACGCCGTCGCCGCGCTGCGCACCGTCGCGGAGGCCGGGCTGACGCAATCCGTCCTGTCCATGCATCCGCACGACGCCCTCACCGCGCTGATCGACCGCTTTGCGCTGCGCCCGTATCTGGTGCGTGTGGACGGGCAACGGGGCGCGGACGCGGGCTACAAGCGGGACCATCTCGTGGCGCATCTGCGCGCCCTGGACCGTCGGCCCGGGGACGTCCTGCTCGTCGGCGACAGCGTCGATGACGCCCGTGCGGCTGCGGCCGCCGGCACCCGCTGTGTGCTCTACGCCAGCGGCCTGCACTCACCCGACGCCCTCCACGCCGAGGGCGTCCCCGTCGTTCACACCCTGGAGCATGCCTTGGCCACCGCTCTTTCGCCCGCCTCATGACGATGCCCGACACCGCCTCGGACGCGGCCGCCGCCACCACCTGGACGGTGCTGCGCGCACCCCATGTCCCCCGACTCCTGTCGGCCTCGCTCATCGGCCGGCTGCCGACCGGCATGGTGCCGCTCGCACTCGTCCTCGTCGTACGCCACCACGGCGGTGACTACCGGCTGGCCGGGATGCT
The DNA here is from genome assembly GCF_000829715.2 of Streptomyces lydicamycinicus. NCBI lineage: Bacteria > Bacillati > Actinomycetota > Actinomycetes > Kitasatosporales > Streptomycetaceae > Streptomyces > Streptomyces lydicamycinicus. Next base: position 80,459 of record NZ_BBNO01000008.1, on the reverse strand, counting down.
GACGGCGCTCTACGCTGTCGGCGCCGCCGTCGGCGGGCCGGTTATGGGACGGTTCATCGACCGTACGCGACAGCCTCCCCTGTTGCTGGGCGGCGCCATCACCTCTGGCGCCGCGCTTGCGGCACTCATGGTGCTGGACCCGGTCGGCTCCCCGGGGCTCGCCGCCGTTGCGGCTGTGGTGGCGGGGGCCGCCACACCTCAGCTCGAACCGTGTCTGCGGGTGTTGTGGGAGCACGTTCTGCACGGCGAGCGCGCGGTGCGTGCCGCGTTCGCCGTGGATGCCGCCACCCAGGAACTCATCTTCGTGTGCGGCCCGTTGCTGGTGCTGGGCGCGACACACCTCCTCGGCTCGTCAGGCGGACTGCTGACCGCGGCGGTGATCTGCTTGGCGGGTACCGTCGGATTCGCCACCGCTTCCCCGGCCCGGTCCTGGCGCGCGGCGCGGCCCGGCAGCCGTCACTGGGCGGGCCCGCTGCGCAGCGGGCGCCTGGTGCGGCTGTTCGCTGCGCTCGTCTGCGTCGGCGCGGCGATCGGCGTCTTCACCGTGGCCACGCCCGGCTACGCGGACGCGGAGGGCAGCCTGGGCGCGGCGAGCTGGCTCATCGCGCTCAACGCGGTCGGCGCGCTGCTCGGCGGTGTCCTCTACGCCGCCGCCCCGGTGGCGCGGAGGGAAGACCGACGACTGCTCTTCCTTCTGGTCTTGTTGACGATCGGCTATCTGCCCCTGACACTCACCCCTGCCCTTCCGGGCATGGCGCCGCTCGCCCTGGCCAGCGGGCTCGCCCTGCCCGCTGTCCTGGCCTCCGCGTTCGCTCTCGTCGCCGGGCTGGCGCCGGAGGGGACTCTCACCGAGGCCCACGCGTGGATGATCACCTCGTTCGGCGCAGGCAACGCCGGAGGATCGGCACTCGCCGGAACGCTGGTCGACCTGACGTCTCCCACCGCAGCATTCGCCGCTGCCGCGCTGTGCGGCGCGGCAGCCGCAAGCCTCTCCTTCTCGCGGCGACGGCCCCCACGAAAGGGGGAATGAAGTGGCTCGGGGCATTCCAGAGGCTGGGCATATCGCGTGCAGTGGCACCAAGTAGTCAGCTTCGTGGCGGCAGTCATTCCCCTCACGCTGATCCCCGGCACCAGCTTCACCCTTGTCACGCAGCGGGTGATCGCTGGCTCAAGGTCTGATGGCGTGCTCGTCGCGTTCGGCTCAGTGTGCGGACTTCTGGTGCACGCGGCGTTTGCCGTGGCCGGCTTGTCGGCCTTGGTCATGTCGTCGGCTCAGGCGTTGACGGCGGTGAAGCTCCTGGGCGGCATCTATCTCATCTGGCTGGGCGTGACCACCTGGCGCTCGGCACGGCAAGGCATCGAAGCAACGGGACAAAGACGATGGCGCTTGCCGTGGGCCCAGCGCGGGAGCTTCAGCCAGGGGCTTTGGTCCAATGCCCTCAACCCGAAGGCGGCATCGGTCTATCTCACTCTCGTACCCCAGTTCCTCATGCCGACCCGCCAGGTCGCGCCGCAGATCGCGGCGCTTGCGGTCGCGCATGTAACCGTCGTCCTTGTATGGCTGCTGTTGTTGACGTCAGTGGTTGCCGCTGCGCGCACGGCCATCGACACCCCCCGGTTCCGACGCCGGATGAGCCGCCTGGCAGGAGCCGTGCTGGTCGTCCTGGGGATTCGAACCGCAACCGCGGGGCAAGTCGGCTGGGTTGGCTGACACGGGGGAGGGCGACCGAGGCATGGCGGCCGAAGACCGGTACGACGGCCACGCCGCGGGCGGAGGCAGCGGCGACATCGACGTGGAAAGCCTCAGCAGCACATGGCTCGGCGAACCGCATGCACGTATGGCGAAGGGCCAACAAGGTGAACCTGGCCCACCTGAAGGCAGGAAAAGCACCGGACAACGCAGAGGGGAGGTCTGATGGTCTGCGATCCACTCTGGCGGTTGGTTCGGCACACATCTGCTGCCCTGATGCTGCCGAAAGGCCGTCCCGCCTCCGCACCGGCAAAACATCCGAGGAGCAGGAACGACGATGGCACCCGACCCGACAATCGCCCAGGTGACCATGACCCTGGCTGCCCTCGCAGCCACCGGGGCCACCCCGCGTCCGTCCGGGGAGCCCCTGGAGCAGCAGACCACACGCATCATCACCGGCATCGACGCGCAACTGAGCGATTCCACCCTTGCGACGCAGGGCGCGTGGGAGCTGGTGTGGCTGGCCCTGAGCGAGGCCAACGCCAATATGGCCTACCTCGCACGGAGCACCGACGGCTCGAACGAGTTCGCCGTGGTCGCTCGCGGAACGGACGCCGATCCGACCGACATCCTCGAAGACCTCGATGTCGGCACGGTCGTCCCGTTCCCCGAAAGCGGATCGCCGAAGCCCATCGCCGTTTCCAAGGGGGCAAAGGACGCGTTCACACGAGTTGTCAACGCCCGCTCGATCGCCTCCCCCTCTCCGAACGCCACGCTCGCTCAGGCGCTCTCCGCCGCGCTCAAGTCGGCGCCCTCCTCGCCGCAGCCGACCGTCTATCTGACCGGTCACAGCCTGGGCGGTTGCATCGCCACCATGCTCGCGCCGTACCTACAGGCACAGACCTGGCCGAAACAGCCGAAGTTCGCGGTGATCACCTATGCCGCTCCCACCGCCGGCGTGCAGAGCTTCGTCGACTACTTCGACTCCATTCCGTGGGTCATCGACGAGCGCCAGAACAACGCCTACGACCTGGTACCGCACGCGTGGGCCGATCTCGACACCACCGCCGGCTGGTACCCGAGCCCGGGACCGCAGGCGACCGAAGAAGTGAAGCTGCTCATCGGGACGATCTCCAAGCGCACCAAGGGCAACGTCTACGTCCAGCCCGGCACGCTCTGCCTGATGAACACCGGATACACGAGCCTCGCCAAGAACCTGGTCAACAAGACCACCCAGGACTTCCTCGGCCAGGTCGCCTTCCAGCACGCCAACTCCACCTACCTGGACCTGGTGGGGGCGCCTGACGTCCCTTCCGGGCCGGTGGTGACCGACGTGACCCCCACCTTCGGCGCAGCAGGCACCACGGTGACCATCAACGGCTCGGGTTTCAGTCAGGACAGCATGGTCGACTTCGGCCACTTCGCCTGCACCAAGCCCGACATCGACCCCTCCGGCACGAGGATCACCGTCAAGGCCCCCACCGGATCCGGCGTCGTCCACGTCCGCGTCACCAACACCCTCGGCACATCCCCGGCCGTCGCGATGGGGCAGTTCGCCTATGGCGGACCCGCACCTGTGGTGGTCAGTGCGGTCAGCCCGACCAGCGGAAAGGTCGGCACCCCGGTCACCATCAACGGCTCGGGCTTCGCCAATGGCGCCACCGTGCACTTCAAGGACAAGGCATCCGACTCGGTCAAGTTCGTCTCCACCGGCCAGCTCACCGCAACAGCGCCCGGTCAGCTCGACGTCCAACAGACGGTGAACATCACCGTGACGGTCGGCAAGGCCACCTCTCCCACCAGCCCGGCCGACGAGTTCACCTACACCGGACGGTAGCGTCCGCCCGCCCCGCTCCCGGGGCCCTTAGAGCAGCCCCGGGCCCTTGCCGTCGACCGGTTGAACCGTGGCCGGCCGCGTGGTCCGGCGACTCATCAACGATCGGCGGGACGCCGGGTCGGCAGGTAGTAGGGGCGGTTGTGAGCCGCGACGGGGGGTGACTGGTAGGTCCAGGCGCCGGCGGCCGGGGTGTCGGTGACGAGTGAGCGGAGGTCCCGGCCGAGGTCGTGATCCACGGCGTGGACGGTCAGGTGCACGCGGTCGGCGTGCTCCGGGGCGCTGAGGTCGTACCAGCGGTAGGGCTGGTAGACGTTCATGGGGCCGGCGAGTACGCGACCGTCCGGGCAGGTGCCGTAGCCCGTGATGGGGGTGTTGTTGGCGAGGGCGGCGGCGGTGTCGTCCAGCGCGGCCCTGAGGGAGAACAGCGGAGTCTCACTCCTTTCCAGGGTTCCGTCCGGGCTGGTGCCGGCCGCCTTGCCGTGCACGGTCCACGTCTCGCCCGCGGGCCCGTTCAGAGAAGGCAAATCGACTTCGAACCAACCGGGGTACTTCGGTTCCGCGTACAGTGCGCGCCCGGCGCTGATGGCGAACGGGTTGTCGCACAGGACGTGTATGCGGGCGATACCGAGCAGTTTCGTCTGGTCCCAGCCCTGCGCGTACTGCGCGTAGGTCAGCTGCGGGATCCGGTCGCCTTCGGCGGTCGGGAAGGCGATGACGTTGTACTCGATCTCCTGGGTGACGCCACCGCCGAACGCGTACTGGGCGAAGTACAGCTGGTAGTTGAACGACACCAGCGCCCGCCCGTCGAACTCGGCCGCGGACAGGTCGGGGTGGTGCGTGGCGAGCAGTTCACGGACCGGCTCCGGAGCGACCAGCCAGTCGATGCCCAGGTGATGCAACGCCCCGTAGTGGAACGGCAGTTGGAAGGCCTCGGGCACCGGCGGCAAGGACAGCGGGCTCATGCGGGCGCTCCTGGGGTTCTCGGGGTGAGAGGGGTGGGGCGGTCGCGTGCGACGAGGTCCGCCTCGATGCGTTCGGCACTGCGCAGGGCGAGGGCGGCCATGGTCAGGGTCGGGTTGGAGGTGGCGATCGACGGCATGCTGCCGCAGCCGACGGCGTACAGCCCGGGGTGGTCCCAGCAGCGCTGCCATGAGTCGACCACCGAGGTGGCGGGGGAGTCGCCCATGATGTGGGTGCCGGCGGCGTGCCCCGCGCCGCGGTATCCGTAGGTACGGCCGCCATGGGAGAAGCGGCCGGGCCAGGCCGCTGCGGGCGCGTAGTCGGTGTGGTCCTCGGCACCGAGCAGCGCGAAGATCTGGTCGGAGACCGCCCGTGCGGCGACCATGCCGTCCTTGACGTGGCCTGCGAGGTCGTACGTGACCAGAGGCCGGGGCAGTCCGAGCGCGTCGCGCTCGTGCGGGTGGAGCGTGACACGGTTGGCGGGGTCGGCGCTCTGCTCCATCTCGAACTGCAGGGCGAACTGGCGGCGGATCCGGTCGCCTACGGCGCGCCGCAGCTCCTCACCGAACAGCCCCTGCTCGGTGAGGAGCCGGGCCACCTCGCCGTCGACGGGTCCCTTGGCCCAGACCCATCCCCAGTTGCCGATCTCGATACGGAACGGCGCCCGCAGCCGGCGCGCGGGCCCGGCGCGGAAGCCCTCGAAGCCCGAGGTCGAGCCGGGCCCGCGGTAAGGGCCGACGGCGTGCGGCAACAGGCCCCAGGTCAGCAGGACGGGGTGGTCCATCAGGTTGCGGCCGACCTGGCCGCTGCGGTCGGCGAGCCGGGACAGCAGGAGCAGCCGGGCGTTCTCGACGGTGTGTGCGGCGAGCACCACGACATCGGCGCGCACGACCGTCGCCGTGCCGTCGTACGCCCGGTACTCCACGCCCGTGGTCCGGCCGCTCCCGTCGACGAGCACGCGGCTGACGACGGCCCGGTCCCGGAGTGAGACCGAGGCGCTCCAGCGCCCTTGTGTCTTGAGCGGGGTGTACTTCGCATAGGCGGGACAGTGCGGGATGCACGAAGCGTTGCCCACGCACCGGTTGGCCGGATCCGGCCTCCCGTGCGCTCCGCGCGGAACGTAGCCCCGTCCGTGGTCGTACGCGGGATCGGGGGTGCCGTTGCGGGCGTGCGGGGTGCCGACCACACGCAGTGCCGTCTCGCTCAGGGCGACCGGGTCCTTGACGCGCCGCCCGTCGAGGTGTGCCCCGAGGACCCGGTCCAGGTAGCTGGCGGGGAGGGGGCGCATGGGGAAGACGTAGCCGTCGGGGAGCGGCAGCCCTGCGTGTGCGCGCAGTTCGGCGGCGTCGGCCGCCACGCCCAGCTCCTCTTCGGCCGCACGGTAGTAGGGCTCCAGGTCGTCGTACGTGAGCGGCCAGCGCCGGCCGTACCCGAAGGCTTCGGTGTCGAAGTCCTCCGGCAGCATGCGCGGCGCCAGACCGGTCCATACGTTGCCGGTGCCGCCGTTGACACGGACGTAGCTGCTGGCGTACGGCAGCGGGCCGTTCTGGAGCAGGTGTCCGGCCGCTCGGAAGCCGGGGGCGTCGTCCGTGCCTACGAGGTCGGTCACCTCGGGCCAGGCTGCGGCGGGCTCGGGCCGGTAGGCGGAGCCGGGCACCTTCGCGGACGCCGTCAGGTACGTGGCGAGAGGGTCCGGTTCGCCCGGTCCGGCCCCGGCTGCGCTCGGACCGGCTTCCAGCACCAGGACACGGCGACCGTGCCGGCCGAGCCGGTGCGCGACGAGCGAGCCCGCGACGCCCGCCCCCACGACGATCACGTCGTACCGGCTCACCGGACCTCCGACTCGGTTGGCCGCTCGGCCCAACTCCCGTGTCCAGCAGGTGCAGTAGCAGGGGCCGCCAGCCCGGCCGCCTTCCAGGCGAGTCCTTGGGCGTAGGAGCCCGGCGACACCACGTACGGCGGCGGACCGGGCCAACTGCCCGTATACCACAGGAAAGTTACTGCACGGGCGGCATCCAGCAGGTCGCCGTTCAGCTCCTCTGCCGGCCGACCCCGCTCGCCCAGGAGCCGCTCGAAGAGGTCCGTCCCGAGCTGCTCCACAGCCACGGCCCGATACACCTCGACGAGGTCCGTCGCACGAATGCAGGCGTCATCGAACCCGGTCAGTTGCGCCGATAAGTCAGTGAAGCCGTCCGTCTCGTCAGTTGAAGTCTGCACGAGGCCAACCGTGCCACGAAGGCGCGGTGATCAGGTGGTGTCGCTGCGTTATTGGCTTGTTCCACACGCGGAGGATGAGGACGGCTAACCCCCAGCGAAGGCCTTGAGGAAGACCCAGGGGAAGACCCAGAGGAAGACCCTGGGGAATCCCGCGGCGATGACGCCGGGAAGCCCTTGAAGAAGGAAGCCCCGCCGACTCCCGTCAACTCCCGTCAACTCGTGCCAACTCCCGCCAACTCCCGTGAACTCCTGGGAACTTCACCCACCCGCCAGTAGCATCCGGCCGGCCAGTGGCACGTCGCCCAAGCAGCCCTCCTCGAAAGGGGCTCCTGCATGCGCTTGACCTCCCGCGTCGCCCCCGCCGTCCTCGCCGTGGCCGCTCTCCTGCTCGGCGTCCTCCCCGCGCAGGCCCAGGCCCGTCCCGACCGCGCCCCCGACCGCGCCCCCGACCGGGTCACGGTCGGTGACCGCACCTTCATCGCCGACGGCCAAGGCCGCGCGCTCCAGTGGCGCGGCTTCAACCTCGCCGACAAGAGCAGCCGAGGCACCAACGCGTTCGCCACCATCCACGAGAGCGACCTCAAAGACATGGCCGCCCGGGGCTTCAACCTCGCACGCCTCGCGTTCTTCTGGGACGACCTCGAACCCACCCCCGGGCACTACGACCGCGGCTACCTCACCAAGATGCGCCGCATCCTCGACTGGGCCCACCGCTACCACATCAAGGTCATCCTCGACGCCCACCAGGACGTATACGGCCCCCACTTCGGCTCCCGCGGCGTCCCCGACTGGGCCACCCGCGACGAGGGGTTACCGTTCTGGCCGATACCCGACGACTGGTTCTCCGAGTACTTCGAGCCCTCCGTACAGACCGCCTTCGACCACCTGTACAAGGACGCCGACCTCCGCGCCGCGCACGCTCGCATGTGGATGACGGTCGCCTCCGCCCTGGGCAGGCACCCGGCGCTGCTCGGCTACGACCTGATGAATGAGCCGTTCGCGAAGTTCCTCGAAGGCGAAGACCTCCCCGCCGCCGCGGCCCGCTTCGAGGCCACCGAGCTCACCGAGCTGTGGAACCGCCTTGCCCGGGCGATCCGCCTGGTCGACCACAGGTCATGGGTCTTTGTCGAACCAACCGTCATCGTCGGTCTCGGCGTCCCGACCCGGATGGGCCACATCGACGACCCGCACGCCGGCTACGCGCCGCACTTCTACGAGAGCGGGATGGAAACCGGCGCCGACTACGACCCCAACGGCACCTTCATCCCCGCCTACGAGGCCGCGATCAGCGACTACCCGACCCGTCACCGCATGCCGGTGATCGTGGGGGAGTGGGGCGGCAACCCCTACGTTCCGCACGCACGCCAGTTCGTCACCGACATGACGGCCTCCCTCGACCGCTTCTCCAGTGGCTGGACGTGGTGGCAGTGGTGCCGGGGCGGCGGCTACTGCTTCCTCGACCAGACGGGCGCCGCGAAGCCCAACGCCCAGCTGCTCGTCCAGCCGTACGCGCGGGCCGTCGCGGGCGACCCGCTCACGTTCGCGTACGACCCGGCCACACGCACCTACACGCTCACCTTCCGCACCCGCGACCACGCAGAGGGGCCCACCCAGATCACCGTGCCCAGGGACACCTATCCAGGCGGCTACCGCGTCGACATCAAAGGCAGCAAGGCCAGTTGGGACGACCACGGCCAGACCGTCACCGTCAGCACCCACGGCAGGGCGGGAGCCACCTACAGGGTCACGATCAGCCCGAGGTAGCCCACCCGATTCGCCCGGGGGCTGCGGCCCGTGGCCCCCGCAACAACGGAAGAAACGCCTTCTCCACATCACTGCGGCAAGCATCTGCCGCCGGAGCCGGTGACACCACCTCCTCCAGGCCATGCGATCGACGTTCACCTCACACGTCAGCGCGAGGCCCCAGGTCGACTTCGTATCCCCTCATGACTTCGGCTCGAACAAGGCTGAAGCTTGTCCGAAAATGGGTCGTTCCAGTGATCAATCCTTTGTACGGTCAGAGAAATTCCGAACGGGGGGGGATCTTCATGATTCGTCGTGTCTCACTGGCAGCCGCCGCGTGTGCGGCCGTTGGTTTCTCGCTTCTCACTGTTCCGGCTCATGCGGCTGGAGCCGAGGCGACGCCCACCCACGCGTCGCAGAAGGTGATGTCGGGGTCGGACCATGTCAAGTGCACCCGCTTGAGCAAGGGACAACTCTGCATCGCCATGAACAGCCGGCCCCAGTCCATCGATGTCTTCTACACCAAAAAGGGTGGCGCGAACATCAAGGCGCAACTCGGGTATCGCATGAACGGTTCGTCGTCGTACGACAGGCTGGAGACCATCAGCGACGGCGACCGGGCCACCAGTACCTGGAAGATGAGCTGGCCCTGCAAAAAGGCCGTTGGCCTGCTCAAGGTCCAGGGGCAAGGGACCTTCGAAACCCCGGCGGCGACGTTCCCGGGCTGCTGATGAGGTAGCACAACACCACCCGCAAGGGGCCCGCCAGGAGCGGGCCCCTTGCGCATGTCCGCACGCGCCCGCCAGGAGCAGGCGCCCATCGCACCTCACGAGCTGGCATCGCAACCCTCGTCTGCACCAGAGGGAGCGCAAGCGGGACGAGGGAGAGCAGAAGGAGCGCGCCGAGCACGCCGGTCCTTCGACCAACCTGGTCACGTGGCCGAAGAGGGGGCCGGGGGGTGGGCACCGGCTACCCCGAACGCGGCGATCGCTTTGTCCCGGAAGGTGTATCGACCGGACGCTCCCGGGACAGCACTGTGACACCCAGGGGTTGAGGGCTTGTCAGTGCCTCTGGGTACGCTGGCACAGGCATGAAACGGACGTGAGCCGGCAGCAGCTCGATGACGCCGGTTGGTGAACGGGGGCGCAGTCATGGGTGACGGGTTCAAGAGCAATCCGGAGATGCTGAAGGTCGAGGGGAAGAACTTCTCCGAGATCGGCAGGGACTTCTACCAGGCGACCACCAGGCTGAAGAACGGCCTGGCCGCGCAGGGTGACGGTGGAGGCGGCGGAGGCGAAGCGCCGAAGGAGACGACGTTCTCGAGTGTCGCCCAGGACGCCTGGAAGGGCCTGACCACCTTCAGCGACAAGGAAGGCACCCCACCGTGGGGTGACGACGAGCTCGGCGAGAAGTTCGGCGTGGTCTACGAAGGCCTGCGCGACGGCATGACGGACTCGATGGAGCACCTGGCCACCAAGCTCAACGAAATCGGCAAGGCGTTGGGGCGGATGGCGAAGAACCACGAGGAGAACGAGGACTTCAACAACGCTCTGATCAAGGAGCAGAAGCCGGAGAACCAGTTCGGCGGCGAGGTGCACATTCTGAAGTCCGCGAGCAAGTGACACGGTCCGCACCACGGGGGTGTGTGGCGACCGTACAGCGAGCGGGGTCGCAGGGCCGCCAGAGCAGCACGGGCGCGGCAGCCAGGGTTGAGTGTTTGCGCCGTGTCGGTTTCGGCGCGCCGGCTCGGCTTCGGCTCGACGTTCGACGACCAACTGCCCTGCGTCCTGTCCGAGTTCACAACCGCATGACCGCGCCTGACCCACAGCCGCCCCTTCACTGATAGGAGAGAGTCCGTGTCGCATCCCGCCGCGCCGGAACCGGTACAGCCCGTCCCCACCACTGCCGAGGAGGCATTGGCTGCCGCTCGCGCCCGATTCGAAGTACTGGATCTGGAAGGAAACCCGGCGCCGTTGTACGTGGTGGAGTTCGACATCGGCTTCCTCGTCCACGCCGTCATGCCCCCACCGCCGCCCGGCACTCAGGCGCCGTTGGGTGGCAGTCACATGGTGATCTCCAAAAGCGACGGAGCCGTCACCTATGTCCCCAACTTTCCGCCGGACTCCGCGATCGAGCTGTACCGCAGCCTGCGCCGGCCCAATGGCTAGGGCTGCCGCCTGAGGGCTGGACAGCTTTGGACCGGATGTCTGCTACAGCACTGTGGCACAACAGAGTTGAGGGATCATAAGGGCCGTTGGGTAGGTAGGCTCTGGCAGGGGCATGGCTCTGCCCCGACGCAAGCCGGGTTGAGCACTCACGAGGCTCCGAATGGCGCCTCCGGCAGCAGCAGAGAAGCAGGGCCCTTCCGTCGGTGGTGAGGCGGATGGGGTCGGTCGGCCCACAGGGCCGGAACAACATGAACTACATGGGCGATAACGGGGGTCTTCGTCGTGGCTTTGATGCTGCCGAACGCACTTGAGTGGGTTCTCGAGATGTGTGGCTTCGACTGGCCCACAGGCAACGAAGACAAGATGATGGAGTGCGCCAACACCTGGCGCCAGTTCGCCGCTGATGTGGAGAGCCTCCAGGCCCGTGGCGTGAGCGCCGCCGGCAACGTCCTCGCCGAGAGCGCCGGCGACTCCATCGAGGGCTTCAACAAGACCTGGGAGAAATTCTCCGGCGGCTCGGGCTACTTCGACGATGCCCGCCAGGGCGCCGAGCTGATCGCCATATGCATGGACGCCGCGGCGATGCTCATCATCGGGCTAAAAGTGGCGGTGATCGCCCAGTTGGTCATCCTGGCGATCGAGATCGCCGCGGCCCAGGCCGCCGCTCCATTTACCCTGGGTCTGTCCGAACTCGGTGCGATGGGCGCGGCCGCCGCCACGCGGATGATCCTGCGCAAACTCCTCAAGGAGATAGCCCAACAGATCTTGCAGGCGGTGTTGGAGACCGCCAAGGAACCCTTTGTCTCCGCTCTGGAAGCCATGGTCTCCGACGTGGTCGCCCAGACCGTCGAGCAGAACTTCGGCAAGCAGTCGGGCTACGACCTGGGCCGCACCGCCAAGAAGGGTTACGAAGAGGGCAAGGAGGCCCTGAAGAACTCCGGTTCCACCTTCGGTGAGTCCCTGCGCGACGGCGCCGGCTCCCGTGCGGGGCATGGCGCCCGCCACGGACTGACCAACAGCGGAAACGACGGCGGCGACGACTCGTCGGACTCCGGCAACGACAGCTCGTCGAACGACAGCAGTTCCAACGACTCTTCGTCCAACGATTCGCGGTCGAACGATTCCTCGTCGTCGAACAACAACTCGTCGTCCAACGACAGCAGTTCGTCCAACAACTCTCCCAGCTCCTCCAATTCGTCGAACTCGTCGAACTCGTCGAACTCGCCGAGCTCGTCCAACTCGTCATCGAACGACAGCAGTTCGTCGGGCAACTCCCCGAGTTCCAGTAGTTCGCCGAGTTCGAGCAGCGGCGACTCCGGGCGCAGGGCGCCGGATATCGGCGGTCCGTCGTCCTCGTCTCCGTCGAGCGGTTCGGACGGCTCTTCGTCGAGCCCGTCCTCGTCGTCCGATGGCCCGTCGGCTTCGAGTTCGCCCTCCTCCTCGACGAGTACGCCGTCCAACAGCAGCACGAACAGCACCGGCAGCCCGGACTCGTCGAACCCCTCGTCGTCCTCGCCCTCACCAAGCCGCGGCTCCGACTCGCCCAGCCCCTTCGACGTGGGTACCCAGGCCTACAACGAGAGCATCGGTCGTCCTCTGGGCGACGACTCGGCCACTCCCGACTCGTCTCCGGACTCCACGTCGTCCACCACGACGAGGCCGGACGTCGAGGGCGGACCGGCCCCCGACACCACCCCTGACCCAGCCCGCCCGGACAGCACACCGGACGCTCCGCCGAGCACGGCACCGGGCAACGAGCCGTCCATGCCCTCCAACTCCTCGCCCATCGAGGGCCCGGGCACCACGCCGGATGTCGATGGCTCCCCGGCGCCGGACACCACTCCGGACAGCGCTCGCCCGAGCCGCCCGGACGGCGTCGACGTCCACACCCCGGAGCAGGGCGCGTCGATCCCGGACCCGCGCAACGCCGAGCCCGCGCCCATGCCGTCCCCGCCGCCGGAGACAGACCGCCCCGAGGCCGCACCGGCCCCGGCTCCCGACGACTCCCGCCCTGAACCGGGCGGGCATCAGGGCGACCGCGACTCGGTCAGCGCCATGCCCGCACCGGACCAGGGCCCCGTGCCGGGCGACTCCAACGACGGCACCAACAACGACGGCACCACCAACGACAACCAGAACCAGGCCGGCGGACGCGGCGCCATGCCGAGCGGCGCCATGCCCGGCAACACGCCCCACGCAAACCCCAGCCCTGGTCAGGGCCACGCGCCGACACCGTCAACACCGACCCCGCAAAACCCGGACGACGAAAACATGGGCCTCATGGGCAACGTCGCCACGGCGACGCCCCCGGCCCCCGGTACGCAGCCCGGTGAGGCGGGCATCCCGCAGCAGGCGGCCCCGTCGTCCGCGACGCCCTCAACGTCGACCCCGGGTGCCATGCCACCACCGGCGGCCGGCCCCATCCCGACGCAGGCGCCGGCGGCAGGCAACCCCACGAGGACACCGCGGGCCACCACGCCCAGCGCCACGACGCCGCGTACGGAACAGCCGAGCACCAGGCCCACGACGCCGTCGCGGGACACCCAGCAGAACCGTCCCGCATCGCCGCCGCGCACCGAGCCGCCGCGCACCGAGCCGCCGCGCAGCGAGACACCGAGCCGCTCGACCACGCAGCCGCGCACTGACACACCGCGTACTGAAACACCCAGCCGCCCCACCACACCACCACGCACTGACACGCCGCGTGCCGAGACTCCGCGGACCGAGACGCCCGGGCGCCCGACCACGCCGCCCCGCGGCGAGCAGCCGACGAACCGTCCGACGGACCGGCAGTCACCGGCCGAGTCCCCCGCTTCCACGCCGAACGACCAGGGGATGCCGGCACCGAACAACCAGCAGCCGCACAATCAGCAGCCGGACGCCACCAACCAGACGCCCGATCAGAACCAGCCCCCCGCTGACGACAGTGCGCCCCAGCAACCCACGGCGCCTCCGCCTCCGCCCCAGGCAGACAACCTCTCGGACATCCGGAACAACCTGAACATCCCGTTCGAAGGTCTGACCACACCCGACCCCGCCCATCAGCAGGACCTTGAGAACGCCCACCCGAGGAACCCCGACGGCACCCCGCAGGTGTACGCGGACCCGCGGCAAGGCAACTGGGTCGGTCTGCAGAACGACGGCGGCGTGGGGGTGCCCGGCCGGTCCAACAACTGTGCCGACTGCACCCGCTCGTTCCTCGAGACATGGTTCGGCCGCCCGACGGTATCCGCCCCGCGCACCTTGGACCTCAATGCGGACGGCAGTCTGAACACCTTTTCCGCGGAGCGTGACTCGGTCGACAACCAGGCGCGTTGGGCCGGCGCACCCAGCACGTATGCGGGCGATGACCATCCCAACCCGTACGCGCGTATCGCCCACGAGCTGTCGCAGGCGGGGCATGGCTCGGCAGCCGTGATCGGCGTCAACTGGCCCGGTGGTGGCGGCCATGCCTTCGCCGCGGTCAACCACAACGGCCAGATCCTGTTCGTCGACGCGCAAACAGGCGTCGTCAGCGAGAATCCGATTCACCTGGGCGCCAAAGAGGTCTTCTACACCCCGCTGGACGCCAATCGGAATCCGATCACTCCGTACTTCCTGACCCCGTCGACGCCTCAACCGTCCACCCAGAACACTCCGGACACCAACAACAGCCCGGGCCCCGACTCGTCAACGGATCAGTCGACTCCCGACGCTCAGTCGGACGGACCTTCCAACACCTCGCCGTCCACTGAGCCGTCCACCGACGAGACGCCCTCTGACAACGACCACTCGACCGCCGAACAGAACGCGAACGACGGCAGCACCGACACAGCACCGCCGTCGACGACCCCGGAATCCTCCACAACGCCGGAGACGACGCCGGCCCCCGAAAAGACGCAGACCCCGGAGACGACGCAGACCCCGGAGACGTCATCACCGCAGAACGAGGGCATCTCTCCGGACACGAACACCACCCAGGAGTCCAACCCGGACCAGGTGTCCGAGACCGCCCCGGACACGGACTCCACCACGGACCGGGACTCGGAAACGACCCAGGACTCGGAAACGACCCAGGATTCGGAAACGACCCAGGACTCGGACGCGACGGACCAGGACAGCCCGCAGCCCGACAACGCGCAGGACACGCAGGACAGCCAGGAATCCCAAGCCCCTCAGGATTCCCAGGACACCCAGGACCCTCACGACACCGACCAGCAACCGGAGTCGACGGAACCAGTCTTCCCGTCCACCGCCACGCGCCCCTCCGGTCCGCCGGACGGCTACGACGACCCCACCGATGCCGACAACCGTGCGCAGCAAGAGCGATTCCCGCGCAACGAGGACGGCTCGTTCCAGCGGGCCCCTGACCCGCGCGAAGGCACCTGGCTCGACGACATCCGCGGCCAGAACCCGGACGAGTCCGGTCGCGACGTCAACTGCCCCGACGGAGCACTGGCGTTCGTCGAGTCGTACGCGGGCAGCCCCACGGTCGCCGCCCGCCGCAGCCCGAATGAGGACGGTACCCCCGCCGACACTCCCGAGCCGAACGGGCGCGACCGTATCGAGGACGCCCTGGGCGCCGAGTTCGACGATTTCGGCGACGGCCGCGACGCGTACAACAACCTGGAGACCGCCCTCCTCAACGAGGGCCACGGCTCACAGGCCGTGATCATCACCCAGAACGCCGACGGCCGTGCCCACGCCTGGAACGTGGTCAACCACAACGGCCAGATCGTCTACGCCGACCCGCAGACGGGCCAGAGCAGCACCACCCCGCTCCACAACGGCAACAACGGCGTCTTCGCGATCCCGCTGGACGCCAACCGTCGCCCCATCGAGACCACCAACCAGCCCACCACGCAAAACCAGAGTCAGTCCACACCTGCCGATACCGACCACACATCGCCCCAGCGCCCGGCCGGTTCGACCCCTGGGTCCAACGACCCCAGCGCGGAAGCCACTCGCGAGCGGCGGAACCAGAGCCTTCCCGACCCGGAATCACGGACCGATTCGCATGCGAACCTTCCTCCGGACGCGGCACAGGGCGACCTTCGAGACGCGCACGACGTCCATCGGATCGGTCTGGACCCGGTCCAGGCGCAGATGCGGCAGTGGGCGCAGCCGCAAGGCGACCCGCCCCGGGTGCCCTTGGCCGACGTGCTGCGGGAATCCATCGATCGCCGCCAGGCGCACGCGGAGTCGGCGCAGCAGGTACGTGAAGCCAGGCAGGACTATGACAGGGCGCTGAAGGAAGTCGCCGACGCCAAGGCAGAGCGGACCAGGGCGGCGACCGCGGAGCGGAAAGCCAAGACCGACGACGCGAAGCAGGCGGCTCAGGCCAAGCGGGCGGCGGCGGAGCAGCGGCTCGCCAATGCCCAGCAGGCTCTCCCCGAGGCTGCGGCCGCCCACAAGGCCGCGATGACGGCGCACCGGAATGTTCCGATGCCGTCGACAAACTTCACCGAGAGTGATCTCCGGCAGCATCTTGATCCCGCGTGGTCGCACATGAACGACGGCCAGCGGTACGCCGCGATCGCCACTCTGGCCCGCATCAGCCAGTCCTTCCATGCCAACAACGCCGTTGGCGTGAACCCTGACCCGGCCGCGAACAACGACGCGTACAATGACGGAAAGTTCCACGAATCAGCGGCTCCCTGGCGACGTGAACTCGCATCGCACCCGGACGGGACGAACCTTCGGGATGTGGAGGACCTCAAGCGGCTGCTTGAGGAGACGGATGGCAATTCGCCCGACTTCTCCGGCAAGAACTACGCGGTCGTGGAAGTTTTCGACCCGGACACCAAGGAAAGTCACTACATCGTCGATTCGTCGGTTCCCCCTGCCGTGGACGGCGCCGACCCGATGCACTCCGAGTCCCACATCCTCAACTGGATCGACCAGCTCAACGAGAATCGCGAAGCTCGGGAGCAGAACAAAGTCGAGGTCAAGGGCCTCTACACCGAACGTGAGCCTTGTGGCCTGCCCAACACCAAATCCGGTCATCCCACCGGCCACGCCAACTGCTCCAGGACAATCAACGATTCCCAGGCGATGGACGGCGTTCCCGTCTACTACAGCACGACCTATCGAGCGGACCCGGACCTCAAGAAGCTCAAGGCGGCCGAGCGGGACAGGCTGCGCGCGGAAGGCAAGACCGAGTCTCAAATCAGGACTGCGCTCGGCAAGTACCGCACGCCGAGCCAGCAGATCCAGGACGCGGAGATTCAGCAACACCTGAACTTCGTCAACGAATTGGCACAGACGCTGGCGAATCCGGGCCAGAACACACCGCCGGCCCCGACGCCCGGCCAGAACACACCGCCCACCCAGGCGCCTCAGTCGGGCCCGTCCCATCCCACGGACCCCCACCGCACACCCCCATCGGACCCGGCGGGCACGGACCGCAGGCCCCCCGCCGACCCCGCAGGCACGGACCGCAGGCCCCCGGCCGACCCAGAGGGCCCCGACCGTACGCCCGCGGCCGAACCGGCCGAGACCGACCGCACACCGTCGCGCGCCCCAGAGGAGAGCAACGACCGGACGAGCAACGAAACCCAGGAAGACAACGAAGCACAGCGGGAATCGTCAGACCGGCCGGATGCGCAGCGGGCGGAGGCCCGGTCGACCCCCGAGGCGACCGCCACACGCGACGCGACCGGCAGCACTCCACGGCCCAATCAGCAACAAAGCACCACGATCAGCGAGTTGGAAACTTCGCTCGCCAATGAGGGCCACGGCGCTCAAAGGGTCTTCATCACGCAGGACACCAACAACCAGAGCCACCCACTGACCGCGACGAATCAGAACGGCCAGATCGTCTATACCGATCCGCTGACGGGATCGCAGAGCTTCATCCCTCTGAACTCGGGCAGCAACGCCACACCCCTCCCGTCGCTCCCGGGAGATCTGATCAGGGTGTTCCGTGTCGGCCAAGAGCTCGGACTCAGTCCGCTACAGATCGCGGATTTCGTCAACGTGGCCGCCATCAAGAACAAAAAGGCAAAGGAAGGGGATACCCTCATATCCGATGCCAACGTGATCGAACAGATGCAAAACTGGTCCAATGAGGTCGAACCCCGAGGCTATCCGTACCACTTCGAGAGTAAAGAGCAATTCGATCGGTTCACCTCTCGACTGCGAGATCTCGCCCGGGAATTCGGCCTCCCCGAAGGCAACATCGTGGTACAAGGGTCTTCCCTGCGAAAGCCGGATGCAAAGGATGTCGACTTCGCGATCTTCGTGCCGGACGAAGCATTCGACACATACGTGGAGAAGTGCAAGCAAGGCCTCATCGATCGCACCACGTTGGAGGGCAGCCGCAAGCTGCGGAAGGACCTCCGCGGATACAACAACAAGGGTTTCGTCCCCAGCTTCCTGCTAGACAGGATCCCTGGCGATCCTGGTCGCACCTTCGCAAGCGAGGCATATAGACTGACTGAAGAATTCGGTCTTCCGGGAATCGATTTTTCGGTCATGCGTGAGAGCAGCAGGTACGCCATGTACCCGAGCATGGAATTGTGAGGTCCAAGTGTCCAGCGAAATTCAGCGCTTCTACCTGGATTGGGGAATCTACCCCGGCGAAGAGGTAACTCGCGAGGAAGCCCTGGACGAGGGCGACTACACGCGGGCCCAGCTCAACGAATCCGGCGCACCCTTGTTCGCCGAATTCTACGATTCCGGCCGTCTTTTCCACGTTGATTACTGGACGAGCGATCCGGAGAGCGTCAGGAATAATCACCTGTTGCACCATCCGGGCATCCCCTTCGGAATCCAGTTGACCGTTCAACACATCGGCAATTACTGCTGGAGCGTCTCTCACAGGTACGCCAATTCAGGTGATCTCGCCGGATATCTGGTCCACTTGGAGCGAATCAACACCTACGATGCCGCGCTCATGACGCTACAGATCGACCTTCAGCGGCAGTTGAAAAAAATCGAGAAGAATTCCTACGACAGCGACGGTCAACTGCACTACGTCTTCGAGTACAACCCGGAGGGTGACGTCGTGAGCATCCATGACTCGCCCGAGGGCAGCACGCCGCAGCTGGCGGCGGCCCTTGATGACGTTGACATGCCGGACTTCTACCGTGAGGGCTTTGCCCTGCCTGCGGGCATCGACCGCTCGTCGATCCCGCTCCTCGGCGGGTAGTCGGGGTCATGGAGCAGTGCGGGTGACCGCGTGACACTCTGAATGTCGCGGGAGGGGCACGTTGTACACGCATCCGTGAGCCCGTCCCCTGCTGCAAAGAGTCGACGCAAGCCAGGGAGGGGCATCGTGCCCGAGCCAACCACCGACACCCCCGGAATCCCCGAGGAAGAGGTCGCCGGTCGCGTCGGCGCATGGTGGCGTGAGGGTGGGCACGCCGGCCAAGTGGCGTTTCTTGTCGCTTTGGCCGGCCATGACGCCTCGGCTGTCGTGCGGGAGATTCACGAGCACGTACCCGACAGCGTCCTCGTCGACGCCACCGGTCTCACCGCCGAGCAGGTCCTCCAGCAGGCCCTCACGGCGCTCGGAGTCGACCTGTCCACGGACAAGCGGGAGGGCTGGCGTTTCGCGCTCGGCGCGTGGCCCGAAGAGCGCTTGCTGCTGGTCGTCAATGCCCACCGTGCCGGGCCGACACGGCGGTCGCACGAGGCCGAGCGGTTGGTGACCCGGACTCTCCGGGAGTTGGCGCGTGGCAAGTTGGCCGTGATGGTCCATGTGGTTCCCCGGTTGCTACCTACGAGGGCCGATACCAAGGCGGTGTTCCGGGTTTCCCCGCCCGCCACCGAGCCGACGGTGGCGCCGGACTCGGCCGCCCTACGGGCATTGGCCCTGGCCGAGCCCCGTATCGTGCCTCTCCCCGTCTGGGCCCAACTGGTCACCGCGCTCACCGGTGAAGCGGCATCCGAAGACGAACTCGCCGAATTCGCGAGGGAAGAGTCCGGAATTCTTCGGATCGGGCCACTCGGGGTTTCCTTCGTCGACGAGGGCCTGGCCGAGACCTTGCGCCGGGAGGCCGAATCCGCCGAAACCCGCCATGTCCATGAGCATGTGGTTGCTTGGCTGACGAGCTCGGCTCCAGACTTTCGCCACCCCGAGGGATGGGCCAGGCGCGGTGCCGTCGGCCTGTACGCGGCCACTGGGCTCGCCATGCACGCCGTACAGGCGCGAAAGTACGACGAAGTTCTTCGGGACGGACGCGTCATCGCCAATCTGCCGCAAACGGCACTCATGGACGCGGCACGCAGCATCACCTTCCTCATCCCCGGAAACACGGCCGCCGCCGACGCCATTCATCTGTGGGGCTGGGGTGTCACTCCGCGGCATCAGACGGAGTGGGCTTCGTGGCTGCACCTGATGGCGCTCTCACGCGACGATCTCGAGTTCGCGTCAGCGGTCGCCTCCTCTGGTGTGGCACTGTCCTGGCAGGCCACGTGGGCGCATTGGCTGCCGCCGGGGGGCTATCACCCGCGCTTTCTGCAGGCGGGGAGATTCGCCGCCCTGTCGGAGGTGCGATGGCAGGGGCGACCCGCCATTGCCGCTTTGCAGCAGCGGACGGTGAACGAGGAACAGCAGCCGTACGTCTCGATCTGGGACGTGGAGACGGGAGACCAGGTCGCCGGCCCTTGGGACCACGACGAGATTCCGCAGGAGCAGCGCACGCGTCTCACCTGGCCCGCGTCGTCCGGGAGCGGCTCCGCCGCGCCTGCTCGTGTTCAAGAGCTGTTCGCCGCGTCGCCGCCCCGACGAGACGACCGCGCTTTCATGCTGCCCTGCGCGCCGCTGGCCGTGGGTGAAGTCGTGGTCTTCGCGGGCGACATGGGACTGATCGCCATCAGGCCCGCGGACGGCGTTGACCTCTCCGGCTTCGGTGCCCGGCTGCTCCCCCTGAGCGGGGATTACACGGACGCGGGGCCGTGCAGTCCGATCGACGCGCCGGCACCGAGTCACGAGGACCTCATCACAGTGTTCGGCGAGGACCTGCTCTATCCCATCGAGGTCGAGGACCTTCCGGATCTGCTCACCCATACGGCGACGCGCGAAATTCTCCTTGATTTCGGTTTGCCCTACATGAACGAAGGGGCCATGGGGATTTTCCCGTTCGGCAACTGGGAGATGGGAATTCTCGACGAACTGCCCTCCTGGCCCGAGGGAATCGAGCCCGTACCCGAAAGTGGGCCCTTCTTCCAGATCGGCAAGTGGATGGGCGGCAAGCTCGTCGTCGACGGGCCCACCGGACACGTCCTGCGCGTTCCCACGGAGCCGGGTCAGGATCACCTCGCCGCCCTTCCCGTCGCGCACAGCCTTGAGGTTTTCCTCACCATGGTCACGCTGTACGTCACCGGGTGGCGTACGCGGGACCTTGCGCCCCCGGCCAGTTCCGAGCGGGAGCAGGTCGCCTATTGGGTGCTGGGAGCGCTCGCTGAAGTCGACGAGGCGGGCGGTAAGCAGCCCGCCTGGTCGTACGTACTCCACAACACGTGATGCCGACCACGTACCGCGAGGGCTTCGCCCTGCCTGCGGGCCTCGACCGCTCATCGATCCCACTCCTCAGGAGCCCGAGTGACTGATCGGCCAGGCCTTTCACTGGTTGGCAACTCGCTTGATGGGCATCGTCACTGAAGGTTGTCCATTGCGCCTTCGGGTGCATCGGGCGGCATCAGATCTCCTTCGCTGACGGTGTACGTCAGCGAGGGGTAGACGAAGTCCGTTTCTGTGTTCTCGCGGCGCCGCATTCGGAAGAAGTCGCGCCTCTGCTCTTCGTCGGCCGACGTGAGCCGCGTGCCCTGCGGCAGGTACGGGAGACCGCCGCTGAACCGGATAAGGGTCTTCGACGTACGAAACGTCACGCCCATCCACTGGTTGTTCGCCGCCCGGTCGGGTGCGTCCAGCACGATCCTGTGCTTGAGCCGCCGGTTCGACGCTACGGAGAAGGCGACGATGCCGTGGTGGTCGAGAGGGATTTCAAGCTGCTCGCCACCGGGCTGCTTTGTTTCGAAGATCAGCTTCCTTGGCGGCCCGGATTCGGGGGACCGGTAGCAGGAGAAGACAGCGATGAATGAGTCTTCCGCCAGATCAAGGGCCTGGTCGGAGTGGCTGCCCATCCTCGTGTATGCGTTCGTGTACCGCTCGATGAGGGCGTTGTTGAAGCCGACCGGAAGTTCCGCACGTTCCTGGATCTGTTGCGCCAGCCGCTCGTGCACCGGCCTGAAACGCTGCGTCGCGCTGCCGTATTGAGCGGTGGTACGTACGAGAGGCACCCCACCGGATGTGCCGAGCTTCGTGAGTGCGGCGCCTTGCCGGCCTTTTCCTACATCTTCCCAGCGCACCGACGCGGACAGTTCCGCGAAGAGGTTCTCTTCAGTCGGCAGAGGGCAGGAGAAGATTTCGTCCGAAATCCTAGGCTCGGGGGGCAATGTAGTCTCCCGTGTTCATGCTGAAGAGGAATGCGTCGCCGTAGTCGATGAAGGACGAGGTCCTGTTCTCCTCGGCGTACAACCTGCGCAGCTCGTCCATGCCGGCCTCCGTGGGAGGCCTCAGCTGCGCCCGGCCGCCGGCCCCTCCCGCTGCCTTGAGGTAGGTGTGGCCGTCCTCATGCACGGCTTCGGCGCTCGAGCAGCGGACGACGTATCCCAGTCGGGTCGGGATCAGTTCGGCGTCCAACGCCGACGGCCGGATTTCGTGCGTATAGAGGCGGTTGGTGGACAGCGGCATGAAGAAGACGGAGCCGGGGTGGAGCGTCACGGTGAATTGCGCGGGGAACGAGACGTCGTCGCGTTCTTCGGCCCGGTCCTTGAGGCGGAAGTGGAGCCGGGTCAGACCGCTGACACCCTTCCTCCCGAAGTCGAAGGGGTCTTCGGCCAGCGGCCGCAGGTGATCGAGCCGGTCGTAGAACGTGCAGAAGGCCATGATGCCGTTGACGGGCATGTCCTTGGTCTTGTCGGCATGCGCAGAGATCCGGGCCTTGGACTGCTTGCGCTCCGCCGTGGCAAGGGTGTTGTGGTAGATCTGGGCCAGGACGTGATTGAGCGGTGCCTGGTCCCGGAAGACAGTGGCGGCCTCGCGATTGAGATCCTCGACGATACGTGTGTCGGTGGGCCCGAAGTTCTCGGTGGGCCCCGAGAGATTCGTGGAGCACCGGAGCAGGCGGAAATGCAGCGCGTCTCCGTCTCGTGTGACGGGCGTCAGATAGATTCCGCTGCGCCGGGCCGTTCCCGGCTTGGTGGACTCTGTCAGGGACTGGAACGTGTGCTCCGCACGGATGCGGTCGAATTCGTCGAGGCCGGGTCCGAAGAAGCGTCGGTAGTACACACCGACACCGTGTACGCGGAGGGGGACTCGGCCGAGGTCGAGAAGGGGCCACGGCGCGCCGACGCCCTCGTCGGAGTAGCCGTGTGCAAGCTCCCGGATGACGAACACCCGGGCGGCGGGCTGCAGTTGACGGTCGCTGATACCGGATATGTCGCCGCACAGGTAGACCGTCTTTTGTACGAGGTCGGGCGAAGCGGAGGCCAGGTCCTCGGGCGTGATGGTCGTCCCGAAGAAGTCCCTGACCCACTCCTGGTCCTGCACCGCAGACGGCGCGACCAAGATGCTGCTCGAATCATCAACACGGGCTTCTGCGGCCTCTGTTATGCCCATTCGACGCTACCTGCCATCCACGCTTGCGAGTAATCCTCCGGCGAGGAGAGCGAGGTGGCCAGTTCCTCTCCCGAAGAGCGAGAAGGTAGCCCGTTCATGTCCTCAACCCCCGGAACGCTAGCAGTCCGGCGGGAATCACGTCTCACGGATTCTCCGGCATGAAGCAGTTCCCCGCATGACCCCCGATCCCCCTTCGACCGCACCGCCCCATTACCGTGACGGACTTCGGGAGCGGTGGGGACGAGGAGCGGCATGACGATGGCTTTTCGGGTCCTGGGAGCGCTGAGTCGAAGTCGACGAGGCGGGCGGTGAGCAGCCCGCCCGGTCGTACGTACTCCACAACTCGTGACGCCGATCAGCTCGTGACGCCGATCAGTCGGAGAGGCGCGCGACGACGCGCCTCAGCCCTTCCTGGCAGTTGACCCCCGTCTGGAGTGCCTTCCATGCCTGGGCTACCTGTACCTCGGACAGGTCGGGCAGGGTCTCGTCGATCCGTGTACGCAGGTCGGGCATGGGCCTCGTGCCGATCAGGTCCGCGGGGCGCATCGTGGCCATCAGCCCTTCGACCGCCGGACGATCGGCCTGGATGGGAAGGTCGGCCAGGACCAGTGCGACCACGTCCACCGCCGCGAACTCCCGCGCCGCCGCCTCGTCCTTGAGCAGCTCGTCGACGGCCCCGCCGACGTGCACGAAGGGGGCGAGCACGCGCACGAGACCGTTCAGGTCGAGGCCTGCGCGCAGACGTGCGCGTTGGCGGTCCAGCCAGACGCGCAGCACCTCACGGCCCAGAGGCGTGCGGCAGATGCCGGGGGTGCTCTGCCAGCTTCCGAGTTCGGTGGCGTGGTGCGGGCGGTAGTGATGGTGATACGAGATCCCTGCCTCCGGTAGCCCCTCCAGCTCGAGTTCGCTGTCGAGCCCGCCGCGCAGCTCGCGGGCGAAGCGCGGGTCTGCGAGCAGCCAGGTCAGGTGCGGGCGCCGGTGGACGAGCATCTGGGCGGCGCCCGGACTGCCCAGTTCCGGCGGAGGGTCCGCCAACGGGACCCCGTGCTGAAGGAGTTCGTCCGCCAGGTCCAGCGGGATGAGGGCCCGCCTGCGGTCGGACGCGGGATCGGGATAGGGCAGGCGCACCGGGACGGCGTCGGCCGCCAGGCGCGGGGCCAGGCGCACCGCCAGGTCGTACAGCTCGTCACTCCGCGCACGCCACGTCGGTTCGCTCGCCAGCCAGTCGTGCAGCAGACGGGCGGCCTCACCGGCGGGGAGCCCCGGCCGCTCGCCCGTCAACAGGGCCAGTGCGCCGCTGCGTCGGAGCAGCGACAGCCAGTCCTCCGCGCCGTTCGCGTCGTCGGGGATCAGCCGCAGTACGTCGTGCACCGTTTCCGGGCGTCGCTCGACCAGTAGCTCCAGGGCCTTCCCCCTCAGGGCGTCGACCCAGAACTTGTTCACGTCGCCCGCGCACAGTCCGATCTTCGGCACGATGTCCCCGAGCAGTGCGGCCACTTCGGACTCGGGACTCGCTCCCGCCGCCCGAGCCACCTTGCGCAGATCCGCGGCCATGCCCGGATACAGGTCGTGGGGCGTGTGTACACGCCGTACGAGTATGTCGCGGAATCGTCGGAGTTGGTCCGGCGAGACCACCGCGCCTCGTGGAGCCAGTTCCTTGGCACGTGCGCGTACCGCCCCGCTGGCCAGCGCTCCATGGTCCGCGAAGGTGGCGTATCGGGCATCGAGCCATCGCTCGTCGGGCTTGGTGTGGTGCTCACGTTCGGCGTTCCTGGCGCGCGTGAAGTACCCGGTGGCGTACTCCTTGCGCTTTCCGCCCTCCTCCAGACACATGTCGGCGATTTCGTCGAGGAAGGCGGGGAGGAACCTGGGTGCCGTCGCGGCCAGGTTCTCCAAGTCGTTGTCCAGGATGGACTTGTAGAGACTTGGGCTGCCCCAGAGGCTCCAACCGAAGGCGTAGGCCGTCTCCAGGGCCTCCTGCTCCTGGCCGGGGTACGCCACCATCAGCCGCTCGGGGAAGGGGAGTTCACTGTCCCCGGCGTCCCCCGGAGCCCGAATGCCGGTCGCGAACGTGTCCGTCAGCTCCCATTCCTCCTGCGACGCCAGCAGCGCGTCCCAGTGGCGTGCGAAGGGGGCGGCCTTCATGAGGAGCGTCATGGTGTGGCCGTCGGGGTGGACGTACGTCCGCGCGATCAGCGCCGCCTCGTCCTCGTCGGCATCCGATGCGGGCAGGTCTGCCGCCAGGTCGACGCCGGCGTCATCGAGTGCCTCGCGCCACACGGCGTCGGACTCGGCGAGGGCCAGGGGCACGCGAGTGCCCGCGGTGGCCCAGGCTTCGGCCTGCACGCGCGCGTCCCTCCGGTGTTTCGTGAGCGCCCGCCGCAGCCGGTACAGCCGGCGTACGCCTTCGGTGTCCGCGAGCCGGTCCGGTACCTGTTGAAGCTTCTTGCCCCGTGGATTGCGGTAGACCACCCGGAAGTCGTCGTCCAACTCGGCGGTGTATCCGTCCACTTCGTAGCGCGCGCTCATGTCCCGGTACTGCCTCCCCGTCCCGACTGTCGCGGCCGTCCTCGTCCGCGTACGCCTGTACCAACTTCACGCACATGCTCTCAGGCTGGGCCAGTCGCGACGCGGCGCAGCATCACGACCCAGTCGTCCTCGCTCGGCCAACCCGTCAAGTCGGTGAGCTGCCATGTCTCGTCGCCCACGGGGAAGGTCTCACCAATGCGGAGGATGTGGCTCCGCTCCTCGGTGGCGAAGGTGACGAGCCGAACCCTGACCGAGGCGTCGGACTCCCTGTAGATATCGTTCACTGAGAAGCTGGCGTTCTTGAGATTTCGCTGAATCCCTTGCCAGAGACCAATCGTGTCGGCACTACTCACTTCTCAACCTCCAAAGACGTCTACTCGTACGTGCGCGAAGAGGCGCGACGCGTTGTCGGCAACGCGCCGCGCCTCCACGGCGATGGGGGCCGATCAGAACAACCCGTGCCACATCTGCTCGACGATCACCGACCACCA
Organism: Streptomyces lydicamycinicus; assembly: GCF_000829715.2. NCBI lineage: Bacteria > Bacillati > Actinomycetota > Actinomycetes > Kitasatosporales > Streptomycetaceae > Streptomyces > Streptomyces lydicamycinicus. The sequence continues at coordinate 54,217 of NZ_BBNO01000008.1, read as the reverse complement.
GTTCCTCGGGTCGTCCAGGGCCGATGCGTCGATGGCGACCAGTTGCTCCTGGAGGTCGGCGACGGCCCTGCCCGCCATGATCGGGTCGAGCGCGATCATCTCCTCGCGCGTGGTGTGCAGGAGCGCGAGGGAGCGGGCGAAGGCGGACACCGAGGCGTTGACGCGGCGGCCCGCGCCGCTTTCCGGAGTGACGGCCCAGAGCTGGCCGACCGGCTCACCCTCCAGATCGGACCCCGTGCACTGGACGGTGATCAGAGCGACCCCGTCGGTGCCGATCCTGATGTGACCCTCCAGGAACGCGAGGGTGTCGGCGCTCGCCTGGGAGCCGACCTCGCGCAGATGCGCGGCGGCATTGCCGAACAGGCCGGCCGGAAGCTCCGTCTCCGGGTTGTCGGCCGTGAAGAAGAACGGGATGTCGGGAAGCCCGGCCCATGTCAGCGTGGCCTTGGCGGCCTCGGGGAGCGGGGTGCCCGCCACGTCGTCGGCGTCGTAGCGACGTACGTCGTCAGTGTCGAAGGCCTCCGTCAGCTCGCGGCCCAGGGCGACATCGCGGAGCGGCTCGGCCGGCTCGACGTCGGTCGGCACCGGCGCGCGGTGAGGCCGTGGCGGCGGCTGCTGTCCCGCGATCTGGTGCATCGTCTCGACGTGCTGGATCAGCCCGGCGATGGCCTCGGCGCGCTCCTCGCCCCGCAGGCCGTACTCATGTGTGCAGGAGAACCGGGCGTTGGGGTAGACACGGCCGATCAGCCGGCCCGGGTACCCGCCGGGGAGCAGGCTGGAGCTGAGGTCGGTGTGGATCGCGACCACGTTCTGCGCGGGGACGCCGAGGTCCTGGATCTCCACCATGGCCTGGTATTCGGAGTGCGGCAGACCGGGGGCGGAGTTCTTGACGAGGCTTGTCTCCTCGCCGGTGCGCGGGTCGACGTAGGTGATGACCGTGGTGTTGCCGGGGCCGGTGACCGGCGGCTGCGCGGGCGGCGCGGCCTCCTGGCCGCCGCCGTGCTTCTCCTGATACATCCGCACGACCTCCTCGACCGGCACGGACGGCCAGGTGCTCAGCTCGCCGGTGCGGCGGTCGACGACACCGCAGGAGTGGCCGATCGTGGCCGGCGGCCGGCGCTTGCCGGTGACCGGGTCACGCTCGATCGGCGGGGCCGCGGCCCACACCACCCAGCCCAGATCGAACTCCTGCATCCGCACCTCACGGCGCTCCTGTCCCTCGGGGTTGAGCCACCCCTCGGCGGTCGCGAGCGCCTGCTCCTGGCTGATCACGGGAACTCCCTTCGAGTCTTCGGGCGGACGGGGCCGGTGCGGCCGGGGTCGGTGCCGGGCGAGCTCCGCGGCCCTCGTCCGAGTGGGCCTGAGAGCAGGCGGTCTGATGCGGGCGCCTTCGAGAGGCTTCGGGGCTTCGGGCCTTTGAGCCTAACGGTCTGCGGTGGGCGGGTGTCAGGCGGTCGGGAGGGCATCGGGCCCGGGGGCTTGTGGAGCCAGTGCGGCTTCCGGTTCGGGCTCGGGGGCCCGTGCGGGCTCGGGCTCGGCTGCCTGGGGGGCGGGTCCGGAGCGCCGTGCGGTCGTGGCACAGGGCTGCGCCGGGCGGATCTGCAGCGCCTTCACACCGCTTTCCGTGGCAACGAGGAGGATGCCGTCGGGGGAGAGGTCGGTTCCCGTGAAGGGCGTGGCGGAGATCAAGGCCGTGACGATCTTCTCGTCGCCCTTCTGCTCGCCGCGACGCCAGACGCGTACATAGTCGGCGCCGCGGCTGAACCCGAGCGGCCCCGTGGCGCGCTCGTCATCCGAGAAGCGCACTATCTGGGTCGGGTCGGCATCGATGACGGAGCCCGTGGCGAGGTCCTGCACCAGCACGGCGGGGGCCTTGGGGTCGTCGGCCTTCAACGGGCTGGAACCCGGGGTGCCTCGAGGCACCGCGCTTACGGCGACGGCGAGCGGGGCCGACTCCGGAGGCCCCTGCTTCGCAGGAGCCTCCGCGGCGCTGTCCGACGCGGCCGCGGAGGGGGGCAGTTTGCCGACGGTCACGGCGTCGACCCCGGCGACCGGTACGCTCCACAGGGTGTGCCAGGGAAGCTCGGGTACCGTGCGGCGCAACACCGCCGCGTACTCCGGCAGTCCGTCTTCGACGAATGCGGTCTCCAGGAGCGCCGCTCGAAGGGTGGCGGGTGCCTGGGTGCGGGTGAGCAGCGGGGCCGTACGCAGATAGGTGCGCGCCGGTGCGCCCAACTGCTCCGGCGGTACGGCCTCCACCGCGGCGCGCAACCGCACCGGCTCGGCGTGGGCGAACAGGCCGGGGTCGGTGAGGAGCCGGGGGAGCAAACCGGCCCCCAGGGTGTGTCCCGCGATGTGATCGCGAACGTACGCTCCTGCCTTCGCCCAGTCCTGATGGGGTACGGCCTCCAGCAACTCCATGGCGATACGCGCCTGAGCGCCCGGAACATCCGGAATGCCTGCCCGAACGGCCTCGCCGATGCCCGGGTGCTGCAATCCCAGGAGCGTCCGCCCGTCCTCGGGGATGCCTTCGCCGGCCCTCTCGACGGGGCGGATGAAGGGGGCGACGAGCAGCATGCCCCGCGCCATGTCCTCGCTCATGTCCCGCTCGGCGACGGCGGAGGCGAGCGGGGTCAGCAGATGCACGGGCAGGCCGTCGCCCTCGGCAAGGGCAAGGGGCGCGAGGATCTGCCGCAGGGCGCGGGGATGGGTGTCAAGTCGCTGGGCGTGCAGATCGAGCACTTCGCCGACGCTGCCGGGCAGTTGGCTCGCATCCTCCGGGTCGAACCCCTCCGGGTGCATCAGGATCGACTGCACTGCGAGATGCACGGTCAGACGGCTGCCCGCGCCGTCTCCCGCGTGCCGGGCGATCACCTCGGCGAGCGCGCGTCGAGCGTCAGGGTCGGTCGTGAAGGGCAGTTCCGGGGCGCCGAATTGCGGATTGAGCAGCGCCTCTGCCTGCCGCACAAGCCCTTCCGGGTCGGCCCACTCGGGTGCGTCGAGGTCGATGATCTGGGCCACGCCGGGCGGCAGGCCCTCGGCGAGCTCGACGGCGAACTCCCGGGGCACGTCGGCGAGAAGGCGTATGGACTCGACGGCGGCGAGGGGTTTCAGCACGTCCCGCACCACATGCGCGGGCTCACCCGTCCCCCGCACCGGGCCGGCCCGATCCACATCCGGCACCACGATCGTCACCGGCCGCCCGGACAACGGGAGTTGACCGAGTTCGGGGAAGATGTCGGCGGTGCGGGTCGCGGACAACCCGTAGTGATCGGCGAGCAGCCACAGGGTCTGCGCTGCCGTCAGCCCGGCGACGCTCGGCACCGCGGGTGCGGGCAAGTCCGGAGGAACGGTCGCCGGATCGAGCGCAGCCAGCTCGATCCCCTTGCGATGCTCCGGGTCGCAGAGCATCAGGAACCCCGTGAGCAGCCGCGAACACCCGGTGCCAGGGCTTCCGGTCAGGATGACGACCCGAGGCGCGCCCGGCCGCTCCATCCGCCACGCGGTGAGCGCGCGCAGCGCGGCATTGCGCCCCCCGATGTAGGGGTGGGGCTGATGGGCCTTGGCCCGTTCTGGGGCCTGGGTCGGGCTGGTCATTGTCTCCCCCGTTGTTCTGTCCGTCCGCCACCGTCAAGTCGTGTTGGCCGTACGCCGTTCATCCTAGGGGCGTGACACGGGGCGAATCGCACCCCGACCGCCGCTTGTTACCCACGTGTGGCGCGGCGCCGGCGACACGGCTCGGTGATCGATTCCGGCGGGGCGAACTCGTACACCGAAGTGGCGCCAACGTGCCATTCGCCAGGCGTGGTTGGAATGTGCGCGGACGACCTCACGGGGTGCCTGCGATCACCCCTGCGGCACACCACCACCCCATTGAGTCAAACTCCTCTCAGCTGGAGGACCGAATAGGCAGCCACCCCGGCAAGGCACGACATGACGACGCGCACCGGCCCCGCGCTCAGTTCTGGTGACGCAACATGACCCGCACCCCCAGGATTCGTCCCGCACCGGCTGTCGTGTCCCTCGCGTCCCCGCCGGGGGCTCTGCCCCATACGGCTCGGGCCGTTCTTCACCGGGTCTTGTTCCGGTCGAACCAGATCGTGGCGAATGTCGGCGCGATTCCTGCCCAGAGCAGCGCCTGCGGCAACGTCCGCTCTTCCCACGGGACTTGGGTGATCAGCAGGGCGCACAGCATGGCCCAGGCGGCCTGGGTCACCACGATGCGGGCCCACCGGCGGCGGCGTATCAGTGACTGCACGTTGAGCCGGACGCCGGCGCGCCGCCGCCGGAAGCGCAGGAGGGCGCCGACGAGCCAGATGGCGGTCATCGGCACGAGGTCCCACAGGCGCTGGCCGAGTGGCAGCGGCAACTCCCGCTGCACCTCGCCCTCGACGGCGAACAGGTCCATCCCCGCCCCGGAGAGGCAGACGCAGAGCAGAGCAAGCCACCGCACGCCGCGCAGCATGCGGTACGTGGCCTGGTCGAGACCGCGCTGCAGCTCGGTGGAGTCCGGTGCGGAGGCCAGCCCGGTGGCGTAGAGGTCGGCGGCGCGGGGGGCCTTGACGCCCGGGGCCTCGGCGGCCCTGCGGGTCTGCGCGGCCAGGGCTTCGGTGTGGGTGGGGTCGAGTCGGAGGATGGCGCGTTCGAGCTGGTCGGCGCGGGCGATGTCGCCCGAGAAGGTGGCGATCTGGTGGGCGATTTCGTGGGCGTAAACCTCTTCGGGGCCCAGCCGCAGCGCCTCCGAGGCCAGGTCGGCCGCCTCGCGGTAGACAAGGTCGACCTCGTGGGGCTCGGGCTTCCTGGAGCCGTTCGCCTGGAAGTAACGGACCATCGACATGCGGCACACGGCGTCGGCGAGCATCGTGTAGCCGTACCAGTGCTGCGGGTCGGCTCGCACCGCTTCGCGCAGCACGGGCTCGGCCGCGCGCCATGAGCTGTTGGGCCCGCTGGTCAGTGCCTTGGCGCGCAGGATGAGTACGTAGAAGTCCTCGGGGGCGATTTTGAGGGCCTCGTCGGCCGCCTCCAGGGCTTGTTCCGGCTGCTGCATTTTCAGGTGGCAGTAGCCGAGCTCGATCCAGGCGCGTGTGTCGCCGGGGTCTTCGACGAGGTGCTGCGACAACAAGGCACGGGCCTGGTCGTAGCGTTTGAAATCGACGAGAGCCAGGGCCTGTTCGACAGCTGGGTGCAGTGTGGTCACAGTTTCCGCTTCTTCTTCAGATAGGCCACCAGGTCGTCGTACATCCCGCCGTCATTCGCGTACATCGCCACGTTGCGGGCAGACGCGAACCACGGCTCCGTCGAGGGCGCGATCTGTCCCGCCGCGGCCAGCAGGTCCTTCATCCCGATCAGGCGTACGGTCCCGGTACGGGCCGAGTCCAGCAGCGCGTGCTCGGCCGCGGCCTCGCACACATGGGCCAGATCGGCGCCGGACAGGCCGTCGGTGGCCTTGACGAGCTTGCCGAGGTCGACGTTCTCGATGGGCCGCTCACGCAGGTGATAGCGGAGGATCGCCTCCCGGGCCGGCCCGTCGGGCGGCAGCACCAGCAAGGTCCGGTCCAGCCGGCCGGGACGGCGCAGAGCGATGTCCACGTCCCAGGGCACGTTGGTGGCGGCCAATACGAACACGCCCTCGTTCGCCGCCGCTTCGACTCCGTCCAGCTCGGTCAGCAATTGGTTGACCGTGTTGCGCATACCGCTGCTCTGGGTGCGGCTGCGCTTCCCACCGAGCGCATCCAATTCGTCCAGGAAGACCACGCACGGGGCCTGCCGACGGGCGGTCTGAAAGAGCTCGTGCATGTTGCGCTCGGAGTTGCCGATCCACATGTCGAGCACATCGTTGACCGACACGGACAGGAAGTTCGCCCCGAGCTCACCGGCGACGGCCCGCGCGATGAAGGTCTTACCGCAGCCGGGCGGCCCGTACAGCAGCAGCCCCCCTCGCAGACTCTTGCCGTAGAGACGGCGCAGCTCCGGATTGCGCAACGGCGCCAGAAAGGCAGCCTCCAGCCGCTCCTTGACCTCCTGCATGCCGCCCACGTCAGCGAGGCGGACGGACCCCGGGCGTTCCACGTCCCAGGCAGCGGCGTCTCCGGGGTCGCCGCCGCCGTCGACGGCGAGCGGTGCCTCAACGAACCGGGGCGGCACGGCATCACCGACCTGATCCTGGGCCGCCTTCCAGTCGAAGCCCGGGCTCGAAGCGGGGGCGGGAGGCGGCCCGAGCACCGAGTCCTGCGGCGGCACGGTGGCGGGGGCGGGAGGCTGGGCGGGCACCGGAGCTTGTGGCGGCGGGGGAAGCGCGGCTTCGCCGGGGGTGCTTGCCGGAGTATGTGCCAGGGCCCGGACCATCAACTCGCGTGCCTGGACGTCGCCGGGCGCGTGCTGCAACGCCGCAGCAACCTCCCCCACCGCGGCGTCACCATGCCCCGAGCCCAGCAGCAACTCGGCGAGGTGCAACCGTAGGGGTACGTCATCGGGCGACGCCGCAACAGCGGTGCGCATGCTCTTGATCAGGGGGGATTCCGCCGACATGGCCCACACTTTACGGAGCCGACGCGAGTGACTTGCGGGCGCCCGTGATGTGCTCTGCGCACAACTTGCTGTGTGAGGACGTCGCATGGCCCACTCACGGCGCGGACCTGGGGAAGAACGAGACTCATATCCCCGACAGCACCCATATGTACCGCCTGGGGCTCGGAGACGGCGGCCTGGCCTCGCGGGCGCCGGCCGCGTGCTGATGGGCCCGGCACGACATCGAGTCCACACCGACCATGCTTCAGTCGATCCGTCCCGCTTCGGGCGCGGTCGGCGGTCACGGTCCGGCGGCTCTTCCTGACCCGGGTGTCAGGATCTTGTCAGAGAGTCGGTAGCTTGGCCCGGTGAGTGAGAAGACCCTGCAACACCGGGTCGACGGCCCGGACGACGCCCCCGTACTCGTACTGGGCGCCGCTCTGGGTACCACCTGGCATAGGTCGTAGCGACCGTCCAGGAGCATCCGGCAGACTCCAGGGCAGGCTCATATCGCCAGGTCAGAGCCTCGTGTCGGGGGAGTCCGCCCAGTCGGTGAAAGCTGTGTGAGAGCGAGTGCCACGACGAGGCTCTGCCGGAGGCGGGCAGATTCCAGGGGGCGTTGCCACACATGGTTCCGTTGCTCTCGTTCGAGCCGCGCTGCCAGGGGCTGGCACTCAGAACCGTGCAAATGCTGCCTGACCTCGGTTCCCTTGGGTGTGTCGGCCCTGGCGAGCACCCTTTCCTCAGTAATGAGACGGGCTGCTGACTGGTCTGAACTGCTCACCCGTCAGGCACCGTTGAAGGACGACCGGGCGCTGTCGAGGGTGGCCTCCATACGGGCTACCTGGCCCCGAGTGAACATGAACATGGACTTGTCGTCCGTGTAGTCCATGTAGTTGACGAACATGTCGCCGTCCGGCCCATTGCTGCATGACAGCCGAGGGAAGTTCGGGGCTCGGAAGTTGGGACCGCCGGAGTTCGGGGTGTCCATGACGAGGTCGCTGCCGTTGCAGCCGTTGTCGTCGTCGCCCCAGATGTGCAGCAGGTTGAGCCAGTGGCCCACCTCGTGGGTAGTCGTGCGCCCACCGTTGAAGGGAGCGGAGGCGGTGCCGGTCGTACCGAAGAACTGGTGGCCGATGACCACCCCGTCCGTCTCCGCGGGACCACCCGGGAACTGGGCATAGCCGAGTATCTCGTTGGGGTCGTTGGGGTCGAAGATGCGCGGACATACCCAGAGGTTGAGGTAGCGGTCGTCAGGCCATGCGTCGTGGCCGCCGCTCGACGAGTGTTTGACGGCGTTGGTCCGTATGTTGAATTTCGTGGCCTGCGTCTGTGTGCGGGTGATGCCGTCAGTGGGCTGTCCTTGCGGATCGTGCGTGGCGAGGTGGAACTCGATGCGGCTGTCGGCCACGAGCGGTTTCCAGACCTCCGGAACCTTGTCGATGTCCGGATTGAGAGCCCGGAAGTCCTGGTTCAGCACGTCGATCTGGCTGGTGACCTGGTCCTCGCCGATGTTCTGTGCGGCGGTGTGGAACACCACGTGCACCACGACCGGGATGCGGGTCAAGCCGACACGTTCCGTTGCCTCGGTGCCGGTCTCGTAGGCGAAGGCTTGGTTCTCGATCTGGACCCGGTTCGCGGCGTATGCCGGGTCCTCGGCCATCAGTAGATGGTGCACCGGCATCGTGCCGCAGCCTCGGCGGGCAGGAGTGGTGGCTGCATCATTCTCGGACATATCACACCTCCAGGTGCGCGCGGGCGAGGGCGGTGAGGACGCTGCGGGTCTTGGACGTCTGAGGCGAGGGAGGCTGGAGGCCCAGGTCGAGGAGGGTCCGTTCCAGCAGGTCCTGTGCGCTGGAGGCTTCCGCGGGATGCGCCCGGAGCGACAGCTCCAAGAGACGCAGGTCAGGGCCGACGCTCCAGAATTCCGCGGTGAGCGGGTGGATCAGGTCGCGACGGGAGGGCTTCCACTTGATGGCCTGGACCGGGCCAAGTGGCACGAGGTCATCCAGGTCGTCGTCGGTGATCTCGACGCTCGCCAGCAGCTCTTGTTGGTCCCGGGTCAGCCGGGGCCGACGCGAGTCCCTGTCCCCGTCCCCGTCTTCGGTGGTGGGCCGGTCGAAGTCGTCTTCCACCTTCAGCGAGGCTGCCCAGGCGCGGTTGCGGCCGGTCCAGTCCTCCTCGATCTTGAACTCCCAGTCCTTCCCGTCACGACTTGCCTGCCAGTCGGCAGGCAGTGCGTCCAGGACGCACGGCCGTAGTTTCACGGTCAGGTCGTCCGCATCGCCCTTCGCGGCCTTCCGTAGCCGGATGACAACTCCCGCCTCCGACAGGGGAAGACGGATGTCGTTGCCGCCCGTCCACGGTTTGTCCCAGAAGTAAATCGTGAGGCTCTTGCCGTCGTCGGCTTCCAGCCCGAGCGTCCGGCACGCGGAATCGGCCGCCTCGCCAAACATGCTGATCTTGACTTCGACATCGGCGTTCTTCAGCGCATCCGCCATATTCCCTTTATCGCATGGGGGTACCCGGCGCGCATCCTTACTCCGTTCGCGAAAGGGCACGCGCGCCGAACCTCACGGCTTCTGTGGCGCACACGAAGGTCAGTCGTTCCCTGGGACCGGAACCTCTCAGGGGCCACCGGCCCGTACCTGTTCCTGACGCAAAAAGCTACGGGGGGACCCATCCATGTTTTCGTCACTCTTCCCCAAGCTCTCGACTTCGCTCGAGCAGGGGAGACCCCACCCCCTCCGCGTCGACTCCCTCCTCCGCCTTGCGATCGCGCTCGGCATCCGGTGGCCTTCCGGACTCGCTACGAGAAACGCGCCGACCTTGCATCACGGTCTGCTCGAACTCGCCTGCAGTGTCCTCTGCTTGAGGAGACTCCGCACGGCGTCGACTGCACCAATGACATCTGGCAGGCACTCGCGACGGTGTCCGCCGCCCCAACCGGGGCGTACTGGTAGAACCTGGCCGTGCGTGTGCAGGTCGACGAGATCGAGAGCGGCGGGCACGACGAGGGCGGCGGCGCCCGGCAGGGCGGACGGCTATCACACCCCGTCGTCGTCCTCATCGATGACGTATGCGGGGTCGAGGACGTCGACCGGAGTTGCTTCATACGACGTCGGCAATGTGTTGGACCTGTCGTCATGTCAGTTCGCCGGCCGACGGGCGGGGCGACATGGCGACGGTCGTGTACTGGACCGCATGTACCCGGGTTCCGCATGTACCCGGCTTCCACGGCTGCCTTGATCGACGAGCGGCATTTGTCCGAGTGGCGGTCACTCGCTACGCATAACCAAGGCATGTGTTATGAAACACCTGATATTGCATGGCTTGGGGGCGAAGTGGTGGCTTCATTCGAAGGTTGTCTTGTCGGGCGTGCGGCTGAGTTGGCGGAGCTGTCCAGGCTGGTGGAGTCCACGCTCGCGGGCGAGGGGCAGGCCGCGTTCGTCGTGGGTGAGGCCGGTCTCGGGAAGACCGCGGTGCTGGAGCAGGCTGCGGCGGCCGCAGAGCGCAGGAGCCTGCGGGTGCTGCGGGGGAGTGCCCAGGAGCGGGAGCAGGCATGTCCGTTCGCCTTCATTTCCAGCTGCTTGCGGCTGGAGGAATCTCCTTCGGATGCCCGGCGGGCCCGGGTCGCCGAGGTGCTGCGTGGCGATGCCCGTTACGGTCTGCCGGGTGCCAAGGGTGAGACGGCCGGGGCGTACGCCGCGACGATCGAGGCGATGATCGGGCTGGTCGAGGACTTGTGCGCACAGGGGCCGCTGGCGCTGTTCCTCGACGACCTCCAGTGGGCGGACTCGGCAAGCGTGGCTGTGCTGCACAAACTGGTGTGTTCGGTGCATCAGTTGCCGCTTCTGGTGGTGGGTGCTCACCGGCCCGTGTCCGGAGTCGGGGAAGTCGACCAGCTGTCACGGAGCCCGATCGCCGGAAACCGCATCCTGCTGGAGCTGGCTCCCCTCGATACGAAGGCCGTGGTGGCTCTGCTGGCGGACCTGTGCGGCCGGCCGGCCGGTCCGCGACTGCGCCGCATGGCCGAGGGAGCCGCCGGCAACCCGTTGTACCTCACCGAGTTGATCGCCGCGCTGAGACGCGAGCACGCCATCGAGACCGGTGAGGCCACGGCGGACATCGCCGCCGGCTGTTCGCTGCCGTCGCTGACCGCGCTGGTGACGCACCGGCTTCGCTACCTGCGTGATGACGTGCTGCAGATGCTGCGCGTCGCCTCCGTACTGGGCGCCGGCTGCACCACCGCCGAACTCGCAGCGGTGGTGGACCTTCCCCTACGCGACCTGCTGGCCGTCATGGCGGAGGCCGAGGCATCCGGGGTGCTGAGGGACACCGGCCAACGCCTGCGCTTCCGGCACGAGCTCATCCGGCACGCCTTGTACGACGCCGTGCCGGGGTCGGTCCGGGCCATGCTGCACATGAGAGCAGCGCAGTGTCTGGCCGAGGCCGGGGCAGCTCCCGAACGCGTTGCCGAGCACCTCCTCAACGGGCTGCCGAGCCCGGACTTCCTGATCACGTGGCTGGAAGGATCCGCGGCACGGCTCACCACGCGGGCACCCGCCATGGCGCTGCGGCTGCTCACCACGGCGCTGGAACTCGGCGACCCCATGGATGCCGGGTACGCCAACCTCCGTCTGCACCACGCCCTTGCGCAGCTTTCCTGCGGTCTCCTCGCCGAGGCGGAGGAAAGTGCCCGCTGCGCCCTGGCCAAGGCGCCTGACCCAGGGTGGGAAAGTCTGATGCGCTGGATCGTCATCCAGGCCGCGTTCGCCCGTGGCCGGCCCGACCTGGCACTGGCGGAGGCGCGGGCCGGATGCCGGAGCCCGGACGTACCGGCGATCGAGGCGGTCCGGCTCCAGGCGTTCGGCGCGGTATGTCTTTTCGCGCTGGGCGACCTCACCGAAGCCGGCGCGGTCGCCTCTCGTGCCCGGCGGGCCGCCGACAAGGCCGGCGACAGTCACGCCCTGGCCGGCGCCCTGCACGTACTGGCAGCCAAACGATTCCTCGAAACGCCGGACGCCGAAGCGGTGGAACTCGCACGGCAGGCGTCCCGCCTCACGCCGGACACGATGCACCCGGCGCAGTGGATGGGGCTGCAACTCGCCCTGGTGAACTACTACGTCGATCTCGATCTCGGGCACGACGCCCAGCGGACCCTCGCCGCCATTCGCATCCCGGCGGAGCACACCGGAGGGATGTTTCTGCCCTGGTACCACCTGTCCTGCGCGCTCCTCGCGTTTCACACGGGGCGCTGGGACGATGCGCTGGCGGAGATCGCATCAGGTCTCGACTGCGGTGGCCAGGACGCGCTGAGCCGGGCGCTGCGGGCGCTGGCGGCGTTGATCGCCGTGCACAGAGGCAGTCGTCCCCTCGCCGAAGCGCATCTGACCGCTCTGCTGTCCGAGGACGACAACTCGACGGTCGCTGCCTTCTACGAGTATCTGCCGTTGTGCGCCGGCGTCCTTCTGGACGAAGCGCAGGGCGACGCCCAGCGCGCCTACTCGCGACTTGTCGAGGCGTTCGACAGCGGCGTCGGCCATCTGCCGGGCCAGCTGATCCTCAGCTTTCTGACACCTGATCTGGTCCGCCTCGCGCTGGCCCAGGGGGACCATACGAACGCACAGCGATACGCCGCCGCCGCGCAACGGCGCGCCGACCACAGCGGCGGCCTCTACCACCTCGGTGACGCCTACCGCTGTCAAGGTCTGCTGAGCGGGGACCCGGATCTGCTCATGGAGGCGGTCCGCTGCTACCGCAACGCTCCGCGGCCACTCAATGAGGCACACGCACTTACCGATGCGGCGGAACTGCTGGCCCGTGGAGGGCGGCTGGACGACGCCCGCGTCCTGCTCGATCAGGCGCTGGACACGTTCGCGCAGATGGGCGCGGTCTGGGACGTGGCCCAGGCGACGTCCCGGCTGCGTGCGGTCGCCGTTCGCCGGGGCTCACACAGGACCCGAACCGGATGTCGCGACGGCTGGGAAGCACTCACCCATACCGAACGCCTGGTTGCGGCGCATGTGGCCGAAGGGTGTTCCAATCCCGAGATCGCGGCTCGGCTGTCCATCGCCCGAAGCACCGTCAGCACCCATGTGTCCAGCATCCTCAGAAAGCTGGCGATGACCTCACGGGTCGAAATCGCCGCGGAGGTGACCCGTCGGCAGAAGTCCGGGCGGTCACCTTCGCAGGACTGACCCCTCGGCGCTCGACGGACCGTTCCCCGGCTCCGTTCGCGGAGGCCGGGGAACGGTCCGACGGCGTGCCGTCAGATCACAGGGCGGAGTGCACTCGGATCACGAGGGGAGTGCCTGCACCGGTCACCGGTTGTTGACGCACTCCTGAGCGGGGCTGTCGCTCGTGCACAGCACCAGGTTGCTGCTGAGGCTGTCGGTGCCGTCCTTGGCGGGGACCGTGGCGGTGCCGTCGCCGGACCAGGTGTCACCGAGATCATTGGTGAACGTCCACTTACCCGTCACTGTCTTCATCAGCTGGCCTCGCATCGCCCAGCTGTAGTTGCCCGGCTTCACAGATATCTTGTTCGCGTCGCTCACGGCGTCGGTCTGGGTCCAGGAGTGCTCGTAGCGTGCGGAGAGCGCGGTACTGACCTTGGCCGTGACGATTTCGACGTTGACCCCGACCTCGCTGGTGACGGTGAGGGAGGTGCCCACCGTATTGGTCTGGGACGTGGTCTGCGTCCAGGTGATGGTCCGGTCCCCGGGGTCGGTGCTGTTGTTCCACACGTTGGAGCTGACCCGCTTCAGGTTCCCCACGGAAGCCACGCTGTCGCCGGTGACCTCGTAATCGCACGACTTGACGGCGCCGACGCTGTTGCTGCACTGCTTCAGGGCGTACGCGGTGGCCAGGTCCGAGAGGGTGGGGCCGGTGTAATCCGGGCTGGGCGTCGGGCCGATGATCCATTCCTGATTGCTGTCACCGTTGCAGCCGTGGATACCCACGGTGGTGCCGTTGTTGCTGCTTCCCCCGAACACATCCATGCACTGATCGGTGTTGACGTTCCGGATCAGGTAGTAGCCGTCACCACCGCCCGAGGGCTGCAGATACCAATTCTGCTTGGTGTTTTTCTGGTCGCAGTAGCGCGGCTCGACGAGGTGGCCGTTGTCGGTGTTGAAGTCGACGCACTTCTGCGTCTTGTCGTTGCGGATCAGGAAACTCCCGTCCCTGTTGGGAAGGATGCTCCAATTCGCTATCGGCGACTTGTTGATGACCATTTCGGTCCCGTAGTCCGGCGAGTCCTTCGCCAGGTCCAAGGACGGCGCAAGACCGTCGCCCTGGGGCAGGCGCGGCGACAGGGACAGGCCGGTCATGGCGGGGGTTTCCGCGTGAGCCGTTCCGGTCGTGAGTGGAGAGACTGACGTGGCGAGGGTGGCGAAGGCGACCGCGGCAAATGCGGCCATCGTCCGCCGCACTGACCCGTGGGGGGTCGGCTCGGTGATCATGGTTATTCGGTTCTCCTTGGGCAGTTCTTGCCTGTGAGGCGGGTTCGGTACCCGGCCCTCTTGCCGTGGCAACGCCGCCCGGACAGGGGAGGAAGCGCCCCATCCCTGGCTGTGGCCCCTGCTGCGGCGGTGTCAAAGTACGGGGCCCGGCGCGGTGTTACATCCGTCAACTGACGGAGGGCTTGCGTAAGAGGGAGGGAGGCGTCGCCCACGGGTTTCCTGCGTTCCGCAGGAGGCTGGGGTTACCTTCGGGCTGCGGTGTCGGAGGGGAGTTCGGCGAAGCGGTCGCGATACGCGCTCGCGAAGCGGCCAAGGGGAGACGCCCCACCGGTAGGTGATCGTGCCGACGGGGTCGGCGGAGGCGAGGATGTCCGCACGGATCCGGTCGAGCCGCAGATTGCGGACGTAGGCACAAGGGCGGTGAAGAGGCGGTGCTGCAGGCCACCCGCATTACCCTGTGTCTGCTGGCCCAGCGAATCGAGCAGCTTACCGAGCAGATCCATGGCCTGGAACGCCGCCTGGCCCTGCTCGCGGAACTCAAGGCGTGAGTGAGCTGGCCGTGCCCACCCCGCAACGCCGCTTCTCCGGCCCAGAAGACCCCGGCCCCGATCACGAGCAAGGCACCGCATCCGCACCAGCGCATCACGGTGAGCTACGACGAGGCGGGTCACGCGATCGTCCACGTAGTCTCCACAGAGAGGCTCTGACCTGCGCAAACCTCGCTTCGATTGTGGTCGGCGGCCATGCTCCGGCGGCTCTTCCTGACCCGGGTGTCAGGATCTTGTCAGAGAGTCGGTAGCTTGGCCCGGTGAGTGAGAAGACCCTGCAACACCGGATCGACGGCCCCGACGACGCCCCCGTACTCGTACTGGGCGCCGCTCTGGGTACCACATGGCATATGTCGTAGGAACCTTCCGAGCGCGTCCAGCGAGTCCAGGGCGGGGTGCGTAAGTCCAGCTCGGAGCCTTGTGATGCGGAGGCGTCTATGGGGTCTGCGCGAATCGTGTGAGATCTGGTGACACGACGAAGCCCCCTCCGAATTCGCCTTCCTCCGGCGGGGTTTCTTGCATCGGTGGTCATGACGGCCTGCGGTGGGTGTCTTGGGCTCCGCTTTCAGTCCCTTGATAGTCCCAGCGGCAGGTCTTCGCTTCATCTCCTTCGCGAAACAGGCCGCTGCCCGGCGCAGGATCTCGCGCGCGAGCGACCACTCCTTCTCGGCTGTGAGCAGCTGGGTGTTCTCGGTCCGCAGCCGGGCCAGCTCCGCCCCGGTGTCCTGCGGCCCGGGCCTCGCGGGGCGGCCCTGCCTCTTCGGCTTCCATTGGTACCGGGTTACGGGCAGTGCGGCCTGGTGTTTGGATGCTCGGCGTGACACTTCTGTGGATCTCGATGATCGCCGTGAGCGGGCGCTGTTGGACCAACTTGAGTGGTACTGCACGGCGTGCCGCGGTGACCGTCCCGGCCGGGGGACTTGGCAGTCGACGCATCCATGCGGTTGGGTGCATGCCAAATGATCTGTTGGGCAGAGGGGTTGACGGTGTTCAGGGTGGCACGGGGGATTGTGGTCGGGGCTGCGATGGTAGCGGCGCTCACGGCGTGCGGAGGTGCCGACGGCGGGAGCCCGGAGGCCACCGATGGCGGCGACGGCGCGGGTGCTGTTACCGGTGGTGGCGGGCAGCCGGAGGTGCCGGTCGTGCTGACCGAGGACCAGGTTCGCAGGGCCCTGGTGGACACGGGCAGTGCCCCTCAGGACTGGGAGGGATTCGGCGTCAGCATCCCTGAACATACCGAGTCCGTGAAGACCTGCCAGGACGACACGGGGACGAAGTGCGGCGGCTTCACAGCCCTCGGCACGTCGCACATCGATCAGGCAGCGGGCGAGGGCCAGGTTATCTTCACCATCTACGCCTTCCGCACCCCGGACGATGCGAAGTTCGCGATGAAGAGCCTGGCGGCCAAGGAGCGCCGTAAATCCGGCGCCGGGGCGAAGCCGCTGAAGGTCTCGGCGGGCGCGGATGAGACCGATGCCTTCACCGGACGGAACACCGAGATCTTTATGCGCCTCGGAGGAACCCTGATCCGTGTGGCGAGCGAGGGCCTTCGGGAAGGCCAGCCCTACGCCGATTTCGCCAGGCTTCAAATCGATCGGATCAAGCAGACGGCCGAGGGCAAGAACCCCGACCTCTGAGTCCGGCACGGCACCGGCGGCGAAAGTCGGCGTCTACCCTCCAGGCGCCCTGTACTTCGCCCAGCGCGTGCTTTCAGAGCACATTAACGCACCCCCGACTTCGACGGGGGTGCGTTGGGGGGCACCGTGCTGTCCGGCCTGTGCCACGGGAGTGGCCACGGTCCGGCCGGTAACGGTCATCCACGTCGTACCAGAGCGCCACGGAGAGCCGTCGGCATCGGCCATGGCACCGGACCGGCCGTGGCCGATGCGGCAGGCGCTTCGGCCACGGCCACGGTGCCGAGAGCGCATCCGTACGGGGTCGGCCGGACCGAGGCGCTGGTGGATACAGCGGACGCCGTTCACACGGCCTGCTTCGGCCGTACCGATCGGCTGTGGAAGCGGACTTACGGCTTGGTGCGCGATGGAGATTCGGGCGTGGGGCCTGGTGGTTCGGCTGGTGGGTGATCAGCCGGCAGTCTGCCGGGCGAGCACGATCTCTGTACTCGCCCGTCGGACTGTGGCCCGACGGGCGGCGCGGTCGGAGACCAAGCCGGCGACGGTTTGGTGGGTCTCGGCATAGTGCTCGCGTCGGCCGATGTACCGCTGGAGCGGTCGCCACTGCTTGTGCTCGGCGTTCGCGTGCTCCACGCAGATCCGCCGCGAGGATTGTCGCCGTCGAGCCTCGCGCCATGCGAGTTTCTTGCCTTCGGGAACGTCCTCCATAGGCTTGCGTGGCGGCGCGCTGACCTGATGGGGGAACTCGTTGGCGAGACCTCGGTAGCCCTCGTCGACCTCGACTGTGACGTCCGGATGGAGGCGGAGGTGTTCGGCGATGCCGTCGGTGCGCAGGGCGGTCTGGTCGTGCATCCGGCCGGGACGGTCGGCACCTGACCACAGGGTCCGGCCCTGGCCGTCGCTGATCGTGTTCGTCTTGACCGTGTTTTGTCTGCGCTTGCCGGACACGAAGACCCGGCGCCCGGGTCGGTGCGCGGCTGGTCGTCGGACCTGAACCTCGGTCCCGTCGATCCGCAGCCGGACGCCCTCCGCGGCGGCGTAGCCGAACACGTCCGCCAACGTCCGAAGCCGCACCCCAGGCCGATCGGGGACGGCGAAGCCGCGGGTGGCCAGCAACGGCCTGATCTCGTGCACCGCACGGGTGACGGTGGTCCGGTCCACTCCATAAAGCTCGGCGAGGGCCACGTGCGGGAGCTGAAAGCGCAGAACGACCAACGTGACCAGCACACGGTCGGTGAACACCAGCCGGTGCTGCGGACCGGCACCGAGTGCCCGCCGCCGTTGCCCACCACGCCGGTCGTGCCGCGCGGAGTCGCAGCGAACTCCTCGACCAAACCGACGAGATGGGCGCGGGACAGGCCGCAGCAGGCAGGATGGGACAAGGCCGCACGGGCCCAGGCGGATGTCACAATCCGCTCAACCCGCGCGGCCGTTGTCACGTCACAGCTGACAGCGCCTCTGGTAGCGGACTCGCTACTCGCCAGGCCCACCGATCAATGCGGTCGCGATACGCCGGAAGCCGAGTCGGGCATAGAGCCGGGCGACGTCCTCGTCGCCTGCAGACAAGAAGACGGTTTCCACGCCTCGTGATCGCGCGTCGGCCACAAGCGACGCAGTGACCGCGAGCCCAAGGCCACGACGGCGAGCGGTGGGCAGCGTCCCGACACCGACGATCTCACTGATCGCCCCGACTGGCTGATGCTGGCCCGCGCACAGCGCCGTCCCGTCCTCCACCGCTGCGGCAACCACAGTCAGACCTGCCCGGATGCGTGCAACCACGCGATCCACCGACCCGTCGCCGGATCGGTCCCGCACCGTTTCTGCCAATTCCGCCGCGCCCGCCGAGCCGATACGGGTTCCGGGCTCCGCGAAGGCGAGATGCGGCACAGCCAGCGCGCTTGGCAACGCCGGATTGTCCGGGCCCAAGGTCCTCACCGACAGGTCCTCGGACATCTCGTCCACAGCGGGCGCCGACGAGCCCGGGGCGAGCACCATCAAGGGGTGCTCGTGAACCACGAGCCCTGACTCCTCGACCGCGGCACGCAGCGCAGGCGTGGTCTCGGCTACCCACTCGAAACTCTCCGGGATTTCGAGCTCACGCTGCCGGACACGCACTCGGGCCACGTCGGCGACACTCACCGCACCCGACCATCCCCGAGCCGGACGTGCGTAGAACGGCCACCCTTGCCCTTCCTGGACGAACAAGGTCAGCGGCCCGAAATCTTCCACGCGAGCACCATGGCGCGGCACCGCGTCGTAGTACCGCTCAAGTTGGTCCAACAGCGCCCGCTCACGGCGATCATCGAGATCCACAGAAGTCACGCCGAGCATCCAAACACCAGGCCGCCAAGCGCTACCACCTCGTTTCTCAGATACGGCCAGTGTTATCGCGCACCAAGTCGTAAGCTTTACCCCTTGCCAAGACATCCGTATCGCCCTCGGCATGGGTACCGAAATACGGGGATTAGCGGGTCAGGATGCGGAGTGCTTCCTGGGAGGGCGATCCCTCCTCGGCCGTGTGGACGATCAGGGCGAGGTCGGGGTGGCCGGGCAGCCGGAGGGTCTCGTAGGTCAATTCGAGCTCGCCCACCAGGGGATGCCGGTACCGGTAACTACCGTGCTCCCGGGCCTTGATGTCGTGCTCCGCCCAGATCTGGCCGAACTCGGGGCTTACGGCCGACAGTTCCTCGATCAGGGCCTGGGCGGCAGGAGGGCCGGGCGGGCGCGCAATGTCCAGCCGGAGGAAGGCCACCACGTCGCGAGCCCGCGCCCACCAGTCGACATACAGGTCGCGCACGCCGTCGTCGAGGAAAACCAGCCTGGCCATGTTGCGCTCTGCGGTGGGAAGTTCGCCGAAGTCGGTGATGAGCGCAGCGGCCGGCCGGTTCCAGGCCCGCACGTCGGTCCTGTGGTCGACCACGTAGGCAGGGGCGTCGCTGATCGCGGAGAGCAGGCTGTGTATGCCCGGGCGCAGTGGCGGGCCGCCGGTGGGTTCCTCGGCGGCCGCCGGGGCGGGGCGCGCCAGCAGGTGCAGATGCTCCCGTTCGGCCGGGTTCAGGCGCAGGGCCTTGGCCACCGCGTCCAGGACCTCCCCCGAGAACCGCAGGCTTCGGCCCTGCTCCAGGCGTACGTAGTGGTCGACGCTGACCCCGGCCAGCTGCGCCAGCTCCTCGCGGCGCAACCCGGGGACCCGGCGCTGCCGTCCGTAGGAGGTCAGGCCGAACTCCTCGGGGCGAAGCCGGGCGCGGCGCGATCGGAGGAATCCACCCAGCTCGGCGCGTCGGTCGAAGATCATATGTTCCATTATTTTCTGGTTTTAGGTGTGCCTGGTCATGACGTGCCTAGGCAGCGCCGGGCACTGCCTGACCTCGCGTGGAACGCCGAGAGTTGAATCCGCCGGAACGGTTCCGGCATACCGATTCACGGGAGCGCATCACTTATGACTGTCACGCTTGGCCGTACCGGCATGGAGATTACCCGGTTGGGCTTCGGCTCCTGGGCCGTGTCGGGCTCGGGCTGGACCTTCAGCTGGGGCGCCACGGACGACGCCGAGTCGGTCGCCGCGATCCGCCACGCGCTGGACGCGGGCGTCAACTGGATCGACACCGCCGCGGTGTACGGCCTGGGCCATTCGGAGGAACTGGTCGGCAAGGCCATCGCCGGCCTGCCGCAGGCCGATCGCCCGTACATCTTCACCAAGGTCGGCCTGGTCTGGGACCCGGACAATCCGTCGGCCGCGCCTCGGCGGATCATGAAGCCGGCCAGCGTCCGCCGCGAGCTCGATGACTCGCTGCGGCGGCTGGGCGTCGACCACATCGACCTGTACCAGGTGCACTATCCCGACACCGGCGAATCGCTGGAGTACGCCGGTGGCGGCTTCGGAGCGGTGTCGCCCAACGCCACGCCGCTGGAGGAGTACTGGCAGGTCATGGCCGACCTGAAGGCCGAAGGCAAGGTACGGGCGATCGGGCTCTCCAATCACACGCCCGACCTGCTCCAGGCGGCCGAGCAGATCGCCCATGTCGACGTCATCCAGCCGCCGTTCTCGGCGATCAACCGGTCGTCCGCCGCTGAGATTGCCTGGGCACGCGCACACGAGACCGGCGTGATCGTCTACTCGCCGCTGCAATCCGGCCTGCTCACCGGGGCCTTCTCCGCCGAGCGCGTGGCGGGCCTGCCCGCCGAGGATTGGCGGACCGCCCACCACGACTTCACGACCGGCCTGACCGCCAACCTCCAGCTCGCCGAGGCGCTGCGGCCGATCGCTGAACGCCATGGGCGCACCGTGGCCGAGGTGGCCATCGCCTGGGTGCTCGCCTGGCCCGGCATCACCGGAGCGATCGTGGGCGCGCGCAAGGCCGCCCAGGTGGACGGCTGGATCGGCGCGGGCTCGCTGGACCTGACCCCTGCCGACATCGAGGAGATCGCCACCGCGATCACAGTCTCCGGCGCGGGCAGTGGCCCCGCCCGCCACTCTTGAAGGCGACCCCGGGCCATGTCCCTCTTCGTCATCTCCGAGTTCCTCGCCGCACCGGGCCAGCATGATCGGCTCCGCACGGCGCTGGAAGGGGTGTGCAGTCAGGCCCATACCTCCCCTGACGCCGCCTGCGGCAACATCATCTGCCTATGGCCACCCGAGCGCCGCTGCTTCACCCGCGTCGACGCCCTTGCTATGTACTCGGGCTCCCTGGAAACGGAGTTACGGCGAACGCGATCTCGACGATCTCGTTGACGGGCCCCGTCAGTGGGACGCCAGCTGGGTCCGGCTGCGGTTGCCCCATACCTTGATCTGGTAGCTGGGCTCGGATTGCTGCACGGTGGCGAACAGCCGGCCGTCGGGTGAGGCGGCGGTAGCCCTTCCCGGCGTAAGCAGGGGGGCACGGCGCTGGTGCGCAGGTCGTCTCCTGCGGGCGGGAGTGTCCGAGCGTCCCAGAACCCCCGGTATCGCTCCCTCGGTGCCCGATGTGGCAGGGCACTGGAAGTGACTCAACGAAGAGGGCACCCAACTCGGCAATTCAGGGGGATGTTTGCATCTTCGGGGGAGGTTGTGCTGTGGTGCGACGGCTGGCATCGGGTCTCGACTCCGGGCGCTGTGGAGGTCTGGACCACGGCGTGCCGCATGACCCCCGGGAGTCGGCCTGTTTCCCGGCGTAGCGCCGCCGATGCTGGCTTTGTGCTGACTTGCTGACCTGGAAATACCCTCTGACCTGCAACGATGCATTCCCGTGCCTCTTCGGGTTTCACTGATATCGCGATTTGCGACTGATTTGCAAGCGGCGTTTTGGCCAGGTGCGCCGCCCGCGAGGTGTTCCACCTGGTCAGGCCCACACAGTCATGACCCCCGTCATAGGGGCAGAGGTGAGGAACCCCCGTCGGCTGGCTCTGTGAGAGCGCGGCCCGGCGTCCGCGCATGTGGCCCGGTTCGCGCTCTGCCTGATGCACGGCCGCTAGGAGTCCACCTTCAAGGCGTACGGGTCCGAGGTGCTCAGCCCGTCGGCTGAGTCGGATCGGCCGCCTCGTCAGCCGATTTGGCCTGCCCGCCGCAGAACACCTCGTTGACGAGCCTTTGGTGCGCCTTCTGGAACGCCTCGGCCGTGGCGGCGAAGTCGAGCTCGGCGTCCCCGGTGGTCAGGGAGGCGGTCAGGGTCTTACTGCCGTCGGGCGTGCTGTACATCAGCGCTGCCCAACCAAAGAAGCCGCCGTTGTGGTTGAAGATGGTGCCGCCGCCGTCCGTCTCCTCCACGAACAACCCCAGGCCGTAGCCGAGCTTGGGGTGCGGCGTGCGCATCTCGGCCAGCAGCGAGTCCGGCAGGAGCT
Organism: Streptomyces lydicamycinicus; assembly: GCF_000829715.2. Lineage (NCBI taxonomy): Bacteria > Bacillati > Actinomycetota > Actinomycetes > Kitasatosporales > Streptomycetaceae > Streptomyces > Streptomyces lydicamycinicus. The sequence goes on along the minus strand of NZ_BBNO01000008.1, from coordinate 32,248 downwards.
TGCCGCTCATCAGGGCGGAGAAGAACGTGTGGAGATCCTCGGTGGTCGAGATCATGTCACCGGCGGCGGAGATCCAGGAGACGTTGAAGCGGGTGACGTCGACCACCTTCCACTGGCCGGCGTGCTCGTACCGGTAGTAGCCGTGAGCGTGCGGCTCGGGGATTTCCGGCGAGGCACCCGGCACCACGGTGTCCGACATTCCCAGCGGCTGCAGGATCAGCCGCTGTATCACCTCGGCCAACGAGCGGCCGGTGACCTCCTCGATCAGCAACTTGGCCAGCACGTAGTTGGTGTTGGAGTAGCTCCAGTCCGTCCCCGGCTCAAACCGCGCCGGCTTGGACAACGCCAGCCGTACCAGCTCCTCCGGCTGATAGGTGTGGAATTGGTTGTCCACGTACTCCTGGCCCTGCCAGGGGATCCCCGGCGCGACCGTCCCATCGTCGTAGTACTCGCCGGTGTAGTTGAACAGCCCGCTGGTGTGCTGCAGCAGCATCCGCACCGTGATCCGCCGGTCCAGCCCGAACCCGGGCAGGTAGTCATCCGCCGGGCTGTCCAGCCCGATCTTGCCCTCGGCCACCAGTTGCAGCACCACGGTCGCGGTGAAGGTCTTGGTCGTGCTGCCGATCCGGAACCGCCCGTCGGTCGGCGGCTTGGCGCTCTCGCCCAGCTTGCGCACCCCGGCGCTGCCGACCCACTCGCCCCGCTCATCGTTCACGCGCAGTTGCACCCCGGCGAAACCTGAATCAACGATCTCCTCGATGGCCTTCTGCAGCTCCGGGCGATCCTGCCTGGTGAGGGTGAGGGACATGGCTGTGCTCCTTTGGATCTGTGGTGGTGGGATGCGATGGAACGGGCGGAGGGCGCGATCCTGCTGATCCGGCTTTGGCTAACAGGGCCCCGGCCGAACCTTGTGGGCACGTCGACGGTTCGGCGTCAGGGACCTGACTGTCGGGTGTCGTGGGGCAAGGGCCGGCGCACGGGGGTGTGGGCTCGGTGTCAGTCGTCGATTGCCTGGTAGAGCGTGGTCCAGAAGTCGTGGATGAGCCGCGCCGGATCCGGAGTGGACAGCCCGACCTGGGTGAGCAGGATTCCGGTGAGCTGGTTGTCCGGGTCGGCGTAGGTCGAGGTGCCGGTGCCGCCGTCCCAGCCGAACTGGCCGATGGGCGCGTAGTCGCCGCGGTAGGTGCGCACCGCCATCCCGAAACCCCAGCCGCCGTGCTGCCCTTGGCCGAACGACACCTGGACGGCGTTGCGGGCCAGAGCGGTTCGGGCAGTCTCCTGCTCGGGCGTGAGGCGGTTGGTGGTCATCAGCTCGACGGAGGGCCGGGAAAGGATCCGTTGATTGCCGTGCAGCCCGTGGTTCAGCAGCATCCGGAAGTAGGCGTGGTAGTCGTCGACGGTGGAGACAAGACCGCCGCCGCCCGCCTGGAACGCCGGAGGCGCGCTGTACTGTCCGCCCACCGCCTCGTCCCACACGGTGAACTCTCCGGTCTGCGGGTTGGGGGCGTAGCTGGGCGGCAGCCGGTCGATCTTGTCGGCGGGCACGTGGAAACCGGTGTCCTTCATCCCCAGCGGATCGAGGACGCGTTCGCGCAGGAACGTCTCGAACGGCTGGCTCGTGACCCTAGCGACGAGCACGCCGAGTACATCGTGGCTGATGTGGTACTGCCAGTGCTCTCCGGGCTGGTGCATCAGCGGAAGCGTGCCGAGGCGGCGCATCCACTCGTCCGGCTCGGGCGCCGGTTCCGCTCCCTGGGTGTAGATGCCCCGCTCGAAAATGGCGGTCATGATCGGAGAGCCCAGCGCCGTCAGATCTATGCCGAGCCCGAACGTGGACGTCAGTAGGTCCCGTACGGTGATCGGCCGCTGTGCCGGCACGGTGTCGTCCAGCGGGCCGTCGATCCGCTTCAGCACCTGCCGGTCGGCGAGTTCGGGCAGCCACTGGTCCACTGGGTCGTCCAGCCGCAGCCTGCACTCGTCGAGCAGGACCATCACCGGCGCCATCGCGACCGGCTTGGACGTGGACGCCATCCGGAAGATCGTGTCCCGGCGCATCGGCGCGCCACCCTCATGGCGCATCGTCCCGACCGCTTCGACATGCGTCTCACCGCCCCGGCTGACCAGGGCGACGAGCCCGGGAATCTTCCCGGACTCCACGTGCCGTGCCAGCACGTCGCGCAGTCTGCGGAGCCCTGTTTCGGAGAAGCCGCTGTGCTGACCGGTGAGGTTGAGAGACATGGCTGTGTGCTCCTTGTGGGGTGTGTGGGTGGGTGTCGCGATGAGGTGTGGCTGCCGCCGGGCGCGTCCCGGGCGATGGCCGTGCTGCGTTCGCCGTGCGGGACACCTCCCGGCGCGGCGTCCATGGCGTTCGCGAGTTCGCGTTCGCCCCGATGGCCGGGGGCGTTGAGGGTGCTTCTTGGAGGGAGCGGGTCAGAGGCTGCGGGCGGTGATGTCGCCGTGGGAGGTGGTGGCGCGGATGTCGAGATCGGCGGTGCCATCGTTCTTGAGGGCGTTGCTGATGCGGCCGTAGCCGGTGCCGGCGTCCAGGGCAGCCGACACGCCGGCAGCGGCGCCGACCGTGATGTCGCCGGACTGGGTACGGAGCACGACCCTGCCGCCCGTGGCCTCGGTGATCCGGATGTCGCCCCTTGCGGTGCTGATCTCCGCGGCCCCGCCCAGCCGGCCGACCTCGACGTCGCCGTCGACCGCAGTGAGACGCACGCTCGCAGCCTCGTCCAGCTTGATCTGACTGTAGGCGCCTTCGAAAGCGACGTCGCCGAGGCGGCCGACGGTCCGGAGTTCGGCGCTGGCCGCCTTGGCCTCGACCCGGGAACCGGCGGGCAGTTTGACCGTCACCTCGATGGATCCGGAGGGGCTGAAGTACTGGTTCTTCGCCGAATTCCCGATCCGCAGGACTCCGTCGGCGTATTCGACCGTGGCCTGCTCCGCTGCCTTCACGTCGCGGCCCTTCGAGGCGTTCGCAGGCAGGACCTCGACCGCGGTGTCGGCCCGGTCTGCGGCGATGAACTGGACGCGTCCCGCGGGGATGTCCAGGACGGCGGAGATCGGGGCGGGGGTGTCGAACTTCTGCATCGTGCTCTCCCTTGTGCTTGTGGCTCGCTCTTTCCGAACGATGGAAAAGCTACGTTGCTTTCCAGATCTATGCAACGAAGGTTTTGCATAGCAACAGCATCTATGCAGGTAGGAGCGCGATAATCATTGCAACACCCTCTCGCTTAATGCAACGATGGAACGGCTGATCGTTGCAATGCATTGAAGATGAACGCTATGGTGGAGGCGTCAAAGAACACCGAGCAGCGCCATGGAGCACCCGTGGGGCATGAAAGGGGTCGTGATGCCGGGAGGCAGGCTCACCCAGCAGGAGCGCCAGCAGATCGCGGTGGGGCTGGCCGACGGCCTCGCCTACGCCGAGATCGCCCGCCGTCTCGACCGTCCGACCTCCACGATCACGCGTGAGGTGACGCGGAACGGCGGCCCCACCGGCTACCGCGCCGACTTGGCCCACCGCGCCACCCAGCAGCGCACCCACCAGCGCAGGCAGGCCGCGCCCTTGGGGCCGCAGGCGCTCCCGCAACCGTACGGACGCGACGCCGAGGCCGTGCGCGACTACCAGGAGACCCTCACCACCGTCTTGATGACCTCGGGCCTGCCCAAGATGATGGCCCGGGTGCTGGGCTGCCTCTACACCACCGACACCGGCAGCCTCACCGCCTCCGAACTCGCCCAGCGCCTCCAGGTCAGCCCGGCGTCCATCTCCAAAGCGATCACGTTCCTCGAGAGCCTGGACCTCGCCCGGCGGGAACGCGACGAGCGCCGCCGCGAGCGATACGTCGTCGACGACGACCTCTGGTACCGGTCGATGATCCGCAGCGCCCGGGCCAACGACCAGTTCATCGAGACCGCACGGCAGGGCGTCGGCATCCTCGGCCGCGGCACCCCGGCCGCCACTCGCCTCGAGAATGCCGCCCGCTTCCTCGCCTTCGTCAGCGAAGGGCTCATCCGCGCCGCGGAGCAGGGCCGCGAGGTCCTGTACACCAGAACCGAAACGACCCCAGACGGCACCGCCACGCCACGTTCAGATCGCGCATAAACAGTCGTCTGTCCGGCCGAGGACCGGCGACAGTACCCCGGGTGCACCGGCCGTTCCGGCCAAGGCCTTGAGTAGGCCGGGCCCTGCCGGGAAGGAGGAGCTGGCGGCGGCGAGCAGGAGCAGGGAGCTGGTGAGCTGGAACGCCCCGGACAGCGAGCCGCTCCGTGCTGACCAATGGCCGCCTTCCGTTCGTCCACGCTCAGCTACGTGAAGCCACTGGAGCAATGCCGCCAACGGAGCTCAACCCGCTGGGCAGCGACGCGGAGAACGTCACCAGGGGGTCGAACCTGTCCGCTGGTTCAAAGAAGCATATGAGCCACGAACCCGGACAGACCGCCTGAACGGCGCCGCCCTGGGGGTTGAGGGGGTGCGATGCGACCGAGACGTCAGCTGAGGGTGGTGACATGTCGAAAGGTCCGTGTGTCGGTACGGGCAGGCGGTCAACGCAGGCGCTGGTCCTGGCCCCCCGTGCCGGATCGGACGGTCACCTGTGTGCCTCAACGCCATTTTTCTTGCGAAACCTGGGACTTGGGAACGCGCCCCGCGGTGGTTGTCGTGCTGGATTGGTGGGTGCTGTCTCGGGCTGGGATCTGACTCGCGTGAGAGCGGACCGGGGTGTCTTGTTACAGATGTGTCGATCCCGGTGTGGGACGGTGCGTGCCGGCACCGAGCCGGTGGGGCGTGTCCCGATAGGGGCCCTGCCGTTCCACCAGCGCAGTCACAGTTCCGACCGCCCACCCGGCGTCGTGCCGGCTCCTTGAGATGCCGTTCAGTCGGGAGGCCAATGCCCATGACCAGCACGCTCACCGCCCCAGCAACGCGCCCGCTCCCGTCAAGGGCGGGGGAAATCGTCCTCGGTGTGGACACCCACCGGGATCTGCATGTCGCCGCCGCACTCTCCTCGCTCGGAGCGGTGCTCGGCACCGCGGCCTTTCCCGCCACGACGGCCGGCTACCGCCAGCTCCTTGAATGGGCCTGCCAGTTCGGCCCGGTGTCCCGGGCCGGGGTAGAGGGGACCGGAAGCTACGGCGCGGGCCTGTGCCGCTACCTCCTGGCCCATCACATCGAGGTGATCGACGTGAACCGGCCCGACCGTGCGGCCCGCCGCAGGAACGGGAAGTCGGACCCGCTGGATGCGCAGGAGGCGGCGCGCGCGGTGCTAAACGGCCGGGCCCGCGTGCAGGACAAGACCGGCGACGGGCCGGTGCAGAGTGCCCGGATGTTCAAACTCGCCAAGGACTCCGCGGTCAAGGCCCGCACCCAGGCGATCAACCAGCTCAAGGCCATCGTGGTCACCGCAGATCCCGTGCTGCGGGACGAGTTGGCAGGGCTGAGCAACTCCGTGCTGTTCCGCACCTGTGCGCGATTCGGTGGCATCGAGGAGGACGACGGCCCGGGGCAGGACGTGCTCCAGGCCACCCGCATCACGCTGTGTCTGCTGGCCCAGCGCATCGAGCAGCTGACCGGACAGATCCGCGTACTCGACCAGCGCCTGTCCCGGCTCGTGGAACACCACTTCCCGCAGTTGCTGGCACCGGTGGGCATTGGGCCGGACAGCGCCGCGACTTTGATGATTGCGATGGGAGACAATCCGGAACCGACGTGAGATCGTCCGTTGCCTCAAACGCTACGTGGCCCGTGAGTTCTTCCACCTGGTCCGGCCCGAGAGCACCTTCCGCGAAGTGGTCTAGGACCCCGCCAGGGCCTCAGGCTCCGGCCCCGAAGGCCCTGCCACGCCTTCCGAGCTGAGCGTGGCGCTCCACGTCGCTCGGTGCCGAAGGCTGCCCTCAACCGGGGCGTGACCTGCGCTGTTACGGCCCTCGTGGCGCGACACGGTCTACCTCACCGAAGGCCCCCGATATAGGGGCATCTGTGAGACGAGATGCCCCGCCGGAATGCTCTGGCGGGGCTTCTAGCGCGGCGGGCTAAAGGTTGTCCCGTGACGGCGGGGCGGTGCTGAGATTCCCGGAAGGAAACGGCTGACCCCGGGCGCTCGCCGAAGGCCGGCCGACGCCGGGCCGGCGAAAAGGTTGTGTGCGGGGCCGACGGAACCGGGTAACGTCCTTGTCATGTTCTTCCAGACGCCGATTTACGAGTGAGAGCGTGACGGGCCCCTGCTGACGTCCTTCGACGTCGCCGCCCGTCCCCCACCGATGAATCCGTAGATCACTTCACATCATTACCGGGAGGACCCGTGACCGTGAGCAAGAACATCAACAACCCCGTGGGCATGGGCGGCGGCCAGCGCAAGAGGCTGTCCCGCGCCGAACGGCAGAACAACGGTCCGCACCGCAACCTCGACCGCCAGGGTGCAGCCGCCCAGAAGGCGGAGCTGGTGCGCAAGATGCGCGAGAAGGCAGGCGCAGCTGAGGGCGCCGGGCAGACGGGCGACGACACCGCACAGAGCTGACGCACCGCCGCCGCAGGGCGGCACCGCACGGGCAGGGTCCGGACCGCGACGCGCGGGACGGGCCCTGCTGCCGTACCGGGGCTCTGGTGGGCGGCGGAATGACGAGTGACGTGAGTGACACAATGGCACCCGTACGCCTCCCGGCTGGCGCCGCCGGCGCGGGCCATCGCCTCGTACGGCGCGACCATCGTCGGCCAGTTGGGCCCCGGCTCCATCACCTCGGTCGGTAACTCGTTCTGGAATCAGTGCCTTCCTGACGCTCCGGTACTCCAAGCCGACGTCGTCTGGCCTGGCATGAATGCGCAGGTCAGGGGGAATTGTCAGTGGTGCGTTCTACCGTGAAAGCCCAACTGGCAGCCAGGCAGGGGGATGTGTGGCGAACGGCGTGTGGCACTCCGAACTGAAGTGTGTCCTCGAACTCGATAAGCCGGACCTTGGACTTTCGAACAGCGCCATCAACGTGACCGACCTGATCGAGGAACTGCTCCAGTCGGTCGCTACCAGAAGACGAGACCTCCTCATCTGCGCGGAGAAGGCCCTCGACCGTAAATGCAAGGCCGAGATGTCCGGCGTCAAGAGCCCACACATGTACGTTCGCCGGCACCGCGGCCCCGACGGTGTCTTGCGATTACGAGCCGCGCACCTGCCCACCGCACACGAGATGACGCAGGAGGAAAGCGACCGGCACAAGGCGATGAAGGAGTTCCTCGACCGCACCTGCCAGAGCGCGGGTCTGAGGACGACGGTGGAGAAGGCCACGAAGAGCCGGGCCGCCCGCCCCGACGTCACCATCTACGGCCACGGTGGTGTCAACCTCGGCTGCGAAGCCCAGTTATACAACGCAAGCCCCAGCACGGTCCTGCGCCGTACCAAAGCCCAGTCCGAGGCAGGGCTCGTATCCAACTGGATCACCCACGACGACACCTTCCACCTCGTCGACCGGGCCCAGTGGATGCTGATCCGCGACGTTACCTGGCGCGAGATCGACAACGCCGCCGACCTCCCCCTCATCGGAGGATTCCGCGTCCTCGCCGACTGGCTCTGCACCGCGGCAGCCGTGCGACCGTGCCCGACCGGCAAGTCGAAGACCGGATGCGGCAAACGCCACCTGTTCTGGGAGACCCCACGCGCCTCCGACGGAATCGTGAGCGGCTACACCGGCGACCGAGGCGATCGGCTCGGCGTCACCGTCGGCCGCACCATCATCGGCGCCGCCACCGGCAGCGTCGTGCCCATCTTCCTGCCCAGCCGCAAAGACCACCGGACCGGAAGCTTCATGTGGGTCCCCGTCGACGACGACGCCACATGGTCCGACTACCAAGACGGGGTCACATCCGACGAGCCCGAACCAACCCCGGCGGATCACGACCTGCACTTCTCCGGAAACGATGCCAACAGCACCTGCCAATTCGGCGATCAGACCTGGACTCCCAGTGCGCCCCTGCAGCGCCGTGGCATCGACAGCGTCGAGCTTGGCATCACCATCGAGACCAACGCCCTCCCGGCCATCCCGAAGCAGCGCACCTCGCAGGACCGAGTGCGTCCCCAGCCGTCGCCGTCGAACCTGCTGCCGAGACAACGGATAGTCGATTGGAGTGACCCCGCCCGCTTCCTGCCCGAACCGCAGCCTTGCTGGCACTGCGGGAAACCCGCCAGCCTTCTCGACGACGACGCGAAACCGTCCCACAAGGTTTGCGCCGAGGAACACGCCATCGGATAGCGGACGGGCAGGGAGTCCAACGTGCGAACGGTATGGACGGTCATGGCTTCGGCTGGCCGTAAGGTCCGTTAGGGGACAGGGATGGGTATACCGGTTGATGTACCCGCGCGCTGGGCTCTGACTCGTGAGAAATCGGACCTGGTGTCCGGTCTGTCCTTCGTCGATCACCAGTGCGGGGTGTACTGCTGCCGGGCTGTTGAGGCGTGTCCCGGGGAGGGTCGTGCCGTGAACTGGGCACTGTCTCACTGCTGACCGCCTCTACGGCCTGGTGGCGAGAGCCGGCAGGCTCCCGCAGCAGGAGGTGCGCCATGGCGAGTGTCCCAAGTACGAGCAACCGTCCGTATGTTGTGAACGAGGTGGTCCTTGGTGTGGATACGCACCGGGATGTTCATGTGGCCGTCGTGCTCTCCACTCTAGGGGCGGTCATGGACTCCGCATCCTTTCCCGCGACGGTGGTGGGCTATCGCGAACTCTGGGAGTGGGCCAGCCAGCTGGGTACGGTCCACAGTGCCGGGGTGGAAGGGTCCGGCAGCTACGGAGCTGCCCTCTCCCGCTACTTGCGGGCTCGCCGGGTCGAGGTCTTCGAGGTGAATCGGCCTGATCGCTCGGTTCGTCGACAGCGAGGCAAGTCGGATCCGGTGGATGCGCAGGAGGCGGCCCGGGCGGTGCTCAGTGGCCGCGCTCGCTCCCAGGCTAAGACTGGGGACGGGCCGGTGCAGTGCGCCCGTCTGTTCAAACTGGCCAAAGACTCCGCTGTCAAAGCCCGCACACAGGCAATCAATCAGCTCAAGGCGGTCCTGGTCACCGCCGATCCGGATCTGCGCGAGCAACTGGCCGGTCTAAAGACTCCGGCCTTGGTCCGCACTTGCGGGCAATTCGAAATTCGTGAGGGTGACGACGGGGAGAAGGATGCCGTGGAGCAGGCCACCCGTATCGCCCTGTGTCTGTTGGCCCAGCGGATCGATCAGCTGACCGAGCAGATTCGTGACCTGGAGCGGCGCCTGGCTGGGCTGGTGCAGCGGCACTTTCCACAGCTGCTTGTCCCGGTGGGGATCGGCCCGGATAGTGCCGCCACCTTGCTGATCACGATGGGGGACAACCCAGAACGCCTGCGGAGCGAAGCGGCGTTCGCGGCGCTTTGCGGGGTCAGCCCCGTCGAGCACTCCTCCGGTCGTCAGCGTCGCCACCGGCTCAACCGCGGTGGCGACCGGCAGGCCAACGCTGCCCTCTATCGGATCGTGCAGTCACGGCTCCGGTTCGATGCGCGCACCCGCAACTACTACGAGCGGCGCATCGCGGAGGGCAAGACCCGGCGCGAGATCATCCGCTGTCTCAAACGCTACGCCGCCCGAGAAGTGTTCAACCTGGTCCGGCCTGGCATCGGGCCCCGCGAAGTGGCCTAAGCCATCCGAACGTTCGCACCGGGATGAGCGCTTGCGGGATCCCCGCGCCAGTGGTCGCATGCACCCTGGCCGTCCTTGCCCACACGCCGACTTATAGGTGGCGGCGAAGGGGTACTCGTCGCACTCCACCTTGCCTCCCTGGCTGTAGCCGGTTCCTCAATGTGCCTTGCACGCCTTGATGGCCTCCGCGCGGTTGTCGGACCTGGGCTTGGCGTCGTGGTACAGGCGGTTCAGGGGGATGTCGTGTCTGGGGACATTCCTGCCCGCGCCTTTTTGGGGAAGGTGTTCCCGGGCTTGCTGAAGGCGTCCCGGATGTGTTCGGCCACGGCCTTCTCGACCGCGCCGCTCTTGGTGCTGTAGGGCTTTCTGCTCGCGAGAACCCGTTCTCGTGAAGCAAGCCACGTCGGCTTGTTCCCGCGGAAGGTCATGTGTGGCGGGTCACTACGACGTGCAGTGTCCGGTGTGGCCGCCGCTGTACTCCGGCTCTCCGCTTTCGAGCACGCGGAGCAGGGACGCGGTGACGACACGTGTGCTACGGCCGATACGCAGCACACGGCACGGGAACTCCCCGCGACGTACCAGGTCGTACCCCTTCGCCCGCGAGAACCCCAATGCCCTGGAAGCGTCCTTCACACTCCCCGTTCCGTCCCACGTGGCGCGGATGCTCGTAGGGCTATACCGGGCGCCTTGCGTCTCGTTAGTAAGTTCGTGCACTTCAGATTCTCCGGTGTAAAAAATGGTATTGCTTACGCGCAGCAAATACGGTTTAAAACTGCCATAAGAGTGCGGCTCTCGTTGTGCGCTGAGGTCGACGTCGATGAGTGGGCTAACCCAATGCGGGTCGACCTCTTTTCCGGGTTGCCCCAGGGAAATGTGGCGCTCTGGTTTTTTCGGCGCGATCGACCTGGGGTGCAGATATGTGCCTCATGGGATCGGGAGGTGCAAGTTACCTGTTCCTTACGGTGTACGCGGCTGTATAGAGCGCTGAAGGGCGTGGAGCAAGTTGCATTGATGGCCGTCTCGGCGGTTCCCTTCGACGGGTGGTCAAGTACTGGCGGTGGACTACTAATGATCCGCGAGACCGCCGGTTTGGCTAACCGGCGATCCCGCGCTATGTTGCTTTGCTTCGAAGCAATCGGCGTCGTCCATCTGCCCCTTGCGTGGAGAGCCCCTCAACTCCAACTTGACGGCCACGCCATGAATCAGCCCACCTCAGCCTGCGCGGAGAGCACACATACGCCCGCGCCCACGCGTCCTGGCCCTGCGTCCCACCTCCGCCTACGCGGAGAGCACTCGCGGGCGTACAGCCCGATCCACTCGGTGAACGGCCCACCTCCGCTCGTACGGAGAGCACCGGGGAGGGCCGGGGCCGGCCTTCGGGGTCGCACGGCCTCTCGCAGGCACTGACCGACCCACGTGACCGCGCACCTCCGCCTGCGCGGAGAGGACTTGAAAAGCTCGGCGGCGTGGGGGCGGATGGCCGGTTCACCTCCGCCTGCGCGGAGAGGACGACTTCGGAGGGGGGCGATGGTGACGCCCCGGCCGGTTCACCTCCGCCTGCGCGGAGAGCACGCCGGAACTGGGGCGGCTGCAACGTCACGTGACGGTTCACCTCCGCCCGCGCGGAGAGCACTCGTGCTCGGTGACTGCCCGGAGGATGTCTGCCGGCCCACCTTCGCTCGCGCGGAGAGCACACCAGTCGGTGATCGCCGTCCTGCGATCGGGTCGGCCCACCTCCGCTCGCGCGGAGAGCACGGACCCGGGCGCCCCGCGACACGGTGCGCGAGACACCGGTTCACCTCCGCCTGCGCGGAGAGGACGAGTTCGGCGGCGGTGACGATGACGGTTTCGCCGGTTCACCTCCGCCTGCGCGGAGAGGACAACCCGCAGACCGCGGCGGCCTACCGCGTGGCCGGTTCACCTCCGCCTGCGCGGAGAGGACGCCTGGCACACGGCTCGCTCGGCACGCTCACCTGGTTCAGGACTATTCCAGCAGAACGCACAGATCCCGGTGTTGCTTTCGTAGCTGACCCGTTCCGGCCAGCTGGCGAAGGTATGCGTCACCAGCCGGGACGACCTGCTGGCGGCGGACCTGCCACCAGTTGGTGACCTGCGCTGCCTGACCGTTGGTCACCGGCTGGCGGCAGACAGGTTGGCATCGCGGGCGCGGTAGGTGGCGATCTCGTCGTCGGTGAGCGCCAGGCGTCCGGGGCCGGGCTGTCCGGACGGCAGCGAGGTGCCCTCGGTCAGCGTCGGCCATCTGACCGGGAAGGGCCAGCAGCTGCCCCTGCTCGGCGGTCTCGATCACCGCCCACGAGTCTGGGCTGTCCTCGTCGTGCTGGTCGGTGACCTCGATGGTGCTGACGGCCGTCATCGTCAAAACGGGGGGCTGGGGTATCTCACTCACCCGCCCTCCCCTATCGGGCATGTCCCACCAGGGCGAATCTCGCGGTCCTCGCAGGGATGTCAGCTGTGAAGGGGAGCCCGTCACCCAATGAGGAAGACCTGCGCGGGCGCTGCTGAGGCACTATTCGGCCGGGCAGTACGAGGAGACGATCCGCACCGAGGCCCTCGTCGCCAACCGCTAAGGACGCTGTTGGCCCTGTGCCCGCCGGGTGCGCTCGCAACGGAGGCCACACCTAGCAGAATTTCCCGCCAGGCGCCGCGACAAGCGCCGGGCCGCGCTGTCCAGTCTCCGTCCGGCCGGACAGCGCGCCGCGGACGGTTGCGCTATGGCGGAACAAGCAGGTCCTCAGAACCAGCTGTCACTGAGTCGGAATGCTTCCTGTACTCGGACAAAACGCCTAGAGATAGGAAGCGAAATCAGGCGTCAGGCAGCGGCGAGACGTTGCGTCAATTCCGCTACAGCTTGGTCGTTTTCCAGTGGGTCAGCAGCAGCACTGGACTGGGGAGCCCAGTACATAACCTTCCACTTCACCACTGCGGCATAGACTGCCAGTACAAGGCAGGATCCGGTGCCTTTCCCGGTGTCATCCATTGACTGCTTGCGAACGGTGCCCAGTTGGTCGTGTGCCTCCCCGATCGCTTGCCTCACCAGGCGCGGATTCCCGGAGTGAGCCTTTCGGGAGAAGTCGGTGAAGAAGTTTGGGTTATTCCTTGCGATGCTGTTGAGCAGTCTGTCGACCTGCTTCGAATCAAACTTTTGGTGCTTTCCAGTGTCGATCCCAGTCGTCGCAGCCGCACTCCTAGCGAGCTGTTCCGAGTACCTCCCCTGTTTGAGGAAGAGGCCGGTGAAAATGGCGCGGCCGTCTTCAGTGTGATCCACTAACGCGTTCCTCTGGCTGCTTAACGAAGGAGTTGAGGCGACGGCAAAGGCGCTTGCAGTCGTTGTTCCGGCTATTCCGAGAGCGGTGCAGGTGGCGATGGCGACTGCGACACGCTTAATTTTCATTTGGCCTTCCAGTGGTCTGGCTCGTATTGCGTTGACGAGCAGGGCATGGCTGCCTCATCAGTGCCGAAAGAGCGATGTCAGGGTGCGATTTAGACATCATTCCGTTGGGCGCATTTCCCTCCGCGTTGGCTGACCAACGGCGGTTCTGGGAGGGCGGATTGACGCTACAACTCCCTACGCGGGCAATCGAGCAATGGGGAAGGGGGTGGCTTGATCAGCCGCGGGAGTGACCGGTTCCGCAGGGGCGTGACGAGCAGACTTCTCCGGTGGAGAGTATTGAAGGAAGTGGCGCATTGTTCTAGACTGATGCGCACAATACGACGAATGGAGACGTACGCCATGCCCGTACAGCGCGAAACCGAGGTGGGAGCCGCCAGGCGAACCCTCTTAGTGGCTGCCCCCTTCGTGGCGGGGGCAGCCGCAGTCGCCTTAGCGTTCGCAGTGCTTCATGACGCGCTGCCCAGCAAGATAGCCACCCACTTCACCGCCGACGGCACCGCGAACGGCTTCAGCTCACCTGGCTCAGCGCTCGCAAAGTACTGCCTGATCTTCGTAGTCGAGCTCGTCGGTCTGCTCGTAGCTGCCTTCTCCATCAAGAACAGGACAGGCGGGCAACGGTCCCTCGTTGTCCTCTGCTGGGCTCTGGCCGCTGCCACCGCGTACGGGTTCATCGCAGACATGCAGGCGAACACGCGGTCTTCCGGAAGCCAGGCAACATCGCTCCCCCCGTACCAGTTCGCCATCGCAGTCGGAGTTGGTGGGGTTGCCGCCGCCATAGGCTGGGTGCTCAGCCGGAGGCGTTCGTGAAGGACCAACCGGTAGACCGCAGCGATACCGGGCGAGTAGTCGTCTGGTGCCGGTCCCTCTTCTGCGGATGGATGCTGGCCACCGGCACCGTGCTGGCTATCGGCCTCCTGACCATCGCCCTCATCAATCCGGAATACCGCACCCTCTGCCTATGGCTGCTGACCGTAGCCGCTGCCTTCCTGGTGACGGGAGCGATCAGGGTCACCGTCGACCAGCGGGGCGTCATGGTGGCGTCGGCACTACTGCCCGTCCTGCGGCGCCGGTTCCCCCTGCACCGGATCAAGCAAGCGACAGCACAGTGGACGCGCGCCACTGAAGTGGGCGGCTGGGGCTACCGGTGGAACCCGGGCCTCAGCGCAATCTCCCTTCGTGGCGGGGATGCCCTGTGGCTCTCACTCGCCAACGGCACGCAGTTCGTCATCACCATCGACGACGCCGAATCGGCCGCTGCGCTGCTCAACTCCTACCTGCCGCAGAAATCAGGAAGCCAATGACATGCTGGTGACCATCGATCACGGCTCGTCAGTTCCTCTGGCAGAGCAGATCGCCGCCTCGGTACGCCGGGCGCTGGCTGAAGGCAAGCTCCACAAAGGAGAACGGCTGCCGGCCGCCCGAGCGCTGGCCGGCACCCTGAACGTCAACATGCACACCGTTCTGCGCGGCTACCAGCTGCTCCAGCAGGAGAACCTCATCGAACTGCGCCGCGGCCGGGGCGCAGTCGTCAGCGGCCGATCGCCCGGTGATCGTGCCCTTGTGGTGGAGACATGCCGTCAGCTCGTCGGGCTTGCTCAGGGCATTGGGCTCGAGGAGCACGACCTGCTGGCCCTGGTCTCGGACAGCTACCAATCTCGTGCATGAAGGATCATGAGCCCCATCGAACGGGGCGCAAGCATGGCCCGGTCCGCTTCGGCGGCCGGGCCATGCTTATCCCTGGCGACTGGTTTCATGCCGGACCGACGCAAGGCCGAGGCTCTCGGGCTTCTTGACGTCTCGAAGATTGCTCACAGACCAATCGTCTCCGGGCCTCCTCAGCCAGCCGACTGGGGAACGGGCATGAGCTGGTACCGCCGCGGGGCTTCGCTTGTGGCAATTCGCGTCAGCGGTGCTGCAGCGGCGGCACGGGTTCCTTAGCGGCTGCCGGGAGTTGGGGCTCTTCGCTCTCCGGGCGAGTGTGGGTACGGACTCGCATTGTTGCCCCCAGAGGGAGGCAGAGAACGAGGATGCCGCCTGTCATTGCCAGGGCGAAGCTCCACAGTCCCATCATGAGAGCGATAGACAGGTGAAATGCTATTCCTGCGCCCATCGCCCACCATCGGAGCCGCTGCGGCAGCAGAAGTGAGACTGCCAGGAATCCCTCGATACACAAGGGAACCCAGGTCATCAGCGCCACGCCGATGGGGGTGGCAATGATGGGGGCGACCAGCCAATCGAGCCATGGGGCCGGCCCGAAGTCCAGATTGCTTCCCCAGTACCACATGGCAGTGCCGTCCTGCCATTCCGTGTGGGGAAGCTTGGCTATGACGGCCTGCAGGTAGACGACGACCATCTGCAGTCGCAGCATCATCAGGCCGCTGATGCCAACAAGTGCAAGTACTCTCGTGGTGCGCGTGATGGGAGGTTTCCTGGGTGGCGGCTGCCAGTGCCACCGGCGAGTATCCCCCAAGGCTGGGAGTACGAACAGCATGGACAGGATCAAGGCGATTTGGTCGCCGCCGTCGGAGATGGCTATCCCGGAGAACACGCTGTAGTTGATGTAGGCGTGCGGCAGGGCGGTGTATCGGGGGAGGAATCCTGAAGCAGTGATGAGCAGGATGATGACGCATGCCCACTTGATCCAGGACAGGTGGGTGGCGTTGTGCGGCGAGAGGCAGAAGACGCTCGCAGCCATTGTGGAGTTACAGAGTGGGTATTCACCGACTGTGGCCACGGGCCGGAACAGCGTTTCGGAGCTCGAGGCTGCCAGAGTTCCTGCTGTTCCCAGCGCGACGAGCGTTCGAGCAAGCCCATAGACGTTGGTCCACGGCAGCGCGACTCGGTACTCCTTGCTCATGGGCACTTCACACTCCAGACAGCAACTCGTTCGGGCGTGTGGCGCTCAGGGGACAGGTCACGCCAGGCCCAAGGGACCGGGCGTTCCTCCACCACAGCCGCGTTGCCGCACAGGGTGGGCGAAGGTGAAGGGTTGGTGGCCTTCATTGCCTTCTTTGCTCCGAGTTCAAGACAGTCGTGAATGGTGCTTGAATTCTCGCAAGAGGTCCATTTGACATTTTTCTGGTGCAGCATCAGAGCGACTTCAATGCCCTGGGAGCGCGAGGCGCGATCAAAGCCAAAAGCATTCGACGCCTTGGCATGCGGAGTCAGAGAGACCGACTTCCAGGAATCTCCGAATGAGTGATAGGGCTCATACACGGGGTCCTTGGCGGACTTGGTGAAGAAAGCCCATCCTTGAGGGGCTGCCACTGTCGCCACAGTGCGGGCAGTGTCCTGCGCGGGCAGGGAAAGTACATTGTGGGGAACGAAGCTCTGTGCCACGTACAAGGACACGACTACCCATAGGGCGGCAATAGTCGATACCCATGACCGTGGCACTGCGGCCGAATGAGGCGCTTCGCCGGCCGTTGTGATGTGAATTCTCTTTGTGATGCGCATGGGAGTCTCGGGGTCCCAACTTCAGGGCGTTGTGACGCGAAGAACGGTGGCAGGGCGAAATCCGGAGCGAGCCGGGGTCCTCCCTGACGAGCAGGGAGGACCCCTTGGCGGGACTGGCTCAGGCAGCCAGAGTCTTCGTCAACAGGGCGATTTCCTGGTCTCTGGACAGGGAGCTGGAACCGTTCGGAGGCGCGGTCCAGAAGTGGACCGTGGTCACCGCGGCCTTCCACGCCTGCACATTCAAGGCGACCGACACGTTGCCCACACCGCCCAGGTTGATCGCGATGAGCACGTTGATTGCGAGCACCACAGTGGCGCACATTCCGGCACCTGTGCCGGCCTCAGCGACGGCGGCGGAACTCTTCGTCGCGAGGGACTTCAGAATGCCAGCGGCCTCGGTGGCGGCGCTCTCCACCTTCCGCGGGTCTCCGGAGCGGAGCTTGGTGGAGAAGCTGCTGAAGAACTGCGGGTGCTGCTTCTGAATGGTGTCGAGAAGCGACGCGGCGGCCTTCCGCTGCTCTGGGGTGCTGTTCTTCGTGCGGAGGGTGGCGATGTCTACGAACTTGCCGCTCTTGCCCAGTTCTTCTGCCACCCGCCCCTGTGCGAAGGCAAGGCCTTCGAACAGGGCGCGACCATCCTTCGCAGTACCGACGCCGGCTAATGCCTCCGCGGAATGTGTGCGCGGCGCGGTGGGTGTGGCCATGGCTCCCTGGACGGCGACACCGCTCACGGCGAGTGCGGTCACAGCAGCGATGGCGACACTTGTGCGTCTGAGCATGTGTAACTCCCTTGTAGCTGATTCGATGATTCCGTTTTATTGCTCACCGTGATCAGCGGTCACGGACAGAAATGACCGTACAGCGGGAGATCGAACGGAATCTCGAATTCCTCGACAAGGTGGAACTCTTGAGTCGATATCAGCCACTTTTGCCACTCAAGTATCAAAAATTCGCTAAAGCCATAGCGGTTCGCATGCGTGATCGAATGCATTCGATGTCGGAAGCTGTACCGAGCGTGAGGGATGCAGCTCATGCCGTGTCTCTCTCAGCCCCCGACCATCCCTTTCGGTGCGTGTGATCGCTGCAGCGATCACACGCACGTTGCACAGCGGGACGCATCCGGGTGCCTTGCCGCCAGCTGCGGATCGTTGGCACTGTTGGTAACACCCGTCTCATCGCACGCACTTGGCCAATACACGTTGGTGCCGCATGACCTACGGGAGCACTGTGCCGTTCAACGTCAACTGGTCTTTGGGCCTGCGTGCATGAGGGGTCACTGCGCCGACAGGCTGTTGTCCCGGGACGGACTGAGGTGAGGGGAGTGAACTTTCGCATTGGATGGTCAGGGCGGAAACCATTTGAAGCTCAGTGTGCAGGTGCTCGGCGGTCGCGAACGGTGGATGCCACCGTCAGAGCAGTCCCGGCGAGGATCGGCGCGATCATCGCGGTGAACAGCCAGCCGGATACCTCTGGCTCCGGCGCCGAACGCCACAAGACTGCGCAGCCGATCAGGAACGACATGCCCACGCAGGCGTTGAGTGTCAACAACGCCCGGGCGGTCCAGAGGGCAGAGGCGCGTGTGCGAGGCCGGTTGAGCGACGACCTCACGAGCCCGTTGCCGAAGGGCGCAACGCTGTCCGGGAGTTCGGCGCTGGGAGTAACCCGCAGTGTCAGCTCCGCGCAGGCGGTCAGCAGAACAGTTACGCCGATGTGCACGAATACGAGGACGAAGGCGCTACCGATAGACCGGTTCGTCCAGGCGTCCACCCCATCGGTGCCGATGTGCTGCGGTATCCGGCTCGGCAGATGCGGATAGCGGACGATGCCCCAGACGGAGAGTGCGGTCAGGAGAGCGGCGTTGGGGAGGAGCCACAGGCGTACGGGAGATGACAAGACCATGCGGCAGATTGTCCGATGAATACGCAAGGGTGGGTACCGTTTTGCCGGTGATGGCCGGCTGGAGCGTGGCGGTGGCTAGGCAGACGTCCAGGGCCCTGGTGTTTCCGTAGCCGATGCCTGTCGCGACAAAGCTGACGCCAGGGAGCCGGCACCACGTGTGGCGACATCTGGGTCATGATCGAAGCATCAACTGCCGCATCACGGACCGGCCGTCGGCCGCGGCCGTAACTGTGACCTCGGACCCGCAATACCCGGAGCTCTTGCCGGCCTTCACGTGCGATCAGACACCCGGCAATGCCGGCCCAGGCAACTGCCGGATCCCAGGTCGAGACGCCCCAGGAACCGCAGAGCCCCGCTCGCGCAGTGTGGGCAAGGGCTGCGCACGCCGGCCCGAGCCTCCCGGTGTCGGATGCCGAGTGCTCCGGGTTGTGGAGGAACACCAGATCAGGCTCGCGCCCGAGGTCCTTGGCTACCTGCTCGACGGCGATCTGTAGCCGGGCGGGATCGAGGCTGTGGCCCTCGGGGAAGAATCCAACCTTGGTGGACACCGAGAAGTTCGCCAGCAGGTCACCAGCCGTTGTCTTCAGGACCTCGTGGGAGCGATGGCGAAGATAGTTGGATGCGGTGTCGATGCGTCCTATGCCGAGGTCGGCGGCTGCTTCGAGTAGGTCACGGGCGTGACCAGATCGGTGTAGCCCGAGGACGATTCTTCCGTCAGCGGTTCGCACAGCCCCTCCGTGATCAGCAGGTCGGCCAGAGTGGTGATGTCGTCGGTTGCGCCGTCGAGGTAGACCGGGTGGCACGACAGGAGCGTTCGGAGGCTCGGTTCTGCGCGCTCGTGGAAGGTCAGTCGCTTGGCGCCGCCGCAGACTTGGACCCTGTCACCGGATCGGACGATGGAGGGTGCGAACTCGGTGACGGCCGCGACTCCATCCGGCCGGCCGAGGGCGGCCACGTGCGGCAGGTGGCGTGCGGGCGGGGTACTGGACCTCAGTTCGTCCAGGTAGCGCTCGGGACTGTAACCGGCGGCCAGGGCGCTGAGCTTGTCCGCCAGCACGTTGTGCGCGGCTCCTTCCGCACTCTCCAGATTTTGGCGGAATGCCTCATCGGCGCGGGCTGCGTCGGCGAGGAAGTTCGCCCACGTGACGCCGGTTCGTCTGGTGAACCCGAACGTTACGTGCAGCGAGTGACCACTGCTGCCGGAGCCGAGGCGGGTGGCGGTGTGCCAGAAGCCGCGGGGGATGTGCATGAGGTCTCCGGCCTGCATGGTGCCCTTCCACAGCACTTCCTCTGAGGGCGTGCGGTTGCGTTCCGCGTCGCGGTACATCGGCGCCGGCCTAGACGGGCCGCGCACCTCCCATGACTTTTCGCCCGAGATCTGTACAGCGATGACCTCGTGATCATCCCAGTGCAGATGGAAACCGTCGGTTTCGCCGACCGCGAGGTATGCGTTCGCGGAGGTCAGTTCGCCCGACCACCAGCCCAGGGCTCGGCAGGCGACTTCCAGTGTCGGGTCGAAGAAGTCCACATGGTCCAGGACAACGGTGCCGCCCTCGTTGAGGATCCGTCCGAGGGCCGCCATGTCGGCCTGGCTCACGGCCTGCCTGCGCCGGTTGACGTTGGTGGACAGGAACGTGGACGGGTGTATTTCGTCGCCCTGGGCGTAGCAGCGCAGCTGCGGATTGGCTAAATGGCGGCGCTTGATCAGGTTCAGCAGCTTGTGTGGGGTCAACGGCCGTGCGGGTAGCTCCGGGTCCGTGAGACGGCCGCGTGGCCCGTCCCAGCCGAGAGCCTTCTCGATGTGAGTGACGAGCCGGTGCTCCATGGGTTCCCCTTACTCCTTCGGGAGGTTCAGGTCGCGGTTGTCGCCGTCATCGCCCGCACTGTTCTGCGAGCTGGTGACGTCGGACCGCTCGGACTCGCTGCGGTCGTGAGCAGTCGCCAGCTCCTCCACCGCAGCCGCAACGCTGGAGGGCCTGGGAGATGGTGCCCTCGACGCCGGCGCGGGTTTTGTAGCGCTCCTTCCATGTATCGGTGTCCTGGCCGGCGCGGGCCTGGCGGAGCGCTTCGTGTTCTTCGCGGGGCCGCAGGGTCAGCCGCCGGCCGACGCTGGAGGTGGTGCACTGCTCGCGGACCGGGCAGGGCCGGCAGCCGCTCTTGTTGAAGCGGACCCGGATCACGGGGGTGCCCTCGGGTGAGTGGTCGGGATTCCAGCGTGTCGTGGTCCTGCCTCCGGGGCAGGTGACCCGCTCGCTTTCCCAGTCGATGGTGAAATCGTCACCGGTGAATCCGCCGCCCGCGGCGGTCTGGGGGCTGATGGCCGGGGCGGCCGGGCCGGTGAGCGTGAGGCCGTACTCGCGGCGGGCGTGAACGAGCACATGCGCGTCGACGTATCCGGCGTCGACCATGTGCTCGCCGGGCAGACGGCCCGCCTCGGCGAGCCGGGCATGCACGGGCTCGGTCATCGACACGTCGGGCACCGTCGCGTCAGTGGTGGCCACGTTCGTGATCAGGTTCGGGGCGTCCGGCTCGCAGGACTCGGTGAGGTGGACCTTGTATCCGGCCCAGGCGGTGTCCCGCTTGACGCTGTTGCGCGCCTCAATGTCATAGGGGTTGACCAGGCAGGTTGCGCCCGGCGGTCGGTCTTTGGGGTCCCGCCGCCTCACCTCGCCCTCAACCTGGTGGAAGTTCTGCACCCACATCTGGCGCAGGTGCTCCACCTGCCCAAGCGCCCGCAGCTCTTGCGGCGCCTGCCGGGACCAGACGGCCTGAAGCAGCCGTGTCCCGTCCCGGCCGATCCGCAGCCCCATCTCGTCCCGCGTGGTGCGGGCCCTGGGGAACCGGGAGTCCTCGGCCCTGGTGGCGTAGTGCTTGAACCAGTCCGGCTCGGCGACCTCGACCAGCCAGTCGGGGGCAGCCTGAGCCAGCGCGTTCAACGCCGACCGTAATGTCTCTGCGACCCGCTCAAGCCAGACAACATCCCGGGCCGCCGTCAGCACGTGGGTGGAGTCGGTCCTCGCCCGGCCCGTCGTCTTGAGCAGCCCCTTCTCCCCGGCCACCGTCAGGATGCCGTCCAGCACCCGCCGCCCCGCATCCGCCTCCGCCAGCCGGTCCCGGAACTCCGACAGCACCGAGAAATCGAACCCCGGATCACTCAACTCCAGCCCAAGCGCGTACTTGAAGTCGATCCTCGCCCGCACCGCCTCCGCCGCCTGCCGGTCGGTCAGCCCCTCCACGAACTGCAACACCAGCACAAGCGCCAACCGCCCCGGTGACCAGGCAGGCTTCCCCCGCACCGGGAACAGGTCCGCGAACTCCTCGTCGCGAAACAACGGCCCCAACACGTCCCTGACCCGGATCGCCAAGCTGCCCTTGGGGAACGCGGCCCGCGCCACCCGCACCGTCTCCGCCGGGACCTAACTCGGCCCGCTCGGCTGCATCGACACCCGCACCCACCCCAAACGACAACGTCGGCCTTCAAGACCACAACCGGGTCTTGAAGGCCGACGTCACGCGAGGCCCCGAATTAACCAACAGCGTCCTCTCAGTCGCACCAGGGGCTGGGGACGAACGCGGAACTCGGGGACCATCTCGTTGAAATGCCGTTCCCTACCGGTCAAGCTCCGGTCTGCTTCAAATCCCACTTGAAGCCTGCTTCGTCACGGCAGGTGCCGCTATAGATCCCGCCGAAACGGGACGCGGTCGGATCGGGATTGGCCTCGACTCTCAGGCACTGGTTGAAGCCCACATTGAAGATCTTCACGAGGCCGTCTCCCGTTGGCTCAAGCTTAAAGCCCTGATTAGCTCCCCCCGTACAGGGCGCCGAGTAAAGCCACGGAGATTCAAAGGGGCCAGCCGTCCCCTCGCCGCCTTCCCCGTAGAGTGCGAGGCATTTGGGCCCGCTTCCATCCGCTGATTCTTGCTGGAAACTTACGGTCCCGTCACCGTGGGAGACCTGCCTGAACTCCTGAGCTGCCCGTATGGTGGCCTCGTCTTTGTGATTGACCTTCTGGTAGTCAGTGCTGGTCGCATTTGCGAGGTACACCCCCTCACGCGCACTGCCGTCGTCGCCGCTGGGTCGCAAGTCATAATGCGCGGCTGCAAGGTCCGGATACGCCGAAGGCGCCAGGGCGACGACAGGGGCAGTCGAATCCGCGTTTGCGGCCGACGGTGACAGCGTGACGGCGCATGCCGCAAGGGGCACCGCGACCAGTGCGATGGCCCGACGGCGGGGTATGAAGCGGCTGGAGACAGCCACGTTGCGGAACCTCATTGTTTGGATCTCCTTCGGTTTGCGGACACTTTTCCCCGGATCCGGCAGCCTGCTACCGGCAGCATCCCCCAGCCTCCTGCGGCGCGAGGGACTTCCCGAAGGCGAGTGCACAGGACATGGGTGCCGTTCGCCGCCCTCACCCGCGGGAATCACCGAGCCTAAGAACGCCTGGAGGCAAACACATCGGTCACCTGACGTATGTTGATCCGAAAGGTAGGTGTTCTGGATCGTCGATGCTGCGTGCGTGAATTGGTGGCGGGACGCACGGCAGTTGCCGCCGTCGGCGCAGGAAGCCCTTCGGCTGGGTACGGTGGCCGCATTGGTGGCGGGCCGGACACGCGAGGATGTTGCCGCGGAGGGGCAGTGCTCACACGGATGTGATCGCTCAGCCCCCGAGCAGGCGGACGAACGGGTGTCGCTCGTCGCGGAACGGCAGGCGAAACTGGTTCGTACGACCCCGCCGCTGGTCTTCATGGTGCTGGATGAGAGCTGCCTCCGCCGGCCCATCGGCGGACCCGCCGTCATGGATGCCCAGTTGGCGCGATTGGTTGACTTCGCCGAGCTGCCGAACACCGTGCTCCAGGTCGCACCGTTCGACATGGGGGAGCGTCGGCCGTTCGATCAACCGCTGCACCTGCTCACGCTGTCGGATCGCCAGCTCATGTCTTACGCCGAGTCCGCACACCGGGGTCATCTTGAGCGAGAAAGTACCTCGGTGCTGCCCATACTGACGGCCTACCATCAGCTACAGGCCGAAGCGCTCTCTCAGGCGGCATCGGTGGACATGATCAACCAGTTACGAAACGGCATCTCGTGATCGAATCCCTCTGAGACAGGAACCGTCCGCTCGCACTCCCTTCACTGCAAGTGGTCACGAAACGGACGCCCGCCGACTACGCCGAAGCCCTGCTTAGGGGATAGTCGTCCGGCGCAAGGCTCTGTGGAAGGAGCAGACGGACAGTACGCTGAGAGGGTGGCTCCGCGGCATCCCCCGTCTGCGGAGCCACCCTTATGTCCGTCGGCCAGCGGAGTCGACCGTCCGGCTCCTCCAGGTGCGTCATCCTCATCAGGGCTGGACTGTCGGCGAAGCCGAACTCGCGGTACAGAGGCGCCGCTTCCTGGCTGGCGTGGAGTTCGAACAGGGTGACGTGCTCGGTGCGGAGCTCGTCGAGTAGTACGCGGACAACGGCTCTGGCGTAGCCGCGGCGCCGGGCATCCGGGCGTGTGGCGACCACGTGCACGCGGCCATCGAGCCGCCCGGGGCGTCGATGACGAAGGCCCGTGCGTCACCCCCCCCGGCGCTAGCCGTGGAGCCAGCTCGGCGGTGCACCGCAGGATCCACTCCTCGCCCATCGGCTCGGACAGAACGTACTCGGAGCGTAGCCGGATGATGCCTGCCGCATCTGCGGGCGTCGCCGCTCGGGCCGTGGGCAGCCCGGCGGTCAGTGGTCCGGACGTGGGGGCGAGCCCCAGATCGTCGTTCATGAGGAGCCTCCTGGTGGTGTCATGCCGCTGCCCGGACGACGCTGAGGAACTGCTCAACACCCTGCACCTTCAGGTGGGGTTCGTAGCCGCGTGCGAGGTCGCTGATCTGGCGGACGCAGCGGGAGGCGCCGATCCGCTGGGCGAGGACGAGGGCTTCGCCGGCGAGGGCGGCGCTGTGGTCGATCCTCGCCCTGACGCAGCAGGCTTTCGGCTCCTCGGTGAGGAGACTGCGCGGGTTTTGTCCCGGGCGGTGGGCACGAGGGCTACTCCCTGAGAGATCTGGTGCAGGGCGGTGCCGGTTTCTCCGAGGTCGATGAGGCAGCGGCCGGAGTCGACGGCGAGGTCTGCTGGGCTCATCCAGGAGCACCATGCGGGTGGTGCGGTGGTGGCGGAGTGGAGGGCGTGTTCTGCGGCGTCGAGGTCGCGGCGGCAGGCGCGGGCGTCGCCGTTCATGGCCAAGGCTCGGGCCTTGCGCAGGTGGAGCAGGGAGCGGGCGGTGGGGTCCTGGGTGCGGGACAGCGCGTGGTCGAGGACGTCGATGGCGGTGCCCGCCTGGCCGAGCCAGATGTTCTGGTACGCCAAATCAGAAAGGACGCCTGCTCCGCGGTCGCTGTCGCCGACTTGGTGGGCGGCGCGGCGGACGTCGTTGGCCACCGAGCGAGCGGCGCTGATCAGCTGCAGTGCGATCTGCTCGTAGTCCGCCGGCCGCAGGCCCGGGGCGCCGGTCCATGTCAGTACGGCCTTGACCAGGCTTTCGTGGGGCGTGGGGTCGAGGCGGAGCTGTGGTGCGAGACCGCTGGTCTTATCCAGTAGCTGTCGCTGTGACATGTCGCCGGAGCCATGTCAGGCGCCGGCGTGGAGGTAGGCGGCCCACAGGAAGGGGATGTGAGTCCGGTCGAGTCGGCCGGGCAGGTCGTGGCCGTCACGTACCTCGCGCACGGCCTGGTGCAGGGCCCAGGCCGCCCGGCTGGTGTCGAGGGCTCCGGTGGGGGTGCACAGGTGGGTGTAGAAGGCGTCGGCGATGGTGACGGCGATCTGGTCGTCGATCTCCCACAAGGTGCCCACGACGTGGGGGAATCCTGCGAGCTGGAATGCGGATGTCAGGTGGATGGCCTCGTCAATGAGGTCCGCTGTGTCGATGGCCGCGGTGCGGCAGGCCGACAGGTAGGCCAGTTCGGCCTGGTCGAGGCGGACCTGGGCCAGGCTGGCGACGGTGAGCGGGTCGCTGGCGTGGTCGTGGAGCAGCAGCCAGCTCTTCGACGGATCGGTGGGGTGGCTGGCGCCGTGGCAGGCGAAGTGCGCGATCGAACAGCTGGGCAGGTGGTCCAGAACGTTGTCCTTCGTCGGTGTGTGAGCCGAGGACACGAGGGCACCGTCGTCGGACGAGTCGGGTTCTAAGAGCAGGGTGAGCTTGGGAAGGTGCTGGTGCAGCTTGGACACTTCCGAGCTGACGTGCGGCAGGCAGCCCTGATCAGGCAGGCCGGGGGTGGTGGGCATTGCGACGACCAGCCCCTGGGCGGGCTTGTCCGGGACCGAGGCGTGCTGGCGGGCGTGGCGCAGAGCGCGGACGGTGGGGGTGTAGGAGGAGATGACGCGGTCCATGACGGTGCGCCGGCCTGGGTCGTCGACGGGGTCGGTGTGGTAGCCGGCGGCATGCAAGGGGAGCAGGCCCAGCAGTCCGCCCGGCGCCCACCACACCCGCGGCCAGTCGGCGTCGGCCGACGACTGACGGTGGTGGCCCAGCGCGTCCAGGACAGGCCCGGCGGCGTCCCACAGCCATTGCAGGACCTGGGCCATGACCGCCTGCGCTTGGCGCCGCTCGGTTTTGTCCGGGCCGGAGGTGGCAGTGCGCAGCGCCCGGTGGAAGGCGTCAACCTGCTCGGTCAGGGCCGCGACAGTGAGCTGGGGGAGCTCCACGTGCGTGATGCCGCTTTGGGTGAGCAGTAGGGCATCGCTGCGGTATCGGCTGACGTTGAACACCACGATCGGGCCCTGGTCGGCCTCGGCGAGGAGTTCCCCAGGGGTAGGTGGGAGGGCGAAGGAGTCGAACCCTGCCAGGGCGCGGATGTCGGCCAGGATCTGGGCGAAATCGCGGGCCAGCCGGTGCCGGTCGCGTACGGCGCGATCCTGCCGCGCCGCGAGGGCGTCAATGTCCTCGCTTCCGTCGGCGGAGTCGAAGGTGCCGGCGGGCTGGTCGAGCTGGTCGCGCAGTTGGACGAACCGGGCAGCCAGATCAGGGTGCTGCCGGTTCAGGTCGGTGAGGTCGCTGCGGGCATCCAGTGCCTGACTGAGCAGCACCGCCCGGCCGGCTTCCAGCAGTCGCAGCGCCCGGGTCGCGCGCTCCGGCTGGCCACCGCCAGGGCCAGGGCGGCGGCGTCCCCGGCCAGGCCGGCGAAGTTGCCGAGCGCGCGCTGCTGATCGCCACGCCCCAGCTGGCCGGGGGGCACCTCGGGCAGCAGCCGCACCGCGGCCTCCGCCATATCTGCCGCCCGCCCGGGTGCGGACTCCGCGACCAGCTCGGCCACTGCCATGGCTGCCCGAATACGGAACGAAGGTGCCCCCGAGTCCATCTCCCACGCCCCGGTATAGGCGGACACCGCCGCATCCAGATCCGCCTGATCGCCGGTGCGCTCGAACCAGCGCTGCAGCGCGCCCCCCAGGCCGGACAGGTACTTCGCGCGGTCGGGGTGGTCGGCGGGGGTGGCCTGCACTGCGTCCCGTCCCCTATCGATGGCCGCATCCAGGTCGGCCTGATCCCCGGTGCAGTCGTACCGGCGCTGCAACGCGATCCCCAGGTTGGACACGTGCCGGGCGCGGTTGGGGTGATCGGCGGCGGTGGCCCGCATGGCGGCCTGATATAGGTCCACGGCCTGGTCCAGGTCGGCCTGGTCTCCGGTGCGCTCGAACCGGGCCCACAGCGCGACGCCCAGGTCGGACACGAGCCGCGGGTGGTCGACGTGGCCGACGGGGGTGGCCTGGGCGGGTCCCGAGGGTTGAACTACACCGCCGGCAACAGCGCCAGAACCGACGCGACGAGACGGGACACTCCATGACCCTCAGAAGCCGTTGACCGTGACTGGTGAGCAGAGCGATCAGCAGGGCGGCTCCGCCCGCGTTCAGGTCGACTGCCCAGGTCACCGGGTCGTCCTCGGCCAGTGCAAGGACGTCGCCTATCAGCTCCAGCAGCTCAGCCTCGTTGTTCGGTACTCGGCGCGAGAGCACCTTCGTTCCGTCCGTGTCGATCACCGTGCAGTGGTGCGCGGCCTTGCCGGCATCCGTCCCCGCCCAGAGCTCGGGCACCCGAGCCTCCCTCGCCGGTCGGTTGACTGGTCCCTGCAGACGACCACGCCGACGTGTCCTTACGAAGCGATCTCTGTTCGCTCATCCCAATGAGTGGCCGTGTCGTCGCGGGGCACTGAGCGGCCTATCAGTCAAAGCCACGCGTACGGCATGAGCGCTTTCAGCCACATCCAAGCCCCTGGGTCTGCCGATCGTACGAAGGACCGGAATCAACCCGCCAACAAGGTAAGGAGCGCTTCACCTGGCGAGTGAGCGCTTAAGCTGGCGAGGCTGAGCATTGCAGTCGGTGCGCCTGCTCATTGGCGTGTTGCGGAGCCGTGGCGGAATCCGCATCCAGAGTGGGGCCTGATGCCACAGCCGCCGGCGACACCCCCGCATCCGCCAGCATGACCGGGCTCCACTCCAGCACCGAAGTCCGCCAGGTCCTTTGAAAATCTACGTCAGGTGACGGATGTAATGGCCCCTGACGCAAGCTTGGATTTGAGCCATCCCCCGGTGAGTCCAGAGCAACGTAGTGAAAGGCGAAAGGGACCCCGTGACCTACGGGTGAGCCCCCTATGCCTGCCTGCGCACGAAGAGCGGCACGCCGGATCCGAGCCAACATACCCGTTGCTGAAGGGGAAAGCACCAGTGGCCATCACCCACAAAGCTCCTGTCCATCCCATCTCGCGCCCCCTCCGGGTCATTGCACGGTTCGCGATGCCCGTTGCGGCACTCGCGGTTGTAACGACACCATCAGCCGCCCATGCTGCGATTGGCGGCCCCGAAGATCCGGACCTTCTTGCGGTAAGGCCTGTGACCGGCCCTTCCCTGGCACTCACCGCTGAGGGGCCCGCGGGGAGCACCGTGTTCTCCCTCCGGCCTCTGACCGGCGACGCGGAGGGTGGGGGGGCCTCTGACGGGCGATTTGGCTACACAGGGATTCCAGCACAGAGACAACCATGTCGGGACTTATAGTCTCGCCCGCGGAACGTACCCCAGCTTGTCGTGCCTCCAGGACGGGACGCCCGAGGGATCTCTGAGGGAATCGAGCTGCGGTTTCGATGATTTCGGGATTACTCCTGACGCCACGCAGAAGTGGAAGTTCGAGCCGGATCCCACCGGCCAGAGCCAAAAGGTCCGCAACGTCGGTACGGACAGGTGCTTGACACGTATTGACAGCGTGGTCCGCACCGAAAGCTGCTCAGAGGGCGCACATCAGCAATGGAATTCGCTCGACACGCTTCACGCGTCGTCCTGACAGTCAGCCTCCGGCAGGCGCTCGGTTCCTTGGTCGGGCGAGCCATGACGAACCGGCGCCCTGGGCCGCGTGAGCACCAGGGGGGTCACCCAGACGCCGCTACCAGCGGCCGAGCGCGCAATGCGCCGCGCTCGGCTGGCGGTCCACAGCACGAACAGAACGCCGCCCAGCTATCCGCAGCCACACCCTCCCGGCCGGGACGGTCTCGCCGCCCCACGGTCTCGCCGACCCACGACACCACCACCCATCCACTGATGGCACAGCCGGTACGACAGAGCCGCGCCATGAGTCTTGCCCACTGGCCGGCAGCAATGGCTCTGCTCACTCGGCTTGCAAGTCAGCGGGGTACAGAGCGCGCGTTCGCCGGTCAGCTCCGCCCGCCGGGCGGCGGGCCGCAGGCGCATCTGCCGGATCAAGGTGACTGTGCCGACTTCGCGCGCGAAAAGCCGGTGGGTGCCCTCCCAGGTCCATGCCCTGCCGCGATCGCGTCATTCTTCCCACCGTTCCTGGAGGTGCATCGCACCGGAGATCGCCACGGCACACAGGAAGATAGCGAGCCCACCAACACCCAAGGGATCATTGACGTGAGCGCCCGCATCATCGAGAAGCAGGGCGTCCAGGTGGATCACACGCACCCGGTCGACTACGACATCGCCACCGGCGTCTGGCCCGACATGACCGAGCAGTGCTGGGCCAGCGAGTGGCTCCAGCTCCAGAAGCGCGCGATGGGCGCCGACGTCCCGCGGCGGGCCAGGCCCATCTGTCTGGGCGACAACGGCTCGGTGACGAAGCAGGCCATCGAGCGGCTGTACGGCAACTCGTCGTTCCTCAACGACCTTGGCCAGTACGCCCGCTGTGATCGGGGCGGCGGCTGCCTGATCACCGGCATGGAGACCGGCGCCAAGCACTGTGCCATGAACATCCTCCTCCACAGCCTGCAACACCTCGGCTGCACGATCCCGCAAGCCGACACCGGGCGGTTCGGCGAGGTCGGCGCCGCCCCCTCCTGCCTCGCCCCTGCCTCCGGCGGCCGGGAGCATGACTTCACCAACTGCAACAAACCTCATGACCTGGAACCCGCTGCACCTGGCCGAGTTGCTAGAGGACGGCGGCATCCCCGCCAACGGCAACCAGCGCTCGCAGTGGGACGCCGGATGCCGCCCCGACTTCGAGGCCTCCGAATGTCGGGGACGGGCCGATGACGGTCGCGACGGGAAGCCCGGCTTGGGAGCGTCCTGCCCGCTACGGCCGGTGGGGCCGGGCGGTCGAGCCGACTCAAGTGGACCGCCCAGGAGGCAAGAGCAGTCTCCCACCGGACGAGGTATTGGTCGAGCAACTGCGCGCGGGCGACGAGACGGCGTTCCGGCTCATGCTCGATGCCTGGTCACGGAGCATGCTGCGGCTCGCCCGGTCGTTCGTGTCGACCAACGCCACCGCCGAGGAGGTCCTCCAGGACACCTGGCTTGCCGTGATCCGAGGCTTGGACGGCTTCCAGGGACGTGCTTCGCTTCGGTCCTGGGTCTACCGAATTCTGATCAACACGGCCAAGGACCGAGGCCGCAAGGAGAGCCGCACCCTGCCCTGGACCAGCCTCGCACCCGAGGGCTCCGGCCCCACTGCCGAGCCCACCCGTTCCCAGAGGCCGGACGATGCCTACCCCGGACACTGGTGCACCGGCGCGGGGTCGGTGTCTTGGCTGATGCCGGAAGGCGCGGCGCTGGCGGCCGAAGTCCGTGCAGTCATCGCTGCGGCCTTGGAGGAGTTGCCGACCCGGCAACGGGCCGTGGTCATGCTGCGGGACGTTGAAGGATACGAAGTGCAGGAGGTCTGCTCACTGCTGGAGATCTCCCACGGAAACCAGCGGGTCCTGCTGTACCGGGGCCGGACGTTCGTCCGTGACAGGCTGAAGGAATATCTCGCCAAGGCGGAGAGCGACGTTACGTGATGGCTTGCGACGAGTTCGTCGAGCTGGTCAGCCTTCCTGGACGGCACCCTCGAACCCGAGGCCGAATGTCGGTCCGGCGAGCACCTGCCCCAGTGCGAGGGATGCGAGACGCACCTCGACCAGCTCCACCAAACCGTCAGCTCTCGGCGAACTCCACGCCGACACCAAGCCGTTCAACACCTGCAGACTCGCATCGTCGGCCCACTGAATATCATCGATTATCACCGCCAACGGCCCCTGCGCACAAAGGTCGTCGATCAAACCGAGCATCATCTCGACAGCGGCGAAATCCACCCCGCCCAACCCGAGGTTCACACCCGGCGCCGTGTGCTGAGCGTCGCCACGCAGGATCCCGGCAGCCCGAGCGCCGAAGATATCGGCCAGGGCCTCACCGACCCCCAGGCAGGCCGAGATCGCAGCGAACGGGCGTTGCCGTTCAAGCTCTTGCGCCGCCCCGTGCAGCGTTCGCATGCCCAGGCCCCGTGCCATCACCGATGCATGCTCAAGCATTGTCGTTTTGCCCAGGCCGGCCTCACCGACAACAAAAGCCGCTCGCCCCTCTCCCACCATCGCGGACGCCAACAGCGTCTCCAATGCCGCTGTCTGAGTTTCGCGGCCAAGTGGACTTCGGGCGAGACGAGCCATGCCATCAACACCTCTCATGTGCTACTTCTTGACATACAAGAGGCGACGATCCGCTCCATGATGCGCGACAGTCGGTCCAAACTCGTGCGCTGCCCCCGGTCGGCTTCGCGTTTGCCACCGGCGTGTGCGGGCGGTGAGGTACTGATGCTTGTGCGCACTTCGAACCAAACCGTCTTGCCGACGGCTGTCCGTCGTGAGCCCCAGCGCGCGGCAAGTCGATCAAGCAGAAACAGACCGCGTCCGTGCTCCTCGTCCTGCTGGGTAAGGGACAGACGTGGAAGGGCGGGACAGGCGTCGACGATCGTGCAGCGCAGCGTCCGATTCTGACAAGACAGGGACATGCACAGTCGGATTGGACCGCAACCGTGCGCGAGGGCGTTAGTGACCAGTTCGCTGACCAGGAGTTCGGTGGTGTCTGCGAGCTCGTTCAGCTCCCATCGTGCCAACTGCTCGCGGACCAGCCGCCTGGCCCGGGACGGGGCACGCACGTCACGGTCGAGCGGCCAGGAGCCCCCGTCACCGGGTGTCTCGCTCAAGAGCCCGTTCAGGCGTTTGGTCAATTCGGCGCGAGCGGCAGCCGCCCGCCTGCTCAGCAGGTGTGCCAGCGAGACGATGGCCTCATGCTCTGCGCGCCTGGTGGAATTCATGAGTGTCTGCATCCGGAGCAGCGCCCGCTGCGGCAGAGAACCAGGAACGGTCCACCGGTGAAGTCCGCGCGCCACAGTTCCGGAGCCGGCCCTCCTCGTGGCCGTGGAGGGAGGGAGGCCAGACCGTCAGACGCATCACGGCACGGGCTCAGTGGCCTGTGTACATGCATGGGACCCACCTTCGATCTCCGCTGTTACAGGTAGTGCACCCGTCGGCCCCTGCCTGGGACAAGGAGGAAGATACGTATCCCCATACGTACGCATACACGCCGACGGTCCGGGCAGCCAGAGCCGAGCCGCCCC
>NZ_BBNO01000009.1:0-351276 GCF_000829715.2 Streptomyces lydicamycinicus | reverse complement strand
CGGTGCAGGTGTGGGACCTGATGATCGGCACCCGCCCCCCCTGCACACTCGCCGCCCACGTCGGCAGGGTGTTGGCGGTGGGGGTGGTGGAGCTGGACGGCCGGCCACACGCCATCACCGGCGGCGAGGACGGGTCGTTGCGGGTGTGGACGACCGGCCGCCAGCCCCGCGCTTTCGCCGCCCACGTCGGCGGGGTGCGGGCGGTAGGGGTGGTGGAGCTGGACGGCCGCCCACACGCCATCACCGGCGGCGACGACGGGTCGGTGCGGGTGTGGGACCTGACCACCGGCACCCAGCCCCGCGCTTTCGCCGCCCACGTCGGCGGGGTGCGGGCGGTAGGGGTGGTGGAGCTGGACGGCCGCCCACACGCCATCACCGGCGGGAACG
This sequence comes from Streptomyces lydicamycinicus, assembly GCF_000829715.2. Lineage (NCBI taxonomy): Bacteria > Bacillati > Actinomycetota > Actinomycetes > Kitasatosporales > Streptomycetaceae > Streptomyces > Streptomyces lydicamycinicus. The sequence goes on along the minus strand of NZ_BBNO01000009.1, from coordinate 350,889 downwards.
ACGGGTCGGTGCGGGTGTGGGACCTGACCACCGGCACCTGCCGGACCACGTTTTACTGCCCCGCACGCGTGTCAGCCCTCACCGTCACCGCGGACGCCATGGTCATTGTCGGCTTCGGCCACGAGGTGGCCGCCCTCAGCCTCGCACCCCTGAAAGGCAGGCTCAGTTGACCACCCCCGGTAGTCCACCACTGCGGATCGTCGCCGTGCACGGCGTCGGCAACAGCTTCGGCGCCGACATCACCGGCACCCGCCTAGAAGAGCTCCGCGCGCGGAAGGCCGCCGTCTGGGCGCGACAACTGGGCAGCGCCCTCAGCGTGTCCGCGGACCGGATCGACCTCGACTTCGCCTACTACGCGGACAAGCTCCTCACCACCACCCCCGCGGCCCAAGGCGAGCAGGACGGCGACTTCCTGGACGACCCGCTCGCCCAGGAGATGCTCTCCACCTGGGCGCAGGAGCTGGGCGTCCCTGACGAGGTGTCGCAGGGCCACGCCACGATGCCGCTGCGGGCGCTGTCGTCCTGGGTGGCGCGCAGGTTCGACCTGGCGGAGGGGCCACTGCGGGTCTTCCTGCGGACCCTGTTTCCTGAGGTCGCCGCGTACCTGCGGACCGAAGACGCCCCACAACGCACGGCGGCGCGCGAGGAGGTCGCCGCACGGATCGCCGAGCGTCGACCGCACGTCGTCATCGCCCACTCCCTGGGCTCGGTCGTCGCCTACGAAGCCCTGCACGCCCACCCGGGCCTTCAGCCGGATCTGTTCCTCACCCTGGGCTCGCCGCTGGCACTGCCCCGCGCGGTCTTCGAACGCCTCATCCCCGCACCGCGTCCCCCCGGCCGCGCACCGCAGGGGGCGCGTCTACCCGGGCAGACGCGATGGGTCAACATCGCCGACCCCGGAGACCCTGTGGCCGTCCCACCCCAACTCAGCCAGCACTTCGACGGGATCGCCCTGGACCACACCACGGTCATCAGCCCCCTCTTCCATTTCCACCACGCCACCAACTACCTACAGTCCGCGACCACCGCCGCCACCCTCGCCCCCTACCTCGGCATCTGACCCTCGGGCGCCATCAGCAGCACGGCCACCACCGTCGTGTTGCCCACCGAGATCCCCGTCTCCCGATGCGGCACCCATGCGCCCAGGTCGCCCGCAAGGGCACGGCTGGCCGATGGGCGAACCCGTTCGGGCGCACCGCCTCCTGCCGCACGGCCGTTGCGCACATCCCGCTGGACGGTCCCGGCAGCGGATTTCGATGAACCCCCGAAGACTTCTTGAGTCGACCACTAAGCACGGAAGCCACTTGACAGATCTGATTCCACATAATCGACAGTTCGTCGTGGTGGAGATGGAAACCCTGGCCGAGAAGGGGCTGGAGGGCGGGGTCACCGGAGACGGTGGAGCCGGCCAGGTAGACGGGGGAGACGTAGAAGTCTCCGTCAGGAGCGTGGGCGGGCATGGGGGACGGGTCTCCGTGTGAGGTGGTGCACGGGCGCCATCGCGGCTTCGGGGTCTGGCGGCGGGCAGGGGGATCACCGTGTCCGTGAGGGGTGGGAGTGCGCCGTGACGTGTGCCGGGACATGCGGTTGGGGTGCCGGCGCGTGGGAGAACAACCCTGGGACGGCCGTACGGGTTCGCCGTACGGCAGCGCTGGCCCTGGCAGTGCTGGCCGCTGTCAGTGTGGGCCTGTGCTGCCCAGATACGAACGCGGCCTTCGACTCGAACGCGGCCAGCTCTGCATAGACCTGCCCGAGTGCCTGGGCGGCCGGGGTCAGGGTGTATCCGGCACGGAATGAGGAGCCGGTGCGGGTCAGGAGCTGGTCCTGCTGAAGCTGGTGGAGGCGGTTGTAGAAGGAGCTCGAGGCGAGTCCCGATGCCTTGTGAAGAACGCCGTGCTGAAGGGGGCCGTGCTGCGAGAGAGTGTGGAGGATGCCGACCGCACCGTCGCCGCGCAGTCGGCGCAGGGTGTCCTCCGTCCGCTCCGCCTCGGCGACTGCCAGGCCGCCGGCACCGGAGTGTGTGCGGTGCCAGGACGCGAGCGTGCGGTGCACGCTGTGTGCGTGCCGACCTGAGGGGGCGACCTCGTAGGCCCCGAAGCCCGGTCGGTCCAGCAAGCCGTTTGTGTGCATGCGCCTCAGGATGTGGCTCGAATTCGCTGCGGTGAGCCACGGAAGGGCGGCGGTCAGCTTCGTGGGGGTCATCTGGCCGTGCTGCGTGATGGTTTGCAGCGTCCAGGTCGTCCAGCGGGGAGCGAGACGGTCGATCGCCTTGCTGACCAGCGCAGCGTTGTGTGCTGATATGCGAATTTCGCGCATGTCGAGTTCTCCGGAGTCGTCGTGTCGTGTTCAGCGGGTGTGGCGGGGGCGCGGCTGCGTTGCGGGAGCCGCAGGCGCCTGCGAAGGGGCGGTGCCCCAGCCGCTGCTGCCGTGCAGAGAACGGGCTCGGGCGGCCTGAGCGCGACGCCCGAGAGGCTCCGTGACGGCGGATGCCTGCCGCTCCAGCTCCAGCCGGTGCGCCGCGGTCCGGTAAGCGGCCTCATCCTGACGCTCACCGACGGCCAGGAGGTAGATCTCCCTCGCGTGCTGCGAGGAGGCCGGGGCGTCCCGGTACTGGATGACCAGTCGCCACCGGGTCTCCGGATCGACGTAAACCTTGTGGCAGCCCGCCAGTTCACGCTGCAAAGCGGCACCGCGCTCGTTGCCGTGGACCAGGTGCTGCAACTCCAGCAGAGCCAGGCCGCGGATGTCCTCCGGTACGGAACGCAGATCGGCAAGGGCCTCGGGATGAGCCGCGAAGGCGTACCAGGCCCGACTCACGACACGCTCCGACGCACACGTGCCTGCGCGGCCGCGGTTCGGTACGGCGCTCCGGTCAAGGAGACCGTCGGCAGGGCGGCGTCGGACGTGACCGACGAGCGTGATCGCGCCGCACGGGACAAGCGCCCGTCCGACGGCCGCGGAGACGGGGGCGGCGGAAGCGCGCAGGAACGCTCCAGGGCCCACTCACGCGCAGCGTCGGCCGTGGCGAAGGCGCCCTCCCGGACCGTGTAGGAGCGGAAGTCCTCGGTCGTCTCTTCGAGAAACAACCGGTAAGGCCGGGTCGCCGAATCGGGAGCGGCGTCATGGAGAAGTATCTGCACCTCGACCCCGAGCCCGGCGGGTCCCGGATGGCAGGTGTGGTGTCGACGACCGTGTACCGCCCGTCCGGGTTGACCCGGAGCTGCTCCTCAAGGCGCGACGTCAGCGCGTCGGCCGGGCGGGGCCAGTGGATGCTGGACAGCTCCACCGCCTCATCGGGGCAGCCACGACCGATCATCCAGTTCTGTGCCAGCGGGACGGTCGGGTGCGCCTCGGAGGCGAAGTCGAACGTGCGCCGCTCATCGTCCCGGCTGATGTGCAAAGTGACGTACTCGGCTGTACCGGGGACGTCCCAGATCGCTGCCCAGTCATACATCAGCAGGTAGCTGTCGCGTCCGTCGGCACTGTGGTGTTCGACCAGGGGCAGGAACATGTCGTCCGAGAGCGTCACCGAGGAGAAGTCCTCCTCGGTCTGTTCGGTGGTGGCCTTGAACCCGTCTATTCGGTAGTCCGGCCGGGGGAGGTGAAGCTCGGCCATGTCAGACTCCGGCCGGCTCGGGGGAGGCGAGCAGCTGGTGGTTGGGCCGGGCCGGGCTGGTGGTGCACGCACCGAACGGACCGTCCGGTGTGCGGAGTTGCAGCAGGGCAGGGTCGAGGTGGTCGCGGTGCCAGGTGGAGGGCCCTGCCAGGCCGGCCTTGACGTCGGTGAGCTGCTGCCAGGCCAGCCACAGGGCGTGCAGCCGAGCGACGGCTTCGGGGTGCTCGTGCCACTGTGGGCACCACGGGCGGCCGGTGGAGATCTCCCGACCGTAGACCGGCAGCAGAAGGTGATGCACCCAGACGGTCAGGCCGGCGAGTTCCTCGGCGTACGCCTTGCCGTCGAGCGCGAGGATGAAGACGCTCGACGTCCCCTCCGCCCCGGCGGCAGCCTCCTCGCTGCTGGCCGAGGCGGAGTCCGGCGTGGTGCCTTCCTCAGAATCTGGCTCGGCCTGTTCGTCGTCCTGCTCGGACGGCTGTACGTCGGTGAGCCGGGCGAGCGTCTCCCCCTGCTTGCGGCTCTCTGCGGCCAGCTGCGTGACGGTGGAAACGAGGTCATCCAGGGCGTGATCCGGTATGCGTACCGGCTCGCTCCCGTGAGCGGGTTCAGACATCGATACCCCTTGGATTGAAGATGCGGGGTGCCGAGGATCCGGAGAAGGCAGGGTTTGGCCACGCCGGAAATCTCGTGTAGATGCCCAGCTCAAAGCAGTGCGCAGTGGTGATAGGGGACCGGGGTGGGGCGAGGATCGGCAAGGCTCGGATGGCCTGTTGTGGCACAACGCCATTGCCCAGAAGTCCGAGTTGGGCAGGGCACCCAGTCCTGGGTGGCGGTCACCCAACCGGGACCGAGGCACTGCACCCACTCAACGAACGGCGGTCTCAGGCGGCCCGCTTCATTGGTCGGCCGCGGTGCCGGGCGGGGGGACGCTCTCCCATCGAGCGATGGCGGCGGCATACGGCCCCCAGGCCCTGCCCCGATCTCCGTGTCCGCCGGCTCCGCGAAAAGCGACAGCGCCTCCACCAACGGTGCCCCAAACCCGGGGCCCTTCCGTTTCGAGGCGACGCGGCCAGTGTGGTCCTTCATGCGGGGCTCCGGCGGTGGCAGAGGTCAGGTATCGAGGGACGCGGGGCCGCGGCAGGCGCCACAGTCGGGGAGGAAGTGGTGCGAGGAGAGCGGCTGCGGGCGCGGGCTGCGTCGACGCGGGCCGCAGGCGGGGTGGGACTCGGGGAATCGCGTGGACGCGGCGGTTCGCGTTGGTCGCCGGTGGCGATCTGCCAGCGCTGACGGACTTCCCCCACCGGCCCAAGGGCGTGGAGGGCGTAGCCGATCAGCCGCCCTGGCGCCAGCGACTCGTTGTCGGCCAAATCGCGCACCTGTCGTGACGCCGTGGCTGATGTTCGTATGAGGTCCGCACCGCGTACGACCCCATTTTGGGCATGCGAAGGCCCACGGGAAGGAAGAGGGAGAAAGAGAGGGGTGGTCAGGCGACTCGGCGGGCGGCGAGGATGTCCGGCCGCCAAGAGGTAAGGGTCGAGACCTTGACCACGTCGTCGCTCTTGGGGGCCTGCAGGATCAGTCCCTGGCCGATGAACATCCCTACATGTTCCGGCCGGGCGGCACTGCCGCGGATGAAGAGCAGATCGCCAGGGTTCAGGGCGCCGACACTGACTGCCTTACCTTCCTTGACCTGCGTGTAGGTGGTCCGCGAGAGCGAGACCCCGCCGGCCTTGAACGACGCCTGCATCAACGACGAGCAGTCACACCGGCCCATCGGATCCTGGCCGTGTGGAGCAGTGCAGTGACCACCCCACTGGTACGGAGTACCGAGCTGACCCAGGCCCCAACGAATCGCCGTCCGAACCGGCTTGGGTGCGGCGGCCGGGATCTTGTAGCCCTTGGGCACAGATCCGGCCGGGATCGAGCCGAACCTGCGCCCGTCACCTCCCGTGCCGCACCCGCCAGCGGAGGCCTGCGACTTGGCACCCTTACCGGAACCGCTCTTAGCGGGGAGATTCTTGGCAATGGCCTTCTGAAGGGCTGTGGCCAGCGGCTCCCACTTGGCGTAGGCGTCCGGGAACCCGCTCGCCTGGACCGCCTGCGCGGCCTGGGCGATGGTCATCGACTGCCAGCCCGAGACCTTCCGCAACCGGTCATAGAACTCCGTCGAAGCGTGAACCGGATCCCGGACCTGTGCCGCAGTGCCCCAGCCCTGGCGGGGCCGCTGCTGGAACAGCCCGAGAGAATCCCGATCGCCGTAGTCCAAGTTCCGCAGCCCCGACTCCTGCAAAGCAGTCGCCAACGCGACGACCTGCCCGCGGGCAGGCACCTTCATCGCGACACCGGTGGCCAGAATCGTCTCGGCGTTCGGGATCTGCTCCTTGGGGTTGTCCAGCCCCGGAACGGACACCGATCCCTTACCGCTGCTCTTGAGGATCGACTCCACCTGCTTGGCCACGGCCTTGCCGTCCACCGCACCGGCCTCACCGCAGGCAGCCTGGGCCTTGCTGACGCCGGCCAGAGCCGCGGCGGGCGCGATCAGCAGCATCGGGGCGAGGACGGCACCCCCGGCTATCGCTGCGGCCCTCTTCACAGCTGGCCACCGGACCGTCGGCGCATCCGGAGATTGGGCCCGGGGGAGGGGCGTGACTGGGCATGCTGCATCGGCAGCTCCTTACTCGTAGGCAGCGTGGCGCCGGCGTTCTCGTCGAAATGGCCACCGGCACCACGCCGGTTAAATGCTCGAAAGCCCCCGAAGGGGGATCCCGTGCTTCGGAACTGCTAATCCCGAAGCGCCGGAACCCTTATCGCAATGCGGCAGCCAGCCGCGCTCGTAATCTCAGGCGCCACACGGTGAATTCCACTCCTCTTATCCCTCATCAGGGCTTTAACGGGTTCTGAGCGAGCCGCCATTGGACAAGGCAACACTCATCAGCACAGTTCAACAGGGCCGGAGTCAGGGCCTGTCCTGCGAACACGCCGAGACTGTAGAGACAAAATCCGGCCGCACCAACCCAGCCGCGATCAAGAAATCGACGGCCAAGATCACGTTATTGGGTGCGGCCGGAAAAGGGCGCTAACCTCCAGCCCACTGCTCGCTCCAGGAGGTCGCCCAGGCGGCTTCCCTGAGTGCGTTGGCGCGCCAAACCCGTCCTATGGATGCGCGCATGTGTCCGTCTTCAGGAAAGAGAGATCCGTCGAATGCCGTCGTACACCCTGCATCGAGGCGATGCGCTGACCGTCCTGAAGTCTCTCCCGGACGAAAGCGTCGATGCCGTCATCACCGACCCGCCCTACAACTCCGGCGGACGCACCAGCTCCGAACGCACCGCCCGCACCGCACGAGCGAAATACACCAGCGGCGACGCCCGCCACAACCTCGCCAACTTCCCGGGCGAGAACCGTGACCAGCGCTCCTACCGCGCCTGGCTGACCGAACTGCTCACCGAGGCATACCGAGCGAGCCGTGAACACGCCGTCGTCATGGTCTTCTCCGACTGGAGGCAGGACCCCACCACATCCGATGCTCTGCAGATGGCCGGCTGGACCTGGACCGGAAAGATGCCGTGGATCAAGCCGGCCTCACGCCCCCGCAAGGGCGGGCCGAAGCAGGACTCCGAGTTCATCCTCTGGGGCGTCAAGGGCTCCCTCGACAACACCCGCGACCTCTACCTTCCCGGCCACTACATCGCCTCCCAGCCCCGCAAGGACCGAGTCCACATCACACAGAAGCCCATCGAAGTCATGCAGCAGCTCGTCCAGGTCTGCCCGCCCGGCGGCACAGTCCTCGACCCCTTCACCGGCTCAGGAGCCACAGGCATCGCAGCCCTCAAGGAGGGCCGCAAGTTCGTGGGCGTGGAGCTCTCCGACCACTACGCCACCATTGCCAATGCTCGGCTGCGCGCCGAGCTGACGAAGGGCGACTTCGAGCTGGCCGGACCGGAGGCATGAGCATGAGAGCGGAGAGCCCGGGGCCGGCGGCCCGCAGACGCCGAAGGGCGGCTGGCGCATCGAGCAACTGATGCACCAGCCGCCCTTCTCGTTGCGTTAGGCCGCTTCGAGCGCCCGCCGGATGAGGGGCGCTGCCTTCTCCAGGTCGGCCGCCGAGACGAGGCGCACCTCCAGGTCCCCGGTCCCGAGATGCCCGATGCCGCGCATGTCCCGGGTGAAGCCCTCCTCCAGCTCGACCGAGCCCGGGTCCAGTCTGAGGTACGTCAGGATCGCCTCGTGCTTCGGACGGAAAATTACCGATGCCACGTTCACCAACCGTCGGTAGGCGATGTAGTGCCGCAGAGGCGCCACCTCGACCTCGCCCCACGCCGTCAGAGCGTCGTCCAGCTCCGCGTACAGGTCCCGCAGACACTCCGGGACGCGGCCGACCCCTGTCGGCGAAGGAGTCACCGGCGCCGTCGGAGCGCTGCCGACCACCGTTGCTCGCTCCCGACTCCGGTGAGACGAGGTGGCGCCCGCGAAGCCGGGCGCGGAGTCGACGAGCAACAAGCCCAGAAGGCCACCCTCGAAGATCCGGTAGCGCACCAGGTCGATCCGCTCGGGCAGACGCTGCACGGCCACCCGGTCGTGGTGCGAGAAGCCGGCCGCGATGCAGACCATCCGCGGACGACTCCAGTCGATCGCCTCGGCGGCCTCCACGCCCAGCACCTTCCGCACGAGCGCCTCGAACTCGTGCTGCGCCGACTCCAGCCAGGACAGGTATGAGACAGCCTGCGACATCACCCCGCTGTCCGAGCCCTTCTTGAACTCGATCACCACCGGACTTCCGTTCTCGTCCAACCCCAGGGTGTCGATCCGCCCCCGGTGCCACGGCCCGGTCGCGTACTCCGACGCCAGGAACCGGATGCCCAGCATCTGCTCCAGTCCGGCCTCCACCCGCCGCTGCAGCTCCACCTCCAGCGCCACCGTCGAACTAGACAGCTCGACATCCCGTCCGTCCGCGTCCCTTCGGAACATCATCAGCTCGGCCACCACGCCCCCTCCCGCGATCTCTGCAAGGAGACCAATCGAACGAACGCGCTCGATATTCCGCCTGCGGTCGCCTGGCGCTGACCGGCTTCGATTCGGCCCGAGAACGCCAGGCCCACCTCCGCGGAATCGAAAATCGGCGGCCGTCCGGCTGTTCGCTCCGTACCGTCAGAGTCATGACGTACAAATTCGGCGCCAACCGGCAGTGCGCGGGCCGTGTCGATACGGTGCTGCCCAGCTTTCTCGACAGCGCTAACGAAGTGCTCAGCGACGAGGTGACGACACTGGAGGAGCATCGGGAGATCTTCCCGCTCCTCATGGGCTGGTGGCTCTTCACCCGTAGTACGGCTGCAGCGATGATTCACCTGTACCGACAGGGCTTCACGGTTGAGGTCAAGCCGCTGGCACGTAACCTCTTCGCCCACGCCTTCGCGATGAGCTGGCTCGTCGACAACGGCCCCGCCGCCGTTCAGGCTGTCCACACCTACCTGGGAAAGCAGGAGCAGTCGTTCACCAACAACCTGGTGGCGATCAAGTACCCGCTCCCCGAGCCCCCTCGCAAAGTCGCCCCTCCCGTCTTTCAGACCTCGGAGGAGCACCGCTGGCACGAGAAACTGGTGGGTGAGATCACGTACTTCGCCAACATGGTCGCCGCGTACAACGTTCCGATGGCCTACCCGCTGTACCGGATGCACAGCGCGTACGCCCACACCTCTGCCCAGACGGCGAACGCCTTCATCACGGTCGGGGCCGATGGGCGCGTCGGGTTCACAGCCGAAGCTACCGAGGACACCCTGACCGATCAGGTGTACATGGCGGTCTCCGTGTTCACCGCAGCGCAGGCAATAGGTCCGACGATCAAGGGCGACCCGATGAGGAAGTCACTGGAGAAGGCAATGGGCGACCTGGGGATCTCTGGTGATCTGCGGCCCCGTCGCAAGTCGTGTACGGCTCCGCGCCCGCAGGCCGGGCCGACAGGGGATTCCCGTGCGGTGACGCCTTCAGCATGACGTGCGCCCGCAGGAGGGGATGTGCGGGCGGGTGTAAGGGGGCGTCAGGGGCACTGTGGAGGACCTACAATCTGGGTGAAGCCTTTCGGTGTCGCCTTCGATGCCCACTCCGGTGGCCGGATGCCTTTGGATGACATAGCACCAGTGAGTACACCCCGATCAGTTGCACGTGCTCTGATCAGGCAGAACGTAACTCCGCAGCACGGCCTAACCATGCGGCACGAAACCTCACGGTCTCGACCTGCGCATCAAGCAGGCCAGCGACTGCGCACCGGAGGGTCACGTCTGGCACTGCTCGCTCCGCGCCGCCCCGGAGGACCACGTTCTCACTGACGCCGAGTGGGCCAGCATCGCCCGTCGCGTGCTGCACGCGACTGGCATCGCACCCGAGGGCGATCCGGATGGCTGCGACAGCCGTCGAGGAGGGCTTCGGCCTCACGCGAGTTCCGCGCGGTCCTGAAGCTGCTGCCGGCACGTCGGCGGTGAAGCGCTCCACCCGAGCCGAGCAGGAGAAGGCCAAGCGCCTGGGCGACGGCAAGACCGCGCGTGAACGTCTGCGGCACACCGTACGTACCGGGCTCTCCCACGCGAAGGACCTGGACGAGTTCTTCAACCTGCTCGCCGACGCCGGCCTCCAAGTCGAGACCCGCATGCTGCCCTCCGGTGACCTCCAGGGCTACAAGGTCGCCCTGCCCGACGACGGCACGCCCGTCTGGTTCTCCGGCTCCAGCCTCGCCACCGACCTGTACCTGCCCCAGATCCGACAGCGCCTTACAGCTACCGAAGCGCAACCCACCGCAGCCCCATCCGCCCGCCGGCACCGCCCCAGCGCGTGGCACGTGGCCACCGCTGCCGCGGAACGCAACCCTCACCACCTCGATCACGCCGACGACGGTGCCGTCCAGGCCCATCTGACCGTGTTCGGTGAAGTCCTCTACGCTCTACCCGCCCGCGCTCCTGCCCTGCTCCAGGCAGAACTCCACCGTGCGGCTCTCGCCTTCGAGCAGGCCGTCCACATCCGCGCGCACCGACCACCAGCACGCCCCCGTACTGCGCGGCGCCCTGAAGTCCATGCGGCCACCCTCGCCGCCGCCGAAGCCGCCGGCCACAACCCCGCCACCGTCCTCCAGCAAGCAGCCCAGTACCGCACCTTGGACGACGCCAAGTCAGCATCTGAAGTACTCGTCTGGCGCATTCACGCCTCGGCGACCGGCACGCACCCGGCCCCGGCGCACAAGCCGCACAAGCTCGCAACGCGCACATCAAGCCCACCTCGCAGGTCGGTATCGGACACCGGCCACAAACGCGCCATCGCCATCGCGCGCCGGCCGAGCACAGTGAGAGTGCCGCGTCGGAGGCCGTTCTGCCCGCCTCTTGGCCTCACACTCCGAAGGGGAGTGGTTGCTACGACCCGGCGACTGCGTTTTGCTGGGGGCATGGCGCAGTCCCTCACTCCCCAGGCTCTGGAACAGCAGCGTGGGTTCCGAGGTATGAGCGTGCAGGAGCTGGCCGAAGCCACTGGTGTCTCTCCTGGGTCTGTACGGCGCTGGGAGGCGGGAACACAAGCAGTAAGCGACCGAGCCTTCGGGCGCCTGCTGAAGGTGCTGCACTGTGATGCGCAAGACCTGACAGCAGGCGAACGGGGGACCGAGACACTGCAGGATCTGCGTCGCCGCGCGGGTATGAGCGCCGCCGAGGTCGCTGCGCTGCTACGACGCAAGCGAGCCTCGCAAGGTCTCCACATCAGCGCCGAGAAGGTACGTGACCTTGAGCGTGGCCGCCCGGTGAGCGGGCGGGATTGGCTGTCCCCTGAAACCCAGGGCTGGGTGGCACGGATGCTGGCCCAGGTTTACGGAATTCCCGACCGTGTAGTCATCGACGCCTGGCGCCGCACCCGCCCCAATGACATTGCCCCCACGCTTCCAGCCCGTCGACCTCGGAACACGTCCGAGGCGGCACTGACAATCTGGCGCGAGCTCAACGACCGACAGCGCAGCTACCTGACGTGCATCTTCCATCAGGATCAGGAAGCAGAAGAGGAACAGCGTCAGAATCGCTATGCAGGGGAGGCCCATCGGCCCGCTGCAGCGTGGCGACGACTGACCTTGGCACTCAGTGCGCCAGCCGACCTTGTCGGCTTCACCCGCATCCAGGAGCGGCTCCGGAAGGCCGGCATCCACGATCCGGGGACCGGGTCCTCCGTGAGCGCACTGGACAGACGGGGCCTGATCACCGTTTACCGGGATCGCCTGTACGTCGATGGACTGGGGGATATTCCGCGTACGCGCGTAGAGATGACTCGGCGCGGCCGAGCAGTCGCACGCGCAGCGCTCGGGGTTACTCCCGCTCCAGCACCGCCCGCAGCACTACTGTCGCCGTGGCTGTGGAAAATCGTGGTTCGTGTCGCGCGGGCAGGGGCGCAAGGCGTGGACGGCAGCCTCGCCGGACGGGGACCGCACTACCTTGCCGTCGGCCAGAGTCCTGACGGGCGTACACCCAGCCGTGGCTTCATTGTTCTGCGCCTCCCTGACGAGGCGGACCACGGACCTTACCGCTGGTTCCTCACCGATTCCGGGCGACGTCATATCGCCGACCACATTGACACCTACCGCTCGTTGTACCCGAGCGTCGAAGTCGGCTCCATTGCAGCGGAGTTCGCGTGATCGTCTGAGTGCTTTCCAGGCCCATTGTCAGTGCCGTGCCGTAGCCTCCCCAGCGATGATGCGACACGGAGACACGACCACGGTCCAGCAGACCCATGTCCTGCTGGAAATCGTCAAGGCATTCGCGGTGTGCGAGCACGCGATGGCCGTCGGGGATCTGGCCGGACCCCGACGTCTAGACCGCCTCATGGAAGCCCACGGGATCCTGATGGCCGCGTGCGGACCCGGCCACCACATCCCCTTCGACGAACTGATGGGCAGACTCACCGGTGAACGAGCGGGTTCTCTCGAGCGGCTGCTGCCCGAGTGGATCAACGCCGAAGAACTCATGGGCGTACGGCTGCTGGAGAGCGACGGCGTCGCAACCGAAGAAGGCTTCGACTTCCGGCATGAAGCGCAGCGTGTCATGCACGCCGCGCAGAAAGTCGGGAAATTCAGTGGCCAGGTGACCAAGCCCAAGCTGGATGACGAGTACAGCCAGGAGTCCGTCTTCAGCGCGATCAAGGGGCCGTTCTACGAGAGGCACCGCAGGACGCTGGTCGAGAATCCGACCGTCCCGAAGGAGGGCCTGGCCGCGCTTAACCTGCCGTCCCGGGCGAACGATTTTTATGGGCCAATCTCCCAGTACGGGCAGTACAACGGCTGGTGGTGGCCTTGCCCGGCCTGTCATTGGCCGATGAAGGTGACGGCAGACCGATCCAGCGGGCGTATTCACGGACAGGTGTGTTGCCTCTACCCCTGGCACGAGGAAACGGGCGCGTCTTACGAGTTCGTCGTGACCACTCGCCGTAAGACGGCCCCCGAGTTGAGCCCGACGTTCGAGTGCCGGGTGCCATCGGGGCGATTTGCCGAGCTGTGGACCGGTGCTGTTCCGCTCGTGCCGGAGGCCAGAGCGGTGGCGGAGACGGTAGCGCTGGTGCGGCCGGTGTGGCGATACACCGTTGTGCCCGGACTTCCCGAACTGGCTCTGCATCGGGCCGTCTCAGCCAGCCTCGACGGCACTCCCTGGACGTCGCATCTGTGGCCCAACGGGGATCAGTGTGACCTGTGGGTGACTCGTGAGGACAACGATGAGCCTCGCTTCATGGCCGACTTCAAGGACTACACCTGGCCCAATCACCTGGTCAGCAAACTCGACATGGATGGCGGCGACCGGGGCGGAGCCGAGTATCTGGTGGTGCCCGACCATCGCAGGGAGCAGGTGGATCAGCTCAATGCGGTGTGCCGCAGGCACGCGATGAAGGCGGCAATGACCGCGACGGACTACCTGGAGATGGTCGTCAAGCACATCAAGGGAGGCCAGGCATGAGCGGGGACATGACAGGGGCGGAGGCTGGCCTCGCCGGAGCGCTCGCGCTGGCAGCGCACTACTTCCCGCGCAAGGACGACGAGGGACACGTTCTGGCCGGCTTCGAGGAGGCCACGTTCTTCGCTTATCGCAAGCCGCAAGCTTGGGCGGAATGGCCGAACTTGCCCGTCGCCGAGCGGAACCTGATCCGTCAGGTGATGACCCTGATGGCCCAGGAGTGGACGGATCCGAAGAAGCTCAGGACCTCAGTGCTCGCCATGCTCGGAGTGCTGTCGTCCGAGCCGGACATCGCAGACCGCTCGGGAGGCTCGCTGCGTTTGCCGCCCGGAGACCCGCACCTGGCAGACGCAGCGATCCCCCGGATGGGAGGTGACTTCCTCGGATACGTGCAACGCGTCACCGGCCCCTTCTTCACCTTCGGCAAGCGCCCCAAGGCCCAGGCATTCGCCGGCCCCGGAAAGCTGAAGACGAGGACTGCCTACCTGGGCCCGGAGCACGGCACAACCAGCCGGGAGATCCACATCCCGGCAACGCCGGGCTTCCTGGAAGCACCCGGACACGAAGTCCTGCCTCAGGTGCACACCCGCCCACAGCGCGACCGGGTCGCACCGACCGTGGATCAGCTGTTGGAGGTCGCCAAGACGCTCAGCGGGCAGGACAAGAGCGTCCGCTACCTGCACAAGGTGCTCAAGCGGTTCTTCAAGAGCATGAAGACGGCAACGGGGGCGCTTACCGAACTCGACCTGACTGCTGGCGATCTGCAGCTGCTCAACGCTCCCACAGGAAGCGGCAAGACCGTCCTGGTGCGGGTTCTGGCCTCCTGGGCTGCTCTGAACGGCCGGCGCATCGCTCTCGCCGTCACAGACGTCCGGGCCACCTTGGAGATGGCCTGGGACATCAACAACGACCTGGCCTATCTCCACAAGATCAAACGTCTCACCGAGCTCACTCACTGCACGCCGTTGATGTCCCCATCAAGCATGCACCGGCGCGCCATGGACTACGCAGCCCTGGGCACCTCCACCCAGATCGACGAGTGGGACCGCCGCGCCAAAACGGACATCGGCCTTCTGTCGACAGGATGCGCGCAGCGGGCGCTGATGGACCCGCCCACCCTGTACCCCTACGGGGAAGAAAACTGCACCTCGCTGACCTCAGAGGCCACCGGCTCCAACCGGCTGACCTGCCCGTTCGCACCGACGTGCGGCAAATTCCAGCAGTTCTACCGGGCCACCAACGCGGCCGTCATCGTCACCAACCACGCAAACCTGCTCGAAGGACGCACTCGCATCGGTGTCGTGCTGGACGGGCAGGAGTTCCGCGGTCAAGCGCGCGGCACCCGGGGCATGAGCGTCCTGGAGATGACCCTGCGCTCCTGCGATGCCCTGGTGATCGACGAGATCGACGCCTTCCAGACAGCAGCGATCAGCCGCTGCACTTCGGAAATCACTCTCGCCTCCCGGAAGAGGACAACCGCACTGCGGGAGATCGACTCCGACGCGAAGAACCTTCCCGTTGTCCACGAGATGGGGCTCGTCTCACCAGTCAGCCATGCCCGCCTCATGGCCGAGATGCTGCTGCTGTGGCTCTGCTCCGGACGTGGGCTGAAGTTGAATCCCGGCAATGAAACGGACGGTCCCGACGGCGCCGGCCGCGACAACACCGGCTGGCGTCTGGCCCACTCACGGGACCGCGAGATCCTCCAGATCCTCTTCCCCGAAGCGACTGCGGCCGAGGACATCCCGCCCGAGTTGTTCGCCTTCCTCAACGAGATCATGCCCGCCCGCTGGTACGGCTCCGAGCCGGACGAGGAAGAGTTCGACCTCCCCGACGGCGCGGACTGGGACGCCGTTCAGACCGCCCTCATGACGCTCACAGCGCAGCGCGGCCAGGACCATCTCACGGACACCCGCGACGAGATGCGCAAGCTTCTCCTCGGGCTCGTGCCCGACGCGCACCGGCAGGCCGCTGTGATCAACCTGCTGGTCACCCGGACGGTGCTGCGCGAACTCGACGGCGCACTCGACGAACTGCGCGCGCAGGCACAGACCCTGCGCTACCTCGACTTGGGCTCGGTCCGCAACATCCTTGAGACCATGCGCAGCAGCACGGTGGCCACCCTGTACCCCCTGGCAATGCTGGGCCGCTCCATCCACGGCTACCAGGTCAAAGGCATGGACAACAAGGAGAAGGAAGCCGAGCTCCTCTCCCGGTCGTTCGGAGGCGATCCGCATACTTTCGTTTCCGAACTGGGCGGTCTCACTTCGCTGTTGACGGCCGGCGTACAGAGGCCCGTCATGGGACTGTCGGCCACCGCCTACCTGCCACAGGCCGTGCAAGAGCACATCCACGCCCCGGTGCGATGGTGGCTGCCCGATACACGCCCCGAATCCATCGTCACCCTCGCAACCCCCGTACGCAGTGGCGCCGGCGACGCGATGCGTATCGGTGGTCTGCCACCGGAACTGAAGCCCAACGCCTTGCGAGATCTCGGGCGGGGTCTTTACGAGCAGCAGCTCGCCCGACGCCTGACCCACTTGCAGAAGCGGGAGCCGGAACGAGCCCGTGTCATTCTCACCGTCAACTCCTACGAGCAGGCCGCCCACCTCGCTTCCGGAGTGGCGCAAGCCGACGGTCTGAACCACCGAGTCTGCCTGCTCGTGAAGAAGGCAGAGAAACAGAACTACGAGGAGAACCTGCCTCCTCACGTGGACAGGATGGTCCGCGAGGAACTGAAGGACTTCCCCGACCGCGGGGAAATCCTGATCGCCCCCCTCGCTGTCATCGGACGGGGTCTGAACATCGTCGTGGGCACACGCTCCGCAGTCCGCGACATCTATCTCTGTGTCCGGCCCGTCCTCAGCATCGAGGACACCGACTGGATGCACGCGAGCGTCAACGCCGCTGGCGTCAACACCCTCCCGGTAGGCGGCAGCGATACCCCGCTGGCCGAGTTGCGCAGCGCCGGCGAAGCCTCCTGGAAGCAACTCTCCAAGATCCTCCGCTCCCCGGCCCGGTTCTCCAATATGGACCACGACCTGCGCAAAGAACTCGTCGCAGGAATGCTCGTCCTGCTCATCCAGCTCGCCGGCCGAGCCCGCCGCGGCGAAACCGACATGACCCTGCACATCGTGGACCACGCCATCCACGACCAGAAGTTCAGCTCCGACCTCGCCACGATCATCAAGCAGATCTATGCCGACTGGAACCCCGAGCAGCGCGCGATCATGAATGAGCTCTACGGTCAAGCACTTCAGGCATTCCTCACCTACGCAGGACTCGATCGCGAGATGCTCTGAACGACCTACATCTGCCCCCGCCCTCCCCCGGTGCAGGCGGGGGCTGCTTTCCCTGTCCGGAGAAAAGCCGAGAGAAGAGGTAAGACCGTCCATGGGGCGTCGCAGCACGCAGCGGGATCTCACCGCACACACCACATCGATCAAGTGCACCCCACAGCTCCTGGACGGCATGACCGCCCTGGTCTGGGACTTCGGTGACTACCACTCGCCGACGCGCAGAGCCTGGCGCGACCTGGGCAGCACGGCCACCCGCAACAGCAAGCGGATCGCAGGCGTACAGGACTCCGACCCCTTCCTGATTCCGTACTCCATCGCGGTCACCGTTCTCCAGCAGATCACCGACGGGTACGTGTACCTGGACAGAAACCTGGCGTTCATGGTGACGCTCAGCCCCGTGAAACCCGGCGTCCTCAAGAACGTCTTCACCTACCTGGAAGGGATCGTCCGCAAGATCCCTCTCGACGAGATCCCGTTCATCGACGAGCCCGCCCTGGCGACACTGGTGGCCGGTGCCACGCCGCAGTCACTCAGCCTCGCCGAGAACATCCTCGCCCAGCAGGACGGCAGGCCAGCCAGCCCTGACAGCTGGGCCTATCAGGCGGTGAAGTGGCATATCGCGAAGAAGCTGGCCGCCAAACCGCTCTTGGACACGGAAGTAGAACCGATCCGTGAGCCGTACGAGACGAAGGACGGCGTGACGAAGGAACGCATCGTCGACTGGCAGCCGTCCACCAACACCGCGGCCGTGTACTACCGACCCGACAGCGACGGCGACCTGATCGCATGGGACCACCCCATCGGCCCGCTGTTCGCCTCCCTGGCCCACCCCGTCAACCTCAGCGAAGCGGCCACCGCCCGTCCCAAGGACCCCACGCGGGCGCAAGTTCAGTACGCCATGTCCCGAGTCTCGGTGAAGATGGCTACCTACACCGCCGAGCCCAACCCTGTCCTGAACCTGAACGCACACATCCGCCGCGTCAACAACACCGTGGTCCACGCGCGCACTGCCTTGCTCGATCAAGGGACCCAGCGGCCCCTGCTGTCCCTCGCTCTGGACGGCTGGGGCCTGCGCCAGGCGAACAAGCACGCGCTGGAGATCCTGGCGAAACTCGACGCCGACCGGACAGCGCTCACGGCGTTGGAGCAACGCGTTGCCGACGAACGCCATCGCCTGAACCTCAGGGACGAAAACGGCAAGAGGATCGACATCCTCACACCCGCGCCCGGCACCATCCGGCCGACCATGCCCAAAACGGACTCCTTCGCCGTCGGTACCGGCGCCGGCATCTACCAGCTCTCTCTTCTCCAGGACCAGATCCGGCGCGCCTTCGGCGATGCCGTCTCTCTGCTCGAACTGAAGTCGAAGGGGAACGTCTTCGCCAAGCGGCCCCATGAACCCGGCACCTCGACGCAGGAGAAGGAGAAGAAGAAGCGAAAGAGCGACGGGGATTACATCGACCTCATCGGCAATCCCTCGCCCGACAGCATCCGGCGCTCCGTCGAAGCAGCCGACTACACCAAACTCCGCATCCTGTGTCTCTGGTACCGGGACGAGACCCTCACGCGCATGATCCATGGTCTCGCCCACCCCTACGGCCTCGATCCGGAACACATTGACCCCGACCCCAACGGAAAGGACGCCACGCCTCTCGCGGACGGCATCGAGGCAGTCTTCTGCAACGCCGAGACTCTGCTGAAACACGGCCCTGGAAAGGAGAGGGCCTCGGACGCCGAGGCCCTCGTCAGCCAGTTCGCGGAACCGGGCGTGCTTCTCGCGGCCTGGTGCGAGACGGAGCTCCCCGTCCGCGGGGAAGAGCACGAAGGCATGAAGCCCGCCGAGGTGAAGTCCGCCCTCGCCGAGAATGACGCCAAACACCAGGTAGTACGGGAGCTCGCAAAGGCCGCAGTGCCGTCTCAGTTCTTGGTCGGCCGCACCTACGACCCGTTCACCAAGACGTTCAGCACCATCAAGAAGCCCGCTGCGGCGTTCGAAGACCACCGCGTCTACATGGGCCAGTTGGACTTGTACCGATCGTGCGGCGTGATCGACGACCGGTTCGAGCGTGCTCTCTACCCTGAAGACGACCCCTATCCGTTGCCCCGCATGGCCTTTGTGGGCATCCATATCCGCAAGCAGGCCACCGATCGCAAGTACAAGGGACAGCCCAAGAGGATCATCACCGCCACCGCGGTGATCCCGTCCCGCAAGGCCGACGAGACCTGGCGCATGCTCGGTTGGAGCAACATCCACCCGCAGTGGGAGCACTACGCGCGGGCGCAGAGCAATTTCCACGCCTCCAACTACCCTCTGCACACGCAGGACGGCCAAGGTGAAATGCAGCGTTGGGCACAGGCCGGCGAGGACGTCCGTGCCGCCCTCCAAGACCTCAGCGACGAGCTCGATGGGCTCCCGTACGCCCTGATGATCGACGGCCACGCCAGCCGCCGCGTGTGGCCGGGCCTGCACAACAACAAGCAGGGCCTCAGCCCTGACCCGGGCGACCCCCGCCTGTGGCTTCCAGGAAGCGGCCTGCCCGCCTCCTGGAAGCCCGTCAGCATCATCCGCATGAATTGCGCGCAGGCCGAGATGCCACGACTCGTCTCCGTCATTGAGAAGCTGAAGAACGGCACCACCAAGCCGCTCAAGACCTCCAGCGACCTCTACTACCCGGAAGACCGTCCCGAGGGGCATCCGTGGTTCCTGTTCACCGAGCCCCGCAACTACGGCAAGAAGCGCCACGGACAGTGGAAGACCCGCTGGCGCGCCGACCCGGGCAAGGCGTCAAAGAATGCTGACGAGCGCAAGGAGAACGAACTCAACTCTCCCTGGTACAGCATGACCACTCGCGAAATTACTCCGATGTACACGCGCGACGGGTACGAGCGCGAGGCCCTCGCCGTCGCCGCAGCCCGACTCAGCCACCAGGCGCTCTCGTGGTCCGATCGAACCCGTTATCCCGCGCCACTTCACGCCGCACTCCAAATGGACCTCGGCCACCCGCAGTTCCGCCGCTCCGAACCCAAGGACGCAGAGAGCCTCGAGATCCTCAGGGAAGCACGCGGAGGCGACGCGTAGGCTGCCGTCCTCCCAGCCGTTGAGGGCACGATCACGGACGATCGCGCCGAGATGAGAAGTGGGGCCAGCGGCCGGGAGGTATCCCGGCCGCTGGCCCCACTTCGAGTCCGCCGACAGCGGGAGTCAAACTGCACGCTGCACCTTGCCGAGGGCCCCCTTCAGTTGCGTATCGACAAGGCTGGGGGCTCCCGAGACGACGACCAAGACGTCACCGACACGGATGCCGTCTGCTTGATGACACTGCGCTGCCCACCGGACGAGACGCCGAAGAGCTCTGGGGCGACTCAGGACGGCATGGCACCGTTGAGGTACTCCTGCACCGGCTCGAACAGTCCGTAGGGCACGTACTCCGGGATGTCACCGTGGGCGACCCAAGCAAGTTCGGCCAGCTCTTCGGTGTCCGCTACATGAGCTGTGCCGCCCAGCATCTGGCAGGCGGTGTACGACATCAGGCGGCCCGTCTTCGGGTGGACGCGCTCGCCGAGCAGCTTGACCGCCATCACGGTCAGCCCTGTCTCCTCCTGGGTCTCCCGTACGGCAGCGTCCTCGCGTTCCTCGCCGGGCTCGACCTCTCCGGCCGGAAACTGCCAGGACAGCTGTCCCTCGCTCACCCGGCGGCGGACCATGAGCACACAGCCCTCGTGAACGACGATGGCGGCGGCGATACCCGACCGCTCGTCCGTGTTCTGCTGCGTCACGTCTGCTCCTCCAGGACGGCCAGGACGGGTGGGAAGATCGTATGGACGGAGATGAAGCGGGGCACCGCGTTTCTGAGGACCCACATCACGTCGGTGTTCTCGGCCGCGTCGCTGTTGGTGGCCTCGCCGGCCAGGTACTCACAGAGGAAGTACTCGCACAGCACGCCGGTCGCAGGGTGCAGGCGGTTCCCGAGGTGCTTCCGTAACGCGCAGTGGACCCTAGTCTCGTCCAACGTCTCGCGCACCGTGGTGGTCTCTGCCTTCCCTCCTGGCTTGATGCCCCCCGCCGGGAACTGCCAAGTGATCCCTGCGGCGTCGCTGTCCCTTCGGCAGACCAGGAGGAGGTCGCTGTCGTGGATGACCACCGTGATGGCCACGCGCGGTGCCTGTGCGCCGGGCGGGACCGGGTCTGCTGGCGCCCGCTCTTTCGCCAGCAGGAGCGCGAAGCGGGCGGGTCCTGCTCGTGAGCCGTGTCGAGAAGTTGCTGCATCTCCCCGCGAGGCATGACAGACGAGTCGGCGTGCCAGGTCGCTACCGTCCTGACAGCGATGCCCAGGTGAGCGGCGAAGTGGGGGACTGCTGCAGGGTTGGGTGACACCTGACCTGGCTCGCTGAGAGGCGGACTGGAAGGATGTCGCAATGCCCAAACCGTATCTAAGGGAGTTCCGCGAGACGTCGTTCAGTAGTTCTCCCGCACGTACTCGTACGTTCGGTCGAACAGCTCGCCCTTGATCGGCAAGCTGTACTCCTTCAAGACGGATCGCAGTTCGCGGCGGACGCGTTTGTCGCCCGCGTCGCTCGCGCTCCAACCGGCATAGGCGACCTCGACGACGATCGAGTCGATCCGGGAGGCTATGTCAGGGACGATCTTGTGCAGCCCGGGCGGTGTGTTCTCTGCGACGATCTGAGTGAGCGCCCCACGCTTCGGGTCGGCCAGCCGGTCTAGGGCTCCCTGGTCGCCCTGTTCCGCTGCCCGGTCCGCAGCGACCACGTCTTGAGCGATCTTCAGCGCTTCCTCGAGGAACGCCAGCGAGTCCTCGACGTTCTCGATCGCCTTGGCGCGGAGCTTCTCGATCCGCTCCGCCAGCGACCGGTACGCCGGGCTCTCGGTATCGGCGAGCCGACGCCTGAGGCGTGCCTCGATGGAGTCGAGGACCTCCTGGTACACGTCATCGGCTTTCGACTCCGGCGTCTGCTGCTCGGAGAGCTTGAGCTGCTCGGCGATCTTCTTCACCAGCGCCAGGCCGGCAGCATCGAGCGTGACTGTCTTCGATGGCATCGACTTCACGCCCACATCGGTCATGTGACCGTGAATCAGGTCAGTGGTCTTCGCACCGAGTCGTGCCCATAGGAACGTCTTGGAGACGTCCTTGGGCCGGATCGACTCGTACACCTTCGCGAGCCAGAAGTACTGCCCCCTGAATGGCCGGAGCATCGGGTGCGGGTCGAGGAACTCCCACACCGTCTGCAGCGCGATGTAGGTCTCGATGAACTCGGTGCGCTGCGCGCCGCCCTCGGGGATCCGCTCGTGGGCCTCGGCGAGCGACTCGAACGACGAGTC
Organism: Streptomyces lydicamycinicus; assembly: GCF_000829715.2. Taxonomy (NCBI): domain Bacteria; kingdom Bacillati; phylum Actinomycetota; class Actinomycetes; order Kitasatosporales; family Streptomycetaceae; genus Streptomyces; species Streptomyces lydicamycinicus. The sequence continues at coordinate 328,677 of NZ_BBNO01000009.1, read as the reverse complement.
ACTGGTGTCGATGCCGTCGAACAGATGGAGCAGACGCGTGAGGTCGGTGACGAACTTCCCCGCCAGCTTGGAGGCGTCGGTGACGTTGAGCTCGCCTTCTTCGTCGTCCTTCACCTTCGGGCCGGCGACTGCCTTGCCGATGGCCCTCGCGAGCCCGATGTAGTCGACGACCCGCCCGAAGTCCTTGCGCTGACCGGTGACAGGGTTCTTCCACGGACGGTTGGGCCGCGTGATCGTCTGGAACAGGTTCGTGTCCTTGGCGGGCTTGTCGAGATACAGCACGCCCTCGATGGGCGCGTTGAAGCCGGTCATCCACTTCGCGGTGACGACGATGAACGACATCGGATCATCGACCTTCTTGAAGCGGCGCTTAAGCGCCTCCTCCTGCTCCGGAGTGAGCAGGTGCTTCTTGTGCTCCTTGGGGGTCTCCTTGCTGTCGGCGACGTGCATCACCACACCGACCTCACGGAGTCGTCCGTCCGGCATGACTGCAGCACGGCGTTCCAGCTCGGCCTTGATGGCCCTGGTGTACGCGATCACAAGGGCCTGGTTGTAGGCCACGACCTGAGCCTTCTGCCCCAGAGGCGCAACATAGGTAAGGAAGTGGTCGACGATGTCGGCACATACAGCAGCCACGCGCTCGGGGTTGGAGAGGATCGTCTCGATGTGAGAAGCCTTCCCCGACAGGAAGACCTTCTCCTCCTCGTCCAGGCCCTCCTCCGTGGCCAACTCATCGAAAGCCTGGTCCAAGGCTTCCTTGTCGAGGTTGAACCCGACAGACCGGCCCTCCACGATCACTGGCTTGGTGAACCCATCGGCGATGGATTGCTCCGGCGTATACCGCGACATCACAAAGTCCGGGTCGTCAGGGTCGCCGAACAGCTTGAACGTCGAACGGTCCTTGTCCTTGACCGCAGTACCCGTCGCACCGAAGAACTTCGCGTTCGGCACCGCCGCGCGCCACGCATCGCCGAACTTCCCCTCCTGCGAGCGGTGCGCCTCGTCAACCAGGACCACGATGTTCGACCGGTTGTTCAGATGGCCGGCCTCAGCAAACTTGTGCACCGTCGTGATGACCACCCCCGGCTCACCGCTACGCAGCAGAGCGTGCAGCTCCCGCCGGTTTCGGGGCACCGACATCCGCGGCATGCCTGCAGTCTCGAACATCTCCGCCGTCTGCCGGACCAGATCCTTACGGTCGGCGATCACGATGACCGTCGGCGCGCTCCCGAACTTCCCCGTCACCGCGTCATCGCGCAGCAAACGGGCGGCGGCGAACGCCATGAGTTCGGTCTTGCCCGACCCCTGGTGATGCCAGATCAGGCCGCCAGGACGGCCTGCGAGCACCTTGGCGTGGATCGCCAGAGCCGCCTCGAACTGCGGATAACGAGGCAAGAACTTGACGTCGACCTCGGCGGCGTCCCGAGCGTGACGGAACATCGCAAGGTCCTTGAGGATCGGCAGGATCGTCTCCGGCCGCAGCAGCAAGCGCGCGGCCCGCTCGACTCGAGCCGGGCCCGTGACGGTCTTTGGGTCGTCCTCAGTGGACCCCCACGGGGCCCAGATCTCGGAGTCGGGGTCCGGGACCGCACGGATCGGAGCCATGCGGAACTCCAGGCCCTCGGTGGCGACGTTGAAGACGTTCGTCGCGAAGAAGTTCGGGTACTCCTCCTCGTACACGTCGTAAAGGTCCTTCGCGGCGTTGACCCAAGAGACCTGATGCTTCACAGGCGTCTTGGTCTCGGCAACGACCAGCGGGAACCCGTTGACGTAGTAGACGACGTCGAACCGGCGCGCTTTGGTCGCACCGTTGACGGTGACCTCGTCAGCGACAGTGAAGCGGTTGTTGTAGAGGTCTTTGAAGTCGACCAGCCGACGAGGCACATGCCTACCGTCGATCGTCGTGAATGAGTGGTCGCCACGAAGCATCACGGTCAGCCGCTCGTTGGCTGCAACGAGACCGTTGTGCGCATCGAGGACAGCCTGATTGAGCTCATGCAGAACGAGGTCCGCCGACTCGGGGTCGTCGACCAGCTCCGGGTTCAGCTCGAGCAAGGCTTCGCGTGCCCACTCCTCGACGATGACGTCATGCTCATCGCGCGGTAATCCTTCCCCTTGGAGACGCTCCCAGCCGGCCTCCTCCGCCCACTCGAGCAGTGAACGCTGGATCGTGCTCGCTTCTGTCCACCCCATGTCAGGACACCTCCTCGAGTAGAGCGTCGTACGCCTCTGGGATCTCGATTTCCTGGTTCAGGAGGGAGGCCATCAGCGCCGAACGGAAGGCACGGAGATTGGCGAGCTCCAGATCCAGATCTGCCACTGTGAACGCGACAGCATCACAGTGCTGAACGTACTTGGCTTGCTCCTCAAGCGACGGGATCGGCAGACGCAAAGAACCCAGCAGGGCCTTATTGATCTTCCTCATTGATGCGGTCCCGCGCGCTGATGCTGTGATAGTCGAGCGCACTGACGGGGAGCACAATAGATGTGCCAGAAACGTCGACTGGCAGACCTCGGGCTTTGTTTGAATTCGCCAGATAAGGTCAGGCAGGTAGGTTTGGGGTGCTACGTTTCGCGCGATGGCAGCATAGCCGACGCGATCGAATGAACCGCTGGCTCTTGTGATAAGGAGGTCACCTTCTGTCACTAGATGCGCATTGGTGTATCCCGTCAGATCAACAAGCCGCTTTGCTTCGGAGGCCACGAAAGAGCCAAGTTGGATTGCGCTCAGTTTCAGGACGGCTGACTCTCCGGTTCGCGGCTTTTCATCCGAAGCCTGAACACTCTTTCCGCCTTGGATCCTGGAAACAATGCTGCGTAGCTCGTGTTCGGTACCTTCGGGATGCGCGTTGCGAACGAGTGCCAGCAACGAGGTCGCCTTTTGCTTCTCGGCAGCCAACGCGTCAATTTGTACGTCCACCGATGCCATAACGTCGACGATGCGGCATTGCTCCGACAAGGATGGGAGAGCGACTTCAATTGTCAAGAAGTCAGCGGGCTTGACCCGTTCACGCCTGCCGCCCATACCGGTCGACAACGCCTGCAGTTGCTCCCACAGTCGTTTTGTGGTCGTGAGGAGTGAGAAGTATTCGGGAAGCATTCGTTCGCCACACGTGAACGTGGGAAACTCTTGCGACGCGTAGACCTCGCCCACATCGTTCGGAGCGACGGTGATCGCTCCTTCGAACGCCTTCAAGCGGCTGTAGACGATCTGGTTCGGCCGGATGCGATTCAGCGTCTTGTACGAGGTCTCATGGCCAGCAATCGGTTCCCGGAGCAACAGACCTCGACCGCGGTTCAAGACGCCGACGATGTCGTAGGAGGCCGTCGCCGTGATCGGGACCGTGTCGACGTCCAGCGCGATGACCTCGTCGAGCCGGACCCGCTCCCACTCACTCACTGGACACCCCGAACACGCTCAGGTCGACGCCTGCCGCTGCGAGCCGCTCGAACATGCCAGTCTCGGTGTCAACGCGCTGCTGCCGGGCGTCGGCATACGCCACGAGCGCAGTGCCCAGATCGGCGGTCTCTTCTGCAGCGACCTTGATGTAGCGGCCGATGTTCAGGTCGAAGCCGTTCTGCTCGATCTCCTCGAGCGGCACTAGCCGGACGTTCGCACCGCCCTCACCCGCTGAGTCGCTACCCGTCTGGTACGCCTCGATGACGGCTCTGACGTCATCCTCGGACATCAGGTTCTGCTTCTTGCCTTTGATGAACCGCGCCGAGCTGTCAATGAAGAGCACGTGATCCTTGCGCTCAGCTGACTTCTGGTCGCGGAAGATCAACAGGCATGCTGGGATTTCGGTCGAGTAAAAGAGCTTGGGCGGCAGCCCGACGACGGCTTCCAGGACGTCCTTCTCGATGAGGCCCTGGCGGATTTTCGCCTCCGCGCCTCCGCGGAACAGCACGCCGTGGGGCATCACCACGCCGACGCGGCCGGATCCAGGCTTCATGGACGAGACCATGTGCTGGACGAAGGCGTAGTCGCCGCTCTTCGCCGGCGGAACGCCGCAGATGGCTCGCGGGTCCGAGGACCAGCGGTCCGCTCCCCAATCCGCCAGCGAGAAGGGCGGGTTGGCGATCACGACGTCGAACTGGCGGACGGCACCGCTGGGTGCCTTGAACGCCGGAGCGCGGAGGGTGTCTCCACGCTTGATGTCGAAGTCCTCGATCTCGTGCAGGAACAGGTTCATCCGGGCGATCGAGGCCGTCGTCAGGTTGATCTCCTGGCCGTATGCCCTGAGCGTGCGGTGATCCTTGCCGGACTCGCGTAGCTGGTTGATCGTCGCCACAAGCATCCCGCCGGAGCCGCAGGACGGGTCGTAGACGGATTCGCCCGGCTCCGGCTGGAGGATCCCGACGAGCAGGTTCACGACCTCGCGGGGGGTGAAGAACTCGCCGGCCTTTTTGCCCGACTCGTCGGCGAAGTTCTTCAGCAAGTACTCGTAGCCCGCGCCGAGCAGGTCGTGCGAGACCGTCGACGGATCGAGCCTGATCTTGTTGAACGCTCGGATGAGCCCCAGCAGTGCCGACTCCGGGATGCGCTCCTGGTTGCCCCACGAGGCGTCGCCGAAGACGCCGGCGAGCGAGCGGGGGTTGGCCATTTCGATTCGCTGGAAGGTCTTCGCGATCTCCGCACCGAGGTTGGTGACCCTCTCGGTGACCTCGCTCCATAGCGTGCCTTCGGGCAGCTCGAACCTGTGAAAGTCGGCCTCGATCTCGTCGTCGAGGTCGTCGCCGTACGTATCGAACGCCGCGTCGTGCTCGTGAACCCAGGTGTCGCTGATCCACTTCCAGAACAGCATCGGGAAGACGTAGGTCTTGAAGTCAGCGGGGTCGACGGGGCCGCGGAGCGCGTTCGCGGCGTCCCACAGCCGGGATTCGAGCTCGTGCTGGGTGATCATCACAGAGATGAGGTCCTTCGTTGAAGACGGTGCCCCGATTATGGAGGAGGGCACTGACATTTCGGGAGTCCGGTACGGCTGGCAGCAGCGATCTGGTGACGGTGACCAGCACCCATGCTCCGAACCGAGCGTGATCGCGGACACATTGAGACTTCATCTCTGCGTCCGAGTCACAGCGTATGAGACGGGCCATCTCCTCGGAGCTGAACATAAAGGGCTCAGGAAGGAGGCCGAGGAGCCGCAGGGTGGCCTATCTGGTGAGCTTGGGCAGGCCCTCAGCGGGCTGGCACTGCGTGAGCGATGTTGAGCGGACGGGTTGGCGCCCTGGTGGACCAGGCGCCATGGCGGTCACAGATACAGGCTTCTTATCAGCGAAAATAGGATTCCGTTGCACGGTCCCGCACAGTCCAGGATGATCTTCCACCCCCTCGTAATGCGTAGGTCTCGGGTTCGAATCCCGAAGACGGCTGTGTGTGCAAGGTTAGCGGGAGGGCCAAGAGCCAGGAGCACCCTTGGTGCCGGCCCGTATGAGGTCGTTGCCGCAGCCCGGAAGGCGTGTTCCTCCCTCGGCTCGGTACCGAGGCGCTCAGGGGGGAGAGCCGGGCACCGGCATTTAGAGGACGGGCTGTGCGACGCCCTCAGGGAGGAACCGGACATGCTGGGTAATCCGGCAGGGTAGGCGGTGTTAGGCGTCGAACTCGCCGCGCCAGGCGAAGTCGAGGAGGGCCTCGGGGAGGTAGTCGGTCTCGACCTCGATCGGGAGGCCGTTGGCCTTGGCCAGGCAGGCGATCGCCAGCGGGGCGAGGGCCACGACGCTCAGGATGTTGTGGGTGCGGTCCTCGTCTGCGGTCCAGTACTCCTTGTGCCAGCGGACGGCGTCGGCCAGGGCGCCGTTGAAGCCGGCGACGTCGTTGCGCAGGTAGCGGTAGAGCATCATGATCGGCGGGTACCGCAGATTGCCCATCTCCTCCGCGTCGACGACGCGGGCCTGCTCGGGAGCGCTCAGGTCCACGGCGCGCACCAGGTGCGTGCGCAGGTCGTCCCGGTGGAGCCAGAAGCTCTGGAGGGTCTCCACCCAGGCGTAGGTGTACTCGTCCAGTGCGCCGCCGAAGTCGCGCAGCAGGTACACCGGGATCCGGGCCAGCATGTCGAGGCGGGCCGCTTCACGGCAGACGACCGCGAGGTAGAAGGCGTCGAGCCAGGTGTCCGCGTTGAGGTAGATCTGCGGCCCGGTGGTGGCGAGGTGGCGCTCCTCCTGGCGGATCTTGCAGGTCGCTGCCTCCCGGTCGGGATCGGCGGCGGCGAAGACGGCCGAATGCACCTGCATGGCCAGCAGCCAGGACTCCCATGTCTCCAGCATGACGGCACCGGCGTCCCCTACAGAGCGGACGAGTGCGACGTTCAGTGACTCCATGACGGCATCCGACCTGGAGCTGTGCGAGGTCTCGATCTTCTCCAGCGATTCCGACAGTGACTCCTCCATGACGGGAACCGCCGCCGCCATCGTGTCCTTCTGATAGTCCTGGCGCGGAATGCGCGTTGCCATCTGTTCCAGGTGTCTCACGTGGGGAACTCGCCGCACCAGTTGCGCTTGATGAGGACGGTGGGCAGATATTCGGACTCGACCTCGATGGGGATGCCCGCGTCGTGGGCGATGCAGGCCATGGCGAGAGGGGCGAGGGCGACGAGGCCCGAGATCTGGAAGGCTCGCTCCTCCTCGCTCCAGTACTCCTTGTGCCACTGGAGGGCGTTGGCCAGCGCCCGGTTGAATCCGTCCCGGTCCTTGCGGACGAAGCGGTGGAACATCTCCATCGGGGGGTACAGCAGCTTGCCCACCGTCTCAGGGTCGTCGACGGCTTCAGGGGCGGTGGCGTCGACCGCAGTCACCAACTTCGGGACGAGGTCCTGGCCTCCGATCCAATAGGTCTGGAGAGTGTCGATCCAGGCGTAGTCGTACTCCCCGAAGCGCGAGCCGTTCTCTCGCAGCACGGACAGGGGCACCCGGCACAGGGATGTAATCCTGTCCTTCTCTCTGCACACCACCGCCAGGTAGAAGGCACTGAGCCAGGATCCCGGATGCACGTACCACTCCGGGCCGGTGGCCTGGAGCGTGCGGTCCTTGTGCGCGATGCGGCACTGCACGTGCTCTTCGGTCGTGGTTGCGGCGGCGAACAGGGCGGAGCCGACCTGCATCGCATTTACCCAGGCGTCCCACGTGGGGAAGATCGCGGCCCGCGGGTCCATCAGGCAGTGTGCCTCGGCCAGGGTGAGCGTGGTGCCCAGGGCATCGCCCAGATCGGCGGTGCCTGCTTCCAGACCGTCGATCAGTTCCTGCGCGTTCTCCTGGAGCACAGCGAGGCCGTCTTCCGCGTTCCCTGTGGGAAAGGGGTGGCGGGGGATGCTCGAGACCAACGCGTTTCTCCTTAGAAGATTTTGAAGTGCTTGAGCTCAGCACCAGCATACTTACCGGTGTTCTCGGTGGCCTGGACGAGAACGTATCGCAGGCTCTTGTTCTTGATGGCCTCTCTGATTTCCCTGGCGTACTGGGCGTCTTTCGGCGACAGAAGGGCGCGCTGCTCCATATCGGCACAGATTGTGCGGACATACTCGATGGTTCCCTGCTTCACCATGGTGCCCCGGTCGAGCGCACCGTTGCCCCGGCGCCAGTCCAGTCGCGCGTTCGGTCCCTTCGCCTCGACGATGATGAGGCTGCCGTCCTTGTCACGCCAGAGCTGGTCGAACCTCTTCGAACCGTTGGGCGTCTCGGGAAGGTCGGTGATCTCGCGAGCTCCTGCGAACTCCTTCTGCAGGAGCATGTGTCGGCGTGCGGCCTCCTCGCCGAGTGCCTCACCGAGCTTGGTGTTGTTGGAGACGCCCTCGCCGACCGTCTTGTCGAAGTGTTCCTGCGCGTCGGCGAGAGCCTGCGCGGTCTCATCGGTCGGGTTGTTCTCGTAGGCCCTTTCGGCATTGGTCAGGTCCATGCCTGCTACGCGCTTGGCTGAAACGTCGTCGAGGTGGTCGAGGTGGCCTTGCGGGCTGACTGTGTCCCGGCCCCGTACGAGGTCGTCGAGGTGGAACTTCTCCGGGTCCGCGGAAGGCAGTTCGTCGGCGGCCATCCAGCTGCCGTCCGGCTTCTCCACGAGTTTCGGCAGCAGCTGGCCGTCGACCATTTCCTCGGCACTGTTGCGATAGCCGGACCCCCACTTGTCGTAGTGCTCCGCGCGCCAGGCTGGATCCTCGTTGGACAGACGCACATGCTCACGGGTGATGGCCGCCCGCTCTGCGGGCGTCCGCTCCTTGGCCGGCTTCTCACGGGCAGCCTCGTACTCCGCGTGATGGGCCGCGCGCGTCGCGTCATCCACGCGGCTTGAGTGGGCTGCGTCCGTTGAAGGGGTATCCGGGTGGCCACCGCCGGGGACACCGTTGTCCGCGGAGGAGCCGTCCGGCATGGCGTTGTGGGTCGTGGAGCCGCCCGGCACGTCGCGACCGCCGCCCGTGGGCGGGGTGTCCGTGTGGCTGGCACCGCCCGCGGGATTGTTGTCGCCTGTGCGGCCGGTGCCGCCTGTCCCGTTGTCCAGGTTGTTCGTGGGCATGTGGTTGCCCGCGTTGCCTCCCGGAGTGCCGTGGTCGCTGGCGCGGCCCGTGGGGGTGTTGTCGCCCGACCGGGTGCTGCCGGGGCCTGTGTTGTCGCCGGTGCGGGCCGGGTTTGAGACATCCGAGCCGACGCGTATGGTGTCGTCGCCCCGTCCGCCGACGCCGGCCGGGACCCGCTGTTCCTGGTGGGCCGGGGTCTCGATTCGTGGGTTGTCCGTACCCGTGGCGGGTTGGGCGGGGTTGCCCTGGGGGGCGTCCTTGGAGTCTTGGAGGAGGCTGCCGTCGTCTTTGCTGTAGAGGTGGCCGGCGGCGTCCGTGTAGTTGCCGTTGAAGGGGTCCTTCACCGTGTGCGGCGGGAGGGTGACCGTGTCTTCGGGCAGCTCAATTCTGCCGCCCGGGAGTTTGGTCGCCCCTTCCGGAATGGCGGCGTCCTTTGGCAGTTGGATCGTGCCGTCCGGCATTTCGACGGCGCCTTCGGGCAGGCTGTAGGCGCCCTCGGAGATCTTCGGGGTCTGGACGTGGCCGAGGCCCTTGAGGTGGGTCATCAGGTCGCCGACCTTTGACAGGCCCGCGCCTGCGCCCTTGATGACGTAGGTCATCGGGTCGACGGCGCTGCCCACCTTGCTGACGACGGTCAGGCCCTTGGCCAGGGCGCCCGCCTTGCCCGCGCCAGACACGGCGGCGCCGCCACCGCGGGTGAAGACGGCGGTCACGATGTTGAAGGTGACTGCGCCGGCGGCCCGGGAGCCGTTCGTTTCCCATTGGTCCCAGGCCACAAGAGCCTTGCCGGTATCCAGCACCGCGGTACGCGAGTCCCGCAGCCAAGAGGGGAGCATGCTCCCCGGCGTCATCCAGTAGGCGACGTTCAGACCGGGCGTGGTGGTGATCGCCACTGCGGTGGAGAGCTTGGCCAGACCGAGCCAGGCTTGGCCGGCGGCGTCTCCGCCGTGCCCGCCGAACAGGGTGTAAATGCCGTCGATGGTGCCCCCCACGCCGTCGACGATGAAGCCCTTGCCGAAGTCCCAGAGGTGCTCTCCCACGTGCCACCAGGGAACGGATTCCTCGACCGCGTCGCCCCAGGGAAGGCTCTTGGATGCCTTGAGGGCTTCGGCGTCATAGCCGTATCCCTTCGTGTGGGAGGCATCGATCGTGTGGAGCGCCTTGCCGCCTACCAGCGCGACGATCTTGGCGTGGCAGTCGCGTTCGGCTTCCTGGAACGCGGCCCAGACCTCGGCGATCTTGTTGCGGCGATTGAGGTTCTCGTCGGTCAGGTCGCCGTCCTCGCTCCAGTCGCCTTCGGCGGCCTCGTTGTCGCGGAAATCGGCGGCTTCCTGCTTGAGCTGGTTCAGCCGGTGGATCAGTGGCCTGATCTCACGGGCGTAGGTGCCCAGAGCCCCGGCGATGACATGCATGTCGTCACTCAGGTCGTGAGCCGTATCCGCCACCGGTCTGGTGACGCCGAACAGCTGCTCCGCCTCGGGCGCCTTGTAGAAGGCGGCCAGTCCGCCGAAGGACTTGTGGACGTCCGAGCCAGCGGTTTGGACCTTGGAGCCGCCGTGGGACAGCGCCTTCGTCTTGGCTTCCAGAACGTCCAGATCACCGGTGAAGACCGGTACCTCGGCCGGGTCGACCGGTCCGCCGCTCACTTCTTCTTCCCCCCGAAGTCCTTGAGAGCGTCCAGCCGCACGGTATGGGCGGCGTTCTGGGCGTTCTTGGCCGCCTCCAGATCGCCCTGGACGTACTCATTGGTGGCTTTGGCAGCCCCCAGAACGGCGGCCTGGCAGCGATCGGCCATTGCCTTCATGCGCGGCTTGCGCTTCGTTACGTACTCGGCCAGGGCCGCGGCGACCGGCCCCGTCGCCGTCTGCGTGAACAGGGAGGTGCCCGCCGCTCCCAACGGCTTGTTCGTCGGTGCCCACGGCCCGGGCGATAGCGGCGTTCGGGCCTGCGTGCCCGGCACGGCCGTACCCGCTGCCTGAGCCGCTTCCTGGATGTCGGAGAGCAGGGTGTTGAGGGCTTTCCCCAGATCTTCGGCATGTGTGCCGACGACCTTCAACTGGCCCTGCACTCCCTGCGGCTGGATGTCCCATGACGCCATGAACGCCCCCCTGCGTACATACTTCTTGCACCGGCGCCACGACCCGCGCGACGACGGCCCCCATGGTCGGCAATCCGTCGGTGCGCTCCGACGGATTGCCTGGTCTGTCGATGTGCTGAGGCCGGCTCAGCCGATGTTGTCGACGGCGGCCTTCGCGCGTGCCAGCGTCTGGTGCGCGGTGCCGTCGTTCTTCTCCAGCGTCGTCTTCAGCAGCTGGATGATGCTCCTGACCTCCTGCGAGGCACTGTTCCAGCGCATTTCCTTGCCGTGGTACTCCTCCGCGACACCATCCGCGGCGAAGTCCGACATCGCCGCCTTCACCTGCGCATCACGCGCCGCGATCACCTGCTCCAGACGCGCTATCACCGCCTGGATGTTGCCCTGCGCCTCCGCCGATGCACCCGAGTCGTACGAACGACGGTCCATGCCAGCAGCCATCACAATCACTCCCCCTGAGATCTGAGTACCTGAGCCGCAATCAGGCTGTCAGCGGCCCGAGAAGCGGGCCGCGTCGAAGTTCGCCGCCGACATCTGCGACCGGGCGTTGTCGGCCTGCTCCTGGTCACCGGAGCCGAATGCCGTCTCCATGCCCGACTGACCGCCCACAATCGCGGCCAGCGCACTGTTCAACGCCGCCGTGATCTCGTCCGCGCGCGACTTGAACGAGTCGAACGCCACCTTGCCCGACCCGTTGAACTTGCCCTCCAACGGCTGTGCTGCTTGCACGAGTTGGTGGATCAACGTCCCCAGTTCCGTGCTCGACCCCTGCGACTTCGACCTCAGGGTCGAGAGCGTCTGTGCCCCCATGTCGAACTTCATCAGGCTCCCCCTGCCGGACTTGACGATCGTATGTACGGTCATGCCTATCAACCAGCGCGTGACCAGTGCAATTCACAATCCCGATGCTAGGGCCAGGGTCTGACAATGGCTCAAAGCGGATAGGTGCCTGCCTGCCCCAGCATGCGGTGTGCTTCGCACGAAGGCCCGGATGCCGACCCCCACACCGGTACTGCTCACTCGCCCTTCAGATGCCGCATCAGTCGCTCGAAGTCCTGCCAGCCCGACAGATCCAACGGGTCCCCAGGCAACGGGTAGTACATCGCAGGGCGGGTCTTCGGACCGAGGGGGACAGGCGGCTTGGGCAGTGGCGTGTCCTGGGCGCGATCGCCGGGCATCTGGCGGACCACCTCCGCGCCGAGCACGAAGGCCAGCGGGACACCGGGCCCCTCGAAGCGGGGCGGCACGGCCAGGTCCCGGCGGGCTTTGCGGATCTGAACGAGCATCGACAGGAGGCGGTGGCGGGTGGCGAGCACCTCCGCGGCCCTGGGCAGGGAGTCCACCGGCGGCTCCTCGTCGGGGCCGTAGCCGAACATCAGCGTGACGTACTCCTCCACGCCCGCCTTCGTACGGCTGACGCGCACCGTGGCCAGGCCTGGCCGGTCCGGGCTGCCGACCACCACGAACCAGGTCGGCTCGGGCGCCCGCTCGTAGGCGAGGTCGGTCATCTGGCGCGGCGACCAGGGGAGATTTGCGGGCTCCGCGGTTCCCCACCCCGCCGGGGGCTCACCGGTGAGTTCGCGCCATATCGACTCCAGCGCGCCACCGAGGACAAGACGCTCGTCCGCGGGATGGACCGCGCGGAAGGTGATGGCCAGCTGCTGTTCGCCGGTGTCGGTGACCTCCTGGTAGGAGGCGGCTACCGGGGTGCGTGGGTCGTCAGCGGTCGCGCCGGCTGCCGCTACCGGTTGGAACATGTTGTCCTGCCAGCGCAGGACGGCTCCGGACTGTCCGTCGTAGTAGCCGTCCCGTTCGTCGCGCACGACCCAGCGTGAGGGCCAGTTACTGAGGCTGGCGCGTACGGCCGGGGAGAGCGTGGTTCCTGCTGGGGTGACGACCTGGAGGCCCAGCTCTGCGCCGGCGGCGGTCTGGAACGCGTCCTGGAGCCAGGCCGTCATGGCCACCACCGGGCGGTCCTGGATGACGACGGCGACCTTGTCGGTCAGGACGTCGACCGCGGGTTGCGCGGTGGCGGGCGTGGGTGCAACGCTCACGCCTTCGGTTTTCACCACGGTCAGGGATTGCGCGGCTTCGGGCGGCCAGGCGGAGCCGTCGGCCAAAGCGGCCAGCCGGGCCGCGAAGGTGCCCGCCAGCCGCTCGGCTTCTTCCACACCGGTGGTGGCGCGGGCCTCTGTCCACCAGTACGGCACCGGTGGCGGGGTGGCTCCGAGCAGCCGCTCGGCCTCGCCCGCGACCTGCACGAGCAGCGGAGCTTCGACGGAGACGAGGGGGCGTCCCTCCTCGTCGCACAGTCGCACGACCGCGCCTTCGCCCGCCGTGTCCACCAGCTTGTCTGGGCCTCCGGAGAGCAGGCCCGCGAGCATGGCCGACGGGTCGGGCATGCGTTGGGTGAGGGTGATGACGTCCTTGGTCATGGGGTCGTCCAGTCCTTCGTCGTTCGGGGCATGGATGCCGTACGTCTCGTGGTCCGCGTGGGCGGGAGAGTTCTCCTGTATGTCACGCGGGGGAGTACACGGTCTGGATCAGGCGGTTGGCCTGGCCCCTGCGGATGAGGACACCGCGGCCCGGCGGCTGCCAGGAGGCGTAGACACCGGGGAACAGCTGGCCTTCACCGCGGTCCCCGGCCATGAGGAGCGCCGAGGACCCCGACTCGCGCAGGCCCTGCACCAAGGGCTCGTAGATACCGCGTGAGGCGCCAGCGACGCGGCGCGTGAGGACGAAGTGGAGGCCGATGTCCACCGCGGAGGGGATGTAGGGCAGGAAGCGGGCCAGTGGTTCCTGGCCGGCGGTGGTCAGGATGTCGTAGTCGTCGACGAGCACCACGATCCGTGGGCCGCCGCCCCAGCTGCCTGGTTCCAGGTCCTCAAGGCCCGCGCCGTCTTCGGGTAGCCGCTTGTCCAACTCGGTGCAGACCGCCGCGGCGAGGCTCGTGCACAGCTTGGCGTTGTACGCGTAGCCGCCGCTGAACTCGTCGGGGATCGTGCCCCGCAGACTGCGCCGGGGGTCCATGACGGCGAAGACCAGCTCGTCCTCGCTGTAGCGCTCGATCAGGCCGGCTGCGATGGTCCTCAGGAGGTTGGTCTTGCCGCACTCGCTGTCGCCCATGACCAGCAGATGCTGGTCGTGTTGGAACAGGTCGAGCAGAACGGGTTCGAGGGCCGTCTGGTCCAGGCCGATCGGTACCCGCTGGGATTCGGCGACCAGGCCCGGCAGGAGGTGGGGCTGAAGGATGTGCGGCAGCACCCGTACCGGCTGGGCGACCTCGCCGCTCCAGGTGGCGCGGATCGTCCGGGTCACGCGCTCCAGCACCGCGCCCAGGTCCGCGGTGTCGGCGAGTGCGTCCGTACGGGGAAGCGCGACCTGTGCGAAGAGCTTGCCGGTGGTCAGGACGCGGCCGGGCTCGTCGGGCGAAAGGGTCGCTGCCAGCTTGCTGTCGATGCTGGATTCGCTGGGGTCGTTGAGCCGCAGTTCGACGCGGGTGCCGAAGTTCGACTGGACGGCGATGCGGACGTCGTTCCAGCGGAGCATGCCCGCAACGACATGGATGCCGTAACCGCCGCCGCGTTGGAGGATGTCGGCGATGGCGTCGTCCAGCTCTTCGAAGTCGTCACGCAGGGCGCCGAAGCCGTCGATGACGAGGACGATCTCGGCGGATGCCAGCTGGGGCAGCCGGCCCGCCGCGTGCAGGGTACGCAGCTGATCGACGGAGTCGATGGCATGCTCGCGGAAGAGGTCCTCCCTGGCCGCGAGCATGTGTCGTACCTCGTCGACGGTGCGGGCCACCCGCTCACGGTCCACGCGACCCGCGACACCCCCGACGTGCGGCAGGCCCGCCAGAGCGGCCAGGCCGCCGCCGACCAGGTCGAGGCCGTAGATGCCGACCTCCTGCGGGGTGTGGGTCAGCGCGAGGGAGAGGACGAGGGTGCGCAGGAGCGTGGTCTTGCCGGACTGTGGGCCGCCGATGACGGCGGCGTGGCCGCCCGCCAGTGTGAGGTCCAGGTACCACTGGCCCTGCCACTGCTTGGCCGGATCGTCGAGCACACCGAGCGGAACCTCCAGTGGGCCGCGGCGCCCCGTGAGCTGCATACCGCGCGTACCGACCTCCAGCGGTCCGGCGACCGTGTCCAGGGTGATCGCTTCGGGCAGCGGGGGCAGCCAGATACGGCGCACCGGACCGGCGGCGTGCGCCAGCTGCTCGACCATCACGCCCAGCTCGGTCGGCCCCATCTCGCGGCGCCGCACCGCAGGCTCCTCGGCGTCCGAATCCTTCGCACCGGTCATGGTGTTGAAGGTGTCGTAGGGGAGGGCGAGGGGCCCGGTGTCCTCTTCCTCCCCGCGCTGTACGGGGCCGCGGTAGGCGCCTGAGACGTAGCTCGCCTTGAAGCGGTCGTAGTGGCTGGTGTCGACCTTGAGGTAGCCGAATCCGGGCAGCGGCGGGAGGTGGAAGGCGTCCGTGGTGTCCAGGACCGTGCGGGATTCGTCGGCGGAGAAGGTCCGCAGGCCGAGCCGGTAGGAGAGGTAGGTGTCCAGGCCCTTGAGGTTGCCGCCCTCGATGCGCTGGCTGGACAGCAGCAGGTGCACGCCGATGGAGCGGCCGATGCGGCCGATGGACAGAAACAGGTCGATGAAGTCCGGCTTCGCGGTCAGCAGTTCACCGAACTCGTCGATGACGACGAACAGATGCGGCAGCGGGTCCAGGTCGGGCCGCTGGTGGGCGCGCAGTGCGGCGTAGTCACCGATGTCGGCGATGTTGCCCGCGTCCTTGAGGACCTGCTGGCGGCGCTTGACCTCGCCGGCGAGCGAGGCATGGACGCGCTCGACGAGGCCGGCCTGGTTCTCCAGGTTGGTGATGACGCCCGCTACATGCGGCAGATCGGCGAACGGGGCGAAGGTCGCACCGCCCTTGTAGTCGACGAGGACCAGGGCGAGGTCCTCCGGCGGGTGGGTGGCCACCAGGGCGAGGACGAGGGTGCGCAGCAGTTCCGACTTCCCGGAGCCGGTGGCGCCGACGCACAGGCCGTGCGGGCCCATGCCGAGCTCGGAAGACTCCTTCAGGTCCAACAGCACCGGCTCGCGGGAGTCGTTGATGCCGATGGGGACGCGCAGGAAGGCACGTTCGCCGCGCGGGGCCCACAGGCGCGCCACGTCGAGCTGCGCCATGTCGTCGATGCCGAGCAGGTCGTCGAAATCGACGGGCCCCGTCAGGGGTGCGTCGACGAGCGACTCGGCGGACAGGCGCAGCGGCGCCAGCATCCGGGCCAGGCCCTCGGCGAACGGGATGGCGGCCTCGTCCACGGTGCCGTGGGCGCTGACCGGCTCCTGCTCGCGCAGATCCTCGATGACCACCTGATCGCCATCGACGGATATCCGGACGCCGACCTGTCCGGGCTCCTGGACCCGCTGTTCGAGCAGGTGCAGGACGGTGACGCCCATGTCCCGCAGGCCGACCGCCTCATCGGGGCGCGGCAGGTCGACGGCGTCCTCGCCGTGTCCGTCGGCGACGACGAGCAGCCGGGAGGTCATCGACAGGGCGTCGTTGCCGGACAGGCCGCGCCGCACCTCTGCCGCATAAGAAGCGCGGCGGCGCAGCTCGGGGCCCAGCAGTCGGGCGAGTTGGGGCGCGGAGGGGGCAATACGGCGAGCGGCGACGGGGCCGTCGAACTGCTCGGTGTCGAGCAGATGCGGCAGCCACTTGGCCCACTCCCAGTCGGCGAGCCGGTCGCCGGGCACGGCGAGCGCCATCGCCACATCGTCGGGGGCATGCAGGGCGGCGGCCTGAACAAGCAGGGCCCGCGCCACGCGCAGGCAGTCCTCGCGGGGGCCGATGACGCTGACGTTGCCGACGCGGTCGAGCGGGACGGTGAGCGGGAGTTCGGTGCCGGTGCGGAAGCGGGCCATCAGCGACGAGGCCTCGTTGAGCATGAAGCGGTCGGGCGGGGTGAGGACCGACGAACCCTGCTGGGCGATCTGCAAGTTGCGCACGGGCATCTCACCGGTACCCACCCGCACACGCAGGAAGTCGCCGTCGACGCGGCGGCGCTCCCAGAGGCGGGCCGGATCGCGCACGATGTCGTAGAGGGCGGCCGGGGGCGGGTTGAGAACACCAGCCCGCTCGCGCCGCTCCCGCTCCTCGCCGCCCAGCTCCTCGCGCAGATCCTCCAGATAGGCCAGATACGCCTCGCGCTGAGTGCGCCGAGTGCGCTGCGCCTTGCCACGCTGCGAGAAGACCAGCGCGACGGACCCGATGACGGTGACGACGAGGATGATCGCCCCGAGCCCGGCGAACTGGCTGTTGCGCACCACCGTCATCATCACCACCGACGACATGACGCCGGCGACGGGCAGCAGCGACATCGCGATATTGCCCGCCTTCCCCTCGGGGAGGTTGGGCGGTGCCTCGATGATGCGTGCCTCGGAGGCGGCCGGTGGCCTGGTGGTCCTGGCTGGGCGGTGGATCAGTCGGGTACTCATCGTCGTCCGTCATTCGCGATCGGGCTTGGCATCTGGGTCAGTGACGCTGCTGGGAGAGGGAGAGCTGGAAGACGTCCGCGGCGAGGCGGGCAGCGGCTTCCCTGGTGGGGTGAGCCAGCAACTCGGTGTGGATTCGGCCACCGGCTGCCAAATGCCGGTCATACGGCAGAACTTGGACGCTTACTCCGGTGGACTTGAGTCCCCGCGCCGCCTCGTCGAGGTCGAGTCCCGAGTGCGGTACCAGCTCGGTGAGCACGACGACGGTGCCGGCGATCACATGTCGCGGCAGCCCTTGCATCCACTGGAGCACCGAGAACGTACTGGTGATGCCTTCCGGCGTGGCGGGCGTGACCAGAACACGGCCATGGGCGGCGGCCAGCGCGACTCGGGCGACCTCGGCGGGCAAGGTCTCGCAGTCGATGACCATCACCCCGAAGTAGCGACGCAGCGCCACCACGGCCTGCTCGTACGCCCGGTTGTCCAGCATGACGCCGATCCGGCCCTGGCTCGCGGGCAGCAGCCAGGCGTTGTCGGGGAGCTGGACGAGATAGCCGGTGACGTCGAGCAGCGACATATCCGGCTTGACCAGGTCTGCGATATCGCTGGTGGTCCAGCGCAGCGACTCGGCACCGAGACGCACCGGCAGCGAGCCAAGCGCCGGGTCGGCCTCCAAGAAGAGGACCGGGTCCCGCCGGTAGTGCGCGTACGTGGTGCCGAGCAGCGCGGCGACGGTCGACTTGCCGGACCCGCCCCGGATGGAGGTGACGGCGATCTGCCGGCCGGTCGTCACGGGCTGCTGCAGCGCCGCAGCGGTGCGGGTGATCGCGGCGACCTCGCGCGCGGCTGAGGAGGAAAGCGTACGGCGCAGGGCACGTGCCGCCCGCGCCGCGTAGGACTCGCCGTGCCGGGGCTTGCTGCGCAGCGCGTCGGCCAGGCCGCCCTCGTCCACCACGCGCTGTGAGTCGGGACCGCTCTGGGGCTGGGGGCCCGGGGCGTACGCGGTTGGGGCCTGCTGCTCCTGGTATCCGGCCTGCTGTGGCCGGCCGCCCGGAAGACCCACATGCTGCTCCTGCCCCTCGTACGGGGAGCCGGCCTGCCGTGGCGCACCATCGCCGGGGGTGGCGTCCGGCGCCTGAGTGCCCTGCGCCGGCAGCGCGCGGCCTGGCGCGGAAGTGCGGAACGCCTGTCCGTCGGGGCCTTGTGCATCCTGCTCAGCGCCGCCCCTCAAGTCCCGCAGCACATCACCCTGCCAGCCGTCTCCGCTCGGCATACCTGTCCACCCCCCACTCCGCTGCCCCACCCGCAGCGCTGGCCCATCAACTCAAAACTGTCAGAACTGGTTGAGCAGCTGGCCGTACACACCGAACACACCGAAGGCGAGCGGGAAGAGTCCCACCATGCCAATGGACTCGACCAGATCGCCCATGCGCCGCAGCCGCACCTGCACATGCTCGGGCACCTGCACCGCCAAAGCGACCAACGGCAGCACCGCAGCCAGACACAGCACAGACAGCGGCCCGGCACCCCCTGCATGCTCCATCCACCACGTCACCAGGCGCACCACCAGGCACGACGCAGCAGCGAAGAGCGCCACAACCTCAACGACCAGCGGGAACGCCCGCGCCCTCGACACGAGCACCACGACAACGAGTGCCGCCAGCACCACGCTCCACACGGTCGGCTTCTCGGCCAGGGTGAGCAGCCATCCTGCGGAGACTGCCGAAACCGCAGTGACGATCGTCGAGAGGGCAAGGCCGCGGTGCGTAGCCGCAAGCGCGGTACCTACCTGGTGACGGCTGACGGAGACACCGCCCGAGCGTCGGTCGTCGAGCGCGGTGAGCCCCGACGCCATCAGCGCCAGCCGCGGCAGCACTCCGAGCACCACCAAAGAGAAGACAGCCATCACGGCACCGAGCCGGGCCGGATCACCCTGAACAGCGGCCGCCGTCTCCCACGCAATGGCGATCGCGGCAGCGATCACCGCACCAACGAGCCCACCCTTGCCCAGCGGAGAGAAGTAACCAAGGAACACAAGCGTCACGACCAGCGCGCCCGCCACGGCAGCGAGCCGCGCGGTGCCCGGCCAGCCGAACGCATCGGCAGCCGTCCACGCCGTGAGAACACCCAGCCCGCCGGCGGCGAGCAGGAGCGCGGTCGCCAGTCCCCGGTTCCCCCGCCCGATCTTGGCGACGAGCGCACCGGCCGCCAGGAGCACAGGCGATACCACTGACAGAGCACCGACCAGGACGCCAAGCGGGAACTCACGGCGGGCGAGCAGCGCGGCGATCACGGCGAAGACGACGGTTGCCACACCCGCACTGGCCCGGCGCGCAGCAGGGCGCCAGCGCCAAGACCGGAGATCGAGGTCGTCAGCCACCTGATCGGTGACGTCGTGCACCACGGGAGCCGGCGGCGCGGAATGCGTCGTCACCAGCCGGAGCACGGCGCCGTCGGCTACCCCGGCCGATGCCAGCGTGCTGTCGTACGGCAGGACAGAACCGTCGGTCGTAATCAACTGCCGAGCTACCGGCCGCGATGCGGGCCGATCGCCCAGCAACGGCAGGACATCCGGGATCAGTTGGCCGATCGGCGTATCGGAGAGCAGGACGACATCGGCCCGGCGTCGCTCACCGACCAACGTCACTCGGCTCAGTTGCGTACGGGAACTCGCTGCTCTGCTCACCACTTACCGGAACCTACCATCGCGGGGTTGACGAACTCTTTGGCCAAACGGGACATGCTTCCACCCTGGCCCTGCGTCAGGGCTCCTTTTCCCGCCACGGGTAGCTTTTTCGCGCATTCCCCAGGAATGGCGCCAACTCTGTCCGAATCCGATCCGTGGACTTCTACGGGGTCGCGGACCTTGTCGGCTGCCCGTACTGCTGCATCTGACGCTGCTGCTTCTCCTGCTCAGCCTTCTGCGTGGCCAGCGTGTGCTGAAGGAACGACCACCCCACGCACCCCGCGCACAGGACAGCCGTGATCGCGATCCCTGCGAAGACCTTCCCCAGCCGCTCGTCCGCCGTGCGACGTCCCCGCTGCGCACCGAACAACAGGGCATCCCGCATCCTGCGGCGGCGTACTGCCACCGACTCCAGCAGCTGACTGTCGTAATCCCGCGCCATTTCCTCGTCCGTCGCTTCAAGTCGCCTGCCGTACTCGCCATGGTCGATGAACCCTCGGCCATTGGCGGCCATACGCTGGCCGTTACTCCGAGATCCTCATGCATGATGGCGCACTTCTGTGCCCGCTGTCGTCCGGCTGGCTCGTCGAGCACTGTCATGCGCCTGGTCGAAGCGGTGCATGGCGGGCCGACTCCAGATCTTCAGCGACCAGCCGGCACGTGTCTGCATGACGCACAGGTCCATGCCGGGACCAACCCCGCATGCGCGGGGACCAGAGGAACCGAGTTCGCACATGCATTCGCGTCGCCCACGTTGCGCGGCAACACGGCGCCAACGCCCTGGGACCTCAGGGCTGTGAGCTGCATAAGGGACGGGCGCCACGCGTGGGTGACCGTGGGCAGCGAACAACTTGGAAGCTCTGCCCGGGCGTTCCCGGCATGCAACGGTGCTGTCGCCCTCCATGCTGTGTGCCGACCGTTCGGCAATCGGCTGCACGGGTGAACCTCCCGCCCTGCGCGGGGCGGATGGATGGAGATGCCATGGATCGGCCCCTGCTATCGCTCAGAACGACGTTGGTGTTCCTGCTGGCTGCGCTCGGTGGGACGGTCGCGGCGTTGCTGTCCTGGACGGCTGGCGAAGGTGTTCCGCAGAGCGTGCTCGTCGGGCTCGCTGCAGCAGGCGCGGCGGTGTCGTTCTTCAACCGGCTCATCGTCGCCGAGTTCGAACGAGGCAAGGCTGAGGTGGCCCAGCACGGGGAGGGGACGGAGCGTGGGTGAATTGCGGCCGCTGGGGAGTGATCTTCCGGAGGAGTCGCGGGCTCTTGCCCAGGCGCTCCGGGAGCTGTTCGATGGCCTGGAGGTGTCGGTGCGTCGTTATGCGGCTCGGCGCCGCCGTGACCCCGGTACGCTCTCGCGCTACCTCAACGGCACGCGGCTACCTCCGTGGAGAGTCGTCACCGATCTGCTCGCTGACCTCGCCGAGCATCGAGGCACTGCGGTGACGAGTGATGCTGTGGAACTCGTGCGCGAGCTCTACAGGTCTGCGGTCGACGCCTGTTCGATGCCGAAACATGGCGTGGAGGTTTTGGAGGAGCAGCTTGCCGATGCAGACCGGGTCTCCCGGCGCTCCAGCGTACGTGGGGATGTGTTGGGCGATGCTCTGCTGGACCGCACGCACCGCATCGCCGCCTTGGAAGTGCGGCTGGGACAGTTGGAAGCGGATTGGAAAGTCGAACGCGCCCGGGCCGACCAGCTTGCGGCGGCTCACCCCGACCTTTCTCAGCTTCTGGAAGAGCGTGACGCTCTGCAGAAGCAGGTGTTCCAGCTGGGGGAGGAGCTCCAGACAGTAAGGGAGCAGCGTGCGGCCGCCGAAGCCCGTTGCGAGCTGCTGGAGCGGCAGCTCGAAGCTGTTGAGTTGCCGACCGTCGCGCTTCCGACTGCGACAGACACGAGGATGCCCAAGATTCTCGTGGTGGACGACCAGCCCGACAACCTCCTTGCGATGACCGCGGTGCTGGCAACGTTCGACCAGGAGCTCGTTACGGTGAGGTCCGGCCGGGACGCACTCAAAGCTCTGCTGGACCACGAAGACTTTGCGGTCACCATCTTGGACGTGCAGATGCCGGAGATGGACGGCTACGAGACCGCCGCCCAGATCAAGCGCCGTGCCCGCAACCGCGACGTCCCCATCATCTTCCTCACCGCCATGGGAACCGATCCTGAGCACACCGCCCGGGGGTACGCCGCCGGCGCGGTCGACTACATCAGCAAGCCCTTCGACCCTTGGGCGCTGCGAGCCAAGGTCGCGGTTTTCACCGCGATCTACCTCGAACGCCGCCTACGCGCGCCATCACCGTGACAACTTGCATCTGCGCCCCCAAAGCGGTGATCTCCGTGTGCTGGTGGACGCCTGCCCCTGGAAGTCTCACTAGACCCCAGCGGTCCGAGTGCTAGTCGTCTCACCGTCGACTGCCCCTGCGAAGATTCGGGCCCGGCCTTCCGGTAGGCGTCCGCTACACATAGTCCTGCCCCAGCTCTAGTGCGGGGATGAGTACCGTGGCGGCGTCGCAGTCGTGACAAGCCCTCGCGCCCGGTCGCATCAGCGCGTCAAGCGCTTCCATCGCGCCCAGGTCTGTCCCCCCGTTGCCGGTCTTGGGGCAGCCGGCATCGTGCACGACCGTTCCGCGCCCGCCGCTCGGGATCTGGCCTTACCACCCACCCCGTCGGTGTGGTCGGGGGGATTTCTGCTGGGAGCCGGCGCGTCGGAACGGAAGACAGATCCACCCCTTCGATCGGCTGCAACTGATCGGCAGTGACCCAGACCCGGTACTCGGCCGCTTCGACGCCGTCTTACTGGTGAAGAGGCAGTGATTTGACCCTGCACTATTCCTCTACCGGCAGCAGTGCCAGCCCCGGATTTTTGGCCGTGCAATGCCAAGGGCCCCACGATTCGGAGGTCTCTCGACTGGTTCCGTCACTTTGGCAGGCGTCAGCGCAGTTTCGTTGCGATCTTGTCGGGATGGGCCACGAGGTCGAGCAGATAGAGGAAGGCGAGCTCAGCGATTCCCCGAGGGAGTGTGCCGTTATGCGAGAGCAGGAGAGCCTTCTCCCACTCGTCCATTTTTAGGAATGAGTGGGCGCTGTTGCGGTCCCGTCGCAGGTAGAGGGAGGTGGCTTGGTCCCAGGTCTTGTCCATGGGGCCCTTCTTTCCAGGAAGGCCAGCAAGACCGGTGGGGGTGTAGTAGGTGCCGGTCGGGGTGAAGCCGTCTTTCACCTTCTCGAGGGCGTCGACGGCCCGTTGGCAGATAGGCAGAGCGACCGCCGAGATGTCCGGAGGCAGGTCCTGCCGGAGTTTCTCCAGGGTCCGGGCGGCGCGGAAGGGGGTCACCAGCTCGTCGAAGCCGCCGTGATGCATGCCCTCCAGGGTGTCGAGCGCGTCGTACGCCGCCCTGAGCTGGGCCGTCTCGTGGTACTCCGTGTCGGCGAGGGTCTCGGCGACGTCGCGAAAGAGTCGTTCGATGCTGGCCAGGTACTGCCAGTGCTTTACCGGGCTATAGATGTTGGACGCTGGGTCGGCGAAGTTGACCGGGTCGGTGGCCAGCGACAGTACCTTGTTGACCTGGGTGGTCCACCAGGTGAAGAAGGTCATAGTCTGCTCGGCGGTGGCGGTGGGAGGGTTCTTGCCTCCGCGCTGGCGCGGCCCGTCGAGCCGGTCGGTAGTTGGCCTGACGGTGTCGATGAGCTGGTCAGTGGGGAATGTGAGCCCGGCGACAGGCCGGCCGAACAGCCACACAGCCGCGCCACGGGCCCGGGAGGCAGGCACGCCGACGACGTAGGGTGCCAGGGCCAGGAGCGCGGGCGCGGTGAACAACTCGGCCGCAAAGATGCCACCCGTTGTTAGCGCACTACCTACGGGAAGGCTGTCATTGGGTAGCTGCGTGGGCGTCAGTTTAACGGTGAGCAGGAACTTAGCGAGGTTGTAGCGGGCGGAGAGTTCACGGGCCACATCTATGACCAGCAACTCAGACTGCGGCAACCGTTTCGCTGCCTCGGAGAAGAATGTCCTCATGGCGTCTGGAAGTTGCGCCGTGGGCGTACGAAGGAAGACGAGCTGAAACCGTGCGACTTCGGAGGCAAGGGTTTCTTTGTCCCGCAGCCGTTTCAACTCCTCAGTCACAGAGTTGCTGCTGGACGCGGTGAGGTGAGATGCCTGTTCGGGCAAGGTCCCAAGGAAGTTGAACTGGCTCTCACGGATGTGGCGAGTGGTCAGGAGGCTCGGCGGCTGCTTGCGGTAGGACTCGGCGGTACGCACCCGCCAGTGGCCGCTCTCATCCCGGATCTCCCAGCCAGCCATCCTGGCGATCTCGCTTCGGCGGCCCGCCACTTCGGCCGGCCGCTGCACAACTATCCACTGGTTGGGAATTGCACTCGTCACGCCCCCATAATGGCCCTTCCGGCGACTGCTCTGCAGCAAATTGCGCACTGCCTTGCTCCGACATAACGGCGACGGATCCTGGGACGCGGTTCCGTATCCACCGGAGAAGACCCGCATCGTTCCAGCAGCCGCTCAATCGGGGCCGCGTGGTGGCTGTCGTCGAGGCTGATGAGCTTGACCCCGGCCGCGGGTTGATAGCGGGCGAGAATGGACAGGGTGTACAGGACGGCCCACCACGCCATCAGCGGGTGCAACTCCCGGTCCATTGGGGAAAGAACGGGCAGGAAGTGTCGGCCCCTGGCGTAGCCGTAGGTCATGGACCGCAGGTACTCCAGGCGTTCGGCCTCGGTCGCTGGCCCTGCGGCATCTCCCAGTTGACGACCAGTTCGCCGCCGCCGTGGTTGTAGCGGGCGTAGTCCGGGAGCGCCTTGGAGCCGAGGTTGAGAGGGCGAGTGATGACGTAGCTTTCGTGCTTGGCCACAGCCGGGTATGAGGTTAGGAAGTCGGCGAGAGCCGCGCAGGTGCTGGCCTCGATGACGCGGTCGGGGATTTCACACACTGAGGCGCTCAGCAAGGGATGCGCGTAGTCGCCGATGATGACGTCGCCCACGGACAGCGGGGTTAGCCGTTCCCTGCCCGTGAGTAGGTAGTCGAGGTTCGGGGGCAGCAGGTCCCAAACGTCTTCCAGCCGTACCGCATGCCTCTCCCGTACGAAGCTGCCCTGGGTACCGGGGACCAGCAGCTGACGGAGGCGCGGGAGCTGGCCAGTACGGGACCAACCCCGCGGGTGCAGGCAGCAGCTCCCCCGGCAAGCTCCTGCGCCCGGCCCTGGGACCCCGCATGCGCGGGGACCACCTGTCAGGAACGGCGGTGGCGGAGACGCTGATCTCGTTACAGTCACCTCATGCCGCCGCACCCCAAGAAGCACCACTTCGTCCCGCAGTTTCTGCTCCAGCACTTCGCCGGCCAGCGCGGCAGACTGATCGTTCATCCGGTGATGAGTGAGCGACAGTACCCCTCAACTGTCCGGGACATTGGACATCGCAACTTCGGCCACTCTCTGTATCTGCCTGAGCAGGAACCAGACCACGTCTCGATGGAGGCCGCCATGAGCGACTTCGAGGGGGAGGCTGCCACCGTCATCAGGGAACTGGTGCAGAGTCGGGAACGCGCTGTCCCCACGCAAGCCCGTCATGCCCTTGCCTGGCTGCTGGCGTTGCAGTGGCAGCGAAGCCGCTTTTTGAGACACATGATGACCAAGAAGAGCAGCGCTGCGGCCAGCGGGCTGTCCGACGAAGAGATCCAGACCGGCATGATGCGGTTAATCGCTCGCACCGTCATCGATCCGTGGCGCCTACGGAATGACGACGACGCTCATTACAAGGATCAGTGGAACTATCTCGTCTCCACCCTGCTGGGACCCGACATGCACTGGTCCTCCTATCGCCCGCGCAATGGCGGTTTGCTCGTCGGCGACAACTCGGTCTGTTTCTCCGGTGTCGTGGGCACCCCGCCGCCAGGGATACCTGCCGGCTTCTTCGACCATGGCGTCGGCACGGGATTCCACAACTTTCGACGCCTCACCGTGCCGCTCAGCGGTCGGCTCGCTGTCGTCATCTCTCGCGACCCACTAGACGCGTCACGACTCCGTGCGGAAGATCTCAACCGCTTCACCATTTTCAACAGCCGGGAATTCGTGGCGCACGCTCCCGAGTGGCCTACCACTCACCAGGGCCTCGCACATGATCTAACTCAGCTTTTGAAGAGGCAGCGCATGGTCGCGCCCGCCTTCTTGCAGGACTACGCCCCTGGCATCCGCAACTAGGTTCTGTCTCCTTGGTTACCGTCGGGTCCAGATGAGGATGGCGGCGAGGTGGAGTGGCGGCCTGGTAGGCGATGGCGAGTTTGTCGGTGCTGGGGGTGGGGAGGGAGGGCGGTTCCTCGTGTTGTGCCTCCTCGCTGCGAGCTTGCTTCAGGGAACGCCAAGCGTCTCTGGCACGTCCTGCGGAGGCGAACACGTCGGGAGCTGATCGAGGAAGCCATGAAGGGCGAAGAGGAAGATCGACAGCACGCCGAAGAAGGCGAGGCGTAGCGCCCACGAGAGAAAAGAATGGCGCATTAGCCCGAACTACGTCCCAAGACAAGGCTTTTGTCAACTCAGCTGCTGAAATTTCCTTGCCCTGCCTTCTGGAGCGGGGTGGGGCAAGATTACGACCTATGTGGCGGTGGGCGGCTGCGCCTCCTCGTCCGCCGGGAGCGCCGGGGGTTGGACGTCAGCCCTCCTGAAGGTGTCCCACGCATCCCGCGCCCGGGTGGCGGAATGTAGAACGTCCGGGACCTGGTCCAGCAGACCCTTCAGAGCAAAGAGCAGCACGGAAGCCACGCCAGCGATGGCGAGAATGATGATGATGGCGGTGCCGTCCACCGATCCTTACCTTCCCTGTCATGGGTCGGATCGGGTGCGCAGGCAGCCTCGATCCGAACCCTACGGTTCGGACCGAGACACCTGCGCTGACGCACGAACGCGCAAATGTTCTCGGGCAGGCCGACAAGTGGCAGCCTGTTGGAGCGGGTGGTGCCCTGCCGTCGTCTTCTCGTTGCGGCTTGGCGTGCGGCGAGCCGTGAGAGAGGCTCCGCAAACCTACGAGTGCGTCAGCGGGGGGAGCAAGCATCGCGCTGAACATCCCCCATGGGAATCAAAGGCCATAGCGACCCTTGAACACTTTCAGTTTAGCGCAGGCGCGTAGGCGATGGGGAAAATACAACTAGGTGTTGCTGGCCATGACGTTGGTGACGCGCCACGTCGATGTTGACCTTCAAGTTGGTTGAAGCTCAATGATGGCGAGGTGCCAAATTCCGACCTGATGCCGATCGGCGTCTTTGCCCAGCGCAGTGGCCTGACCTCCAGCGCGCTGCGGTTCTACGCCGACTCCGGGCTACTGCCGCCAGCCGACGTAGACCCGGTCACGGGCTACCGCTACTACGCCGCCGCCCAGCTGGAGCGGGCGACCACGCTGCGCCAGCTCCGCGAGATCGCCATGCCGCTGGCTGCGGTCGAGGCGGTCCTTGCCGCCGGGGCGGACGAGGCGGCACGACTGCTCGACGAGCATGTCGCCAAGATCGAAGGGGATGCGGCGGCGGCGCGGCGGAAGGCGGCGGCCATCAAGTCCGCGCTCGGCGGCAACGTGCCCGGTCTGCTGATTGCCACGCTGAAGGGTCCCGTGCTGGCGGACGCGGTCGAGCAGGTTCTGACTGCGACCGCGTACGAGCTGGGGATGGCGGTGCTCACCGGCCTGCACATCGAGGCGAGTGACGAGGCAATCGCCCTGACGGCGACCGACCGGTACCGGCTCTCTACTCGGACCCTGGTGCCGGTGCGGCCAGCGGAGCAGACCTGGGCCGGCACGGTTGACGGCGACGACCTGCGGGCTGCGGTAGCCGACGTCCGGCGCAGTGCGCTGATCCGCATCGAAGCGGTGCCGCACGGGATCTGGCTGCGCATGCCCGAGCGGGAGGACCGGCACTGCCGGACGCTGCCTGAGGAGTTCCCCGACCACCGTCTGATGATTGAGTCCCTGGGCGAGGTCACTACGCGCGTGACGATCTCGAAGGACCTGCTGCTGCGAGTTCTGGAAGAGCACCCCGACGAACACGTCGTACTGCACATCACCGATCACAGCGTGAACGTCCGGTCCCCGAACGACGAGCACCCCGGCATCCCGCTCTCCGTCACGGTGACGGGCGAGGCCCTCCAGATCCGGTTCCAGATGACCACGCTCTATCCCGCCGTGAGCACGGCGATTGGCCCCGACGTGATGTTCGACCTGAGGGGACACGACCAGCCCGTCACGATCCGCTCCGCCGACCGCGGCGATCTCACCACCCTGGCCATGCCCATCAAGTTCGACCCCTCAGCCTGAGAACGACGACGAGGAACCTCATGACCACCACACCTGCCAGCTCTGATCCGACCATGGAAGCCATCGGCCAAGCCGTCGTCGAAGGCCGAGCGGGCGACATCCTTTCCGCCCGCCACAAGCTCCTGAACCTGTGGTCGGAGCTCGGAGTCACCGGGGACCCGCTGCACCGTTGCTCACTCGCCCACTACCTGGCGGACCTCTACGAAGATCCCGCCCAGGCCCTCGCCTGGGACATCCGGGCCCTGGACGCGGCCGACGCCGTGACCGAGCAGCGCGTCCAGGAGCACCACGCCAGCCTCCACATCGCCGGGTTCTACCCCTCCCTCCACCTCAACCTGGCCGACAACTACCGCCGACTCGGTTCCTTCAACGCGGCCACCGAGCACATCAACGCAGCCAAAGAACACGCCCCCAACCTCCCCCAGGACGCATACGGTGCCTCCCTGCGCACCGCCCTGGACGAGGTGGCAGAGGCGATCTCCCAGCGGGACACCGCCAAGCGGCCCTCCGCGCCCGGTCCCACTACGTGACGCACCGTAACGCGCCCCTCACCATCGAGGGGCGCCGTCGACTGGTCGAGCGTTGCCGGACGAGGCCGATTGCGCACGTCGCAGCCGAGATGGGGATCTCCCGGGCGTGCGCATCGAAGTGGGTCAATCGATATCGCAGTCACGGCGAACTCGGGTTGGAGGACCGCTCTTCTACGCCGCACCACCAGCCGACCGCGACGACGTCCGAGGCCCTCGTCCTCATCGAACAGCTGCGCCGGACCCACAAGTGGTCCGCGTCCCGGATCGCTTTCGAGCTGGCTCAGGCCGGAACGTCAATCAGCCGACGGACCGTCAGCAGACACCTTGCTGGGCTCGGCATCAACCGACGCCGATTCATCGACCCGAACGGTGAGGTCAACCGACAACCGCGGAAGATCCAAGCTCGACGGCCAGGCCACATGATTCACGTCGATGTGAAGAAGGTAGGCCGCATCCCCGACGGCGGCGGCTGGCGCGCACACGGACGCGGCAGCGACCAGGCCAAAGCTGTCAACCGGAGAAAGAAGACCGGCCGCGGCGGCTACATCTATCTGCACTCGGCCATAGACGGGTACAGCCGACTCGCTTACACCGAAGCACTGCCTGACGAGAAGGCCACCACCGCGATCGCCTTTCTCCACCGTGCGCGCGCCTGGCTGGCCGCACACGGGATCGCACGCATCGAACGGATCGTGACAGACAACGGGGCCTGCTACCGCGCCGAGAGCTTCACCCGGGCCCTCCTCGGCGCCAGGCACCAGCGCATCGCGCCCTACACCCCACGCCACAACGGCAAAGTCGAGCGATACAACCGCATCCTGGCGGAAGAGTTCCTCTACGCCCGAACGTGGACGTCAGAAGCCCAACGCGCCTACCTTCTGGGCCGCTGGATCATCCACTACAACTACCACCGACCGCACACAGCGCTAGGGAACCAGCCACCCGCAGCACGACTACCGGACGGCGTCACCAACGTCATGGCCTCCTACAACTAGGCACCGCCCCGGTCGAGTTCGGGTAAAGCTGATGTTGGGTCAGGTCGGCGGCGGTCGGGGGTGCCGTTGCCTTGGCAGCGGTGGCACTCGCAGAGCGGTCATCGGTCATCGATCATGGTTGGTTCGGCACCTTGTCGACCGACCACTCGCGCGCTCTGACCTCGCGCATCTCCTTGGCGGTGGCGTCGTACTTGTACACCCGTCATCAATAAGCGGATCGCCGACGGGACCAATCTGCCGGGCAGCCGCGTGCCGGGCATTGTCGAGCTGAGCGCAGAGTTCGACATCGCAGCCAGCACCACCCAGAAGGCGTTGGCGCACCTGCGGGACGCGGGCGAGGTGTGCACCGAGCTCGGCTTGGGTACGTTCGTCGCCGACTCGAAGCTGGCTGGCTCAACCTCTCAAGGTGTCTGGCCGTGTTTCCCGTCAGCCTGCACCGGGGGAGCCTGTTCGCCATGCAGCTCTTACACATCGTAGTGTGGATCGGCGACGCATGGCAGCGCGTCGTGCGGCTGGGGGACTACAAGCCGCCCAAGGACGGCAGCTGGTACGACGACCTAACCAATGAGCTTGAGACCTTCTTGGGAGCCAACCCCGGCACCTTCTGGATCGCCACCGCCGACAGCCCGCACGGGGTGTTCTTCGGTCCGGAGGTGCCTCGGCTGTTCCACCTAACCCCGCCGGTTAGCGCACCGGAGCCCCGGAAACCAGGACGGCCTCCGGGGCTCTCGCGTATTCAGCCCGCCAGCCGACGTGTTGGCGGGGCGTGTCCTTCCGAGGTCAGCGACGGAGCCGCCAATGCCGTTCAGCGCGCAGGACCGACGCATCGCGCAGGACTTTGAACAGGCGGTCTTCGGCCTGTTCCCATTCGCGGGCTCTGGGGCGCATGTGAGACGCGTCACCCGGATAGGTTCGAGTCCCACCCACCTCGCATAGCGACCCCAAGCTGGTGTTCGCGAGGACCACGCCTGTATGGCCATCCTCCGAGGCGCGAGCCGCGGAGTGTCTCCAGTGCCTGGCCCTTTGACGGCGAGCACGAGTGGGATCTGCTGGCTGTGGGTGAGATCTACCGATTGCGGTCCGATCCACCGAGGGGCGGACGCGCGGTATTCGATGCCCACGGTCTCCTGGTATTGACGTTCATGCCGTCTGTTCGCGGCAATTTTCTTCCAGCCAGACCTTGATCTCGTTGGGCCAGAACCGCAGTTGTTGGCCCACGCGAAAGCTGGGGATGGCCTGCTTCTCGTGATTGTCGTAAACCCAGGAGGGAGGCTTTCCAAGGAAGTTTGCCAGAGTCGGCACGGTCCACATCCTTTGATCCATCACTGCTCACTTCCGTCGGTCGGGAGTGCGACACGATAAGGACGAATCACGGCCGCACCAAACGACCCGCACAACGCCTCTTGACCTTCATGCGCCCGTCGTGGCGGGCGTCCGCGGGAGAGACGGGTGCAGGCGCCGCGGTGACGCACAGTGAAGAGTGCGCATCTTGTTCGTCTCGGTGCTGTCCGGGGTTCGGCCCTCAGCGCCAGAAGCCAGCACCGATCCAGCACAACGCCCCCGAAGGGACCGGAAGGGACGGCAGCGGAAGTCAGCACGAACTCAGCACGGTCCGGCTCGGGCTCGTTCGAGGTGAACGAGCCCGAGCCGTTGACCTGCATGTTTGCCATCATCTCCGGTGTCTGCTACCTGCTCGCCTCCCAGTTCGAGAACATTTGGCTGCGGACCAAGCGGAAGAACGCCGACGGCAAGGTCGTCGGAGGCAGTGGCGGGGTGTGCTACTTGTACTTCCCGGCCACGCCGGCACCGACTCAGCGGCGGGTGCTCGCGGAGCTGGGAATCCGCTGACCGCTGAGGGCCCGGGTGTCGGGGGCGTACGCAGGGACTTCCTCAGTTGCGCACGGCGGAGTGAGGACGGTTGGTGGTGTGTGGGGGGCACGGTTCGTTCATCGCCGCTGCCTGTTCCTGGAGGGCCCGCAGCAGGGTTCTGACCTGGGGGCGGTTGCGGCGGGGGATCGTGACGACGCCGAGGTGCCGGGTCGGAGTCGGCGGCGTGATCGGGATGGTGCGTAGTCCTGGGATCGGCGGGGTCAGGGCGATCGAGGGGACCAGTGAGATCCCCGTGCCCGCGGCGACGAGGGAGCGGGCGAAGAAGTAGTCGGTCGTGGTGCCGCGCACCTCGGGGTCGAAGCCGGCGTGTTCGGCGTAGCGGCGCAGGTAGGTCTCGGTCTTGTGGCAGCCGAGTACCCAGGGCTCGGCGGCCAGTTCGGTGAGGTCGAGCGCCTCGTGGCCGGCCAGGGGATGGGTTTCGGGCAGGACGACCTGCAGGGGGTCGTCCATGAGTGCCGTCCACGCCAGGCTGGAGCTGTGGCCCGGCCGGCCGGGCAGCGGGCCGTCGAAGTGGTAGGCGAGGGCGAGGTCCACGGCGCCTTGGCGGACCAGCGGCAGGCTGTCTTCGGGCTCGGCCTCCCGTACGTGGACCACGGTGTCGGGATGGGCGGTGGTGAGGCGGGTGAGTGCGCCGGGCAGCAGGAGCCTGCCGCCGCTGGTGAAGGTGGCGATGGTGAGTTGGGTGCGGCCGCTGCCGAGCCGGTCGACCTCCTGCTGGGCGTGTGCGAGTTCCGCGGCGACGGACTCGGCGGCCCCGACCATGATCCGGCCGGCCGGGGTGAGCGTGACCCCGCGGGTGCTGCGCGCCACGACTTGGGCGCCGAGGCTGCGTTCCAGGGCGGCGATGTGCTGGGAGATGGCGGAGGGGGTGAGGCGGAGGGCCTGCGCTGCCTGGTTGAAGCTGCCATGTTCCGCCACCGTCCGCAGGACCCGCAGCCGCTGAACGTCGATCAACAGTATTCCTTAATGCGTATCCAGTAAGTGGGCGCTTCTGCTGATGACTTTAGGTGTCCAGGATGGGGGCATGCCCAAGATCTGTGTTCTCGGCGGAAGCCGATATTTCGGCATGCTTCCGGTGCAGCGCCTATAGGCGTCCGACCACCAGGTCATCGCCATTAAGCCATGAGCAACGCCCGCGCGAAGAACCTGGTTTCCCCTTCTCCCACACCACCGACTGGCTGCCCGGCGCCATTGCCGAAGCCCTCGATGCCATCGCCGCCCCCGCCGCCTGAGGAAACAGACACCCACCATGCAGTACCGCACGATCGGAAACACCACCGTCAGCGCCGTCGGCCTGGGTGCCATGCCGCTGTCCATCGAGCACCGCCCGGACGAACCACAGGCGATTGCCACCCTCCACGCCGCCCTGGACGCCGGGGTCACGCTCATCGACACCGCCGACAGCTATCACTGGCACGCCGGCGAAGCCGGTCACAACGAACTCCTGGTCGCCCGCGCCCTGGCCCGCTACGGCCGGGACACCTCTCATGTCCTCGTCGCCACGAAGGGCGGCCGTGGCCGTCCCGGTGACGGCAGCTGGACCGTCACCGCCACCCCCGCCCACCTCAAGCGTGCTGCCGAAGCCTCCCGTAAACGCCTGGGAGTTGAGGCCATCGGCCTGTATCAGCTGCACAAGCCGGACCCGGCCGTGCCCTGGGCGGAGTCCGTGGGCGCGCTGCGCGAGCTCCTCGATGCCGGCACCATCCGCGCCGCCGGGATCTCCAACGTCACCACGGGCCAGATCCGCCAGGCCCATGCGATCCTCGGCGACGACCTCGTGTCCGTGCAGAACCAGTACTCGCCCGCCGTGCGCGACAGCGAGCCCGAGCTGCGGCTGAGTACGCAGCTGGGGCTGGCCTTCCTGCCCTGGAGCCCGCTGGGTGGCATCTCCCGCAGCTCCCTCGACGGACCGTCCGGTCCGACCTCTGCGAGCACCGCCTTCCACCGCATCGCGGCCGAGCACGGCGCCAGCCCGCAGCAGATCGCCCTGGCCTGGCTGCTGTCCCGTTCCCCGACGGTGATCCCGGTACCGGGCGCCAGCCGCCCGGCCTCCATCCACAGCTCCGCGAGGGCGGTGGAGCTCAAGCTCAGTGCGGAGGAGCAAGCACAGTTGGACGATGCGTTGCCCGGTGTCCGGCTGAGGCGGCCCAATCGTCGGCCGGTGTGACGGACCGGCGCGGCGGTTCACCGTGCTGCCGACCGGTGCCGACCGGTGCCGACCGGTGCCGACGGGTATGCGGACGGCGGCCCGGTTCCGTCCTGCCGGGCGGTCTAGTGGTCGTCGAGGGTGGGGACCACCATGACGGGGCAGGCAGCCGTGTGGAGAGCTTCGGCGCTCACCGAGCCGAGCATCAGTCTGCGCAGTCCGGTGCGGCCATGGGAACCCACCACGAGAAGCGAAGCTCCCCGTGAGGCCTCCGTCAGAATGGTCGACGGGCGTACCCGCTCCACGCGGGTATGTACGTCGACTCCGGGGTAACGTCCCGCGCGTTGGGCGGCCTCGGCGTCCAGGATCCGCAGAGCTGCCTCGTCGAGAGCCTTGAAGTCCGGTGCGACCATGCCCGCTCCGACCGGCATCTCGCTGAGGTGGAAGTTCGCGTGCACCACCTCCAGGCGTGCCCCGCGGAGTGCGGCCTCGGCGAAGGCCGCGTCCACGGCTTCCGCCGAGACGTCGTTGATGTCCACCCCGACGACGACCCTGGCCTTCGGGTTCTC
The DNA here is from genome assembly GCF_000829715.2 of Streptomyces lydicamycinicus. Taxonomy (NCBI): domain Bacteria; kingdom Bacillati; phylum Actinomycetota; class Actinomycetes; order Kitasatosporales; family Streptomycetaceae; genus Streptomyces; species Streptomyces lydicamycinicus. The sequence continues at coordinate 294,484 of NZ_BBNO01000009.1, read as the reverse complement.
GGCCGCTTCGCCCGGCCGGACGATGACGACCGGGCATTCGGCGTGTGTGGCCACCTGCCAACTGACCGAGCCCAGGGGAAGCCGGGCGAATCCACCGGTCCCGCGGTGGCCCAGGACCAAAGTGGCCGCCTCGGCGGAGCGTGCAAGGAGTTGTTCGGCCACCCGGCCCGCTGCCGTCTGCGCGGTCACCACCACATTCGGGAACTCCGAGTGGACCCACGCCGCGAGCGGTTCCACGACCGCTGCGCCCTGCGTCTTCTCAGGTGTCCCTCCGCTGTTCTCGTCCGACGCTCCACCAGGGCCGTCGAGAACATGCAGGAGGTGCAGCGGGCTGCCGTGCAGCTCCGCTTGCCGTGCCGCGTGCCGCACCACGGCGCGCACCGCGTCGCTCTTCGCCTCAACCCCCACCACAATGGGGCGACTTGCTGCTTCGATGTCATACATCAAGGAGCTTCTCTCCTCCCGGTCGTGGGTCAGACCTCCCGCTTGGGTGACTGGCCCAGCCGAGTACCCGCGCGTCCCGGCTCTAAGCACCTTTGCGAGGCTCTCGAACCGACGGAGGCCGGGCATGCTTTGGAGCGAGGCGCGGGAGACATCCGCGCGGTAGGCGACGGCGGCACTCAGTCCGCGGTGCTGGTGACGGCGTTCATATCGTGGTTCCAGTCCAGCTGGGCGGCGAGAGTGTCGTCCCCGGGACGTTGCGGGGGCGGTGCTCCGCCGGCGCGGGACGGGGCGCGGGTGCCGCGGGAGATCTCTCCGCTGGCGGTGATGTTGTGCTCCACGCGGGGGCGGCGGCACGCCTCGTAGAGGGCGAGGGCGCTCTCCGGATCGGGGGTGTCCCGCAGGGACTTGGCGAGGACGACGGCGTCCTCCAGCGCCATCGAGGCCCCTTGCCCCGTCGCCGGTGAGGCCGCATGCGCCGCATCACCGATGATCAGGGTCCGCCCGGAACGCCAGGGGGTGCCGGGTGGGATCTCGGTGGCGTTGGTGGCCATGATGTCGTCGGTGGCGGACGCGACGATGCCCGCGGCGGGAGTGGCGTCCTTGCCCAGCAGCGCGACGAGTTGCTCCCGCCAGCGGGACGGCGCGGGGTGCGCGAGTTCGTCGGCGGGGACGGCGGCTCCGCCGACGCGCGCGAACCAGTACGTCTCCCCGTCCGGGGAGACCGCGTAGCCGAAGGCGGCGGAGCTGCCCCGCGCCATGGTGATGTGGCCGGTGTCCTCCGCCCCCGGGGCGCTGCGCGTGTAGCCGTAGAAGACGCTCTGCCCCGCGTAGACGGGCGCCACGCCGGGCGCGATCGACTGCCGGACGGTCGAGCTCAGCCCGTCCGCGCCGACGAGCAGATCACCGGTCGCGACGCTGCCGTCGGCGAATCGCGCGGTCACGTCGTCCGGACCGTTCTCGACGGACACCAGTCGCGCACCATGCGTCAGCCCGATTCCCCGACGCACGGCCTCGGCTTGCAGCGCGGCGCTCAACTCGCCCCGGCGCAGGCACCGGTACCGCAGCAGCGCGTCGTCGGCCTCGCCCAGCGGTACATGGGCCAGCTGGCTGCCCTGGGCGTCGAGCACCCGCATGGAGCGCAGCGGGAAACCGAGCGCCGTGACCACGTCCGAGGCATCGAGCTGCGCCAGTGCGCGCATCCCGTTGCTCGCCAGGGTCAGGAACGCCCCGATGTCCTCGGCTGTGTCGGGGTGCGCCTCGTGCACGGTGACGTCTAATCCTGCCTTGTGCAGGGCCAGCGCGGTTGCCGTACCGGCGATCCCGCCACCGATGACCAGAATGCGTGTCACGTATCAGTCCGCTCTTTTGTGTCGGTCCCGTCCGGTGTCCGGTCCCATGATGCACCCGGTCACACCGAAGTTTCCGGCCCATGTGGAAGCTGGGGACGGCCTGCTTCTCGTCCTTCTCGTCATTGTCGTAGACCCATGAGAGGGGCTTTCCGGGAATGTGGCGAGGTGATGCACGGTGAAAAGTGAGCAGTCACTGCAATTGAGCGGTCGCCGCCCCTGGCGCTCGTCTTCGAGGGGCTGGATTACGTCACGGGCTCACTGCCGGATTCATCCGGGGCGCCGGGCGGGCCGGGGCTGATGAGGGCAAGTGTTGTGTCGAGAAGTGTGGAGGTCAGGGCGGGGAGTTGGTCGGGGGATTCGGACAGCAGAAACAGCCAGGCGAAGACGGGGCCGACCAGCAGGGCGTTGAGGGTGGCCGGGTCGGGGCGGGTGGTGAGTTCGCCGCGTGCGGTCGCGCGGTCCAGGATCTCCGTGAGGGTCCGGCGCTGGGCGCCGAGGTATTTCTCGTCGAACCGGTCACTCAGTGCGGGGTCGGCGTGGACGTCGGCCAGCAGGGCGGGGATCGTCCCCTGCGGCGGAAGGGTCATGCTGTCCGCGATCTCGGCGAGCACGGCGGCCAGGTCGGCGCGGAGCGATCCGCGGTCGGGTGCCACTGCCAGGAACTGATCCGGCAGCAGAACGTCAAAGATCATCTCTTGTTTGGTGGTGTGGCGCCGGTAGATCGCCGCCTTGCCCACGCCGGCTCGTGCGGCCACCCCGGCCATCGTGAGCCGCGTGTATCCCACTTCGGACAGCAACTCTCGAACGGCGGAGGCGATGGCGTCGTCGACGCGGCTGTCTCGGGGGCGGCCCCCCTGGTTGCGAGCTTGCTCTCCAGCGGACATGGGTGCATCATACGGAACCGCGAGTATCGAAACCGCTGGTTCCGTAACTAAGGGTGCCGTGTCTCTGGCGGCCGTGGCCTGGCGCGTCGTCCGCGATGGCGGCGCGGTCCACGCCGACCGCGCCGGACCCCGCAGCGGCCATCGATGACCGATAACAGACCGGAGGATTCAGATGATCAAAAGCGCCGGCTGGCTCCTGGTGTTCCTCGGAGCCGCGCACACGCTCCTCGCCTTAACGCTGGAGGGAGCGGCACGCTACGCCGGGGAGTGGTTCAGCGGGGCGCTGTGGTACGAAGACTTCTCCGATATGAGCCCGGCCAACAGCGCGCTCTGGCTGTCTCTGGAGAGCTTCGGGCCGCCGCTCATCGTGGTCGGTCTGATCGTCCTGTGGCTGGACCGGCGCGGCATCACTCCGCCGCCGTTCCTCGCGTGGACGCTGGGGATCTGGTGCGTGGTGGACGCCGTCATCCTCATCCTCACGCCCTGGCCGCTCTTCCTGCTCGCGAGCATCCTGCTGTGGGCCGGAGGCCGCCGCGCCGCCGGCCGCGCCAACTCCGCGCCGCATGCCGAGGCGACGCGGACGCCGTAGGTGGGACGGCGCCCGGGCCCGCCGGCCGGGCGGGCAGTGTGGTCAGTCCGCTCTCTGGGAAAAGTCGGTGGCGGGCTCGGTGGCGTAACGGCTCATCACCTGGAGACTCGCCTGTGGGGACGGCGCCTGGTCGTCGGCCAACATCTCCGCCAGGTCTCGGAAGTACTGCATATAGAGATCCGGCGTGAGGATGCTCAGCATGACGGCCTGCTGGTCGGTCACGTTGGCGAAGGTGTGCGGGGCCCCGGGCGGGACCATCACGAACGTGCCCGCGGTCGCGTCGTGGTCCTTGTCGCCGACCGTGAACCGCACGCTGCCGGAGATGATGTAGAAGCCTTCGTCGTGCCGGGCGTGGCGGTGCTGGGGCGGTCCGGGCGTATGCGGCGCGAGGACGGACTCGGCGAGGCCGAGACGGTGCCCGGTGTTGCTGCCGTCTTCCAGGACCCGCATGCGCGTGGTGCCCAGGAGGATCGTCTCGCCGTCGCCCGGACCGACCACCGATACGGCGGGGTCGGGCATCGGCTCACTGGTCTTCGGTTCGTCAGTCATGCTCCGATTGCACTGCCGGGGCAAGGCGACAGTCCAAGACCTGTTCCGTGAAGCCGATACCGTACGGGTATCGTCGCACCATGGAGTTACGCACGCTGCGCTACTTCGTCGCGGTCGCCGAGGAACTTCACTTCGGCAGGGCCGCCGCCCGGCTGCACATGAGCCAGCCGCCACTGAGCCGGGCGATCAAACAGCTGGAAACCGAGGCCGGCGCCGCGCTGTTCGACCGGTCGTCCGCCGGTGTCACGCTGACGCCGGTGGGGGCGGTGCTGCTGGATGAGGCGCGCGCCCTTCTCGACCAGGCTGACCGGGTACGGGTACGCGTGGCCGCGGCGGCCGGCGCCGCGACCCTCACCGTCGGCATGCTGGGCGACAGCACCGACCCGGGCGCACCCCGGCTGGCCGGCGCCTACCACCGGCTGCACCCGCGCGTTGAGGTCCGCATCCGCGAGGCCGGCCTGACCGATCCCACCTGCGGGCTGCACGCCGGACTGGTCGACGTCGCCCTGACCCGCGGCCCCTTTGACGAGACCGGCCTGACCGTGCACGCGCTGCGCGCCGACCCGGTGGGCGCGCTGCTGCGCGCCGACGACCCGCTCGCCCGCCACGGCAGCTTGAAGCTGGCCGACCTGGCCGGGCGCCGCTGGTTCCGGTTCCCGGAGGGCACCGACCCCCGCTGGCAGTCGTACTGGAACGGCGGGGAGCCTCGCGAGGGCCCGGTGGTGCGCGCCGTCCAGGAATGTCAGCAAGCCGTTCTCTGGAACGGCACGGTCGGCATGACCCTCCTGGATCACGAACCGGCCGCGGGGCTCACCGTGGTGCCGCTGATCGACATGCGGCCGAGCCGTGTGGTCGCGGCATGGAACGAGGGCGATACGAATCCACTGATCCGCTCGTTCGTCGAGACCGCGATCGCCGCCTACCGCCACTGAGCTCGGCACCGCCGGCACCGCACGGGCTCTTGTCGTGCCCGGTACACCCTTCCGCACCCGGTGCCGCGGTGGGTGCGGGCGGTCAACTGCCGGTGTGCGGGGGCCGGGCCGGGACTCCTGCGCTTGGGGCTATTGCGTGTTTCGGTGTGCGTGCGGAATGGAATTTCCGCTTGCCTGCGCGTGGCGCGGTCATGTTCCCGTTCGCCGGAATTCCGCTGCCGGAACTGTCTGCACTGCCGCCTGCGCCCGGCAGATCGCCGGGAAGAGTGATACCCGAGGCGTAGGCCATCCGATAGATACGGAATTCGCTCCCCGTCGTGCGCGCCGCACTCTCAGTTGACTGCGCGGGGCGCGGGGAAGCCGCTCTATGGAGCCCTTGCGTTAACTCACGGAATATCGCAGAAGTTACCGGGAAGTCCGCGGAACCCATAGTGCGGAGCGGCGCTCTCCTTATGTGCCGAAGGGGGGAATTCTTCGGATCGCAAATCTTTGGGGAGTTCGGGAACAGGCCGACGCATCGGCCGCCCGGCGCAAGGAAGGAAGAAAAGATGTCACACAAGAGGAGACCGGCGGGCGAGACAGCGGGACGGCACCGCGCGCTCCAGAGCGTTGCCCTCGTCGCCGCTGTCGGGGCGGCGGTATTCGGGATGGCCGCGCCGGCGTCCGCCGCCCGTGCCTGCGGACCGTGGGACCCCGGCGTGGAAAGCGAACAAGAGTGGTCCAGCCGCTGCCCCGCGGACGCCGAAAGGCTGCACCGGCCGCCGAGCACGGCCGAGATCTTCACCCAGATCGGGACCGATCTCCTCACGGCGCCGGGGATCGGGAAGGCTCCGGAACCCGTGCCCAAGGAGGCCCCGAAGCCCGGTGAGGAGCCGGCACGGCCGGCGGAACGGCCCGCGGACCACCCGGCCGAACCGCACCCCAACCCTGGTGAGGGTGCTTCCACCTCCGGAGCCGCGGAGCTGGCCAAGATTCCGTCGCCGACGCCGGGTTCGGACGCCATCATGGTTCCGTCCTCCCGGGAGAAGTGGGTGAGCGACTTCAAGCCTGCGGTGGAGAAGCTGAACCAGGAGCGCAATGTCCTCGACCCCGAGAACGCCCGGGTCAAGGCGTGGATCAACAAGGCGAAGGACGGCGCCGAGCAGCGCCGCACCACCTTCAAGCAGAAGGCCGATGACCTGATCCGCGCCCTGGCCGAAGAGGCCACCCCGGTCGCCGACGCCACCGAGAAGTTCCGTGAGCTCAAGCAGGCGTTCCCGCCGGACGTCCCCCAGGACAAGATTCCCGAGGACAAGAAGCTGGAGACCAGCCTGCCGACCGATGTGTTGACCGAGGTGCCCGAGTACATCAACGCCAAGCGGCTCTACGTCACCGGCTACGACAAGCTCAAGGCGGGCGGGAAGGACGAGGGCGGCCTCAAGCCCGACTACGAGGTCACGGACAGCACGACCGCCACCAAGGGCGACCACTTCGTGATCAAGTTGGGCAGCGACCGGGACGGCTTCGTCAGCCAGCTCGTGAACAAGGTCTCCGAGAAGGTCACCAAGTACCAGAGCACCGGGAAGGTGGTCGTCGTCGCGGACGCCACCCAGGTGCCCTGGGTGAAGAACGCCCGGTCCACCGACGATATCCAGGCCGCGGTCACCGCCGCCGCCGGCGACGCGAAGCTGAAGGACAAGCTGGAGGTCCTCTTCGTCGTCGGCCCCTACGGAAACGTGTACCGCGCCGCTCCCCAGTCCTGAAGCGGCTCCACTTCGCAGAGCGGGGTAACGACGTGGTGGTGCCTCCCGGCCGGCCCGGCAGGCACCACCACACCGCTGTCCGCTCTCGGCTCGGACCGCCGGTCAGCGGGTCGCGCCGAGCCTCTCGATCCGGCCGGACCCACCGGTCACGAAGATGCGCAGGCACAACCCCCGGCGTGCGAGGGTCCGTTGATGTCCTGCACTGACCTGCGGGTCACCACGGCACCTCGCCCTCGTCGTCGAAGAAGCCGCCGGTCGGGCCGTCGTCGGGCAGGGTCGCGAGCTGGATCGCGATCGCCGCGCCCTGTTCCGGGGTGCGGAAGCCGCGAAAGCCGTTGAGGTCGGTCGCGCAGTAGCCGGGGCAGCCGGCGTTGATCAAGATGTTCGTGTCGCTGAGCTCCTTGGCGTACTGGACGGTGACGGCGTTCAGGAACGTCTTCGACGGTGCGTACGCGACGGAGACCGGGCCCGTGTCGGTGCCGGGAGTGGTCTGGCGGGTGAGGGAGCCGACGCCGCTGGACATGTTCACGATCCGTGGTGACGACGAGCGGCGCAGCAACGGCAGCATCGCGTTGGTGACGCGGATGACGCCGATCACGTTGGTCTCCACGGCCGCCCGGACCGTCGTCACATCGACCGTGGTCGGCATCTGCGGCGCACTGCCGGTGATCCCGGCGTTGTTGACCAGCACGTCGAGACGTCCGGCGGTGTCCTCGATCAGCCCGGCGGCGTCGGCCACGCTCGCGTCGTCGGTCACGTCGAGCGGTACGCCGAACGCGTCGACGCCGGCCGCCCGCAGCTTCGCCACGGCGGTCTCGCGCCGCTCCGCGTCCCGGGCGCCTACCCCGACCCGCCAGCCCAAGGTGCCCAGACCGGCCGCGATCTCGTACCCAATGCCCTTGTTCGCGCCGGTCACCAGCGCGATTGTCTGTTCGCTCATACAGCTGATCCTGTCCGGGCCCGGCCGGAGCCGGCCAACACCGATTGGGTGGGCAGCGATACCTCATGGGTATCGATCCCGGTGGAAGACGTACCATGTCGGCGTGGAGACAAGGGAGTTGCGGTACTTCGTCGCCGTCGCTGAGGAGCTGCACTTCGGGAGGGCCGCGCAGCGGCTCGGCATCGCACAGCCCCCGCTGTCGCGGGCGATCCGCCAGCTCGAACGGCGCCTCGGAGCGGCGCTGCTGGAACGCTCCAGCCGCGCGGTCACCCTGACGGAGGCCGGGGCCGTGCTCCTGCGGGAGGCCCGGGCGGCGCTCGATGCGGTCGAGGCCGCCGAACGTCGCACCCGCCGCGCTGCGCTCGCCGCCACCGGCCGGCCCGGCGTTGTCCTCGCCACGAAGGCCGGCGCGTCCAGCGAACTGCTGGCGGAAATGCTCGCCGCCTACGCCGCCGAACCCGATGCGGTCACCGTCGATCTGCTCCTGTGCGGCATCGGAGAGCAGGAACGCATGCTGCGCGACGGCCGGGCCGACGTGGCTCTGCTGCACCTGCCGTTCGACACTACTGCCGGCTTCGACACCGAAGAGCTCTGCACGGAGGGGCAGGTGGTGATTCTGCCGGCCGGGCATCCTCTGGCCGGCCGGGCCCAGGTGCGCACGGCCGACGTCACCGAGCTGCCCGACCTGCCGATGCCGCGCTGGCCCGGCCGCGACGGCAGTTACCCGGACGGCCCCGGCCCGCAGGCCCGGGACCATGCGCAGTTGTTCCAGCTGATCGCGCTCGGCCGCGCTTGCTGGATCGCGCCGGAGTCGTGCCGAACCCAACTACGTGAGGATCTCGCCGCCGTACCGGTGCTGGATGCGCCGCCGGTCACGACGGTGATCGCCTGGCCGCCGCACAGCCGGTCCCGAGCCGTCGCGGGGCTCGTCCGGGCGGCGACACCCCGTTCGCACGTCACGGTTGTGTAATACAGCGATCCGGGCGTCAACGTGCCGGACGCTGACGGCATCTCACCTCGCAGCAACGACACATGAGGAGTTGAAGATGCTGCACAAGCGCTTACGCCTGATCGCCGTGCCGGTCGCGGCCGTCACCCTGCCCCTGAGTGTCGCCGGTTTCCAGGCCAGTGCGGCCGCCGCGCCGGCCCCGGGCGGTAAGGCCGCCACGGCGACGGCCCCGTGCCTGGCCGATGCCACCACGCTGCTCGGCGATCTCGACGGCGACGGGCGCCGGGACAAGATCAGCAATCCCGGCCTCACCGGTACCAAGATGACGGTCCAGTGGGGGACCGCGAACGGCTCGTTCGGCCCCAAGCACGCCGTCAGCGCCCTTCTCGGCGCGAAGAAGGGGGAGGTCGCGACCGCCGCGGTCGCCGACTTCCAGCGGGACGGCAAACTGGACCTGGTCGTCAACCTCGTCACGCCCGCCGGCGGGGACGACCCCTCGACGGCGCGCGTCGCGGAATACCGCCCCGGGCCGCTCAAGCGGTCGAATCTGAGCTCCGCCAAGTCCCGGCACTCCGACATCGGCGACCACGGCGAGGCGCGGCAGCTGCGGATCGCCAACTACGGCGGCGACGCGTACCCGGACCTCGCGATCCTCAACAACTCCGGTGACGGAGGGCTGGACCGGGACGTGCGCCTGACGAACCCGCGCAGCGGTCCGGGGAAATATGACTACGAACTTCAGGTGAAGTACGGCGCGTTCGGCACCACGTCGGAGCCGCCGGCCATGCCCGGCGACGGCTGGAAGCACTTCTACAAGCCCTGCTCCTGACCACAACCGGCGCCACGGTCCTCCGGACTCCGGGCCGCTGACCGCAGGCCGCGCTGAGCCGCTCTCCTCGTTCATGAGGAGAAGCGGCTCGGGCTCACCCGGCAGTACTCGCTGTGCGAACACCCGGCCGACCGGGAGTCCTGCCGCGTCGCCATATGCCACGAACACCTTACGGTTGTGTGCGGACCGTGATGGTGGCGTCCGCCCGTGCTACCGACTGAGTGCATCGCGACGCCGCAAGGGCCGCTGCACATCTGCGGGTGGTACCACGGGCGTACGACGTACTCACGGGTTCTTTGCAGCCTGCGAGCCTCTTCCGACACGGAGCGTTCCTGACCCGAGCGCTTGGGGGGTTGCACGATGGCCGAGCGCCGCTCGGGGCACCGGCTCGCCGCACTCGACGGACTGCGGCTGCTGGCCGCCCTGATGGTGGTCTTCTACCACTACGTCGCCCTCGCCCGGCCGTGGGGCCACGCCACCGACACGATCTTCCCCACCGCACACCAGGTGGCCCAGTACGGGTGGCTCGGGGTGGAGGTCTTCTTCCTGATCAGTGGCTTCGTCATCTGCCGGAGCGTATGGGGCCGCACGGTGGGTGAATTCGCCGTCTCCCGCCTCGCGCGGCTGTTCCCCGCCTATTGGGCCGGCATCCTGCTCACCGTGGTGGTCGTGAAGACCTGGCCGGAGGTCGCCTCGCTGCGCGGCTGGGACACGGTGATCACCAACCTGACCATGCTTCAGGGCGGGAACGACACCCCCGACGTCGACCCGGTGTACTGGACGCTCTTCGTGGAGCTCAAGTTCTACCTGATCACGGCTGTGGTCATGCTGTTCGGCGTCACCTATCGCAACTGCCTGATCCTGTGCGGGGTGTGGACCGCGGCCGCGGCCCTCGCACCGGTCCTGAAGACCCCCTTGATCACCGAGTTCGCGATGCCGCAGTACGCACCCTTCTTCATCGCGGGCATCGCCTTCTCCCTCATGTGCCGCCACCGGCCCAACGCGGTCCTGTGGGCGATCGTGATCCTGCAACTGCTGCTCGCGCAGCGCTATATCGACGACCGTCTGGCCGTCAACCTCGGCGCGGCCGCCGCGGACGCCCTGCCCACCTGGCCGGCCCGCATCGTCATCGTGGCCGCCTTCGCCCTCATCGGCGCCATCGCGCTCGGCGCCTGCGACCGGATCCAGGGGAAGTGGCTCACCACCGCGGGAGCGCTCACCTACCCGCTCTACCTCATCCACCTGAACATCGGCATGACCCTCATCCACCACTTCCGGGACCGCGTCCCCGCCCCGGCCCTGGTGGCCTCGGTGACCGCGCTCATGTTGGCCGTCGCCTGGCTCATCCACCGCCTCGTCGAACGCCCCCTCGGAAGGTGGCTCCGCACCGCCATGCGCCGGGGCATCGACGATGTCCGCCGGCATGTCCCACCGCACCGCCGGCCCGGCCGGCGTGCCGCGCCGCACCCGCTCACCGTGTCCGACACGGTGCAGAACGAGCGGACGACGCCACCCGCCCGCACCTTCGAGTCGGCATGAGCGGCGTCCGGGCCCGGTCCTCCGGCGCTCGGCCGGCACGCTGTCCGCGGCGGCCCGTCAGTCGAGGTACTCCACCTTGATCGGCGAGGTGTTGTTCTCCGGGTCCGGGTCCGGCGCCGGGTCGCTCGGATCGGCGGGCACGGAGATCGTCCCCTGGGCACCCGCCACCCGCTTGTCGATACGGACCCGCAGGATCGGACTGGTCATCTGCGGTGCGGGGCACTCCACCGGCCCGTTCCCGTCTTCGCTGTAGGTGCAGAAGAGGAGTTCGCTCGGATCCCCGTCGCGACGCCCCACCAGGCTGGTGCCCTCGGGCAGGGTCAGCCGGGTGGCACCCTGGTGGGCGGGGTCCGGGGTGAGCACCTCGACGTCGACCACCTGGCCCACCCTGCCCTTGATGGTGAGCCCCGGGGCTTGCCGATCATGGACCTGCGTGGTGACGAACTCCAGCCCTCCGGTGGCCATTTCGGCCTTCCAGTGCCCGGTCGTGGTGAACGTGCTGCCGCCGCCGTCGACGCGGCGGAGCCCGAGCAGCGGGCCGGTTCCCCGCGGGGCCGAGCCGGGCAATAGCTCGGCATCCTGGGGGTCATGGGCCCGGTACACGGTGTAGGAGATCCGCCCGCGCCGCGCCGTCTTGTCGGTCACGGCCCTGACCGGCCCGTCCGTCTCGTACGCCGCCCCGGCAGGCAGCGGCCCCGGAACCGCGCACACCGCCTTGGTGGGCACGGCGGCCTTGTCATAACGGCAGTTGCGGTACTTCTTGCGCAGCGTCGCCCGGTCCGCCGTCACCACGACGAGGAGGTCGTCGTCGATGTCGGTGTCCCCTCTGTTGCCGAAGGCGGGCTTCAGCCGTAACTCGGAGCCCGGCTTCACCTCGGTCCGCGACTCTTCCTGTCGTGCCGTCAGGACGGGTGCGCCGATGACGAGTTGCGTGGTGTGGCGGACGGTTGGTGCGCTGGTGCTGGTCACGGTGATGTTCACGGGCCCGGCCGGGCCCTTCGCCGCGTCCGGGCGGGGCTTCATGGCGAAGGGGGTGAACTCCGCGCCCTCGCCCTCTTTGATGTCCCCCGGAGCACAGGTCAGGGAGTCGGCGGAGCGGGTGCAGCCGTAGCCCTTGTTCACCCAGTGGAGCGTCGCGCTGTCTTTCACGGCGGACAGGTCGAAGGTCACCTTGACGTCCTCGACGCGCTGCGGGTCCCTGCCCGGGGGAGGCTTGCTCGTCGTCAGGCGGAGTTTGTACTCGGAGGGGCGGCTGTCGGTGGGTCGATCGCCGGCGTCGGACGCTGTGGGCCGCGGAAGGTAGTACGTGTTCACCATGTGCGTGAGCGCCAGTTGCGGCCCCTGGGAGTGCTTCGCCGCCGCCGAGGACTGCTTCTCCGTCCCCTGGGACCGCTCCGCGTCACAGGAGGTCACTGCCCCGCTGAGCGCCACCACCAGGGCGGCCGCCCCGGCCGTGGTGGCGCATGGCCGCCGCATGCGCATTCCTGAATCCGTCATACCGGACCAGACCGCACAGCATGCCGAACGGGTTGCGCGAGGACCGGCCGTTCCGCTGTCGGTTGATGCCCCGCCTGGTCACCCGCTCGCCCGGTCGGCTCTGCGGGGGGGCGGGCGCTGAGCACGCCCCCCACAGCAGCCGAGCCCCTCCGGCCGTCCCCGTCGGCTAGTTCTTCGACTGGTTCAGCGACTAGTTCATCGACCGCCCGAAGAACTCCAGGGCGCCGATGGCTACTTGCTTGTCCCCCGCGATGCCGTACGCGGAGTGCAGCACTAGCCGTACGGTCATCGCGTTCCGTACCGCCACATCGATTTTCTGTACCCCGCCGTCATTGATCCGGGCGTGCGAGAGGTGCCGCTTGCCCGCGGAGTCGGTCACGATCAGATCGAACTCGTGCGGACGGGCCGGGTCCTCGGCCTGCGGGGTGCGTGCCGAGGCGCCGGGGGTGATCAGGATGTTGAGCAGGTCGGTGGGCTGGCCGAAGGCGGCCTCCAGGTACTGGCCGTCCGAGTTGCCCGAATAGCCGGTGCCCCACCAGGTGTTGGAGTAGCCGTCGAACGCGAGCTTCGCGTCGTGGCCTTGGCCGGAGTGCGAGGCCTTCCAGGTGGTGGCGGGCACCGGGACGCGCTTGGCGAAGTGGTCCTGCACGGCCTGGGCGGCCGGCGGCCCGCCGATGATCCCACCGACCACGACGCCCGCGATCACCGCCGCCACCACGGCCCGGGCGATCCACTTGGCGCGGCCGCGGTCCAGGCGCGGCCGTTGCCCGGCGTACGGGCCTTCGCCGGCCTCGCGCGCGGTCTCGACGAGGGGGAGGGCGCAGCTCCGGCAGAAGTGCCGGCCCGGCGTGTTGAGGACTCCGCAGCTCCGGCACGGTGCGCCGTTCTCGGGCTGGGGGGCCGCCTCCGGGGTGCGGACCCGGGGCCGGGCCGCGTCGGGACGGCCCGGCAGCACGCTGCCGGGCGCCTCGGGGGGCGGGGTGGCGGAGGCGCCCGGTACGGGGACGAGGAGGGCGCGGATTCCGGTTTCGGAGATGCCTCGTTCGCCGGCCGGACGGGCGGCGTCCGGGCCGGGCCGGCTTTCGCCGCTGTCCTGGCCGGCCTGACCGGCTTGACCGGCGTGGCTGTCCGGGTTGTTCCGGCCGTCCGCGCCGGACCGGGACCGGCCCGTGTCCTCGTGGTGCGGGGTGGCGGGCGGGAGTGGGGTGGTCGGTTCTCCGTCGGCGCCCGGCTTCGGGGCGGCCGGGCCGGTGCCGCCGTCGTGCCCGGTGGCGGGCGCAGGTGCGGGAGTGGCAGCGGGGGGTGCCGTGGGAGGCGTGGCGTCGGCGGACCGGCCGGCGTGGTCCGGGGTGCCCGTGCCGGCGGCGGATCGCAGGGCGTTCGTGGCGGGGGTTCCGGGCGTCGGAGGGGCCGGGGCGGTCGTACGTCCCTGGTCCGCGGTGGACGCCGGCCGGTCCCAGCGCAGGAAGGCTCCGCAGGAGTCGCAGAAGGACTGGTCCGTCTGGGGTGCGGGGGAGCCGCAGTCGGGGCAGGTGGTGTGGTCGCTGGGCATGGTCAGGTTCCTTCAGGGGTGGGCAGGTGGGTCACCTCGGCCGCGAAGGGGAGGTGTGCGGGACAGGCCGCTGCGACGACGGCGTGCAGACGGTGCGGGTCGACGGTGGCGGGGTCGCGGACCCGCAGGGTCACCCGCAGGCCGGGGTACGGCGAGCCCGGGAAGGCACCCAGAGGCCGCCTGGACCAGGTCGCGCCGCCGCTCTCGATGATCTCCGGGCGTACCCCGAAGGCCAGCTCGACAGCGTCCGACAGGCCGCGCCGGGTGCCGCGTACGCGATGCAGCGAGACGGCCGTGGCCACGGCGCGGCGGCGGGTGGCCAGCGGTTCCGTGCCGTCGAGTTCGGTGCCGACCCAGGTGGTCAGCCAGTCGACGAAGTCCTCGGGGGCGAGCGCGGGCGTGAAGTAGCTCTCCAGGCAGTCCAGGACGTTGAAGAGGGGAGCGAGGACGACATCGAGGCCCTCGACGAAGCGCTGGGCGAAGTCGTCGTCGGCGTAGACCGCGGGGAGTTGCCCGCCCAGAGGATGCGGGGACGTCATCCCCGCCGGGGTGCCCCTCATCGGGCCTCGATCACGCGGACGCGGTGGTCGAAGGGGAACAGGAGCGCGGAGCGGGCGAGTTCGATGCGGTCGGTGGCGTCGCCGCGGCGGCCGGTGAGCGGGTCGGCGGGGTGCAGCAGGACCTCGTCGACGAGTTCCACACCGGGTACGCGCTGAAGGGCCGCGAAGATCTCCCCGGAGCGCAGCGGTCGGCCGAAGGGCCAGCCGTCGCCGTGGGCGCCACCGGTCAGCGGGTCGAGGTAGGCGTAGAGCGCGTCCAGGGCCTCGGCGCGGACGCGGTCGGCCCGCGCCGCCCGGAAGGAGTGCAGCGTCGCGACGACCGTGACGCCTTGGTAGAAGGGCGGGCCGACCGCGAGGCGGGTGCCCACCGGGCGGCGCTCGTCGAGGAACTGTGTGACGCGGCCCAGGAGTTCCTCACCCGGCACCAGCTGTTCGAAGCGGAGCCGGCCGCCGCGGTCGGGGACGGCCTGCGGGACGACCAGGACCCGGACGGCGTTCTCGCCCGTCCGGCCGGTCCGGCCGGCCTCGGGGCCCGAAGTGCTCGCGGCGCCCGTGGAGGGCTCGGCGGGATCGACCGCCAGACAGGCGATCCGGGCGGCCTCGGGGGCCGCGCGCCTCGCCAGTTCCTCGTAGTCGCGGGCCGTCACCGCCCGTTCCTGCGCGCGCAGCGTGATCGGCGCGCGGACCTTCGCCTCCTGCACCGTCTCGCCGTCGACCCCGCCGCGCGCCGCCTCACGGTTCTCCACGCGCGCCACGTACGGGATGGAGCTGCGCAGCGCCTGGATCGCACCGCGCGCCACATTGCCCGACCGGCCGCCGCCGGTGCGGTAGGACGGGACCCGGATCACCGAGCCCTTGTCCGGCACGGCCCCGAACTGCCTTATGGAACCGTCCGGTTCGCGCACCGAAGGGCCGAACGCGATCTCGCCGGTGGCCTCCTCCAGTGTGATGTGCCGGTCGTGCGGGCCGGAGGCCGCGAAGTCGGGGACGACCTGCCACTCCTGCCAGCCGTCGCCGTCCGAGACCTCCAGCCGCAGCGGCGGGCGGTCGGCGACGACGGGGGCGTGGGCCAGGCGCATCCGCTGGCCGGGCACGCCCGCGGACTCGCCGAGCAGCTCGTCCTGCACCACGACGGCGTGTGCCGCCGCCGTCGTGCCCCCGATGGTGAACGCGGAGGCGGACCGTACGGTCGGTGAGGCGCTGTAGAACGGCTGACCCGGCGCGGCTTCGACGACCCGGCAGCGCAGCCACGCGGCATCCGTCCGGCCGACGCGGGAGCCGGTGTGCCCGGCCGGAATGTGCAGCACGACCTCGCCGGGCCGGTTGAGGCCGCCGGTGGAGTCCTCCGCGACCTCACACTTCGCCCAACCGTCGGCGGTCCACGCCTCCCAGAGCAGTGGCGGCTGACGCGGGTCGACGCCGACGCCGTCCACCCGGCTGTCCAGCTGCAACACGGCCGCGCACCGCGGCACCGCCACCGACAGCCCGAACAGCAGGGTGTCGCCCGGCTGCGGGGCGGCCGAGAAGACGGACACATCGTTGCCGCCGAAGATGTCCTGACCGCAGTCCTCGGGGGTGGTCCCCACCTCCTGCCGCAGTACGGCGTCCAGTTCGCAGGGCACGACGGTCAGATCGTCCTCGGTCGCGAAGACCACCGCCTCCTCGGTCTCGGTCCGGCCGGTGGCGACCTCCGTCCCCGCGGGCAGCACCACGGGCTCGGGCTGCGGGGCGGAGAGCCAGAAGGTGACGTCGGCGCGGGCGGCGGAGGGCGGGAAGAGGGTGACGCCCAGCAGGTCGAGGAAGGCCAGATGGTTCTTCTCCGGCACCCGGTTGAGGCGGTAGACGATCTGGTCGGCCATATGGGCGACGGCCTCGATGAGGGTCACACCGGGGTCCGAGACATTGTGGTCGGTCCACTCGGGGCAGCGCTGCTGGATATAGCGCTTGGCGTCGTCGACGAACTGCTGGAAGCGCCGGTCGTCGAGATGGGGTGCGGGCAGGGCCATCAGGCTTCGCTTTCGGTGGACGGCGATTCCGTGGACGGGATCACATAGAAGGGGAAGACGAGGCTGCGCGGGTTGTTGGTGCCGCGCACGCTGTAGCGCACGTCGATGAACAGCACGGACGGCTCGTCGGGCGCCGGGCTCACCTCGACGTCCTGAACCTCGATACGCGGCTCCCAGCGGTCGAGCGAGTACCGCACCTCGTAGCGGATGCGGCCGGCCGTCGCCTCGTTGACCGGCGCGAAGACCATGTCGTGCACGGCACAGCCGAATTCCGGCCGCATCGGCCGCTCGCCGGGCGCGGTGGCGAGGACGAGCCGGATGGACTCCTCGATCTCCCGCTCCCGGCGGGCCAGTGCGATTCCGCCGCCCGCGTCGGTACGCAGCGGGAAGGCCCAGCCCGCACCGACGAACTGTTCACTCATGTCCGGTGCCCCCCTTGAGATGCATATCCCCTCAACTTCCTCAAGTCCCCTAGAACGGAATGCCGTTGCGCAGGACGGCCGGTGCGTTCAGCGTGACCGTGGCCGGCGAGTTGATGGCTGCCGCGGCGCCCGCGTTGACGGCTACCGCGCCGACCGCGCTGACGGAGACCGCACCGACCGAGTTGACGGCCACCGCGCCCGCCGACTTGAGGCTGATGGCGCCGGTCGCGTTGATGTCCGCCACGGCGCCCGCCGCGACGCCGAACTTCGCGCCCGCCTTGATGTCGACCGCCCCGCCGGCGCTCATCGTCAGCGAGCCGCCCGCGGTCAGCGACAGGTTGCCGCCCGCCTTGATGCTCACGTTCCGGGTTCCGGTGATGGAGACGGAACCGTCGCTGCGGATGGTGACCTGGGTGCGTGTCTCGTCCATGTGGACGGTGAGCCTGCCGTTGCCGGTCTGGAGCCTGATGCCGCTCTTCATCCGGGACTTGGCGTCGACGAGCTCGACGGTGTGGCCGCTGCGCGAGGCGAGGGAGCGCCAGTTGACCCGGCCGCTGGTCGGATCCACCGGCTGGAGCCCGTCCGTGTTGGGCGTCGGCTTGTCGCGGCCGTTGTACAGCCCGGCGAGGACGTACGGATGCTCCAGCGAGCCCCGGTCGAAGGCGCACAGCACCTCGTCGCCGACCTCCGGCAGGATCAGTCCGCCGCCCCGTACCCCGCCCAGCTGCGCGACCCGGCACCAGTCGCTCTCGTAGGTGTCCGACAGCCAGGGGAAGCGCAGCCTGACCCGGCCCAGCTTCAGTGGGTCCTTGGCATTGCTGACCAGCGCCATGGCCACACCCGGCATGGGCGGCGCGGCGTCCGCACCGCCGGACGCGAGCCCGTAGAGCGAACGGAACTGCCGCCCAGACACATTCAGCCACGTAGTGAACTGCCGCCCGGACTCGAAGACATGGCGGACGCCCGTGGCCGTGTACTTCCCCTCGAAGGGGAAACCCGCGCCCTTGAGCGCGACGGGCTGCCCCGGCTTCAGCTTCGGATTCCCGGTGACCGCCACCTCCAGCTCCGCGAAGGAGCCCGCCACATCGTCGGCAAGGGCGCGCGCGGCATGGGTGACCTGGGCCTGGGTGGTGAACGGCGTGTTCGTGGCGGTCAGTTCGGCCTTCCCGAACGGTTTGCTGAGCGCCGAGGGGGCGATGTCCGCGACGATGTCCTTGCTCGTGGTGGCCGGGGACTGGGCGGACAGCGCACGCTTGGCCCGCATGTCCCAGCCGCGCGCGCCCGCCTTGTCGACCTGACCGGCCGCGGTGACGGCTATCCTGCTGTGCATCGCGTTGTGGCCGAACTCCAGGACGTACGGGCTCTGCGCGGCCGGTGTGCTGTCGGCCGGTGCGGACGCCGCCGGGGTGAGCTTGCCGAACTGGAGCTTGCCCTGCGGGTCGAAGGAGAGATGGACGTCGTTCTCCTGGGCGAGACGGGTCAGGAAGTCCCAGTCGCTGATATTGGGCTGGGTGGCCAGCTCGTAGACGGTGCGGGTGGCCTCCACCTTGCCGATGGCGAGCTTGTTGAGGCCGGCGAGACGGCGCACGATGTCGCTCGCGGTCATGTTGGGGTAGCCCGCGACCCGGCGATTGCGCAGCAGCCGGTGCCCCGGGTCGTAGCCCCGTACGACCAGGTATTTTCCGCTTGCGTCCGCGTCCACTTCGAGGGCGGTGACCTCGCCGGTCACCATGGGCGTGCCGCGCTGCCCGTCCGTGAAGGGCGACAGCACCGCCTTCGCGCCGACCTTGATCTGCGGGAAGGTCTTGAGGATGTCCGACCCCGAGTCACTGAAGGTGAGCTCGAAAGCGGACGGCACATTGACACTCGCGTCCACCCAGCCCGCGATGAGCAGGGCGGCGAGCTTGTCGGGCAGCGGCGAGCCGCCGATCTCGGCATGCAGGACGCTGGTGTACGTCTTCTCACTCATCGGATGCTCTCGCTGGTCATCGGGCGGCCTCGTGGGTGGTGGGGTGGCCGGTGGGACGGTGTTCCGAAAGGCTTGCGGGCCGGTCTTCGGGAGGGTCTTCATCGGCGGCGGGCAGCAGCAGCTCCGTGCCCGGCCGCAGCCGCATCGGGTCGTCGATCTCGTTCGCCTCCGCGATCAGCCGCCAGCGGGTCGCGTCCCCGTACTCCCGCCAGGCCAGCGAGGCGAGCGAGTCACCCGCGACCGTGCGGTGGATCCGGCGTGCGGAGAGCGCGCCCGAGGTGGGGTTCTGTCCCTTGGTGGGCATGGCCACCTCGGTCAGGGACAGCGTGCAGGTGGCGCGGATCGGTTCGCCGGTGGGGTTGAAGAGGGTGTACGTGGCGCTGACGCTCGTCACGTACGCCACGAACTGCACCGTGTTGAACGACCCCCACGAAAACCGCACCCAAGGCGGCGAAGGGCGCTTGGAGTTGACGCTCTGCGCCGTCACCTCACAACAGGACAGCAGCAGTTCGATCTGCTTCTGCACCTTCCCGGAATTCGGGGTGCCCGACGCGTCCAGGAACACCTCCAGCTGGAGGGTGGCGGGCCGGGTGCCGGTGAACTTGGGCGGCGCGCCCCGCATATAGGCGACCGCTGCCTGGGTGTGCCACTCCGCCTCCCGCCCGAGCTGCAACTGGGTCGGATTGAACTGGAACTCCACCTCACCGATGCGCCCGCCGATGGAGCCGCCGAGGTCGGTGGGGGGCTGATGGATCGCGAGGGCGGCCCGTACGAGGCTCGCGCCCGCCTTCCCGCCGGTCGGTGCGGCCACCTCAGGCACCTCCCGCGTCGGTGAACCCGTGGTGCGCGATCTCCAGCGTTTCGGTCGCCACCCCCGGGCTGGCCGGGTCCAGACTCGGCCCCTGCCAGCGCACCGGCAGCACCTCCACCAGCCCCCACTGCGCGACGACCGAGCCGTCGGCACGCAGTGCGGCGATCTGCGCGGTGGGCCGGCTGATGCCGGTGGCGAGCGACGAGATCCAGGCGGCCACCCGGGAGGTGTCGGCGGTGAGCGGCCGGGTCAGCCGGATCGTGGAGAAGGTCACACGGGTGGGCAACTGCCAGACGAAACCGTTGTTGCCACCCTCCTGCCGCTGCTCCACCTCCACCTCGGAGGCCAGTCCGTCGCAGCCGTTGAACAGGCCGAGGTCCTGGCCGTCGATGGTCAGCTTGAAGAAGACGGTGGAACCGGGGTCCTGGGCCTGAGGCATGGTCGGTGGTTCTTTCGGGTGAGGTGGCGATGAGCGGGCTGGCGGGGGAGGGGGATCGGGATGGGGACAGGGACGTGGACGGGCGCGGGTCAGCGGCCGTGATCGCGGAGTCGGCCGATGCGCTCGCGATCCCCGCGCAACTCGGCACGGAGCAGCCGCGAGAGCGGCGCCACCAGCCGCCGAGCGAGGGCGTCGAGGGCGGCGGGGTCGGTGGGGGTGGTGGGTTCGGTGGGGGGTGGGGTGGCCGTGGTGGAGGCGGTTGGGGTGGTTGGGACGGTCTTTGGGGTGGCTTCTGTGGGGGAGTTGGGGGTGTTGGGGGTGCGTTGGATGGGGCGGGAGGTTGCCGGCGGGGTGGGGCCGGGGGGTGTGGCTCGGGTGGCTGACTGGTGGCGTGTGGATGGGGTGGGCGACGTGCGCGGCTGGGGGGTCGGGGTCGGGGTCGGTGCCGGGGCGCCGGGAGCGATGGGGGCGCGCTGCACTACGGGCATGCCGGGGGCGGCGGGTGCGGTGCGGACCGTGTGGGACGGGGTGTGGGAGGGGCTCGGGGGCCGTGCGGGTGCCGGGGCGCCGGGAGCGGTGGGCGCGGGCTGCGCCATGGGCATGCCGGGGACGCCGGGTGCGGTGCGGACCGTGCGCGAGGAGCCCGGTGTCCGTGTGGGTGTCGGCGCGGACGCCGGTTTCTGTAGGGCGACTGCCGGGGCGGCTGCCACTCGTCGGGACGCCGGTCCCGCTGCGGCAGCGGGGCTCTCCGGGCGCGCCGTTCTCGTCGCGGTGCGAAGAGGGACGGCGGGTGGTGCTTGCACGCTTGAGCGCTGCACCGCCGCGGATCCGGCAGCCTCCGCCCCGTGGCCGGTGGGCCGTTGCCGTGCACCTGGGTCCAGCGCACGTGCGGACGCGAGGGGCGCGCGACGGGCGACGAGGGGAGCGACGGCGGGAGGGCGGTGCGCGCTGGCTGTCTGAGGCCGGCTCGTGAGCGCTTGGTTCGTCGGCGCTTGGTTCGTCGGTGCAGGGGAGTCCTGCGGGGGAGTTTTCGGCGTACGGGATTGCGGCGTACGGGATCCCGGCGTGCTGGATTGCGGGGTACGGCCGTCCGACGTGGGGGATTCCCGTGGGTGGGGCTGTGGGTTACGGGATTCCGGGGTGTGGATCTCTGGTGTACGGCTTTCCGGTGTGTGTGTTGTCGGCAACGGGCCTACGGGGGTGGGGCGTTCGAGGGCCTTCGCGGAGCGCTGCAACGGGGCCGGGGCCGGGGCCGGAGTCGGGGTCGGGGACGAGGTTGGCCCCGGGGTGGGGAGCGGCGTTCGGAGCGAGGCCGGTGCCGGGGTCGGTGATTGGGCCGGCGTCGCTGTGGGGGCCGGTGCCGGTGTCGGCGTAGCCCTGGGCGTCGGTGCAGCGCCCTCGCGACGGACCGGGGTGGACTCCGTCGGCGCGCCGATCAGTGGCTTTCGGGGGATCGCGGGGCGTGAGGGCTGTCGCCGGTCCGGCGTACGGCCTTCATCGGCCGGCGGCTGGGCCGGTCGTGCGCCGCCCGCGACGTCCTTGGCCGGAACGTCCTTGGCCGGGGTGTCGGTCTCCGCGCCAGGGAGCAGTGGAGCGCCAAGTCCGAGGCGCTGGCGTCCTGTTACCCCAGGATTCCCCGCAGGCCGCTGGGCGGCTTGCTGCACGGCTCGCTGGACCGGCCGCCGCGTTCGGTCGCCGTCGCCGTCGCCGTCGCTGCCCGCGGCCGGGCTCGCGGCGGGGCTTCGCGTCGCGCTCGGCCTCGCGCTCGGCGCTGCGTGATCAGTGGTGTTGGCGTTCGCGCGTGGGGGCGTGCTCTTGGGCGAGGACGTACCCGAAACCGGTCGCGGGTTCGTGGCAGGGCTCGCGCTTGGCGCGGTGCCTGAAGCCGGCGGGGTCGCGCTCGGTGCGGTGCCTGAAGCCGGCGGGGTCGCGTCCTTACCCGGCGCCGGGCCGGCACCCGGTACGGCGTCCGTGGTCGGGGCGGTCTTCGGCGCGCTGCCCTGGTCCGGGCCGATCGGCTTGCGTGGGCCGGCCGCCCGCCGCTGGACGACCCGGTGGGGGGTGTCAGGTCGTACAGCGGCGGGGGCCGGTGCCGCACCCTCGCTCGCCGGTTCGGCGGCAGGGGTGCGGGGGGAGGGGGGAGAGACAGGGGGCGCCGCTTCCGGACGCGTGGTGGCCGAGGGCGCTGGTGCTTCGGTGCGCTGCAAGGGCGCGTGGGCAGGGGAGGGAGCGGTGCCGCTGCTCGACGCCTTCGACGCGGCGGCCGGCCGCAGGCGGCGCGGCGGCATCGCGACCTTGCCGGCCGAGGTGAGCGGGGACCGCGCGCCGACGGCCTTCCGTACGGGCCTGGCTACCGGCATGGCTGAGGGGAGGCCGGCCGACCTCGCCCCAGGCGATGCGGAGCGAGCAGCCCCACCTCCGTCACCGGGCGCAGCCTCGCCTCCGTGTGCGGCTTCGCCACCGTGCGCGGCCGCGGCACCGGGTACGGGGGTAACACCAGGCGCGACCTCCGCACCGGGTGCGGCCGTGCCACCCCTGCGCACCCCGCCCTCACCGCTGGATGACGGCTTGGCCACCGCCGACCTCTGTGCACTCCGCAGGCCGCCCGACGGCACGGCAGTCGGCGTGACGGACGACGTGACGGACGGCGTGGTGGACGGGGTCACGGACGGCCTGGCGGACGGCCCGCCCGCCGAGGCGACCGGAGGCGCGCCCGGCGCTATGGCCGATGCTGCGTTCGGCGAGTCGTTCCGCGAGGTGATCGCGGACGAGCTCTCGCCTCCCGAAGCCGGTTGACGAGGAGCGCGAACGGCAGCGGTCGGGTTACGCGCCGCGCCCGGCGCCGCCGCCCGCTGTACGGCGGCCCGGGTCTCCGCCGGGCCCGCGTCCCGGACCACCGGACGTGCCGCAGCTCGACTTTCCGTGGGCACCGCACCGCGCGTTTCCCCACGCGCTGCACCCCGAGCCTCCGCCCGTGCCGCACCCCGAGCCTCCGCACGCACCCCGGGCTCGCCCCGCGCCTCGAAACGTCCCCCGACGTCCGGCCCCACCGCCTCGCTCCCGTCCGGAGCCTCATCCTCCCGCCCCGCGACCGGAAGCCGCAGGACCGGGAGCGCGAGGTCGGCGGGGCGGCCGGTGACCGGCACCAGGGCGTCGCGCAGCACACCAGCGGGGGCCGTGGCGTGGACGTCATGCCCCAGTTCCCCGCCGAAGGAGGGGTTGCGGTGCGCGCTCAGCGACGCGGCGAAGCCGGGCTCCGCGACCGGGCGCGGCGTTCCCAGGACCCGCTGTATGGGGGGCACGGCAGACCAGCCGCCGGCGCCGCCACCGTCCGCGCTCCCGGCAGCGGCCTCCGCGGCCGCCCCGGCCTCAGGCCCTTGCGCGGGCTGCGAACCCTGGGCATCCCGCGACCTCCGCCGCCACCTGAACAACCCCATCCTCCGTCACTGCTTCCCTTCAGCCCGCTCCACCAGGGCGGCGATCTGTGACACGTACGCGCGCCGGTCGGCGTGTTCGAGGTCGAGGATGTCGTCGATGCCCCAGTGGAAGTGGTAGGCGAGATAGGCGACTTCCTCTTCGATACGCCCGGTCGCGTACGTCACGATTCCCCCAGGCGGCTCCCGGCCAGCTCCACTTCGAAGGACTCCTCGCAGTGCGGGCAGGACACCGCGGCGCGGGTATGCCCCTCCGCGTTGATCTGCCGGTAGAAGTCCTGAAGAAAGGCCAGGTCGGAGGCGAACATGTTCTCCACCGTCCCGTCGTGCACGGATGCGAGCGTCCCGAGCCGGGTGATGACCCGGCCCAGCAGCACGACCGACAGATATGCCGGGTTCTCGCGCACCCGCACATCCCGCAGCGGGATCAGTTCGTCCCGTGCCGTCGCGAGCCGCATCGCACCGTTTCGGTGCACGGCCCCGGACTCGTCCACGAATCCGCGTGGCAACTCGAACTCGAATTCCGTACGCAACGGCTCGCGTTGCTGTTGCGCCCCCGCCGGGCCCTCGCGCCGCATTACTCGATGACCAGCTCTTCGAAGACGATGGTGACCTGCTCGGTCAGCGCGGCGGCGTCGCCCGCCTTGACCCCGCTGGTCTCGACCTTGCTGCACCAGGCGTTGCGCATGTTGTAACGCTTCACGGGGTTGTTCTGGTAGTCCATCATCATGATGGTGGCGTTCTTACGGGCCGAACCCATATCGCCCGCGATGGACTTGTTGATCCACTCGCTGAACGCGCTGCTCTGCGTCATACCGCGGGTCACCGTGCATTCGCCGGCCTTCTTCGTGCCGGGCATCTTCTTCACGACGGGCTTGCCGTCCGCCGAGACCTGCTGGTATTCGATGACGTCCTGCTCCATGGTCAGTCCGCTGACCTCCTGGAGGTATTCGACCATCACGCCGTCGATCTGGAGGCCGAAATTGTGTGAGGTGAGGGCATCACCGGGCTGAAGGGACAAGGTGGTTCACTCCTGTGGTGAGAAGAAAAGTGCTGACGGGAGAGTGGATGAGGAGGAGGGAGGGGCGCTGGGCCCGGGTGCGGTGTGTGCTTACTCCTCCAGCTCCCCGCCGCCGCCCGAGAACTGGGCCAGCCGGAAGACCACGAATTCGGCGGGCTTGACCGGCGCGATGCCGATCTCGCACACGACCCGGCCCAGGTCGACGGACTCGACGGGGTTGGTCTCCGCGTCACACTTCACATAGAAGGCGTCCTCGGGCCGCTGTCCGAACAGGGCGCCCGAGCGCCACTCATTCACCAGGAACGCCGAGATGTTGCGCCGGATACGGGCCCACAGCGCTTCGTCGTTCGGCTCGAAGACCACCCACTGGGTGCCGATGAGAATCGACTCCTCCAGGTAGTTGAAGTAGCGCCGCACGTTCAGGTAGCGCCAGGCGGGATCGGAGGCCATGGTCCGCGCGCCCCACACCCGGATGCCGCGGCCGGGGAAGGCCCGGATGCAGTTCACGCCGACCGGGTTCAGCAGATCCTGCTCGCCGCGGGTGATCTGGAGCTCCAGGTCGACGGCGCCGCGGACGATTTCGTTGGCCGGGGCCTTGTGGACGCCGCGCTCGGAGTCGTTACGGGCCCACACACCGGCCATGTGCCCGGACGGCGGGACGGTGCGGGTCTGGCCGGTGGCCGGGTCGAAGGCCTTGATCCACGGGTAGTAGAGCGCGGCGTAGCGGGAGTCGTACCCCGCGACCTCCTGGCGCCACTTACGGATGTCGCGGGCGTTGAGCGCCGGCGGCGGGTCCAGGATCGCCATCCGGTCACCCATCAGCTCGCAGTGCGCGACCAGGCCCAGCTGGACGGCCTTGACCTGCTCCAGGTCGATCAGGCCCTGCTGGTAGGCGGCCATCAGGTCGGGCACGGCCACCATGTTGACCTCGTCGAGCGCCTCCAGGCCGCCGAAGCCGGTGCGGTCGGCGGAGTCGCCGATGAACTGGCCCGAGGCGAGCCGCTCGACCGCGCCGTTCCCGGCGGGCGCCGTGGGTGCGGCGGTGGGCGGGGCCAGCGTGACCTGCTGCGCGTCCGGCTTCGTCAGCTGCGCGGCCGGGGCGGCCTCTTCGATGACGATCGTCTTGGAACGCTGCTTCACCTGCGTGACGACATAGTTCCGTGAGCTCTTCTTCGCGCTGACGTCGAAGCTCTCGACGACCTTGTCGCCGTCCTTGACGTTCAGCTTGAACCGGTCGGCACCGCCCTCGCCCTCGACGTCCTGCACCTCGACGGTGAGCGCCCCGCCGTTGGCGGAACCGGCCGCGATCGCGGAGACCTTGAAGGCCCCGAGCGCACTCGGCTCACCGGCGGTCAGCGCCCTGGGCGCCTCCGGGGCCGCGGCGGCCTGCTGCGCTCCGTCGTCGTCGGACCCGCCGACCCGTACGACATACGCGGCCGTGCCGCCGTTGTTGAAGAACCCGTAGACGGAGTGCGCGAGGTAGTACCCGTCCGTGAACTCCCCGAAGGCGGCCACGTACTGGGACCAGTTCGTCACCAGGGTCGGCTCATTGAGCGGACCGGTGGGAGCGAGACCTACGAAGGCCGCCACCGATGTCCCGACCCCTTCAATGGGCCGCGAGCCGCTGGCGACTTCCTCGACGTAGACGCCGGGGGACAGGTAGGTGGGCATGTTCTGTTACTCCCTGGATAGGCGAACCGGCCGGTTCGATTGCTTCTCGTGCGGTGTGCTGACGATGAAAGGAATTGCGGGCGATGAGGGTCAGGGCATCGCGTATTCGAAGGTGGCGGTGAAGGAGGTCATCGAAGTGGCTGCGATCTTGTCGCACCCCTTGTAGAACTCTTCCTCATCATTCGGGTCGAAGTCGTTGGCGGAGACCAGCTGAGCGAGTGCCTGGTATTCGTTGATCGCCCGCTTCTTGAAGTCCCCGTCGTCCTGGTCCACATCCGCATCACGGTGGAATTGCGAGTCCTTGGAACCGCCGGTGGCGGAGTTCCCCTTGGCCTTGGCGAAGATGGCGTACCGGTTGAGGGCCTCGTGCAGCGTGCCGGCCTCGCCGGTGACGACCTGGTTGAAGGCGGCGATCGCCACGGTCGGGTTGGCGGCGGCCCGGCGGAATTCGGCGCCCTGGATGATGGCGACCACCTTGGTGCAGTATTTGCGGCCGTCCTCGCTCATGCCATCGAAGTCATACCCCGGCTCGGTCAGAGCCCGGATGAAATGCTTGGCGAGTTCCTTGTCGGACAGGCCGCTGCTGGTCGCGGCGCGTTCGAAGAGCACGTCGTACTCGCCTTCCTGGGGGCCGCCCAGGACGAAGTTTCCGGTATGGCCGATGGAGTAGGCGTTTCCGGTCGGCTTGTGCTTGAACGGGTTCACCATCTTCTGGCGATTGCGGAAACCGTCGAGGTCCTGTTCCGTCCCGCGCAGCGAAAGCCGTCGGCGGACCTCGGCGAGGCGGTGGATCTGCTCGGTCTCGGAGATCTTCGCTGCCGTGTGCTCCGGGTTCGACGCACCGGTCTTGATGGCGGTGGGGACCACCGGAGGGAGGTGGGCCGCCGCTGCCGCGCGGACCCGCTTCTCGGCGAAGTCCAGGAGATCCTCGTACGAGCCGTACCGCCCGAGGTCCTGCTCCTCGCCCGCCATCTTGACGAGTTCGTTCCGGACCTTGATCTTGAAGTCGTCGTCCCAACGGGCATGGCGTGCCTTGCCCTTGGCGATCAGCGATTCGACGGGAAGGACATCGTCAGCGGTCCTGACGGTCTTGTTCGCGATCTTGAACGTCCGCTGTACGGGATGATGCCCGCCCGTGGTGCCGCGGTCCGGCGCGGGCGCCGGACCGTCCGTCCGTTGCACCGCTGTCGACAGCACCCGGCTCGCGGTGGCCTCCGCCTCCCTCTCGAACCGGTCGGACGGGTCGCTCACCTTGGTCCCGTCGCCGCGGTCGGTGCCCGCGACCGGGCCGTTGCGCTGCTGGATGACGTGGGTCAGTTCATGGGCGAGCATGTGGCGGCCGGACGCCGAGGACGTGTCGTAGCGGCCGCGCTGGAAGACGATGTGCGAACCGGAGGTGTACGCATGGGCCTGCACGGCCTCGGCCGATTCATGGGCGGAGGTGTCGGTGTGCACCCGCACGTCGGAGAAGTCCGCGCCCAGGCGCGTCTCCATGTCGGCGCGGACCGGCTCGTCGAGGGGGCGGCCGGGGGTGCGCAGGACATCGTGGACCGCCGAGCGCTGCACGGTGGGGGGCGCGCCGTGTCCGCAGCCGGGGCCGTGCCGGTGCTGCTCCTGGCCGGCCAGAGCGGCCGAGAACGCCGCGTTGCCCACCGCCCGTTGGAGGGCGGCGGCCGCCTCCGGGGTGAGCCGCTCCGCCTCGCCGGCCGCTGTCTGACGGGCCGCGTCGGAAGCCGGGGAGGGCGTCGTACGGGCGGGGTGCGCCGCCCCCGGGCGTGCGCTCCCCGAGCCCGGCTGCCGATCCTGTGCCCGCACGTCGTTCCTCCCCCATCACCCTGCTGACCACTGCTGGCCGTCTCTGCGCCCTACGTTTTCAACCCTGGCGGACGGGCGGCCCCGGCTGTAGAGACGAACGGGCGTCGTCGGGGGCAGAGCGCACTGCCCGTTCGGTCACGTGGGCGGCGCCGTCCGTGCTGCGTAGGCCAGGTTCTGGGCGCGGATGACGGTGTCGAAGGACTGGTCGGTCCCGGCCCGGCCGTACAGCGCGAAGTAGCCGAGGGACTTGCCGTGCTGAAGTGCACTGGTGCGATCGGCGGCGGCCTCGTACGTCAGGCTGTCGGAGCCGTCGCGGAGGATGACGGCGGCGAAGTGGTTCGCCCAGCCGTCCGGGGCCGCTCCGGTCAGATCGACGAAGTGGTTCTCACCGACGGCGGGGGCGTCCCGCCGCACACTGAGCCCGCCGTCCGCCGGCCTGCCGATGAGTTGGGCGGCCGCTGCCTGACAGTCGTTCGGGAGCGTGATGAGCAGCTCGTGCACCTGGGCCTCCTGGTTCTCGACGGCGGGGAGGCCGGCGAGGAACTCGGAGGTCAGGCCCGGCATCAGGACGGCGAGGTCGGTCAGCCCCTCCCGGCCGGCGCGCTCCGGGTAGGGGAACCGCGCGGCGACCCAGCCGCCGCCCATCGTGGCCACCGCCAGCTTCATGGCCTCGGCCCGCAGGCCGTCGACGGCGGAGCTGCGCGGTTCGGCCCGCGCCTGGAGCGCCGTCACGATGCGCCGGGTGAGGTCGACGAGCTGCCGGACTTCCGGGGGGTCGGTCAGGGATCGCAGGTAGGCCGCACGCTTGTCGTCGCGCTGGGCCCCGGTGTCCCCGCGCACGGGCTCGTGACCGGCACCCTCCGGATGCCGCCCGGCGGCCCGTACGGCGGCCTCCGCCCTGGCCGCGTCCTTGTACACGGGCAATACCCGGTACAGGGTGCGCTCACCGACCTGCACCGCCGCCCCGCGCTCCAGGGTGATCGGCACCCGCTCCTGGGACTCGAGGCTGTGCGCGGCGGCGGTGATCATGTCTGCGTCGGCGTATGCCTCCTGCCGGCCCCGGAGGGCGATACCGCCCTGCGTGGAGACCTTGTCGAAGCCGTGCGCGGCCTCTCCCTCCGCGTACCGCTGCACCTGCTGTGGCTCTCTTGCCTGCTCCGGCGCCAGCGCGCGGGCGACCGCCGCGTTGCCCGCGGTCCGTTGGAGGGTGCGCAGCGCCTCCGGCCCATGGGTGGACAGGGCCGATGCGGGGGTGCGGGGGCGCTCGGGTCCGCGGGTCGCGGTGCGTGGCGCCGATTCCCCTCCCGTGGCCCGCCGTTCGTGTGTGTGCACGAGGGCTCCGTTCTGGCGGCCGGTGATTCGGTGGTCCGGGGTACGTCCTGAGTGGCCCCGTGGCCCGGCCCAGGTGGCCCCACGCCGATTTTCGGCCGCAGCACTGTTCGCCTCCAGAGGCGGAAGGGGAGCCGAACGGGCAGCGCGGTTGCCCTGCCGGACATCGATGGGCACCGGAAACGCTGGTGAGCGTCGGCGGGAATCCCTGCCGGCCGGAGAACAAGGGGGGAAGGGGCGTTGGGTCAATATCAGACGTTTTCCTGGAATCGGTGTCCGCATGCTGGGCTACGTTTGGTACGGCCGGCACATCAGCGCTGGTCCAAAGGGGTGGCGTGGCAGGTCGACAGGGGCAGGGGAGCGAGCTGGCGGTGCACAGCGACGCGAACGAGCCGTCCGGCGCGGAGCGGGCGGGCAGCCCGGACCGGGCCGGCCGGCTGCGGTTTCAGGTGCTCGGCCCGGTGCGGGCCTGGCGCGGAGACCGTCCGCTGCCGCTCGGCCCGCCGCAACAGCGCGCCGTACTGGCGATGCTGCTCCTGCACGCCGGCCGGCCGGTCCCCGTACCGCAGTTGGTGGACGCGCTGTGGGACGAGCGGCCGCCGCCGCGGGCGGTGGGCACCGTACGGACGTATATCTCCCGGCTGCGCGGCCTGTTGGAGCCGGAGCGTGCCCCCCGGCAGCAGGGACGGCTGCTGGTGTCGTCGGGCGGCGGCTACGCGTTACGGGTCCCCGTCGAGGCACTGGACGCGGCCGGCTTCGAGGAGCGGCTGGTCACGGCGCGCCGGTTGCGGTCTGCGGGCGACACCGCGGGCGCGTACGAGCAGCTGCGGGGTGCGCTGGCCCTCCCGGAGGGTATGCCGCTGGCCGGACTGCCCGGACCGTACGCACAACGGCAGCGCGACCGGCTCACCGAACTGTGCGTCACCGCCCAGGAGGAACTCTTCGACTGCGGGCTGGAGTTGGGCGGACGGGACGGTCCGCGGGGCGACTCGATCGCCGGACTGCGGGCCTTCGCCGCCGAGCATCCGCTGCGCGAACGCACCCAGGCCCTGCTGATGCTGACCCTGCACCGCGCGGGCCGCCGGGCGGAGGCCCTCGCGGTCTATGCGGCCACCCGCCGCACCCTCGACGTCGAACTCGGCACCGGTCCGGGGACAGAACTCCGGACGCTGTATGAGGAGTTGCGCGCGCGGCCGGGGGGCCACGGGCGTGGGGCGGGGTCCGGGAACGGGCCTGGGGCCGGCCCTGGGACCCGGCGTGTTTCCGGCCCCGCCGGCGAGCGCGCCCGTCCCGACGGCGCCCGTCCTGACCGCGCAGAGCCTGACCGCCCCCGTCCCGAAGGCGCCCGCCCTGACAGCCCCGGCCCTGGCCGTGCCCGCCCCGAACGCCCCGGCCCGGACGACAGCCGAGACCGCCGGCCCCGCCCCGCCCCGAACGCCCGGTATATCGCCCCGCCGTCGCCCGTACCGGCTCAGCTCCCGCCCGACATCGCCGATTTCACGGGGCGTACGGAGCCCGTCGCCCACCTGGCCTCGGCGCTGCGCGGGGCGGCCGGTGGGCGGGCGCCGGTGGTGGCCACGCTCAGTGGGCTCGGCGGGGTCGGCAAGACCGCGCTGGCGCTGCATGTGGCGCACTCCGTACGGGCCTGCTTCCCCGACGGGCAGCTGTATGTGGATCTACAGGGCACCGGCCGGGCCCCGGCCGACAGCGGCGCCGTGCTGACGCACTTCCTGCGCGCCCTCGGCGTCGCGGCGAGCGCCGTACCGGACGGGCTGGAGCAGAAGTCCGCCCTGTACCGCTCGCTGATCGCCGGCCGCAGGGTCCTCGTACTCCTCGACAACGCCCGCGACAGCGCACAGGTGCGGCCGCTGCTGCCCGGGGCGCCGGGGTGCGCGGTGCTGGTCACCGGCCGTGCGCGGACGCTCGCGCTGCCCGGGGCCGGCCGGGGCGACGTGGAGGTGATGGACGAAGCGGAGGCGCTGGGGCTGCTCGGCGCGATCGTGGGGGCGGAGCGGGCGGCCGCCGAGCCGGAAGCCGCCCGTGAACTGGTCGCCGTCTGCGGCGGATTGCCGCTCGCCGTACGCATCGCCGCCGCCCGGCTGGCGTCCCGGCCGGGCTGGGCCGTGGCCGACCTCGTGGCCCGGCTGAGCGAGCAGCGGCGGCTCGACGAGCTGCGCGTGGGCGACCTGGGAGTGGAAGCGACCTTCCGGCTCGGCTACGAGGCCCTCGGGCCCGGTCTCGCCCACGCCTTCCGGACCCTCGCCCTGGGCAGTATGCCGACCTTCTGCCGGGCCGCCGCGGCCGCGCTGCTGGACACCACGGACGACGCGGCGGAGGCGGCGGTCGAGGCGCTGGTCGATGCCGGGCTCATCGAGGCGCACGGCGACGACCGCTACCGCTACCACGATCTGGTCGGGCTCTTCGCCCGGCGGCTCGGCGAGCGCCATGACAGCCCCGCCGAGCGGGAGGCCGCACAGCACCGCTTCTTCGACCATCTGCGGGCCACCGTCCTGACCGCGTCGCGGCTGATCAGGCCGCCCGGCACCCCGCCGGATCCGCTGAGCCGCCCGGACAGCCCGGACAGCCCGGACAGCCCGGGGCGCGCGTTCGCCGATGCCGACGCCGCGCGCGAGTGGCTGCACACCGTGCACCCGCGGCTGTACGCGGCCGTGGAGTGGGCCCTGGGCGCGACCCCCGGACTGCTGGGACCCGCCGTGGACCTCCTCACCGCATGGTCGTATGCCCTCCGGAGCACCGCGCGCCACCACGAGCTCGAACCGCTGATCCGCCGCGCCGTGGACAGCGCCCGGCGGCACGGCGACGACATGGCCGCGGCACGTGCCCTACGTCTGCTCCGGGTCCCGCGGTCCGGCACCGGGACGTACGGACAGGCGGTGCGCGCGCTACCCGAGAGCCTGCGGCCGGTCCCTGAGGCCCTGCTCAGCGCCAAGGACGCACACGAACTGGCCCTCGTGCTCGCGGCGAGGGACCGGAAGCGCGCCGGACCTCCGTGGCAGCCGGCGACCCGTCGTCGGCAGATGCCGCGGCGATGCCGTCGTGCGCGGCACCCGTGCCGGGAGGCACTGACCTGGGCCCGGCTCGCTCGCGGCGCACCGTCCGGGGACGGCCGGGCGCTGGCGGCTCCGGAGTGTGCGACGCAGGCCCTCGCCATCGAACGGGAGAGGGGCGACGCCTTCGCCTGGGGGCGGTCGCGGGCCGCCCGTGACCGTGCGGTGCCCAACCCCGGCGAGTCCGACCGTGGCCCGCCCCGCCCCGCCCCGCCCTGCTCTCGGCGCGGGCGGCGCCGGCACGGCGCTGCGCGTCCGAGGTGACGTACGGCCTCCGGCTACCGGACCCCCCAGGGGTGGCCGACGGGGCACAGCGCGGTGCAAGGAGCCGTAAGGACATCCGACTCTGCCCCCGGCTCTGCCCTTCCGCACGCTGACCCGGACCCGGCGCAGCCGGTTGACTGCACTGGTGAGCATGTGGACTTCACTGGAACCGCCTTCGGCCACCGTCGACCCCGGTTCCGTCGCGAGGGTAAGGCTGCGGGTACGCAACACGGGCGACACCGTGGAGGAGTACCGGCTGCGGCCGGCCGGCGACGCAGCGGGCTGGACACGGGTGGAGCCGGATGTGCTGCGGCTGTATCCCGGTGCCGAGGGCACGGCGCAGGTCGAGTTCGCGCCTCCGCGTACGCCGGACTCCGTGGCGGGGCCGACGCCGTTCGGTATCCGCGTCGAGCCGACGGAGCATCCGGAGATCCGTGATGTCGTCGAGGGTCAGATCACGGTCGGGCCGTTCGCCGAACTCCGCTGTGAACTCGTGCCGTTGACCGTACGCGGCCGGTGGCGCACCAAGGCGTCGGTCGCCGTCGACAACCTCGGCAACCAGCCGCTGACGGTGTCCCTCTCCGGCCGCGAGAACGGTGACGCCCTCACCGTCGAACCCGAGCCGACATCGGTCCAGGTCGCGCCGGGCCAGGCCGCCTTCACACGCGTCAATATCCGTCCCGGCGCGGTGAGTTGGGTCGGCGGGACCAACAAGCACCCGTTCACCGTCTCCGTGCAGCGTGCCGGAGTCCCGGAGCCGACCGAGCTGCACGGCACCTACCTCCAGCCGTCCGTGCTGCCGCGCTGGGCGATGGCGGTGCTGTCGCTGCTGCTCGTGGCGGCGGTGGCCTTCGTGGCCCTGTGGTTCAGAGCCGTGCCCAAGGTGACGTCGAGCGCGCGGGAGAAGGCCGGCGCGGCCCACAAGCTCCCGCAGAAGGAAGAGAAGCCGTCCGCGCCGGCGCCGTCCAAGCCGCCGGAGGAGAAGCCCGAGGAGAAGCCGGAGGAGAAGCCCGAGGAGCCCGCCGGCGGCGACGAGCCGAAGGACGAGGGACCGGCGCAGCAGACCATCCGGTCCGGCGCCAACGGTGGCTGGTACCTCCAGGCCAACGGGGGCGGCCAGGAGGACGGCACCCAGATCGGCCAGAGCGCCACATGGACGGAAGACCAGTTCGGCCGCAACCAGTGGTGGACCATCCACCACTACCCCGAGGACAACTCCGTTGCCCTGGAGCCGGGCAGCGCCCCGGGCGGCGTTGCCCAGCTGAAGCCGGGCACCAACGAGGTCGAGCTCATGACGGCCGACCCGGAGCAACTGGCCTCGGGCAAGCTGCCGCCCCATCAGAAGTGGCGGCTGGTGGACACGGGCAACGGCCTCACCCGCATCGTCAACCTGAGCAACGATGAATGTCTGACCGACATGCAGAACGACAAGGGCGCGGTGTCCTTCAAGTGCGCCGACGGGCCCTTCGACCGGCAGGACTGGAAGATCGCCGAAGGACAGTGACGCGGGCCGGGGCCGGCGGGCACCCCGCCAGGCCCCGGTCGCACCCGGACCCTCAGGCCCACAACGGCGAAGCGTCCGGCACCAGCCGCCCCATCTTGCGGTACTCGCGCCGGGCCCCGGCCCGGATGTCCTCGGCCGACACCGCCTCGCCGCGCCCCGCCGCGAGATAGCCGGCGGTCACCGCGGCCGACCGGATCGCCCCGCCGGACAGCTCGTACTCCTTCGCGCAGACATCGAGAGCGAGGTCGTCCGCGCAGGGAGTGGCGGCCAGACAGGAACGCCACAGCGCGATGCGCTGCTCGGCGTCCGGGAACGGGAAGTCGACCACCAGATCCAGCCGCCGGGTGAACGCCTCGTCGATGTTGGCCCGCAGGTTGGTGGTCAGGACGGCGATCCCGTCGAACGCCTCCAGCCGCTGGAGCAGATACGCGCTCTCCAGATTCGCGTACCGGTCGTGTGAGCTCTTGACCTCCGAGCGTTTGCCGAAGACGGCGTCCGCCTCGTCGAAGAGCAGCACGGCGTCCGTGCGGTCGGCCTCGGAGAAGATCCGCTCCAGGTTCTTCTCGGTCTCCCCGATGTACTTGTCCACCACCGCGGACAGCTCCACCACATAGAGATCCAGGCCCAGTTCGCCGGCCACGACCTCCGCGGAGAGCGTCTTTCCGGTACCGGATTCCCCGGCGAACAGCGCCACCACGCCCCGTCCGCGCCCGCCGCCGGTGCGCAGCCGCCACTCGCCCAGCACCTTCTCCCGGTGCCGCGCCCGCTGCACCAGTTCGTGCAGCAGCGTGAGCGGTTCGGGCGGCAGGACGAGCCCGTCGAAGCCGACGGCGGGCCGGATGCGCCGGGCGTGCCGGTCCAGCAGCGGCGCGGACTGCTGACGCGCGCTGTGCTGGACATGGGCGGCGGTCACCGGCGTCCCGTCGAAGGCGGCGAGGGCGGTGGCGGCACGGGCCGCCCGGCGGATCTGGGCGGCGCCCAGCCGGTACGGCGCCACGGCCGCGGCCAGGTCGAAATCCTCGTCCACGACGCCGAGTTCGGTGCGCCAGACCTCATCCGCCGCCGCCCCGGCTTCCGGCGCCTCCAGCGCGAACAGCCCGGAATCCGGGGCCCAGCCCGGGTCGTACGGCTCGCTCCCGAAGAAGACCACCGGTACGTCCCGGCCCGCCAGCGCCCTGACGAGCCCGTCGGGCCGCTCCGGCAGCGGCCCCACGACGACCGCGGCCCGCCGCAGCCGCGCCTCCCGCAGCAGCGCGCCCGTGAGGCCCACCCCGTCACCGCGCCGGCCGTCCGGCCGATACCGCAGCACGGGCAGCCCGGCGCGCCGCAGCCCGTCGGTCACCGGTGCGGCGGCGGTGCCGGGCCGGCGCTCCCGCAGATGTACGGCGAGCGGCCGCTCCCTCGCGAGCCCGGCGAGCCGCCCGGCGAACGTGTCGTCCTCGGTGCGGGCACCGCTTCCTCCACGGCCGGCGGCCGGCTGTTCCGCCGTCAGCAACTCCACCTCACCGGCGCCGAGTTCCGGATCGAGGCCGTCGTCCCCCAGCAGATGGGCCACCACCCGCTCCGGCACCCGCAGCGCCCGTCCCGGCAGCGGCCGGTCCTCGTCCTCGATGACGAGCAGCCCACCGGACAGCAGCGGCGCGGCGGGGTGGAAGCGGGCGCGGGCTCCGGGGTCGTACGGGCCGGTGCCCGCGAGGTCCAGCGCCAGCGCGACCGTGGCCCGGCGACGTCCGACATCGTCGTTGAGGTAGCCGTACAGCGGCTCGAAGCCCCGGTCCACATCGGGCGCGAGCGCGGCCAGGAGGATATGCAGGTCCAGGGCCGACAGCCCGAACCGCCCGGCGAGCGCGGCCGATCGGTCCGCTGCCTCATCGGCCGGCTCGCCGGTATGCGCCTGACCCGCGAACCTCTCGCCCATGTACCGATCGGCCTCCGTCGGCGCCTGCGCGGCCAGCCGTCGGGCCGTTTCCGGGGTCACATACAGCCCGCGCAGCGGGTCCGCAGCCGTCGGATCGTCGGCGCTGCGCCGCTCGACCAGCCCGGCCACCCGCTCCCGCAGCCCCGCCAGCCGGGTCAGCAGGGCGCCACCCGGGGTGACGCCAGCCGTGGTGCCCGTCACCGTTCCCCCTCGCTGCCCTGCGCGGGCGAGGCACCCGGAGCGGACCGGAGCATCCGGGGCCGGGAGTCGCCGGGCACGCCGTCGATTCCACGGACGACCGTGACCGCGCCCTCCGTGACCGGCGGCGCCACCTCGTACGACGGCGAGACCGGGAAGGGCACGGTGACCACCACGTCCAGGGACGGCTTGAGTTCGCCGCCGAGTGCCGACCAGATGTCGGCGATCGAGCGGGACTCGGGCGGGGGCACGGCGACGGTGAGCGGAATGCTCACCTCCAGCCCGCGGAGCGCGTCCGGCAGCGCGGCCGCCGGCAGGATCTCGTGCGAGAGCAGGCACCCCAGCGCGGCGGACAGCAGCCGGTGCTCGTCCTCCGGACGGGTGGTCCACGCCGTGACCAGGTAGGACAGCCGGAACCAGCGTGGCGGCTGACGCCGGCGCACCACCACCCCGCCGGCGTCCCGTTCCGCGACCGTCCCGCGCTCGCGGCGGGCGACGTCCTCGCGGATGTCGTACAGATACGCATTGAGCGTGGGGGCGTTGCGCCGCGCCGCCCAGTCGCGGGTCGGCGCCTCGAAGGCGACGTCCCCGGTGCCGTCCGGCAGCACCCCGCCGCACAGCACCCGCCGGATCGCCTCATCGACTTCGTGCATCATGCGCGTTCCCCCGCCCGGCGACCCGCCGCTTCCTGTGCCCACTCCGTCACCGCTGCGCCCCTTGCTCTTGCATTCGCACCTGTCTCCGCGTCCCCATCCGTATCCGTGCTTGCTGCCGCCCCCATCAGATGTAGCCCTCCCGCAGTGCGTAGGCGACGGCGTGCGCGCGGTTGTGCAACTGGAGCCGCGTCATCAGGGCATGCAGGATGTTCTTGACGGTGCGCTCGGAGTAGGCGAGCTTCTCGGAGATCTGCCGGGTGTCCAGCCCCTCGGCGATCAGCCGCAGCACATCGACCTCGCGCGGCGCCATCCCGAGCGTCGGTACGAACCCGACGGAGGGCGAGGCCGTCACCGACCGCCGCAGCTGCCCCACCTGGGTGAGCAGCGTGCTGATCAGGTCCGGTGGCAGGTCGCCCTCGCCGCGCGCCGCGCTCTGCACCGCCCGCAACAGCCGCTGCGGGGTGGCCTGATGACGCCACAGGATGGCCCGTACGCCGTACTCCACGGCCGTCATCAGCTCCGGCTCGCGCAGATCCCGGGCAATGAGGACGACGCGCTGCTCGCCGCCCCGTATGAGCCGTCTCAGTTCGGCCGCGGCCAGGTCGTCGAACCGGTCGATGGGCATGATCGCCACAGTGCCGACCGCTTCCCCGCCGTCTTCATTCGCTCCGCCGCGTTCCGTCTGCTCCGTCCGCTCCCTGACCGCTGTTCCGGTCTGGTTCTGGACAAGCTCGACGGTGGGCTGGTGCTGGAGGTGACTGACGACTCCGGCCCGACTGAGCGGGTCGGTGGCGTGCACTGTCACCGTGACACGTGTATCCGGCACTTATGTTCCTCGTCTCGCCCCCGATTTACCGACAGTCACAGAGTGAGTGAAGGCAATCAACAAACGTTTACTGGGCAATCAACGCCAGAGCGGACTCTTCGGCATTGAGGCGAGGAAGGGCACAACCACCGCATCACCATGGGGAGGACGGGGCGTGCGGGCCGGGGGTGACGCGCGGTGCGAGAGCGCGCGTCACCCCCGTGGCCGGCGGGGCCGGAGGCCGCCTAGTGCGAGGCGGAAGCCGTTCGCTCCGGCGCCGAGCCCTGCGACGGGTTGCTGCGCGGGTGCTGCGGGTTGAGGAACCACTTGCGGGCGGAGACCAGCCACCAGGTACCGGCGAAGACCAGCACCACACCCACGGTGAGGGGCGCGTAGTTGAAGGTCTCCAGGGTCACCGGGCTCTGCTGCGGCAGCATGAACAGCACGGTGATGATCGCGACCCAGCTGACCGCGGTCACGCCCACGGGCTTCGACCAGCGCCCGAGGTGCCAGGGGCCGCGCCGGAAGTTCTCTCCCTGGCGCAGACGCAGCAGCGTGGGCACCACGTAGGCGATGTAGAGCCCGATCGTCGCGATGGAGGTGACGGCGGCGTAGGCGGTGGTGTTGAACAGGTACGGCAGACCGAGGACGAACGCACCGCCCGCGGCGAGCCAGACCGCGTTGGTCGGGGTGCGGGTCCCCGGGTGGAGCTTGTGCCAGACGGCGGAGAACGGCAGCGCCCCGTCACGGGAGAAGGCGTAGATCATGCGGGAGTTCGCGGTCACCGACGCCA
This sequence comes from Streptomyces lydicamycinicus, assembly GCF_000829715.2. Classification (NCBI taxonomy): domain Bacteria; kingdom Bacillati; phylum Actinomycetota; class Actinomycetes; order Kitasatosporales; family Streptomycetaceae; genus Streptomyces; species Streptomyces lydicamycinicus. Next base: position 256,006 of record NZ_BBNO01000009.1, on the reverse strand, counting down.
TCCCGCAGAACAGCTGGGCCCCGATGATGACGAGCAGCATCAGCTTGCCGGTGCTCGCGCCGAGCGCGTCCAGGAAGATCTGCGCCGGCGGCACACCGGTGCCCGACTCCAGGGCGCCGGTGTAGGACTGGATGGCGAAGGTCAGCCCGAAGAGCAGCACGAATCCGGCGGCCCAGGACACCACGATCGAGCGGACGATGCCCTTCGGCCCCTCGACCGAGGCGTTCTTCGTCTCCTCCGTCATATGGGCGGACGCGTCATAGCCGGTGAAGGTGTACTGCGCCATCAGCAGGCCGATGAGCGCGACATAGACCGCGGAGCCCCAGCCGGTGTTGTTGACGAACTCGGTGAAGACGAAAGCGGGGGACTGGTGCTTGTCGGGGATCACCAGCAGCGCGCCGACGATGACCACGACGCCGATCAGATGCCACCACACCGAGACGGTGTTGAAGAAGCCGACGACGCGCACCCGGAAGGTGTTCACCACGGCGTGCAGCAGGAGGATCACGCCGAAGAGCAAGATCGTGTGGGCGGGAGTGGCGGCGTAGTCGAACTGGAGGTTCAGATAGGCATTGAGGAAAGACGCGGCGCCGAAGTCGATGCCCGCGGTCACGGCCACCTGGCCGAGCGTGTTGAACCAGCCGGTGAACCACGCCCAGGCCGGCGCGGACCGCTGCGGAGCGAGCTTGTGCGCCCAGAAGTAGAGGCCGGCGGAGGTCGGATAGGAGGAACAGACCTCGGCCATGGCCAGGCCCACGAACAGGGTCATCAGGCCGACAACCACCCAGCCCCACATGATCAGGGCCGGCCCGCCGGTGTTCATCCCGAAGCCGTACATGGTCAGGCAGCCGGACAGGATGCTGATGATGGTGAACGAGACGGCGAAATTCTGCCGCCCGGACATCGAACGGTCCAACGTCTGGGCGATGCCCAGTTCGGCGAGGCGCTCCTCCTCCGTCTGCGTGACGCTTGGAATCTCCAGTGGCATGGCTGGGACCTCTCCTGTTGGTGGCGCGGTGACGTGCGGAACAACCTCGGCCGGGGCTACGGTGCGGACCCCTTGACCGCCCATTTCCGATGCCGGGCGAAGAGCTGCTGGGCGTCTCCGCAATAGCTCCACGGCACATCCGTGGCGTACGGGCCGATGGCGTCGAACACCTCGGCCGCCGCCCGGTGCTGATTCGCGAAGGACATCGCATGGGCCAGGTAGTTGGCGTCCTCATGGAAGGCGGCGTGCGGCATGGAAGGGGCCCGGTACGTCCACCAGTTCACCCACGCCTGCTGGGTCGACGGGTTGTCCGTCCACGGGTGGACCGTCAGGCCGTAGCGGTGCCCTTCCTTCTTCATCCGCATCCGGTGCGATTCGGCGAGCGCGACCAGCGGCAGGACGTGTAGCGGCATTCCGCGCGGGACATGGGCGCACCGCTCCTGCGCCCAGTGGAACATCTCGCCCGCCACGCCGTGCTGGTCCGGGAACATGTAGGTGAGCAGCTCGTGGTGCGCCTCCCTGTTCCACGGGTCACGTTCCTCGATCTCCTGCCACACGGTGTGCACCGTCTCCCGCCACTGCCGGTCGCGTGGCGGGGAGTGGAAGCGCAGCAGGGCGAGCATCACGACATACGGCGTCGGATCGGCCGGCAACGCATCACCGGCGGCATGGCAGGTCTCCCAGGCCTGCTCCATGTCCGGCCCGCTGCCCTGTCCCCGTGGGCCGGCCATCGAGCGCAGCGCCAGGACGGTGGCGAGCAGGGCCAGTGCATGGGGAGAACGGGGTTCGGCCTGGGCCCAGGTGTCGGCGAAGGTGAGCCGGGCCCCCGCGCGGGCGAGTACCTGGAGGCGGAAGATCCGGCGGTCCCAGTCGGCGCCGGTCGCGGTCAGCAGTTCCCGTGCGCCTTCCCACCTGCCCATCGCGGCGTCCTCCACCACCGCGCGCAACCGGGTGTCGTCCCGCGCCGGATGCCGGTCGAATGCCGGTTGACGTCTCACGACTGCCCCGTCGGCGTTCTCTCGGGTGCGGCGAACAGTTCCTCACCATGCGCGGGACGGCGCGCACGGGGGTGATCAACAGGCACTTTTCAGGCCTCCGGGTGGGCGTCCGCCGTGACGGACGCCGACGTAGGGGGAGCGCGTCGCACTGGGCGAACGACCATGGGGCCGGCCGGGCCCGTATGCCCGGCGTCCTTGACGGGCGGGCCGGCGGGGGCGTCGGGCGAGGCGGTCCGGCACCGGTTCCGCGCCGCTGGTGAGAAGGGTGCCCGGACATCGTGGGAGTCCGGGGGCGATCGCCGCGAGCCCCGGATCCGGCCCCTGCTGCGGGGCTGTCTCGTGCGCAGGCGACAGCCCGATACGACCTTGAGGGGCAATCACCGCAATCTCCTGTACGTGGCATGCATGTACTGCGCAAGCGGGCTGTCAACTTCGGTCATGTGGTGCTGACTTGAGAAAGAAGACTATTCACTGATGCGCGCCTGCGCACATTGCTTCGGCGATAAAAGCTCATGTGATGGGGCCGCCGGCCGGCGCCGTGTGGGTGCCCGCGTTTCCCCGGGTGTCCATCGGCCCGCGTTCGAGGACGAGTTGACGGTCCGTCCCGGTGGCCCGATGGCCTGCCCACCCGTTTCGGTCACGACATCATCACAGGTTCTTCACTTTATCTATTTCGATGTTCAACAACTCGATACTCTCCCGGTTCCAGACACCTTGGGGGGAACCATGACCTATCAGCAGCCTCCGTCCCAGCCCGGACAGCAGCCGCCGAACCCGTACGGGATGTACGCGCCGCCCCCGCCGAAGAAGATGAGCACCGGCGCCAAGGTCGGTATCGGCTGCGGTGGCGCTTTCGGTGCGCTCGTTCTGCTCGGCGTCATCGGCGCCGCGATCGGCGGCGGCGACTCCGGAACGCGGGCCGAGAAGCCCGCCAAGGCCGCCGCCGCACCGGCGCCGGAGCGCGCGAAGGGAAAGGCGGCACCGGCCGACGCCAAGCCGGAGAAGAAGCCGGAGAAGCCGGAGGGGAAGCCGGACGCGCCGAAGAAGGCCGAGCCGGCTCCCAAGTCACCGGCCGACCGGTTCAAGGCCTTCGTCGCGAAGCACGGAAGCCCGAATGAGAAGGCCGCCCCCGAACACGTCACCAAAGTCCAGGGCGCCGACGAGCTGAACGACATCCTCGACTCGGTCGACATCCACACCGACTTCACCGGCGGGCTGATGGGCCCGCACCAGAGCGAAGGCAAGCTGATCGCCTCCGCCTTCGCCGACTGGAAGGAATCCAAGAACGGCCTCGTCACCGTTTACGACGTCAAGGGCGAGATCCTCTCCAACGGCAACTTCTGACCGCCCGGCGCGACGGGAAGGCCGTACCCCGGATGACGGCGGCGCGGCCTCCCTCGCGCGGGCAGCACTCCGACACCACTTGTCTCCCCGGTTTCAGCCGGGCGGCGGCTCGCGACCGTGGGCAGGGCCATGCATGCAGGGGAGTATGCAGTCGCACGACAGGGGGGCCACATGACCGGGAATCAACGGCCGATGTCGCCGGAAGAGAAGAAGAACGCCCGGCTCGGCTGCGCGGTCATCGCCGTTTTCGTGCTGCTGGTCGGTGGATGCGTCAACTTGATGGACGGCGGCGAGGACTCGAAGTCGTCCGCCGGTAGCTCGGTCTCCGACGTGTCCGATGCGGCAGACGCAGCAGAGGCAGCAGACGCAGCGGACGGATCCGATGCCTCCGACGCGTCCGATGCGACGGACGGCGGCGACGCTTCCGACAGCGAGAGCAGCACCGTCACCGTGCCGGACTACGCCGGGAGCAACCTTCAGGAGGCGCAGGACGACGCGCAAGGCAGGGGCATCTACCTGCTGGAGAGCCGCGATCTGTCCGTCCGGCACCGCGCACAGGTGTGGGACCGGAACTGGCAGGTGTGCGCGCAAGAGCCGGCCGCCGGGTCGGACATGGCGGACACCAAAACGCTCACCTTCACCGTCGTGAAGACCGGCGAGAGCTGCGACGCCCCTGACGCGTCAGGGTCCGCAGGCGACGACGGAGCCCCTGAGCGCACGGACGATCCGGCCGGGGACGGCACCTCCGGCACCTCCGGCTCGTCCGGCACCTCCGGCTCGTCCGGCACCTCCGGCTCGTCCGGCACCTCCGGCTCCTCCGGCGCGGACGGGAGCGGCTCCTCCAGCTCCTCCGGCGGCGCCGGCTCCAGCGGCGGCAGCGGTTCCACGAGTGGCGGCGAGGAGGAAGCCCAAGCCCCGGCAGGCGCCTCCGCGCGGTGCAACGACGGGACCTACAGCTACAGCGGGCACCGGCGGGGCACATGCAGCCACCACCACGGGGTCGCGGTCTGGCTGCGGAGCCTTCCGGCCTGAGCGGGCGCCCGGTCCGGGAGCGGCGGGGCGTAAGGGGTGCGGGCCGGGCGTAAGGGGCGCGGGCCGGGCGGGCGTCTGGCCGTGCAACCTTCGACGGCATTGGGCGGTCTTCACGACACCATCACAGATGCCAGGGGGATTGATCATGTCGTACTCGCCGCAGCCCGCGCCCTCCGGTCAGCAGCCCCACCCGTGCGCGCCCCCGCCGGCCGCGCAGCCGCCGGTGACCAGGCACTCCGGGCTCAAGATCGCGGTGGGTGCCGGGTGCGCGCTCGTCGTCTTCGGGCTCGGCGTCACCGTCGGCGGCGGCAGCAAGAAGGACGGAGCGGAGCCCGCCCGCACCGGCACGGTCACCGTCACCGCCAAGACGGCGCAGGCCGCAGCGGAGAAGGCGGGCCGGACGGCCGGGCCCACCACGCAGGCGGCGGCGCCCGCCACCACGGTCAGCCCGGGCAGCTACCTCGTGGGGAAGGACATCGCGGCCGGCACCTACCGGACCGGCGGCCCCGCCGCCTCCGATGTGCCGCTGTGCTACTGGGCACGGGCCAAGGACTCCAGCGGCACGATGGCCGGCATCCTCGCCAACGGTACCCCCAAGGGCCCCGCCCGCGTCACCGTGAACACGGGGGAGACCTTCGAGACCCACGGCTGCCGGCAGTGGACCAGAATCGGCTGACCGGGGCCACGACCGTCTCCGGCGTCGGCGGGGCGGAGTGCTGCCGGGCGGCGTCCGCTGCCGCCGTGCCGACGCTGTCGCCCACGGCCGCCCGGACCGGCGGGCAACCGGTTTTCTCCGGTCGCGGCGGGTCGGAACTCATTCCTCCGGTTTTGCCCGGGGCGGGGTCCTGTCGAGAGGGGGCCGCCCACGAGATATCTTGATGTCGAGCAATGTTGCAGACGTGGAGCGGAGCACCCGGTGACTGACTCGACCATCATTTACACCCACACTGACGAGGCCCCGGCCCTGGCGACGTATTCGTTCCTGCCGGTGATCCAGGCATACGCGTCGACGGCCGGCGTCAGCGTGGAGACCCGTGACATCTCGCTGGCCGGGCGCATCATCGCGAGCTTCCCCGAGCGCCTGGAGGAGGGGCAGCGCATCGACGACGCCCTCGCCGAGCTCGGTGAGCTGGCGAAGACTCCCGAGGCGAACATCATCAAGCTGCCGAACATCTCGGCCTCGATCCCGCAGCTGAAGGCGGCCATCGCCGAGCTTCAGGAGCAGGGCTACGCGCTGCCGGCTTACCCGGACGACCCGAAGACCGACGAGGAGCGCGACATCCGCGCCCGCTACGACAAGGTCAAGGGCAGCGCCGTCAACCCGGTCCTGCGTGAGGGCAACTCCGACCGCCGGGCGCCGGCGTCGGTCAAGAACTACGCCAAGTCCAACCCGCACCGCATGGGCGCCTGGACGGCCGACTCGAAGACGAACGTCGCCACCATGGGCGTCGACGACTTCCGCTCCACCGAGAAGTCCACGGTCATCGGCCAGGACGGCACGCTGCGCATCGAGCTGTCGGGCGACGACGGCTCCACCACCGTCCTGCGCGAGTCGGTACCGGTCCTCGCGGGCGAGGTCGTCGACGCGTCCGTGATGCGGGTGGCCGCGCTGCGTGAGTTCCTCACGGCGCAGGTCGCGCGTGCCAAGGCCGAGGGCGTGCTGTTCTCGGTGCACCTGAAGGCCACGATGATGAAGGTCTCCGACCCGATCATCTTCGGCCACGTCGTCCGCGCCTTCTTCCCGAAGACGTTCGCCCAGTACGGCGAGTCGCTCGCGGCCGCCGGCCTGACCCCGAACGACGGCCTCGGCGGCATCTACAAGGGCCTGGAGTCGCTGGCCGACGGCGCCGAGATCAAGGCGTCCTTCGACGCCGAGCTCGCCGAGGGCCCGGAGCTGGCCATGGTCGACTCCGACCGCGGCATCAGCAACCTGCACGTGCCGAGCGATGTCATCGTCGACGCCTCCATGCCGGCCATGATCCGCACCTCCGGTCACATGTGGGGCCCGGACGGCGCCGAGGCCGACACCCTCGCGGTCCTCCCGGACAGCAGCTACGCCGGCATCTACCAGGCCGTCATCGACGACTGCCGCGCCAACGGCGCCTACGACCCGTCGACGATGGGCTCGGTCCCGAACGTCGGCCTCATGGCGCAGAAGGCCGAGGAGTACGGCAGCCACGACAAGACCTTCGAGATCCCGGTCACCGGAACCGTCCGGGTCCTCGACGAGAGCGGCAACGCCGTCCTGGAGCAGGTCGTCGGCGCCGGCGACATCTTCCGGATGTGCCAGACCAAGGACGCGCCGATCCGCGACTGGGTCAAGCTCGCCGTCACCCGCGCCCGCGCGACCGGCAACCCGGCGGTCTTCTGGCTCGACGCCGGCCGTGCGCACGACGCCCAGCTCATCGAGAAGGTCAAGACCTACCTCGCCGAGCACGACACCGAGGGCCTTCAGCTGGAGATCATGTCGCCGGTCGACGCGATCACCTTCTCCCTGGAGCGCATCCGCCGTGGCGAGGACACGATCTCGGTCACCGGCAATGTGCTGCGTGACTACCTGACCGACCTGTTCCCGATCCTGGAGCTGGGCACCAGCGCGAAGATGCTCTCGGTCGTCCCGCTGATGAACGGCGGCGGCCTGTTCGAGACCGGCGCCGGCGGCTCCGCGCCCAAGCACGTCCAGCAGCTGGTCAAGGAGAACTACCTGCGCTGGGACAGCCTGGGTGAGTTCCTGGCCCTCGCGGTCAGCTTCGAGCACCTCGCGCAGAAGACCGGCAACGCGCGCGCCCAGGTGCTCGCCGACACCCTCGACCGTGCCACCGGCACCTTCCTCAACGAGAACAAGTCGCCCAGCCGCAAGCTCGGCGGCATCGACAACCGCGGCAGCCACTTCTACCTCGCGCTCTACTGGGCGCAGGAGCTGGCCAAGCAGACCGACGACGCTCAGCTCGCGGAGGCGTTCGCGGCCCTCGCCAAGACGCTGACCGAGCAGGAGCAGACCATCGTCGACGAGCTGATCGCGGTGCAGGGCTCCCCGGCCGACATCGGCGGCTACTACCAGCCCGTCGTGGCGAAGGCCGATGCGGTCATGCGTCCGTCGAAGACCTTCAACCAGGCGCTGGCGAACCTCAGCTGACCCGACAGCTGCGCACGCCCCTGCCGCCCCGGCCGGTATCCCACCGGCCGGGGCGGTGCCGTCTCCGGCGGCGGCCCGGGAAGGTAACGTCACGGTGCACGATCCGCACCTTTCCGCACGGGGGTATCGATGGAACTCGCCCAAGTCCGCCTGCTCGTCTCGGACTTCCACGGCTGCTACCGCTTCTACCAGGACACGCTGGGGCTCACCCCGCAGTTCGCGGCCCCGGACGGCCCGTATGCCAAGTTCACCTGCGACGACGGCACCGCGGGCATCGCGCTTCAGGAGCGCGCCCAGATGGCCCGGGTCCTCGGCGAACTGGCGGACGCCCCGGACGGCTACCGGTCCCTGGTCGTCCTCCGGGTCGATGACCTCGACGCCTACTGCGCGGAGCTGACCGGCCGCGGCGCCGTCCTCGCGCACGGCCCGGCGCCGATGACGGACCGGATGCGGGTCGCCCACCTCAAGGACCCCGACGGAAACCTCGTCGAGCTCCAGGAATGGCTGACACCGCGGTCCACCGGCTGACCGTCCGCGCCCCGGCCCGCCCGGCGCCCGTCGCTCAGCCCACGAGGTCCAGCACCGGCCGCAGCCCTTCCGGGCGCCGGTCCACCGGCAGATGGTCCACCGGCAGGAACGCGCAGCCCAGCGCCGTGGCGCCGCCGTCCGCCCGGCGGTCGTCGCCCACCATCAGGACGGCGGACGGATCCAGCCCCAACTCCCGGCAGGCCAGGGCGAAGAGCTGCGGATCCGGCTTCTGGATGCCGTGCTCGTAGGACAGCACACAGGCGTCCAGATAGCGGTCCAGGCCATGGCCGCGCAGCACCGGCCGCAGATCCCAGCCGATGTTGCTCAGCACACCGGTCCGGGTGCCGCGGCGGTGCAGTTCCGCCAGCACCTCGGCGGCGTCGGGGTACGGCTGCCAGGCCGCCGCCGTCATATGGCGGTCGTAGAGCGCGTCGTACAACTCGGGGTCGGGGAGCGGTACTTGGCGGGCCAGGCCGGTGTAGACCGCGCGGTGATGGCGGGCGTCGCGGTCCCGGATCTCCCACAGGTCGGCCAGCGCGGCGGGGATCTCGACGGGTGAGGAAGAGCCGGGCAGTGCACCGGCCCGTTCCAGTGCGGCCGCCCGGCGGGCGATCTCGGCGTCGGTCATGGCCGTACCGCACGCGGCCAGCGCCGCCCGCAGCCAGGACTCGGCCGGCTCGATCCGCAGCAGGGTTCCGGAGAAGTCGAAGAGCACACCCTTGATGGTCGTCATGACCGCTTACCTGCCCACTGTCCGGCGCCGTTCCCCACCCGGGGCGCATTCCCGGTGTACGCCGCGGCCGCCGCGGCCACCAGCGCCCCGCCCAGCAGCCAGCCCCCGACGACATCCGACAGCCAGTGCACGCCCAGATATACCCGGGTGAAGCCGACACCGACCACCGAGACCACGGCCACCGCCCCGGCCGTCCACCGCCACAGCGGCCGGGCCCCGCACCGGCACAGCAGCCACAGCACCAGCGCGCCCGCGATCAGTGCGGACATCGCGTGCCCTGACGGGAACGCCGCGTAATGCGCCGCGTCCACCGGATCCGGCCAGACCGGGCGGTCCCGTCCGACCGCCGCCTTCAGCACCTGCTGGAGCCCCGTCCCGACGAGCGCGGTGGCCGCCACCCAGACTCCGAGCAGCCGTTCACCCCGCCGTACGAGCAGCACCACCGCCGCCACCAGGACCGCGCGCATCATCCACGGGTCCCACAGCCAGTCGCTGAGCACCCTGTTGAGGCGGGTCCAGCCGGGCGCGGCCACGGCCGTCCGGTGCAGCGCGCCGGCCAGCGCCCGGTCCACCGCCATCAAGGGTTCCCAGCGCACGGCGACCAGCGTCAGCAGCAGACCGAAGACGAGCGCGCAGAGAACGGCACACGGGAGGGCCGGGACCCGCGAGGCGGGTGCGGGACGGCGGTCGTCGTCCACGGCGGACGACCGGACGGTGGGGCGCGGCGTCGGTGGCATATCCCGATCCTCGCCGATACCCGGCGTCCGGGGCCACGCCGACCCACCGGCCACCGCCATCGGGCCCCGGCCACCGGCCAGACCCTAGGCCAAAGCCCTCAGCCCGGGAATGAAGGTCACCAGCAGCGGAATCGCCGGTACCAGCGCCGCCACCGCCGTCATCCGCAGCCGGCGGGCGGGGGTGAAGCGGGGCGCGGGGGCCAGCAGCCGGTCCACCCGCTCCGGTACCTGGGCGAGCTGGGCGGGGCAGGGGCCGAACACCCCGCGGTCCTCGTTGAGTTCGACCAGAGCCAGGGCGATCGTGCGCCGGCCGAAGCGGCGCGAGGCCACATCGTCGGCGGCCAGCTCGACCAGCCGGTGCACCTGGTGGCGGAACGCCGCGAAGACCGGGACCTGCGGAAAACCGGCGGCCAGCGCCGAGGCGCAGTACAGCAGGAGATCGTGCCGGGCCCGCGCATGACCCTGCTCATGGGCGATCAGCGCATCGAGCTGATGCCCCTTCAGCCGACGCAATGCCGAAGTGGTGATGACCAGTTGAGGTGAGGCGTGGGACAGCCACCAGGCCTCCGGGCGGTCCCCCTCCAGGACGACCAGACGTTCCCCGGAAGGCTCCTCGCCGGGCAACAACGGTGCGCGGCGCAGCAGCTCGGCCCGCCGCTGCCGTCGACGGGCGCGCACCGCCCGTACCTCGCGGGTCAGTGCGACCGCCGTCCAGGCGCCGCCGCCCGCCAGCAGCAGGGCCAGCACCCCGGCCCAGGGCCCGTGCGTCTGGAGTGCGTACGCCTCGACGACGACCCGCGGGGCGAACCCGAACACCGGGCTGCGGACGGCTTCCCAGGCGGCGGCCGCGCTCAGCGACATCGCGAGCAGACAGCACAGCAGAACACCGGCCACCACGCACTGCCACACCCACAGGGCGAGCACCGGCTCACGGTCGGGCCAGTCGGAACGGGCCATCAGCCGTGGCGCCATTGCCGCGGCCAGCACGCCGAGCATCATCAGCGCGAGAGGGACCATCATGCCGTCACCCTATGAGCGCACGACTACCCGTTGGTACGGCCGCGCGACGGAAGTGATGCATACCACCCGGGCGACGGGCGTGCACGGTCAACGGGCGCACGCCCGGCGCCGCACCGGGCGGCAGCGCATCACCGCAGCTCACAGCGCCAGCAGCATCGCCAGCATGCCGATACCCATCGCCACCCGGCAGGCCGGCAGCACCCCGGCGCCCGCCACCGGCACCGCCCCGCGCGCCGCCCCGTCCCCGGCCCCCGCCGCCGGCACCAGCCGCACCCCGGCCGCGAGGACATACCCCGTGAAGTAGACGAGCAACAGCCCCGTCAGCAACGGCACACCGCCTGGCACCGCATGCGCCATCGGGCCCGTCCCGCCTGCCTGGCCCATCTGCGCCATCTGGCCCATCTGCCCTGTGTGGCCCGCCTGTTGGGACGCCGGGACGACCATCGCGAGCGCCATGTAAGCCATGGCCAGCGCGCCCACCGCATGATGCAGATGGCGGTGCGCCAGTGCCCACAGGCCCGCCGCTCCGAAGACCGCGGTGAACAGCCACGGGGACCACGACGGCGCCGCCACCGGCCAGGCCATCGCCGCCATCCCCAGCGCCATCAGTCCCTCGCCGCGCGCCTCGCCCCGCTGCGCGACCGGTCCGCTGCGCGCCCGCACCAGGCAGTACGCGCCGGCGGCGGCCCCCAGCAGCACCAGCAGCCAGCCGACCCACACCGGTCCGTGCACGGAGCACCTCCCCTGGCACCCGTAGGCATCGGGGGCAGGATGCCCGCCGGGCGTCCGGCACACGGGAGCGCACGGGCGCAAAGGGGGAGCGCGGTGGTGGAGTGCCGCCGGGGCACAGAACGGCCTCAGGGGCGATAGCGCAGCGGATGGTCCGCCGGGACCTCGGTCAGCACGATCCGGTGGCCGTCCGGGTCGGCGATCCACATCTCGATCAGCCCCCACGGCTCCTGCACGGGCGCGCGCAGCACCTCCACCCCGTGCGCCAGCAGCTCCTGGTGCGCCGCCGCCGCGTCCGCCACCTGGAGCCACAGCTGGAGGGTCTCCGTGGGCGGCCCGGCGGCGCGGCCGGACACCTCCAGGAAGCCGCCGCCGAGGAAGTAGACCGTGCCGCGCTCGGATCCGGTACCGAATTCCCGGTAGATCTCCAGCCCCAGCGCCTTGCCGTAGAACGCCCGCGACCGCTCGGGGTCGGTCGGCCGCAACAGCACCCTGCTGCTCAGTACATGCACCATGTCCGGACCCTACGCCGCCCGCCCCGCACGGCCGGGCACCCGCCGCCGGAAGACCGGGACAATCGGCCCTGACGCCGCACACCCGCCGCTTGTTAGCCTCCATGAAGCCGTCCGTCCGCCCGAGAGGACTCCCCGCACCATGCCCACCACCGAGCTGACCTTCCGTACCGCCCTCGATGCCGACGTCCCCGGGCTCGTCGACCTCATCGAGTCGGCCTACCGCGGGGACACCAGCCGCAGCGGCTGGACGACGGAGGCGGACCTGCTGGAGGGGCAGCGCACCGACCCGGAGGGCGTCACCGCCGTGGTGCGCAACGAGACCGGCCGGCTGCTGATCGCCGAGCGGGACGGCGTGCTGATCGCCTGCTGCCAGCTCGAACACCGCGGGGACCACGCGTACTTCGGGATGTTCGCGGTGCGTCCGGAGCTCCAGGGAGGCGGCCTCGGCAAGGTGATCATCGCGGAGGCGGAGCGGACCGCGCAGGACATCTGGGGCGCCCGGGAGATGCGGATGACGGTCATCCGGCAGCGCACGGAGCTGATCGCCTGGTACGAGCGCCGCGGCTACCGGCGCACCGGGGAGCGCACCCCGTTCCCGTACGGCGACGAGCGGTTCGGCATCCCCCAGCGCCCCGACCTGGAATTCGAGCTGCTGGTCAAGCCGCTCGGCTAGCCGGCCCCCGGCCGCCGCTCACAGCCGCCCCGCCTGGATGATCCGTTGCAGGAACTGCCGGGTGCGGTCGTGCCGCGGAGCGCCGAAGACCTGCTCGGATGTGCCGCGCTCCAGCACCACCCCGCCGTCCAGGAAGCACACCTGGTCGGCGACCTCCCGCGCGAAGCCCATCTCATGGGTGGCGATGACCATCGTCATGCCGTCCGTCTTGAGCTCGCGGACGACCTCCAGCACCTCGCCGACCAGCTCCGGGTCGAGCGCCGCGGTGATCTCGTCGAGCAGCAGCAGCCGGGGCCGCCCGGCCAGCGCGCGGACGATCGCGACCCGCTGCTGCTGGCCGCCGCTGAGCCGGTCCGGGTACTCCCCGGCACGCCCGCCGAGCCCGAGCCGTTCCAGCAGCTCACGGGCCTGCTCCTCGGCGTCGGCGCGCGGCACCCCGTGCACCCGGCGGGGCGCCAGCGTGATGTTGTCCAGCACGGTCATGTGCGGGAACAGGTTGTACGCCTGGAAGACCACGCCGATCCGGCGGCGCACCGCGTCCACATCGGCCCGTGGGTCGGTGATCTCCTCGCCGTCCAGGAAGATCGCGCCGTCGTCGATCTCCTCCAGCAGATTCGCGCAGCGCAGCAGGGTGGACTTGCCCGAGCCCGAGGCGCCGATCAGGGCGGTCACGGTGTGCGGCGGGACCTCCAGATCCACGTCCCGCAGGACGACCGTGCCGCGTCCGTAGGTCTTGCGTACGGACTCCAGCCGCAGCACCGGCCGGTCGCCGGGCGCGGCCGGGCCGGCGGTCTCCGCGGCGGGCCGCGGGGTGTCGTCCGTCGTGCTCATACCAGCCCTCCCTGGGCGCGCCTGCGGTCCATGCGAGCCGTGATCCAGTCCGTGCAGCGGGTCATCGGGATGGTCAGCGCGACGAAGACGAGCCCGGCCACGACATAGGGCGTGAAGTTGAAGTCCTTGCCGGCGATGATCTGCGCCGCGTAGACCGCGTCCACCGCGCCCGCGATGGACACCAGACCGGTGTCCTTCTGGAGCGAGACCAGATCGTTCAGCAGCGGCGGCACCACCCGCCGCACCGCCTGCGGCAGCACCACGAAGCGCAGCGCCTGGCCGCCGGAGAGCCCCAGCGACCGGGCCGCGGCCCGCTGTGAGGGGTGCACCGACTCGATGCCGGCCCGGAAGACCTCGGCGACATAGGCCGAGTACGTCAGCACCAGCGCGGACCCGCCGAGCAGCACCGGATCGGTGGTCACGCCTTGCAGCCGCAGCGCCGGCACCCCGAAGACCACCATCAGCAGACAGATGATCAGCGGCAGTCCGCGGAAGAAGTCGGTGTACGCGGCGGCCAGCGCGCGCAGCGGGAAGAACACCGGCCCGCGCAGCGTCCGGGCCACCGCCAGCAGCAGCCCGAGCACCAGCACCGCCACCCCGCACACCACCAGCAGCCGCAGATTCAGCAGCAGCCCGTCCAGCACCTTCGGCAGTGCCATCCGGGCGTACTCCAGGCTGAAGAACGTCTCGCGGGTGCGCGGCCAGCCGGGCGAGCGGGTGATGACCAGGAAGAGGACCACGCCGGTGACCAGGGTGCTCAGCGCGGCGACGGCCGTCGCACGCCGGGCCCTGGCCCGCCGGAAACGCTCCCGCTCGATCCGCCGCGCCGAGGGCACATACCCGTCGTCGGCCCCCTCCGGTGCCGTACGGGTCTTCAACACGCCGTCTCCGTACGTCACTTGAGCACCGGAACCGAAACGGCGTCGGCCAGCCACTTCTTCTCCAGCCGGGCCAGGGTGCCGTTCTTCCGCAGTGTGTCGACCGCGGCCGTCACACAGCCGGTGATCCGGCTCTCCTTGTCCAGGACCAGCCCGAACTGCTCCCCGGCGGCACCGGTGGCCGCGAACTGCCCGACCACCTCGGCGTCCTTGACCTCCGCCGAGGTGATGTAGAAGGCGGTCGGCAGATCGGTGAGGATCGCGTCGACCTGGCCGTTCTTCAGCGCGGACTTGGCCAGGTCGTTCTTCTGGAAGACGGCCGGCTGCTGCGCGGGCCGGACGGTGTCCTGGAGGACGTCCAGGCTGGTGCTGCCGACCTGCGCACCGAGCTTGACCCGCCGCAGATCGGCGATGCTCTTGGCGTGCGCCGCCTTGGAGCCCTTGAGCGCGATCACCGCCTGCCGCACACCGTAGTAGCCGGAGGAGAAGGCGACGGCCCGCTTGCGCGCGGCGCTGATGGAGATCTGGTTGATGTCAAAGTCGAACTTCTTCGCACCGGGCGCGAAGGCGTTGTTGAACGGCACGGTCTGCCAGTGCACCGCGCCCTTGCCGTAGCCCAGCTGCCTGGCGACGGCGTACGCGACGGCGGATTCGAAGCCCTTCCCGTTGGCCGGGTCGTCGTCGTGGAACCACGGCGCGTACGCGGGCTTGTCGGTGCCGACCGTGAGCGTTCCGTGGGCCACGGTGGCCAGTTGGCCGCGTGTGCAGCTCTGCTTGCCCTGCCCGGCGGCCCCCGGGCCACCGGGGGACGCGTCCTGTGGGGCACAGCCGACGGCCGCGGTGAGCAGCGCGACGGTGGCGCAAGCGGCAAGGCGGAGGGGGCGGTTGGCGAGGCGCATGGCGGGAGCGTGGCAGTGCGCGCGGTGATCTGTCGAGATCGCCAGGGGAAAAATCCGCATGCTGGAAGCACATTGCAGGGCTGTGAACTGCGGATTTCTCCGTACGCCGGGGCGGGGCCCGAGGGATGCGGTGCGCCCCGCCCGGCCGGGCGCCGCGCCCGCTGTCCTACGCCGTGAAGCGGACCGCCCGCCGGATCTCCGGCAGGTCGGTCACCACGCCGTCCAGACCGAGCCCGCGGGCGAGGCGGAGCTGGTCGTGGGTGTTGACCGTCCAGGCCACGACCTTCAGCTGTGCGGCGTGCGCCCGCTCGACCAGTTCCAGGGTGAGCCGGCGGATGTTCAGCGAGAGCATCGTCGCGCCGACGGCCAGCGCCCGGTCGACGACATCGGCGCCGTAGCGGCTGCCGACCAGCGCGGTACGGACGCCGGGCAGCAGGGTCCGGATCGCGGCCAGCGCCTCGTCGTGGAAGGAGATCACATCGACCCGGTCGACCAGATCGCGTGAGCGCAGCACCTCGGCCAGCGCCTGCGCGGCCGCCACATCCTTGATCTCGGCCTGGAGCGGCGCCTTGACCGCCGTCACGACCTCCTCGAAGACGGGGATCCGCTCGCCCCGCCCGGCATCGAGCTCACGGAGTTCGGCGAGGGTGCGCTCGGCGATCGGTCCGGCGCCGTCGGTGGTCCGGTCCACGTCCGCGTCGTGCATCACCACGAGCGCGCCGTCCTTGCTCAGATGCAGATCCAGTTCGATGACATCGAGGCCCTCCTGCTCGGCGCGCACGAAGGAGCGCAGGGTGTTCTCCGGCTCGACGCCCATCATCCCGCGGTGTCCGATGGTGAGAAAGGACAAGGCTGCCTCGCTTCTGTCGGCTCGGTGCCGCTGTCGGCTCGGTCCCGGTGTCGACCGTCGACCGTCGGCAACGGCGTAACGAAATGGCGCTCAGCCTAACGGGACGGTACGGCGGAAAAAGGGGTGCCGGACCGGCCCCGGTGTGTCCAGTACGGGTACCCGCCATATCCCGCTTCCAGACCCCTCACCCTCGCGTGGGCGAGTCCCCACAGAGCTGACGGGCCCCGGCCGCCGGGGCGCCGGGGAGCGGGGTGTGTCATATGCCATACGGCTACGGACAGTAGGTGACCCGGCGGTCGGGCCGCGACGCGCCAGGAGGCGGGAAAGGGCCGTTTCCCGGTCAACTGGCCCTGGAAGAAGCGCCGAAACCCTCGCCCTCATGGCCAGGAAGTGTCGCCCAAGCCGTCACGCACAGGAAAAATCGGCGTGACCTCGGGGTATCGGCAGAAAGATTTTCACCAGCCCCACTTGAGGCGGCGATCCTCGGCTGGTTACCGTGGGCTGACAACACGATCTACCGCCGGAGGGCAGTCATGACGGAAATTCTTTCGCCTGTGGGTGTCCAGGAGGCCACCACGACCGCGGAGAGTGTGGTCGCGCACCCGGCGTGGTCCGTGCTCAAGGACGCGGTCGAGACCATCCGCCCCTGGCAGTCCAAGGACGGTTCGATCGACCTGGCGGCGGAGGGTGCGCCGAGGGCCGAGACCGTGCGCGCCGAGGTCGACCGCGTGATAGCGGCCATCGGTGAGCTCGCCCCGTTGGTGCCGCACGACGCCGCCTACCACCAGGCGCTCGCCGCCGACCTGCGCCGCTGGGCCGACAGCGGCTTCGATGTGCCGGACTTCCTGGACTCGCTGCTCGCCTTCCAGCCCGCCCAGCAGCGCGCCGACGGCCTCCAGCACCTCGTGCTGTTCCCCATGTACACCCAGAACGGCAACCCGGACCGCAACTTCGAGGCCGTCGTCCTGCGCATGGTCTGGCCGGACTGGCTCGCCGAGCTGGAGCGCACCCGCTACGACAACCCCCTCTTCTGCGGCATCACCTTCGAGGACTTCACGGCCGGCTACGACACCCACTCCGCCGTGCTCTTCCCGGAGACCATCGCGGTGCGCGAGGCCCCCGAGCGGTTCAGCTGGGGCGGGATCTTCTGCGACCGCGAGGCCGCCCGCTTCCGCCGGGTCAGCCAGGCCGCCATCGAGACCCTCGGTGTCGAACTCCCCGACGACATCCGCGCGATGCTCGACGACCAGAAGCGCTGCCAGGAGGCGTTCGTCCTGTGGGACATGGTGCACGACCGCACCCACAGCCACGGTGACCTGCCGTTCGACCCCTTCATGATCAAGCAGCGCCAGCCGTTCTGGATGTACGGCCTGGAGGAGCTGCGCTGCGACCTCACCGCCTTCAAGGAGGCCGTGAAGCTGGAGGCCGAGGGGTACCCCCAGGCGCGCGATGTGCAGTTCACGGTGATCTTCGACCGGATGTTCCGGTTCCCCCTCAGCGGCGACCGGGTCCGCAACTACGACGGCCTCGGCGGCCAGCTGCTCTTCGCGTACCTGCACAAGCACGGCGTCGTACGCTGGACGGACAACACACTGCACATCGACTGGGAGCGGGCGCCCAAGGTCACCAACCAGCTGTGCGGCGAGATCGAAAAGCTCTACCGCGACGGTATCGACCGGCCCAAGCTGGTCCACTGGTTCGCTGCGTACGACCTCGTCTCGACCTATCTCGCCCCGCACCCGGGCTCGGTCTGGGCCAAGGGACCCGACGCCCTCGACCTGGACCAGCCGCCGCGCAAACTCGTGGACGACGTGCTCCCCGACGAATTCCCGCTGAGCATGTTCTACGAAGCGCTCGCCAAGAAGCTGCGTGCTGTGATCGCCTCTACCAAGGGCATCACGGCCCACAGTGACGCATTGGCGGCGGCATGACGACGGACCGGAACACCCGGCCGCAGGCCGTCGAGGAGCAGGACGAGGAGGCGACGAAGATGAGTACGTCGACGCGCGGCCAGGGGCCGCTGGAGGGTGCGGTCATCGCAGTGGCGGGTGCGGCCGGACCGGCCGGCCGCGCGACCCTGCTGCGGCTGGCCGAAGCGGGTGCGGTGGTCGTCGGCTCGGACTCGAACCCCGAGCGGCTGGCGGAGGCCGTGGACGCGGCGCGCTACGCCCACGGCGGCGCCACGGTGATAGGGGACACCGTTGACCTCCTCGACCTGGACCAGGCCCGCGAATGGGCGGACCGTACGGAGAAGGAATTCGGCCGGATCGACGGCCTGGTGCACCTCGTCGGCGGCTGGCGCGGTTCGTCGACGTTCGCGGAGACCGACCTGACCGACTGGGACGTGCTGCACAAGCTGCTGGTCCGCACCGTCCAGCACACCTCCCTCGCCTTCTACGAGGCCCTGGAGCGCAGCGGTAACGGCCGTTTTCTCCTCACCAGCGCGGCCGGCGCCAGCAAGCCCACCGGGGGCAACGCCGCCTATGCCGCCTCCAAGGCCGCGGCCGAGGCCTGGACGCTGGCCATGGCGGACGGCTTCCGCAAGGCGGGGGGTGAGCAGGGGCCGCGCGCCGCTGCTGCCATCCTGATCGTGAAGGCGCTCGTCAACGACCAGATGCGCGCCGAGCGACCGAACGCGAAGTTCGCGGGCTTCACGGACGTCACGGAGCTGGCCGAGGCCATCGCCGGAGTCTGGAGCCGGCCCGCCCAGGAAGTGAATGGACAGCGTCTGTGGCTGACCCCCGAGCCGTGACCGGCGCGAAGACCGACGCCCGGCAGCACCACGATCCCGAGGTGCGCGGCTTCGCCAGTGACAACTACGCGGGCGCGCACCCCGAGGTGCTCGCCGCGCTCGCCCTTGCCAACGGCGGCCATCAGGTCGCCTACGGGGAGGACGACTACACCGCGCACCTCCAGCGGGTCTTCCGCAGCCACTTCGGGCAGCGCGCCGAGGCGTTCCCGGTGTTCAACGGCACCGGCGCCAATGTCGTCGCCCTCCAGGCCGTGACCGACCGCTGGGGCGCGGTGATCGCCGCCGAGTCCGCGCACATCCACGTGGATGAGTGCGGGGCGCCCGAGCGGGTCGGCGGGCTCAAGCTGCTGACCGTGCCGACCGAGGACGGCAAGCTCACGCCCGAGCTGATCGACCGCCAGGCGTACGGCTGGGACGACGAGCACCGTGCCATGCCGCAGGTCGTCTCGATCGCCCAGAGCACCGAGCTCGGCACGGTCTACACGCCCGACGAGATCCGGGCGATCTGCGAACACGCCCATGAGCGCGGCATGGTGGTGCATCTGGACGGCTCGCGGATAGCCAACGCCGCGGCGACGCTCGATGTCCCGATGCGGGCCTTCACCAACGCCGTGGGCGTCGACATCCTCTCCTTCGGCGGCACGAAGAACGGTGCGGTCTTCGGTGAGGCCGTGGTCGTGCTCAATCCCGACCGGGTGCGGGCGATGAAGCATCTGCGGAAGCTGTCCATGCAGCTGGCCTCCAAGATGCGCTTCGTCTCCGTCCAGTTGGAGGCGCTGCTGGCCAAGGACCTGTGGCTGC
Source organism: Streptomyces lydicamycinicus (assembly GCF_000829715.2). NCBI lineage: Bacteria > Bacillati > Actinomycetota > Actinomycetes > Kitasatosporales > Streptomycetaceae > Streptomyces > Streptomyces lydicamycinicus. The sequence goes on along the minus strand of NZ_BBNO01000009.1, from coordinate 236,562 downwards.
GCAACGCCCGGCACGCCAACACCATGGCGCAGCGGCTGGCGGCCGGGGTGCGGGAGATCGGCGGGGTGGAGATCCTCTACCCCGTGCAGTCCAACGGGGTGTTCGCCCGGCTGCCGCACGATGTCAGTGAGCGGCTCCAGAAGCGCTACCGCTTCTACTTCTGGGACGAGGCGGACGGTGTCGTGCGCTGGATGTGCGCCTTCGACACCGCGGTGGAGGACGTCGACGGCTTCCTCGCCGCACTCCGCGAGGAGATGGGTCGCTAGGACGCTCTGCATAGCTATGCGCTCGGTCGAAAAGTCATTGACTCTCGGCCGGGCGCATCGCTACGCTCCCCGGGCATGGAGCTGATCCAGGAAACCCCGGAAATCTCTGCCTACTTGGCCGCTGACGAGGTCATCGACCACGAGCATCCACGCGTCCGGGCCCTCGCGGCGACCCTCTCCGTCGACGCGCCCGATGCATATTCATATGCCAAGGCCGCCTTCACCTTCGTCCGCGACGCCATTCCGCACTCCATGGACGCCGGTGACGAGCGCAGCGAGATGGGGGTCCCCCCGGCCGAAGGGTGGGGGAGGGTCACGTGGCGCGCCTCGGGCGTCCTCGCGCAGCGCACCGGCATCTGTTACGCCAAGGCGCACGCCCTCGCGGCGCTGCTGCGGGCGGAGGGGATCCCCACCGCGCTGTGCTACCAGAAGTTCGATGTCGTCCACGGCCTGGTGGCCGTCCGGCTGCCCGGCCAGGACCGCTGGGTGCGGCAGGACCCGCGGGGAAACAAGGCCGGTGTCGACGCGCAGTTCCGCCTCGACCGTGAGCAGCTCGCCTTCACCGTGCGACCGGAGTTCAATGAAGTGGACTACCCGGTGCTATTTGCTGAACCACACCCGGCCGTGCTCCAATGCCTCCGGGAGGCCGTCGACCGGCCTCACCTCTGGCAGACGCTCCCCACCGATCTCTGAGGAACGGCCCTGATGCCCAGCCCTTCGCAGGTCTCCGACCTCACCCGCACCCTGCATGTCTCCGACGAGGTACGCGCCCTGGCGCCCGGATTCGGCTGTCTCGCCGTGGAGGCCCACGGTCTGACCAACGGGCCCAGCGACGAGGCCGGTGCGGCGCTCCTGGACGACGCCACCCGCCGGCTGATCGCGCGCCTCGACGGGCGTACCCCGCAGGACGATCCGCACATCGCCGCCTGGCGCGCCGCGTACACCGCCTTCGGCAGCAAGCCGTCCCGCACCCGCAACTCCGCCGAGGCGCTGGCCAGGCGCGCGCTCGCGGACGGCGGCCTGCCGCGCATCAACCGCCTCGTCGATCTCTACAACGCCATCAGCGTCGCCCACCTCATCCCTGTGGGCGGCGAGGACCTGGACCGGATCCAGGGCGGTATGCGGCTCGTACGGGCCACCGGCGACGAGCCGTTCGCGACCGCGGCCGGGGGTGCCGAGGTGATCGAGCACCCCGACGCGGGCGAGGTGGTCTGGTGCGATGACGAGGGCGTCACCTGCCGCCGCTGGAACTGGCGGCAGGGCGTCCGTACCCGCCTCACCGAGGACTCGGTCAGCGCCCTCTTCCTGCTGGAGCGGATGGCCCCCATGTCGCTCGACGAGCTGGCGGCCGCGGGCTCCGAGCTGGCCGAGGCGCTGCACCGGGCCTGCCCGGACGCCCGGATCGAGGTCGGTGAGATCTGGTCCCCGTGACCCGGGCCGTGCGGACCGGCCGGCGGCAGGGACCGCGGCCGGTCCGGTGACGGTGCGGCCGGCCGCCGGGGCCGAGTGCGAGGCCGCCGGGCCGGTTACGCGAGGCCGCCGGGCGCCGCGGGGGCGGTGCCGCCCAGATGGGCCGGGATCCACCAGGTGTCCTCGGGGCCCTTGGGGCGTACGGGGTAGGCGCGCTGGGCCGCCTCCAGCAGGTCCTGCACCCGGGTCCGCAGCCGGTCGGTGATCTTCTCGGCCTGCTCGGCCGGGTCGGCCGCCATCGGCTCGCCCACCCGGATCGTTATCGGGAAGTGGTTCCGTCCCAGATCGCGCTTGTGGCCCTTGGTCCACAGCCGCTGGGTGCCCCACAGCGCCACCGGCAGCAGCGGCACCCCGGCCTCCTGGGCCAGCCGCGCCGCACCCGACTTGAAGTTCTTCAGGGTGAAGCTCTCGGAGATCGTCGCCTCGGGGAAGACCCCGATGATTTCGCCCGAACGCAGCGCGGACAGCGCGTGCTTGTAGGCGTGCATCCCCTGGCCGCGGTCCACGGGGATGTGCTTCATCGCGCGCATCAGCGGGCCCGACACCTTGTGCCGGAAGACCGACTCCTTCGCCATGAAGCGCACCAGCCGCTTGGCCGGCCGTGCCGTCAGCCCGGCGAAGACGAAGTCGAGATAACCGATGTGATTGCTCACCAGAACCGCCCCGCCGCGGCGCGGAATGTGATCCGTCCCGGCGATGTCGAATTTCAGATCGAGCGCCTTGAAAAGCGTGCGTGCGGCGCCGATCACCGGCGGATAGACGAGCTCTGCCATTGTCCGGAGGACCCCTTTTCCACGCCTGGGGAGGGTTCTCCCGGCGGAAACCTACGCAGTCGTAACTGCGGCTTTCGGGAGATCGTGCCCGATGTCGGCCGCGGCGGCCAGCGCGTCGGCCGCCCGGACCGGGAGATTCTTGTCACGTGGCGGCCGTTCAGCCGGCCGTTCTCCGCAGCAGAAGGTACCTCCCGTACCCCGGGCCGGACGCGCCCCCGGGAATCTTTGCGGTCCCGTGAACGCTGCATCCGTGGATGACGGGACGCATGGTGTGCCATCGGGGCGCTCGCGACGGCGAGTGTCTCCGGCGGGTGGCACCAACGCCGCAAGAGGAGGCAGAGGGTGCGGGAGCAGGACGAGACGGCGCGGCTGGGCGCCGCCGAGATCGGGGCGGCGTTGGGGGAGCGGGCCACCCTGCTTCAGTTCTCCAGCGCCTTCTGCCAGCCCTGCCGGGCCACCCGGCGCACCCTCACCGAGGTCGCCCGCATGGTCGACGGTGTGGCCCATGTCGAGATCGACGCGGAGGACCATCTGGAGCTCGTACGGCAGCTCCATGTGCTGCGCACCCCGACGGTGCTGGTGCTCGACGCGGACGGCGCGATCGTGCGCCGCGCCTCCGGACAGCCCCGGAAGGCGGATGTGATCGCGGCCCTCGGCGCGGCCGTCCGTGATTGATCTCCCAGATGACGGGCTCCCCTTGACGCTGTGGGTCACGAATCGTCACTCTGACGTGATGCGGCCAGGACCCCTTCTCTACGGACGCGCCCACGTCGACCTTCTGCGGACTGCCAGCGCCCGCTGTCCGGGCATGTGAGCAGCGACGACACCACTGCCGCCGACCGCCGCCCGGCCGTCGGCGGCTCCGCCCGGGCTCGTACTCGACAGCAGAAGGACAACTCCATGACGGCCCTGCCCGGCCTCGGCACGCCTCAGACCGCCTCTCCCGAGCTCCTGCGCTCGGTCTTCCGGCAGCACGCCGCCGGCGTCGCGGTGATCACCGCGCCCGGCTCCCGCCCCGCGGGCTTCACCGCCACGTCCCTCACCTCGGTCGCCGCCGATCCGCCGCTGCTCTCGTTCGGCGTGGGCACCGGCTCCTCCAGCTGGCCGGCCGTCTCGGCGGCCGAGCACATCGGCGTCCACATACTCGGCGAGCACCAGCAGGAGCTGGCCGCCACCTTCGCGCGCAGCGGCGCCGACCGCTTCGGCCCCGCCACCTCCTGGCGCACCGGCCCCGAGGGCGTGCCCCTCCTGGACGGCGTCCTCGCCTGGCTGGTGTGCAAGGTCGAGGCGCGGGTCCCGGCCGGCGACCACTGCCTCGTGATCGCTCAGCCCGTCGTCGGTGACCCGGCCGGGCCCGGCCGTCCGCTCCTCTATCACCAGGGCCGTTTCAACGCGCTGCGCGACTGACGGTCCGTCGCCGGAACCCGACACGCGCGGGTTCCCGCGCGGCTTCCTCTTCCTCCGTTCAGGGCCGTTGGCAAGGTCACATTTCGACGGCCTTGATTCGGGGCACGAGACTGGATGTACTGGCGAGTAATATGACGGTCGGCGTGGGGAACCGGATCCGACCGGGAGCCGCCCCAACAGGCGCCTATGCTGCCAGCACAAGGCAGTTCTGAAGAGACGAAGCAGGTAGGAGAGTCGGCGTGAGCTTGAGGATCGTTGTCTGTGTGAAGTACGTGCCCGACGCCACCGGCGACCGGCACTTCGCCGAGGACCTGACCGTCGACCGTGACGATGTGGACGGTCTGCTCTCGGAGCTCGATGAGTACGCCGTCGAGCAGGCCCTCCAGATCAAGGAAGCGGCCGACGACGCGGAGATCACGGTCCTCACCGTCGGTCCCGAGGACGCCAACGACGCGCTGCGCAAGGCACTGTCGATGGGCGCCGACAAGGCCGTCCACGTCGAGGACGACGACCTGCACGGCACCGACGCGCTCGGCACCTCCCTCGTGCTCGCCAAGGCCATCGAGAAGACCGGCTACGACCTCGTCGTCTGCGGTATGGCCTCCACCGACGGCACGATGGGTGTGCTGCCCGCGCTGCTCGCCGAGCGTCTGAACATTCCTCAGGTCACCCAGCTCTCCGAGGTCTCCGTCGCCGACGGCAAGGTCACCGGCCGCCGGGACGGCGACACCGCCAGCGAGCAGCTGGAGGCCGCGCTGCCGGCCGTCGTGTCCGTCACCGACCAGTCGGGTGAGGCGCGTTACCCCTCCTTCAAGGGCATCATGGCCGCCAAGAAGAAGCCGGTGGAGTCCCTGGACCTGGAGGACCTGGAGATCGAGGCGGACGAGGTCGGCCTCGAGGGCGCCTGGACCAAGGTCGAGGACGCCGCCGAGCGTCCGGCCCGTACGGCGGGCACGATCGTCAAGGACGAGGGCGAGGGCGGCAAGCAGCTCGCCGAGTTCCTCGCGGGCCAGAAGTTCATCTGAGCCGCAGCCCTTTCCACCGCCCTCATTCTTCCCGCAGGAGAGCAATCCCATGGCTGAAGTTCTTGTCTACGTCGACCACGTGGACGGTGCCGTCCGCAAGCCCACCCTCGAACTGCTCACCCTCGCCCGCCGCATCGGCGAGCCGGTAGCGGTGCACCTCGGCCCGCACGCCGACGAGGCCGCCAAGGTCCTCGCCGAGCACGGCGCGGTCAAGGTCCTGGCCGCCGACGCGCCGGAGTTCGCGGAGTACCTCGTCGCTCCCAAGGTCGACGCGCTCCAGGCCGCCTACGACGCGGTCTCCCCGGCCGCCGTGCTGCTGCCGTCCTCCGTGGAGGGCAAGGAGATCGGCGCCCGCCTCGCGGTGCGCATCGGCTCCGGCATCATCACCGACGCCGTCGACCTGGAGGCCGGCGACGAGGGCCCGGTGGCCACGCAGTCCGTCTTCGCGGCCTCGTACACCACCAAGTCCCGCATCACCAAGGGCACCCCGGTCATCACCGTCAAGCCCAACTCCGCCGCCCCGGAGGCCGCGCCGGCCGCCGGCACGGTCGAGCAGCTCGCGGTGACCGTGGCCGACTCCTCCAAGGGCACCAAGATCGTCGCGCGCACCCCGCGTGAGTCGACCGGCCGCCCGGAGCTGACCGAGGCCGCGATCGTGGTCTCCGGTGGCCGCGGCGTCAACGGCGCCGAGAACTTCCCGGTCATCGAGGCGCTCGCCGACTCGCTCGGTGCGGCCGTCGGCGCCTCGCGTGCCGCCGTGGACGCCGGCTGGTACCCGCACACCAACCAGGTCGGCCAGACCGGTAAGTCGGTCTCGCCGCAGCTGTACATCGCGGCGGGCATCTCCGGTGCGATCCAGCACCGCGCCGGTATGCAGACCTCGAAGACGATCGTCGCCATCAACAAGGACGAAGAGGCCCCCATCTTCGACCTGGTCGACTACGGCGTGGTCGGCGACCTCTTCGACGTCGTCCCGGCCCTCACCGACGAGGTCAAGACCCGCAAGGGCTGAGCTCGTCCCGGTGCCGGCCCTTCGGCACAGCACGAGGCCCCGTACGCGCGCCGCGTACGGGGCCTCGTGCGTCCGTGGCGGAAGCGGCTAGCCGCCGGTCACGCCGTCGATCCGCTCGCGGAGCAGATCCGCATGGCCGTTGTGCCGTGCGTACTCCTCGATCATGTGGACGTAGATCCAGCGCAGGCTCAGCGGGCGGCCCCGGGAGCTGAGGAAGGTCTCGTCCAGCTCGCTGTCCGCCACGGCCTTGTCGCAGGCCTCGATCTCGGTGCGGAAGGCCGCGAAATGCGCCTCGGCGGCGGCCGGGTCGAGATCGTTGAAGTCCGCGTCGGGATCGTCCTCGGTGACGTAGTGATCGCTGATCCGCTCGCCGAGGAAGCGCTTGCGGAACCAGATCCGTTCGACATACGTCATGTGGCGCACCAGGCCCAGCAGGGTGAGGGGGGACGGCGCGCTGCTGGCCTGGGTGAGCTGGTCGGCGGTGAGTCCGGTGCATTTCGTGAGCAGGGTGTCGCGATGGAAGTCGAGCCAGCCCTGGAGCATCTCCCGTTCACCGGCCACGGTGGGGAGTTCTCTGCGCTCGATGGTGGGTGCGATCCAAGTCATGCGGGGAGTCTGACGGTGCCGGCCCCGTGGCGCCACGGGGTTTCCGGTCGGCGCCCGCGCGCCCATGACCTGCGCCGCTCCGGGCGGCGGGTGTTGACCTCGCCGAACGACCCGGATAACTTCGCTATACGGATTGTTGATTCCGTTAGGCGGAATGCGCTCGATGGTCGGGCCGAGCACCGGGAGGGGCAGCGAATGGGGCAGCAGGAGACCGTGGCGACGAGCCTCGCGGACACCGTACGCGAGGGCATCGGCGCCGCTCTCGCCCAGGTGGACGCGGATCTGGCGCGGCGCTACCCGGGCGACCCCGGCACCCGCCAGCCGGTCCACACGGTCTATGTCCCCGGCGATGCCTTCGCCGCCGACACCCTGCGCTCCTGGGGCGACCAGGCGCTCGCCGCCCTCGACGCGCACGCCCCCGACGCCGGGGCGCTCGCCGCCGTCCTCGGCCTGCCCGACACGCTCGCCGACGAGGTCCATGACCGGGTCCGCGCCAAGCTGGTCCGTGAGCCCATCGAGGATCTGCGGATCGACTTCGAGGACGGCTACGGCCCCCGCCCGGACGCCGAGGAGGACGCGGCCGCGGCCCGTGCCGCCGCCCTGGTCGCCGCCGCGTACGACAACTGCACCGCGGCCCCGTACATGGGCATCCGGATGAAGTGCATGGAGGCCGCCGTCCGCGACCGCGGTATCCGCACCCTCGACATCTTCCTCACCGGCCTGATGGAGGCCGGCGGACTGCCTGACGGACTGGTCCTCACGCTCCCCAAGGTGACCTACGCCGAGCAGGTCACCGCCATGGTGCGGTTGCTGGAGGCCTTCGAGCAGGCGCACGGCCTGGAGAGCGGCCGGATCGGCTTCGAGATCCAGATCGAGACCACCCAGTCGATCCTGGGTGCCGATGGCCGGGCCACCGTCGCCCGCATGATCGAGGCGGCCGAGGGCCGCGCCACATCCCTGCACTACGGCACCTTCGACTACAGCGCCTCCTGCGGTGTCAGCGCCGCCCACCAGTCCCTCGATCACCCGGTGGCCGACCACGCCAAGGCCGTGATGCAGGTCGCGGCGGCCGGCACCGGCGTACGGCTCTCCGACGGCTCGACCAATGTCCTCCCTGTCGGTCCGACCGACCGGGTCCACGCGGCCTGGCGGCTCCATCACGGCCTCGTGAGCCGTTCGTTGGCCCGCGCCTACTACCAGGGCTGGGACATGCACCCGGCCCATCTGCCCACCCGCTACGCCGCGGTCTACGCCTTCTACCGCGGCGGCCTGGAGCAGGCCGCGGCCCGGCTCGCCGCGTATGTCGCCAAGGCCGGCGGTGACGTCATGGACGAGCCCGCCACCGCCAAGGCGCTCAGCGGCTATCTGCTGCGCGGACTGGACTGCGGTGCCGTGGACACCGCCGAGGTCGCCCGGCTGACCGGACTGACCCGCGCCGACCTGGACGCCCTCGCGGGCCGCCCGGCAGCCAGGGGCGTCTGAGGGCGACAGTCGAATCCGGCGCAACTCCGCGCGCGCGGCGGGGAGTTGACTGCCATCCAGGTTTACGGGCCGGTCAGGCCCGAGGAGGCCCCCGCCGATCCGGCGGGGGCCTTGCGCGTCAGTCCGCCGCCGGGCCGAGGTCGTCGAGGTGGGCGCGCAGGACGGCGGCGCAGGTCCGGTCGTCCAGCACCTCGGGCCGTAGTACGGCGGTGAAGGCGAGGCCGTCCAGAAGGGACGTCAACCGCTCGGTCTCGGTCTCGATGTGGAGCCCCGGCCGCAGCCCGCCCGCCGAGTCGAGGCGGGTGAGGATGCGGCGCACCAGGGTCCGGGTGGCGACGGCGGTTTCGTGGGCGAGGCCGTCCAGTGCGGGATCGGTCCGGGCTGCCGTGGAGAAGTCGACGAGGACGGTGACCTCGGCGCGCCGGCGGTCGTCCAGGGGCAGCAGCTCGGACAGCAGCTCCACCGCGAACCGGCGGACCCGGGGTCCGGAGAGTCCGTCCAGTTCACCGATCTCGTCGATCCGGCGCTGGAGCCGGTCGCCGACCCGGTCGACCATCGACCGCATCGCAAAGCGGATCAGCTCTTCCTGGCCGGCGAAGTAGTGCCGGACCGAACCGATGTTGAGCTGCGCCTCGTCGGCGACGGCGCGCAGGGAGGCGCGCTGGAGGCCGTCGCGTACGGCCACGCGGAAGAGAGCGTCGACGACCTCGCGGCGCCGCGCTTCGCGGTCCACCTGTTTGGGCATGAGCCCTTTCTATCACGGCTGTGATAAATTGTTTTCTATCACGACTGTGATACAAAAATTCGAGAGGTGATCATGGAACAGGTTCTGAACCTTCTTCTCCTTCGATTCGGCCTGCTCGTCGGGGGTTTGGTGGTGCTGACGCTGCTGGTTTTCGCGGTGGCGGTGGCGCTCCGGCGCCGGGGGAGGCTGGGTGAGGTGCGGCGGTACGCGGCACCCGCAGCGCGAGCCGTGAGCCGCGGTCTGGACGCCCGGGGCGCCGCACGGGGCCGCGGCGCCCCGCGGAGCGGCGGATCGCTGGCCGGTGCGGCGCTCCGGGCCGCCGCCCGTCACCTGGACGACGACGGGCGCGGGCAGCGGGGGCGGGGTGCGGGCCGATGACGGGCGATGAGCCGCTCCACACCCTCGCCCGGGGCGACGGCGCCGGCCTGCTCCACCATCTGCTGGTCGACCAGGCGATCAAGGTCGCCCTCGTGCTCGTCGCGCTGCTCGTGCTGGCGCTGGGCATGACGCTCATCTGGAAGAAGGCCGGCCGCGCCGGGCCCTCTGGGCGCGACGACCGGTGAGGCCGGTCCGTGGCCGCCCTTGAGCGTGCGGCGGCCCTTGGGGGGCGGCGGTCCCGGCGTGTGCGGCGGGGAGCTCAGCTCTCCGCAGGCGGGATCTCGCCCGAGCCGCGGGGGATCAGCCGGGTGGGTATCTCCATCCGGCGGGGGGCGTCATCGGCGCCGTCGAGCCGGCGGAAGAGCAGCTTCGCCGCCGTACGGCCGAGTCGTGCGGCGTCCTGGGCGACGACGGTGATCGCGGGGTTGACCAGATCGGCGAGCTCGAAGTCGTCGAAGCCGACGAGGGCGACCGGGCGCGGGTGGCCGGCGAGCACCCGCACGGCCGTGACCGTGACGCGGTTGTTGCCCGCGAACAGCGCGGTCACCGGCTGCGGGCCGGCCAGCATGGCGGTGGCGGCGGACCGTACCCGCTCCGGCGCGGTCGGTCCGAGGGAGACCCAGGACTCGTCAACGGGCAGGCCGGCGGCGGCCATTGCCGTACGGTAGCCGCGCAGCCGCTCATGGGCGGTGTGGATCCGGGGCTGGTCGCCGATGAAGCCGATCCGGCGGTGGCCGTGCGCGATGAGATGGGCCACCGCGTCCTGGGCGCCGCCGAAGCTGTCGGAGAGGACGACATCGGCGTCGATGCGGCCGGCCGGGCGGTCCACGAAGACGGTGGCTATCCCGGCCGCGATCTCCGGTGCCAGATACCGGTGGTCGTCCGCGGCCGGGATGATGACCAGGCCGTCCACCCGCCGGGCGCACAGGGCGAGCACCAACTCCTGTTCGCGGGCCGGGTCCTCGGCGCTGGAGCCGTTGATCAGCAGGGCGCCGTGACTGCGGGCGACTTCCTCGACGGCGCGGTTGAGCGGGCCGTAGAAGGGGTCGGCGAGGTCCTCCAGGACCAGGCCGATGCTGGCGGTGCGTCCCTTGCGCAGAATCCGGGCGGAGTCGTTACGGCGGAATCCGAGGGCCGTGATGGCCTCCTGGACGCGGCGTTCGGTGTCCGGGGTGACGCCTGGTTCGCCGTTGACCACACGGGAGACCGTCTTGAGGCCGACCCCCGCGCGCGCTGCGACATCCTTCATCGTGGGCCGGGTGCCATAGCGGCGGGACGTGCCCCGCGCGGTGTCGCTCACGGTGTGCGGTCCTGATTCTGTCGGCATCGGCGTGTGGCGTCGAGCATAGCCCCTAGACAACGTTGTCAATCGCGGGAAGACTGGCGTTCTCACGCCGGGCCGGTACGCTCGGCCCCCGGGCCCCACCAGGAGATTCCACACCGATGCAGACGGACCTCAGCGCAGCCTTGGACATCGGCGGCACCAAGATCGCCGGCGCTCTGGTGGACCCTCACGGCAGACTGCTCGTACGGGCCGCCCGGCCCACCCCCGCCGACAAGGACGGGGCGACGGTGATGCGTGCGGTGGCCGAGGTGCTCGGCGAGCTGGCGGCGGCGCCGGACTGGGCGCGGGTGGCGGCCGTCGGAATCGGCAGCGCGGGCCCGGTGGGCGCCGCCACCGGCACCGTCAGCCCGGTCAACATCCCCGGCTGGCGCGACTTCCCGCTCGTCGCCGGAGTGCGGGCGCTTGTCGGGGAGCGTCCGGTCGTCCTGGTCGGTGACGGCGTCGCGATGACTGCGGCCGAGCACTGGCTGGGCGCCGCACGGGGCCACGCCAACGCCCTGTGCATGGTGGTGTCCACCGGGGTCGGCGGCGGGCTCGTCCTCAACGGCCGGCTGCACCCGGGACCCACGGGAAACGCCGGACACATCGGCCACATCAGCGTCGATGTCGACGGGGACCCCTGCTCGTGCGGGTCCCGCGGCTGTGTCGAGCGGATCGCCAGCGGCCCCAACATCGCCCGCCGGGCGCTGGCCCACGGCTGGCAGCCGGGACCCGACGGTGACACCAGCGCGGCCGGCGTCGCCGCCGCCGCCCAGGCCGGTGACCCGGTCGCCCTGCGCTCCTTCGAGCGAGCGGCCCGGGCGCTGGCCGCCGGGATCGCCGCCACCGCCACGCTCGTCGAGATCGATATCGCGGTCATCGGCGGCGGGGTCGCGGGCGCGGGCGAGGTCCTCTTCCGTCCGTTGCGGGCGGCTCTGCGGGACTACGCGACGCTGTCCTTCGTGTCGGGCCTGACGGTCGTACCCGCCCAAATGGGCACGGACGCCGGGGTGGTGGGCGCCGCGGCCGCCGCACAACAGTCCCGCCTCGATGCCTTCGTCCCGGCGCCCTGACGTCACCACGGGGCCCCGTGCGCCCCTTAGTGTGGTGCCCATCGCGACGACCACCGTGACGCAGCCGGTGGTTGGCAGGGGCACGGGTAGCGAGGGGATCGGCGACGGTGACAGCGGGGGAGCGTGCGCAGGGCGGAGCGGACGGGGAGCCTGAGGCGAGCGGGGCGAACGGCGGTGAGCCGGCCGGCGAGCCGGCGCGCAGCGCCGACGGCGGGGCGGGCCACGGTGCGCCCGGAGCCGCCGCGGCCGCGAGCGGGCCGCAGCGCGGCGGTGACGCGGATCTGACCGGGCGGCTGCTGGGCGGCCGTTACCGCGTGACCGGCCGGATCGGACGCGGTGGCATGGGCGTGGTCTGCCGCGCCGTCGACGAGGTGCTGGGCCGCGAGGTCGCGGTCAAGGTCCTCCGCGCCTACACCGACGCCTCCGCTCCGGAACTGGCCGATCTGCGCACCCGGATGCAGCGCGAGGCGCGGGCCGCGGCCCGTATCCGGCACTCCGGTGTGGTGACCGTCCATGACGTGATCGACGAGGACGGCCGGCCCGTCATCGTCATGGAGCTGGTCGACGGCCCGTCGCTGGACGATGTGCTGGAACAGCACGGCGCCCTCGACCCGCGGGAGATCGCCCGGATCGGCGCCCAGGTGATGGATGCCCTGGAGGCCGCCCACCAAGTGGGCGTGCTGCACCGCGATGTGAAGCCCGGCAATGTGCTGCTGGACAATTGGGGGCGCCGCCCGGGCCGTTCAGGCACCGGGGGAGCGCGGGTGGTGCTCACCGATTTCGGCATCGCCAGCATCGAGGCCCCGGGCGACGGCGCGACCACGCACCTCACCCGCAGCGGCGAACTGGTCGGCTCGCTCGACTACTTGCCGCCCGAGCGGGCGCAGGGCCAGGACCCCACCCCGGCCTCGGACATCTGGTCGCTGGGGATGACGCTGTATGCGGCGGTCGAGGGCGGCGGCGCGCCGTTCCGCCGTACGTCGGTGTGGTCGACGCTCACCGCGATCGTCACGGAGGCGCTCCCCGAGCCCCGGCGGGCCGGCCCGCTCACCCCGGTACTCCATGCCCTGATGGCCAAGAACCCGGCCGACCGGCCCTCCGCCGCCCAGGCCCGGGACCTGCTGGCGGCGGTGGCCGAAGGCCGCGAACCCATGCCGCCGCCGGCGCCCGGGGCATCGCATCCGCCGACGGTGACCGATGTCCGGGCGGCCGGCGCACCGCCCGCGGTGGGGGAGGGCGGCCCGGGGGCGGGTGCGGGCGGGGCGGACGGTGTGAGTGCCGGTGCGGCGGGTCCCACCGGCCCTGCCGCGCCCGGCCCCGCCGCGCCCGGCGCCACCGGCCCGAGCCCCGCCGGCCCGGCCAACGCCGGTGTACCGCCCGTCGGCCGGCCTTCCGGACCGGGGGCTCAGGGCGGCCCACCGACCGAGCCCACGCCACTGCCAGAATCGCCGCCGCCGACACCGACACCGACATCGACACCGGCACCGGCGCCTCCCGCCCCGCACGCCGGCCACCCCGCCCCTCCCGCGGCGGCCACCGGCCCGTACCCGGCGGGCTCCGGCGAGCGGGACACCGCACGGGTGCCTGCCCGGGGACGGCGTCGGGTCCTCCCGGCCGTGGCGGCGGTGCTCGCCGTGCTCGCGGCAGGTGGTGGGCTGACGTATGCGCTGGTCGGCGGCGGGGCGAGCGAGACGGTCGCGGACCGCGGGCGGCCATCGGCCCGGCCGGCCGGGACGCCCAGCGGGCCGGATGGCCGGGACGCGGCCGAGGGCAAGGCCGGCGGGGAAGACGGCAAGGACACGGGTAACGGCGAGGGCAAGGGCGGCGGGAAGAGCGCGTCGCCGTCCGCGTCGGACCGGCCCTCGGACAGCGGCGGGTCCAAGGGCACCGAGCCCGGTGGCGCGGGCGGGAGTCCGGGCGGGCAGGACGGCGGCTCGGGAGACAGCCAAGGTGGCACCGACGACGGTGGCGGTGCGGACGGTGACCACGGCGGTGCGTCCGGGGGGACCGGCGGCGACGGTGGCAGTGACGGCGGTGAGCCGACGCAGGGGCCGTCGTGCGAGTCGATCGGCGGCGGCAAGGCCAACTGCGACGTGTGGCGCAGCGCGCACTCGTACACCGCGTCCTTCGAGCAGGTCGGCACCCTCAACATGGGCACCAACTACTTCTACTGCCAGGCGAAGCTGGGCCGCCGGGAGACGTACGGGAAGTGGACGAACGTCTGGTGGGCCAAGACCGATGACGACAGCGGCAATTCCGGTGTCTACATCAGCGTCGTCTACCTCAAGGGCGGGGCGAACGACCAGCCGGTCCCCGGGCTTCCCACCTGCTGAAAGCCCGGTAGACGGTTCGGCTGCCGGGCGGACCGGCCGGCCCGCCCGGCAGCAACTGCCGCCTCAGCAGCTGAACGTGGCGTCCGCCCAGTCGGCGTGGTCGTAGTCGATACCGTCCCCGGCGTCGGTCACGACCAGCCGGACGGTCTGCGCACCGGCGACCGGGGCGCTGACGGCCCGGGCGGGATCCGCACCGGTCACTCCGGCGATCCGGGCGACCCGCTTGCCGTCGGCCCACACCTCGAAGTCCACCGAGCCACGGTCGCCCACCTCGTCGTCGAGGCCGGTCCGGGCGGTGAACGCGGAGCACCGCCCGCCCGTGTAGAAGCTCACCTCGCTGGCGGCGTGTACCCCGAGGCCCTTCGCGAAGCCGGTGCCGCCGATGCTGAGCGGCCGGCCGTCGCCGGCCCCCTCTTCCCCGACGCTGGTGTTCTTCTCCACCGGGCCCCAGCCGTTGGCGGCGGTGAGCCAGGGCAGTGCGGCGGCGTCCGCGGTCCCGGCCGGCGGGGGCACCACGACATGGGCCGTGCCGGGCAGTGTGGTGGTGCTCCGTTCGCCGCGCGGTGAGCGGTAGTCGGCGGTGAGCGGCAGGGCGTAGGCACCGGGTGCGGTGCCGGCCGGTGCGGTGATCCGCCAGTTGGTGCGGAGCGTACGGCCGCCGGGCAGGGCGCGGGCCGACGCGGGCGAGGTGGCCTGGACCTGCCAGCCCCGCGGGGCCTTGAGCGTCACCGTGAGGTGTTTGGCGGGGGTGCCGCCCAGGTTGCGGACGGTGGAGCCGATTCCGGCGGCGGTGCCGGCCTCGACCAGCGGCGTACGGTCGGTGCCGGTCTCGACGGCCGGCGGATAGGTGGCCCAGCGCGGGTCGGCGGAGACCCGGTAGACGGTGGTGCCGTGCGCCGGGACGGTCGCGGAGACGGTGCCGGTGGTGTGGGTGTCCCGGTGCTGCCACAGATCGCGCAGCCGGTAGCCGTCGGCCTGCGGCAGACCGATGTCCTTGGCCGTGGTGGAGATCCGCTGCGGCCGGCCGGTCTCGTTGAACAGCGCCACCGCACGGTCCCCGTTGGCCAGTTGCCGGACCACCGTCCAGCGGCCGTCCTCGGACTTCAGCACGGTGGCCTGCTTGCCCAGGGTGTCCTGGTCGATGGCGATGAGGTCCTTGTTGGCCAGGATCTCGAACGTCTCCGGGGTCGCCTTGCGCAGATCGGACCCGATCAGCAGCGGGGCGGCCATCATCGACCACAGGGAGAAGTGGCTGCGGTACTCGGTGTCCGTCATCCCGCCGTTGCCGACCTCCAGCATGTCCGGGTCGTTCCAGTGCCCGGGCCCGGCGTGCGCGGCGAGTGGCAGATTCTGCTTCGCGATGGCGAGCATGCTCGACCACGAGTCACTGATGTCGCCGGTCGTGCGCCACAGATGCCCTACGTCCGACGCCCACTCCCAGGGCTTGTTCTCGCCCCATTCGCAGATGCTGTAGACGATGGGCCGTCCGGTGGCCTTGAGCGCGTCCCGCATGGTGCGGTACCGCTGCTGGGCGTCCACACCCAGGTTGTTGCAGTTGTCGTACTTGAGGTAGTCCACACCCCAGTCGGCGAACTGCTGGGCGTCGGACTTCTCATGGCCCAGGCCGCCGGGGAATCCGGCCGGGTTGCAGGTTTTGATGCCGGCGCTCGTGTAGATGCCGAATTTCAGGCCCTTGGCGTGCACATAGTCGGCGACGGCCTTGATGCCGTGCGGGAAGCGCTGCGGATCCGGTACGAGCTTGCCGTGCGCATCGCGGGTGGGCAGCGCCCAGCAGTCGTCGAGATTGACGTACTTGTAGCCGGCGTCCTTGAGGCCCTTGGTGACGAAGAGGTCGGCGATGCCCTTGACCATCTCCTCGTTGAACTCCGCCCGGCAGTGCGTGGAGTTCCAGTTGTTGAAGCCCATCGGGGGCGTCTGGGCGAGCCCGTCGGGAAGCCGGGGGGCCGGAGCGGTCCCGGTCGTACGGGCGGCGGGGGCCGGGGCGTCGGGTGTCCGGGCCGCGGCGGGCAGGGCGGTCACGCCTGCTGTGCACAGCAGCGCGGCGGACAGCGCTCCGACGATTCTTCGGTGTCCTCGCCGGTGGATGGTGCCGATATGAACGCGCATGCTTCGCGTCCTCCGTCTTCACGAGAGGTGTGGTGGGGGCATGTACCGGTCACTGGCGAGTGTTTACGGTAGGGCTTGTTGGAGTCTGTTGGAAGAGGAGCGGTAACGGTTCCTGCTCCGCCTGCCAAAACCCTTGACGCGCCGTGCCGTTCGGAGTGAGATCCCACCACTCGCGTTCGTTTCTGTTTGGTTCCACCCCTGAGGAGGGGGATATGGTCCCGTCAACGTTCAGCGGCTCGGCTGCACAGGGGGAAGCGGCAGGACGTCGGATGTCCCGCCGGACACTGCTGAGGGGCGCGGCGGTCGGCGCGGGGGCGGTGGCCCTCCCGTCCGTGCTCGCTGCCTGTAGCGGCGGCCCCGGCGGCGTCACGATGGGGTCCAACGCCTCGGACCCGGTGCCGAAGAGGGCCTTCGCCGCGGCCTTCAAGGCGTACGAGAAGAAGTCCAAGACGACGGTGCGGGTCAATACCGTCAATCACGAGAACTTCCAGGAGAACATCAACCGCTATCTCCAGGGCACCCCGGACGATGTCTTCATGTGGTTCGCCGGAAACCGTATGCAGTACTTCGCACAGAAGGGGCTGCTCTCCGACATCAGCGACCTGTGGCGGGACTTCGACGGATTTTCCGAAGCACTGAAGAAGCAGTCGACGGGCCTGGACGGCAAGCAGTACCTGGTGCCGTACTACTACTATCCCTGGGCCGTCTTCCACCGGAAGAGCGTGTTCCGGGAGAGGGGATACGACCTCCCCAAGACCTTTGACCAGTACCGGGCGCTCGCCAAGCAGATGCAGAAGGACGGCCTGGTGCCGTTCGCCTTCGGCGACAAGGACGGCTGGCCGGCGATGGGCACCTTCGACTACCTCAATATGCGCGCCAACGGCTACGACTTCCATATCGCCCTGCTGCGCGGCGAGAAATCCTGGAACAGTCCGCAGGTGAAGCAGGTATTCGACCTGTGGCGCGGTCTGTTGCCCTATCACCAGAAGGGCGCCAACGGCCGTACCTGGCAGGAGGCCGCACAGACCCTCGCGCAGAAGAAGGCCGGTATGACGGTGCTCGGACTGCCGCACCCCGGCCAGCAGTTCAGCGCCGCCGACCGGGAGGACCTGGACTTCTTCCCCTTCCCGGAGATCGACCCGGCCCACGGACAGGACGCGGTCGAGGCACCGATCGACGGATTTCTGATGTCGAAGAAGGCCAAGGACAGGGACGGGGCGAAAGAGCTGCTGAAGTTCCTCGCCACCCCTCAGGCGGAGGACAGCTACCTCAAGTCCGACCCCAACAACATCGCGGTCAACAGCGGCGCCGACACCGCCGCCTACACCCCGCTCCAGAAGAAGGCCGTCCAACTCGTCTCCGGCGCCCGGCAGATATCGCAGTTCCTGGACCGCGACACCCGGCCCGATTTCGCCTCGACCGTGATGATTCAGGCGATCCAGCAGTTCCTGAACAAGCCGGATGACATCGACGGACTGGTGAACGACATCGAACGCCAGAAGAAGCAGATCTTCTCCGCGACGTGACGCGCCGCCGAACGGCCACCGTGAAAAACGGGGAGCGAACCGCCGTGCCGAACCTCCGTGCACGGCGCGCCCGGCGACCGGGACCGCGCCGGTACACCCGCCGCGACCGCCTCGTCCTGGGCGTGCTGCTGGGCCTGCCGATCCTGCTCGACCTCGCCCTGATCTGGGGCCCGACATTCGCCTCCGTCGGACTGTCCTTCACCACCTGGGACGGTATCGGCGATATCCGGTGGACCGGCCTCAAGAATTACGACCACCTCTTCACCGGCTACCCGCAGTTCTGGCCGGCGGTCCGCCACAACCTGCTGTGGCTGGCCTTCCTGGGGCTGCTCGCCGCCCCCTTCGGCCTGCTGCTCGCCGTCCTCATCGACCGCGGTGTCCGCTTCAGCCGCTTCTACCAGTCGACGCTCTATATGCCGGTGGTGCTCTCGCTCGCCGTCGTCGGCTTTATCGCCCAGCTGATCCTCTCCCGAGACCAGGGCGCGCTGAACGCGGTCCTCGGCGACGACAATCCCACCGACTGGCTGGGAAATCCCGGAATCAACATCTGGATGGTGCTGCTGGCCGCCTGCTGGCGGCACACCGGCTATGTCATGATCCTCTATCTCGCCGGACTGAAATCCGTCGACCCGGGCCTCAAAGAGGCCGCCGCCCTCGACGGCGCCAGTGAACGCCAGACATTCTTCCGGGTCGTCCTTCCCACCCTGCGCCCGGTGAACGTCATTGTCGGTGTCATCACCGTCATCGAATCGCTGCGCGCCTTCGACATCGTCTACGCCGTCAACAAGGGTCGTAACGGCCTGGAACTGCTGTCCGTGCTCGTCACCGACAACATCATCGGCGAGGCGAGCCGCATCGGATTCGGCTCGGCGCTCGCCGTCGTCCTGCTGCTGGTCTCCCTGGGATTCATCGTGACCTATCTCGTCCAGGAACTCCGAGGGGAGCGTCGGCGATGACCGCCTCTGCCACCACCGCCCCGCCCGCCCTGCGGCCGGAACCCGCGGCCCCGGCACCGGCGCGCCGCCGCGGCCGGTTCGGTGTCCACCTCTTTCTGGGCGCCGTCTCGCTCGCCTTCCTCGCCCCGTTGCTGCTGGCCGTCTATGCCTCGCTGCGCCCCTACGAAGAGACCGCGCGATACGGCTATTTCTCCTTCCCCCGACGGCTCTCCTTCGACTACTACCGGCAGGCATTCACCGACTCCGGGATGAGCAAGTACTTCCTCAACTCGCTGCTCATCGCCGTCCCCGGGGTGCTGCTCACACTTTTCCTGGCCTCGTTCGTGGCCTTCGCCGTGTCCCGGCTGCGGATTCGCGGCGGCATCATCCTGCTGATGGTCTTCACCGCCGGGAACCTGCTGCCCCAACAGGTGATCGTCACCCCGCTCTATGCCCTGTTCAACCGGATCCCGCTGCCGTACTGGATGTCCGACTCCCTGACGATGTACGACTCCCTCTGGGCCGTCATCGCCGTCCAGACCGCTTTCCAACTCGGCTTCTGCGTCTTCGTCCTGGCCAATTTCATGCGCACCCTGCCGCAGGAAATCCTGGAGGCCGCGATCGTCGACGGAGCCGGCGTCTGGACACAGTTCTGGCGGGTCACCCTGCCGCTGTGCCGACCCGCGCTCGCCGCCCTCGGCACCCTGCAATTCACCTGGATGTACAACGATTTCCTCTGGGGCCTGGTCTTCCTCTCCGACGGCGACAAACTCCCGGTCACCTCGGCCCTCAACAATCTGCGCGGCGAATTCTTCACGGACTACAACCTGCTGGCCGCGGGCTCCGTCCTCGTCGCCCTGCCCACGGTCCTGGTCTTCCTGCTCCTCCAGCGGCATTTCATCGCCGGTCTGACCCTCGGCGCGAGCAAGGGGTAGGCAGGAACCGTACGGACCCGGCCGCCGGGCCCCACGATGGGCCGCCGTCATATGCGACGCCTCGCGGCCCGGCGCGGTTCGAAAACCCGGTATCGGGTGGGGGTTTCGGTACAGGAGGGGCGGGGGAGCGCTTGTTAGCCGGGGGCTACGCGACGGCGGATACGGTGACCGGCATCCGCCGCACGCGGCATTTCTCGATCGGCACGTCCATGGGTGAGCGACTTCCCCTGGCCGGGCCGATAGTCGAATGTGCAACGTTCCCGGTCGTGCGCGCGGCCCCTGGTTCCCGAGCGTTTCCGTGGCAGGGTGTTGCGGGCAACTCACCTGGGGTCTAGGGAAGAGGGGAAACCGTGATCGTCTGGCTGAACGGCACGTTCGGTGCGGGCAAGACCACTACGGCTCAAGAATTGCTCGACCTGCTTCCCGGAAGCACGCTCTACGACCCCGAACTCCTCGGCAGCGGACTGCGGTTGATGCTGCCGGCCAAGCGGTTCGAGGAGATCGACGACTATCAGGACCTGCCGGCCTGGCGGCGCATGGTCGTGGACACCGCCGCCGCCCTGCTCACCGAAGTGCCCGGTCCGCTGGTGACGCCGATGACGCTGCTGCGCCAGGAGTACCGCGACGAGATCTTCGGCGCCCTCGCCGCCCGCCGGATACCCGTACGACATGTTCTGCTGCATGCCGAGGAAACGATCCTGCGAGCGCGGATAGCCCACCGCGCGGAGACCTCCGACGGCCCCGGAGCCCAGGCGTCGATCCGCCGGTGGAGCCTGGAACACCTCACGCCGTACGCGGACGCCCTGCCATGGCTGCGCGGCGACGCCCACGTCGTCGACACCACCCGGCTCACGCCCCGGCAGGCCGCCGAGCAGGTCGCCGAGGCCGTACGCACCGGCGCCGGCACCTGCGACATCGTGCAGACCCCGGAACCGACCGCCGAAACCCTCGCCGCCGGTGTCCTCCTCTTCGACGACCAGGACCGGGTCCTGCTCGTCGACCCCACCTACAAGGCCGGCTGGGAATTCCCCGGCGGCGTCGTGGAACGCGGTGAGGCTCCCGCCCAGGCCGGCGTGCGCGAGGTGGCCGAAGAACTCGGCATCGAACTCCCCCGCGCCCTCAGCCTGTTGGTACTCGACTGGGAAGCCCCCAACCCACCCGCCTTCGGCGGACTGCGGCTCCTCTACGACGGCGGCACCCTCTCCCACGACCGCGTCAGCAAACTACAGCTGCCCGGCGCGGAATTGCGCGACTGGCGCTTTGTGACGGAGACGGAGGCCGAGACGATGCTGCCACCGGTCCGGTGGAACCGCCTTCGCTGGGCGCTGCGCGCGCGGGAGCGGGGGTGCCCGCTTTATTTGGAGGCCGGCGCCCCTTTGGGGTAATCCCCGCGTTTTTGTCTTTCCCGCCGTGGGTGTTGCTCGCCGTTTGTTGCCCGCTTGCGCGGTGCACCCGCCGTTGCGCCTGCGGCGGGCGGTGCCGCTGCGCGGGGCTGTTGGGGTGCGGTGACGGGCCTCCGGGGCAGGGGTGTGGGACTGCTTCGCTTTACGTCCCACACCCCTGCCCCTCCGGCCCGTCCCCTCCCGTGGGATGGGTGGAAAGAAGGCCGGTGGGGGTGCACGTAGCTGGTCCGGTGCGCCTCGTCGGTCGCAGTGACTGGGCTATCAGTGGCCGGCCCCCACTCACCTGTACTCATTCCTCCCACGGGAGGGGACGGGCCGGAGGGGCCTGGTGTGTGGACGTAAAGCGAAGCAGTCCACACACCAGGCCCCGGAGGCCCGTCACCGCACCCACAAACCACCCGCCCGCCGCAGGCGCAACGGCGAGAAACCACCACGACGGGACAGCCGAAAACGTGGGAAGCCTAAGCAAAACGCTGAAGGAAGAGCGCCTCCCCCAACGAAAGCCGCTCAAGTTCCTGCGGAGACACGCTCTCGTTGACCGCGTGGATCTGGGCCTCCGGCTCGCTGAGGCCGATGAGGAGGATTTCCGCGTCGGGGTAGAGCGCGGCCAACGTGTTGCACAGGGGAATGGAGCCGCCCATGCCGGAGGTCTGCATCTCCGCGCCGTCGTAGGCCTCTCGGAGGGCCTCGGCCATCGAGGTGTACGCGGGGCTGGTGGTGTCCGCGCGGAACGCCTGGCCCTGGCCGACCTGTTCGACCGCGACCCGGGCTCCCCAGGGAGCGGCGGTCTCCAGATGGGCGGCCAGCAGCTTGGTCGCCTCGGCCGCGTCGGTGCCCGGCGGTACCCGCAGGCTGACCAGGGCCCGTGCGCCTGCCTGTACGGACGGGGTGGCGCCGACCACCGGGGGGCAGTCGATGCCGAGTACGGTGACGGCGGGGCGGGCCCAGATCCGGTCCGCGATCGTGCCGTTGCCGAGCAGCCCGACGCCGTCCAGGACCTTGGCGTCGTTGCGGAAGTCCTCCTCCGGGTACTGGAGGCCGTCCCAGGTGGCGTCGGCGGCCAGGCCGGTCACCGTCGTCGAACCGTCCTCGGCGCGCAGCGAGTCCAGGATGCGGATGAGTGCCGCCAGAGCGTCCGGGGCCGCGCCGCCGAACTGGCCGGAGTGCAGATTGCCCTCCAGGGTGTCGACCTGGACGCGGACCAGGGTCATGCCGCGCAGTGTCGCGGTCACCGTCGGCAGCCCGACCCGGAAGTTGCCGGTGTCGCCGATGACGATGGCGTCGGCGGCGAGCAGTTCCGGGTGTGCCTCGGCGTAGCGTTCCAGGCCGCCGGTGCCCTGTTCCTCCGAACCCTCCACGATCACCTTGACGTTGACCGGGACGCCGCCGTGCTCCTTGAGCGCGCGCAGCGCCGTCAGATGCATGATCAGGCCGCCCTTGCAGTCCGCGGCACCGCGGCCGTACCAGCGGCCGTCGCGCTCGGTCAGCTCGAAGGGAGGGGAGACCCAGGCGTTCTCGTCCAGCGGCGGCTGCACGTCGTAGTGGGCGTACAGCAGGACCGTGGGAGCACCGGCCGGGCCGGGGAGGAAGCCGTAGACGGACTGGGTGCCGTCCGGGGTGTCCAGCAGTGCCACGTCCTGGAAGCCGTCCGCCCGCAGCGTGTCGACGATCCAGTTGGCGGCGGCCTCGCACTCGCTCCTGGGGAACTGGGCCGGATCCGCAACGGACTTGAAGGCCACCAGTTCGGCCAGCTCGGTCCTGGCGCGGGGCTGGAGTGCGGCGACGGTACGTGCGAGCGGGCTGTCAGGCATGGAACGCTCCTTGTGGGCGCGACGTTGTGCGTACGGGCCGTCCGGCCTCGTGAGCCGGACGGGCCGGACGTACGGGCATCAGTCACCCGATCTTCCCACAGGCCCCTTGCGCAACAGCGGCCCGTAGGATGCGGGTACACGCAGCCAGGCATCGAACGGGAGCAGACGCACAGGTGAGCAGCGAGCGGGCAGCGGAGGACAACCAGCAGGTGTGGGACGTCGTGGTGGTGGGCGCGGGGCCTGCGGGCGCCTCGGCCGCGCATGCCGCGGCCTGTACGGGACGCCGCGTCCTGCTCCTGGAGAAAGCGGAACTCCCGCGCTACAAGACCTGCGGCGGCGGCATCATCGGACCCTCCCGGGACTCCCTCCCGCCGGGCTTCGACCTGCCGCTGCGCGACCGGGTGCATGCGGTGACGTTCTCGCTGAACGGCCGGCTGGCCCGCACCCGCCGCTCCAAGAACATGCTGTTCGGGCTGATCAACCGCCCCGAGTTCGACGCCCGGCTGGTCGAGTCGGCCAAGGACGCCGGCGCGACGGTCCGTACGGGCGTCACGGTCTCCCGGGTGGAGCAGCACGGCGTCGAGGTGCCCGACCGGCGGACCGTCGCGGTGGTGCTCGGCGACGGTGAGGTGGTGCTGGCCCGTTCGGTGATCGGTGCGGACGGCAGCGCGGGCCGTATAGGAGCGCATGTCGGGGTCAAGCTCGATCAGGTCGATCTGGGTCTGGAGGCGGAGATTCCTGTTCCGCCGCCGGTCGCCGAGGACTGGGCGGGCCGGGTGCTCATCGACTGGGGTCCGATTCCCGGCAGCTACGGCTGGGTCTTCCCCAAGGGCGACACCCTCACCGTCGGCGTCATCTCCGCGCGCGGTGAGGGCGCGGCGACCAAGCGCTATCTGGAGGACTTCATCGGGCGGCTGGGCCTGGCCGGCTTCGAGCCGAGCATCTCGTCCGGGCATCTGACGCGCTGCCGCGCCGATGACTCCCCGCTGTCCCGCGGCCGGGTGCTGGTGTGCGGTGACGCGGCCGGGCTGCTGGAGCCGTGGACGCGGGAGGGCATCTCGTTCGCGCTGCGGTCCGGGCGGCTCGCGGGGGAGTGGGCGGTGCGCGTCTCCGAGGCGCATGACGCGGTGGACGCCCGTCGCCAGGCCCTCAATTACGCCTTCGCCATCAAGGCGGGCCTCGGGGTGGAAATGGGCGTGGGCCGTCAGATGCTCAAGGTCTTCTCGCGCCGCCCCGGTCTGATGCATGCCGCGGTCACGGGCTTCCGGCCCGCCTGGCAGGCCTTCGCGAAGATCACCCGTGGGACGACGACGCTGGCCGAGATCGTGCGCACGCATTCGGTGGCGCGGCGGGCACTGGAGGCGATGGACCGCGGCTGAGGCGGGGGCCGGGGCTGCCCGGTTCCTGGTGAGAGCCCGCCGGGCGCCTGGCGTGGGGGCCCGGCTGTTCGTGCGTGGCCTGCGGGATCGCGGGTCGCCCGGCCACCAGGGTCTCGACGGGGGCCGTGCCGTACTCCCGGGGGAGTACGTCCGGTCACCGCGCCGGGCTGACGCCGCCGGGCCCCGTCGCGGACTAGCGTGACGGCATGGAGAACGCACGGCCGCCATGGGCGCGGCGCTCCGGCGGCCCGGCGTGGGAGCGGTGGCCGGCCACCCCGCCCGGGGAACCGCGTGGGCGGTCCGGCACCCGGCTGCCCTGGCTGTCGACCCTCGTCGTGACGCTCGTGGTGACGGTCGGCTCCGGTTTCGCCGGCCACGGTCAGCCGGACCGTGTCCCGCTGGACTCCCTCGGGCGCGCGCTGCTGGTCCTCGGCGGGGCCCTGCTGCTGTTCCGGCAGCGCTTCCCGCGCACCGTCGCCCTCGGCACCGCCACCGCCACCGCCGCCTACCTGGCGGCCGGCTATCCGTACGGCCCGGTCTTCCTCATCCTCGCCCTCGGCGCCTTCGCGGCGGTCGTCGCGGGACACCGCGAGGTCGCCTGGTGGGCGCTGGGCGGGGTGTGGGCCTCCCATGTCCTGGTCGCCCACTGGCTCTACCGGTGGCTGCCGCCCCCGCACGACGGGCCCGCGCCCTGGGGCGAGGAACTGCTGGTCACGGCCTGGGTGGTGGCCGTGGTGGCCCTCTCCGAGCTGGTGCGGGTGCGCCGGGAGCAGCTGGCGAAGGCACGGGCCGAGCGGGCCGCCGCGGAACGCCGCAGGGCGGACGAGGAGCGGCTGCGGATCGCCCGCGAGCTGCATGACGTCCTGGCCCACAGCATCTCCGTCATCAACGTCCAGGCAGGCGTGGGACTGGCGCTGCTCGACAGCGACCCGGAGCAGGCGCGGAGTGCGCTGACCACGATCAAGGACGCGAGCAAGGAAGCGCTCGGCGAGGTCCGTCAGGTCCTCGACACCCTGCGTACGCCGGGCGACGCGCCGCGCTCCCCGGCCCCCGGGCTGGACCGGCTGCCCGAACTCACCGAACAGGCCAGGAGCGCCGGGCTCACCGTGGGCATCACCACCGAGGGCACCCCGGCCACGCTGCCGCCCGGCACCGACCTCGCCGCGTTCCGCATCGTCCAGGAGGCGCTCACCAACACCGTCCGCCACTCCGGCTCCCGTACCGCCCGGGTGCTGCTACGCCACACCCCCGGGGCGCTGGAGATCCGGGTCGACGACGATGGCCCGGCGACCGCCGGCGGGGGCGAGCCGGGCGGCGGCAACGGCCTGATCGGTATGCGGGAGCGGGCCGCCGCGCTGGGCGGCACCATCGAGGCGGGGCCGCGCCCGGACGGCGGCTTCCGGGTCCGGGCCCGTATCCCGCTGTCCGTTACGGGGACACCGGACCCGGGCCAGGGGGCGGATACGGTGGCGCCCACCGCCCCCGAGGAGGAGTCGTGATCCGGGTACTGCTCGCCGACGATCAGCTGCTGGTGCGGGCCGGTTTCAAGGTGCTGCTGGACGCCCAGCCCGATATCGAGGTGGTCGCCGAGGCCGCGGACGGGCAGCAGGCGCTGGCCGCGGTCCGCGAACACCGCCCGGACATCGTCCTGATGGACATCCGGATGCCGGTGGTGGACGGTCTGGTCGCCACCCGCCGGATCACCGAGGACCCGCGGCTGCGGGAGGTGAAGGTCGTCATGCTGACCACCTTCGAGCTGGACGAGTACGTCTTCGAGGCGATCCGCTCCGGAGCCTCCGGCTTTCTGGTCAAGGACACCGAACCGGAGGAGCTGCTACGGGCCGTGCGCGCGGTCGTCGCCGGTGACGCCCTGCTCTCGCCCGGCGTCACCCGCCGCCTGATCGCCGAGTTCGCGGCCCGCTCCAAGGAACCGGCCGCGGCCGGTTCACTGTCCGCACTGACCGAGCGGGAGCGCGAGGTGATGGCGCTGGTCGGCATCGGCCTCTCCAACGAGGAGATCGCCCGCCGGCTGGTGGTCAGCCCGCTCACCGCCAAGACGCACGTCAGCCGCACGATGGTCAAACTGGGCGCCCGCGACCGTGCCCAACTGGTCGTGCTGGCCTATGAGTCGGGGCTGGTGCGGCCCGGTTGGCTGGGGTGAGTCCGGACGCGGGCCCGGGCGGGGGCGCGGGCGGTGCTGCCCGGCGGTGAGCGCAGAGCGGAGGCCGGCGATACGGCCGGCCCGGCGGGGACGGGCGCGGGCCGGACAAGTGGCCGGGCCGCCGCGCCGCCCCGGAGGCTCAGACGCCGCCCCGCTCCTGCCACAGCCGGGGCAGCGTCTCATCGCCGGTGATGGTCAACGCGTCCCACGGCAGACGGTTCCACAGCGCGAGATACAGCTCCTCGGCCGGGCCCTCGATCGTGCAGTCGGCCGGCTTTTCGGCGTCCGGGGCGTCGGCGTCCGGGGCGGTGCGCACCGTCTGCGGCGGGGCGTCGGAGAGGTGGACGGTCCAGTCGGCGCCGGGGGCGTTCACGGCCCGCAGCCGCAGTGTGCGGGGGACGTCCGTACGGACCCGGCTGCGGTCGCCGGCGTGAAAGCCCGTCAGGAGTTCATCGATGCCGTCGGCGGCGAAGGCCGACGGGAGGGGGGTGAGGGAGGCACCGAGCGCCTGTTGGGCGTCCGCGCGGTGCACCGAGGTCTCGTGGGCCTGACGGCGGGCCCAGAACGCCAGGGGGGACGGGGCGGGCAGGAACGTCCAGGCGGACAGGTCCTGCGGCGCGGAGTGCAGCGCCAGGACGAGGTGGTGGTGGCCCTCGCGCAGCCAGGGCACGAGTTCGTCGTCGGCCAGATCCGGGGCCTCGGGGGGACGGCTGGGCTGCTGCACGCCCTGCGTCACGAACTCCGTCGCCCAGCGGTGCACCTGTCCGACATGGGTGACCAGATCCCGCATCTGCCAGTCGGGACAGGCCGGAATCCGGGCATCCGGCCCCGCCTCCTGCGCGGCATCGGCGAGCAGGCCGCCGTCCAGGCGCAGCGTTTCGACGAACTCAGTGATCTCCATACCCACGAGTCTGCCAGCCGCCACTGACAGCGAACCCTCGCGGGTCCGGACGCTGACCGCGCACGGGCGCGGTGGACCGGCGACGGTGCCCGAGGCCGCCCCGGTGCGTCACGTTCGCCCGGTGTGTGACCCGCGGGTGGCGTAGGCGATACCCGCCGCGAGCGCGGCGAGCAGGGCGACCGTGGTCAGTGCGGCGGGCAGTCCGGCCGCCTCGGCGACGAAGCCGATGGCGGGCGGGCCGAGCAGCATGCCGCCGTAGCCGACCGTGGAGGCCACGGCGACCCCGTCCGGGCCGCCGGTCTCGCCGGCCCGTGCCAGGGCGATGGGGAAGATGTTGGCGAGGCCCAGGCCCGCGACGGCGAAGCCCGCACAGGCCCACCAGGCCGTGGGCGCCAGTGCGCCGAGCAGCATCCCCGCGGTCGCCGTCGTGCCGCCCGCGATCAGTGCCCGGGCCGCTCCGAAGCGCTGTACGACCGCCGTTCCGGACAGCCGTCCCACGGTCATCGCCAGCGCGAACACCGCGTATCCGGCGGCGGCCGTACCGGGCCCGGCGCCCAGGTCCTGGGAGAGGTGCAGCGCGCCCCAGTCGGCCATCGCCCCCTCGCCGTACGCGGTGCACAGGGCGATCAGCCCGAACACGAGCACCAGACGGCGCGCCCGGCCCGCCCGGCCGTTCCCCGGACGGTCGCCCTCCGGCGCGGGCAGCCGCTCGGGAACCTCCGGCACCGGGTGCCGGCACAGCGCGCGCCCCGCGACGACCGTCACCAGCAGCCCGATCACGGCGAGCACCAGCAGATGGACGGTGGCGGACAGCCCGCCCGCGAGCAGTCCGCCGAGGCCAGCGCCGAGCATGCCGCCCAGGCTGAAGGCGGCGTGGAAGCCCGGCATCACGGGGCGCCGCAGGGCGCCGATGAGCGCGACCGCGGCGCTGTTCATCGCGACGTTGAGCGCGCCGTACGCGGCGCCGAAGACCAGCAGGACGAGTCCCAGCGCGGTCGCGGAGCGGGTGAGCGGCGGCAGCACGATGCTCAGCGAGAGGGCGGCCGCGGCGGCGACCGTCACGAGGGGGCTGCCGAAGCGCCGGCACAGTCGTCCGGCGATCATCATGAAGGCGACCGCGCCGGCCGACACGCCGAGCAGGGCGAGCCCGAGGGCGCCCGCTCCGGCGCCGGTCTGCGCCTTGATCGCGGGGATCCGGACGACCCATCCGGCGAAGAGGAAGCCGTCCATGGCGAAGAATGCGGTGAGCGCGATACGGGGGCGGGTCAGGTGCGGCTCGGTGGGGACGGAGCCCCGGTCCCCCGTGAGGGCCCTCCGCATTTTGTTTAGCGTCGGCACAAAGTCAGAATAGGGGTGTGACCCAGACTCGGACAACCAGGCTGGAGCGGGGCCGCGGCGCCCTCGGACCCGCACTGGAGCTCGTACACACCGGCCGTGCGCCCACCCGCGCCGTCCTGACCTCCGAACTCGGCGTGACCCGCGCGACCGCGGGAGCGGTGGCCGCCGAGCTCGAAGCGCTCGGACTGATCACTGTCGACTCCCGGCCGACCGCCTCGGCCGGCTCCCAAGGGCGGCCCTCCCACCGGCTGTTCGTCGCCGAGCGAGGACCGGTCGTGCTCGCCGCGCAGATCCACGCGGACGGGTTCCGGGTCGCGCTGGTCGGCCTCGGCGGCCGCATCGTGGCGACCTCGACCGGCTGCGGCGCCATCCCCGCCGACCCGGCGCATGTGCTCGCCGATGTCGTCGCGGCCGGCGCGGAGCTGCTGCGCGAGACCGGACGGCGCTGTCTCGGCGCCGGTCTCGCGGTGCCCTCCGCGGTCGCCGAACCGGACGGCGAGGCCCTCAACCCGCTGCACCTCGCCTGGCCCCGGGGTGCCCCCGTACGCGCCCTCTTCCTGCGCTCGCTCGCCGAGGCCGGCATCCCGGGAGTCACCGAGCAGATCGGCTTCAGCGGCAACGATGTCAACCTCATGGCGCTCGCCGAACACCGGCACGGGGCCGGCCGGGGCGCCCGTGACCTGCTCTGTGTGGCCTCCGGGCACCGGGGTGTGGGCGGGGCGCTGGTGCTCGACGGCCGTCTGCACAGCGGCAGTTCGGGCCTGGCGCTGGAGGTCGGCCATCTGACCGTCCACCCCGAGGGGGCGCCCTGCCACTGCGGCAGCCGCGGCTGCCTGGACGTCGAGGCGGACCCGCTCGCCTTCCTCGGCGCCGCGGGCCGCGAACCGGGCCCCGAGGGCTCCCTGCTCCAGCAGTCCGCGGATCTGCTGCGGGACGAGTACGCCGATCCGGGCGTGCGCGCCGCGGCCGATCTCCTCATCGACCGCCTCGGGCTGGGCCTCGCCGGCCTCGTCAACATCCTCAACCCCGACCGCATCGTCCTCGGCGGACTGCATCGCGCCCTGCTGGAGGCCGACCCGGAACGGCTGCGCGCGGTGGTCGCCGACCGCAGCCTGTGGGGCCGCAGCGGCGGGGTGCCGATCCTGCCGTGCGGCCTCGACCACAACAGCCTGGTCGGCGCGGCCGAATTGGCCTGGCAGCCGGTGCTGGACGATCCGCTGGTCGTTCTCGACCGGTAGCGGTCCCCGGCGGCGGCAGGGAGCGGGTCGGGGCGCGGTGGGGACAGCCCTTAGGGTGCGGTCATGATTCCCGAAGCGGTCGCGCGCAGTCCGTACGTCAGCCTGGTCACCTTCCGCCGGAACGGGACGCCGGTGGCCACCCCCGTATGGGCGGTGGCCGAAGGAACGGAACTCCTGGTGTGGACGCGGGACGACAGCTGGAAGGTGAAGCGGCTGCGGCAGGACCCGCGGGTGACCGTCACCCCGTGCGATGTGCGCGGCCGGATCGCCGAGGACGCCCGGACCGTCGAGGGCACCGGCCGGCTCCTGGAGGGTGCCGACGGACTGGGCCGGGTGCGCAAGGCGATGGCGCGCAAATACGGGCTGCGGTTCCGGCTGATGGACGTCGTCGGCGCGCTGGTGCGCGGCGGCAAACGGCCGCATGTGGGGATCTCGGTCACCCTGTAGCCGCCGGGCGGGCCGCCCGAACGCCGCGCGGCCGGTCCGCCCTGAGCGGCCGGGAAGCGGCCCCGTTCACCGGCTGTGGTGCGACGCCCGCGTCCAGTCGGCGGCGAATGCGCGCGCCGGGTTGGCCGTCAGGAACCGCGTCACCAGGTCCGCGCCCAGGGTGCGGACCAGCCGCTCCCGGTGACGGCGCAGCAGATAGGGCATCCCCGGGCCGCCGTTGACCGATCTGGCGCCGGCCGTGGTGGTGTCCCCGCCCAGCAGGATCCGGTCACCGAAACCCGCTTCGG
Organism: Streptomyces lydicamycinicus; assembly: GCF_000829715.2. Lineage (NCBI taxonomy): Bacteria > Bacillati > Actinomycetota > Actinomycetes > Kitasatosporales > Streptomycetaceae > Streptomyces > Streptomyces lydicamycinicus. The sequence goes on along the minus strand of NZ_BBNO01000009.1, from coordinate 206,180 downwards.
CGAGCGCGGCCAGCGCCTCGGGCAGCCGCCAGTCGGTCGCGTGATGGGCCCGCGAGGGACCGTCGAAGGCCAGATACGCCCCGGCCCCGGCGGCCGCCCGGTGCACGACGAGGTCCGGCGAGCGGTTGAGATGCCCGAGGATCACCCGGTCCGGCGGGACGGCCAACGCGCCGCACAGCAGGTCGAGTACGTCCAGCGCCCCGGTGCCCAGCTCCAGGTGGACGCCGATGGCGGCGCCGGTCGCCCGCTGGGCCTCGGCGGCGGCCGCCATGGTGTGCCGGGCGTGCCGGTCCAGCCCGTGGAAGCCGCCGGCGACCTTGATCATCCCGGCTCGGGGGCCGGATCCGCCGATCCCTTCGGTCAGCTCGCTGACGAACAGCCCGGCCAGGTCCGCACCGACCCGCGCCAGCAGCTCGGGGGAGTAGTGCGCCGCCTGGTGCAGCCCGGTGGCGGCGACGATCCGTACGCCCGACTCCCGTGCCAGCCGCGGCAGTTCGGCGGCGCGGCGGCCCATGCCGTACGGCGTCCACTGGATCACCGCCGCGCCGCCGGCCGCACGAAAAGCGCTCAGCTCGGCGGCCGCCGCCCCGGCGTCGTCCAGCTCCTGCCCCGGGAGTTGGGGACTGCGCAGGAAGAGATGGTCGTGGGCGTCGCAGATGCCGAGGTCGGTGGGCGCGATGTCGCCGAGGACCGTACGGACGGCGGGGGAGACGGGGGCTTCCGCGGGGGCACGGTTCACCACTGCTGCCCCTCGCCCAGCAGACCGGTGCCCGGGGCGGACAGATGCAGCACCTGGTAGCGGTCGCCCGCGGACCGCGGGGCGCCGTCCGCCCAGAGGGTGAAGTGGACCAGTTCCCACCGCCGCGGGTCGAGGGCCAGCGCGGTGGTGTGCACACCCTCCGTCGTGGCCAACTCCTCGTGTCCGGCGATCGCCTGCGCGATGACGGTGGCGGGGTCGGCGTCCTCGGCGAGCGTCACGGTCCGCCGGGTGAAGGCGCGGGGGAGCGCACCGGCGGCCGGGCCCGGGCGGTGGAACAGCCCCTGCCAGTTCCGGACGGCCGGTCGTCCGAAATCGCGGACCACACCGCGGAATCCGTCGCCGAGGAGGAAGCGGTTCATGGCCTCCGGTTCGGCCCAGAGGTAGAACGGCGCGTACTCGTTGACCGGTGCGCCGTCGACCCCGCGCTCCCGGATCCCGTACGCCTTCAGGCCGAGCCCGGGGAAGTCGTCCAGGAGGTGGCCCCTGGTCCGGACGCGGTCCCGGATGATCTGCATGTCGTAGTCGGCGGGCAGGGTGATCGCGTACTGCATGGCGTGCATGACGGGCTCCGTACGGGTGCGGGGGAGGGGGCTCAGCCGGTGGTGCGGGTGCCGGGCGTGCGCTGTGCGGCGAGCAGCGTCAGCACGCCCTGCACGGCGGCGTCGAAGGGGGCGGGGTCGTCGGCCGCACGGGCCAGCACATAGCCGCCCTGGACAACGGCCGCGACGGCCGCGGCCCCGGCCGCCGGGTCCAGTTCGGGAGCCAGCTCCCCACGGCGCTGCCCTTCGGCGAGCACCTCGGTGATCCGGCCCTGAAGCCAGCCGAACAGCTCGTCCAGCGGCTGCCGCAGCTCCGGGCTGTGCACCACATCGCGGTCCTGCGTCATCCGGCCGATCGGGCAGCCGCGCAGCACCCGCCGCTCGCGCAGCAGATACGCCGCGATGCGGTCGTACGCCGTGCCGGGACCGCCCAGGCATGACTCGGCGCCCTGCTTCAGCTCCTCCGCGGTGCGCCGGATCGCCGCCAGGGCGAGCTCGGACTTGCCCGTGAAGTGGTGGTACATGCTGCCCTGGCCGACGCCCGCGCGCTCCAGGATCGCCTTGGGGCTGGTGCCGACATAACCCCGCTCCCACAGCAGCTCCTGTGTGCTCCGGACGAGGCGTTCCTGTGTGCCGAGCGGTTCCTGAGTGCTCATGCACCGCACTGTACATACTGGTAGTTACAGTGATCAAGAAAGGGCGAGCGGCAAGGGGCGGGCGGCGGACGCGAGGGGGCGCCGGGGCGGGCCGGGAGCAGTCGTCGGCGCCCCGCGTACTTCCCGCGTCGTACGGACGGAGCCGCTGGCCGTACGACGACCGGCGGCCTCCGCAGGGCGAGGCTCGAAGGAGACCGGAAGCACCCGGTTCGGCCGGGACCGAAGGGCCGGCCGACAACTTCCCCCTCCAGCTAGGAGCTGATTGCGATGTTCGAACTCGCCGACCCCTGGTCGGGCGGTGGCCCCGGCCCCTGGATCCTGTTCGTCCCCTTCGTCTGGGCGCTGGTCATCGTCGGCGTGGTGACACTGCTGCGCCGCACCGTAGGGCGCCATGGCGGGCCCGGACGGCAGTTCCGCGGACCGCAGTACTCCGCGCGTACCGACGCCCCCTCGCCCGTGGCCGTCCTCGGACGGCGCTTCGCCGCGGGTGAGATCGACGAGGAGGAGTACTGGCGCCGGCTCTCCGTCCTGGAGGAACACTTCGCCGCAGGCCCCAAGGGGGGCGCGGCATGACCGCCGCCGGCCCGGACGCCGCGACGTCCGGGCCGGCCCGTCAGCCGACCTTGGTGCCCCGTATGCGGGTGTGCGAACCGGCCGCCGTACGGGCGTCCCCCAGCGGCACGGACTCCCCGTATCCGCAGACCGTACGGGCCTCTTCGGGCGGCGTGGTCAGGGCCGGAAGGGTGAACCACACGACCTTGCCGCTGCCGTCCGGGCGCACCCCCCAGCTCTCGCTGAGCGCCGCGATCAGAGCCAGCCCGCGGCCGCAGGTCTCCCAGCTGTCGGCGACCCGGATCCGGGGCAGCCGGGGGTCCTCGTCGTGCACCGAGACCGTCAACTGATCAAGAAGAACGCACAGTTCCACGGTGCATTGCTTGCTGGGACGGGCGTGCCGGTGCACATTGGCGAGGAGCTCGGTCACTCCGAGCGCCGCGGGGTCTATCAGGGCGTCGAGACGCCAGTACCGCAGCTGGGCGGAGACGATTCTGCGCACATGTCCGATGCGAGCCGGAACGGCTTGGAGCTCCACCGTGCAGTGCCTGCTGGGCTGCCTGATCACGACCGCGACTCCCTGATGAGGCCGGGCGCCCCTCGTACCGGGCAGGGGCGAAGATCGGATCCAGCGATGCCGACTGCACCACAGCGTCACCGCTGGTGAACCCTCAGTGATACGAGTCCAGGGTCAGTCAGCCGCAGCGCTCCCGCAACCGCACCTCCTCGGCCGGAGCAGGCCGTCAGCGGTGCGGCGGGCGTGCCGCCTCCAGGGCCTTGAAGAAGAGTTCCGGGGTGCCGAGCGTGAGCGAATAGCGGTGCCCGTTGAGCGTGGCAAGTGCCCGGTCCCGCGCCGCGAACAGCGGTTTATGGGCCTGTACGGCCTGGAGCGGGGCGCTGTCGATCTCCGTGCCGTAGCTGGTCAGCAGCATCAGCCTGCCGTCGCTGATGACGACCTGGCCGGCGCGGGTCAGGGACCGCAGCCATCGCTCGATCCGTACGCCGGTCGCGTTGAACTCAGGCTCCGCCATGCCGGCACCTCCTCGGTAGACGGGCAGCTGCCCTCCACCGCCCCTTGGGGGAAGTCTGCCGGTACCGCGCCCGGCGCACCAGTGGCACCGTCGTGTGGTGCGCACAACAGCCCTGCCCCCTGGCCTCCTTGGGGTATCTCAAAGTGATGTTTATGCAGGTGAGAAGGGTGCGGCGGGTGGTTATAGTCGGAAGCGGCCCGCCGTTTTCCACGGGCCTTCAAAACCCCCGGAGGAGCGCGCCGTGAGCACCGCACAGCAGCCGCAGAGCTCGCCTGGCCACGAGGCCGCGGCCGAAGCCCCGATACCGACCGTCGACGTCGACCGCACGGATCAGGACTACCGAAGCTGGCTCAAAGAAGCCGTGCGCAAGGTCCAGGCGGATGCCAACCGCACCGCGGACACCCACCTGCTGCGCTTTCCGCTCCCCGAGCGGTGGGGCATCGACCTCTACCTCAAGGACGAGTCGACGCACCCCACCGGCAGCCTCAAGCACCGGCTGGCCCGCTCGCTGTTCCTCTACGGGCTGTGCAACGGCTGGATCCGCCCCGGCAAGCCCGTCATCGAGGCATCCAGTGGCTCCACGGCCGTCTCCGAGGCCTACTTCGCCTCCCTCATCGGGGTGCCCTTCATCGCGGTGATGCCGGCCACCACCAGCCGTGAGAAGACCCGGCTGATCGAGTTCCACGGCGGCACCTGTCATCTGGTGCAGGACCCGCGGACCGTCTACGAGGTCTCCGCCCGGCTCGCCGCCGAATCCGGCGGCCACTACATGGACCAGTTCACCTACGCGGAACGGGCCACCGACTGGCGCGGCAACAACAACATCGCCGAGTCGATCTACCAGCAGCTGCGGCTGGAGCGCTATCCCGAGCCCGCCTGGATCGTGGCCACCGCGGGCACCGGCGGCACCTCCGCGACCATCGCCCGCTATGTCCACTACATGCAGTACGACACCCGCATCTGTGTCCCCGACCCGGAGAACTCCTGTTTCTTCGACGGCTGGCGTACCGGCGACGCCAAGACCGACTGCGCCACCGCCTCGCGTATCGAGGGCATCGGGCGGCCGCGGATGGAGCCGAGCTTCGTGCCCGGTGCCATCGACCGGATGATGAAGGTCCCGGACGCGGCCAGCATCGCGGCCGTCCGCGCCCTGGAGACCGCGATAGGCCGCAAGGCGGGCGGGTCGACCGGCACCGGGCTGTGGAGCGCCCTGAAGATCGTCGCCGAGATGGTCGCCGAGGGCCGTACGGGATCCGTCGTCACCCTGCTCTGCGACCCCGGCGACCGCTACCTCGACAAGTACTACTCCGACGCCTGGCTGGCCGCCCAGGGCCTGGACATCACGCCCTACGCGCGCACCATCGACGAATTCCTGGCCACCGGCTCCTGGTCGGCCTGAGCCGCCGGGCGGGACGCGGAGCCGGGCCGGGCGGGACGCGGAGCCGGACTCATGGCGCGGTGAGCCTGCGGTCCAGGGCCCGCGCCGACTGCCGGAAGGCGTGGCCCAGACCGGGCCTGGCCAGCGTCAGCAGAGAGCGGAACGGCGCCGGGCCGTCCGCCGCGAACGTCCACCGCAGGCGGGTACCGCCGCCCGCCGGTGTCAGCCGCCAGTCCTCCAACAGGGCCCGCAGACCAGGGGCGTTGGTGGTGTCGACGCGATACGCGTAGTGCGCGTCGGGCTCGGCCGCCAGGACCGTCTCGGTGAAGCGGGTGCCACCGGTCAGTCGCACCTCCCGGCCCGTGCCGCCCCGCGTCGCCGCCGAGCGCGCCACGCCCGTGAACCAGCACGACCAGCCGGCCACATCGTCCGCCAAGGCCGCATACACCGCCTTCGGCGGTGCGCTGACCTCCGCGGCGAACACCAGCCGCAACGGGGCGGACTCGACGAAGTCGAGCTCTACGGGGCGGAGTCGGCGTGCCATGGGACGAGCACCCCCTACGGGACGGTCGGCGGGCCTGCGCGGCTCACCATAGCTGGCGCCCCGTCAGATGTCTGCGTCGTCCGGCTGCTCGCCCGCCACCACCAGCTCCGGCGGCAGCTCCGCAAACTCCGCACGCGTCTGCGCGGGAATCCCGGCATCCGTCACCAGCACATCCACCTCGTCCAGCGTCGCGAACGAACTCAGGCCGACCGTGCCCCACTTGGTGTGGTCGGCGACCACCACCACCCGCCGCGCGGACCGCACGAAATGCCGGTTGGTCTCCGCCTCCGCCAGATTCGGCGTCGACAGACCCGCCTCGACCGATATGCCGTGCACCCCGAGGAAGAGCACATCGAAATGCAGCGACCGGATCGCGGCGTCCGCCACCGGGCCCACCAGGGTGTCCGACGGCGTACGGACCCCGCCCGTCAGCACCACCGTCGCGGCCCCCGCCCGCGGTCCCGTGCCGCCGCTGGCCGCCGCCCGCTGCGCGGTGTAGAACACATCGGCCACCCGCACCGAATTCGTCACCACCGTCAGATCCGGCACCTCCAGCAGCTGCTGGGCCAGCGCGAACGCGGTCGTACCGCCCGCCAGCGCGATCGCGCTGCCCGGCGCCGCCATCTCGGCCGCCGCCTTCGCGATGTCTTCCTTGGCGCTCAGCTCCAGCCCCGACTTCGCCTCGAAACCGGGCTCATGCGCACTCGGCTCGCTGACCGGGACCGCGCCGCCGTGCACCTTCTCCACCATGCCCTGGCGGGCCAGCGCATCCAGATCGCGACGGACCGTCATGTCCGACACGTTCAGCTTGCGGGTCAGCTCATTGACCCGCACCCCGCCCCGCCGTCTGACCTCGTCGAGAATCAGGGCACGCCGCTGCTCCGCGAGGAGATTCTGGTTGTCGCTCACCCCGGCCCGTCCCTTCCGCCCCGGCTCACTGTGTCGGGTCGTACGCGCTGGCTCCCGCCCGCGATCACTGATGCCCTCATCCTCGCACGAGGCGCTGACAGTGACGGAGTGGTCGGGTGAGAGGGGGCGGGGTTGGTGGGGTGAGGTGGGGTGCCGGGGCGGGGGGACGGCGTGTGCTGGGTGGGGCTTCGGGCCTGGGCGTGGCAGGCGCTGGTCGGCCCCGACCGGTTGCTCCCCCGCCCCCTCCCCCTCTCCCCCTTCGGGGGAGGGGGCGGGGGGTGGGTTCGGGGGTGGGGGGACGCGCGAAGCCGCAAAGCAACACCAACCGCCGCCGTCCCCAAGCCGTCCCCCTCAGAACACCACCCCCCTTTGGTGCTGGATGTCCCCGCGAGGGGAAGAGACAATCCTGGGGGCGTCGCACCGCACGGCGCCGCACCGACTACGGGGGAATTCAGTGGAGACCGCGGACCCGACACCGCACGCCCGCTCAACGGACCGTGACACCACAGCAGATGGGCCACCGCGCACCGCACCACAGCTCTCCCTGGAGCTGCTGGTGCACGGCGTCGGCGGCACCACCGCCCAGGAGATGCTCGGTGACCCACGCGTCCAGCTGATCACCGGCGACGACACCGCCGCCTGCTACCGCCGCACCGATGACGCGGACGCCGAGCAACGCCCCGACGACTACCGGGGCGAGCCGGTCCGCGAGGCGTACTGCTGGTCCAACCTCACCTCGGGCAACGGCGCCCGCGCCCTGTGGCTGATCCTGGTGCCCTTCATGGTCGCCAACCTCGCCCACTGGATGCGCCCGGCCGCTCCGTCCGAGCACCCGGCCCAGCGGATCTACGACCTGCTCGTCCGCATCCTCGCCCTCACGCTGACGGTCCTGCTCGCCGCCGCGGCCTGCGAGGTGGCCCTCGACCTCACCGCCTGGCAGTGCGCCGGCACCACCGTCTGCGCCGCCGGCAAATCCTGGATGGGCTTCCTCAGCCCCGACAACTCCGGCTGGTGGAGCGCCCCGGGCCGCCGTCTCGCGCTCGCGTCCGTGGTGCCGCTGCTCGTCATCGGCTTCCTGTGGGGGCTCTCCCGCCGCACCTGGAGCGCCTACGAATCCGCCTCACCGCCGCCGCGGCTGCCCGGCACCTCCCGCGACACCCCGGTCGCCGAACGCACCGCGCTCAGCCGTGAGGGCTTCTGGTACGGCCGCCGGCTGGTCGCCAGGCTGCGCGCCGCGCACACCACGGCCGGTGTGCTGACCGTGGCCGCGGTGCTGCTCGCCGCCGCCGCGAAGGCCGACGGGGACGGCGGCCACCCCGTCCTCGCGGTCACCGGCCGGGCGCTGACCGCCCTGGTCATCGTGCTCGCCGCCGCCACCCTGATCGTGGTCTGGCGCACCGCCCGCAGTGAGGGTGCACCGGACGTCTCTTCGGACCACCTGGTCGTACGGGCGCTGCCGTTCGCCTCCCTGGCGGTGCTGGCGCTGACCATGGTGCACACCGGCTGGGCCCGCCCCGGGGCGCACAGCCACGGCCCGCTGCCCGGCGCCGACGCCTTCGGCGGGATCGCCGTCTTCCAGGGTGTGCTGGTCCTGGCGCTGGCGGTGACCGCCTGGGTACTACAGCGCGCCGCCCGCGACGACGCCCGCACCGCGCTGCGCGGCATGGGCGGGCCCGCCGTCGCACTGCTGGCGTGTGCGGTCGGCGGGGTGCTGTCCGGGGGCGTCGCCCAGCGCTTCGCGGACTGGCTGGACGGCGGCGCGACCCCCGGTCAGGCGCACGCCCCCATCCCCGGGCCGCCGGTCCTGCTGTCCTGGCAAGCCTCGGTCATCCCCGTGCTGCTGGTCGTCGTCGCCGCGGTCGCGGTGCTCGCCGCCATCCGCGTGGTGATCGTCCGCAACCGGGTGACCAAGGACGTCCCCGGGCTCTATGACCCGCGCGAGCAGCCCGACGCGGGCCGTACCAAACGCATCGCCGCGACCATCGCCGGCGCCGGACTCACCGACTCCGCGCCCGTCCTGATCGCGGCCACCTCCGCCGTCACCCTCGTCCTCGGGGCCGGTGCGGTGATCGGCGCATGGCTCACCGGCCGGGCGCCCGGCCGCGCCACCGAAGGCGCACCGCCCGTCGTGCACGCCGCCGCCGAGACCGCGGAGTCCCTGGGGTCCTGGCTGATGGGCGCCGGCGTCATACTGCTGATCACCATGGGCCGGCGCGCCTACCGCGACCACTCCGCGCGCCGCACCATCGGCATCCTCTGGGACGTCGGCACGTTCTGGCCCCGCGCCGCCCACCCCTTCGCACCGCCCTGCTACGCCGAGCGCGCCGTCCCCGACCTCACCTGGCGGATGGCCACCTGGACCGAGCGGTTCGACGGCCGGCTGGTGCTCTCCGGGCACTCCCAGGGCAGTGTGCTGGCGGCCGCCGCGGTCTGGCAGCTGGACCTGGTCACCCGCAGCCGCGTCGCCCTGCTGACGTACGGCAGCCCCCTGGAGCGTCTCTACGGGCGCTGGTTCCCCGCCTTCTTCGGGCCGCCCGCGCTGACCGGACTGCACCGCGAGATGGACGACTGGCGCAATCTGTGGCGCTTCACCGACCCCATCGGCGGCCCGATCCGGCTCACCTGCGAGGGCGGCCGGCGGATCGACCAGGGGCCGCTGCGCGACCCGCTCTCCTTCGGCCGCACGCTACAGAACCCGCTGCCCGCCCAGATCCTGGGCCATGGCGACTACCAGGCCGACCCGGTCTTCGAGACGGTCCGCGCCGAACTCATCGCCCGGCTCGGCCCGGACCTGCCGGGCCAGCGGCCCGCTGACGAGCGGGCCAAGGGCCGTCAGGATCAGGGGAGTTCGGGCAGGTCGTCCGGGTAGAGGAGGGTCAGGTCGTCGGTGCTCGGGTCGGTCAGCTGCGCCACCCGGCCCGCGTGCCGCTCGACCATCGCCTCGAACGTCTGCCGTGCGGTACGGCCGTTGCCGAAGGAGGGGCCCTTGGGGAGCGCGGTGAAGTACTTCAGCAGCGCCTCGCCGGCCCCCTCGGCGAGGCGGTACTCATGCTCCTCGCCCTGCTGCTCGACGATCCGCAGCAGCTCCTCGGGCGCGTAGTCGCCAAAGGTGATGGTCCGTGAGAAACGGGACGCCACACCGGGGTTGACCGCCAGGAAGCGCTCCATCTCGGCGGTGTAGCCCGCCACGATCACCACCACCGCCTCCCGGTGGTCCTCCATCAGCTTCACGAGGGTGTCGATGGCCTCCTTCCCGAAGTCCCGTCCGGAGTCCTCGGGGGAGAGGGCGTACGCCTCGTCGATGAAGAGCACACCGCCGCGCGCCCGGTCGAACGCCTCCTGGGTACGGATCGCCGTGGAGCCGATGTGCTCGCCCACCAGGTCCACCCGGGACACCTCGACCAGATGCCCGCGCTCCAACACCGCCAGGGACGCCAGGATTTCGCCGTACAGCCGGGCCACGGTCGTCTTGCCGGTGCCGGGGGAGCCGGTGAAGACCAGATGGCGGCGCACCGACGCGGCCTTCAGCCCTGCCTCCTGCCGCCGGCGCCCCACCTCGATCATGTTGATCAGGCTGCGCACCTCACGCTTGACGCTCTCCAGTCCCACGAGGGTGTCCAGCTCGCCCAGCACCTCGTCGGAGGGCCGGCTGCTGACGGCCGGCTCCGCGGCCGCCGGCGCCGGTACGGCCGGCGGCGGGCCCTGCGCCGGGACGTTGCCCAGCAGCCCGGCCGTCTGGGTCATCTGCTGTACCGCGGGAGCCGTCGCACCGGCGGCCGGTGTCTGTACGGCACGGCTCTCGTCGCTGGTGCAGTCCTGCACCGTCGGCCCGTCGCCCTGCCCGGCCCCGCCCTCGGCGAACTCGTAGCCGCCGCGGGCGCACCGCTCCGTACGGCACCGGGTCAGCGTCGTACGGCAGCCGTCGATCACATGGAAGCCGAAGCCCGAACTCCCGGTGACCCGGCAACCCTGGAAGGTGCCGCGGCCCTCCGCGGAGACATAGAAGCCGGCCTCGGCCGGGGAACTGACCGTGCAGCCCTCGATGGTGGGGTCCGCGCCCTTGGTGACGATCACGCCGGTCTGCGCACCGTCGATGGTGCAGTTGGCGAGGGTGCCGCCGCTGCCGTGGTCCCGGAACCAGGCGCCCGTCGCGGCCTCCCGGATCCGGCAGTCGTCCAGCTGCACGGTCGCCCCGTCGCTCACCGACACCGCGGTGTTGCGGACCTGTGCGATATCGCAGTCGACGACATCGGCGCGGGAGCCCCGGTCCAGGACGAACAGCGCGTCCGGGACGTCGTGCACCCGGGTCGCGTCCAGTACGGCGGTGGCACCGTCGCTCACCCACACCGCCGGGTAGTCGCCCGTACTGTCGTGGATCTCGCACTGGTTGGCGTCCACGCGGGTGCCCGGGTCCCAGACGGACAGCCCGTTGCGTCCGAAGTGCCGCACCGTGCTGCGGGTAAGCGTCAGCACCGAACGGGACCGCAGATCGACGGCGTTCTCCGGGATGTCGTGGATATCGCAGTCGGCGAGGGTGAGCACCGCGTCGGTGTCCAGGGTGACGCCGTCGGCCGAGGTGCGGTGGACCGTGCAGTCGGTGAAGTGCCCGGTGGCCCGCGACGCGACCTGGATCCCCGCGCCCTTGATCTCGTACAGCTCGCAGCCCACCGCCTCGACCGCGCTGCCCTCGCCGTGCAGCGACAGCCCGGCCCCCGAGGCGTGGTGGATCCGGCAGTTCTCCAGCCGGGGGTGGGCCCCGCCGCGCACCGCCACCCCGGCCTGCCCGGCTGCCATCACCTCGCACTCCTCGAAGACCCCGCCGGCGCCGTCCAGGACGCTGATGCCCACGCCGCCCGCGTTGTCGACCGTGCAGCGGCGCACCGTGGGACGGGCGCCGCCGCGGACCTCGATGCCGGACGCGGACCGGGTCACCACCCGCAGCCCGGCCAGCTCCGGGGCGCCGTCCTCCACCAGCAGCGCGGGCGCGGCCGAATCCGTCGCCTCCAGATGCAGATCGTGGACGGTCGCCGAGGCACGTACGGTCAGCGCCACCCCGTCGGACGGGGCGATCCGCACCGAACCGCGGGCGCCGTCCGGGCCGCGCAGCGTCACTGCGCGCGCCAGCACCAGATTCTCGCGGTAGGTACCGGCCGGGACGGTCAGCACATCACCGTCCCCGGCGGCCTCCAGGGCGGCGGCGAGCGAGCTGTACTCCCCTGTACGGCGTCGCCAACGGGACGTTCCGGAGTGCGTCACCTGGACCGAGCCCTGTGCCATGGCGCTGTCGTGCCCCCACTTCGTGCGGCTGTTGTCGGCCCGGCACCATCCGTCCGCGGATGTCCGTATTCCGGTCTGCGAGGCCCCAGCCGAGAGGCTGGCGCCACCACCGTAGCGCGCCCGGCGGGCGGCAGTTGACACGGTCGGCCGCCTCGAAAGGCAGCCGCTCAACTGCCCGCGTCGGCCCGGCCCCAGTCCTGGCCGGCCCGCTTCCACTCCTGGTCCCAGCGGCGGAAACGACGCACCATCAGCTGCCAGACGACCATCCGCCGGGCACCCTCGATCATCATGCCGACCCCGGCCGTGGTGCCCAGCCCGGCCAGCACCGCATGGGTGGCCGCCGTACTCGCGTCCATCGGCCGCGGCACCACCCGGCCCCGGTCGTCCGTCCAGATCCGGAACCGTTCACCGGTCTCCACCGGACGGGGCGCGGCGAGCTGCCCGATATGCGCGCTGCCGTCCCGGGCCGTCCAGCGGGCGAGGACCCGGCGGTGCGCATCGCGCTGCGAGGAGGTCTCCGGGTCGGGGTCGAGCGGGGCCCGGGAGAGCAGCCGGTCGACCGTGACCCACACCAGATGCCGCTGCTGGTGCTGTATCCGTACGGTCTCCAGCAGTGCGCCCTGCGCGGCCCGCCCGGTGAGCCAGCCCGCGGAGGTCGCCCCGAGGGCGATCAGGAGGGCCGCGACGAGCGCCACCCAGGCCTCGATCCGATCGGTCCGGCGCCGCAGCGGGTTGCGCCGCCAGCGCCATACGCCTCTCATCGCTCGCATCGTTGCCCCCTCTCCGTGTCCGTGAATACCGCATCGGGGGTGGTCCATGCGAGAGTTCTGCGAAGAGAGAGCAACATCACCGCGTACAAAAGGCAACATCCGGGCGTACGGAACGGGGCTGGGGTCCCCCTCGCCCCGGGCGCGCCGGAACCGGCCTCCTGCCTGGTCAGCGCAGCCGTACGGCTATCGTCACCACGGCGCCCGGCGGGCCCGTCCCCGGTGCCCCGCCCGTCACCGCGAACCGGTCCGCCACCAGGCGCGCCAGCCACAGCCCGCGCCCCTTTGGCGCGCCGTCCAGGCCGGGCAGCAGCTCGGGGATCACCTCCTCACTGAATCCGGGCCCGGCATCGCTGATCCGGCACTCCAGTTCCTCGCCCACCCGCCGCAGCACCAGCCGCCCGGAGCCGCCCGCATGCTCCACGGCGTTGCCCGCGATCTCGTCCACCGCCAGCACGAACTCGCCGCGCCGTGGCTCGCCCAGGCCCTCCCGGGCCGCGCACTCCTCGACCAGCAGCCGCAGTTGCGGCAGCAGCCGGGCGGTGAAACGCCGCTCCAGCAGCCGGTGGCCGGCCCCCTCCGCCGGCACCTCGGCCGGACCGGAGCTCACCACGCGCGCACCACCTCCGTCAGGACCAGCCGTGGCACCGTCCCGGCGCCCAGTCGGCGCAGCAACCGGCACTGCCCGCGGTCGCAGCGCACCTCGATCAGTCCATGGCCCGCGGCGTCCCGGGCCGGCCTGAGCGGGCTGACCGCGCAGCCGACCGACAGGAAGTGCAGGCGGCTCAGATCGACGGTGAGCCGCCGGGCCGCCGCGCGCCGGCCCGAGCCGTACGAACGCCGTGACGGCCTCCTGGCGCACCTCGTCATCGCCGTGACTCACCAAGGCGTGGTCCCCGGGGCGCAGATGCCGGACGGGACACGGACGGTCGCATCCGGGTGTCCCTCGCCGCCATTGGCTCACAGCTCTCCGTCGTCCGCCGGCCTGTCCGTCGGCGCCGCCGGGCGCACACCGCGGACAGGTGGTCACCGGGCCGCGGCGGCCCGCCGGCGGTCGGGAAACCCCACGGCGCGGGGCGCGTGCCGGCCCGTCAGCCGAGTATCTCGAACGGGTCGCCGACCCGGATCGTGCCGACCCCACGCGGTATCAGATTCTGGCCGAAGACCAACCGGTCACCGAAGCGGCGGTGGTGGGCGAGGGTGCGCAGCGGTTCCTTGCCGCGCTCGGCGGTGCGCTGGTCGGTTGTCGTGACCACGCAGCGTGCGCTGGGCTTGGCCACCTCGAAGTCCACCTCGCCGATACGGATCCGGCGCCAGTCGTCCTCCGCCCAGGGCGCGGTGCCGTCCACGACCACATTGGGCCGGAAACGGTTCATGGGCAGCGGCCCCTCGTCGGCGTGATCGCCCTGCGCGATGAGCGAGTTGAGGGCGTCCAGCGACGAGGTGGTGGTCAGCAGCAGCGGGAAGCCGTCGGCGAAGCTGACCGTGTCGCCGGGCGCGGAGTACGCCGGGTCGACGGGCCGGCGCTTCTCCGGGGCGTCGAGATACACCAGCCGGCACTCGACGCCCAGATACCCGCGGAACCACTCGGCCGCCTCCGGGCCCGCGGGCACCGCCTCGACCTCGTCCTTCCAGACCTCGACCGGGACCGGCTCCCCGGACCCGGGCACCGCGACCGTCAGCGGCTCCCTTCCGGGCGCGGTCAGCCCGAGGGCACCGCCTGGCAGCCCCTCGGCGCGCGCCAACGCCAGCAGCGGCTGCTGGCGTTGGGTGAGCTGCCTGCCCTCGGCGTCCACCAGCAGCCAGCGTCGGTCCCCGGCGAGCCCCCACGGCTCCACGACCGCCTCGCCGGGACCGGACCCCGCAATGGATTTGACCGGGTAGAGATGGATCGACTGGAGCGCAGGCTTCGGCATGCCTGCCATCCTGCCAGCCGCCTCGGACAGTTGACCGATGGGCCGGGTCAGTACCCGCGGGGGTACTGGCGGCCGTACGGATCGTCGTAGGGCGAGGCGGGGCGCGGCGCGACCGGCGCGGCCGGGCGCATCGCCTCGTACCCCGTGCCCATGGGCGGGCGCTGGGGCTGCTGCTGTTGCGGGGACTGATAGCCGCGGGAACCCGCCTGCTGCGGGATGTACGGCGCGGGTGCCTGCTGGAGCGGGGCGACCGGCTGGGCGGCCGCTCCCGGGTAACCCTGCGCGGGCGAGGGGTGGGAGGGCGCGGCCGGGAGTGCCGGCAGCGCCGAGGGCAGCGCCGGCAAATAGGACGAACCCGTCTCATAAGGGGAGGGGTTCACCCGGATCGGGGCGATCTGCGGCGTACCGCGCTCTGCGACGAGGCTGTCGTAGATCGGGGTGTCCGGGAAGGAAGGCGAAGCGTAGTAGCCGCCGCCGTAGGTAGAGCGGGGGGAGGTCATGCCTCATAAGTTAAGCCCACGATGTGCCGATTGGGGAGTCTGGAAAGAGGGTTGTTTTACGTGTTCGGAGTGTCCATGGAGCGCCAATGTGAGCGAACTTGCGGAAATCGGTCGCGATCGCCCGTAGGAATCGTGTAAAGACCTCGCTTCTCGCAGGTGAACAAGGGGCGTTCGGAGTGGTGGGGGACAAGTAGGTTGGGGGTGCCACCACCGACGGGGCACGGCGGACGAGAGGAAGGCGCGGCGATGTCGATGCTCAAGGGCAGCAATGTTCCGGTCCCGGCCCCGGCGGTCCGGGTCGAACTGGGCTGGCAGCCGGCCCCGGGGACACCGGACGTGGACGCCTCCGCCCTGCTGCTGGTGTCCGGAAAGGTCCGCGACGACGGCGACTTCGTCTTCTACAACCAGGCCGCGCACGCCTCCGGCGCCGTACGCCACGAAGGCAAGCGCCCGGCCGGCGGCGCGATGACCGACTGCCTCGCGGTCGATCTGGCCGCCGTCGAACCCGCCGTGGACACGGTGGTGCTCGCCGCCTCCGCCGACGGCGGCAGCTTCGGCAGCGTCCCGGGGCTGCACATCCGGGTGCTGGACGCCGCGGGCGGCGCCGAACTCGCCCGCTTCGACAGCCAGGACGCCGGTACCGAGACCGCCTTCGTCCTCGGCGAGCTCTACCGGCGCCAGGGCGGCTGGAAGTTCCGTGCGGTGGGTCAGGGGTACGCCACCGGGCTGGCCGGTCTGGCCACCGACTTCGGCATCAGCGTCGAGGAACCGGCGGCGCCCCCGGCCCCCGCCGCGCCCGCTCCGCCCCCCGCCGCGCCCCCGGCCATGGCGCCCGCCCCGCCGATGGCGCCGCCGCCCCCGGCTCCCGCATCCCCCATGGCGCCGCCGACGGCTCCCGCGCCCCCGCTGCCCACGGCGCAGCCGGCGGCGTCCATCCCGCCCCCGCCGGGGCAGCCCGCCCCCGCGTCCCCGCCCGTGCGTCTGACCAAGGTCACCCTCACGAAGGACGCCCCGGCCGTCTCCCTGACGAAGCAGGGCGGCACCTCCGGCGCGATGCGGGTGAACCTCAACTGGAGCGCCGGTTCGGCGGGCAAGCGGCTGGGCAAGAAGCTCGGCCGCAAGGCGATGGAGGCCATGGGTGCCCGCGGCGCGCTGCTGCCCTCCGGGGAGCTCGACCTCGACCTGTGCGCGCTCTACCAACTCACCGACGGCGCCGCGGGCGTGGTTCATCCGCTGGGCAACAACTTCGGCGCCCTGCATGCCCCGCCGTACATCCAGCTCGACGGCGACGACCGCACCGGCGGCGTCGCGGCCGGCGAGAACATGACCATCAACCTCGACCACCAGGACCGCATCAAGCGCATCCTGATCTTCGTCACCGTCTACGCCGGCGCCCGCAGCTTCGAGGGGCTGAGCGCGACCGTCACCCTCCAGCCCCAGCACGGTGCCCCGGTCGACTTCACACTGGACGCCTGCACGGTGCCCTCCAACGTCTGCGCGCTGGCGCTGATCACCAACACCGGCAGCGAACTCGTCGTGCAGCGTGAGGCCCGCTACCTGGTCCCCGAGCCCGGAGTCAGCCCGCAGCGCACCGTCGATTACGCCTACGGCTGGGGCCTGGACTGGTCACCGGCCCGTAAGTGACGGCGGCACCGGGGATGCCGCTCAGGGCGCCGGGTACGTCCGGCCCTTCCAGGCCGCGCCGCGCCCCCGGTAGTGCTGCACCGCCGAGTCCACCGTCATCAGGAGATAGAGCAGTGCGGTGAAGGGCAGCAGCGGCGCCGCCCAGAGCGGCTGTCCGTAGTAGCGCAGCATCGGCAGATAGGTCCCGCTCATCACCGCCCAGGCCGCCCCGCCCAGCGCCGCGAGCACCGGACCGCCGCCGGCCAGTCCGGCCGCCAGCGCGACGGGCGGCGCCAGATAGACCAGCGCCAAGCCCAGCACCGTGCCGAGCAGCAGCAGGGGCCGGTGCCGCAATTGGGCGTACGCGCTGCGCGAGACCATTCGCCACAGCGCGCCCGGCCGCGGATACGGCCGCACGCTGTCCACCCGGTCCGCCAGCCCCAGCCAGATCCGCCCGCCGCCGCGCTTGACCGCCCGCGCCAGTGTCACATCGTCGATCACCGCATGCCGGATCGCCTCCGGGATGCCCGCCCGCTCCGCGGCCTCCCGCCGCAACAGCACACAGCCCCCGGCCGCGGCCGCGGTCCGCGCCCCGGGCCGGTTGACCCAACGGAAGGGGTAGAGCTGCCCGAAGAAGTAGACGAACGCCGGCACGATCAGCCGTTCCCAGAACGTCACCACCCGCAGCCGCGCCATCTGGGAGACCAGATCCAGCTCCGCGGACCGGGCCGCCGCCACCAACTCCCGCAGACTGTCCGGCTCGTGCGCGATATCCGCGTCGGTCAGCAGCAGATACTCCGGCGCGACACGTTCCCGCGCCAGCGCGATCCCGTGCCGTACGGCCCACAGCTTCCCCGTCCATCCCGGCTCGGGCTCGCCGGGCGCGGACACCGTCAGCGGCAGCCCGCCCCGCGCGGCCGCCAGGCGCCGGGCCAGCGCGCCGGTCCCGTCCGTACTGCCGTCGTCCACCAGGAACACCTCAGCCCGGCCCGGGTACTTCTGCCCGAGCAGCGACGGCAGGCTGTCCGGCAGCACCGCGGCCTCGTCCCGCGCGGGGACCACCACACCGACCGACGGCCAGCGCTCCGGATCCCGGCGGTCCGGCAGCCGTACGTCCGTCCGCCAGAAGAAGCCCTGCCCCAGCAGCAGCCACACCCAGGCCAGCAGGGACCCGGCACCGATCCACTCCATCGCTCCCACGGCCGCAGTCTGCCGCACCGCACCCGGCACGCACCGGCGCGCGACACGGTGTCGGGACGGGAGGAATGACGGGAGGAATGAGAGGACGGGAAGGACGGGAGGGACGGGGAGGAAGGGGCGGCAGGGGAGGGGAGGGGCCGGGAAGGACGGGAGGGACGGGGAGGAAGGGGCGGCAGGGGAGGGGAGGGGCCGGGAAGGAAGCGGGCCGGGGGGCACCGGGGGCGGTCGGCCGCGCCGCCCGGTATGACAAGCCGGACGGGCGGCTGAGTAAAGTGTCCGGGTGAAGATCGCGCTGATGGACTCCGGGACCGGGCTGCTCGCGGCGGCCGCCGCCATGCGGCGACTGCGGCCGGACGCCGATCTGGTCCTCTCCTCCGACCCCGACGGGATGCCGTGGGGCCCCCGCACCCCCGACGATGTCACCGCCCATGCGCTGGCCGTGGCCCGCGCGGCGGCCGCGCACCGCCCCGACGCCCTGATCGTCGCCTGCAACACCGCGTCCGTGCACGCGCTGCCCGCGCTCCGCGCCGAACTGGAACCGCAGATCCCGGTCATCGGCACCGTCCCGGCGATCAAGCCCGCCGCGGCCGGCGGCGGCCCGGTCGCCATCTGGGCGACCCCCGCCACCACCGGCAGCCCCTACCAGCGGGATCTGATCGACCGGTTCGGCCGCGGGCTGGAGATCACGGGTGTGCCGTGCCCGGGGCTCGCCCACGCGGTCCAGGTCGCCGACGAGGCCGCGATCGACGACGCCATCGAGGCCGCCGCCTATCTCACCCCACGGGACGTGCGGACCGTCGTCCTGGGCTGCACCCATTACGAGCTGGTCGCCGAACGGATCCGGGCCGCCCTCCAGCAGCCCGGCGCCCCCGCGCTCGTCCTGCACGGCTCCGCCGAGGCGGTCGCCGCCCAGGCACTGCGCCGTATCGGCGCCGAACCGGCCCCGGCGGCCGCCCCGACCGGCGCCCTCAGCGTGATCCTCAGCGGCCGCCCCGCCGGACTGCCGGCCGTGGCGCTCGCCTACGCCGAGGGCCGGCTGCTCGCCCGGAGCCGTACGGACCTGGCGCCGGAAGACGTGCTGCCGGCTGCCCCCGCGCCCGACGGAGCAGCCGCGACCGCCCGCCGCTGACGTCACCCCTGAGGTCTCCGGTCTCGCAACCCGGGCCGGAATGGGGCCGTCCGACGCACTGCCACGGGGTGCAAAGACGCGTACGCTGCGTTTCATGAGGGACCACCCCCACGAGGGGGCAGCAGCCCCCGGTAACCACGGCAGTACCGACGGTGACGGCAGCGGAGCGCGTCCCGGCGGCGGCTCCCATGCCGAGATCCCCGAGGTCTGGCACGGCAGCGCCACCAACCGCATCCAGTGGCTGCTGGCCGCGATCGGCGCGGCCTGTCTGGCGCTGGGCATCCTGCTCGCGGTCGAGAGCAACTGGACGTCGGGGCGCGCACCCCTGGTGATGTCGGTGGTGGGCTGTGTCGCGGCCGGTCTGCTGGTGCTCTTCGGCACGCTCGCCTTCGTCCATGTCGCGGTACGCGTCGACAAGGAATGCCTGGAAGTACGGTGCGGCCATATAGGGGTGCCACGCCGCCGGATTCCGCTCGACACCGTCGTCGGCGCCGATTTCACCCCCCAGGTCACGCCCCGCCACTGGGGCGGCTGGGGCTACCGCTGGCGCCCCGAACAGGGCACCGCCGTGGTCGTCCGCCGGGGTGAGGGTGTGGTGCTCCGGCTCGGCGACGGGATGACCTTCACTGTCACCGTCGATGACGCCGAGGGCGCCGTCCGGGCGATCCGGGGCCGGCTCCGGCCGCGCGAGGGGACCCCGGCGGGCACCTGACCGCCGCGCGGACGAGTGTGCCGGTGCGCGTACTCCGGGCGGGGCGGGCCCAAGACGTCCCGTAGGGTCGGACCCATGGCAACCCCCGACTTCATCCGTGACCTCCGGAACTCCATCGGCCGGCAGCTCCTCTGGCTGCCCGGGGTGAGCGCGGTCGTCTTCGATGACCAGGGCCGGGTCCTGCTGGGAAGGCGGGTCGACACCGGTGGCTGGTCGGTGATCGGGGGCATCCCCGAGCCCGGCGAGCAGCCCGCCGAGACCGCGGTGCGGGAGGTCTACGAGGAGACCGCCGTACGGGTCGTCCCCGAGGGCATCGTCCTCGTCGAGACCATGCCGCCCACCCGCTACCCCAACGGCGATGTCTGCCAGTTCATGGATGTGACGCTGCGCTGCCGGGCGGTCGGCGGTGCGGCGCGGGTCAATGACGACGAGTCGCTGGAGGTGGGGTGGTTCGCCGTGGACGCCCTGCCGGAGCTCGAGGAGTACGCGCTGACCCGGATCAAGCGGGCGCTGGAGGCCGGGCCGACGTGGTTCCAGAGGATGGACGAGGAGCCGCCGGGCCGGCACCCGGAAGCCTGAACCCCCGGCGGCCGCCTCCGGGGGTTCAGGCTTCCGGGCGTCGGGCGTCGGGCTCATGCGACGGGCGTCGGGGCCGGGCGACGGGCTACAACTCCTCCGTCGACGGCTCGTCCATCGGGTCGGATGTCTCGTCGGGAAGCGGCGGCAGCTCCGACTCGTCCGGGGCACCGGGCTCGTCGGTGTCCCCGCCGGGCGGCTGCTCCGTGTGCATCTCCCGCTCGGCCTTGCGGCAGGTGGTGATCCAGGTGCCGGTCGGGCCGCTCTCGTACTGGCAGATCCAGCCGCGTACGGAGAGCGTGGCCCGGTCGTCGCGGGCGTCCCGCGGCGCCCGCAGAAAGAACTCGGACATCACCGTGCGGGCCTCACCGCAGCCCACCGTGCCCCCGGCCCCGGGGTCGGCGAAGAGCGTGACGTCTCCTTCCGGGCCCAGCGCGTCGGGGAGTTCACCGCAGTTCACCGGTTGGCCGGGGACGGTCGGCGAAGCGGAGCCCGCCCCACCGTCCGGCGTACGGTCCGGCCCGGCGCCTGTGGGGGAGACCGCGGCCGTCGTGTCCTGGCCGCCGTCCGCGTCCCCGCAGCCCGCGGCGGCCAGCGCGAACAGCACCGTCGGTACGGCGATGAGTCTCCGCATGTCGGCCTCCCTGGTGGCGGCGGTGCGCAGACGGCATGCCGCCCCACCGCACAGACCTTAGGAGCCCGCCGGGCGCCGGGCGATCCGGGGCGGCCGTTCGGGTGAACGCGGCGCGGCCCGGGGCGGGGCAGGCCCCGCCGGGGAGTCGTCGGATGCCGGGGATCCGGGCGGCCGCGGTCCGCCGCTGGCGCCCGGCAGGTGCCACCACCACACCCGGGCCCCCAAGTGTGGGGCCCGGCCACATCGGTACCGGTCCGCCCGCTGCCTAGGGTGCGGACATGACCGCGATCGGCACCCCAGGCCCGGTATCCCTCGCTCTCGACGGCCGTACCGCTCTCGTCACCGGTGCGGCCGGTGGCATCGGACGCGCCTGCGCGCTGCGGCTGGCGGCGGCCGGCGCCACGGTGCGCGCGGTCGACCGGGACACCGACGGCCTGGCCCGCCTCGTGACCGACCACCCGAACGGCGCCCGCGGCCGGATCGAACCGTGCCCGCTGGATCTCACCGATTTGGACGCCGCCGAGCGGATCGCGGCCGGCACCGATCTGCTCGTCAACAACGCGGGCCTCCAGCTCGTCCGGCCCATCGAGGAGTTCCCGCCCGAGGTCTTCCACCAGATCCTGACCGTGATGCTGGAGGCGCCCTTCCGGCTGCTGCGCGGCGCGCTGCCCCATATGTACGCGCGGGGCTGGGGCCGGATCGTCAATGTCTCGTCCGTGCACGGGCTGCGGGCGTCCCCCTTCAAGTCGGCGTATGTCGCGGCGAAGCACGGTCTGGAAGGGCTGTCCAAGACCGCGGCCCTGGAGGGCGCCCCGCACGGCGTCACCAGCAACTGCGTCAATCCCGGCTATGTCCGCACGCCGCTGGTCGAACGGCAGCTCGCCGACCAGGCCGCCGCGCACGGCATCCCCGAGGAGCGCGTACTGGCCGACATCCTGCTCGCCGACTCCGCCCTCAAGCGGCTGGTCGAACCGGCGGAGGTCGCCGAGGCCGTCGCCTATCTCTGCACCCCGGAGGCATCCTTCGTGACGGGCACTTCGCTCGCCCTGGACGGGGGATGGACCGCGCACTGAGCGGCCCCCGGGCCGTATCCGGGCGGCGGAGGCCGGCGCACCGCGACGACCCGGAGGTATCCCTGTGACCATGCCCGCCGAACAGCCGGCGCCCGAGCCGGGCTCCGAGTCCGTGAACACCCCGCGGGCGGCGCCCGTTCCGTACGCACCGGAGGGCACCCCGCCCGGCGAAGACGGCCACGACCCGGCCGAGGCCCCCTTCCTCGGTCTGCTGGCCGTCGGCGCCGCGGCCGAGGAGTACGAGCGTCCGGTGCTGCGCGCCCGCGCCGGGGGCGCGTCCGCCGGCCGGCTCGCCGCACTGGAGCGGGCCAAGCTCCGCGCGCTGCGGGTGCGCGCCGAACTGGAGGACCGCCGGCGGCGGGAGGCCGAGCTGTCCGCGCTCTACGCCACCGCGCACGACCTGGCCGGGCTGCGGGACCTCGACGCGGTGCTGCGCGCGATCGTCTGCCGGGCCCGCTCCCTCCTGGGCACCGAGGTCGCCTACCTCACCCTCCACGACCCGTCCGCCGGTGACACCTATATGCGGGTCACCGACGGCTCGGTCTCGGCGCGGTTCCAGCAGCTGCGGCTCGGTATGGGCGAGGGGCTGGGCGGGCTGGTCGCGCAGACCGCCCGCCCGTATGTCACCGACAGCTACTTCCACGACGAGCGGTTCCGGCACACCCGCACCATCGACTCGGGCGTCCAGGACGAGGGGCTGGTGGCGATCCTCGGGGTGCCGTTGATGCTCGGCAGCGGCGTGATCGGGGTGCTGTTCGCCGCGGACCGGCGCGAGCGGGTCTTCGAGCACGGCCAGATCGCGCTGCTCGCCGCCCACGCGGCCCATGCCGCCGTGGCCATCGACACCGCCAACCTCCTTGCCGAGACCCGTAAGACACTCACCGAACTGGAGGCCGCGAACGAGATCATCCGCGACCGCAGCGCGGTCATCGAGCGGGCCTCGGACGTCCATGACCGGCTGACCGAACTGGTGCTGCGCGGCGGCGGGGTCCAGGACGTCGCCGGGGCGGTGGCGGAAGTGCTGGACGGCGAGGTCGAGTTCACCGAGCCCGGCGCGGCACCGGCCGAGGCACTGGACCGCTCGCGCGCCGACGGGCACGCCGTACGGGACGGCGCGGACTGGGTCGCGGCGGTAGGGGCCGGCGGCGAGGTCCTGGGTGCCCTCGTGCTGCGCGGCCATCCGGCCCTCGACCCGGTCGACCAGCGGACCCTGGAACGGGCCGCCATGGTCACCTCCCTGCTCCTGCTCGCCCGGCGCACCGCAGGTGAGGCCGAACAGCGGGTGCGCGGCGAGCTGTTGGACGATCTGCTGAACGCCGCGGACCGCGATCCCCGGCTGCTCCGTGAACGCGCATCCCGCGTCGGCGCCGACCTGGACGTGCCGCATGTCGTCCTGGCCGCCCGGACCGACGGGCCCGACGGCGGGGACGACGACGCCCACTCCCACGGCGCCGACCGTCGCCGGCTCTGGTCGGCGGCCTCCCATCTCGCCGCCACCCGCCGGGGCCTGGCCGCCATACGGGACGGCGGCGCCGTCCTGCTGCTGCCGCTCGATCCCGACGGCGACCCAACGCACGCCGCCAGCGAGGCCGCGGCGCGGCTCGGTGCCGCGCTGCACCTGCCCGTCACGGTCGGCGCCTCGGCTCCGGTCCCGGCCCCGGCCGCCCGCCCCGCGGCGGTCGCGGACGCCTACGCGGAGGCCGGCCGCTGCCGGGAGGCGCTGCGTGTGCTGGGCCGGGCCGGCCAGGGTGCGGCCGCCGCCGACTTCGGCTTCCTCGGCCTGCTGCTCGCCGACACCCGCGATGTGCACGGCTTCGTCCACCGCACGCTCGGCCCGGTCACCGAGTACGACGCCCGCCGCGGTACGGAGCTGCTGCGCACCCTCGGCGCCTACTTCGCCTGCGGAATGAGCCCGGCCCGCACCAAGGAGACGCTGCACGTCCATGTCAACACCGTGGCGCAGCGCCTGGACCGGGTGAGCCGGCTGCTGGGACCCGACTGGCAGACGCCGGCCCGCGCCCTGGAGATCCAGCTGGCGCTGCGGCTGCACCAGCTCTCCTCCGCCGTGGTGGGCGATACCGGCGCGTAGCCGGGAGCGAGGATCCGCGGCGTGCTCCGCCGTCGGTCCGTACCGATGGCCGCCTCCGGGTGCGCGCCGTCGCGACCTGCGGCAGCGTGGTGCCGAAGCTTTCCCCCCACTGACAGAGGAGTGCGACATGGGTGACAAGGGCGCCATGGACAAGATGAAGGGCAAGGCCAAGCAGAAGGCCGGCAAGATCATGGGCGACGAGCGGCTGAAGGGCGAGGGCCGCGCGGACGAGGCCAAGGGCAGGGCCAAGGAAGCCATGAGCGACGCCAAGGAGAACGCCCGCGGGATGAAGGACTCCATGAAGGGCAAGAGCCGCTCCTGACGCCCGGCGGGGGCGTGGCGGACCTGCTGCCCCGTCTCCCGGAGCGTCCCCGGGCCCGCCACGCCCCCGCCGTACATCAGGTATCTCAGGCCCCTCCGGACGGCAGGGCCGACGACGCCCCGCCTTCCGGACCGGCCGTGCCCGGCCCGGCCGTACGGCCCCCGCCGGGCACCGCGTCCCCGTCCACCGCGGCGAGATCCCGGCTGCGGGTCTCCCGCGCCACACCCACCGCGACCAGTGTCAGCAGCGCGGCGACGATGACGTACAGCGCGATCGGCGTCGGGCTGTCGTAGTCGGCGAGCAGCGCGGTCGCGATCAGCGGGGCGGGCGCCCCGGCCGCGACCGAGGAGAACTGGGCACCGATCGAGGCGCCCGAGTACCGCATCCGGGTCGCGAACATCTCCGCGAAGAAGGCCGCCTGCGGCGCGTACATCGCACCGTGGAAGACCAGCCCGACGCTCACCGCGAGCAGCAGCGGCCCGAACCGGCCGCCGTCGACCAGCGCGAAGAACGGGAACGCCCAGACGCCGACGCCGACCGCGCCCAGCAGATAGACCGGCCGGCGCCCGATCCGGTCCGAGAGCGCGCCCCAGGCGGGGATCACCGCGAAGTGCAGCGCCGAGGCGATCAGTACGGCGTTCAGCGCGGTCTGCTGCGACAGCGCGGTGTGCGAGGTCGCGTACACGAGCACAAAGGCCGTGATCACGTAGTACGAGATGTTCTCGGCCATCCGCGCCCCCATCGCGATCAGCACATCCCGCCAGTGGTGCTTGAGCACCGCCACCAACGGCATCTTCTCCACCGCGGCACCCTCCGCCCGCCGGGCCTCGGCGCGCGCCAACGCGGCCTGGAACACCGGCGATTCATCCACCGAGAGCCGTACCCACAGGCCCACGACCACCAGCACGCCCGAGAGCAGGAACGGCACCCGCCACCCCCAGGAGACGAACGCCGCATCCGACAACACCGCCGTCATCACCGACAGCACCCCGGTGGCCAGCAACTGCCCGGCAGGCGCGCCGGTTTGCGGCCACGACGCCCAGAACCCACGCCGCCGCGCGTCCCCGTGCTCCGACACCAGCAGCACCGCGCCGCCCCACTCCCCGCCCAGCGCGAACCCCTGCACCAGCCGCAACGCGGTCAGCAACACCGGCGCCGCCGTGCCCACCGTCGCATGCGTGGGCAGCAACCCGATCGCGAACGTCGCACCCCCCATCAGCAACAGACTCACCACCAGCAACTTCTTGCGCCCCAGCCGGTCTCCGTAATGCCCGAAGACCAACGCGCCTATCGGCCGCGCCGCAAAGCCCACCGCATACGTCAGAAACGACAGCAGCGTCCCGACAAGCGGATCCGACCCGGGAAAGAACAGCTTGTTGAACACCAGCGCGGCAGCGGACCCATAGAGAAAGAAGTCGTACCACTCGACGGTCGTGCCGATGAGACTCGCGGCGACGATGCGCTTGAGCTGGGTGGGTGGCGGCGGGACAGCGGTCGCGGGGGAGGGCATCGGCACCACTTCCTGACGAGGGGCGAAGACGTTCGTGTCGCCACACCGTAGGAACGCGCAGACCGGACGCACATGTGGCGGGCCGCCACACTTCGGGGCCCGACGGTGCGCGCGGGGACCATGACGGGGTGCGGTGGGGGAGCGGGGGCGAAGTAGGCGTCAGACCTGCGTACCCCACGCCGTCCATGTCGCATTCCGGCCGCCGCATGTCCGCCAATGACCGGTTCTCGCCTGGTTGGGGACGGCGGCTCCTGCGAGGCTCAGGGCTCCGCAGAAGGCCCTATGCCGCATAAATTCCCTTTTAGGGAAAGGAATCCGCATGCGCGTCAGACTCGTCACGGCCGCCGTGGCTCTCTCCGTCGCACTGGGGGGCACCGTCCTCGCCGCACCCGCCGCTCAGGCCGCGACGCACCGGCCGTCCGCAGCACCGGCGGCCACGGCGGCCACGGCGGCCGAGGCCGGCTTCAACGTCGGAGGGATCTGGACCCTGTACCAGAGCAATTCCGCCAACGCCACGGTCTCCATGACCCAGGACGGCCAGGGGAACCTCACTGGCATAGCCAGGTCGGGAAGTGCGACGACGGGCACCATCGCGCAGGGCTTCGTGGACGGTTCCTACCTCTACTTCGTCATCGCCTGGAGCGACGGTTCGACGGGCCGCTACATAGGCTCCCGCGGCGCTGACGGCCGCCTCAGCGGAGTCTCCACCGACCTGGCACATCCGTCCAGCCAGGCCACGTGGTACACCACGTGGACGTTCTGACGCTCCATGCCTCCCCTGCCTGGCCCCGGTGCGCCGCACCGGGGCCACGCCTCGTCCGCGAAGGGCTATCGCCCCGGCGCCGTCGGGCATCACGTACTTATGTCACGGATCATCAACAACGCAACCAAAACGGCAGGTTGCCCTCTCTTGCAGGGTGAACTGACAGCCCCTGTCCGTTGCCCGTACCAGCCGAGGAGACATCTGCTGTGTCCGAGACATCCACTTCCGTGCCCCGACGCCTTCGTGGCCGGGCCATGGGACTCGTCGTGGCCGGTACGGCCCTCGTCCTCGCCGCCCCGATCCCCGCCACGGCCGTGGCCGGCCCGGCCCCTGCCGCCTCGGCCGACCCGGTCTCCGTCCTGACGTACACCGCCAAGGAGCGCCGGGAAGCCCTCGCCTACTGGACGCCCGCCCGCATCAAGGCCGTCGGCAAGTCCGTGGACCTCGGTCCGACCGGGCCGAAGGCCAAGCCGTGGCGGGGCACCGCTCTGAAGACCGTGGGTCGGCTCTTCTTCGTCAACGCGAACGGTGCCGATACCTGGTGCACGGCCACCGCCGTGAAAAGCGCCAACCGCTCCGCCGTGATGACCGCGGCACACTGCGTGCGCCGGGGCTCCTCTCCCGTCAACACCAACATCGCGATGGTGTTCGTCCCCGCCTACGGCAAGGGCAAGACGCCCTACGGCACGTTCGCGGTCCGCACCGCCGTAACCCCGCGCAACTGGGAGAACGACTCCACCGACGACCTGTCCACGCTGGTCGTCGACGCCGATAAGAGCGGCCGCAAGCTCACCGACGTCGTGGGGGGCCAGGACATCGCCTTCAACCGTCCCGTGGGCGGCACCATTTCCGCCTTCGGCTACTCGGCCACCCGCCCGCAGCTCGGCGAGGAACTCCTCCACTGTGTCGGTACGGCCAAGAAGAAGGACGGCGTACAGGCCATCCCCTGCGATATGAGCGGCGGCTCCAGCGGCGGCCCGTGGCTGGCCGACTTCAACGCCACTACTGGCAAGGGCACCCTGGTCTCGGTCAACAGCTCACTGGACTCCCTGACACCGACCGAGATGCAGGGAGAAGTACTGGGAGCCACGGCCAGGAAGGTGTACGACCGGGCCCAGCGCGGCTGACGCGGGGCACGGGTACGCAACGTCAGAGGCGGATGCCAGGAGCACTGACGCCCCTCGACGCCTCCGGGCACCGCCTTGGGCATCTCACGAGGTAGGGGGCAGCGCGAGCCAGTCCTGCCAGGTGATGTCGCGGCCCAGGTAACGGGGCTGCTGGAAGGGCCAGTCGGCGGCGATCCACTCCGGCACCAGCGCGTCGAGCGCGCGCTCCGCCTCGCCGCCGACGAGGTCGTCCACCACCCACCAGGAGATCTCTCCGTCGGAGCCGGTGCGCTCGGGCGGGTCGACGTAGACGCAGCCGAGGAGCGCCGTCTCCTCCTCGTCCAGCAGCGCGTAGTTGAACGACTGGTGCGCGGCTATCTCCTTCTCGTGCCGCAGCAAGTCGAGGCGGTCCTCTTCATAGGTCATCGTCTCCTTGGGCCAGCTCCAGGCCGGGCCGAAGATCTCCCACAAGCGCTCTCGGGAGCCCATCACGGCGGGGTAGTCGAGCGCGGTGTCCGCCTCCCGGATCGGCCTCAGGTGAAGCGCGGTGTGCGGCACGGGCACGTACACGGGGTGGACGAAGTCGTCAGGCAGCCAACTCATAAGGGCTGAGGCTACAACCGGTCGGTGTGGGATGGTCCCGAATTCTTCCGGCGGATCAGTGGCGGAACGCTGTCAAGAGGCCCGGGCTCAGGTCGGCCATCTGCGGGTGGTGGGGCCGGGCAGGCAACCGTGGTGCGGTTCATGGCCTCTCCATGGGCGACTTTGTTCTATCGCCACTGGAGGACTGATGGGCAAGGCGAGAACACACCGTGCTGCCTGGGCGGGTGCGGTCGTGGCGGGGGCGGCGCTGGTGGTGTCGGCCACCCCGCCCGCCGCTGCGGTGGTCGGGGGAGACCGGGCCGAGATCAAGAAGTATCCCTGGACCGTGGCGCTGACGTCGCAGGACGTCAAGGAGCCGGAGTGTGCGGGCACGCTCGTCGCGCCGCGGAAGGTGCTGACCGCGTCCCACTGCGTGAGCCCGGCCACCGTCGATGGTGTGCGTGTGGTGGGCGGACGGGAGGACCTACGGGACACCCGTAAGGGCACCGTGCGCAAGGTGACGAAGCTGTGGATCCACCCCAAGGCCGACACCGAAGGGAACGGCGCCACCTACGCGCACGACCTCGCCGTCCTCACCCTCAACGCCCCTATGCCGTACCGCACTCTGCCGCTCGCCACCCCGGCGCAGCAGAAGCTGTACGAGGAAGGCACGCCCAACCGGGTGCTGGGGTGGGGCTCCACTACGGGTCGCGATGACGACACCCGTGTGCCGCCGTTGCAGACCGCGCTGATCCCCAACAGGGGCGATGAACAGTGCGTCACGGCGTATGGCACCCGTAGGTATCGCTCGTCGTACACGATGTGCATCGGCTATCCGGCGGGCGGCGTCAGTGCGTGCTCCGGGGACAGCGGGGGACCGGTCGTGGTGCGGGGGCGGCTCGTCGGCGTCATCAGTGGTGGCGGGAGTTGCACCAGCCGTCTCTATCCGGGCGTCGCGGTGAAGTCGGCCGCCTATTACTCGCTTCTCCAGAGCCGGATCGCCGGATAGCGGGATGGGAGGGAGTATGCGGATGACACGACACAGCTACCTGCGGTGGCCGGTTCTGGTAGGTCTCATGGTGCTCGTCGGCGCCGGCTTCGCCGTGCTGCCGGCCCCCACCGCCCAGGCCGTCGTCGGCGGACAGAAGACCAGCACGGCGGCGGCCCCCTGGGTCGTCGCGATCAACCTGTGGCGGCAGACCGACACTTACCCGCGCTCGGGGCAGTTCTGCGGCGGCACCCTCGTCACTCCGACCAAGGTCGTCACCGCGGCCCATTGCGTCGTGGATGAGGCCCCCACCGATCTGGGGGCGGTCGCCGGCCGTACCGACCTGCGCCGTCACGAGGGCCGGATGCGCAAGGTGACCAAGGTCTGGATCCACCCGCGGTTCGGCCGCCATCTGGAGAACGATGTCGCCGTCCTCACACTCGACAAGCCGATGCCGCCGCAGTACACCCCGCTGCCGATAGCCACCGCTGCCGACACCGATCTGTACCGCCCCGGCACCGGTGCACGGGTGTACGGCTGGGGCCTGCTGGATTACGAGAACCGCGAGGCGCACGTGCTCCGGGCGGCGAACCTGCGGGTGCTCTCCGACCGGACGTGCCAACGGCTCAACCCCGGGGGCGACTTCGATCCCTCGATGCACGCCTGTGCCAACAATCCGGTCACCGGCGCCCACCATGCCGAGGGCGACAGCGGCGGCCCGCTCGTCGCCGGCGGCAAGCTGATCGGGACCGTCAGCTGGCTGGCCAACAGCGACGCCGCCACACCGACGCCGGGTGTCTACGCCCGGGTCGCAGCCTTTTCCCGCGAGATCGCCAAGCAGCTCGGCTGAGGGAGCCGTGGTGAACGGGGCGGTGGCCGGCCGCTCCGCAGGCACGATCCTCCGTCCGGCCCGGCGCGCCGGCGGTCCCGGGCGGACGGAGGCATCGGCAGCTGATCAACGACGAATCAACGACGGGTCAACGGCTGATCCACGCCTGCACTGCGGCTGAACCACGGCTGATTCACGGGGGTGTAGCAGCCGGTGCGACATAAGTGATCAGTAGGTCAGTGCGTCGGACGCCGAGCTCTGCCAGTAGGTGACGGCGGCGTTGTCGTCCTTGTGCGTGCCCGCGGGCAGCGTGAGCTTGGCGGGGGTGCCCACCGAACCGGAGCCGTTCCGCGGAGCGAAGTGCACGGTGAGCTGCTGGGCGGTGCGGCCATGGGTGTCACCGCCGGGCTCGCCGCTGAGCTGGATCGCGGCGTAGGCGGACCGGCCCGGGGCGACGGTCACGACGGACTGCGGCTTGCTGTCCTCGATGATCCGGGTCGTGGACTGGTCGTCGTCGAAGCCCAGGAGGGGCGCGGAGTAGGCGTCGCAGGCACGGGATCCCGTGTTGGTGATCGTGAGGAGCAAGTGATTGATGGGACGCTTGACCTTGCTGACCACGGCCTTGACGTTCGCCCCCGTACAGGCACCCGACGAGCCGCTCCCGGCGCCCTGGTTCGCCCCGGCGCCGCCGGTCTTCCCGGTGCCCTTGCCCTGACCGTTGGAGGCGCCCTGCCCGGAGCCGGAGCCGGAGCCGGAGCCGGACCCGGAGCCGGACCCGGACCCGGAGCCTTCGCCGTCCGCCTTGCCGGTTCCGCCACCCTCGCCGCCCGACTGGCTCGGGGCGCCGGATTCCGGGCGTGCCGCGGACTGGCCGCCGGACGCCGCATCGCTGTCGCTCTCGCAGGCGGTCAGGGACAGAGCCGCGAGAACGACGGCGGTGGCGGCGGCTGCGGTACGGGATCGGATGGTGCGCATGATGATTCGACTTCTCCTAGTGGGGGTTCAACGGCGAATGATCAGCGAGATCACCACCGCGGCACAGATGATCAGCACGGCGACGGCGACAACATCGCTGACACACCAGCGGGTTCGCATTGGGATCTCCCGTCTCGGTGGTGCCGCTCACAGCCTGCGCGGCGGGCGCCCTGGTGCCAACAGATCCGGGACAAAGAGAGAAGCCGGAACGCTGGAACAGGCTCTGACCTGGGGAAACGACCACAGCCTGGAATGCTTTCCTGGAACGGCGGAACGAGCAGGGGAGCAGGGCGGGGACGGAAACGGCGGAGTGCGCACGGCAGTTGCGCCGGCTGACGGAGCGCTCCGGCCGTGGTGATGGCGTCCTCGCCAGGCAGTTGCACATGAGCGTGGCCACGCTGCACCGGTACGGCAACGGTGATGCCGTGCCGGGGGTTCGTCCCCGCCGGCCGTTGAGCCGGGGCGGGAACTGCCCCTTGAGCAGGCGCGGCAACTGCCCTGAGAGCGCCGGGGGAGACGGAGTTGCGGGCCCGGGGGAGGCCCTCGGAAATTTTTTTGACCCGCCACCAATCCGCGGGCGCTGCGGCTCCGAATGACGCGTGACACCTCGCCGAGGTGTTGCTGTCGAACCCGGATGACGTGCGGTCCCCCCTCCTCCGCGGAGGCCGCCGGAAAAGGAACGATCGTGATAGCCAAGCGCACCCGCCACCTCGCCGTAGTCGTCGCTCTGCCCGCCGCCCTGGCCCTCACCGTAGGCGCCTCGTCCCAGGCCGTCGCCCAGGGAGCGTTCCAGATCAACCTGGCGCAGCTGAACGACTCCGGTTCCAAGGGCACGGCGATGCTCAGCCTTCAGGGCAGGCAGCTGACCGTGAAGATCGAGTCCGAGGGGCTCGTGCCCGGTCAGCCGTCCGCCCAGCACCTCCACGGCTCCACCGACGGCCATGACTTCCACTGCCCGGACGCGAGCGACGACACGAACGGCGACGGCGTCCTCAACAACACCGAAGCCACGGTCGATTACGGCGATATCAACATCTCGCTCACCACCAAGGGGCCCACGGACATGAAGAGCGGTCTCGCCGTCGACCGGATGCCCGTGGCGAACGCGCAGGGCAAGCTCTCCTACGAGCGCACCATCCCGGTCTCCCAGGACGTGGTCGACCACATCAAGGATCTGCACATCGTGCAGCACGGCATCGACCGCAACGACAACAAGAAGTACGACTTCGAGGGCGCGGGCAAGAGCGAACTCGACCCGAAGCTCCCCCAGGAGGCCACCGCACCGACCAACTGCGGTGAGGTCCTGGGCGCCGCGGTGGGTTCCATTCCGGTCGGCGGGGTCGAGACCGGCACCGGGCCCGCTGCGGAGGACGGGGTTCCGGCCGCGGTGCTGGGCGCCGGCGGGGCAGCCCTCGTGGCGACGGCCGGTGCGCTGGCCCTCGTGCGGCGCCGGAAGACCGTCCTCGCCGCCGGGCGGGCCGGGGACAACGGGGCCGCCGCGTGAGCCGCCGGAGCGAGGACACCATGAGCGCCGTACGCCGCCGGGGCCACCGCGCCACCGGCTACGCCGTCGCCGCGGCCCTGTCGGCCGTTCTTCTCGCCGGGTGCGGAGGACAGGACGCGGCGCCGCCCCGGTCGCTCCCCGCGGGGCAGCAGCCGGGTGGCGGCGGGCAGTCGTCCGACGACACGGCAGCGGGCGGCGGCTCCGGGAGCAAGGCGGCCGCCAGCATGCCGAAGTCGGCTCCGCAACGGCTCTCCATCCCGTCGCTCCAGGTCTCCTCCACGCTGGAGACACTGGGACAGCAGAAAAACGGTGCCATGGAGACGCCCCGCGACCCCGACAAGGCGGGCTGGTACCAGCCGGGGCCCACACCCGGCTCCCAGGGGCCGGCGGTGATCGCCGGCCATGTCTCCTGGAACGGCAAGCCGTCGGTGTTCCACAAGCTGTCGTCGATGAAGCGCGGGGACACCATCGAGGTCTCCCGGCAGGACGGGAAGACGGCGAAGTTCACCGTCGACCGCATCGCCCAGTACCCGAAGAACAAGTTCCCCACGCTTGAGGTGTACAAGAACCTCGATCACGCCGGGCTCCGCCTGATCACCTGCGGCGGGGAATACGACCAGGGCCAGCACTACTACCCCGACAACGTGGTGGTGTTCGCCAGCCTCACGGGCAGCGCGTAGACCGGAGGCGTGCAGCACCGGCCGGCGGTCCGGCGCCCCCGCACGGGCGGCCGGGCCGCTCGCCGGTGCCCTGGCCGGGGGCCGGGGCGCCGGACCGTCCGTTCGGGGCGACCGCCATACTGCCAGCGATCTTTCCTCGCCCCCGAAGGGAACCTCGCGACGTGTCCTCCACCGCCCCTCTCCCCGTTACGCGCACCCGCGTCGTCATCATCGGCGCCGGTCCTGCCGGGCTCACCGTGGCGAATCTGCTGCGCACCGCCGGAGTCGACTGTGTGCTGCTGGAAGCGGAGAGCAGGGAGTTCATCGAGCAGCGGCCGCGGGCCGGGTTCATGGAGGAGTGGGTGGTGCGCGCACTGGCCCGGCGCGGGCTGGCCGACCGGCTGCTCGAACGGGCCGGCAGGCAGGGCGAGTTCGAGTTCCGGTTCGACGGGGCACGGCACACGATGCGGACCGGGGAGCTGTCGGGCCGCCGTCACTTCGTCTATCCGCAGCCGCTCCTGGTCACCGATCTCGTGGCGTCCTACGTGGACCGGGCGGGCGGCGAGGTCCGCTTCGGGGTACGCGAGGTGGCACTGCACGACATCGACAGCGACCGGCCGGCGGTGTCGTACACCGACCCGGTGACCGGTGCCCGGCACCGGATCGAGTGTGACTTCATCGCCGGCTGCGACGGCGCCCGCGGGGTGTCCCGGGCGGCCGTCCCCGACGGCCGGGCGGTCCTCACCCGCAATGACCACGGCGTCGCCTGGCTCGCTCTCCTCGCCGAGGCACCGCCGTCAGCGGACGGCGTGATCTTCGGTATCCACGAGCGCGGGTTCGGCGCCCATATGGCCCGCAGCGCCCAGGTCACCCGCTATTACCTCCAAGTCGAGCCCGGTGAGGACGCCGGGAACTGGTCGCATGAGCGGGTGTGGGACGAGCTGCGCGTCCGGCTCGCCGCCGACGGCTCCCCGCCGCTCGCCGAAGGACCGCTGATCGAGAAGGTGGTCCTGGACATGCACAACTATGTGGTGGAGCCGATGGTGTTCGGCCGCCTCCACCTGGCGGGTGACGCGGCGCATCTGGTCGCGCCGATCGCCGCGAAGGGCATGAACCTCGCGATCAATGACGCGCTGCTGCTCGGCGACGCGCTGATCGCGCACTACCAGGGCGACGACAGCGGGCTTGCCGGATATTCGGAGGCGTGTCTGCGGCGGGTCTGGCAGTACCTGGAGTTCTCGCAGTGGCTGTTCGACGTGTTGCACGGTGCCTCGTCCGGCGACCGCTTCCGGGCGGGTACGGCGCGGGCGCGGCTGCGGCGCCTGCTGGGGTCGGAGTCCGCGGCGAAGGCGTTCGCCAGGCTGTACATGGGCGAGGAAGCCGATCTGTGACGCCCTGGGGGACCGGGCGGGCGGTGTCTCCGTGGGGTGACTCACAAACCGGGGTGGGGTGGGATCCCGCGGACCTGGGTACGCGGCCTCGTGATCGCCGGGCGAGATACCGTTGAGAAGTGGTAGAAATTCGGCGAAAAGCATCGCTGAGTGAGTGAGTGAGGAGGGAGACGTATGTCATCCAAGCGTCGTCGTAAGAAGAAGGCCCGTCGCAAGAACGGTGCCAACCACGGCAAGCGGCCCCAGTCCTGAACGAAGGCTGTGACCGGACCTCGCCGATGGGGTTCTGGTGGGCTCCGCGTCTCCGCGCTTCAGCGGACGCGCGGAGCCCACAGTGCTGTGCGGCCCCGGCTCATGCCTTCGTCAGGGCCTCGGCTATCCGCAGGGAGACCTGTGCCTGGGTGGCGTCGCGCCGGGTCGGGTTGAACGAGAAGACCGCGCGGCGCTGTTGGTCCCGGGTGGCGAACATGGCCGAGCTGTAGCCGTACTGTTCGCCGGTCTTGCCCCACAGGGTGATGCCGTTCACCGTGACGGTCTGGAGGCCCGCGGCATAGCGCGCCGGGGTGCCGTCCATCATGCGGACCTTGTCCGGCGGCAGCGTGAACATCCGCTCCAGCTCATGGGGCGGCAGGAGTTCGCCCGAGAACAGGGCGGTGAGGAAGCGGTCCAGATCGCCGGTACGGGAGATCATCTCGCCCTCTCCCCAGGCGGCCGACTGGTCGAACTTGGTGATGTCCAGCAGGGAGCCGTCCGTCATCCGCAGATAGCCGTGCACATGCGGCCAGTGAATCCGTGGGTCGTTGCCGGGCACGGCCGTGTGCCGCAGGTCCAGTGGGCGCAGGATGCGGTGCGTGATCGCTTCGCCGTAGCGGCAGCCCGTGAGCCGCTCGATCAGCAGGGCCAGAAGGACGTAATTGATGCCCCGGTACTCCTGCTTGGTGCCGGGGGTGAACTTCATGGGGCCGTGCGACACCTGCGCCACGAGCTGCTCGGGCGTCCACCGGTCGTAGCGGTGCCGGGCGATGTCCTCCGGGGAGGACGGGTCGTAGGGCGGGTCCTGCTCGTCGGGGAGTCCGCTGGTGTGGTTCAGCAGCTGTGACACCGTGATCGGCGGGAACCCCGACGGCAGCAGACCGGGCAGCAGACGCTGCACCGGCTGCTCCGGCGACAGCCGGCGCTCGGCGGCGAGCTGGAGCACCACCGTCGCCACGAACACCTTGGTGATGCTGCCGATCCGGAAGGTGTCCCGCTCGTGAACCGCGCGGCCGGTGGCCCGGTCGGCGACGCCCGTGGTGCCGCACCACCGCCCGGCTGAACCACTCACCCGCAGCTGGGCCGCGGTCAGCTCCGGATGCTCCAGATCGGCGAGGGCGGCCCGCAGCGCGGGCACGTTCAGCGGAGGGACGGGGACAGGGGCGGACGGGCTCCGATGGGCCGGGCCGCCGCCCGGCGACGGGGCCGGGGCCGGGCGGGACGCGGCACCGGCCGGGCCCGCCGTCGCGGCGACCACCGCGCCGGACAGTGCGGCCCCCACAACTGCCCTGCGGGACAAGGGAGAAAGGCTCATGTCGAACAGCTTCGCGGCCGCGCGCCGCGCCGTCGTCAGGGGTCTCCCTGACCCGCCCCTGAACCACCCCGGAGACGCGCCCCGAGCCCCGCCCGATGCCGTGCCCGACGCCCAGCCGGAAACGCCCGCCGGAAGGCCCCGCCCGAGCACCGCTCCCCGCGCCGGCCGCCGTGCCCGACGCCGCCCCGGTCACCGCACCATCCCCGCCGTGGCGCCGCACCGCCCTTCCCTTCCTTCCCGCCCGTCCCGCCGCCGCGCCCGAGTAGAGGGAGCCCAGGCGGCGGTCTAGCGTGGAAGGGAGTTTCGCCTCCCAGGAGGGCCTGTTGCCATGTCTCACGGCCCGACGGACACCGCCCCCGGTGGCCGGCTGTCCCATCTCCTCGACAGCCCCGTCATCGGAATGTCGCCATGGATCGCGATGTCGGTCCTGGTCGGGCCGGGCCGTTTCGAGCTGGCCGTCTCCATAGCCCTGGCCCTTGCCGTGGCAATCGTCATCGCCGGCCGTATACGCCGTCCCGGGTCCTCCTTCAAAATTCTGGAGATTTCCGATGTGGTGTTCTTCGCGGCGATGGCCGTCATCGGCATTTTCGCCTCCCCGGGCACCCACCGCTGGCTGGAGAACTATTCGGGCGAGGTCGCGAACATCGCCCTGATGGCGATCGCCCTCGGGTCCATGGCGTGCCGGGTGCCGTTCACCCTCCAGTACGCCCGGGAACAGGTACCCCGCGAGTTCTGGGGCGAGCCCAGATTTCTGCGGACCAATTACTACATCACGGGTGCATGGGGCGCCGCATTCGCCGTGGCCGCGATTGCGGGGGCCTATGGCGACCTCGTGCTGCACCATTCCAATAACCTGTGGACGGGCTGGATCATCCAAATCGCGGCCATCATCGCGGCCTTGCAGTTCACCCAGTGGTACCCGGACGTCGCACGGGCGCGTTCACTGCGCGAACGGGGCCTGTCCGGCCCGCCCGAACCCCCGCTGAGCAGCCTGCTCATCCCGCTGGCCGGCTATCTGACTGCGGTGGGCATCGTGGTCCTCGTCAGCGGTGCCGGGCCGGTGTGGCTGGGCGTGGCGCTGATCGTGCTGGGCATAGTGCTCGTCAAATCCCTGAGCGGCGACAAAGAGGCCGAGCCCGAGGTATCACGGTGAGGGGTTGACGGCACCCGGTGCCACGTGATCTAGACTCGCTGAATGATCTTTATCGTCGTCAAGTTTCCCGTGAAGCCCGAGTACGCCGAGGAGTGGCCGCAGCACGTCGCCTCCTTCACCGAGGCCACCCGCGCCGAACCCGGCAACCTGTGGTTCGAATGGTCCCGCAGCATCGAGGACCCGAACACCTATGTCCTGGTCGAGGCATTCAAGGACGATGCCGCCGAAGCGCATGTCAATTCCGACCACTTCCGCGCCGCGATCGAGCAGATGCGCCCCCTGCTGCGCCGCACTCCCGACATCGTGAGCACCACCATCGAGGGCGCGGACGGCTGGAGTGCCATGGGCGAGATCACCATCGACTGAAGGACCGGCGACCGACCGCACGGCCACCGGCTGGACGGCAATCGGCTGAAGGGCCGTCGGCCGGAAGGCAATCGGCTCAACCGCCAAGGGCCGAGGGGCCGGAGCGCATCCGCCGCGAGGCCCGCTACTTCACCAAGTGGCTCAGGAACCAGTCCCGGGCGAGGTCGGCGACCTGTTGGAGGGCGCCGTGCTCCTCGAAGAGATGGGTGGCACCGGGAATGATCTCGACGCGGGTCTCGCAGCGCAGCGCCGCCTCGGCCTCCCGGTTGAGG
This sequence comes from Streptomyces lydicamycinicus, assembly GCF_000829715.2. Classification (NCBI taxonomy): domain Bacteria; kingdom Bacillati; phylum Actinomycetota; class Actinomycetes; order Kitasatosporales; family Streptomycetaceae; genus Streptomyces; species Streptomyces lydicamycinicus. The sequence goes on along the minus strand of NZ_BBNO01000009.1, from coordinate 168,328 downwards.
TCGATGACCACATTGTCGTTGCCGCCCACGATGAGCAGCGTCGGCGCCCGTACCGCGACGAGCAGCGGTTCGGCGAGGTCGGGGCGGCCACCGCGGGACACCACGGCGCCGACGTCGGCACCGGGCGTGGCGGCGGCCCACAGCGCCGCCGCGGCGCCGGTGCTCGCGCCGAAGTAGCCGATCGGCAGGGCGGTGCGGTCGCGCAGCCAGCCGGTGGCGGCCGTCAGCCGGTCGGCGAGGGTGCCGATGTCGAAGACGTTCGACCGGTGGGCCTCCTCCGCCGGGGTGAGCAGGTCGAAGAGCAGGGTGCCCAGGCCCGCCTCGTTCAGGGCCGCGGCGACCAGCCGGTTGCGCGGGCTGTGCCGGCTGCTGCCCGAGCCGTGCGCGAACATCACCACCGCACGGGCGCCGGCCGGCAGGTGGAGGTCCCCGGTCAGCCGGACCCCGGCGGCGTCGATCGCCACCTCCTCCTCGACGTCCTTGTCCGCCGTGGCCTCCGCGCCCGGCGCGGACCGCTCCGGCCCGGGGCCGGCCGCGGCCTGCGCCAGCAGCGCCACCACCTCGTCGTCGGGGGTCTGGGAGAAGTCCTGGTACCACTCACCGACGGCGGAGAAGGCGAACGGGGTGGAGAGGCAGACGAATTCATCGGCCGCGGTGCGCAGCCGCTCCGCCGCGTCCGGAGGCGCCACGGGGACGGCGAGCACCACACGGGCCGCGCCCTGTGCGCGGACCACCTGGCACGCGGCCGCCGCGGTGGCGCCGGTGGCGATCCCGTCGTCCACCACGATCGCCGTCCGGCCTTCGAGGGAGAGCCGCGGCCGTCCGGCACGGAAACGCTCCGCCTGACGGGCGAGTTCGGCCGCCTCGGCATGCTCCACGGAAGCCAGATCCGCCTGTTCGAGCCGGCCCCGGCGGACGATGTCGTCGCTGATCACCCGCACGCCGCCCTCACCGATGGCACCGAATCCCAGCTCGCGCTGGTACGGCACCCCGAGTTTGCGGACCACGATCACATCGAGCGGCGCCTTGAGCGCCCGCGCCACTTGGAAGGCCACCGGGACCCCGCCACGGGGCAGGCCCAGCACAACGGGTTCTTCCCCCTCCAGGTGCTGTAGCGCTTCGGCGAGGCGGCGCCCCGCGTCCGCGCGGTCAGTGAACAGCACAGTGTGCACCCCCTAGCCAGGGGAGACGGAAGCTGCGTTCACACCTCACTTCGAAATAACCCCATCCACGGCTCCTTCGCAAGTCGGACGGTGGACGGGACCCGGCCGTCCGCCCGGCCCCGGCCGACCGTGGTTACCGTCGGCATATGGAAGGAATCAGAGCGGTTCTGATCGATATCGACGGTGTGCTCACCGTGTCCTGGAAGGCGCTGCCCGGCGCCGTCGCAGCCATGGCGCGGCTGCGCGCGGCCGGGCTCCCGCTGCTGCTGGTCACCAACACCACCTCACGGACCCGCGCCGTGGTCGCCGGGCGGCTGGCCCGGGAGGGCTTTCCCGTAGGCGTCGACGACATTCTGACCGCACCCGCCGCCACCGCCGCCTACCTGCGCGATCACCATCCGGACGCGCGCTGTCTGCTGATCAACAGCGGCGAGGTCCGGGCCGATCTGGCCGGTGTGGAGCTCGTTGAGGAGGGGGCCGGCGGAGCGGGCCGGGCCGCGCCGGACGTGGTGGTGTTCGGCGGTGCGGGCGAGGAATTCGGCTATGCGGCCCTCAACACCGCGTTTCGCCACCTCCAGCGCGGTGCCCGGCTGGTCGCCATGCACCGCAATCTGTACTGGCGTACGGCGGACGGGCTCGACCTGGACACCGGGGCCTTTCTGCCGGGCCTGGAACGGGCCGCCGGTGTCGAGGCGGTGGTCACCGGCAAACCGGCCGAGGCGTTCTTCGCCACCGCCCTGGCGCAGCTCGGCGCCCCGGCGTCGGAAACGCTGATGGTGGGCGACGACATCGAGTCCGATGTGCTGGCGGCCCAGCGCTGCGGGCTCACCGGGGTGCTCGTCAAGACCGGCAAATATCTGCCGGAAACCCATCGCGCGGCCACCGGCACCCCGGACCGGGTGCTCGACTCCTTCGCCGATCTGCCCGCCCTGCTCGGTCTGCCCGGCGCGCCGGAGCGGCCCGCCCCGTGAGCCGGGGTGCGGTACCGCTCCCCGGAACTCACCCCGCGGCGGCCGCCCCGGCGCGCCGGTAGTGGAGCAGGACGACGCCGTTGCCGAAGGTCCGGGTCCCGGCGAGTTCCAGGCCGGTCCTGGTGTCCGACGCCCGGAACAGGGGCGTGCCCCGCCCGAGGATGACCGGATGGACGTAGAGGCGGTACTCGTCGATCAGATCGTGCTCCCGGAAGGACGCGGCGAGGTCGGCGCCACCGAGCGTCATATCGCCGCCCGGCTGTGCCTTGAGCGCCATGATCTCCTCGGGGACGACCTCCCGCATGAGCGTGGTGTGGTACCCGCCGGCCTGCTCCAGGGTCCGGGAGAACACGATCTTGGGCATGTCCCGCCAGATCCCGGCGAATTCAGCCATGGGGCCGGTGATTGCGGGATCGGCGTCGGCCGTGGGCCAGAATCCGGCCATCAGTTCATGGGTGATCCGCCCGCTCAGGAAGGCGCCCATCTGCCGCAGCTGGTCGTTGACGTACCGGTGCAGCTCGTCATCGACCAGGTGCCAGTCGAGCTCGCGGTCCGGGCCCTCGATGAAGCCGTCGAGGGACACCGACAGCCACACAATGATCTTTCTCATCGCGGTCCTCGCAGAGGTCGTCGGGGCCGGGCCGGCACCGGCCGGACGGCTCCAGTGTGCCCGGCGCCGGCGCGGTGGTGGCCGCAGGCGTGCCTACGGCGTGCCGGGGCGAGGGCGCCGGTCAGGGCGGGCCGGCGAGCAGTGCCGCGATCTCCGGCGCCGTCCAGTGGCCGTCGGCCCCCGGGCAGCCGGCGAGATAGGCGGCGGCCCGGCGGGCGCTCCATCCGTGGGAGGCGACGAGACCGGCCGCGATATGCCGCAGATAGGCGGCCGACGGTGCGTTCATGGTGATGTCCCGGCTGCTCCACGGGGCGGTGAAGGTCAGCACCGGGTAGCCGTCCAGCAGTCCGGCGCACACCAGCGTCTCGTACCGTCCGGGGCCGATCCGGGCCCGCCCGCGGGTGACGGCCTCCGTGAGATCGAGGTCCTCGCCGGGCTCCCGGTACATCTCCTGAGCGGCGATGTCGGAGAACTGGGAGAGCGTCAGCAGGTAGGCACGGGAGGGCAGTTCACCGCCCCGGGTCGGGGTGGCATCGGGGTCGTAGAAGGCCCGGCCGCCGGTCCACACCTCCGATGTGGTGGCGAAGTAGAGCAGCCCCGGCAGCATGACCGGGGCCATGCGCGCGGGGCCGCGGGGGTCCCGGCAGCCCGGGTAGCTGCGCAGCCCACCGGCCGGCCGGCCGCCGGCCAGGTAGGCGGTCAGCCGGTCGAGATGCATGTTGGAGCCGTACGCGGCGTACCACAGGCGGCGGACGGGGGTGCGGCGCCGGACGGCTTCGGGGGAGTCGTCCAGGGCTTCGAGGCGTCGGGGCCTGGTCACGCTCTCACGCTACGCGGACCGGCCCGAGGGTGCGGCGCGGACGGGCGACCGGGCGGCCGCGGTGAACCTGGCTTGATCGTTACCACCCCGGGTTTTGCCGCGGAGGGTCTGGAGATGCGCACTGCACGGACCGGAACGCGCCGGTCCGCAGGGCAACCGGTGGCCGGTCAACGGCCGGATGCCGGGGGACGGAGTCACTATGGCGGACAAGGTGTCAGGGCGCACCGACACGGAGATACCCAGGGGCAGGACGGCGGGCCGCGACCCCGTACCCGCGCCGGACGCGAGCCGGCGCCGGATGCTCGCGGTCACGACAGCGGCCGGGCTCGGACTGCTCACGGCCTGCGCGGGCACGTCCTCACGTGCCGATTCCGCCTCCAGGGCCTCACCGCCGGGGCGGCCGGGGTCCTCCCCGTCGGCCGGGACCGGTTCCCCGGGCCCGTCCGGCTCCGCGCCCCCGGGCCGCCCGAAGAAGCGACGCCATCCGGAACTCCCGCGTGGCGGACGGGAATTGTTCCCGCGATACCGGCTGGCCGGGTTCTGTGGTCTGCCCGGCGCCGCGGCGCTCGGCCGGCTCGGGACCGGTGACCCCGTGCGGCGGGCCGCCGAGGCGGAGAAGGTGGCGCACTCCTTCGCCGCGGGGCGCGAACCGCTGCCGGTCCTCGAACTCCTGGCGACGGTCGCCAACTCCGCGGCAGGACCGGACGGTAAGTACCGCTCACGCACGCCCGCCGCCACCATCCGCCGTTTCCACCGGGTGGCGCGCGACCGCCGCGGGCTGCTGCTGTTGAACATCCAGCCGGGGCGTGCCGCGGTACTCGACGAGGTCAAGGCGCTGCGCGACTGGCTCGTCCACCCGGACGTGGGGGTCGCCCTGGACCCGGAGTGGGAGATGGGCTCCGGCGAGGTGCCGGGCGACACCTACGGGCATACCGACGGCCATGAGCTGACGAAGGTCGCCCGGTATCTGTCCGGCCTGGTCGAGGAGCACGATCTGCCGCAGAAACCGCTGGTGTTCCACCAGGTCGCCACGTCCGTCGTGGGCGAGCAGTCGGCGCTGCGCCCTCAGCCCGGTGTGGCGCTGATCAAGAGCGCCGACGGTATCGGCTCGCCCGGCCTGAAGCGCGGCACCTGGCGCAAGCTGGTCCACGATCTGCCCGACGGTCTGCACACCGGTTTCAAGCTCTTCTACGAGGAGGACGCCGAGGGCAGCCGCCTCATGACGCCGAAGGAGGTACTGGCCCTCCGGCCGCAGCCGGAGTACGTGATGTACGAGTGAGCCGCCCGGAACGCTTCGGGTCCGGACGGCTCGGGCGTGCCCCCAGGGGGCCGACGGTAGCGGCCCGCCGGGCGACGGAACGGGTGCCGTCGCCCGGCGGGCCGTGATACGTCGTCAGTAGGCGTGCCGGTCGGCCCGGTTGGTCCATGCCGCATACGCATGGGCGCCCAGCTCGGGGTGGATCTGTTCGATCTTGATCCGCCGCTCGCCGAGGGGCCGCTTGAAGTCCTCGTACTGGAACGAGTCGTCGAAGCCGATCCGCGCGGTGTCCTCCAGGTCGCAGCTGTAGTACACGGCGTCCATCCGCGACCAGTAGATGGCGCTCATACACATCGGGCAGGGGGCGCCGCTGATGTAGATCGAGCAGCCCTGGAGCATCCGGGCGCGTTCCGGCAGCGGGTCCGGTGAACCCTCGGGCCGGGCGACGTACTCCAGCGTGCTCTCGTTCTGATGCTCCACCGCGATTGACGGAGCCTCAGGGTTGAGGACCTGGATGGCTTTGCTGATGGTCTGCATCTCGGCGTGAGCGGTGGGGTCGCCGGTCAGCAGAACGCGGTTCTGCCCGCGGGCGAGGATCTCGCCGTTGCGTGTGATCACCGCGCCGAACGGGCCGCCCCAGCCGTTCTCCACGGATTCCGTGGCCAGCCGTACGGCCTCTGCGAGGAGTTCTTTGTCTTCCATCACGGACTCTCCGATCGGCATCGATTCCTCAGCGTCCTCTGCGGAACGGACGGCATAAATGCCCAATTTGCCCGGTAATTCCCCTATGAACTAGGCTACTCGATGTGAGTTCCCGTGCAAGCCGTGACCCCATGGCGCTCAACGCCACCGTTGTGACCTCGCAGAAGGTGCGCGAGGGCCGGGCCGACGAGTATCAGCGCTGGCAGAACCGGGTGAATCAGGCGGCCGGTGAATTCAAGGGTTTCGTGGGCGCCGAGGTATATCCGCCGGGCGCCGGCGAAGCCAATGAATGGGTGGCCGTATTCCGCTTTTCCGCCATGGATTATTTGACCGCATGGCTGGATTCGGACCGGCGGCAGGATTTGCTGGACGAAGCGCGCGGACTCTTCGAGAGCCCCCCGACGCACGAGGTGCTCCAGGGCGGCACCCCCGCCCAGCCGGCTCCGGAGGCGGTCACGGCCGTGATCTCCCACGAGGTGAAGCCGGGCTGCGAAGAGGGATTTGTGAGCTGGCAGCAGAAGACTCTCAAGGAGCAGGAGAAGGCGCCGGGCTTCATGGGGTCGGAGCTGTTCGAGCCGGTGGCGGGCGTGCAGGACAACTGGGTTGTGGTCTTCCGGTTCGAGTCGCGTGCCTACCTCGACGACTGGCTCACCTCCGACGTACGCAGCAAGCTGCTGGAGGAGGGGAGCAAATACTTCACCTCCTACGACGTACGCAAGGTGGGTTCGTCGTTCAGCGGCTGGTTCACGTTCGACCACGGCGAGGACCAGAGCGCGCCGCCCAACTGGAAACAGGCCATGTCCGTTCTGCTGGCGCTCTATCCGACGGTGATGGTGCTCAATCTGACCGTGGGATACGGGCTGGAGAAGCTCGGAATCCGGGAGTACATCGGGCTGTTCCTCTCCAATGTGCTGAGCGTCAGCGCACTGACCTGGCTGCTGATGCCGACCGTGAACCGGGCGCTCGCCTTCTGGCTGGTGCCCGCCCGCGCCCGCACCCGCCGGGTGCAGGTGACCGGTGTCGCGGTGATGCTGCTCTGCTACGTGGTGTCCATCGGCGTCTTCGGCCTGATCACCGGCCAGATCTGGTGAGGAGGAGGCGGCGATGCGCCCACGGGCACCGGCGGTTGGGGCGGACATCGAGGGCACGCTGATCCGGCGGGCCGACCGCGGCTACGAGGACGCCCGTACCGGCGCGGTGTGGAACGAGGTCACGCCCCCGCGGTTCCCCGAACTCATCGTGCGGGCCGCCACGGAAGCGGACGTCGTACACGCCGTCACCTGGGCCCGTGCCCAGGGCCTGCGGGTCTCGATGCGCTCCGGCGGGCACAACTGGTCCGGCTCGCCCCTCCGCGACGGGGGCCTGCTGCTCGACCTCTCCGGGCTCCGGCAGTGCGCCCTCACGCCCGCCCAGGGCACCGACCCGGCCACCGCCACCGTCGGCCCCGCGGCCACCGGCCACGACTTGGTCGCCGCCCTCACCCCGCACGACCTGGCCTTCCCCGTCGGGCACTGCCCCACGGTGGCGGTCGGCGGATTCCTGCTCAGCGGCGGTCTCGGCTGGAACTCCCGTGCCTGGGGGGCGTCCTGCGCCGATGTGCGGGAGATCCGGGCCGTCACCGCCGACGGGCGGACGGTCACCTGTAGCGACACCGAGCACCCCGATCTCTTCTGGGCCGCCCGGGGCGCCGGGCCGGGCTTCTGCGCGGCCGTCACCGGCTTCCGCCTCGCCCTGCACCCGCACCCGGCCTCGATGGTGATGACCAGCCTCACCTTCCCGCTGGCCGATGTCAGGCCGGTGACGGAGTGGGCGGAGCCGATCGCGCGCCGCCTCCCGCCGTACGTCGAGACCGCCTTCGTCCTCGCGGCCTCCGGCCCGCCGACCGCCAGTGCTCCCCGGGGGCCCCGGATCACGGTCGCCGCCACCGCGTTCGCCACCACCGAGCACGAGGCCCGGCAGGCGCTGGAGCCGTTCGCCGACTGTCCTTTCGGCGAATGCGCCGTCACCCGGCAACTGCCCACGCCGGTGTCCTTCGCCGCGCTGCACGACGGCGCGGCAGCCATCTGGCCGCCCGCACACCGGTATGCGGCGGACACCCTGTGGTCGCCGGAGAGCCACGCCACCCAGCTGCCCCGGATCGCCGACGCGGTCGCCCACGCCCCCTCCGGGAAGTCCCTGGTGCTCTCGCCCGTGCAGCCGGTCTCCCAGGAACCCGCACTGCTGCGGAACATGGCCTTCGCCCCGCTCGGCGCGTCCTATCTCGTCTGCTACGCGGTCTGGGACGACCCGGCCGGCGACCGGGACCACGCGCGCTGGCTGCGGGACGCCATGGCCGCCGCCGACCCGCGGGGCGAGGGCTGCCACTACATCGCCGAGACGGACCTGGAGGCCGATCCCGCACGGGCCCGGCGCTCCTATACCCCCGCCACCTGGGACCGTCTCCAGGAGATCAAGGCGCAGTGGGACCCGGAAAACCTCTTCCACTCCTACCTCGCCCCCTGACGCCACCGGGGCGGGGCGGGGAACTGCGGTCAGGGGAAGCGGGGGCGGCGCGGTGGGGGCACCATGGCCCTATGCTGCTGGCGCATCTCGCACGGGTATCGGGAGAGGTCGCCGCGACGCCGGCGCGTTCGCGGAAGATCGCGCTGCTGGCCGGGCTGTTCCGGGCCGCGGCACCGGAGGACGTCCCGGTGGTCATCCCGTATCTCGCCGGACGGCTGCCGCAGGGGCGGATCGGGGTCGGCTGGAGCGTGCTGCGCGAACCGGTGCCGGCCGCGGACCGCGCCACGCTGACCGTACGCGACGTGGATATCGCGCTGACCGCCCTGGCGCGGGTTTCCGGAGCCGGGGCGCAGGGCGAGCGGCGCGCACTCGTCCGGGAGCTGCTGGCCGCGGCGACCGCGGAGGAGCAGCGGTTCCTGACCGGTCTGCTCACCGGCGAGGTACGGCAGGGCGCGCTGGACGCCATCGCGGCCGAAGGGCTCGCCGCCGCGACCGAGGTGCCCGCGGCGGACGTACGGCGCGCCGTGATGCTGGCGGGCTCGCTGCCGGACGTGGCGCGGGCGCTGCTCGCCGAGGGACCGGCGGCGCTCGCGGACTTCCGGCTCACCGTCGGCCGGCCCGTCGGGCCGATGCTGGCGCACAGCGCCAAGTCGGTGGCCGAGGCGGTCGACCGGCTCGGGGCCTGTGCCGTGGAGGAGAAGCTCGACGGCATCCGCGTCCAGGTGCACCGCGACGGGCCGGACGTCCGGATCCACACCCGCACCCTGGACGAGGTCACCGACCGGCTCCCCGAGGTCACCGCCGTCGCCCGGGAGCTGCCGGCCGGCCGCTTCATCCTCGACGGCGAGGTGATCGCCCTGGACGGCGCGGGCCGGCCGGTGCCGTTCCAGCGGGTCGCCGGACGGTTCGGCTCGCGGGTGGACGTCTCCGCCGCGCAGGCCGCGCTGCCGCTGTCCCCGGTCTTCTTCGACGTACTGTCGGTCGACGGCCGCGACCTGCTGGAACTGCCCGGCGAGCAGCGGTATGCGGAGCTGGCCCGGCTGGTCCCCGAGCCGCTGCGGGTGCGCCGCCAGGTGGTCGGCGACCCCGCCGACGACGCCGCCCGCGCCGCCGCGGAGGAGTTCTGGGCCGAGACGCTGCGCCGGGGACATGAGGGCGTCGTGGTCAAGGCGCTGGACGCCCCCTACAGCGCGGGCCGCCGCGGCGCCGCCTGGCTGAAGGTCAAGCCCGTGCACACCCTGGACCTGGTGGTGCTGGCCGCGGAGTGGGGCCACGGCCGGCGCACCGGGAAGCTGTCCAACCTCCACCTCGGGGCCCGGGACCCGGACGGCGGCTTCGTCATGCTGGGCAAGACCTTCAAGGGGCTCACCGACGCCACCCTCGGCTGGCAGACCGAGCGCCTTCGGGAGCTCGCGGTGGCGGACAACGGCCATGTCGTGACGGTGCGTCCGGAACTCGTCGTCGAGATCGCCTACGACGGGCTCCAGACCTCCTCGCGCTACCCGGCGGGCGTGACCCTGCGCTTCGCACGGGTGGTGCGCTACCGGGAGGACAAGACCGCGGCCGAGGCGGACACCGTCGAGACGGTGCTCACCGCGCACGACGGCGGGGCCTCGTAGCGCCATGGCCGGGAAGCGCAGTGCCGGGCTGCTGCTGTACCGGGGCACGGCGACCGGGGTCGAGGTGCTGCTGGCGCACATGGGCGGGCCGTTGTGGGAGCGGCGGGACGCGGGGGCGTGGACCGTGCCCAAAGGCGAGTACGTACCGCCGGAGGAGGCGTGGGACGCGGCCCGGCGGGAGTTCGAGGAGGAGCTGGGCGTGCCGCCGCCCGACGGGCCCGGTCTCCCGCTGGGCGAGATCCGGCAGTCGGGCGGCAAGGTGGTGACCGCCTGGGCCGTCGAGAGCGATCTCGATCCGGAGCGCGTGGTGCCCGGCACCTTCGAGATGGAGTGGCCGCGCGGCTCCGGGGTGATCGGCACCTTCCCCGAGATCGACCGGGTGGCCTGGTGGGGCCCGGACGAGGCGCGAGCGCGGCTGGTGACGGGCCAGCGGGTGTTCCTGGAGCGGCTGGCGGAACGGCTCGCGAGCGGGGCCTGACCGCGGGTGCCGCGCACTCCCCGGCTTCACCACCCGCGCAGGCGGCATGCAACCACTCGCCCTGGACACCCCCGTTCCCCACCCGTCAGTCTGGCGGCGGGGGCCGTGCCACCAGGCCCCGAACGGGGGGCCCTGGCCACAGGGTCATGAGCATGCCGCGGGGGCCGCATGTTGCGCATTCACTTCGAAGACCGGGATATCGCGCGGGTACACATCGCGGCCGAACCCGATCCCTTGTGGGAAACGGTGCTCGCCCTGCACCATGTCACCCCACCGGGGCGTGGGGTGCCGGTGTACGCCGCCTGGCGGGCCCGCGCCCGCCGCGAACTGGACGCCCGGGGACTGACCCCCGCCGCCCGGCTGATCAGCGCACTGGCCCCGGCCGACGCCCGCTACTTCCCGGACTTCCTCACCCCCGACGCGGCCCGCGACGGGCTGGCCGCCGGGCTGGCGGCGCTGCGGGAGACCTCCCCGGTCCGGCTGACGGCGGAAACCGCGCGGGCCGCGCTGCCGGACCGGCTCCCGCGCTGGACCGCCGCACTGGCCGCCGGAAGCCGGGAGCCGCTCGACGAACTGGCCCGCGCCTTCCGGGAGGTGCACCGCGCGGTGATCGCCCCCGACTGGACGGAGGCGGCCGCCACCGTCGACTCCGACCGCGGTGCCCGGGCCCGCGCCCTCTGCCGCGGCGGTGTCGACGGCATGCTCAACAGCCTCCGCCCGGCGCTCCGTTGGGAGCCGCCGGTGCTGTACGTCGACTATCCCCAGGACCGCGAGCTGCGGCTGGGCGGGCGCGGGCTGCGGCTGATCCCGTCCCACTTCTGCTGGCGCAGACCCATCGCGCTGGCCGACCCCGGTCTGCCGCCGGTGCTGGTCTACCCCGTGGAACACTCCACGGCGTGGGCACCGGCCACCACCCGCAGCTGTCATCCGCAGGCGCTGTCCACCCTCCTCGGCCGCACCCGGGCCCGCATCCTCGCCGCGCTCGACGCACCGGCCACCACGGGTGAACTGGCCCGCCGCTTACGGGTCTCCGCCCCTTCGGCCAGCGAGCATGTGAGCGCCCTGCGCGAGGCCAACCTGGCCCGCAGCCGGCGCGACGGCGGTTCGGTCATCCACGCCCTCACCCCGCTCGGCACGGCGCTGCTGCACGGTGAACTCGCCCCCGTCCGCCTGCCGAATTGAGAGGTGCCGGGGCAGCGCGCCGCTCAAGGGGGGCTGACGGGTGCCCAGAGCCGGCCGGCGTCGCCCGCGGCCATGCTGCCCCGGTACTTCTCGATCTTGTGGTCGATCATCTTCAGGTTCTCCTGGGTCTCCGCCAGCTTGGCCAGGACGTCGGCGCGGTGGGCTTCCATGAGGGCGAGCCGTTCCGCCTCGTTGCCCGGTCCGGCGGCGACCAGTTCGGCGTACCGGCGGATGCCCCTGATGGGCATGCCGGTGGCGCGCAGCTTGGTGCAGATGACGATCCACTTGAGGTCGAGCTCGCGGTACCGGCGGCGCCCGCCGCTCGTACGGTCGACCGGGCTGACGACCAGGCCGGCACGCTCGTAGTACCGGAGCGTGTGGGCGCTCACCCCGGTGCGGCGGGCCGCCTCGGCGATGGTCACGCCTTCCGCGGGCACCGTCCCGGTGCGCGCCTTCGGTTCGGTGGCACCGGCTGCTGAGTGCTGCTTGATTTCGAGCACGCTCTAAATCCTAGCGTCGGACCATGAGTTCACCCGTGCTTTCCCCCGCCGCGGCTGCCGGACTGAGCCCGCGCCGCAAATCCCTGGTGCTCGCGATCTGCTGCGTGAGCATCGTGGTCGTGGTGATGGACATCTCCATCGTCAATGTCGCGCTTCCCAGCATGGGACGCGACCTGCACGCCTCCGAATCCGGCCGCCAGTGGGCGGTCGACGCCTACACCCTGGTGCTGGCCGCGTTCCTCGTCCTGGCCGGAGCCACCGCCGACCGGGTCGGCCGGCGGCGGGTCTTCCAGGCCGGTCTCGCGGCCTTCGGCCTCGGGTCGGTGCTGTGCGGACTGGCGCCGGACATCGGCTGGCTGATCGCGGCGCGTGCGCTGCAAGCAGTCGGCGGGACCATGCTCAACCCGGTGGCCATGGCGATCGTCGCGACCACGTTCACCGGTGCCGCCGAACGGGCACGGGCCATCGGGGTCTTCGCCTCGATGTCCGGACTGGCGCTGGCGCTGGGACCGGTCCTCGGCGGTGGGCTGGTCGACGCTTTCGGCTGGCGGTCGGTCTTCTGGATCAACGTCCCGATCGTGGCCGTGGCGATCGTGTGCGCCGCGCTGTTCGTACCCGAGTCCCGCGCCGAACGGGCCCGCCGGTTCGACCCCGTCGGGCAGGTACTGATGGTCCTGGTCCTGGGCTGCGTCGTCTACGCGATCATCGAATCCAGCGCGCTCGGCTGGACCTCGCCGGTCATCATCGGGCTGCTCGCCGTCGCCGCGCTCGGCGTGGCGGGCCTCCTCGGATATGAACCGCGCCGCACCGACCCGCTCCTGGAACTGCGCCTCTTCCGCAGTGTGCCGTTCAGCTCCGCGATCGTGATGGCGCTGTTCGCCCTGTGCGGCTTCGGCGCGTTCCTGTTCGTGACCACCCAGTACCTTCAGGACGTGCGCGGCCTGTCGCCGGTGGCGGCCGGGCTGTGCCTGCTCCCGGTCGGGCTGCCCGTCCTGGTGGTGGCGCCGCTCACCGGGCGCGCGGTCGGCGCGCGCGGTCCCCTGATACCGCTGGTGGTGGCAGGGATGGCGCTGGCCCTCGGCGGCGGCATGTCGCTAGGGCTCGGCCCGGAGACTCCTCTGCCGGCCGTGCTGGCGGTCCACCTGGTGTTCGGCGTCTTCCTCGGCGCGGTCAACCCGCCGATCACCAACGCGGCGATCTCCGGGATGCCCCGCTCGATGGCCGGGCTGGCCGGCTCGCTGGCCTCCACCGGCCGCCAGACCGGCACCACACTGGGCGTCGCGATCTCCGGGACCCTCATCGGCCCGCAGCTCGCCCAGGGCGGAACGGCGTTCACGGGCGCGGCGCATCGCATGTGGTGGATGCTCGTCGTACTCGGCGCGGGCATCCTCATCCTCGCTGTGATCAGCTCCGGCCGGTGGGCACGCGCCACGGCCGAACGCGCGGGCACACGGGCCGATTCCCAACCGTGAGGCGGGAGTTGCGCGTGGCGTCGCCGACGGCGAGGTGGGTGGGAACGCCCGCTACTGGCGGGCCAGGGAGCGGGTGATGCCCGTCGCGATCGTCGTGGCCAGCGTCCAGCCCGTGACGACCAGCAGATACGAGAGCCACTGGTACCCGCCCCGCGGCGCGAAGGCCCCCTCCTGTCCGAAGCCGATGATCGGCATCAGCAGATCGAGGGTGTAGAAGAAGGGGTTGAAGTCGGGGGCCTCGTCGGTCTTCAGCGGGCGTGGAGGGTGCAGGGCGAAGGCGAGGGCGCCGGTGAGCAACAGGGCCAGCAACCAGCCGGCGGCGCGCATCGGACGGAAGCCGTAGCCGACGGTGGCGTCCTGGAGGTGACCCCAGACCTTGGCGTACCAGGGCAGGGTGCGGCGGTGGCGGCGGAGTTTGGCCAGCTGGACGGTGCGGGCGGCGGCTTCGTCCCCGGCCGTACGGTAGGCGCCGGCGAGCTGCTCGTACGAGTACGACACATAACCCGCGCGCTCGCGCTCCAGCACCGGGAGCCGTTCCTCGGCGGGAAGGTGCGGGAGCAGCGAGCCGTAGGTGAGCCGGTCGAGCTTGACCTCGTCCGGCCAGACCTCCGGCGGGACGTACAGGACGTCGAACTGGGCGCGGCGGAGATTGACCGTGCCCACCACCGGCTTCGCCTCGCGCAGCCACATCTCGCCCGCGACACAGCTGCTGACGCGTAACGCCACCCCACCCGGGTTGGCGAGGGCGGCGTAGGCGAGGTTGAGCTGGCCCCCGATCCGGGCACCGCGCAGGTCGACCCGGCCGTGGGCCCGCAGCCGCATGGCGTGCACGTCGGTGCCGACGCTGAGTGTCTCGGCCTCCAGCGCGTGACCGCCGGGGGCGTTGAGCCGTGCGTCGTCGAGCGTGACCTGTCCGCCGACGGTGGCGCCGTTCAGCCGGATCCGGCCGTGGGCGACCAGGCCGGGAGCCCAGAGGTCGGTGCCGATGTCGGCGTGGTTCAGCTGGAGAACGGGTTCCTCGGGCGGCTCCGTGGCGGCCGGATCGCCGAAGTGGGCTCCGTTGGCGAAGACCGCACCGGATATCTGCGCGCCGGCCAGCCGCACCGGCCCCTTGATACGGCAACAGGTGAGCCGCAGCACCCCATCGACGTGGAGGTGTCCGGCCGTGAGACCCGGCAGGACCGAGTCGTTCAGCGCCAGGATGCGCAGCGTCGCGCCGTACAGATCCGGGGTCTCCTCGAAGGAGCAGGACCGCAGTCGTACCGGGTGCTCAACCCGGCCGTACTTCAGGTTCAGCTCCCCGGTGATCCGGGCGCCCCAGAGTTTCAGCCCCGCTATCTCGCCGTCCCGTGACGGCCCGTTGAGCAGCAGCCCCCGGAGCACCGCGGCGCGCACCGTCCGCTCGGGGCCCCAGGTGGCGCCGGCGGCGGGGTCTTCGTCGGCGTTCTCCCGGAAGTCGACGCCCTCGCCGAGGGGGAACGCCTGCCGGACACGGCGTTCCGCTGGGGTCAGCTCGGTGATCTCCACCGGCCGGATGCTGTCGCGCGGGTGTACGCACTGTCAACCAAGAACTGTGCGGCCAGGCCTGCTGCCCGTTCCCGCGCTTCTCCCAGGAGTTGGCGCCCGCCCGTCCCCGGGGCGGCCCCAAGGACCGCCCCGGGCTCCGCTCACGGCCGTACGAGGATCTTCCGCCCCTCGCCCGCCCGGAAGCGGCCCAGCGCCTCCGCGTAGTGGTCCAGCGGGAGCCGGTCGCTGATGAAGACCTCCGGGTCCAGCACGCCCGCGGCGAAGAGTTCCGCGGCGCGTTCATAGCTGTGCAGGACGGCCATCGAGCCGGTGATGGTGATCTCCTGGTTGTAGATCCGGTAGGGCTCGATGGTGGCGCGCGCCGCGTAGTCGGCGACGCCGAACTGGAGGAAGGTGCCGCCCTTGCCGACCCGCCCCAAGGCGTCCTGGATGGCGTGCTCGTTGCCGGTGGCGTCGATCACCACGTCCCAGCCGCGCGGGCGGTCCAGCTCATCGGCGGAACCGGCCGCGGCGCTGCATCCCAGGGTGCGGGCGGTGGCCAGCCGATGCGGGTTGATGTCGACGACATCGACCCCGGCGGCACCGGTGCGCTTGGCGAGTTCGAGCATCATCAGGCCCATGGTGCCCGAGCCGTAGATGAGGACCCGGGTGCCCAGTTGCTGGGAGCGCAGGATGTCGTAGCCGCGTACGGCGCAGGAGAGCGGCTCGATCAGTGCCGCGTCCTCGGTGCTGATGTGCTCGGGCAGCTTGACGCAGTTCCCGACCGGGGCCACGGCGAACTCGGCGGCGCCGCCCGCCGTGGTCACCCCGATGGCGGCCCAGCGCTCACAGAGGTTGTTGCGCCCGGTGCGGCAGTAGTGGCACTCGAAGCAGTAGAGCGACGGGTCGACGGCGACCCGGTCCCCCTCGGCGAGCTCGGTGACCGCGCTGCCGGTCGCCACGACCGTACCGGCGAACTCATGGCCCGGCACGACCGGCAGGGTGGGCGCGAACTCGCCCTGGAGGATGTGCAGATCGGTGCCGCACAGCCCGCAGGCGGCGACCGAGACCACGACCTCGCGGGGGCCGGGCGCCGGGTCCTCGACGGTGGCGACCTCGACGGTCCCGGGGGCGCTGATCACTGCGGCTTTCATTTCACGGCTCCAAGCGACAGGCCCTGGACGAGTTTGTCCTGGGCGGCGAACCCGGCGACGATCACCGGGAGGGAGATGACGGTGGCGGCGGCGCACACCTTGGCCAGGAACAGGCCCTGGCTGGTCACGAGTCCGGTCAGGAACACCGGCGAGGTCCCGGCCACGATCCCGGTCAGGACCCGCGCGAACAGCAGCTCGTTCCAGCTGAAGATGAAGGAGATCAGGGCCGTGGCCGCGATGCCCGGCATGGCGACCGGTGCCACGATCCGGGTCAGGGTGCAGGTCAGCCCCGCACCGTCGATCGAGGCGGCCTCCAGCATCTCCACCGGGACCTCGGCGAGGAACGAACGCATCATCCACACCGCGATCGGCAGGTTCATCGAGGTGTAGAGCAGGACCAGTAGCCAGATGCTGTCGAGCATCCCGGTGTTCTGCGCGAGGAGGTAGACCGGCAGCAGCCCGGCCACCAGCGGCAGCATCTTCGTGGACAGGAAGAAGAAGAGGACATCGCTCCACTTGCGCACCGGCTTGATGGCGAGGGCGTAGGCGGCGGGCACCGCCAGCAGCAGCACCAGCACGGTGGCGACGACGGAGGCGGTCAGCGAGTTGATCAGCGGCGGCCAGGGGCTGACACCGCTGCCCGCGCCGAAGAACTCGCGGTAGCCGTGCAGACTCAGCCCGGCGCCGACGCTCGGCGGGTTGGTCGCCGCGTCCGTCTCGCTGTGGAAGGACGTCAGCACCATCCAGGCGACCGGCAGGAAGAAGCCGATCCCGCACAGCCAGGCCACCAGGCCCAGCAGGGTGCCGGTGTGGCGACGGCGCCGGGTGGCGGGGGAGCCGGGGCGGCGCGGGGCCAGGAGCGGGCGGTTCATCGGGTGACCTCCTCACGCAGCAGGGACGAGACGGTGCGCAGCGCGAAGGTCGCCACCAGCAGCGAACACAGCACCACGACGACGCCCTGCGCGGACGCCCGTCCGTAGTCATGGGCCTGGTAGAAGGTCTGGTAGATGGTGTACGGCAGGTTGGCCGTGCCGAGGCCGCCGGACGTGATGGTGAACACCGCGTCGAAGTTCTGCACGACGTACACCGTGCCCAGCAGCGCGGCGAGTTCGAGGTAGCGGCGCAGATGCGGCAGGGTCAGATAGCGGAAGATGTCGAAGGCCGAGGCGCCGTCCATCCGGGCCGCCTCGATGGCGTCGGTGGCCCGGCTCTGTAGCCCGGCCAGCAGGATCAGCATCATGAACGGCGTCCACTGCCAGATCAGCGACACCTCCACCGCCGCCAGCGGTGAGTCGGTCATCCAGTCCGGCTGCGGTGGGTCGTCGCTGCCGAACAGCCGCCAGATCCAGGTCAGCGAGCCGTTCAGCAGCCCGTACGAGGCGTTGTACAGCGCATGCTTCCACAACAGTGCGGAGGCGACGGGTACGACCAGGAACGGCGTGATGAGCAGGGTGCGGACGATGCCGCGCCCGCGGAAACCACGGTCGAGCAGCAGCGCCAGCCCCAGCCCGAGCAGCAGGCTGACCAGCACCACGGTGACGGTCAGCAGCACCGTCGTGCCCACCGAGGCCCGCATCGCGGGATCGGTGAAGACCGCCCGGTAGTTGTCGAAGGCGGCGAAGCCGCGGTTCTCGGGCGCCAGCGCGTTCCAGCGGGTGAAGGAGATCACCACGGTCGCCACGAACGGGAGTTGGGTGACGATGACGAGGAAGACCAGCGCGGGAAGCAGCGGGGCGCGGCGGGCCCAGTTCTTCGCCCGCTCGGTGCGGCGGGCACGGGCCGCCGGGTCACCGCCGCGGTGCACGGCGGCCACCTCGGCCGCGGGGGCCGGCTCAGTGGTCCGTATAGGCATCGGACACCTCCTGTGCCGGTCGCCGGCTGTTCTTCAGGGCCTCGGACACGCTCTGCTTCCCGGCGATGGCCGAGCTGATCTCGTGGGACACCTTGGTGCCCAGGTCGGCGAACTCGGGGATGCCGACGAACTGGATGCCGGGGGCCGGGCGCCGCTGGACGCCGGGGTCGCCGGGCCGGGCCGAACGGATCGCCCGCTCGGTCGGGCCGGCGAAAGCCCCGGACGCCTTGACGTAGGCCGGATCGCGGTAGAGGGAGGCCCGCTTGCCGCCGGGCACGTTCGACCAGCCCAGCTCGCGGCCCACCAGCCGCTCGTAGTCCTTGCCCGAGGCCCAGCGGATGAACTTCCAGGCCGCGTCCTGGTGCGTACTGGCCTTCT
Organism: Streptomyces lydicamycinicus; assembly: GCF_000829715.2. NCBI lineage: Bacteria > Bacillati > Actinomycetota > Actinomycetes > Kitasatosporales > Streptomycetaceae > Streptomyces > Streptomyces lydicamycinicus. The sequence continues at coordinate 150,161 of NZ_BBNO01000009.1, read as the reverse complement.
GCACGCCCCACGCCCAGGTGTAGAGCCAGCCCGCGTCCCGGGTCCGCTCCACCGGCGCGGGTGCGTAGCCGACCTTGCCCGCGACCTTGGAGTCGGCCCCCTCCAGCGAACCGGCGCCGGCCGTCGCGTCGTACCACATGGCGACCTTGCCCTGCTGCATGTCGTTGAGGCACTCGGTGTATCCGGCCTGCGGGGCGCCCGCCTCACCGTGCTTGCGGACCAGATCCACGTAGAACCGGGTGGCCCGGGTGAATTCCGGGCTGTCGACCCGCGGCTGCCAGTCCTTGGTGAACCACGTCCCGCCGAAGGTGTTGACGACGGTGCTCAGCGGGGCGGCCAGCTGGCCCCAGCCTGGCTGGCCGCGCAGACAGATCCCCTTCATGCCCTTGCGGAAGCCGTCCAGCTTCGCCGCCAGGGCGGCCACCTGGTGCCAGGTGGGCCGGGCGGGCATGGACAGCCCGGCCTCCTTGAGGAGGTCCTTGCGGTACATCAGGAACGAGGACTCGCCGTAGAAGGGCTGGGCGTAGATCTTGCCGTCGGCGGCCGTGAGGGAGGAGCGGACCGGGGGGAGGATGTCGCCCTGGTCGAATCCGCGGTCCTTGGCGGCACGGGTGCCCAGTTCGGCCAGCCAGCCGTTGCGGGCGTAGATGGGCGTCTCGTAGTTGCTGACGCTCGCCACGTCGTACTGCCCGGCCTGGCTGGAGAAGTCCTGGCTCATCTTGTCGCGCAGATCGTCCTCCGGCAGCACGGTGAAGTTGACCTTGATGCCGGTCTCCTTGGTGAAGTGCTCGGCGGTGAGCCGCTGGAGATCCACCATCTGCGGGTTGTTGACCATCAGGACGTTGATGCTGTGGCGGCTCTCGTTGCCCGCGTCGCCGGCGCCGCGGTAACAGCCGGCGGTGGACAGGGCCAGGGCCACGGCGAGGGCGGTCAGCCCTAGGGAGCGGGCGCCGCGGCCTGGTCCGGGGGGTCGTGCTCTCACGGCTCGTACCTTTCTGGGGACAGGGGACGTGCGTGTCCGGCGAATGCCGCACAAGCGGCGGTTTTGGGGCGTACGACGCCGTTTCGCGGGTACGCCCGGGAGCCGTCCGACGGCCGGCGGTGCGGGCCCGGCCTTCGGCGGTCAGCTGTGGGGGATGTGGTGCCGCGGTGCGGGGCCGGTCGTCCGGCGGCCCCGGCCGCGGTCAGACCCGGAGCACCTGCGGCCCCAGGAGCGAGTAGCGATGCGCCTCCGGCGCGGACAGCCCCGCGTCGGTGACGATCGTGTCGAAGTCACGTACCTCGGCGAACCGGCAGAAACTGCTGGCGCCGAATTTGCTGTGCACCCCGACCAGCACCCGCCGCCGGGAGGAGCGGACGGCCTGCTCCTTCACCTCGGCGACCGCCGGATCCGGGGTGGTCAGACCGTGCTCCCGGGAGACGCCGTTCGCCCCCAGGAAGGCCAGGTCGATCACGAACCGGGCGAGCATCTCCCGGGCCCAGGACCCCACCGTCGCCTGCGTCCCGGAGCGGACCCGGCCGCCGGCCAGCAGGACGGTGGTGGATTCGGACGCCGCGACCAGGGAGGCGGTGCGCAGCGATGCGGTGATCACGGTCAGCGGGCGGTCGGTGGGCAGCAGCGTGGCGACCAGCTCCGGGGTGTAGCCCTCGTCGACGAAGACCGTCTCGGCCTCGCCGACCAGCGCCGCGGCGGCCGCCGCGATCCGGCGCTTCTCGTCCACCTGCTGGGTCTCCCGCCGGGCCAGCGTGGTCTCGAACCCGGCGCTCTCGACCGGGTACGCCGCGCCGTGCGTACGCCGGACCAGGCCCCGGCGCTCCAGCTCACTCAGATCGCGCCGGACGGTTTCGCGGGCGACCCCGAATGCCGACGCGGCCTCGGCGACCTCGATCCGGCCGGACTGCCGGGCGAGCGCGAGGAGGCGATGCTGGCGTTCCTCGGCCCTCATGGTTCACTCCTGCCGCTTTCTGTGTGCTTCCGGTCTGCGTTCGGTCACGAGGTTGCCCGTTTCCGCCCGCATCAGGTTTATAGCAACCGGGGCGGCGCCGCAGGCTGCCCGTCACAGCAAAAAACCTGACCGTTTCCGCCCGCTTCCGAGCACTGTCAGCTTGGCCCTACGCACGAACGGGTGCCCGTATGGCGCGTGGGGAGGGTCCGTCCGGGCGCGACGGGCCGGGGCGGCGTCGGGGGCGGTCCATTGTGTGCCGGTGGGCCATCGCGGTGGTGCAGCCATCGGCGGCGCTTAGTCTGGACGGCATGAGCTCGGAGATGCGGTCGTTGGCGGTCACTGCGATCGTGCAGGCGGAAGAGTGTGCGGTGTTGCGGGTGAGTGGGGAGCTGGACCTCCGCACCGAGCAGGCCTTTCTGGCCGAGGCCCGGGAGGTGGTCTCGGCCGGACACCGCTATCTGGTGCTCGATCTGACCGCGCTGCGCTTCTGTGACTCACGGGGGCTGAGCTGTCTGCTCGCCCTGGAATGGCTCTGCCGGCGCCTGGAGGGCAGGCTGCTGCTGGCCTCGCTCGGCGTACGGATGCTGCGGCTGCTGGTCGGCACCCAGTCCCTCGGCGTCTTCTCCTGCTACCCCACCGTCGGGCATGCGCTGACCGCGGTCCCCGACGCCAGCCGCCCGGCGTGGCCGCCCGCGGTGGCGGACCCGGTCGCGGAAGCCGACGACATCTGAGCCCGGCGGCCCGCCGTCCGGGCAGCGGGCCGGCCCGGACGGGCGCGGGCGCGCGGCGGGTGGCTACTCCGCCCGGCCCAGGTCCCGGACGAGCGTGGGGGAGGGGCGGGGGATCTCGCCGAAGTCCTCGTCGTCGCTGTCCACGACGAGACGGTTGATCACATTCTCCAGCGCGGTCGGCAGGGTCGGGGCGAGCCCGCTGTGCCACTGGACGAGGAGGTTGTGCCGGGCCGAGTCCGGCAGCAGCTGTTTCTCGTCGAACGCGGCCACCGGGGGGCGCTCCTCGTCCGGCGCGTGGGCGGCCTGCTCGCGCCAGTAGGCGGCGTCGCGGTACTCGCCGTTGCGGCGGTGCGAGAGATACAGGCAGTAGGCGGCCGTCCGGCTGCCAGCGCCGGCGCCGAAGTGCCACCAGAAGTGCGCCGCGTCGGTGCGCCCGGTGATGTGCAGCAGACAGGCGAAGACCAGCGCGCCCTCGGGGTCGATGTGATGGTCGTTGACCAGCCGTTCCAGACTCGCCGCGGCCGCCGCGGCATTGACGACCAGCGCACAGGCCAACTGGAGCTCATGGGTGGCCTCGTCCCGGGCGCTGGGATAGGTGCTGGGCGCGCCCTGGTCGGCCCGGACCGTCCGCACCGCTGTCGGACGACCGTCCGCGGCCGCCGTCCCCGCGAGCAGGGACGCGCCGAGGCAGCTGAGCGCGCCCGCGTCATCGAGGTCGCGGAATCCGGCCAGATCATCGATGCCGGACACCGCCGCGGCCGCGCTGAGCAGCGTCTCGACGGTTTCCCGGCGGTCGGCGGGACGGGTGTGCCACATGGTCAGTTCCCCCTTGCGTTTCCCTGATCGATACCGAGCGCGGCGGCGAGCTTGCGCTTGCCGCGGCTCGCATAGGAGCGGACGGTGACTTCGTCGACGCCCAGCAGCGAGCCGATCTGGGCGTCGCTGTACCCGATGACATGGCGCAGCACGATCACATCGCACTGCCGCTCCGGCAGCCGGGCGATGGCCGCGTACAGCCCCAACTGGCTTTCCAGCATCGCGAATTGCTGCTGGCACTCACGCAGCAGGGCATGGGTGACGACGGCGAACGCGGCGGTTTCGGTGAGCGCGGTGGGCTGGTGGTGGTCGTACAGCCACTCCACGACCCGTTCCTTGAGGACCGACCAGGCGTACGCCTCCACCGACGCCTGCCGCAGCGCGTGCGGCCACAGCCGGCCGAGCTGCCCGTACGCGGCCCGGGTGACCTCACGGGCCGCGGCCTCGCTGCCCGTGTGCAGATAGGCGTAGGTCAGCCACTTCCGCGCGTGCGTGGCCAGAAACGCCTCGAAGGTGATCGACAGCCGGTGGTCGAACGGGTCCGACGCGGAGGCCGGGAGCGAACAGTGGGGGAGTGGCGATAACTCCGCGGCACGGACATGCGCCGGAGCGCACGCCGGCAGCGGTCGGTCCCGGTCTGCGCTCACAAGCCGTCCTCGTTCCGTTGGGCATGCACCGAACCGGGCGCCGAGGCGCTGCCGGCAGCGGGAGAGCGGTTGCTCTCACCTTCCAATGAACCGGAAAGTGAGCCCGTTTGTGGCATCGGCAGGGCAAAAATCTGCCGCTGCGTATTCATATGACTACGCATGACAGTGGCATGTGACGGCGCATGACCGTGGCATGGCCGCCCGTCATGGGACGCGTCGGGTGTGCTCCGGCATGATCCGTGACATACGGGGCACCGCGCCCCAACGACCGGGCGTGCGAGGGAGTTTGACGCGCTCTCCGCGGCGCGTGGCGCACGGAACGGGCATCATGGTGCGCGGGGGAGGCGCCGGGCAGGAGGGCGAATTGGGGAGGCAGCGCACGATGGGCGAGCACGATTCCGTGGTGGACCTACAGCTGGACCGGGCCCACTCGTCCCGGATCTATGACTATTTCCTGGGCGGCAAGACCAACTTCCTGGCCGACCGGATGGCCGCCGGGAGCGTCCTGGGCGTCTTCCCCGCCGCGCTGGTCGCCGCCCGCATCAACCGCGAGTTCATGCACCGCGCCACCCGGGTCCTCGCCGTCTCCGGTCTCCGGCAGTTCCTCGACATCGGCACCGGCATCCCCACCCCGCCGAACCTCCACGACATCGCCCAGGGCATCGCCCCCGACGCCCGGGTCGTCTACACCGACAACGACCCGATCGTCCTCGCGCACGCCGCGGCGCTGCTGATCGGCACCGCCGAGGGCCGCACGGCGTATGTCCAGGCCGATGTCAACGACCCCGAGAGCATCCTCGGCGCGCCCCAGCTCCTGGACACCCTCGACCTGACCCGCCCGGTCGCGCTCAGCCTGAACGCCCTGATGCACTTCGTCCCCGACGACGGCGAGGACCGCGCCCACACCATCGTCGAGACCCTCAAGGCCGCACTGCCCAGCGGCAGCACCCTGGCGTTGAGCCATGCCACACCGGACTTCAGCCCGGAGGCGATGCGGAAGATCATCAAGATCTACGGCGATACGGGCACCCGGCTCCAGTTCCGCTCCCGCGCCGAGGTCCTGCGCTTCTTCGACGGCTGGGAGCTGCTGGAACCGGGCCTCACGCTCTCCCATCAGTGGCGCCCCGACCGCCCCGAGGACGCCACCCATGTCACCGACGCGGAGGCCGCCTGCTACGCGGGCGTCGCCCGCAAGCCCTGAGCGGGCGCGGCCGGCAGCCTCCCACGCGGCGTTCCTATTCCTTGCGGTAGCCGTACGCCTCCCCGGCCGCCGCCGCGACCGCGTCCAGATCCGCCCCGGCCGACGCGGTGACCACGGCGGCCACCGCACCCTCCACGAACGGCGCGTCCACCAGCCGGGCGCCCTCGGGGAGTTCGTCCCCCTCGGCGATCAGCGCCTTCACGGTCAGTACGGCGCTGCCCAGGTCGACCAGGACCGCCACCCCCGCACCGCGGTCCACCGACCGCGCCGCCTCGGTGATCAGCTCCGCACTCGTACCGAGACCGCCGTCCGGGGTACCGCCCGCGGCCGCCACCGGCACCGTGTCCCCGCCGCCGGCCAGCCCGACCGCCAGCGTCGCCACCGACTCCGCGACCGGCCCGCTGTGCGACACCAGCACCACCCCGACCCGCGCGCCCTCGCCGCCGGCCGTCCCGTTCGCCGTCCCCGTGCTCACTTCGCCACCTCCGCGAGGGCCGCGAACAGCAGTGCCGAGGACGTGGCCCCCGGATCCTGATGCCCGATGCTGCGTTCTCCCAGATAGCTCGCCCGGCCCTTTCTGGCCTGCATCGGTACGGTGGCCAGCGCACCCTCCGCGGAGGCCGCGGCCGCCGCGTCGAAGGAGTCCGCCAGCGCCACCACCCCGGGCGTCAGCGCGTCGAGCATCGTCTTGTCGCCCGGCGCCGAACCGCCAAGCTGCCCCACCGCGGCCACCCCGGCGGCCAGCGCCGACCGCAGCTCCGCCGCCGAGGTCTGCGGCGCCTCGCCCAGGGTCTTGCCGGCGCGCCGCAGCAGCGTGCCGTAGAGCGGCCCGGACGCCCCGCCCACACTGGAGATCAACTGCCGTCCGGCGGCGGTCAGGACGCCACCGGGCGTCGCCGGCGGCTCCGTCTCCAGCACCTTGACCACGGCCGCGAAGCCGCGCTGCATATTCCTTCCGTGGTCGGCGTCACCGATGGGTGAGTCCAGCTCGGTGAGCCGGTCGGCCTCCCGGTCGATGACGGCGGCGGCCGCCGTCATCCAGCGTACGAAGAACGCGGTATCCAGCACCGTTTCGGACACGGACTACTCCTTGGTTGTTCAGGTACTGAGAAAAGAAAGCGATACGGGCACGGGTCCAAAGGCCCGGTCACCGTCCCCAGCGAAGCCCCGCCGTCTGCACCGGCGCGTCCCACAGCCGCAGCAGCTCCCCGTCGACCTGGCACAGCGTCACCGAGCAGCCCGCCATGTCCAGCGACGTCACATAGTTGCCGACGAGCGTACGGGCCACCGCCACGCCCCGCTCGTCGAGCACCCGGCGGACCTCCGCGTTGAATCCGTACAGCTCCAGCAGCGGGGTCGCCCCCATGCCGTTGACGAGCACCAGCACCGGCAGCCGCGGATCCAGGTCCTCCAGGATCGCGTCCACCGCGAAGTCCGCGATCTCGTGCGAGGTCATCATCGCGCGGCGCTCCCGCCCCGGCTCGCCGTGGATCCCGACCCCCAACTCCAGCTCCCCGGTGGGGAGATCGAAGGTGGGGCTGCCCTTCGCCGGGGTCGTACAGGCGCTCAGCGCCACCCCGAAACTGCGCGAGGACGCCACGACCTGCCGGGCCAGCGCCTCCACCCGCTCCAGCGGCATGCCCTCCTCGGCCGCGGCACCGGCGATCTTCTCCACGAAGAGCGTCGCCCCGGTGCCGCGCCGCCCCGCGGTGAACGTCGAGTCGGTCACCGCGACATCGTCATCGATGAGCACACTGGCCACCTGCACCCCCTCGTCCTCCGCCAGTTCCGCCGCCATCTGGAAGTTGAGGACGTCCCCGGTGTAGTTCTTCACGAGGAACAGCACGCCGTGGCCGCTGTCCACGGCCGCCGCGGCCCGCACCATCTGATCGGGTACCGGCGAGGTGAAGACCTCGCCGGGACAGGCGGCGTCCAGCATGCCGGGCCCGACGAACCCCCCGTGCAGCGGCTCGTGCCCACTGCCACCCCCGGATACCAGCGCCACCTTGTCCGCCACCGGAGCGTCCCGCCGCACGATCACCCGGTTCTCGGCATCCACCACCAGCTCGGGGTGGGCCGCGGCCATCCCGCGCAGCGCATCCGTGACCACGGTTTCGGCGACGTTGATCAGCATCTTCATGGGTACCTCCTGGTGAGCTGGCAATCGGGTCGCTGACCGGCGTTTGCCCAGGTCAGGCTGTGGTGATGCACGACTATCGATCTTGGCGGTCCGGGGGCGGCGAGGGAAGGGGCAGGGCAGGGCGAAGGACGGCCGCAGCCCTCTTTCCTGACGGTGCGTCCGGCACTCCGCAGCGTGCGCGGAGCGGAGGTGGGGCCGCCCCGAGGGCAGTATCCGTGCTCAGATCCTCCAGGTCACGTGACGCGGAAAAGGCGAGTGTCCGCGTCTCCGGCCCGGGCGGCCCCGGCCGGCCGATGGGGGGCCGGGCCGCCCGGTAAAGGCAGGCCCGGGATGTCGTGTGAGGGAGACGACGGGAATTCCGCGCGGCTCGGGCGCAACCATTTCCGGTCACCGGTTGTCCCACTGCCAGTCACGGAAACTTCCGGCCCGCGTCGTGCGGCCGACACCTTCGAGGAGCAACCCCGCCATGCCCGAGACGGGCCTCAGAGCCGCCCCGCGGTTCAGCATCATCGTTCCCGTTTACAACGTGCAGGGCTATCTTCGCGCGTGCCTGAACTCGCTGCTGGCGCAGGATTTCACCGACTTCGAGGTCATCGCGGTCGACGACTGCTCGCCGGACCGCAGCGGCGAGATCCTGGCGGAGTTCGCCGCCCGCGACCCGCGGGTGATCCCTGTGCGCCACGAGGAGAACGGCGGCATCGGCGCTGCCCGGAACACCGGCGTACAGCGTGCGCGCGGGGACTATCTGCTGTTCCTCGACAGTGACGACACCTTCACCGCGGGCGCGCTGCGGGCCATGGCCGACCGGCTGAGCGCAGCGGAGGACCCGGACCTGCTGCTCTTCGACCATGTACGGACCTACTGGTGGCACGCGGTCCAACCGAGTGCCGTCCGTGAACTCCTCGCCGAGGCCGGAACGGAGGTCTTCAAGCCCACCGAGCGCACCGAATTCCTGCATATGTTCGCGGTGGTGTGGAACCGGGCCTTCCGGCGCGACTTCTTCGTGGACAACGGATTCCGGTACACCGACGGGCTCTACGAGGACGCCCTCATGGTCTACACGACCATGCTCACCGCCGAGCGTGCCGTGTGCCTGGACCACGCCTGTGTGGAATACCGCCAGCGCCGGCACGGCAATTCCATGAAGACACCGGGCCGCAAGCACTTCACGATATTCGACCAGTACCAGCGGCTCTTCGACTTTCTCGACGGCCGGCCGGACCTCGACCCGCTGCGGCCGCTGTTCTTCGAGCGTATGGTCAGTCACTTCCTCTTCACCGGCGCGCGGGAAAGCCGGGTGCGCGTCCAGGACCGGCCGGAATTCTTCCGCCGTTCCGTGGCGATGTACCGGCGGCACAAGCCCGCGGGATTCACCCCGCCCCCGGAGGTCGACGCCCGCCGGTTCCAGGCACTGGAACGTGGTTCGTACCGCGTCTTCCAGGCCCTGGATCTGATGAGCCGTACCCGGAAGAGCGGGCAGCAGCGCCTGCGCAAGGCCCAGCGCGCCATGAGCAAGCGGGCCGCGACGAGCTTCTACCGGATGCAGCTGAAGCGCCCCATCGACCAGAACCTCGCCGTCTTCAGCGCCTACTGGAACCGCACCCCCTCCTGCAATCCGCTGGCGGTCTACGAAAAGGCCAAGGAGCTGGCTCCGCAGCTGCACGGGGTGTGGGTGGTACGCGAGGACGTCGTGGACACCGTGCCGGACGGTATGGACCACGTCGTCGTCAACAGCCGGCGCTACTGGGAGCTGATGGCGCGCGCGAAGTACTTCGTCAACAACGTCAACTTCGCCGACGAGGTGGTCAAGCGCAAGGGCCAGGTCCATCTCCAGACCCATCACGGCACCCCGCTCAAGCGCATGGGCATCGACCAGCAGAAATACCCGGCTGCCGGCAAGGGAATGAGCATGCGCAAGCTGCTCGAACGCGCCGACCGCTGGGATCTGTCGGTCTCCGCCAACCAGCACACGAGTGAGCAGTGGGAGCGGGTCTACCCCTGTGGCTTCGAGTCCGTCGACGCCGGCTATCCGCGCAATGACGTCTTCTTCCGGACCGGTGCCCGGGAAATCCTGGACATCCGTGAGCGGCTGGGGATCGCCCCCGGCCGCACCGCCGTCCTCTACGCCCCGACGGTGCGCGACTACCAGGTCGGCTATGTGCCACAGCTGGACCTGGAGAAAATCACCCGCGAACTCGGCCCGGACATCGTCCTGCTGGTCCGTACGCACTACTTCTACGGCCAGAACCCGCACCTTCAGAAGCTCCAGGAGGAGGGGGCGCTGATCGATGTCTCCCGGCATCCGTCGGTCGAGGAGCTGTGCCTCGCCGCGGACGCGCTGATCACGGACTACTCGTCGATCATGTTCGATTACGCCAACCTCGACCGGCCGATCATCAACTACGCGGACGACTGGGAGACGTACGTCCGCTCCCGCGGGGTCACCTTCGACCTGCTGTCAGGAAAGCCGGGAGACACCCCGGGGATCGTCGCCACCAGCGAGGACGAGCTGATCGAGGCGTTCCGCAGCGGCCGCTGGAACGGCACCGAAGCCGGCGAGCTGCGGGCCGCCTTCCGCGCCCGCTTCTGCATGTGGGACGACGGCCACGCCGCCGAGCGGGTGGTCAACCGGGCCTTCCTCGGCAACCCGGAGCTGGTCCCGGCCCCGCTTCCGCTGTCCGAGCGCACCGTCGCACCGTCCCCGGCCGAGGCCGCTCGCGCCGTGCGGGGCGTGGTCCTCGCCTCCGGGGCGGACACCTCCTCCGGCCGGCCGGACGTCGAGCTGACCGGCTGACTGCGGGAGGCGCCGGCCCGGACTCCGGGCCGGCGCGGCGCCCAGGTGTGAGCGGACGCGGACGGGGCACCCGCAGCCGTGAACCACGAGGCGACCGGAAGGAGCCGACGCATGCCGCACCACGAGGTACCGGATCCGCCACCGCCGGGCCCGCTGGATCCCGTGCACCCCAAGCCCCAGCCGCCGCCGGTCCCCGACCCGGACCCCGAGCCCGCACCACGGCCCGGCGGCCCTCGCCCCGACCGGGGCTCGCGCGCCGCTGAGTCGCCCGGCGAGGCACGCCACGGTCGACCGGCGTAACTCCCCGGTACGGCGCCGGCCGGCTGCTCCCCGGCCGCGCGCCCCACGTCGTCAGCCGCCCTCCCGCAGGCCCGCGGAGGGCCCGCCCCGGCAGGGCGGAGATGCGGATGATCCCGTTGGCCCTCAGCCTGGAGGTAACGGGAGTCTCCGACGCAGGCGACGCAGGAGCCGGCCCGGCCTGCGCATCGCGTCCAGAGGCCGTGCGCATGGCGAGGGCGGCGCGCCGTTCCGCGTGCACAGCGTGGCCCGATGGCGACCGTCGGCTGCGCGCAACGTAGGGAGCAGCAGTGACCAGACACCGCAAGTCCTCGCACCCGAAGATGGGCGAGGGCCACAGCATGCACAAGGGAACCGAGCAGCACGGCTGGTCGCCCGACGTCGACCAGACCGAGCAGCAGAAGAACGAGAGCGCCGGCCGGTCGTTCCGCCCGGAGGAGTACGCGCCCGAGAAGGACCGCAGCAAGGAGTCCGGCGGCCAGGAGAAGGTCCCTCCGGCGAGCGAGACCAAGAGCGAGACCCGTTCCGGTGAGCGGCGCGCTGCCGAAACCGAGGAGAAGGGCATGCGGGACATGGGGCCCAAGGGCCCCTCGCGCCGGCCCAGCGGCGGCAGGGACGCGGAGGCACACACCGGTGTCGACCCGCAGGAACCCTGAGGTCCCGGCGCCCCGGCGCTGAGGTCACGGCTGCCCGACGTGCGGCGGGGCGGATTCCGTCGTGAGTCCGCCCCTTTCTCCTGAGGAGCGAAGATGAGAGCCCTGACGTGGCACGGCAAGCGCGATGTACGCGTGGACACGGTCCCCGACCCCACCATCGAGGAACCGACCGACATCGTCGTCCGCATCACCTCCACCGGTATCTGCGGCTCCGACCTGCATCTTTACGAGGTCCTCGGCCCCTATCTCGACCCCGGTGACATCCTCGGCCACGAGCCGATGGGCATCGTCGAGGAGGTCGGGCCCGAGGTCACGGAGGTGTCCGTCGGTGACCGTGTGGTGGTGCCGTTCAATGTCTCCTGTGGCACCTGCTGGATGTGTGGGCAGGGGCTCCATTCGCAGTGTGAGACCACGCAGGTCAAGGACCGGGGGATGGGTGCCGCCCTCTTCGGGTTCTCCAAGCTCTATGGTCAAGTGCCGGGCGGGCAGGCGGAGTTGTTGCGGGTCCCGTTCGGCAACACGCTGCCCGTGAAGGTGCCGCACGGCCCGCCGGACCAGCGGTACGTCTATCTCTCCGATGTGCTGCCCACCGCCTGGCAGTCCGTCGTCTATGCCGACGTCCCGCCCGGCGGCACGGTCACCGTGCTCGGACTCGGCCCGATCGGTGACATGGCCGCCCGGATCGCGCTGCACAAGGGCGCGAGCAAGGTCATCGGCGTCGACCTCGTCCCCGAACGCCTCGCCCGCGCCCGCGAGCGCGGGGTGCACACCCTCGATCTGAACGAGTACGGGAAGAACCTGGGGGAGGAGATCCGCGGGCTCACCGCGGGACGCGGCACCGACGCCGTCATCGAGGCGGTCGGCATGGAGGCCCATGGGGCTCCGCTGGCGCGGGCCGCCCAGAATCTGGCCGGTCTGCTGCCCGATGCCGTGGGGGAGAAACTGATGGGCCGTGCGGGGGTGGACAGCATGGCGGCGTTCAACACCGCCGTCGACGCGGTCCGCCGCGGCGGCACGATCTCGCTCATCGGTGTCTACGGGGGAAGTGTCGACCCGGTGCCGATGCTGACCCTGTTCGACAAGCAGATCCAGCTGCGGATGGGCCAGGCCAACGTCAGACGGTGGGTCGACGACATCATGCCCCTCCTCAACGACGCGGATGTGCTCGGTGTGGACGGTTTCGCCACCCACACCCTGCCGCTCGAAGACGGGCCGCGGGCCTACCGGACCTTCCAGGCGAAGGAAGACGGCATGATCAAGACCGTGCTCACGCCCTGATCTCAGGCAGGTGCGGCGGCGGAAGGGATGTTCCGCCGCCGCAGCGGCTGGGGGCAGCAGCCCGGCTACCAGTAGTGTTTGCGGCCGGCGACCGCATGCCCCATGGCACCGAGGACCCAAAGGATCAAGCCGATGACGGCGAGAATGATGCCGATGGTCCACAGAATGCCGATGCCGGTCAGGAACCCGACGACAAGCAGAATGATTCCGAGAACGATCACGATGCGCTCCCATCTGGCATGCGTGTGTATTCATCACTTTGATCCTGTATTGCCTCCCGGGCAACCGCTGGTCGGCGGAGGGCAGCCGTAGCGGCCCGCCGCACCGGAGTGCCCGGTTGGCCGCCGCTGCCGGGGGCGGACGGGCGTACCGCTCAGGAGGCCGGGCCAGGGAGCGCGCTCTACGCTGGGTGAGGAAGCCGGCGACCGAGTGCGGTGAGGCGGTGAAAGGCTCGTGGCCGTACGACACCAGCTGATCAGGAGGTCGCCCGAGGAGCTGTGGGCGGTGCTCGCCGACCGCTCCCGCTACCAGGACTGGGTGGTCGGCACCGCGCGTTCGCGGCCGAAGGACGGCAACTGGCCGGAGGTCGGCGCCACGCTCGAATACACCGTGCGCCTGGGGCCCTGGGAGGCCGTCGGGCACACCGTCGTGCGCCACAGCGATCCGCCGCGCACCCTCGAACTGGAGGTGGACAGCGGTCGGCTGGGCACCGCCCGGATCGCTCTCGAAGTGCGTCCCTGGGGCGCCGACTCCCTGGTCATCGTCGACGAACACCCACTGGCCGGACCGGGCGGACGGCTACACAACGGGGCGCTGGACGTCCTGCTTCAGCTGCGCCACCGCAGCATGCTCAGCAGGCTCGCCGCCGTGGTCGAAGAGGCCCCGGCCCGGGCGCCCACCGGAACCTGACCGCCGTCCCGTCCGGTGGTGCACCGGTATCGGGGCCCGGTCCACCACCGGGGCGGGTGAACAGGAGGCAGCGATGCCGGACGCAGTGGTGATCGGTGCCGGACCCAATGGACTTGTCGCGGCGAACCTGCTGGCCGACGCCGGGTGGACGGTGGAGGTGCTGGAGGAGCAGGAAGAGCCGGGCGGCGCGGTCCGCAGCGACCGTGCGGTGCACCCCGACTTCGTCAACGACCTGTGCAGTTCGTTCTATCCGCTGGCCGTCGCCTCCCCGGTCCTCGCCGCCCTGAACCTGTACGAAGACGGACTGGTCTGGAGCCATGCGCCCCAGGTGCTGGCCCATCCGCTGACCGACGGCCGCTGTGCGCTGCTGGGGCGCGCCACGGCCGGCACGGTGGCGGGCCTGGAGACGTTCGGCACCGGCGACGGCGCGGCCTGGCAGGAACTGTGCGACGTCTGGGACCGGGTCGGCGGCGACCTCCTCGACGCGCTGTTCACCCCTTTCCCGCCGCTGCGTGTCCTGGCCCGGCTCGCCGCCCGGGCCCGCGGTGCCGGCGGGTTGCGGCTGGCGCGGATGATGCTGCTGCCCGTACGGCGCCTGGGCGAGGAGGAGTTCCACGGCGAGGCGGGCCGGCTGCTGCTGGCGGGCAACGCGCTGCACGCCGACCTCGCCCCCGAGGCCACGGGCAGCGGCGGCTTCGGATGGCTGATGTCGATGCTCGGCCAGCACTACGGCTTTCCGGTACCGGCCGGTGGTGCCCAGTCGCTCACCTCGGCCCTGGTACGGCGGCTGTACCGCCGGGGCGGGGTGCTGCGCTGCGGGGAGCGGGTCGACGAGATCGTCGTACGCTCCGGACGCGCGGTGGCGGTGCGCACCGCGATCGGTGAGACCGTACCGGGCCGCCGCGCCGTGCTGGCGGATGTGTCCGTGCCCGCCCTGTACGGCCGGCTGGTCGACGCCCGGCACCTCCCCGGACGGCTGACGGCGGACCTGCGGCGCTTCCAATGGGACTTCGCCACCTTCAAGGTGGACTGGGCGCTCGGCGGCCCGGTGCCGTGGACCGCCGAGGCCGCCGCCACCGCGGGCACCGTGCATCTGGCCGACGGCATGGACGAACTCACCCGCTTCACCGCGCAGATCGCCGCGGGCCAGGTGCCCGACCGGCCGTTCGCGCTGTTCGGCCAGATGACCACCGCGGACGCCACCCGCTCCCCGCCGGGCACCGAATCGGCCTGGGCCTACACCCACGTACCCCACCGGATCCGGGGGGACGCGGGGGAGGACGGGATCGGCGGCGCCTGGGGCCAGGGGGACCAGGAGGCGATGGCGGACCGGCTGGAGGAGCAGGTCGAGCGCTTCGCGCCGGGCTTCCGGTCCCGGATCAAGGCGCGCCGTATTCTCGCCCCGCCGACGCTGGAGGCGCTGAACGCCAATCTGCACGGGGGCGCCCTCAACGGCGGTACGGCCGCCCTCCACCAGCAGCTGGTGTTCCGTCCGCTGCCGGGCCTCGCCCGTCCGGAAACCCCTGTGGCGGGCCTCTACCTGGCCTCCGCCGGGGCCCATCCGGGCGGCGGGGTGCACGGCGCCCCCGGCGCCAACGCGGCCCGCGCGGCGCTGCGCACCCGCGCACCGGGCCGCGTCCTCAGCCGGGCGCAGCGCGCACTCCACCGCGGCGCGTCACTGCGGGCGCCGATGAGCTGAGGTGACGGGGCATCAAAATCCCTCTGCTGCATCCCACTTCGGCGCCCCACCGCTGCCTCCCACCGGCCCCGGCGCTCAATCGGGGGTGACCGGCCCGGCCGGCAGCGCCGCCAGCAGCATGAGGGCCACATCGTCCTGCCGGTCCGCGTCGCCGTGCCGGTTCTCCAGGAGGGAGTCGGCCAGCCGGTCCGGACCCAGTGGCGGCGCGTCGTTGAGGCGTCCGGCGAGGTCGGCGACGGAGAGATCCGGATCGGTCCCCGGCGTTTCGATCAGGCCGTCGGTGTAGAGCGCCAGGACGGACCTCGGCGGCAGGGTGATCTCCGTGGCGGAGTACCGGGCCCCGGGCTCGATGCCCAGCAGCAGCCCCGGAGGCACATGCAGCACCGTGGTGTGCCGGTCGGGGTGGCGCAGCAGCGGCGGCGGATGCCCGGCACAGGCCAGGCGCGCCCGGCGGGTGCGCAGGTCGATGTGGACGTACAGACAGCTGGTGAACAGCCCCGGGTCCAGATCGGTCAGCAGCCGGTTCGTCCGGGCCAGCACCTCGTCCGGTGCGGCCCCGGCGGTGGCGTAGGCGCGGACGGCGGTGCGGACCTGCCCCATGAGGGCGGCCGCCGCCGCGTTGTGGCCCTGAACGTCACCGATGACGGCGGCGACGCTGTGCTCGTTGAGGCGGATCAGATCGTAGAAGTCGCCGCCGATGTCCATACCGCGGGTCGACGGCAGGTAACGGGCGGCGACAGCGAACCCCGGTACCGAGGGCAGGCCGTGCGGCAGCAGGCCGGCCTGGAGATCGTGCGCCAGCTGCTGCTTGGTGTCGTACAGGCGGGCCCGGTCCAGCGCCTGGGCGATCAGCCCCGCCAGCGAGGTCAGGACCTGGCGTTCCTCCAGACTGAAGGTGCGGGCCCGGGTGTACGAGAGGATGCAGCAGCCGACGGGGCGGCCGGACACGACCAGCGGCAGTACGGCCCGCGCGGCCTTGCCGGTCAGCCGCGGCAGCCCCGGGTAGTCGCGTTCGATCTCCTCGGGGGACGAGAAGAAGCTGGGCTCCCCGGTGGCGAGGGCGTGGACGGCGGGGCTGTTGGCGGCGCCGAGGGCCACCCCTTCGAAGGCGGCGACCGCCTCGGCGGAGTAGCCGCGGTGCCCGATGGTCCGCAGCCGGCCCGCCTCCGCCACGTACATGATCATGCCCTGGGCGCCGAACGCCGGCACGATCTGGTCGGCGACGAGATCGACCACATCCTGCGTTCCCACGGCCTCCGTGAGGGCCGCCGCGAGATGCAGCACGTGGTAGATCTGCCCGGCCCGCACCGGCACGACCTCCCCTTGCGCGGGTGCGGCCGCCACCGGGCCGTAGTCCTTGTCCGACGGGCTGATCCACACGCTCAGACCTCTGCTGTCCGGGAAGAGCCGGAAGGTGAGCCAGTGGTGCGGGGGCCGGCTGGCGGTGAACGACGTCGGCCGGCGGCTGATCACCGCGGCCCGGTAACGGTCCTCGAAGACCGGGTCGCGCAGCCACGGCAGAGCCTCCCAGGGGCGTGCGCCGATCAGCCTGCTGCCCTTCTCGCCGAGCAGCTCCACCGCGCCCCGCGTGACCAGGGTGATACGTCCTTCCAGGTCAAGGGCGCAGCAGCCGCCGGGCAGCCGTTCCAGGTAGTCGGCCGCCGCCAGCGCCTCGGCCGGGCCCACGGCGCGCGCCGGCGGCGGCGTGAGGACCCGCGGCGCCTCGCACGGACCGGAGCCGTCGGGCCGGGGGTGCCGTGCCAGCAGCGCCGCCAGACGCCGGCACGCGGCCGTCACCGCATCGCGTTCCGCCGTCGACAGCTGGGACGCATGGCCGGCGGGCCACAACAGCAGCAAGGCGCCCAGGCTGCCGGCCGGGCTGCTGACCGGGGCCGCCGCCAGCGAGAAGTCGTAGGGCACCGCCACCGCCGTCCGCGGGAAGTCACGGGCCATCTGCTGCTGGCCGCCCGCCCACACCAGACGCTGTTCGCGGGTGGCGACGGCGACCGGGATCGGGGCTGCCAGCGCGACCCGGTCCCACGGTGCCAGGAACGGCGCCGGTACCCCGCTCATGACGGTCAGCTGGAGGACCGGCGCGTCGGCCGCCAGCACATAGACCCCGCCGACGGACGCCCCGGTCTCCTCCATCGCGCGCAGCAGCGCCCGGCCCACCGGGTCGCCCGCCGGGCCGGGCCCGTTCCCGCCGGTCATCGCGCACCTGCGCACTGTCGTCGTGCCATCGAGACCCACTCCGGCCCGCCGCATTTCTCCCCGTGCCGAGACCGTCATGACGTCTCTCCCGGGACAGTGCCGACGTTACGCCGCCCACCGGGCCCCGGCACTCGCTGCCGGGCCGGGCCGGCGGCCCCGGGACCAGGCATTTCGGCTCCGAGATGCGCTCAGCTCAAGCCGCGTATCATGAAGTGGCGCCTCTTTGTAGCGGCGCGGGCAGCATGTCGCCTCCGATTTCGGAGAGGAACATGGCCACAGGCGAAGAGGACGAGACCGAACGAGTCCGGCGTCCGTCCGGTAAGAAGACCGCCAAGAAGACCGTCAAAAAGACCGCCAGAAGCGCCGGCAGTGTCCGGGCCGGCCACCGCGGGAGCGAAAGCGACGGTGAACCGCCGCGCGCGGGCCGTCGTGTTTCGGCGTCACGTGCCATGCGGTACGCGGCGGACCAGCTCAAGGAACTGCTGGGGCGGGCTCCCGAGTCCGTCTCCGCGGTGCAGCCGACAGAGGACGGCTGGCAGGCGGACGTGGAAGTTCTGGAGCTGGAACGTGTCCCCGGGACCACCAGCGTGATGGCGACCTACCGGGTGATGCTGGACAAGGAAGGCGAACTGGTGGCGTACGAGCGCACTCGCCGCTACACCCGAGGCCAGATCGACCGTCGCTAGGGCCCCGGGAGGCCACGCAAGACCGTTCGCCGGGCGAACGATACGGCCACTCCGAAAGGCCGGAGTGAGCCGGTGAAGGGAGGCACCGTGACTGTGGTGCCGCAAAGCGGAGGAACCGTTGCCGCAGGTGGCGGCGGAGGCTCCGGAAACCTCTACGACATTCTCGATCTGATCCTGGACCGCGGTCTGGTCATCGACGTCTTCGTGCGTGTGTCGTTGGTGGGCATCGAAATCCTCAAGATCGATGCCCGCATCGTCGTCGCGAGCGTCGACACCTACCTGCGCTTCGCCGAGGCCTGCAACCGCCTCGACCTGGAGGCGGGACGCAAGGCACCCTCCCAGCTGACCGACATCGTCGGTGAGGTGACCGAGGGCGGCTCGCACGGCAAGGCCAAGGGCGCGCTGTCCGGGGCCGCGGAAGCGGTGACCGACGCCCTCAAGGGCGGCAGCGATGACGACGAGGAACACGAGTCGAGGCACAAGGAGCCCGCCGAGCGGCGCGAGCGGCCCGCTCGCCGGCCGGCCCGGCGCCGAAAGGAGTGAGGGATGTCGGTCTACGTCTACTCCATCGTCGCGACCACCCATCCGCAGAACCTGGAGGGCCTCCAAGGGGTGGGAAACCCCCCGTCCGACCTCCGTACGGTGCAGAGCAAGCAGCTGTCCGCCGTGGTCAGCGACGCCCCGGAGGAGCTGCGGCCCAAGCGCCGGGACCTCGGCGCGCACCAGGCCGTCCAGGAACGGCTGATGGCCGACGGCACGGTCCTGCCCTTGCAGTTCGGCTTCACGACCACGGACGACGAGGCCGTACGGGCCGTCCTGAAGGAGCGGGCGGACGAATTCACCGAGCGGCTGGAGGCGTTGGAGGGCTGCGCCGAATACCACCTGAAGGCCGCCCAGGACGAGGATGCGCTGCTGCGGCAGATCCTCACGGAGTCGGATCAGGCACGACAGCTCAACGAGCAGATCAGAAGCGGCAACGCCGGGCCCGAACTCCCGCTCGCCCTCGGTGAGATGGTCTCCCAGGAAGTGCAGGCACGGCAGGAACAGCTCGCCGCCGGAGTCCTCGATGCGCTGCGCGGATTCGCGCGGGAGGAGCGCACCTCACCCCCCACCGGGAACGACTTCGTGAGCGTGTCCTTCCTGGTGGAACAGGACAACGAGAAGAGCTTCCTCGGCGCGGAGCGGGATCTCGCCAAGGAGCTGGGGGAGGACTTCGACCTCCGGCTGCTCGGCCCGCTGCCCGCCTACAGTTTCGTCTAGGAGTCCCCATGGGCCTGTTGAGTCAACTTGCCACCCTTCCGCTGGCACCGGTGCGCGGCGTGGCCTGGGTCATGGAACGCGCCCTGGAGGCCGCGGAGAACGAGTACTACGACCCCGAACCCGTCGAGCGGGAACTCGCCGAGCTCGAACGAGCGCTGCTGGCGGGAGACATCTCCGAGGAGGCCTTCGACCGGCGCGAGGACGAGCTGCTGGACCGGCTGGACGAGATCAGGGCCCATGCCCAGGGCACCGACAGCTGACCGCGGTGGCCGCCGCGGAACGGGAGCGCCGCCCCGCGCTCCCGTCGCAACACCGGGAATCGAGGTGCAGCGGTCGTGAACGAACCCGTCAGGAGGATGGGCGACTATCCGTCCCGGGCCGGCCCGTACGGCGGGCAGGGCTCGTCGGCCAACCTTGCCGACATCTTGGAGCGGGTGCTGGACAAGGGCATCGTCATCGCGGGCGACATCCAGATCAATCTGCTGGACATCGAACTGCTCACCATCAAACTGCGCCTGCTGGTCGCTTCGGTGGACAAGGCGAAGGAGATGGGCATCGACTGGTGGGAGCACGACCCCTCGCTCTCGTCCCGCGCGTCCGACGGCTACCGCTCGCTCGCCGACGAGAACAAACAGCTGCGCGCCGAGATCCGGGCCCTGCGGGAGGGCGAGGAACTGCCCGCGGCCGAGGAGGAGGACGAGGAGGAGTACGAGTACGAGGATGAGGGGGAGGCCGAGGAGGAGAAGCCCCGGCCCGCCGCCCGCCGCGCCACCGCTGCCCGCGGCACCCGTGCCAAACGGCCCGAGCCCCGCCCCCGTACCAAGAAGCGGCGGAACACCTCATGACCGAGGTCATCAGCTATGCGTACGCGGTCGCGCGGGATGCCGGCGGATCGCTGACGGAGGCGCTTGCCGGTCTGCCGGGGGTCGCGGACGCACCGGTGCATCTGGTGCGGGCCGGGGAGCGCGGCGACGTGGTGGTCGCCGTGAGCCCGGTGCCGGAGGAGGACTTCCACGAGGCCGCGCTGCGCGCCAACTTGGAGGATCTGGAGTGGCTGGAGTCGGTGGCCCGCGCCCATCACCGGGTGATCGAGGCGCTGGCCTCCCGCACCACCGTTCTGCCGCTCCGGCTGGCGACGGTGTATCTCGACGACGAGCGGGTGCGGCGCATGCTGGAAGCCCGCCAGGAGGCGTTCGCCGGCCGGCTGGCCGAGCTGGCCGCGCACACGGAGTGGGGCGTCAAGATCTACGTCGAGGCGCCCGCGCCCACCGACCGGCCGGCCCCGCCACCCGCGGACGCGGACGCGGGCCTGAGCCCCGGACGGGCCTACCTCAGCCACCGCAAGGCACAGCGGCACGCCCGGGAGGACGCCTACCGCGACGCCGAAGAGGTCGCCCGGCGGGTCGAGGCCGCCGCCCGCGGCCATGCGGTCGACCGGGTCCAGCACCGGGTGCAGCAGGGCGAACTCGCCCGCGGGCCGGGCGAGAACGTCGTCAACGACGCCTACCTCGTGCCGCTCGGGCAGGCCGAGCGCTTTCGCGCGGACGTCAGCCGGGCCGCCGAGGGGCTGTCCGGGGTGCGCGTGGAGGTCACCGGGCCCTGGGCTCCGTACTCCTTCGCCACGCCGCCCGAGACCGAACCGGTGCCGGGAGCCGCTCCATGAGGCCGGCGGGCGGGCCGCCGGCAACGACGGACGAACCCCTGCCGGACCGGCAGATCGCGCTGATCGATCTGCTGGACCGGCTGCTCAGCGGCGGCGTGGTCCTCACCGGCGATGTCGTGCTCTCCATCGCCGATATCGACCTCGTCCGGATCTCGCTGCGCGCCCTGATCGTCTCCATCAGCGAACACAACCCCTCCCCGTGGTCCGCCCTCGCACCCTCGGTACGGGACGACCATGACGGCTGAGGACCGCCGGCCCGGCAACCGCTTCGACGATGTCGCCGACGCGGCCGACCGGGCGTTCCGGCTGCTGCCCGCGGCACCGCAGGACATCCCGCCGCCCGGCGGCCCGGCGGCCCGGCATCCGGCGCACCGGATCAGCGCCGACCCCGACACGGTGGAGCGTGACCTGATCAAGCTCGTGCTCACCCTGGTCGAGCTGCTGCGCCAGCTGATGGAACGCCAGGCCCTGCAACGGGTCGACGCCGGGGACCTCACCGAGGAACAGGAGGAACGTCTGGGAGCGACGCTGATGATTCTGCACGACCGCATGGTGGAACTCTGCGCCCGCTATGAACTGACGATGCAAGACCTCAATTTGGATCTCGGGCCGCTCGGGACCCTGTTGCCGCCCGCCGAAGAACCCTGAAGGGAGCACACCATGGGCATCGCGAAGAAGACCAGGAACCTCGGCCATATCGTCGAGGGAAAGGCCAAGGAAACGACCGGGAGGGCCCTCGGAAACAAAGCCCTGCAAAGGCGGGGCAAGGCGGAACAGGCCATGGGAAAAATGAAGCAGGCGGTGGAAAAGCGCCGGGAGACCTTCAAGCACTGACCGCCGCGGCCCCGCTGTCGCCTTTCGCGACGGCGGGGCCGCGCCCTCGGGTGGGCCACCTGAGGTGCCTCGGTCAGGGCTGCCGGCGCGCCTGCTCGGCGGCAGCCCGGCCCGCCTCGGACAGCCCGTTGGCCGAGCCGGTGCTGAGGGTGCCGCCGGCGCTCTCCAGATGCGCCCGGACGAACCACTGGAAGAGTTCCAGGGACCGCAGATGCTCGATGAGCAGGTCCTGGGTCACCGGGTCGATGCCCTCGGTGGCGGCCACCGCCGCCCGGTGGTCCTTGATGACGCCGGAGTAGACGACGTCCAGCGCCCCGAGGTGCTCGATGGCCTGCGCCCGTCCGACGGAGTAGTCCTCCCAGTTCCGTTCGGCGGCCAGCGCGCCGGGCGTGCCGGTGGGGGAGCCGCCGAGCGTCGCGATGCGCTCCGCGGTCGCGTCGACCATGGCACGGACCGCATCGACTTGCGGATCGAGCATTTCGTGGACGGCGATGAAGTGCGGCCCCACGACATTCCAGTGCACATGCTTAAGAGTGAGGGCCAGGTCATTGAGCGCATGCAGCCTCATCCGCAGCCGTCCGATGACCTCTCCGCCTTCGGCCTCGGTCATCCCGGGAACGGTATAGGCGGGGGAATTGCTCGCAGCCACGATGCATTCTCCTTTCACCACAGGTCGGCTCTTCCTGTCGTGCCAGTCCGCGTGCCCGGCAACCCGGCCCGGAAACACCGGGACGCCGCGCTTTCCGCATTCCGCCCCCGCGGTCCCGGCCCGTTCCGAAGTGCCCGTGCGGGCCCTCACCGCTGATTGAAGCGGTCGGCCGCCCGTTCGTTGAGGGCGCCGAGGACACCGCGGAGCCGACGGGCCGGTGGCTGTTCCCCGGCGGCGACCGTCGAACCGTCGACGGTGCCGCGCGCACCGTTGCGCGGCAGCACCCGGGCGACCGCGGACGCCAGCCGGGTGGTGGTCACCGGGGCCAGCCCGTGCGCCGTGGCGCCGAGTCTGGCCGCCGGCGTCAGCACGATCCGGGGCCGCCGCCGCTGGAGCGCGGTCACGATGCGCTCCGCCGCCCGCTCGGCGTTCATGGACAGCACCGGGGCCCCGGCCAGCGCCGAGAACCAGGCGTACTCCCGGCGGCGGTCCCCGCCGAAGAGGGCGTGCAGATGCGACCCGGTCCGCATCAGACCGGGGTGGACCGCGGTCACCGTGACACCGTGCGGGGCCTCTTCCGCATGCAGCCCTTCGGCCAGCGCGGCCACCGCGGACTTGGCGCAGGAGTACGGCAGCAGATGCGGCACCGCCAGCAGGCCGCCGACCGACCCGACGAGCGCGAGCCGGCCGCCGGCCGGGCTGCGCCGCAGGTGGGGGAGGGCGGCGAGCGCGGTGTTCAGGGCCCCGTTGAAGACGGAGTCCATCGCCTCGTCGAAACCGTCGGAGCCCAGCGCGTCGGCCGGGCCGACCTGGATGATGCCGGCGTTGGCGATGACGATGTCCAGCCCGTCGTGCTCCGCGGCGATCTCCGCGAGACGGTCCTGCACCGCGGCGCGGTCCCGCACATCGCACACCACGGCGCGCACCGTCCCGCCACCCCACTGCCGCAGCTTCCCGACGGCCCTGCCGAGTTCGGCCTCGTCCCTGGCCAGCAGCACGACATCGCAGCCCCGCCGCAGCAGCTGGCGGCCCATGAGCAGCCCCAGCCCCCGCGAGCCGCCGGTGACGACAGCGCTGAGCCCTTCGATCGGGGGAGCGGCCGGAAGCACACGCATGATGAGCCCTTCCACTGGACGCGGATCGGCACGGACGGGCGCGGCCCCACGGGGCGGGACCGGACGCGCACGCTCTTCGACGGTAGCGGGCGGCGGTCGGCGGCGGGCCCGGCACACGGCCGCTGAGCAGGGCGTTCGCGCACCCGCACGGGAGGGAATCCCGGGCGGGCAGGGGCGGGTGAGGCCTGCGAGGGGGCGCGGCACCCGCGAGGGGGCGTTCGGCCAGTCGGGCGGTGGCGGGGTGCGCTGCCTGGATGCGCTGCCTGGATGCGTCCGCGGCGGGGCGGTCCGGCGAGTGCCCGGCCCGGCCACCGGGGGCGGAGCGGCGAGTGCCGGTTGCCCGGCCCGGAGCACGCCCGCGAACGGCTCAGCCCGCGCCGGGCAACCGCACGTAAACGGTGCCGTCACCCTCCACGCTCACCCGGAAGGAGGGCTGGGGAGCGGTCGCCGGTCCGGCGATGTTCGCGCCGTCCGACAGCCGGAAGACGCTGCCGTGCCAGGGGCAGGTCACACAGCCGTCGGCGAGGGTGCCGTCCGTCAGTGGCCCGGACAGATGGCTGCACCGCCCGGCCAGCACATGGATCTCACCGCCCGTCTGACGCACGACCAGCAGGGGCACTTCACCGAGCTCCCGGCGTACGGCCTCGCCGACCGGGAAGTCCTCCACCCGGCCCACGGGGTGCCAGCCCTCTTCCAGCAGACGGGGTACC
The DNA here is from genome assembly GCF_000829715.2 of Streptomyces lydicamycinicus. Taxonomy (NCBI): domain Bacteria; kingdom Bacillati; phylum Actinomycetota; class Actinomycetes; order Kitasatosporales; family Streptomycetaceae; genus Streptomyces; species Streptomyces lydicamycinicus. The sequence goes on along the minus strand of NZ_BBNO01000009.1, from coordinate 125,919 downwards.
GGCTCCGCCTTGTTGGCGCCCGCGGCCTGCCGGAAGGAGAGGTGCCCGCCGAGCATGGCCCCGGCGCCGGCCGCGGACAGCCCGGCGAACCCGAGCAGCTTGCCGTGCGCGGTGCTGCCGCGGCCGCGATGCACCCAGGATCTCGCGTACAGGCCGATGGCCAGGGCCATCGACCCCGCATGCACCAGCCCGGTACGCATCTGGTCCTCGTGCTGCTCGGCCCAGTCCACCCAGCCGGCCCATGCGGCCGGTACGGCCGACAGGACGCCCACCCCCACCAGGAGGCGGGCGCCGCGCCGGTTACCCGGGACGGTGTCCAGCACCGCGGCGGACATCCAGGCGCCGATCGGCAGCTGCACCAGTGCCGGGTGCAGCGGATGACCGATCGGCAGGCCGTGCAGCACATCGCGGAAACGCCCCAGGGGCAGGCCGCGCACCACCCGCTGCACCGGGCCGATCACGGCGTCCAGCTGCTCCCAACCGCCCAGCGCGTCGAGTGATTTCACGAGTGCGGAGCTCATTCCTCCTCTTCCTCCTCGTCTTCCTCTTCCTCATCCCCTTCGCCGTCCTCGTCCTCCTCTTCTTCCTCTTCCTCCTCTTCGCCTTCCTCGCCTTCCTCGCCTTCTTCGTCTTCGTCCGCGGCTTCGTCCTCGTACTCGCCTTCCTCGTCGTACTCCTCTTCCTCCTCGCCCTCGCCTTCTTCGCCCTCGCGTTCCTCGGCCTCTTCTTCCTCGATGGCCTCTTCGTGTGTCCGGACGACCTCGCCCTCGCGGATTTCGCCGCGCCAGCCCTCCGGCGGCTCGTCGGTGAGCGTGACGTAGCGCTGGAAGTGCTTGAAGTCCAGCCGCAGCCGGCGTCCTTGGGCGCGCCAGATATTGCCGGTCTTCTCGAAGAACCCCGAGGCGTAATACTCGACGACCAGCACGATGCGGGTCAGATTGGGCGCCAGTTCATGGAAGCTGACGGCACCGCGGGTCGATCCCTTGGCACCCTCGGACGTCCAAATGATGCGTTCGTCCGGCACCTGCTCCTGGACGGTGGCCTTCCAGCCGCGCGTCGACGGACCGACCTTGGCCTTCCAGTCACTGGTCGTCTCATCGTGCAGCGACACATTGCGTACGCCCTTGGTGAAGCTGCTGAACTTCTCGTACTGCGTCCAGTGGTCGTACGCGGTGCGCAGCGGCACCCCGATATCGAGGACCTCGATGATGTTGGTGACCTTCTGGTCTCCCGATTTGCGCTTCCCCTTTCCGCCGCCGAAGAGCTCCTTGGCCTTTCCGGTGACGGTGTCCTTGACGTTCTCCGCTGTCCCCTTGACAGCGGCTTTGAAGGGCGAGTCACCGCCCATGATATTGGACGCGATCTTGGACAGCGATCCGCCGTTCTCGGCGACATCGGTGAGCTGTCCCGTCACATCCATCAGTTTGTCGCCGGCCTTTTCGGCCAGGTGCCCCACCCATTGCGTCGCGTAGTTCCCCAGTTCGTCTCGCAGCCGATCGAGGCCCGAGCCCGCGTTGTCCTGTCCCGTCTTGGCCATGACCGGTTACCTCCGGCGCTCGACGCGCGATGATGTCTTCTTGGCGCTCTTCTTCGCAGGAGCTGCCTTCTTCTGTGCGGCAGTCTTCTTCGCAGGAGCCTTCTTGGCAGTGGCCTTGGTGGCCGACTTCTTGGCGGCGGTCTTCTTTCCTGCGGTCTTCTTCGCTGCCGTCTTCTTCGCGGCGGTTTTCTTTGCCGCCGTCTTCTTGGCCGGGGCCGCCTTCTTGGCGGGTGCCTTCTTGGCCGTCTTCTGTGCTGTGGTCTTCTTCGCCGCCGTCTTCTTGGCTGCGGTCTTCTTGGCGGGCGCGGCCTTCTTCGCCGCGGTCTTCTTCGCGGCAGGCCGGCCTGCGGCAGCCTTCTTCCCTGCGGTCTTCTTGGCGGGCGGCTTCTGCCCACCCCGCTTCTGTGCAGCCGCTCGTGGCGTACGCCGACGGGGCCGCTCCTCGGGCTCCTCTTCCTCTTCCTCTTCTTCCTCCTCCTCGGGCCCTTCCTCTTCACCCTCGTCGTACTCCTCTTCGGGCTCCTCTTCCTCCTCGGGCTCCTCCTCTTCTTCCTCTTCCTCCTCCGGCTCTTCCTCCTCGTCGTACTCTTCTTCCCCCTCCTCTTCCTCCCCTTCTTCTTCCTCTTCCGGCTCTTCTGCGCCGAATTCGAGCGCGTGGGTACGGTCGTGGAGCGTGTCGGCAAGCGTCGACAGACGGCGGTTGGCGGCGGTCGTCAAGGCCTTCTTGCCGACGTCCAGCACTTCTCCACGCAGTTGTTCACCCAGCTCTGCTACCTGGGGGATCTCGCTGAGTTTGCGCATCCCCTGGGCCACGAGCTGGCGCGGTTCAAGCCCGAATTGACGCCCGGCGATATAGGACGCCGCGGTGAGGGCGAACCGGCCCTTCTTCGTGCGGCCCAGCACATAGCCGCCGGCCAGAGCGGCGGCCAGCAGGACCTTGGTTCCGTCATTCATGGGTGCGTCACCTTTTCCCGGACGTGCAGCCGATGGGCGTCTGTGCAGGGGGCCGCCGCTTGGCGGCATCATTTGTGCCCTATCTCCAGAGTGATCGGAGTCGTGACCGCCGCATCTTGAGCGGGCCGAAAAGCCCTCCGGGACCACGCTGTGAAAGGAGCCGGTCCCGCTGTGTGGCCGGGTCATGGCGCCGTGACCGTCGGTTGCCGCCGCACGGCCGGTGTTCCACGGGTGGCGCTCCACGGCAGGTGTGCGGGAGCGGTGCAACGGCCCTAGGCTCGGAATATGCCGGGAACACGCCGTGCACCGTCTCGTGTGGGAGTAGGGGGAGCGCGGTGTGTTCGCCGGTGCGTGACAGCACTGCGGCTGTCGGCCCTGGCGGCGGCGGTGGCGCTGCTCTGCGTCTTCGCGGGAACTCCGGCCGCGGGGGCCGTCGATGACCCCGAGCCGGCGCCGTTCTACCAGCAGACGCTGTCCTGGGAGCCCTGTGGCCAGGACCTCCAGAGCGGCGCGCAGAGCGACGGCGCCTCCCAGCCGCCCGGCTTCCGGGAACGCCTGGAGTGCGCCCGCATGGACGTGCCGCGGGACTACGCCCACCCCGCCCGGAGCACGATGCAGGTCCAGCTGATCCGGCTGAAGGCGACCGGGCCCGGCGAACACCTCGGCTCACTGGTGATCAATCCCGGAGGGCCGGGTGCTTCCGGCGTCAACTATCTGATCGACAGCGGGAACGCCTTCGCCCGGCTGAATCAGCGCTACGACATCGTCAGCTTCGATCCGCGCGGCACCGGCCACACCGAACCCATCTCCTGCGGCAGCAAACTCGCCACGGGCGGCGACGACAGCCTCGCCACGAAGGAGAAGCGCATCAACGAGGCCTGCGGCCGGTACTCCGGCGGCCTGCTGCGCTGGGTCGGCACCCCCGATGTCGCCCGGGACATGGACGTACTGCGCGCCGCCGTCGGCAACGACAAGCTCAACTACCTGGGTTTCTCCTACGGCAGCAAACTGGGCGCGGTCTACGCCCATGAGTTCCCCGACAAGGTCGGCCGGATGGTCCTGGACAGCGTCGAGGACCCGACCAAGAACACCTGGCAGACCGCACTGGCCCAGGCCCGCGGCTTCCAGCGGGCGCTGGACGACTTCGCCGCCGACTGCCTCCAGAGCGCGGACTGCCCGCTGGGCACCGACAAGCGCGGGGCGCAGGAGCAACTGCGCACGTGGTACCAGGAGTTGAGTGAACGGCCGATGAAGGTGAAGGGGGAGACGGTGGATGAGACCACCTATGTGTACGCGTTGCGGGAGGCCCTGTACAGCAGAAGCGACTGGCCGGCGCTGCGCCAGGCGCTGGCGCAGCTGCGGCGGGGCGACGCCGCCGGGATCCTCCGCCTGAGCGAGAGCGGCGGCGGCAGCGCCGCCCGTACGGTCCCGGCACCCCAGGTGGGGCGGGACGAGCTACCGCCGCAGGACCAGCTGGCCCTCCGGGCGATCTCGTGCCGGGACACCTCGGAACGCTATGGCGCCGACGACTACCCCCGGGCGGAGCGCGAACTCACCAAGGCGTCCCCGCTCTTCGGCCCGGACATCGCCCCGCTCCTGCTGGACTGCTACGACTGGCCGGTGGCGGGCGACGACTCCTCCCGCGAGGTCGCGGCGCCCGCTGCGCCGCCCCTGCTGCTCGTCGCGACCAGCAACGACCCGGCGACGCCCTATGAGGGTGCCTTCAACATGGCCCGCGAGCTGGGCAATTCGAGTGTCGTGCTGACCTTCCACGGTGAGGGACATGCCGCCTACACCACCGGAGACCTCTGTGTGCGGCGCCATGTCGACGACTTCCTGCTGAACGGGGTCCTGCCGAAGTCCGGTACGTCCTGCGGCTGAAGGACGGGCCGACGGCGGAACGAACACCGCCTGGCCGGGAACTACTTGTAGTAACGGGTGTCCTCGACATCGACGACCGGGGCGCCCGGGGACGGCGGCTGGGTGCGGCGCCGCTTCAGAATGCTCACATAGGTCGCGAGCCCGATGATGCCGACGATCATCATGATGATGCCGACCAGGTCAACGTTGATGCCGGCCATGTGCCAGTCCACCGCGAAGGTGAGAATCGCCCCCACCGCGAGCAGACCGATGCATCCGCCGATACCCATGGCGTCAGCCTCCATAACTGTATTGGCAGTAAGGCCTGATGACGCTCGCGTACCCCGCGGCGGACGCCTTATGTCCGCAGGCAGGCCAGGGCGGCCACCGGCAGCCGGGTTCCGTGGGAGGCTCAGCCGGCCCGCCGCCCGCCCCTGCCCGCGGTCTTCTTCGCCGCGGTCTGCTTCTTGGCGGCGGCCTTCGTGGCGGTGGACTTCTTCGCCGTGCTCTTCTTCGCCGTGCTCTTCTTCGCGGTACGGCCGGACCCGGCCTCCTCGTCCTCGCCGCGGGACCTCTTGGCCGCCCGGACGCTGTCCTGGAGTGCCGCCATCAGGTCCATCACCTCTCCGGCGGGCTGCTCCTCGCCGGCCGGGAACTCCGGCTCGCGGTGCGCCAGCTTCGCCGCCACGATCTCTTCGAGTGACTCCCGGTAGTGATCGTGCAGATCGTCCTCGGACAGCTCACCGAAGGAATCCATCAGGGCCTCGGCGGCCGACACCTCGTTGCGGGCGACCTCCGCCTGCCGCTCGGGCAGCACTCCGTCCATCGAACGGATCTGGTGCGGCCACAGCAGCACCTGCATGACCAGCGCGCCCTCCATCGGGCGGATCATCGCGAGGGTCTCCCGCCCGTGCAGCGCGATCTTGCCGAGCCCGACGCGCTGATGCCGCTCCATCGCCTCCCGCAGCAGTACGTAGGGCTTGGCCGCGGCGGGGCTGTCGATGCCCAGGTAATAGCCCTTGCCCATCTGGAGCGGGTCGATGTCGCCGCCGGCGACGAAGGCCAGGATCGTCAGGGTCTTCGCGGTGGGCAGCGGCAGCGCGTCCAGATCCTCGTCGCTCAGCGGCACGACCGTGTCGCCGTCGCCGGGCTTGTAGCCCCGGCCGATCTCGTCCGGGGTGATCTCGACGCCCTCCAGCGAGCACACCGGCTGATTGCGCACCCGTCCGCCGTCCGCCGTGTGGATCCGCACAAAGCTCACCGACGCGGAGGTGTCCGTGGCGTTGTACGCGGCGACCGGGATCGTGACCAGGCCGAAGCTGATGGAGAACTTCGCCGTGGGGCGCATGGGGGCCGCCTTCATCGGAGCCATTCGGCACCATGCTAGGCGGGGCGGACGGACCGTACATCCCGGGCGATACCAGGTGAGCCGACCGGGTGGCGGCGGCAGCGGGCGCCCCTCGCCCCTGGGCGCCTCCCGCCGGTTCAGCCCGGCCGGGCGGTGACCCGGCCCTCCCGGACCGCCTCCACGAGCGCCTGGTGATCGCGCTCGTTCTGGTCCGCGTAACGCTCCGCGAACCGCGCCAGCGCCTCGTCGAAGACCGTTCCCCGCCCCAGGTAGGCGGCGATCGCGATCCGGTCGCCGGAGCGGGCGTGCGCGCGGGCCAGCGTGGCACCGCAGCGCACCGCGAAGCGCCGCATGCCCACCGGCACCATCATGTCCGCGGGCATGATGCCCTTCCAGTCGCGCAGCTGGCGTACGTAGAAGTCGCGGGTGCGGCCGTCGATCCCGGTGACCCGGTCCCAGCCGAGGAAGATGTCACTGGCGGCCTGCATCAGCCGCTGGCCGGCCACCACGCGTTCGCCCTGGTTGCGCTGGGCGGCCGCGCCGGCGTACGGGGCGAGGACCGACTCGTCGGCCTCCTTGGCCTGGAGCAGCAGCGGGTCGTCCGCGTCCTTGCCGAGCAGCAGCACGATCCAGCAGCGGGTGCCCACACTGCCGACGCCCACGACCTTGCGGGCCATGTCGACCACCCGGTACTGCTCCAGCAGCCGCCGGTGGTCCGACCGCAGACTGGCGGCGTAGCCCTGGATCAGCCCGCGGAGCCGGTCCTCCAGCTCGTCACGCTCCGCGTCCGGCAGCAGATCCGCCAGCGGCACGATCAACGGGGGATCGGCGGCGATCCGGACCCGGCCGCCGCTCTTCCGGGTCAGCTTGCGGAACGCCTGCACGGTGTCGTGCGTACGGGCTTCCGCGATGACCCGGGACAGCCCCGCCCGGCCCCTGCTGCCCAGCTCCTGCGCCTCCTCGGCCTGCACATCGGCCATATCGGCATGGGCGTACCAGACCTCCAGGGTCCGCAGGTCCGCGTACTGGCGCATCCGGTCGCGGTAGGACGCACAGGCGGCCCGGACGATGCCGGCCCGGACCGTCTCGCTGAAACCGTTGCCGCGGCCCGCGATGGCGAAGCTGGCCGCCAGCCGTTTGACGTCCCACTCCCACGGACCGGGCAGGGTCTCGTCGAAGTCGTTGATGTCGAACATCAGATGCCGCTCGGGGGAGGCCAGCAGCCGGAAGTTCAGCAGATGGGCGTCCCCGCACAGCTGGGCCCGCAGCCCCGTCGACGGGGTGGTCGCCAGATCCGCCGCCATGATGGCCGCGGCCCCGCGGTAGAAGCGGAACGGCGACTCCAGCATCCGCCCGTAGCGGAGGGGCACCAACTCCGGTACGCGGACCGCCGATTGCCGCTCGATGAGGTCCACCGGATCGGCACGGGAGGCGGTGGGCTCGAACTCCGCATGACGGGAGCGGGGCACTTCGGAGCGAAGTGCCCTGCCCTGTTCCGCGCGTTCCTGTGCGGTGGGTCCGGTGGCCATTGCCGGCGCCGGAGGGTTCAGCTCACCTGGTGGCGGCGTGGCGGTGGTTGTCCGTACACAGCGCCCAGATGATGAAGATGTCGATGGCGATCAGCACGATGGCCCAGAACGGGTAGTGCGGAATCCACAGGAAGTTCGCGAGCGCACCCAGGCCGGCCAGGATCACACCGATGACCCGTGCCCACGTCGCCCCGGTCGCGAGCAGTGCGACGCCCGCGAGCAGGATGATGATGCCCAGGATGAGATGGATCCAGCCCCAGCCCGTGAGGTTGAAGGAGAAGACGTAGTTCTGTGTGGTGACGAATACCTGGTCCTTGGCGATGGCGGAGATGCCTTCCAGGAAGGCCATCGCACCACCGAAAATCATCAGGACCGCGGCGAACGCCGTCCAGCCGCCCACATATTTCTTCTGAGTGGCCATGGGTCACTCCTCACTTGAGAAACCTGGCCGTCCAAACCGGACCCGCAGGTGGCCATGCAGTGCATTCCACGTTTACACAGGGTCCGGTCGGCCGCATGTCAGGGACGTTCGAAGGCCTGGAGCACACCGGCCACCGCGAAGCACAGGGCTCCCGTGAGAGTTCCCCAGTTGGCGACGCCGACGCTGACCTCACTGCCGGTCTCCGGGCGGGTGAACGCGGCCACCGCGGAGACCATGAAGAGCACCGAACCCAGCTGATTGACCGCGACGATCCACCACCCGAGGCTGCGCCGGTGGATGCACGGCCGGCCGTGGCAGATCTCGGCGACCGCCAGATGACCCGAGATCAGGAACAGCAGACACCCGATCATGTCGGGCGCCCAGACCAGCCGGTTCAGCTGCTGGGACGTGAGCCCCTGGAGAAAGGAATCCAGCAGATTGACACCGAACACCAGCGTCCCCGCGAACAGCACGAACGTACTGAGCCAGTCGATCCGGCCCGGCTCGTAGCTCCACCACCGGAAGCGGTGTGTGGCCAGCGAACCGGCCGTGCTCTCCCGCCGCGGCGCGTTGATGGCCTGAACGAGTGAGGCATAGCCGCCCAGGGTGAAGAACACCCCGCCGACGAAGTAGATCGTGGCGCTGGTGGCCGGGCCCGAGCTCCACTGGGCGAGCGCCGCGCCGAGGGCGAAGAGGGACCCGCCGATCGTGAAGGAGACCGCGGCCACGCCGTTGAGTCTGCGCAGCCGGTCGAGCGCCGCGGCGCCGGCCCGCCGCGTACTGGTCTCGGCGGCCCCCGCGGGCCGTACTGCGAGCGTCCCGCGCTTACGGGCCGCCCGCGACTCCCAGACGGCCGTGCCGCCCTCTTCGAGGCGCCAGGTCAGCCGGGTGATGAACGGTCCCGCACCCTCGGCACGCTCCTCGGAATTCCGCACCCGCCGAGCGTAGAACCTGTCCGGCGGGCCGGCGCGGGCGCACGCCGACCCACGCGGGCCCTGGCGATCCACCGTGGATCGGCCAGGGCCTGCCTCGTCAGCGTGGTGCGGGCGTTCCCCGCGGCTCCGTCGACGGCGAGCCGGGCGCGGCTCCGGGCGACCCGGAGGCGCCCGGTGGCACGGCCCGTCCCGCGGCGCCCGGGGCCGGGAGCGGATCGGGCGCGGGGCCGGGCTCCGGGCCCGGCGTAGGCGGCGCCGGATGGGGCGGGACCGGGTCCGGCTCGGGACGTGGTGGCTGCGGGGGCACCGGATCGGGGCCCGGTGCGGGGACCGGGCCGGGGCCCGGGCCCGGCGTGGGGCCTGGTGGCCCGGGTCCCGGGCCCGGGGTGGGCGGGACCGGGTCCCGATGGGTGATGCCCGGCGGTCGTGCTGGCTGTCGCACCGTCATGAGCTCCTCACACGTCGCTCCTCCGCGGCCGGGCGCCCGGCGCCCGCTCCGCGCGGCATGCTGGTTCTCCTTGCCGATCCCGGGCCGGCCATGCGGCATACGGCGTACGGACTCCGCGAGGTACCTCCTCACTCTGCGACGCCCCGGACCGCCCGGCGACACGGACGGCGAACGGCCGCACCGCGCCCCGCACCACCCGGACGCGCGAGCGTACGACGGCCCGGAGCGGGTACCCCCGCCCGCATGAACGCCACAGATACCGGCACCGGCACGGAGACCGTGCGCGCCGGCCGCCGCACGGTGCGGATCCACCGGCCGGAGAAGGTCCTCTTCCCCGACGACGGGCTGACCAAGGCCGATGTCGTCGGCTACTACCGCCGGGTGGCCGTGGCGATGGTCCCGCAGCTCCGGGGACGGCCGCTGATGCTGGAACGGCTTCCGGAGGGCCTCGGCGGCCCGCAGTTCATGCAGAAGGACACCCCCGGCCACTACCCCGACTGGATCCGGCGGGCGGAGGTCACCAAGGAGGGCGGCACCGTCACCCACACCGTCTGCGACGACAAGGCGACCCTGCTGTTCCTCGCTGACCAGGCCTGTCTCACCTTCCACCGCTGGCTGTCCCGCGCCGGCCGGCCCGACCACCCCGACCGGCTGGTGTTCGATCTCGACCCGCCCGGCCCGGACTTCGAAGCCGTACGGGAAGCCGCCCGGCGGCTCTGCGGACTGCTCGACGAACTCGGGCTGCCGGCCGCCCTGATGACCACGGGGTCGAAGGGCCTGCACGTCATCGTGCCGCTGGACGGCAAGAGCGACTTCGACACGGTCCGCGGCTTCGCCCAGGACGCCGCCGAGGTGCTGGCGGCGCGTCACCCGGACCGCCTCACCACCGCCGTACGCAAGAAGTCCCGGGGCGACCGGCTCTACCTCGATGTGCAGCGCAACGCCTATGCCCAGACGGCCGTCGCGCCCTGGTCGCTGCGGGCGAAAGCGGGCGGTCCGGTCGCCGCGCCGATCAGCCGTCAGCAGCTCGACGATCCCCAACTCACCGCGCGGAGCTGGACGGTGAAGGATGTCGCGGGCGTGCTGGAGCAGGTGGCGGCGCGGCCGTGGTCCGGGGCGCCGGCCCGCGGGCGGTCGCTGCGTACGGCGCGCCGGCGGCTCGACGCGCTGCGGTGAGCGACGCGGCGGCCGGCGGGAGCACACCTCCGGCGCCACCTCACCCCTGGACCTCCGGCGGCTTCGCCCCGGGCCCCTCGCCGCCCGCGCTCACCGACTCGTCGAGCTGCCGCCGCTCCCGCCGCGCGCGCTCCCGGTCCCGCGGCGTGGCCTCCGTGACGTCCAGGAAGACCTGGTCGGCGATCGGCCATTGCTCACGGACGGCCGCCTTCACCCGCACCAGGACCTCTTCGACCTCCTCGCTGTCCAGCCCGCCGACGAGATCGACCCGGGCCGCGATCAGCGTGGAGCGGGTGCCCAGCCGCATGGTCAGCAGGGTGGTCACCGTGTCGATCTCCGGCTGCTCCTCCAGGAACGTCCGCAGGGCCCGGCGCAGCGCCGGGTCGGCGGCCTCGCCGATGATCTGGCCACGGGACTCCTTGGCCAGCTGATAGGCGACGAACACCAGCAGCGCGCCGATGATCATGGAGGCCCAGGCCTCCCACTGCACCTCGCCGGTGATCATGTGAAGGCCCAGGCCGGCCATGGCGACCAGCACACCGAAACAGGCGGTGGAGTCCTCGGCCAGTACCGTCCGCAGCGCCGGGTCGTCGGCCGTCCGGACCGCCTTTCGCATGCTGTGGCCGGCCTGCCGCGCCCGGCCACGGACCTGGAGCAGGGCGCGGACCAGCGAGGAGCCCTCGGCGACCAGCGCGACGGCCAGCACGACGAGGCCCACGACATAGCCCGTAAAGGTCTCCGAGTGGTGCGAGCGCAGGGCCTCGATGCCCTGGAAGAAGGAGAAACAGCCGCCCATGACGAAAATGCCGACCGCGGCGAGCAGCGACCAGAAGTACCGCTCCTTGCCGTAGCCGAAGGGGTGCCGGCTGTCGGGCGCGCGGGTGCTGCGCTTGAGCGAGGCGAGCAGGAACAGCTCATTGAGGCTGTCGGCGACCGAATGCGCCGCCTCGGACAGCAGCGCGGGCGAGCGCGCGAACAGCCCGCCGGCCAGCTTGGCCAGGGCGATCACCAGATTGGCGCCGAGAGCCACGAAGACCGTGACCGCCGTCCTGGCGTCCTCCGCGTCCTTCCCGTCCTGCCGGTCCGGCCGGCCGGTGGAGTGCGGTGCAGCGTCAGCGTGCCGGGACAAGCGTGGCCTCCCCGTCGTCGGTCGGACCGCCGTCGCGAGCGTAGCCGCCCGTACCTGGCCACGCATACGGTGCGGTGTCGTTGCGCCCCACGGAGCAGCGGCTGTTTCCCGCCGTGCGTACCGGGGACGGTGAGTGCGGACCCCGACCGGAACGACGGAGGACAGGACGTGAACGAGACTTCCCGCAATGACGTGCTGTGCCGGTACGGGTGCGCGCGATGAGCCCCCGCGGCGGTCAGCGGGCGCTGGCCCGCACCCTGTTGGAGCGGCACGGTGAGACCTTCGCCGCGGAGAGCGGTATCCGGCTGGCGAACACCCCGCAGCCGCTGTACCAGGTGCTGGTGCTGGCCGGGCTGCTCAGTGCGCGGATCCGCGCCTCGGTGGCGGTGGCGGCCGCCCGGGCGCTGTTCGACGCGGGACTGCGCACACCCCGGCGGATGGCGGACGCGACCTGGCAGCAACGGGTCGACGCGCTGGGCGAGGGCGGCTACCGGCGCTACGACGAGCGCACCGCCACTCAGCTCGGGGACGGTGCCACCCTGCTGCTGGACCGGTACGGCGGCGATCTGCGGCGGATGCGGGACGCGGCCGACGGCGACCTCGGGGCGCTGCGCAGCGCACTGCGGGAGGTGCCCGGCCTGGGACCGGCGGGCTGCCACATCTTTCTGCGCGAGGTCCAGGGCGTCTGGCCCGAACTCGCCCCGTATCTCGACGCCAAGGCGGTCCAGGGGGCGGAGCGGCTGGGCCTGCCGGGCGACAGCGAGAAGCTGGCCCGGCTGGTCGGTGCGGACGAGACCGCGGCGTTCGCCTCGGGGCTGGTGCGCGCGGCGCTGGACCGGTCCGTCGCCGAGGAGGTACGGGAGGCCGCGGGGGCCTGAAACGGGCGGGGCACGGCCGCGGGCGCGGCTCCCGGATCCCGGCCGCGGGCGCGGCCCGGAACCCGGGCCGGGGGCACGACCCGCAACCGGTCGTGGGAAGTGCCAGGACCGCGGCCGGGCCCGTCACACGACCAGCACCCCCAGCAGGGTGACGCCCGCCAGGAACCATGCGACATAGTCGCCGACATGGCCGGAGTGCAGCCGGCGCAGCGGTGTGGTCCAGCGGGCGGGTTCGGCGCCCAGCGGACGGCGCACGGCGAGCAGGGCGAGGCCCACGGCCAGCGCGGTGGCGAGCAGTCCCCACAGCACGCCGGCCGTGGACCAGTGCGGCGGGGGAGTGGACGCGGGCTCCACCGCCCGGCCGTGCAGCACGGCCGCGAGGTAGCCGGCCTGGTCGGTGAAGGCATCGGCGGCGTGACCGGTGCCGGTGCGCAGGCCCGGGACCAGTCCGACCGCCAGGGCCCCGGCGAGCAGCGCGGCGGGCACCGCGAGCATGCTGCCCGGAACCCGGGTGAGCCGTCCGCCGCTGGTCTCCGGCTCCTCCGCCTTCCCGGTGGTCTCCTCGGCGGCCGCGTCGTCGGCGGCGTCGGCCGGCCCGGACGTGGCGGCCCCGCTCCCCAGGACCGGCCCCAGGCCCAGGAACACCCGCGCTCCGGCCCGCAGCACCGCGCCCCCGGTGGCCGCCGAGACCACCACGAACAGCGCGGTCGCCCAGCCGCCCACCGCCTCCTCGGTCACGGCCTTGCCCAGCGCGGTGCCGAACGGCGGCAGTCCGGCCAGCGCCAGCCCGCCGGTCCCGAACAGCACGCCCACCCACGGGAGTTCCCGCCCCTTGCCGTGCAGCTCGGGCTCATCGACGCTGCCGAACCGGTCCAGCAGGATCCCCACACAGGCGAAGAGCGCCGCCTTCACCCCGGCATGCGCCGGCACGTACAGCGCGACACCGCCGAGCCCCTCCGGGGTGAGCACCGCCAGGCCGATGAGGAACAGGCCGGTGTGCGCGACGGTGGAATAGGCCAGCAGCCGCTTGAGATGGCGCTGGAGCCCGCACATCACCGCACCGAGCACCGCGGTCAGCACCCCCAGCGCCAGCAGCGCCCGCTGCGCGTCGGGCGCCGGGATGCCGCCGGGGCCCGCGAAGACCGTCCAGTAGACCCGGGCGGTGCCGTACACGCCCAGCTCGACCATGACCCCGGACATCAGCATGCACACCGGCGTGGGGGCCACCGCATGCGCATCGGCGAGCCAGAAGTGGAACGGCACCGCCGCGGCCTTGACGAGCAGTCCGGTGGCCACGAGGACGAAGGCGGCGATCACCAGCGCGTCCGGGCCGCCGGGGCGCGCGTCGAGGGCGCTGCCGATCTGGGCGAGGCCGAGTTCGCCGGTGCGGGCGTAGAGCAGGCCGATGCCCAGCAAGGTGGTGTAGGCACCGAGGGAGTTGACGACGCCGAACACCAAGGCCCCCTGGACGGCGCGGGCCTCCTCGACGCGGTAGCCGGTCAGGGCGTAGGCGACGACGCCCATCAGCTCGAAGAAGACAAAGGCGTTGAACAGATCCCCGGCCAGCGCGAAGCCGCACATGCCCGCCTGGAAGAGCAGCACCAGGGCGGGAAAGGAGCCCGCGTGGCGCCGTGGGGGTTCGTCGAAGTACCGCCAGGCGTAGGCGAGGGCGGCCACCACCAGCAGGGAGACCAGGGTGGCCAGGCCGAGGCCGATACGGTCGCCGACCAGCACGATGCCCACCCCCGCCCCGTCGTGCGGCCGCCAGCCGCCCAGCCATTCGAGGGGCCGGGCGCTGGACGACGGGGTACCGGCCGATGCGGCCAGCGCGAGCGCCGCCGTGGCCGCGGCGAAGAGACACCCCAGCACCTCGGCGGCGGACCGCGGCAGCCGCCGGCCCGCGCCGACCAGCAGCGCCGCCCCGAACAGCGGGACCGCCACGATCAGCGGAAGGATCCGGTCGACGCTCACCCCCGCAGCTCCGAGAGCTCGTCCGGGTCCACCGTCCGGTGCCGTTTGGCGACCTGGATGACCAGGGAGAGCAGCAGCGCGGTGACGGTCGCCCCGATGACGATGTCCGTGAGGGTGAGGGCCTGCACGACGGGGTCGACGACGGGGCGGGAGCCCGGCGCGATGTCGGAGAAGACCGGGGCGGTGCCGCCGTCCCGGTAGCCGATGGCGAGCAGCAGGACATAGGTCGAGGACTGGCAGACGGCGAGACAGCCCACCGCGTGGATGAGGTTGCGGCTGGTGGCCAGCCCGTAACAGCCGATCAGGAACAGCCATCCGGCGATCAGATACGGCAGCACACTCATGTCCCGGCCTCCGCTTCGTCGTCCCGGTCCCCGCTCTCGATCTCTACGGCCTGGTCCAGGAAACGGGCCAGCAGGACGACCACCCCGCAGGCCACCTCCACGCCGATGGCGGCGTTGAGCAGCGGGACGGTGCCGCCGGAGGAGAGCGTGTTGAACGTGCCGTAGGGAAGGAAGTTGGTCAAAAACGCCGCCCCCGTCACCAGCGCGGCCGTGCCCACCAGCAGATAGGCGGCCTCCCCGGCGGCATCCGCCACCTCGTACAGGCCGACCGGCCGGATCCGCTCCAGCGCCCGGTAGTCCACGGCGATATAGAGCAGATGCAGCGCGGTGGCGACCACGACCCCGCCCTGGAAGCCGCCGCCGGGGCTGAGCTGGCCGTGCGCGATGACGTACAGGCCGATGAGCAGGGTGACGGGCAGCGCGATCAGCGCATAGCGGCGGACCGGCGGCGCGACCGTGGCCGGCTCCGGGGGCAGCCGGCCCTCGTCCCGGGTCTGGCGGAGCAGGACGACGGTGCCCACCACCGAGCCGAACAGGATGGACTCCTCGCCGAGGGTGTCGAAGGCGCGCTGGTCGAAGTTGACGGAGGAGACGGTGTTGGCGGTGTGCCGGGCCAGCGCGGCATGCACGGCCCGGTCGCCGTACGGGTGCCGGAGCCCGCCGAACGCCGGCAGGTCGAAGCAGGCCAGGACGAACAGGACGGCCACCCCCAGTCCGCCGGCGGCCAGCACCCACAGCCGCAGCCTGCTGCTCATTCGTGCTCCTCCCGGCGCTCACTGCGCGCCTTGCGCCGCACCTTGCGTACGGACAGCAGCACCATCAGCGGGGTCAGCGCGGAGCCCACCGCCAGCTGGGAGAGCGCGACATCGGGGGCCTGGAGCAGCAGGAAGACCAGGGCCAGCGTCAGGCCGAACAGGGACAGCAGAAAGGACTGCCGCACCGGATCGCGCACCAGGACGGCGGCGGTTCCGGCGGCGGCCACCAGGAGCAGGCCGAGCAGCAGCGGCAGATCGTCAGCCATCGGACATTCCCTCCGCCGGTCCGGTCCGGCCGTGGCCCGCGGAGACGGCGGCGGTCACCGCACGGGCCGCCACCCGGCTCCCCAGCACCAACAGCACGCCGATGACCAGCAGTTTCACCATGGCCCTGCCGGGCCCGGTGGCCACACACAGCGGCAGCACCACGGCGGGCACGGCCGTATAGCTCAGCGCCGTCACCGCGAGCAGCGAGCGCGGCCGCGGCGGATGTGCCGCCAACTGGTCGGCGAGCAGCCGCACATACAGCAGAGTGCCGGCCGGCCCCAGCACCGCGAGCACCAGCGCCGGATCGGTGTACGCCGGGCGGCCGTAGCCCTGGGCCAGCAGCAGGATGACCAGGCTGAGCAGGGTGGTCGTCAGGTTCTGTGCGGGCACCCGCCGCCGGACCGGGCCGGTGGCGGCGCCACAGGCGGCCGGGGCGACACCGCACAGCAGCAGCGCGGCGGCCGCGGCGGTCCAACCGCTCATCGGCGGTCGACCGCACGCCGCGCACCGCAGGCCGCACCGGCGGCGAGCAGCGCGGCGCCGGCGCCGACCGCCCACTCCAGGGTGTCGACCGTACCGATCAGCACGATCCACAGTCCGGTCAACACCGCCCACCAGCCGATGAGTTCGGCGCCCGTTGTCAGCCATCGCGCCATCCGCGCACCTCCTGAGGCCCCGGGTACCCGGGCCTCAGGCTCACATGCGGGGGCCGGGCCGCCCCGTCACCGCGCCGCGCGTTACTCCGTCGGAGGCGGGGCCGCCACCGGGCCCCGTCAGCCGGCCCAGGTCCAGTCGGCGACCTCCGGCAGATCGGTGCCGTGCTCCCGGATCCAGGCGTGGTGGCGGGTGCGGGTGTCCGCCATCTCCTGCCGCAGCGCGACGGCGCGCACCCCGAGGCCGGGCACCCGGTCCACCACGTCCATCACCAGCCGGTACCGGTCGAGATCGTTGCGGACGACCATGTCGAAGGGCGTGGTCGTGGTGCCCTCCTCCTTGTAGCCGCGGACATGGAGATTCTCGTGTCCGGCGCGGCGGTAGCAGAGCCGGTGGATCAGCCACGGGTAGCCGTGGTAGGCGAAGATGACCGGCTTGTCGCGGGTGAACAGCGCGTCGTACTCGGGGTCCGGCATACCGTGCGGATGCTCCCCCGACGGCAGCAGCCGGGCCATGTCGACGACATTGACCACCCGCACCGCCAGCTCCGGCAGATGCCGGCGCAGCAGAGCGGCGGCGGCCAGCGTCTCCTGGGTGGGGACGTCCCCGGCGCAGGCCAGCACCACATCGGGGTCCCTGCTGCCGTCCTCGGTGCCCGCCCACTGCCAGGCGCCGGCGCCGCGGGCGCAGTGGGTGCGGGCCTCGTCGAGGGTGAGCCAGTCGAAGCTCGGCTGTTTGCCGGCCACGATCACATTGACGTAGTCACGGCTGCGCAGCGCATGGTCGGCCACCGAGAGCAGGGTGTTGGCGTCCGGCGGCAGATAGACCCGCACCACCTCCGGGCTCTTGTTGAGGATGTGGTCGACGAAGCCGGGGTCCTGGTGCGAGAAACCGTTGTGGTCCTGCCGCCAGACGTGTGAGGTGAGCAGATAGTTCAACGAGGCGAGGGGGCGCCGCCAGGGCAGCCGGCGCGCGGTCCGCAGCCATTTGATGTGCTGGTTGACCATGGAGTCGACGATGTGCGCGAACGCCTCGTAGCTGGAGAAGAGCCCGTGCCGGCCGGTGAGGAGATAGCCCTCCAGCCAGCCCTGGCACAGATGCTCGGAGAGCACCTCCATGACCCGGCCGTCGTGGGCGAGATGCTCGTCGGTGTCCAGTGTTTGTGCCTGCCAGGCCTTGCCGGTGGCTTCGTAGAGCGCCTCCAGACGGTTGGACGCGGTCTCGTCGGGGCCCACGACACGGAAGTCGCGGCGCTCCGCGGTGGCGTCCATGACCGCTTGCAGCAGTCCGCCCAGCACCCGGGTCGGCTCGTGCAGCACGGTGCCGCGCTTGTCGACCTCCACGGCGTACCGCTCCAGCGGCGGCAGCGGCAGGTCCCGTACCAGCAGACCGCCGTTGGCGTGCGGTGAGGCACCGAGCCGGCGCGAGCCCTCGGGCACACACGCCAGCACCTCGGGCCGCGGCCGGCCCTCGGAGTCGAACAGCTCGTCCGGCCGGTACGAGCGCAGCCACTCCTCCAGCTGCCGCAGATGCCCGGCGTCTTCCCGTACGCCCGGAAGCGGGACCTGGTGGGAGCGCCATGTGCCCTCGACGGGCTGCCCGTCGACCTCGTGCGGGCCGGTCCAGCCCTTGGGGGTCCGCAGCACGATCATGGGCCAGCGGGGGCGCTCGGTGACCCCCTCGCCGCGGGCCCGGTGCTGGATGGCGGCGATCCGGTCCAGGGCGCGGTCCATGGCGGCGGCCAGCTCCTGATGGACCGTCGCCGGATCGTCGCCGGTGACATGGATCGGGTCATGGCCGTAGCCGCGCAGCAGCGCGTCCAGTTCGTCCCGCGGGATCCGGGCCAGCACCGTCGGATTGGCGATCTTGTAGCCGTTGAGATGCAGCAGGGGCAGCACCGCGCCGTCGTGCACCGGGTCCAGGAACTTCGTGGCGTGCCAGGACGCGGCGAGCGGCCCGGTCTCCGCCTCGCCGTCGCCGACCACACAGGCGACCAGCAGCTCCGGATTGTCGAACGCGGCGCCATAGGCATGGGTGAGGGAGTAGCCCAGCTCGCCGCCCTCATGGATCGAGCCCGGGGTCTCCGGCGCGACATGGCTGGGGATACCGCCGGGGAACGAGAACTGCCGGAACAGCCGGGCCATGCCCGCGGCGTCCCGGCTGACATCGGGATAGGTCTCGGAGTAGGTGCCGTCCAGCCAGGAGTTGGCCACTACGGCAGGACCGCCGTGTCCGGGCCCCCATACGCACAGGGCGTCCAGGTCACGGGCCTTGATGACGCGGTTGAGGTGGGTGTGCACCAGGTTCAGACCGGGTGAGGTGCCCCAGTGGCCCAGCAGCCGCGGCTTGATGTGCTCGGGGCGCAGCGGCGCCTCCAGCAGTGGATTGGCCATCAGATAGATCTGCCCGACGGCCAGATAGTTGGCGGCCCGCCAGTGGGCATCGAGCCGTCGCAGCTCGGCGGCGTCGAGGGGCCCCGCCGCCGCCGGGGCCTCCGTCGTCCCCGCCGGGATTTCCGCGTCGTGCATGCTCAGCTCCTCATCAATGGGGCGTGCGTCGGGCGGGTCACAGCGGGCGCAGTGCGGGCAGCAGCTCGGTCCGGGGCTCGGTGGCGATCACCAGATCACCCAGGCGGCCGGCGATCTCACAGGGCCGCCGGCCTGAGACGGCCACCCCGATCGGTGGCAGCACCTCGGGTGTGCACCATGTCCTCACCTCGCTGTGCTGACACCGGGTGGCAATCGGGGTGCGGCGGTGTCAGTCGGGTGGTTCGGGCGCCGGGTGGGCGCCCGGCTTCGAGCCGGGCGGCTCCGTGGGGGCCGGGCCCGGCTCGTCCGGTTCCGGCTCGGCGGGGGCCGGGTCCCGTGGCACCGGTTCGGGCTCGCTCGGCACCGGCCCCGGTCCCTTCGGCTCCGGTTCGGTGGTCATGGCGTCAGCGGTCATCAGGGTCATAGCGCTCTCCTTCCTCTCCATCGTCCGTCCAATGCCCGAGGTCGGCCCGTTCAAGAAATCAATCGAGGGGCGCGCGAACGGCAGGGCCGGGAGAGAGCGTTACGCAGGGGGCGGGCTCGGTCCGTGTCCCGCTGCGTCTCAGTACACGTCGCGGACGTAGCGCTTGTCGGCGGCGAGCTGTTTGACGTAACCGGCGGCCGTCTCCTCCGCCAGGCCACCGTGTGCCACGGCGATGTCCCGCAGCGCGCGGTCGACATCCTTGGCCATCCGGGAGGCGTCACCGCAGACATAGAAGTGTGCGCCGTCCTGGAGCCAGGACCACAGCTGGGCGCCGTGTTCGCGCATCCGGTCCTGGACGTAGACCTTGGCCCGCTGATCGCGGGAGAACGCGGTGTCCAGCCGGGTGAGCAGCCCGTCGCGGCGCAGCCGGTCGAGCGCTTCCTCGTAGTAGAAGTCCGTGGCGCGTCGCTGCTCCCCGAAGAAGAGCCAGTTGGGGGCGCGGTGGCCGCGGGCCCGCCGTTCGTCGAGGAAGCCGAGGAAGGGCGCGACTCCGGTGCCCGGGCCCACCATCACCATCGGGGTGGCCGGGTCGGCCGGCGGACGGAAGTGGGCGGTGCGCTGGACGAAGACCGGTACCGGGCTGCCGGGCTCGGCATCGGCCAGAAAGGTGGAGGCCACGCCCTTGCGCGGGCGGCCCGCGCGGTTCTCGTAGCGGACCACGGAGACCGTCAGCCGGAGCAGCCCGGGATCGGTCAGCGGGCTCGACGATATGGAGTACAGCCGGGGCTGGAGACGGGGGAGCAGACCGGCCCACTCCGCCGCACCGGCCCGGACCGGGAACTCCGCGAGCACGTCGACGGCCTGCCGGCTCCAGGTCCACTGGGCCAGTTCACCCTTGTTGTCGGGCCGCAGCAGCTTCTTGAGGACCCGGTCACCGGTGCGTTCGGCGACCAGCCGGAGCAGCGCGGGGGTGATCCTGGCGATGTCCAGATGGCGGTGCAGCGCCTCGCCCAGCGGCACCGTGCCCGGGCCCGGGAGCTCTACGGGGGTGGCGGGATCGAGACCGGTGACGGCCAGCCACTCCGCGACGAGGTCCGGGCAGTTCCGCGGCAGCACGCCGAGCGCGTCGCCCACCTCGTAGTCCAGCGGGGTGCCGTCGCCGTCCCGGGTGTCGAAGGTGAACTGCCGCACCTCCTTGGTGGCCCCCGCCCGGCTCAGCAGTTCATTGCCGACGAGGCGGGCGGTGGCGGGCGCGGCCTTCGAGGGCCGGGTGGGGCCGCCCCGTGCCCCGCCCGGTGCGGCGGGAGCCGGGACCGCCCCCGGCGGCGCGGCGGCCGCGGCACCCGCCCCGGCACCGCCGTCCGCCTCCCCGCCGGCCTGCGCCTCCGCACCGCCGTCCGGCTCCGCGCCGCCCTCCGGCTCCGCGCCGCCCTCCGGCTCCGCGCCGGCCTCCAGGGCCGTGAGGACCTGGTCGAGCCACTGCCCCGCCGGCTGCTCATAGTCCGGTTCGCAGTCCGTACGGGGCACCAGCCGCTTCGCGCCCAGCTCGGCGAGGCGTGCGTCGAGCCGGCGGCCGTGGCCGCAGAAGTCGTCGTAGGAGGAATCGCCCAGGGCGAGGACGGAGTAGCGCATCCCGTCCAGCCGGGGCGTGTCCGGCGCGTTCAGGGTCTCCCAGAAGCCGGTCCCGTTGTCGGGGGCGTCGCCGTCGCCGAAGGTGCTGGTGACGATGAGCAGATCGGCGCCGCGGGGCAGGGTGGCCGGTGCGCTGTCGTCCATGCTGAGCAGCGTCGCCGCCCGTCCGCTGCCGGTCAGCCGGCGGGCCGTGTCGGCGGCGACCTCCTCCGCGTTGCCCGTCTGGGAGGCCCACAGGACGACGACCGTACGGGCGGCCGGGGCGTCGGCTGCCTCGGCGGGAGCCTCCGCCGGGTCCGCCGCCGTCGCCGGCCGGGTGTCCGGCGTGCGGGAGAACATCCCGGCCAGGACGCCGTTGACCCACAGCGCGCTCTCCGGGCTGAACGGGGCGTGGGACGGCAGTACGGGAGTGCCGACGGCGGTGGCGGGCCCGGAGCCCAGCCCGGCGAGGAAACCGGAGAGATAGCGCCGTTCGTGCTCGGCCAGCGCCGGCGGGGCGGGTTCGCCGAGCCCGAACACCCCGGCCAGCACCGCCGTCGCCCCGTCGTGGTCCTGGTCCGCCCCGGCCCCCGACCCGCCGCCGGTCCGCCCGGCGCCCGCCCCGCCCTGCGGCTGCCCCGGGGCGGCCGCGACCCTGGCCAGCGACACCGCGCAGACCTTGAATTCGGGCTGGAAGGAGACCGGGTCGACCGCGTCATGGGTCACCGCGTTGACGCTGAGGTACTCGCCGAACAGGTCGTTCCAGTGGAACGGCGCGAAGCAGTTGCCGGGCCGTACCCGGTCGGTCACCACCGCGGGCAGCACCGCCCGGCCGCGCCGCGAGGCGACCTCCACCATGTCGCCCTCGGCGAGGCCCAGCGACTCCGCGTCCTGCGGGTGCAGCTCCACGAACGGGCCGGGGTTGAGCTTGTTCAGCTTGGCGACCTTGCCGGTCTTGGTCAGGGTGTGCCACTGGTGGGGCAGCCGCCCGGTGTTCAGTACGTACGGGAAGTCGTCGTCGGGCATCTCGGCCGGCGGGAGGTGCGGCCGGGCGAAGAACACGGCCCGGCCGGTCGCGGTGGGAAAGGACAGCCGGGGGCGGGTGCCGTCGGGCCGCTCGTCCAGGGTCTGGCTGACGCCGTCGTTGAGGTAGCGCACCGGATTCCGGTCGGGCCCGTCGACGGCCGCGCTGGGCCACTGCACCGGGGTCTCCCGCAGCCGCTCATAGGTCACTCCGCGCAGGTCATAGCCGGTCATCGGGTTCCAGGCGCGTTTGATCTCCTCGAATATCTCCTCCGCGCTGTGGTAGGTGAAGGCGTCCTCGTAGCCCATGGCGCAGGCGATCTCCGCGATGATCCGCCAGTCCGGCCAGGCCTCGCCCGGCGGGTCCGCGGCCGGTCGCACCAGCGTCAGATTGCGCTCCGAGTTGACCATCACGCCCTCGGACTCGGCCCACATGGCCGCGGGCAGTACGACATCGGCGTAGGCGTTGGTCTCGGTCTCCGCGAAGACGTCCTGGGCGACCACGAACTCCGCGGCCTCCAGCCCCTCGATGACCGTCCGGCGGTTGGCGACCGAGGCGACGGGGTTGGTGCAGATGATCCAGCACGCCTTGATGTCGCCGTCCGCCATCCGCCGGAACATCTCCACGGTCCCCTGCCCGGGCCCGTCCGCCCGCACCGTCCCCGGCTCCAGGCCCCACAGCTCCTCGGCGAAGGCACGGTCCTCGGCCACCAGCGTCGACCGCTGGCCGGGCAGCCCCGGCCCCATGTAGCCCATCTCGCGGCCGCCCATCGCATTGGGCTGGCCGGTGAGCGAGAACGGGCCGCTGCCGGGCCGGCAGATCGCACCGGTCGCCAGATGCAGGTTGACCAGGGCATTGGTGTTCCAGGTGCCATGGGTGCTCTGGTTCAGGCCCATGGTCCAGCAGCTCATCCAGTCATCCGCCGCGCCGATCCACTCGGCGGCCCGGCGCAGGTCCGCCTCCGGAATTCCGGTGAGCTCCGCGACCCGCGTCGGCGGATAGTCCTGGAGGAAGGCCGGCATGGCCTCCCAGCCCTCGGTGTGCTCGGCGATGAACTCCGTGTCCACCCGGCCGTTCTCGGCCAGCAGATGCAGCAGACCGTTCAGCAGCGCCAGATCCGTACCCGGTGCGATCTGGAGAAACAGATCGGCCTTGGCCGCGGTGGCGGTACGGCGGGGATCGACCACGATCAGCTTGGCGCCCGCCTTCACCCGTTCCATCATCCGCAGGAAGAGGATCGGGTGGCAGTCGGCCATGTTGGAACCGATGACGAAGAAGACATCGGCATGCTCGAAGTCCTGGTAGGAGCCGGGCGGCCCGTCCGCGCCCAGCGACAGCTTGTAGCCGCTGCCCGCGCTCGCCATGCACAGCCGGGAGTTGGACTCGATGTGCCGGGTGCGCACGAAGCCCTTGGCGAGCTTGTTCGCCAAGTACTGGGCCTCCAGCGTCATCTGGCCGGACACGTACAGCGCCAGCGCGTCCGGGCCGTGCTCGTCGACGATCTCGCGCAGCCGCCCGGCGGTCTGCTTGATCGCCGCCGTCATCGCCTCGGCCACCGGCTCGTCACCGCGGTCCGCGCGCACCAGGGCGGCCGACAGCCGCCCCGGTGCGGCGAGCAGCTCGGCGCTGGTTGCGCCCTTGGTGCACAGCCGTCCACCGTTCGCCGGGTGGGCCTTGTCCCCGGCCGCCTTGCGGACGGTCCGCCGCCCCTCCGGGTCCGTCGCGACATCCAGCACGATCCCGCACCCGACCCCGCAGTACGAGCACGCCGTCCGCACCTGCGTGAGGCGCTCTGCCAGCGGTTCCGGTGCGGTCACGGACGGTTCCCTTCGTGGTCGGAAGCTCGCTCCGACCCTACGAACGGCCCGTTAACCGGGTGTCACATCAAGCGATCACCAGTCGTTACGGCGGCCACACAGTCACCGGAGGCGCTCCGTGAGAACCGGGCGGCGGCCGCCGCTCAGGGCACCAGGGAGTCCAGCGGCACGGCCGGATCGGCCAGCCGCCCGGGGTCGACCGCCTGCCCGCTCCGCACCAGTGCCTTGATCGGCCCGGTGACGTCCCAGACATTCACATTCATCCCGGCCAGCACCCGTCCCCGGGAGAGCCAGAAGGCGATGAACTCCCGGGCATCGGTGTCCCCGCGGAAGACGACCTGGTCATAGCCGTCCGGTTCGGCGTATCCGGTGTACTCCATGCCCAGGTCGTACTGGTCGGTGAAGAAGTACGGCAGCCGGTCGTAGCGGACGTCCTGGCCCAGCATCGCCCTGGCGGCGGTCTGCGGCTGGTGGAGGGCGTTGGCCCAGTGCTCGACGCGCAGCTGCCGGCCCAGGAGCGGGTGGTAGGCGTTGGCGACATCGCCGGCCGCGAAGATGTCCGGGTGGGAGGAGCACAGCCGCTCGTCCACCACGACACCGTTGTCGACCTTGAGCCCCGCCGCGGCGGCCGGCTCACTGTTCGGGGTGATCCCGACGCCGACGATGACCGCGTCGGCCCCGATCAGACTGCCGTCGGCCAGCCGCACGCCGTCCACCGCACCGCCCGTGCCGGTGATCTCCGCGACCTGGACACCACAGCGCAGCTCGACCCCGTGATCGGTGTGCAGGGTGGCGAAGATCCGGGCGGCCTCGGGCCCCAGGACCTGCAGCAGCGGCAGCGCCGCGGCCTCCAGCACGGTCACCTCGACCCCGGCGGCCCGCGCGGCGGCCGCGGTCTCCAGGCCGATCCAGCCCGCGCCGATCACCACGACCCGGGACCCGGACCGGAAGACCTCCTTGAGCCGGTCGCTGTCCGCCAGCCGCCGCAGGTAGTGGACCCCGTCGAGGTCCGCGCCGGGCACCGGCAGCGGGCGGGGGGTGGAGCCGGTGGCCAGCAGCAGCTTGGCGTAGCCGAGCCGGCTGCCGTCCGCGAGGGTCACCTCATGGCCGGCCGGGTCGAGCGCGGTGACGGCCTGGCCCAGACGCAGCTCGACCTCGTGCTCGGCGTACCACTCGGGCGGATGGACGTAGGCCGTCTCCCGCTCTGCGGTGCCCAGCAGATAGCCCTTGGACAGCGGCGGCCGCTCGTACGGCCGCTCGCGCTCGTCGCCCAGCAGCACGAGTGGGCCGTCGAAGCCCTCCTTGCGCAGTGTCTCCGCGGCCTTGGCGCCGGCCAGCCCCGCTCCCGCGATCAAGAATGCCGTGTTCCGGCCCATGTCCCGCTCAGCTCCTTCGGACGATCGGTTTCCCGTCATCCGTTCCCGCCCGGGGCCCCGGCAGGCACCGCCGATGGTGTGGCCGTCACTCCGGTCCCGCGGGGGTGGCGGACCTGCCGTGCACCCCGTACGACTGCGAGGGAGCGCCGGGCGGAGGGCTGCCTCAGACCTCCCCTGCGGCACCGTCGAGGAAGTGGAAGCCCGGGCGCGGATGCATCAGGAAGTCATGGTGCGAGATGTTCCAGGCGTACGCCCCGGCCACCCCGAACACCACCCGGTCACCGGCCCGCAGCCCCGGCGCCGGGACCGCGCGGGCCAGCACGTCCTTCGGGGTGCACAGCTGCCCGGTCATGGTGACCAGGCCGCCCTGCGCCGCCGGCCACGGCCAGGGGTGCGGCCAGGGCGTGTCGGACGGCAGCACCGTGCAGGGCTGGTCGTGGCCCTTGGTCGCGGGGGTCCGCAGATGGTGGGTGCCGCCGCGCACCACGGCGAACTCCTCGCCGTGGCTGTGCTTCACATCCAGCACCTCGGTGGCGTACCAGCCGCAGTACGCGGTGAGCGCCCGCCCCGGCTCGATCCGCAGGGTGAGGCCGGGGTGCGCCGCGGCGAGCCGGGCCAGGCCCGCGCCGTAGGCGGTCCAGTCGAAACGGCGCTCCGGGGCGGCGTAGTCGACGGCCATGCCACCGCCGACGACCACCTCGGAGAGGGGGAACCGGTGCTCCGCGGCCAGTCCGGCGGCCCAGGTCACGATCGCCTCCGCCACGGCCAGCTGCTCCGGCGCCTCCAGGCCGCTGGCCAAGTGGGCGTGCACACCGCGGAGTTCGAGGTGCGGGTAGGTGCCGTCGGTGAGCAGCGCGACGACCTCACCGGCCTGGCCGGGGTCCAGCCCGAAGGGGGTCGGGCGGCCGCCCATGGCGAGCGAACTGCCGTCCAGGGAACCGTCGTCGACCGGCAGATTGAAGCGTGCCAGCACCGCGATACGGCGTTCCGGGGCGAGCCGGCCGGCCAGACTCGCGAGCATGCGGAGCTCGTACAGGCTCTCCACATGGAAGCGCTCCACACCGCACTCCAGCGCCTGGGCGATCTCCGCGGGGGTCTTGCCAGGACCGCCGAAGGCGAGCGGGGCGCCGGGTACGGCCTTGCCGACATGCGCCAGCTCGCCGCCCGAGGAGACCTCGTAGCCGTCGACGTACGGGCGCAGCGCGCCCAGGATCCCCGGCTCCGGGTTGGCCTTGGCCGCGTAGTAGAGCTCCACGCGCTCGGGCAGTGCGGCCCGGACCTCGGCCGCATGCGCGCGCAGCGCCGTCAGGTCGTAGACGTAGGCGGGCAGTTCCTCGGGCGCGAGGCCCTGGACGCGGTCGCGGACCGCGGCGGTGGGGGCGAAGCCGGGGGTGGTCATCGGGTGCTCCAGGGGGTGGTGTCGTCGGCGCGCACGGCACCGGACAGAACGGCCTCGGCCAGCGGCGAGGGCAGCAGGACATAGCCGGCCTCACGGTCGGCCTTGCGCTCCCAGCGGGTGAGCAGATTGGCCTTGGCGGGCAGCGGGACACCGGCCAGCAGGGCGGCCAGCCGCGGCGGGCAGCCGTACCGGTCCGCGTGGGTCTGCAGGGTGCGGCGCACCTGCGCCCACAGCTCCGCCTCGGTGCCCGGGTG
This sequence comes from Streptomyces lydicamycinicus, assembly GCF_000829715.2. Classification (NCBI taxonomy): domain Bacteria; kingdom Bacillati; phylum Actinomycetota; class Actinomycetes; order Kitasatosporales; family Streptomycetaceae; genus Streptomyces; species Streptomyces lydicamycinicus. The sequence goes on along the minus strand of NZ_BBNO01000009.1, from coordinate 99,280 downwards.
CAGATCGGCGAGCGCGGCGAGCATCTCGGCGACGTGGTTGACCAGCAGGCAGTAGACGACCCGGTCCCAGCCGCGCTGGGCGTCGTAGGTCATCGGGGCCGCGACCCGCCCGGGCAGCGACGCCAGCAGCTCGGCGTGGTGCTCGGGGACCAGCTTGGTGCCCTCCAGGTCACGGAAGAGGACCTGGGCGGGCATCCCGTCGCCGTCGACACAGACCAGCACGTTCTGGAGGTGCGGTTCCAGCACCAGGCCGTGGTCGAAGTAGGCGGCGAGCACCGGCGGGAGCAGCAGATTGAGGTAGGCGGCCCACCAGTCCAGTGCGGCCTGCGGTCCGGCGTCGTCCAGGAGCCGGGAGACATGGGCCGGGCTGGTGGGGTACTCGTCGGCGACGGCGGCCGCCAGCAGCGGGGTGGTACCCGGCAGCAGCCGCTGGGAGAGACCCTCGCGGACGATGACGCCGAACCCTTCGAGCAGCTCGGTGTCCGGACGGCCGTCGGCGCCGGGCAGCGCCAGGCTGCGGTAGGCGGGCTCCCGCAGCACCGCGCTGCCCGGGAACCGGGTGGCGAGATCGGCGAGCGCCGGCGCCAGCAGCCGGGTGAGGGCCACCGCCCCGGACAGCTCGTAACTGGCGTTCTTCCGGAGGCAGTTGGTGATCCGGACGTTCAGGCTGAACTTGAGGAACGCCTCGCCGTCGTAGAGCGTGCGCACGGACGCGGTGGCGGCGAACGGCGCCCCGCCGCTGCCCAGGACGCGGATGTCGTCGCGGTCCAGCGCCTCCCGCAGACCGGCGTGGTCACGCAGCAGCTCGTACTGCCAGGGGTGGACGGGCAGCAGCCGGTAGCCGTCCGGCACCTCGGTGTGCAGCGCGTCCAGCGGGGCGGTGGCGCCCTCGTCGGCCGCTTCCTCGGCGATCAGCTCCTCGCGCACGGCGAGCAGCAGCAGCGGGAAGGCGGCCCCGGTCTCGGGCGCGTACGACTGCCAGGCGGCGGGATCACCGGTGCGGGCCTTGGGAGTCGGGTGGAAGCGGTGGCCGAGGATCAGCGACTGCTCGGAGGTGACATAGGCGGTCTGCCAGTCCTCCGGGTTCTGCTCCCCGGCGGCCGGGTGCCGCTCCGTACGGGCCGCCAGCGCCGCGGAGACGGCCTGGTGGCTGGAGGCGATCTGGGCCAGGAACTCCTCGTTGTCCACGCCGGTCCGCAACGACAGCTCGGCGTGCACGTACTCGGCCAGCCGGCGCCAGCCGGCCTCGGCCCAGCCGTCCGCGGTCTGTTCGGACACCGGGCCGGTGAACCGGTGCGCGCCGAGCAGCGAGGTACGGCGCAGCGCGACCCGCAGCAGTACACCGCGGCGCGGCAGCCGGATCAGCAGCTGCCCGTTGTCGACAGCGGTCTGGTGCTCGGGTCCGGACACCTCGCGCAGCAGGCAGTTGAGCAGGGTGTGCGCCACGGCCTGGTCGGCGGTGGGCGGACCGGCGGGGGCGGCGGGTGCCACGGCGGGGCCGGGGGAATTGGTCAGCGGAGGCATCGCGGGCTCCTGCGGGTGCGGGGGAGGCGGGAGAGCAGAACAGGGGCGGCGGTCGCGAGGACGGTGACCAGGGCGATCGCGGTGCCGGTCAGGACGGGCGCGGCGGGGCCGAACCAGTCGTTGCCGGCCGCGGCGGCCACACCGGCGGCGACCGCGCCGGCCTTGGAGAAGAATTCGATCGAGCCGAACAGCCCGCCCGGGGCCCGGCCCTTGGCGCAGTCCGCGGCCAGTACGGACAGACAGACCAGACCGAGGGTGAGCCCGGCACCGAGAACCAGGCGGACCGCGATGAAGCCGGTGAGGGAGTCCACCAGGCCGTGCCCGGCCAGACCGAGCGCGATACAGCCGAAGCCGAGACCGATGCCGAGCCGGGGGCGGGTGCGGAAGACGGCGTGCACCGCCATCGCCGCGACCAGATAGCACATGTGGGGCAGGGCGAACAGCACGCCGGACACCATGGGGCCGGTGCCGGGAATCCGCTCCTTGATGAGGGAGATCAGGTAGGGGAAGGAGATGACGGTGGAGAAGACGAAGGCGAACTCCAGGGCGTAGAGGGCGCGCAGCGAGGAGAGCGGGGCCCGCCCGGAGGGCTCGGCGGCTGCGGCCTCGGCCGCGGCCGGCTCCACCGCCGACGTGCCGTCCGCGTCGACCTCCGCGGTGGCGGCCTGCGGTGCGCCGGTCCGGATCCGCGGCGGCTCCGGCAGCGCCGCCAGCATCACGGCCGCGGTCAGCGGCAGCACGGCCAGCAGGGCGTACTGACGGTGCGGCGACAGCCACGGCGTCAGCGAGCCGACCACGATCGGGGCGAAGACCAGTGCCGCACGGGCGCTGCCCTGCATCAGGGTGAGCGCCCGGGACAGTGCGTTGCCTTCGAGCGCCGCTCCCAGATACCCGTTCGACGCGGCGAAGGTGCCGCCGAGGATGCCCTGGAGGACCAGCGCCGCGACGAACGTGCCCAGCGAGTCGGCCCAGCCGGCCAGCAGGAATGCCAGCGCCAGCCCCAACTGTGCCCGCAGCAGCAGCCGTTTGCGGCCGAAGCGGTCCGCGAGCCGCCCCCACAGCGGTGCGCCGACGGCCCCGAAGATGGTGGGGACGATGTAGAGCAGTCCGGCCCAGCGGGCGGCGCCGTCGCCGAGCTCGGGCAGGATCTCGGTGAGGTACGGCGGCAGTCCGAGGGCGGCGAACGACGCCACGAAGTAGCAGCCGGCCACGGCGTGCACCTGGCGGCGGGCGAGGCCCGGGCGGTCCTTGGTTTCGACGACGGCCGGTTCGACCTGGCGAGAAGTGGTGGTCCTCATCGGGAAGTCCCCGTCGGAAGCAGGTAGTTGGGGCCGGTGGTGTAGTGCTTGTTGATGTCGGCCGCGCCCGAACGCTCCTTGGAGAGCAGCGTCCCGGCGCTCACCATCGCCTTGACGGGGAGGTGCGGGGCGTCCAGGACGTAGGCGCGCAGCGCGGCGCCCGGCTCGCCCGGGGCGGTGCCCAGCCGTTCGGCGGCCTCGGCGAGCCGGTCGCGGACCAGACCCAGCAGCCGTGTGAGCGGCGCCCGTCCGTGCCGGGCGAGTCCGAAGGCGTACGAGCCCGCGCACAGATGGACGGTGATGGTGGCGAACAGGTCCAGCACCGGCCGGTCGCTCTCGGCGAAGATCCGTGGGTCGGCGAAGACCGATGGGTCCGGGGCGTCGGCTCCCAGCCTGTCCCGCAGCCGGGCGGCGTTGATCCGCGGCCCGTCGTTGTCCTTGAACAGCAGCCGCAGCCGGGTGCCGTTCGCCGTGCGGTCCCACACCAGCGAGATGTTCTGCTGGTGGGACTCCAGCGCGATGCCGTAGCCGAAGAGCGTGGTCTGCCAGTCGAAGAGCAGGGTGAGGCAGGCGTCCAGCAGGGCGAGCGGATCGCCGCCGTAGAAGCGGTCCGCGAGGTGGTCGATCACCAGCCGCCCGCCGGGCGCCCGGCTCAGCAGTGCGGCCATCGGCACCACGGCACTGCCGTCCAGTCCTGCGGGGTAGCGGCGGCACAGCACGGTCAGCAGCTCGTGGTCGGCGTGCGCGTAGACGGTCTCGTCGGCCTGAAGGACCGACTCCCGGAAGCGCGGCTCGCGGGCGATCACGGTCTCCAGCAGCCGCTGCCCCTCCGCGCCGTCGATGAGCGTACGGGGCTTGATGGTGCGCCGGTTCCGCAGGCCCAGTGTGGCGGTGGCCAGCGGCAGCTTCAGATGGAGCCGTGGATCGGCGTCCACCGCCACGGTGCGCATCGACAGGGTGGGGACGACGTCGACCACGGCGCGCTCGGACAGCAGCGCGTCGCCCGCCAGGCCCGTTTCGCGCAGCGCACCGTCCAGCGGTTCGCCGAGCGTCAACGGGTGTACGGGGAGGGCGAGATGGCTGTCGTCGAGGTGGGCGAGGCCCAGCTCGGCAGGCGTCGGCCAACAGGCGGGCAGCGTCGCCTCGCCGCCCGGAAGGGTGACCGCGGCACGCGGCAGGGCGAGCCAGCGCAGCGCGAAGTCCGGACGGAACTCGGGTGCGTAGGAGCGCAGTTGGGCCTCGGTCAGACCGGACCGGCCGCGGGCGGTCGGGTAGACGGGGTGGTCGAGCCGGGCGGCGAGCGTGTCGTGGGCCAGGCCGCCGTTCAGTCCCAGCCAGTCGGCCGGGTCCGCGCCATGACGGACCCTCAGCTCATCCTCGGCCTCGTCCCGGGTCCGGGTGTGCAGCCGCATCGTCGCCAGGGTCTGGCGGCACTCCTCGGCGAAGGCCTCAAAGCCCTCGTGGTCGGCCGGATCGGCCAGCGCGTGGAGCGCCGTGAGGACCTCGTCGACCGTGGTCAGCCGGGCGCCGTCGGACTCCCGCACGAGGAACGGCAGCCGCGCCGTGTACACGCTCTGGTAGCCGTCCTCGCCGAGGGGCAGCAGCAGCGCCCCGGCGGTCTCGTCGGCGGGCAGCCGCAGCCAGGGGCCGTCCGGCCGCTCCAGCAGCGTGCCACGGGTGCGCAGGCCGACCACGTCCTCGCGCAGCAGCGCGCCCAGAACGCGCAGCAGCAGCTCGGCCTCTTCCTCCGCTCCGGCGGGGTCGCCGGTCCGGTGCGGGGAGCGGCCCTCGGCGCTGGCGAGTGCGGTGTTCACGGAGTGATCTCCCAGCGCTCCGCGGCGAGGAAGCCGTCCGCCACCCGGTCCACGGCGCTGCGGTCGGTGCCGGTGACCCGCAGCAAGCCGAGGTAGTCGCGGTTGGTGCCGTAGTACGGATGTCGCTCGCCGAGCGCGCGCAGCGGCCGGTACGTCAGCCGTACGCCGTCCACCGTCCGGTCGGTGGCGGCGGGCGCTGCGGTGAGCGTGCCCGCGCGGTCGGCGAGGGGGCTGTCCACCCGGCCCGCGCCGTCGCGCCGCGCACCGAGATCCGCGGGCAGCGGCTCGCCCAGATGCGCCCGCAGGATGTGCTCGAACAGCGGGATGTCCAGGAGCTGGGCGAGCAGCAGGTCGCACTGGTCACCGATGACGCGGTAGTTCACCTCGATGAGCCTCGCCCGGCCCTCGTGCACCACGTACTCCGTGTGACAGGCGCCCAACCCGACGCCCAGCGCGTCGAGTTGCGCCGTCACCTGTGCGATCACGGGCTCCGGCGGGGCGGCGACGAAGTCCAGCCGTTCCTCGATGAAGACGGGTGGTGGGGAGACGGTGGTGTGGAAGCCGCCCAGGACATGCCGTATCCGGCCGTCGCCGATCGTCTCCAGGGTGTACAGCTCACCGGCGAGGAACTCCTCGGCCAGCAGCGCCGCGTGGGGGCGCCGCGCCTGGATCTCCTTGGCGCGTGTCACCAGCTCCTCGGGGTCCCCGGCCAGGATCACGTCTTCGCTCGCCACGCCCTCGCGGGGCTTGAGGACCACGGGATAGGGCAGGTCCGCGGCGGCGAACGCGGACGGGTCCTGCCCGGCGGCGAGTTCCACGGACCGCACCGCGTCGATGCCGGAGACGGCCAGATGGCGCCGCATCTCGCCCTTGTTCTTGGTGCGCAGCGCGGCCCGCCAGTCCTTGCCGGGCAGCCCGAAGTAGTCGGCGGCCAGGGCTGCTTGAGTCTGCAGATGGTCGCTGTTGGTGAAGACCGCGTCGGCGCGGTGGTGGGTGGCTATTCGGTTGATGACGGCGCGGAAGTCATGGACGTCGCACTCCAGGACCTCGGTCTGGGGGGATACGTCCCGGTGCGCCGGGGGCTGGTCCGTCAGGATCGTGACGTCGAGGCCGAGGCGGGCGGCGGCGGGCAGGAATCCCTCGGTGACCGAGTCGGTGGGGTTGAGGGCGAGCAGATACATCCGCATGAGCGGGGCCCCTTCGGGGTCGGGGGTGGGGGGCGAAGAGGGCAGGAGGGCAGTGGTCCCGGTGGGGTAGGGGCCACTGCCCAGGGCGTCAGCCCTTCGGCAGCGGCACGCCGGCGGCCTTCGCCACGTCGGCGAGCATGTGCTCGGCCGCCTGGATGCCGATACCGGACATCCAGGTCTCGTCCGGCACGTTGTAGACCTTGTGGTCCTTGACGGCCTTCAGGTCCTTCCAGACCGGGTTGGACGTGACGTCCTTCTGCTGGGTCTTGTCCGGGTCGTCCGCGACGGTCACGAACACCAGGTCGGCGTCGGCCTTGTCGATCTGCTCCGGACTGACGTCGAGCATCGTCTTGACCGGGTCGGTGGAGCTCTGGGACTTCGGCCGGGCCAGGCCGATGTCGTTGAGGACCACGCCGCTGTAGGAGGACTTCTGGTAGAGGCGGGTCGGGCCGGCGACGAAGCGGACCACGGAGGCCGACGGCATCTTGCCGTGGTTCTTCTTCTTGATGGCCTCGCCCAGCGCCTTGGCCCGGCTCTCGTACGCCTTCAGCTTCTGGTCGGCCTCCTTCTCCAGACCCAGGGCCTTGGCGTGGACCTTCAGATTGGCCTTCCAGGGGCCGCCGGTGGTCTCGGTGAAGACGGTCGGCGCGATGGCCTTGAGCTTGTCGTAGATCTTCTCGTGCCGGACTTTGGAGGACAGGATCAGATCGGGCTTCAGCATCGCGATCTTCTCAAGGTTCGGCTCCAGCAGCGGACCGACGTCCTTGACGCCGCCGATCTCGTCCTTGAGGTACTTGGGGAAGCCGCCCTCGGTCTTCATGTGCGGGGAGACCGCGCCGACGGGCTTGATGCCGAGGGTGGTGACGTCGTCCAGCTCACCGGTGTCCAGGACCACCACGCGCTTGGGCTTGGCCGGGATCTTCACCGAGCCGCCCTGGACGCTCTTGACGGTGCGCGGGAAGCCGGCGCCGCCCTTCGCCGCGTCGTCGTCCTTGGACGCCCCGCCGCCGCACGCGGTCAGGGTCGCGGCGCCCACGGTGGCGGCGAGCAGGGCGGCCGGCAGCCGGCGGCCGGGAACAGCAAATCTCGTGAACATGAGGGCTCGACTTCCTTCAGGGGAGCGGAAAGGGAAGTGCTCGTGGGGGAGAGCGGGTTCGGGTCAGGCGGTGACGGCGGTGTGCCGTTTCGCGCTGCCCTTGGGGACGACCAGCGGGGTACCGGTCTCGGGGTCGGGGATCACCCGGCAGTCCACGTCGAACACGGACTTCACCAGCTCCGCGTCGAGTACGTCCGCCGGGGCGCCGGCCGCCGCCAGCTGCCCGTCCTTGAGGACCACGAGATGATCCGCGTAGCGGGCGGCCTGTCCGAGGTCGTGCAGCACCATCACCACGGTGCGGCCCGCCTCGGAGTGCAGCGCGGCGACCAGGTCGAGGACATCGAGCTGGTGCCGCAGGTCCAGGAAGGTGGTGGGCTCGTCGAGCAGCAGCAGATCGGTGTCCTGGGCCAGCGCGAGCGCGATCCAGGCGCGCTGCCGCTGGCCGCCGGAGAGCTGGTCGACGGGCTGGTGGCGCAGCTCCTCGGTGCCGGTGCGCCGCAGCGCCTCCTCCACCGCCTGCTGGTCCGCCGTCGACCAGGGGCTCAGCAGCCGCTGGTGCGGGTAGCGGCCGAGCCGCACCAGCGCCTCGACGGTGATCGCGTCCGGGGTGACCGGCTGCTGCGGCAGCAGCCCCATCCTCAGGGCCAGCGCACGGGCCGGCATCCGGTGGATGTCGGCGCCGTCCAGCGCGACGGTGCCGGCGGCCGGCGGCAGCAGCCGGGTCAGCCCGCGCAACAGGGTCGACTTCCCACAGGCGTTGGGGCCGACGACGGCGGTGACGGCGCCGCCGGGCAGCACCAGGTCGAGGCCGCCGACGATCAGACGGTCGCCGTAGCGCAGGTCGAGTCCGTGGGTGGAGAGCTGGTTGGCGGTCATCGGACACTCCTGTTCACGGAACTGCTCTGACGGATCATCAGCACCAGCAGCCAGGGCGCGCCCAGAGTGGCGGTGACCACTCCGACCGGCAGGCCGCCGACGGGCAGCAGATACTGCGCCACCAGATCGGAGGTGAGCAGCAGTACGGCACCGGCGAGGGCGGACAGCGCCAGCGTCCCGGCGGTCGGCGGCCCGGCGAGGAACCGCACCATGTGCGGCACGGCCAGCGCCACGAAGGCGACCGGTCCGGTCAGCGCGGCGGCCAGGGAGGCCAGCACGATGGCGATGACCAGGATCTGAAGCCTGGCGGTGTGGGTGTTCAGGCCGAGCGTGCCGGCCGAGTCGTCGCCCAGGTCGAGGACGGCGAGCCGGCGCTGCAGGGCGAAGGCGAGGACGAGCCCCACGGCCACCGCCCCGCCAGCGGACCACACCTCGGTCCAGGTCCGCCCGTACACCGAGCCCGTGGTCCACTGAAGGGCCGAACCGGCCAGCTCGGTGGGGAAGCTGACGACCATGAAGCTCACCGCCGCGGAGAGGCCGGCCTGTACGGCGAGACCGACCAGCACGAGGCGCGTCACGCTGGTACCGGAGCGCCCGCCGAACACTCCCAGCAGCACCGCGGCCAGCAGCCCGCCGCCGAGCGCGGCCAGCGGCATCATCGCCTGCGAGGCCCCGGCGGCCAGCATCGCCACCGCGCCGAACGAGGCCCCGCCGGTCACCCCCATCACATCGGGGGAGGCGAGCGGATTGCGGAACAGCCGCTGCAACAGCGCACCGCCCACGGCCAGGCCCGCTCCCGCGACGATCGCCGCGACCATCCGCGGGGCCCGGAATTCCTGGACCACCAGCACCGTGCCGGCCTCACCGGCACCGAACAGCCCCTTGACCGCCTCGACGGGCGGCAGCGGCATCTCACCGTTGGCCACGGACACCGTCACCAGCGCGAAAAGCACCACCAGACCGGCGAGCGCGAGCAGCGGGGTCCGGCCGCGTCCGGGCCGGCGTCCGGCGGCCGGGGCCGGCGACGGGGAGCCGAGCGGCTTCGCGCTCCGTACGACGTCGTTCATCGGGCCACCTTCCGGGCCAGCAGCGCCAGCAGCGGCGCGCCGAGGAACGCGCTGATGATGCCGACCTGAAGCTCGGACGGCCGGATGACGAGCCGTCCGAGGATGTCGGCGGTGAGCAGCAGCAGCGGACCGGCGATCAGACAGCCGGGCACCAGCACCCGGTGGTCGGAGGTGCGCAGCACCTGGCGGACCAGATGCGGTGCGGCCAGCCCGATGAAGGCCAGCGGACCGGCCACGGCCACCGCGGACGCGGCGAGCAGCACGACGGCCAGGCCGCCGACGGTGCGGATCCGCGACACCGGCACGCCCAGCGCCTGCGCCGAATCGTCGCCCAGCGCCAGGGCGTTGAGGGCAGGGGTGAGGGCCAGCGCGACGACCAGCCCGATCACCAGGGTCGGCAGCACCGGGTAGAGCACCTCCAGCGGGCGCTCGGCCAGCGAACCGGCCAGCCAGAACCGGGCCTCGTCCAGCGACCGCTTGCTGGCCAGCATGACCGTCGACGTCCAGGACAGCAGCACGAGTTGCAGCACGGTGCCGCCCAGCGCGAGGCGCACCGGGTCGAGGTCGCCGGCGCGCCGGGCCAGTGCCTGGGCGAACAGCGCGGCGGCCGCGGCGCCCGCGAACGCGAACCAGAGGTACTGCACGGGGCGGGTCAGATGGAGTGCGTAGATCGCGGTGACCACCGCGAAGCCCGCGCCCGCGTTGATGCCGAGCGTGGTCGGGGAGGCGAGCGGGTTGCGGGTGATGCCCTGGACGACCGCTCCGGCGACCCCGAGCGCGGCGCCGACCGCGAGCGCCACCACGGTCCGCGGTACCCGAAGCCCCGTCACCACCAGGGCGTCCGGCCCGTGGGCGGCACCGGTCAGCGCGTCCCAGACGGTGGACAGCGGTACGGAGCGGGCGCCGAGGGCAAGGCTCAGTGCGGCACAGACCGCCAGCGCACCGAGCCCGGCCACGAACAGCGGGACACGCCGCAGGACCTTCGCGGCGGGACGCGCATCGGGCACAGGGGGTGCGGTGGCAGGAGGTTTGGTCGTCGACACGCGTCGTTACATTAGGTTAGGCATACCTAATACTGCAAGCGCGCGTTCGGTAAACGGTCAACTATCCCTTTTGTCGGGCGACTGGCATCCACTGCGGCGCTCAGGGCTCCGACCTGGGGTGTTCTACCCCTCCCTGCCGCCGCCCACGCCGCCCGACCCCTCCCCTCCTCGATGAGGACGCGTCAAGAGCCGATGACGCCTCCGGGTTGATACACCCCGAGAGCGCCTCCATTGCAGGTGCGGAGGCACCGTGTTTTTCTGGTGAGGGGATCTTGTGGTTCCGCCCGGCCGAGGAGCGCCATGCACCCCACCACTCCGCGCATCGCGATCATCGGTGCCGGACCCGGCGGCCTGACCTGTGCCCGGGTGCTCCAGCGGAGCGGCGTACCGGTCACCGTCTTCGCCCATGAGGCACCGGCCGCCCCCGATCCGCAAGGCGGCGCCCTGGAACTGCGGATGACGACCGCTCGGACCGCACTGCGGGCGGCCGGACTGTACGAGGAGTTCACCGCCGTCGCCCGCCCCGCCGGACGGGAGCTGCGGCTGCTCGACCACACCGCGACCGTGCTCCTCCAGGACGCCCCCGCCCCCGGCGGGCCCGACCGCACCGAGGTCGACCGGGCCGCCCTGCGCCGTCTGCTGCTGGCCTCCCTCACCGCCGGGACCGTGCGCTGGGGCAGCTATCTGCGCACCCTGCACCCGCTCGGCGACGGCCGCCACAAGGCCGAGTTCGACGACGGCCACACCGAGACCTTCGACCTGGTCATCGGCGCCGACGGAGCCTGGTCCCGGGTGCGGCCGATGCTCTCCGAAGAGACTCCCCACTACTCCGGTGTCACCTTCGTCGAGACCGGGATCGAGGACGCCGACGGCCGCCACCCGGACCTCGCCCGTCTCGTCGGCGACGGCGGCATGCTGGCGCTGTCCGCCGGCAAGGGGCTGCTCGCCCGGCGGCACGGCCGGGGCCACCTCCTCGTGTACGCCGGGTTCCGCGGCTCCCAGGACTGGGCGCTGGCGGCCGGTGTGCGGATCACGGACACCGAGGCCGTGCGCGCCGTACTGCTCGACGGGTTCGCCGGGTGGGACGACCGGCTGCTGGCGCTGCTGCGGGACAGTGACGGCGGGTTCGTCAACCGCCCGCTGTTCGCGCTGCCGGTGCCGCACACCTGGAACCACACCCCGGGCCTGACCCTGCTCGGCGACGCCGCGCATCTGATGACCCCGTTCGCCGGCGGGGGCGCCGGCCTCGCCATGCTCGACGGCTGTGAACTCGCCCGGGCACTGGCCGAGGACAGCGACCCGGACGCGGCGGTACGCGCCTACGAATCCGCCCTGCTGCCCCGCGCCGCGCAGGCCGCCGACCACGCCGCCCGCGCCCTGGCCCAGGCCTTCGCCCCCGACGCCCCGGACAGCGCGCTGCGCTTTCTGCGCGCCGGACGCGAACCGTGACGGCGGCGGGACCGCCACCGCGCCCGGCCGGCACCACGGCCGCCCTCCGGTTGCGGCCCCGCCGTGCCCATCGGACGATCGGCAGCGTACGGAGACCGGATCCGCGGCGAACGGACACGAGTGCGGCACCGCCCGGCCATCGCCCGGCGCGGAGGGACGGAACACACCGTGAAGATGACTGAGCCCACGCCCGGCGCGCCCTGCTGGGTGGAGCTGGGGACCTCGGACGTGGCTGCCGCCAAGGTGTACTACCGCGAGGTCTTCGGCTGGTGCGCCGAGACCGATCCGCGCCCTGAGGCGGGGGGCTACACCACGCTGTATCTGGGGGAGGCCCCCGTCGCCGCACTGACCCCGCTCCACACCCCCGGTCAGCCGACCGCCTGGACCGTCTCGTTCGCGGTCCGGGACGCCGATGCGCTGTCCGCGGCGGTCACCGAGGCGGGCGGCCGGCTGCTGAGCGGGCCGATGGACGTCTTCGACGCGGGCCGCTTCGCCGTACTGGCCGACCCGGAGGGCGCCGTCTTCTCGGTGTGGCAGGCCCGTTCGTTCGCCGGTGCCGCGGTGTTCAACGCGCCGGGCTCCCTCGGCTGGGTCGAGCTGGCCACCCGGGACTCCGAGGCCGCCAAGGCGTTCTACACGACGGTCTTCGGCTGGACCGTGGGCACCCATGAGGACTATCCGCAGTGGGGCCTCGACGGCGCCGACTTCGGTGGCCTGAGTGCGCTGGACGAGTTCTACCCGGAGGACATCAGGGCGCACTGGCTCCCGTACTTCGCGGTGGCGGACGTCGAGGGGACGGCCGCCCGGGCCGCCGAGTCCGGCGGGATGCTGCTGGTGCCCCCGACGGAGGTCCCGCACGGGCCGAAGGTCGCGGTGATCCGGGATCCGCAGGGGGCCTCGTTCGGAATTCACCGCGTCGGCACCGAGGGCTGACGCCCGGTCTCCCCGGTGCGCGCACCGGGCGGCGAGGGCCCGTGAGCCGGGCGCAGGCGCGGCGTCACACGATCGGCGGCCTGTTCGTCGTTGCACCACATTCCACTGGCGGTTTGCGCGTAATGTCCACTTCTCACCAGTGGGTGGCATCGCGCGTCAAGAACAGGAGACCCCCTATGTCCACGACCGACATCCTCGTGGCCCGAGGCAGGCGGCTCGTCGCCGGTACGGGCGCACTGGCCACGGCCGTCGCCCTCGGCGCGACGCTGCTCGCCGCGGCCCCGGCACAGGCGACGCCCGGCCCCCCGAAGCCCTACGGCGTGGTCACCGCCAAGGCGGGTCTGAGCGAGCGTCAGTACCCCAGCACGGACTCGTCGGTACGGGGCTACCTCCGCCACCGCGCGCACGTCGGCCTGGTGTGCAAGGTGCGCACCCAGAATGTGGGCGGCAACTCCGTCTGGTACCTGACCCGCGAGGAGCGGGCGACCTGGGTCTCGGCGAAGTACGTGACCAACAGCGGCCGCGTCAAGTACTGCAAGGACGTTCACCGCAACCGGGTGCAGCCGAAGCACACGGCGAAGCACGTCGTGGGCTGATGGAGCCCCGGGGAGGCCCGGTCCGGTGCCACAGCGGTACCGGACCGGGCCTTCGTGTGTGTGCGGCAGCGGCGCGGCCCGCCGCCCGCCCGCTCCGCGCCCTTCCGTATTACTGGAACAAGTTCTACTGTGCCTCCGATCCGGCAGCCGACGGCCCGTCAGCTTCACGGGCCCCGCGGACCGGACGACCGGACCGGACGAACTGGAGGGGCCGTGCACCTCGAATACACCCCCGAACAGCAACAGTTGCGCGCCGAGCTGCGTACGTACTTCGCCGCGCTGGTGCCGGACAACACCTACGGCCGGGACCCCGGGGGCACCAGAGGTGATCTCGCCGACCCCGCCGCCCAGAAGCGCTTCTACCGTGAGACGGTGCGCCGGCTGGGCGCCGACGGCTGGCTCGGCGTCGGCTGGCCCAAGGAGTTCGGCGGCCGCGGCCTGTCCCCGATGGAACAGTTCATCTTCTTCGACGAGGCCGCCCAGGCCGGGGTGCCGCTGCCGCTGATGGCGCTGAACACCGTCGGCCCGACGATCATGCAGTTCGGCACCGACGAGCAGAAGTCCTACTTCCTGCCCAGGATCCTCTCCGGCGAGATTGACTTCGCCATCGGCTACAGCGAACCGGACGCCGGCACCGACCTGGCCGCCCTCAAGACCCGCGCCATACGGGAGGGCGACGAGGAGACCGGCCACTACGTCGTCAACGGGCAGAAGATCTGGACGACCAACGGGGACACCGCGGAGTGGGTGTGGCTCGCGGTGCGCACCGATCCGGCCGCCCCGCCCCACAAGGGCATCACCATGCTCCTCGTCCCCACCAGCGACCCCGGCTACTCCTGCACCCTGATCAACACCCTCGCCTCGCACGACACCACCGCCAGCTACTACGAGAACATCACCGTCCCGGCCTCCCGCCGCGTCGGCCAGGAGAACAAGGGCTGGCGGATCATCACCAACCAGCTCAACCACGAACGGGTCACCCTCGCCGCCCACGGCACCATGGCCATCCGCGCCCTGCACAACGTCCAGCGCTGGGCCGCCGACACCAAGCTCACCGACGGCCGCCGGGTCATCGACCTGGGCTGGGTACGCGGCCGGCTGGCCCGTACCCACACCAGACTGGATGCCATGAAGCTGCTGAACTGGCAGATGGTCGACGCCCTCCAGCACGGCACGCTCACCCCGCAGGACGCCTCCGCGGTCAAGGTCTACGGCTCCGAGGCCAGACGGGACGCCTACGCCTGGCTCATGGAGGTCGTCGCCGCCGCGGGCCCGCTCAAGGAGCGCTCGGCCGGCGCCGTCCTGCACGGCGAACTCGAACGCGGCTACCGCTCGGCCGTCATCTTCACCTTCGGCGGCGGCAACAATGAGATCCAGCGCGAGATCATCTCGTGGATCGGCCTGGGAATGCCGCGGGTACGGCGCTGAACCGGCAGCAGGGAGGCGTGGTGCACACAGACGACCCGGGGCTCTTCGGGCCCCGTTCCGTGACCTGGCAGCTGCATGCGGATCCGATGATGTGGATCGCGGGCATCCGGGCGCTGTACCTCCAGGCGCTGCACCCGCGGGCGGTGCGCGGGGTGTTCCAGAACTCCGCCGCGTTCCGGATGAGTGGGCAGGGGAGACGGGACGCCTGGGGGCGGCTGATGCGGACCGCGAACTTCGTCGGCACCCTCACCTACGGCACCACCGAGGCCGCCGAACAGGCCGGCGCCGCGGTCCGTGGCCTCCACCGCCGGCTGGCCGCCACCGATCCGGACACCGGTGAGCGCTACGGCGTCGACGAACCGGACCTGCTGCTGTGGGTGCACTGCGCCGAGGTGGACTCCTACCTGGACGTACTGCGCCGCTCCGGCTACCCCGTCGGCGCCGCCCAGGCCGACACCTACCTCGACGAGCAGCGTGAGAGCGCCCGGCTCGTCGGCCTCGACCCGGCCGGGGTGCCCGGCAGCAGGGCCGCGCTCGCCGCCTATTTCGCCCGCGTACGGCCCGAGTTGGCGCTGACCCCCGAGGCCCGCGAGGTGGACGGCTTCCTGCGCCGGCCACCGGCCCCGGCCGTGCTCGTCCCGGCCCGCGCCCTGCTCTGGCGGCAGGTGGCACAGCTCGCCTACGGCGCACTCCCGGCGTACGCACACCAGCTCTACGGGCGTCCCGTGCGCCCGGCCGCCGTCACCCGCCGGCTGCGCGCCACCGGCCGCCTCCTTCGCGCCGTTCCGCCCACGGTCCGCTGGCAGCTCCCGCCCCGGCACATCCTGCGCGCCGTCGCGCGACTCGGCCCCGACAGCCGCCCAGCGCCCTACAAGCTCCGCCGATCCGCCGCCATACTGGACGGGCAGGAGGGCGCGCAGGGGGAGCTGCGCGGCTGACCGGGGGAAACGGGGACGGGGGCGGCGATTCATGGTGGCGGAGAACAGACTGATTCAAGGGCGGTACCGGCTGCTCGGCACCATCGGGCGCGGCGGGATGGGGGAGGTGTGGCGGGCCCGCGACGAGTCGCTGGGCCGGCAGGTCGCGGTCAAATGCCTCAAGCCGCTGGGGCCGCGGCACGAACCCTCATTTCTCCAGGTCCTGCGCGAACGTTTCCGCCGTGAGGCCCGGGTCGCGGCCGCGCTCCAGCACCGCGGGGTCACCGTCGTCCATGACTTCGGCGAGGACGACGGCACCCTCTTCATCGTGAT
Source organism: Streptomyces lydicamycinicus (assembly GCF_000829715.2). NCBI lineage: Bacteria > Bacillati > Actinomycetota > Actinomycetes > Kitasatosporales > Streptomycetaceae > Streptomyces > Streptomyces lydicamycinicus. The sequence continues at coordinate 83,719 of NZ_BBNO01000009.1, read as the reverse complement.
GGAGCTGCTCAGCGGCCGAAACCTCAGCCAGCTGCTGGACGACAACCGCCGGCAGCCGCTGCCCGTACCGGACGTCATCGAGATCGCCGAACAGGTCACGGCCGCGCTGGCCTACACCCATGAACAGGCCATCGTGCACCGCGATCTGAAACCGGCGAACATCGTCCGGACCGCCGACGGCACGGTCAAGATCTGCGACTTCGGCATCGCCCGGCTCGGCCATGACATCGGCTTCACCGCCCGCCTCACCGGCACCGGTATCGCCATGGGCAGCCCGCACTACATGTCGCCCGAACAGATCGGTGCGCACGGCGTCGACCACCGCAGCGATCTCTACTCGCTGGGGTGTGTGCTCTACGAGATCGCGACCGGCGTGCCGCCGTTCGATCTGGGGGACGCCTGGGCGGTGCTCGTCGGGCACCGCGACCTGGCGCCGAAGCCGCCCCGTACGCTCCGCCCCGACCTGCCCGAGGCCTACGAGCGGATCATGCTCGAACTCCTCGCCAAGGACCCCGACGACCGGCCCCGGGACGCCGATGAGCTGGGCAAACGCCTCGCCGATGCCCGCCATCCGCACCCCTGCGGGGCCACCGTGGCCGCCGGTTTCGCGGACATGACGGTGCCCGTCCCGCCGCTGCCGTTCTGGACGCAGGGGATGACGCTCGGCTTCCCGGCGGACGCCACCCGGCGGCCGCAGCGGTATCCCGTCGACGGCACCGCCACGGTCCTCACCGGCACCTGGACCGGCGGCACCGACCCGCAGGACGGCGGCGCGTCCCCGGCCGCCGGCATCGCCAGCCCGGCACCGCCGGACGACCGCCGCGCCGCCCTCGCCGACCTCGCCGGACGGCACACCGCCGCGCTGAACCTCGGCCGGCTGGGCCGTTGGGAGGAGGCCGGCGAGGCGCACCGCGCACTCGCCGCGGCACGCGAGCGGCTCCTCGGCGCCGACCACCCCGACACCCTCACCAGCCGCCTGGAAGCCGGCCATGCGCTGGGCCGGCTGGGCCGGCACTTCGAGGCGCACCAGATCTACGCCGAGGTCCTCGCGGGCCGCGAGCGCGCGCTGGGCCCGGACCATCCCGACGCGCTGAGCTGCCGCCACCATGTCGCCCGCAACCTCGGCCGGCTGGGACGGCTGGAGGACTGCCGGGCGATGACCCAGGAGGTGGCCGCGGCCCGCGCCCGGGTGCTCGGCGCCCGGCACCCCGACACCCTCGCCACGTACTGCGAACTCGCCCACGTCCTGGGCCAGTTGGGCATGTGGCCGGAAGCGCTGCACACCTACCGGGAGGTCGCGGCGGCGCGCACCGCCACGCTCGGGCCCGATCACGAGGACACCCTCGCCGTCCGTTACGAGGTCGGTATCGGCCTGGGCCGGCTCGGCCGCGGCGCGGACGCCCTGGCGCTCTACCGCGACCTGGTCGTGGACCGTACCCGCGCCCAGGGCGCCGACGACCCGGAGACGCTGCGCGCCCGGCACGGGCTCGGGGTCAGCCTCGGGCGGCAGAACCGCTGGCAGGAGGCGCTGGTGGAGGCCCGTGAGGTGGCCGCGGCCCGCGCGCGGGTGCTCGGTCCCGAGCACCCCGACACCCTGGTCAGCCGCCGGGAGACCGCGGTGGCGCTCGGCTGGCTCGGCCGCTGGAGCGAGGCGCTGGACATCTACCGCCAGGTCGCCGACGCCCGCGAACGGGTCCTGGGCGCCGCCCATCTCGACGCGCTGGCCAGCCAGGGCGACCTCGCCCAGTGCCTGGAGCAACTGGGCCGCCGGGAGGAGGCGGCCGCGCTCCGGCGCCGGGTCGCGGCGCTGCACCAGGAGCGCGCCGTACGCCGCGGCCGGAAGCGGGACGGCACCCGGTCCGCCGGCCCCCGGGTCAGTTCGGGGTGACCCGGTAGAGCACCGTGCCGTGCGGCGGCACCTCCCGCGCCACGATGTCTTTCGCGCTGTGCGTACGGCGGCCGGTGACCAGGTCGTGCAGCCGGTAGGAGTCCGCCTCCGCCAGCCCGGCCGCGCGGGCCGTGACGGACAGCGTGCGCGGTGTGCTGCCGGAGTTGAACAGGGCGATCGCCCGGTCGCCGTTCTTCAGCGGCTTGGACAGCACCGCGAAATCGTCGTCCTGCGCGACCACGCGCCCCTGGACGCCGAGCGCGTCCTGGTCGACGGCGATGACCCGCTCGTTCCCGAGCACCTTCCGCGCCGCCGCGGGCAGATCGGACAGATCCGTACTGGAGATCAGCGGTGCGGCCATCATCGCCCACAGCGACATCTGGCTCTGCATCTCCTGACGGGTCAGGCCCGCCGCCCCGGCCAGCAGAAAGTCCGGATCGTTCCAGCGCCCGGCCCGCTGGAAGGCCGCCAGACGGGAGTTGTAGCGGAAGTTGTAGACGATGGAGGCCCACTTCGCGGCCGGTGTGCTCTTCTGGAGGGCGATGTCCCGGCCGCCCCGCCACAGATTGCCGACCTCGGACGACCAGCGGATGACCCGGTGCCAGACGCTGTCCCCGTCGAACTGGAAATAGGCCGGTGCCGACACGGAGAACGTCATCGGGCGGCCGGTGTCGCGCAGCGCACGGCTCAGCTGCCCGTAGAGCTCACGGAAGGTCGCCTCCTTGCCGCGTCCCGGGGTGACCGGCACATTGCAGCCGTCCGCCTTGACGTAGTCCACCTTCCAGCGCGCGAACTGCTCCGCGTCCTGCTGGAAATGCCCCAGGCTGCCCGGGAACTTCTCGCAGGTCAGCGTGCCGACGTCGGCGTAGATGCCGAACTTCAGCCCCATCTCGTGCAGCTGCTTCCCGAGGTGGGCCATACCGTGCGGGAACTTCACCGGGTCCGCCACCAGCCGGCCCCTGGCGTCGCGCTGTCTGCTCATCCAGCAGTCGTCGAGGGTGACGGTGCGGTAGCCCTTCCGGGCCAGTCCCGTACGGACCAGCGCCCGCGCGTTGTCAAGGACGACCTTCTCGTCGAGGTCGCACATGTAGTACGACCAGTTGTTCCAGCCCATCGGGGGGCGCGGGGCCAGATTCGGATATGTCCCGGTGGCGCGGGAGGCGCCGGGGGCACGGGCCGGGTCGGGGGCGGCGGAGGCCGGCGCGGGGGCCGCGAGCAGCCCGGCCGAGCAGGCGGCGACGGCGGTCAGTCCGGCTAAGGAGCGGCCGATGCGGGGTACCGGCGGACGGGACACGGGTCACCTCACGGATGGGCGGTACGGCCCGCTGAGCGGACGGCGGGAGCGGTGCCGGGGCGGAGCACGGCCGGGACGCTAGGAGCAGCCCCCCGCCCGGTCAAGAAGCCGCACCGACCCGGGTGCAGGTTTCAGTCGCCTGCACCTGGCGACCGGGATCACCGCGTGCTACCAAGGGGCATGCCGGAACGGACTTCGTATGACGCGGTCATCGTCGGTGGCGGGCACAACGGGCTGGTGGCCGCCGCCTATCTCGCACGCGCCGGGCGCAGCGTGCTGGTGCTGGAGCGGCTGGACCACACGGGTGGCGCGGCCGTGTCGACCCGGGCGTTCGCCGGGACCGACGCCCGGCTGTCCCGCTACTCCTACCTCGTCAGCCTGCTGCCGCCGAAGATCGTGCAGGACCTCGGGCTGCGGTTCGCGGTCCGTAAGCGCACCGTCTCCTCCTACACCCCCACCGTGCGCGACGGCCGCCCGACCGGGCTCCTGGTCGGCGGCGGGGATGCCCGGACCCGTACCGCGTTCGCCGAACTCACCGGCTCCGACCGTGAGTTCACCGCCTGGCAGGACTTCTACGGCCGCACCCGGCGGCTGGCCGAACGGGTCTTTCCGACCCTGACCGAACCGCTCCCCTCCCGCGACGCGCTGCGCGCCCGTATCGACGACGACGCCCTCTGGCACGCGCTGTTCGAACGCCCCCTGGGCGAGCTGGTCGAGGAGACCTTCACCGATGATCTGGTCCGCGGGGTGGTGCTCACCGATGCGCTGATCGGCACCTTCGCCACCGCCCACGACCCGTCGTTGCGCCAGAACCGCTGCTTCCTCTACCACGTCATCGGCGGCGGCACCGGCGACTGGGACGTCCCCATCGGCGGGATGGGTGCCCTCACCGACGCGCTGGCCGATGCCGCCCGCGGGGCCGGGGCGGAGATCGTCACCGATTGCGAGGTGACCGGTATCGCGACGGACGGCCGGACCGCGGAGGTGACCTGCGACCAGGGCACCGTCGGCGCCCGGCGGGTGCTCGTCAATGCCGCCCCGCGGGAGCTGGTCCGTCTCCTGGGCGAGGCACCGCCGCCACCCGCCGAGGGCGCCCAGCTCAAGGTCAATATGCTGCTCACCCGGCTGCCCCGGCTACGGGACACCCGCGTGGACCCACGGGAGGCCTTCTCCGGCACCTTCCATATCGCCGAGGGCTACCGCCAGCTGGAGGACGCCTACCAGCAGGCCGCGTCCGGCGGTCTGCCCGTCGCCCCGCCCTCCGAGATCTACTGCCACTCGCTCACCGACCCCTCCATCCTCGGCGCCGACCTGGTCCGCCAGGGCTACCAGACACTCACCCTCTTCGGTCTGCACGCCCCCGCGCGCCTGTTCACCGCCGACAACGACGCCACCCGCGACCGCCTCCTGGCGGCCACCCTCGCCGAACTCGACACCCACCTCGCCGAGCCGCTCGCCGACTGTCTGGCCCACGACGCCGACGGCCGCCCCTGCATCGAGGCCAGATCCCCCCTCGACCTGGACCGCGAACTGGGCCTGCCCGGCGGCAACATCTTCCACCGCGACCTGGCCTTCCCCTACGCGGAGCCGGCGGACGCCCCCGCCGGGGAGACCACCGCGGCCCGCTGGGGTGTGGCGACCAGCCGCACCAACGTCCTCCTGTGCGGCGCGGGCGCGCCACGCGGCGGGGGAGTGAGCGGCATCCCCGGTCACAACGCGGCGATGGCGGTGCTGGAGGAGGGGTGAGCGGCGGGCCCGGCGGCCGGCTCAGCGGAAGGCGTCCAGGGCCGCCACCTGCTGCCGGGGCGTCACCCGCGCCGGCCCGGTCAGGGCATAGGTCCGCCAAGTTGCCAGCCGGCGCAAGTTTCTGACGCTGTATCAGAAAATCTCTTCCCTCGTACGGTCCGCTGCGGCATCCTGCGCCCATGCAGACGGAGCTGAGCAACACGCTGGGAGCCGCGCACGCCGTCTTCGGGTTCACGCCCTTCCCCGCGGTCGCCGCGGCGATCACCCGGGCCGGCGGGTTCGGGGTGCTCGGGGCGGTCCGCTACACCGCGCCGGACGAACTGGCGCGTGACCTCGACTGGATGCAGCAGCACACCGACGGGCTGCCGTACGGGCTCGATGTGGTGATGCCCGCCAAGAAGGTGGCGGGCGTCAGCGAGGCCGAGGTCGAAGCGATGATCCCGGAGGAGCACCGCCGCTTCGTCGCCGAACTGCTGGAGAAACACCAGGTACCGCGGCTCGCGGAGGGCGAGGCGTCCGGCTGGCGGATCACCGGGTGGATGGAGCAGGTCGCCCGCACCCAGCTCGATGTGGCCTTCGACTATCCGATCAAGCTGCTGGCCAACGCCCTCGGTTCGCCGCCGGCCGATGTCGTCCGGCGCGCCCACGAGCACGGCGTCCTCGTCGCCGCGCTGGCCGGCAGCCCCCGGCACGCCCTGCACCACAAGGCCGCCGGTATCGACATCGTCGTCGCCCAGGGGTACGAGGCGGGCGGGCACACCGGCGAGATCGCCACCATGGTGCTCACCCCGGAAGTCGTGGCCGCCGTCGACCCGCTGCCGGTGCTCGCCGCGGGCGGTATCGGCACCGGGGAGCAGATCGCCGCCGGGCTCGCCCTCGGCGCGCAGGGCGTCTGGCTGGGCTCACTCTGGCTGACCACCGAGGAGGCGCAGCTGCACTCCCGGCGACTGACCGCGAAACTGCTCGCCGCGGGCCCGGGGGACACCGTCCGCTCCCGCGCCCTGACCGGCAAACCCGCCCGGCAGCTGCGCACCGCGTGGACCGACGCCTGGGACGACCCGAGCGGCCCCGGCCCCCTCCCCATGCCGCTCCAGGGCCTGCTGGTCGCCGAGGCCAACTCCCGTATCCAGCGGCACGAGGTCGAGCCGCTGCTGGGCACCCCGGTCGGCCAGATCGTCGGCCGGATGAACAGCGAGCGCAGCGTACAGGCCGTCTTCGACGAGCTGACCCGCGGCTTCGAGCGGACCATCGACCGGATCAACCGCATCGCCGGACGCGTATGACCCCGAAGCCCCACGCGTGTGAACCCGAGGAGGACAGCTAAATGAGCAAGGACTCCCCACCCAACGGCTTCTGGGCGCAGGCCGCCGCCGACCCGGACCGTACGGTCCTGATCGCCCCGGACGGCGAGGAGTGGACCGCGGGCCGGCTGCACGCCGCGAGCAACCAGCTGGTCCACGGGCTGCGCGCGGCGGGCCTGGAGCGCGGCGACGCCTTCGCCGTGGTCCTCCCCAACGGCGTCGAGTTCCTCACCGCCTACCTGGCCGCGTCCCAGGCCGGGTTCTATCTCGTCCCCGTCAACCACCACCTGGTCGGCCCGGAGATCGCCTGGATCGTGGCCGACTCCGGGGCGAAGGTGCTGATCGCGCACGAGCGGTTCGCGCAGCCGGCCCGGCACGCCGCGGACGAGGCGAAGCTGCCCGCGTCCCAGCGCTATGCCGTGGGGACGGTCGACGGCTTCCGGCCGTACGCCCAGCTCCTCGACGGACAGGCGGAGTCCGCGCCCGCCGACCGCACGCTGGGCTGGGTCATGAACTACACCTCGGGCACCACCGGACGCCCGCGCGGCATCCGCCGCCCGCTGCCCGGCACCCCGCCCGAGGACGCCTACCTCGGCGGCTTCCTGGGCATCTTCGGCATCAAGCCGTTCGACGACAACGTCCATCTGGTCTGCTCACCGCTCTACCACACGGCCGTACTGCAATTCGCCGGTGCCTCACTCCACATCGGCCACCGCCTCGTCCTGATGGACAAGTGGACTCCGCAGCGCATGCTGGCCCTGATCGAAACCCACCGCTGCACCCACACCCATATGGTGCCCACCCAGTTCCACCGGCTGCTCGCGCTGCCGCCGGAAACCCGTGCGGCGTACGACGTGAGCTCGATGCGGCATGCCATCCATGGCGCCGCGCCCTGCCCCGACCACGTCAAACGCGCGATGATCGAGTGGTGGGGCGACTGCGTCGAGGAGTACTACGCGGCGAGTGAGGGCGGCGGCGCCTTCGCGACCGCCGAGGACTGGCTGAAGAAGCCCGGGACCGTCGGCAAGGCCTGGCCGATCAGCGAACTGGCCGTCTTCGACGACGACGGCAACCGGCTGCCCGCGGGCGAACTCGGCACCGTCTATTTGAAGATGACCACCGGCGGGTTCCGCTACCACAAGGACGAGGGCAAGACCCGCAAGAACCGGATCGGGGACTTCTTCACCGTCGGCGACCTCGGCTACCTCGACGAGGACGGGTATCTCTTCCTCCGGGACCGCAAGATCGACATGATCATCTCGGGCGGGGTGAACATCTACCCCGCCGAGATCGAATCCGCCCTGCTCAGCCACCCCGCGGTCGCCGACGCGGCCGCCTTCGGCATCCCCCACGACGACTGGGGCGAGGAGGTCAAGGCAGTCGTGGAACCCGCCGAGGGCCACCCGCCGTCGCCTGAACTGGCCGCGGAGATCCTGGACCACTGCGCACGGCACCTGGCCGGCTACAAGCGGCCCAAGTCCCTCGACTTCATCGCCGTCATGCCCCGCGACCCCAACGGCAAGCTCTACAAGCGCCGGCTGCGTGACCCGTACTGGGAGGGCAGGGAGCGCGCCCTGTAACCGGCACCGCGCGAGCACGGCGGCCGGTCCCTCTCCGGGCCGTCCGCCATCGCCGTCCGCCGGGTGCCTTGACCCGGAAGGGGGCGCGGCCCAGGATCGCGCCATGACGCAAGCGCGGAGCAATACGGTCGACGGAGTCCTGCGACGCAGCGCCCGCCGGGTGCCCGGACGGACCGCGGTGCGGTACGCGGACCGGTCCTGGACCTATCGCGAACTGGACGACGCGGTGACCGCCGCGGCCCGGATGCTGCTGGCGGACGGCCTGGAGCCCGGCGACCGGGTCGCCTCCTACGGACACAACTCCGATGCGTATCTGATCGGGTTCCTGGCCTGCGCCCGCGCCGGACTGGTGCACGTACCGGTCAACCACAGCCTGACCGGCGAGGATCTGCGCTACCTCCTGGCCCAGTCGGGCAGCGTGCTGGTGCTCACCGACGCCGCGCTCGCACACCGGCTGCCGGATTCGGTGCGCACCCTGCCCCTGCACGGCGCGCCCGGCGGGCTGCTGGAGCGGCTCGCCGCCCGGGAGGCGCCCGCGGGCACCGAGCCGGGGCCGCCGGGTGACGGTGCCGCGGACCCGGTGGCCGAAGTGCCCGACGACGCCCTCGTCCAGCTCCTCTACACCTCGGGAACCACCGCGCTGCCCAAGGGCGCGATGATGACGCACCGAGCCCTGGTGCACGAGTACACCAGTGCCGTCGTCGCCCTCGACCTGAAGGAGACGGACCGGCCGGTGCACTCGCTGCCGCTCTACCACTCCGCGCAGCTGCATGTGTTCCTGCTGCCGTATCTGGCGGTCGGCGCGGAGAACACCATCCTGGACGGGCCCGACCCCGGGCGGATCTTCGACCTGGTGGAAGCGGGCCTGGCGGACAGCCTGTTCGCGCCGCCGACCGTGTGGATCGCGCTGGCGAACCACCCCGACTTCCCCGTCCGGGAGCTGAGCGGGCTGCGCAAGGCCTACTACGGAGCCTCGATCATGCCGGTGCCGGTCCTGGAGCGGCTCCGCGCCCGGCTGCCCGGCCTCGCCTTCTACAACTGCTTCGGGCAGAGCGAGATCGGGCCGCTGGCCACCGTGCTCGGCCCGGAAGAACACGAGGGCCGGATGGACTCCTGCGGGCGTCCGGTGCTGTTCGTCGAGGCGCGGGTGGTGGACGAGGCGGGCCGCGAGGTACCCGACGGCACCCGGGGCGAGGTCGTCTACCGGTCGCCCCAGCTGTGCACCGGCTACTGGGACAAGCCGGAGGAGACCGCCGAGGCGTTCCGGGGCGGCTGGTTCCACTCCGGGGATCTCGCCGTCCGCGACGCGGAGGGCTACTTCACGGTGGTCGACCGGGTCAAGGACGTCATCAACTCCGGTGGCGTCCTGGTCGCCTCGCGCCAGGTGGAGGATGTGCTCTACGAGCATCCGCAGGTGGCCGAGGTCGCGGTGATCGGGCTGCCGGACGAGCGCTGGATCGAGGCGGTGACCGCGGTGGTCGTACGGCGCGCGGACGGCGGCGCCGTGGTGGGGGAGCAGGAACTGATCGAGGCGGCCCGCGCCCGGCTGGCGCCGTTCAAGGCACCCAAACGGGTGATGTTCGTGGACGCGCTGCCGCGTAACGCCAGCGGCAAGGTCCTCAAGCGGGAGCTGCGGGCCCGGTTCGGCGCGCCCTGAGCCGGGCCGGGCACGGTGTGCGTGAAGGGCGGTTGTCAGTGCCCCCTGCCATGCTGAGAAACGACGCGCACACCGCCGTGCACGTCACGATCCGTGCACGGAGGTCCCGCCATGCTGACCACCAACTTCGTCCCGGGCACCCCGAACTGGCTCGACCTGGGAGCCCCCGACATCGACGCCGCCGTCTCCTTCTACTCCGCCGTGTTCGGCTGGAGCTTCCAGTCGGCCGGCCCGGACGCCGGTGGCTACGGCTTCTTCCAGCTCGGCGGCAAGACGGTCGCCGCCATCGGCCCGCTGATGGAGGAGGGCGCCGGCTCCGCCTGGACCGTCTACTTCCAGACCCCCGACGCGGACGCCACCGTCAAGGCGGTGGAGCAGGCCGGCGGCGCGGTGCGCGTCCCGCCGATGGATGTCTTCACCGCCGGCCGGCTGGCCGCCTTCACCGATCCGGCGGGTGCCGACTTCGCCGTGTGGCAGCCGGGCGATGTGCAGGGCCTGGAGCGGGTGATGGAGCCGAACACGCTCTGCTGGACGGAGCTGTACACCACCGACGCGGCCGCGGCGAAGGACTTCTACCGCTCCGTCTTCTCCTGGGACCACCAGGACATGCCGATGGGCGGCGACCTCCTCTACTCCGTGGTGTCCGCCCCGGGCGGCGGTCAGGGCGACGACACCGGGCAGGGCGGCATCATGCAGCTGCCGGAGGAGAATCTGAAGGCCGGTTCGACCCCGGAGTGGCACCCGTATTTCGGTGTGACCGACTGTGACGCCACCTTCGCCGCGGCCACCGGCCAGGGCGCCACGGTCCTGATCCCGCCCACCGATGCCCCCGGCGTCGGCCGGCTGGCCATGGTCAAGGACCCGGCCGGGGCCCCGTTCGCGCTGATCAAGGGGGACCCGACGATGACCTGAGCGGGCCTGCCGTGGAGGGTTGCCGGTCAGCCGGTCAGCCGGTCAGCCGGTCAGCCGTCAGGCGGTGTCCCGTGGCCGGGCGTCCACGATGCGCTTGATCTTGCCGACCGAGCGCTCCAGGGTCTCCGGATCGACGATCTCGACCGCGACCGAGACCCCGATGCCCTCCTTGACGCTGTGCGCGATCAGCCCGACGGCCGCCGTCCGCTCGTCAGAGGTCGCATCCGGCCGGGCCTCGGCCCGCACGGTCAGCCGGTCCATCCGGCCCTCCCGGCTCAGCCTGAGCTGGAAGTGCGGGGCGATGCCGGGGGTGCGCAGCACGATCTCCTCGATCTGGGCGGGGAAGAGGTTGACCCCACGCAGAATGATCATGTCGTCGCTGCGTCCGGTGACCTTCTCCATCCGGCGGAAGGCGGGGCGGGCGGTGCCGGGCAGCAGCCGGGTCAGATCCCGGGTGCGGTAGCGGATGACCGGCATCGCCTCCTTGGTGAGCGAGGTGAACACCAGCTCGCCGTGCGCCCCGTCCGGCAGCACCTCGCCGGTGATCGGGTCGACCACCTCCGGATAGAAGTGGTCCTCCCAGATGTGCAGCCCGTCCTTGGTCTCCACACACTCCTGGGCGACGCCCGGGCCCATCACCTCCGACAGGCCGTATATGTCCACGGCGTCGATCGCGAACCGTTCCTCGATCTCGCGGCGCATCGCCTGGGTCCAGGGCTCGGCGCCGAAGACACCCACCTTGAGCGAGGTCGTACGGGGATCGATGCCCTGCCGTTCGAACTCGTCCAGCAGAGTGAGCATGTACGACGGCGTGACCATGATGATCTCGGGGCGGAAGTCCTGGATGATCTGCACCTGGCGGGCGGTCATCCCGCCGGACGCCGGTACGACCGTGCAGCCGAGCCGCTCCGCGCCGTAGTGCGCGCCCAGTCCGCCGGTGAACAGCCCGTATCCGTAGGCGATATGGACGGTGTGCCCGGGCCGGCCGCCGGCCGCGTACAGCGAGCGGGCGACCACATCCGCCCAGTGCGACAGATCGCCTTCGGTGTAGCCGACGACCGTAGGGCGGCCCGTGGTGCCGCTGGAGGCATGGATCCGGCGCACCTCCGCCTTGGGGACGGCGAACATCCCGAAGGGGTAATGGGCGCGCAGATCGTCCTTGACGGTGAACGGGAAACGGGCGAGATCGCCGAGCGAGCGGCAGTCCCGTGGATGCACCCCGGCCCGGTCGAAGGACTCCCGGTAGAACGGGACGTGGTCATAGGCATGCTGCAACGAGGCGCGCAGCCGGGTCAGTTGCAGCGCCCGCAACGCGTCCCCGGAGAGCCGTTCCACCTCGTCGAACGTCTCACTGCCCGTAGCCGCTTCCGGCATGGAGTTCACCGCCTCGATGTCCCTACCGATCATTCGGTAGCCGCATGCTGGTCCAAGTAATCAGCGCGCGGCGAACACGTCAAGGGGCGTGCCGCAGCCGGCTCACGGGTAGCGTCCCGCGCATGAGTGACGTCCAGAAAGTGCAGGTCGGTGAGGTCCAGCTGGCATACCGGGTGTGGGGAGAGGAGGATGCGCCCCCGGCCGTGCTGCTGCATTGCCTCGGTGAGGACGGCGAGGACTGGCGCGGAGTGGTTGGCCGGCTCGCCGGCACCCACCGTGTCTTCGCCCTCGACCAGCGCGGCCACGGTCACAGCGACTGGCCGGGCGAGTACGGCTTCGCCCGGTGGCGGGACGATGTCATCGGCTTCCTCCAGGCCCTCGGTCTGGAGCGGGTGGCCCTCATCGGGCACTCGCTGGGCGCGCTGGCCGCCCTGCTGGTGGCCGCGGAGCGCCCGGACCTGGTGGACCGGCTGGTCCTCGAAGAAGTCCCCCCGCCGCTGCCCGCCGACCCGCCGCAGGAGGTGCCGGAGCAGCCGGCCGGCCCGCAGCCGTTCGACTGGCAGGCCGCCCGCGCGGTGGCGGCGGAGCGCAACGCACCCGACCCCGTGTGGTGGGACGCGCCGGCGAAGGTCACCGCACCGACCCTGGTCATCGGCGGTGGTGCGACCAGCGACATCCCGCAGGGACACCTCGACGAGCTGGTCGAGCGGCTCCCCGATGCCCGCCTGGTGACGGTGGAGGGCGCCGGCCCGCTCGTCCACGAGGAGCGCCCCGGAGAGTTCCTTGCCGCCCTCCCCGTCATCCCCCTCCCGGGGGCCTGAGGTTCGAGAGAGGCCGACCGTGCAGCTGACCACCTCGATACGGAGCGCCCTGATCGCCGGCGCCGCCGCGACCGTCCTGTTCACCGGCGCCACCGGGGCCGTCGCGGCGCCGGCCGCCCCGTCCGCCGCACCGGCCTCCGCCACCACGCACTCCCCGTACGGTCAGCTCCGGCCGCTCGTCGTGCTGTCCGCGGAGCGGCTGGCCACCGGAGATCTGGTGGCCGCGGCGAAATGGGGAACCGGCGGCCCGGTCGACGACCCGGCCCGGGAGCAGGAGGTGCTGCGGGCGGTGGCGGAACAGGCCCGGCAGCTGGGCGCCGATCCGGCGGTCACGGTGCGGTTCTTCCGGGACCAGATCGAGGCCAACAAGGTCGTGCAGCGTGGGCTGCACCGCGCATGGGACGCGGACCCCGGCCGGGCACCGACCGAGCGGCCCGACCTCGGTCAGGTGCGCAAGGAGATCAACCGCATCAACCACGAGCTGGTGCAGGCCCTCGCCGACTCCCCGCAGGCCCGCTCGGCGCCGTACTGCGCGCCGCTGCTGACCGCGGCCGCCGTGCGGGTCCGTCACGAGCGGCATCTGGACGCGCTGCACACCGGCGCACTGGCCCGCTCGCTGCGGTCGGTCTGCGCCTGAGACCGAGCGCCCGGGCCTGAGCGCGGGCCCACGCGGCTGCGGCGCGGCCCCCGGCGCGGCCCGTCTCGGTGGCGGCCCACCCCGGCGCGGACCCCGCCGGGCGCGTCCCCACACTCCCGCCGAGTGCGGCCCCGCGGCCGGGCGCGCCCGCCCCCTCAGGCCGTCCGTGCCCCCGTCGCCACCGCCTTCGCCCAGCGATAGTCGGCCTTCCCGCTGGGCGAACGCCGGATGTGGTCGGTGAAGACGACGGCGCGCGGGATCTTGTAGCCCGCCAGCCGTGTCCGGCAGTGGCGCTGGATGTCTGCCAGGGCCGGCTCCGGTGCCCCGGCACGCAGTTGTACGACGGCCGCGACGCGCTGGCCCCACCGCTCGTCCGGCACGCCCGCCACCAGCGCGTCATAGACGTCCGGATGTGCCTTCAGCGCCTGCTCGACCTCCTCCGGATAGATCTTCTCGCCACCGGAGTTGATGCACTGCGAGCCGCGGCCGAGGACGGTGACGATGCCCCCGTCGTCGACGGTGGCCATATCGCCCAGCAGCACCCATCGGTCACCGCGCGCCTCGAAGAAGGTCTCGGCGGTCTTCACGGGGTCGTTGTAGTAGCCCAGCGGTACATGCCCGCGCAGGGCGATCCGGCCCACCTCACCGACCGGGACCGGCTCGTACGTTGCCGGATCCACCACCGCCGTACGGGAGTTGACCTGGAGCCGGAAGCCCTTGTCCGGTCCCGAGTCCTCGGTGGCGGTGCCGTTGAACCCGGATTCCGAGGAGCCGAAGTTATTGAGCAGCATGACGTGCGGGACCAGCGCCCTGAACTGGGCGCGTACCGTCTCGGAGAGGATCGCGCCGGAGCTGCTGACGCTGAACAGCGAGGAGCAGTCGGTGCCGTTGAGCGGCCCGCCGAGCGCATCGACGAGCGGGCGCAGCATCGCATCGCCGACCAGGGAAACGCTGGTGACCCGCTCCCGTTCGATGGTCCGCAGCACCTCCTCGGGCAGGTACTTGCGGTGGATGACGACCTTCTGGCCGAAGTGGAAGGCGATGAACGCGGTGAGGGTGGAGGTGCCGTGCATCAGCGGGGGCGTGGGGAAGAAGACCAGGCCGTCGCCCCCGGCCGCGACCCGCTCGGCCAGTTCCTGCGGCCGCTTGACCGGTTCGCCGGTGGGTGCCCCGCCGCCCATCCCGGAGAAGAAGATGTCCTCGTGGCGCCACATCACGCCCTTGGGCAGGCCGGTGGTGCCGCCGGTGTAGATGATGATCCGGTCGTCGGCGGAGCGCGGGCCGAAGCCGCGGGCGGGGGAAGCGGCGGCCTCGGCGTCCGTCAGGGCGACGGGTGCGATCCGTGGTTCGGGGGCGCCGGCCGGCGGGGTGCCGACCCGGACGAGATGCCGTAACCCGGGGGCCTGGGGGAGGGCGGCGGCCACCCGCGCGGTGAACTCCGCGTCGAAGACCAGCGCCGCCAGGTCGGCGTCCCGGTAGAGGTAGGCCAACTCCTCTTCCACGTAGCGGTAGTTGACGTTGACCGGAACGGCGCGGATCTTCAGGCACGCGTAGAGGGCCTGGAGATATTCGATGCCGTTGTAGAGGTGCAGCCCGACGTGCCGGCCGGGGCCGATGCCGTGCTCGGAGAGGTGGTGGGCCAGGCGGTTGGCCGCGCGGTCCAGCTCCGCGTACGTCAGCCGCTGCTCCGCGCCGGTCCCGGGGTGGTCGACGTACACCAGCGCCTCGCGGTCGGGGACCGTGTCGACGATCGACTCGAAGAGGTCGGCAAGGTTGTACTCCACGTCTCCTCCAGACCGGGCGGGCGTCGGCTTGGCGGTCATTAGAGCGCCGCCGCGAGGAGCTGGGAAGGGCCACGGACAAGAAATCTGACTGTCTGTCAGAAAAGCCTTGAAGTCGCTGTGCGGCTACTGCAACCTGTTCTCGTCGTGAGACGGGAGGACGGAACATGGGTGGTACGGAGCATCTGTCGGTGGAGCGCGTCGGCGCGACACTGGTGCTCACCCTCAACCGGCCGGAGGCGAAGAACGCGCTCTCGCTGCCGATGCTGGTGGGCCTGTACGACGGCTGGATCGCCGCCGACGAGGACGACGAGATCCGTTCCATCGTCCTCACCGGCGCCGGCGGGACCTTCTGCGCCGGTATGGACCTCAAGGCCCTCGCGGGTGACGGGATGGCCGGTGAGCAGTACCGCGACCGGCTGCGCGCCGACCCGGACCTGCACTGGAAGGCGATGCTGCGGCACCACCGCCCCCGCAAGCCGGTGATCGCCGCCGTCGAGGGGCACTGCGTCGCGGGCGGGACGGAGATCCTCCAGGGCACCGACATCCGGGTCGCCGGTGAGAGCGCCACCTTCGGGCTCTTCGAGGTCCGCCGCGGACTGTTCCCGATCGGCGGCTCCACCGTCCGCCTCGCCCGTCAGATCCCCCGCACCCACGCCCTGGAGATGCTGCTCACCGGCCGGCCCTACCCCGCGCCCGAGGCCGAACGCATCGGCCTGATCGGCCATGTCGTGCCCGACGGGACCGCCCGGGACAAGGCCCTGGAGATCGCCGAACTGATCAACGCCTGCGGACCGCTGGCCGTCGAAGCCGTCAAGGCCTCCGTCTACGAGACCGCCGGAATGACCGAGGCCGACGGGCTGGCGGCCGAACTCGCCCGCGGCTGGCCGGTCTTCGACACCGCCGATGCCAAAGAGGGCTCCCGGGCCTTCGCGGAGAAGCGCCCTCCTGTCTACCGGCGGGCCTGACGCAAGGAGTCCCGTATGTCCGAGGTCCTCACGGCGCCCCTCGTCGTGGAATTCCCCTTCACCCGCTCGCTCGGCCCCGTCCAGAGCGCCTTTCTCACCGGGCTGCGCGAGCGCACCGTCCTCGGCGTCACGGCGAGCGACGGCCGGGTGGTCGTACCGCCCACCGAGTACGACCCGGTCACCGCCGAGGAGGTCCGGGACCTGGTCGAGGTGGGCAGCGCCGGCACCGTCACCACCTGGGCCTGGAACCCGTCCCCCCGCCGCGGCCAGCCGCTCGCCACCCCCTTCGCCTGGGTCCTGGTCCGGCTCGACGGCGCCGACACCGCGCTGCTGCACGCCCTGGACGCACCCGGCCCCGAGGCGGTACGCACCGGAATGCGGGTCCGGATCCGCTGGGCCGCGCGGCGCACCGGGGCGATCACCGATATCGCCTGCTTCGAGCCCTACGACAGTCCGGCAGGCGACGCCGAACCCGCCCCGCACGACGGGGAGTTCGCCGACCCCGTCACCGGTATCACCGCCCCCGCCCGGCTCGACTACACCTACGCGCCCGGCCGCGCCCAGTCCCGCTATCTCCGGGCCCTCGCGGACCACAAGACCATCGGCGAACGCTGTCCCTCCTGCCGCAAGGTCTATGTCCCGCCCCGCGGCGCCTGTCCCACCTGCGGCGTCGCCACCGACACCCAGGTCGAGGTCGGCCCGCGCGGCACCGTCACCACCTTCTGCATCGTCAACATCAAGGCCAAGAACCTCGACATCGAGGTCCCCTACGTCTACGCCCATATCGCCCTGGACGGCGCCGACCTGGCCCTGCACGCCCGGATCGGCGGCATCCCGTACGACCGGGTCCGCATGGGGCTGCGGGTGGAACCCGTATGGAGCGAGGACGGCCGCTTCCCCGACCACTACCGCCCCACCGGCGAACCCGATGCCGACTACGACAGCTACAAGGAGCTGATCTGATGCGCGAGGTCGCCATCGTCGCCTTCGGGCAGAGCGATCATGTCCGCGACAGCGCGGAGACCTCCGAGGTGGAGATGCTGATGCCGGTGCTCCACGACGTGCTGGAGCAAACCGGCCTGGCGGCCCGGGACATCGGCTTCACCTGCTCCGGCTCCTCCGACTACCTCGCCGGCCGCGCCTTCTCCTTCACCATGGCCCTGGACGGCGTCGGCGCCTGGCCGCCGATCTCCGAATCCCATGTCGAGATGGACGGCGCCTGGGCGCTGTACGAGGCCTGGGTGAAGCTCCTCACCGGCGAGGCGGAGACCGCGCTGGTCTACGCGTACGGCAAGTCCTCGCCCGGTGACGTCCGCGAGGTCCTCACCCGCCAGCTCGATCCCTACTACGTGGCCCCGCTGTGGCCCGACTCGGTCGCGCTCGCCGCCCTCCAGGCCCAGGCCCTGATCGACGCGGGGCTGACCGATGAGCGGGCACTGGCCGGTATCGCGGCCCGCAGCCGCACGGCCGCCGAGTCCAATCCGCACGCCCAACTGCGCGGCGCCGTGCCCCCCGGCGAGCACCTCGTCGCCCCGCTGCGTACCGGCGACTGCCCGCCCATCGGCGACGGCGCGGCCGCCGTCGTCCTCGCCGCCGGTGACACCGCCCGCCGGCTGACCGCCCGCCCCGCCTGGATACGCGGCCTCGACCACCGCATCGAGGCCCACGCCCTGGGCGTCCGCGACCTCACCGACTCACCGTCCACCCGGCTCGCCGCCGAGCGCGCCGGAGCCTTCGAACGGCCTTTGGACACCGCCGAGTTGCACGCCCCCTTCACCTCCCAGGAAGTCGTTCTGCGCCGTGCCCTGAAGCTCGACGCGCCGGACAGCACGGTCCGGATCAACCCGTCCGGCGGCGCGCTCGCCACCAACCCGGTCATGGCCGCCGGGCTGATCCGCCTGGGCGAGGCCGCCGCCCGCATCCACCGGGGAGAGTCCGACCGCGCACTCGCCCATGCGACATCGGGGCCGTGCCTGCAACAGAACCTGGTCGCCGTCCTGGAGGGTGAGTGATGAGCAAGGAGCCCGTGGCCGTCGTGGGCATCGGCCAGACCCGGCACGTCGCCGCACGCCGGGATGTCTCCCTCGCCGGACTCGTCCGCGAGGCCGCCCGGCGCGCCCTGGACGACGCCCAGTTGACCTGGGCGGACATCGACGCCGTGGTGATTGGCAAGGCCCCCGACTTCTTCGAGGGCGTGATGATGCCCGAGCTGTACCTCGCCGACGCCCTGGGCGCCGTCGGCAAACCGATGCTGCGGGTGCACACCGCGGGCTCGGTCGGCGGCTCCACCGCCCTGGTCGCCACCAACCTCGTCGCCGCCCGGGTCCACCGCACCGTCCTCACCCTCGCCTTCGAGAAACAGTCCGAGTCCAACGCCATGTGGGGCCTGTCCCTGCCGATCCCCTTCCAGCAGCCGCTGCTCGCCGGTGCCGGCGGCTTCTTCGCCCCGCACGTCCGCGCGTACATGCGGCGCACCGGCGCCCCGGACACCATCGGCTCCCTCGTCGCCTACAAGGACCGCCGCAACGCGCTCAAGAACCCCTACGCCCATCTCCACGAGAAGGACCTCACCCTCGAAAAGGTCCAGGCCTCCCCGATGCTCTGGGACCCGATCCGCTACTCCGAGACCTGTCCGTCCTCCGACGGGGCCTGCGCCATGATCCTCACCGACCGCACCGGGGCCGCCCGCGCCCCGCACCCGGCGGCCTGGGTGCACGGCGGGGCGATGCGCAGCGAACCCACCCTCTTCGCCGGCAAGGACTTCGTCTCGCCGCAGGCCGGCAAGGACTGCGCCGCGGATGTCTACCGGCAGGCCGGAATCACCGACCCGCGCCGACAGATCGACGCGGTGGAGATGTACGTCCCCTTCAGCTGGTACGAGCCGATGTGGCTGGAGAACCTGGGCTTCGCCGAGGAGGGCGAGGGCTGGAAACTCACCGAGTCCGGCGTCACCGAACTCGACGGCGCGCTCCCCGTCAACCCCTCCGGCGGGGTGCTGTCCACCAACCCGATCGGCGCCTCCGGAATGATCCGCTTCGCGGAGGCCGCCCTCCAGGTACGGGGCATGGCCGGCGATCACCAAGTCGACGGCGCCCGCACCGCGTTGGGACACGCCTACGGCGGTGGCTCCCAGTTCTTCGCGATGTGGCTGGTGGGCGCCTACACACCGGGCGGCTGACCACCGTCGGGGGCGGACGCGCCCGGCTGGCGCGCCCGCCCGCGGATCACCACTCCACCGCCTCGCCACGTCCCCTGTCCGTCCCCGGACACAGTGGTTAGGCTGACCGCGGACGACGAACCGGGAGGTGCGGGACACGTGACCGACAGCATCACGGAGCAGCGGCTCGTGGGCGGGCCCAGGCCCGATCTCGACCTGACGCAGGCCGAGTGGCAGTCGAGCACCCAGGGTGTGGGCGGCGTCCAGATCGCCTTCGTCGAGGGCTATATTGCGATGCGCAACCGCCGCAGCCCCGAGATCCCGGCGGTGATCTTCACCCCCGCCGAGTGGCGCGCCTTCGTCCTCGACGCGCGCGAGGGCGAGTTCGACCTCACGTAGGGCGTGTCGCCCGGAGCGCAGGACACGCCCGGGCGACGGCCACGGGAGAGCGGTGGTCAGGTGAGCACCACGCACCCGCGCTCCCGGAGCGCCCGGACCGGCTCCGCCCCGTCCGCCACGGTGTTCCAGCGCAGATCGAGCTTCTCCAGCGACGGCAGCCGGACGATCCACGGCGGCAACTCCGCGATCCGGTTGCCGCGCAGATCGATCCGGCGCAGCAGCGGAAGAGCGCGCAGCGCCTCGGGGACGTGGCGGAGCGCGTTGTCCCGTAGCTCCAGCAGCCGCAGTTCGCCCAGCGCCGCGAGGCTCCCGGGCAGTGCCGTCAGCGCATTGCCGCCCAGCCACAGCTCCCGGAGCCGGCCGAGCCGCCCCAGCGACTCCGGGAGTTCGGTCAACTCCGCCTGCTGTGCGCGGAGTTCGACCAGCCCGGCCATCTCGCCGAGCGCGGCCGGCAGGCGGCCGAGCGGATTTTCGCCGACGTTGAGATAGCCGAGCCGGTCCAGTCCGCCGAGGGTGTCCGGCAGTGCGGTGAGCCGGTTGTCGTGCAGATAGAGGAAACGGGTCAGCCCGGCCGGCTCGCCGATCTCGTCGGGGACCGCGGTCAGCGCGTTGTGGCCGAGGTCGAGGGTGTGCAGCGCGCGCAGCCGGCCGACCGCCGCCGGGATCTCGGTCAGCGCGTTGTCGGCCAGGATCAGCACCTCCCAGTCCGCGCGCCGCCAGACCTCGGGTGGTACGGCATCCAGGCCCGCCTTCCAGAGGTTCAGCACGGGAGGGCCGCCGGGCTCGGGCAGGGGCATGGGGGGCCTTCCGGGAGGTGGTGCCGGACCGCTACGGCCAGCCGAGCAGTTCGGGCAGCGGGGCCACCGCTCCCGACCGCCGGCAGTCGAGCGGGTGCTGCGGCCTGCGGCCGGTCAGCCAGGCCGCGAGATCACCGAGCGGCCCGCTCACGGTCACCGTCGGCGCGTCCCCGGAACCGTACCGCCGCGACAGCGCGCCGTCCGTGGCCGTCAGAACGAGGTGCACGTCCTCGGGTACGCGGGGCGCCATATGGTCCAGCAGGTGCAGGCACAGTTCCCGCGGCCAGTCCCGCGGGCCGTAACCGATCCGGGCGTCCGCGGTGTGGATCTCCAACTCCCGCCACCAGGCCAGCAACGCGGAGCGCAGATCGCCGTCGCGATGCCGCACCGGCCGCGACCAGTCGGCGGGGCCGACCGCCGCCCAGGCCGCCGAAGCCTCGGCCAGCGCGGCCCGTACGGCCTCCCGCAGCGCCGCCGCGTCCCGCAGCGCGCCGGCCTCGATCGCGGCGGCGCGCGCCGGGCGGCCGCCGTCATACGGCTCGATCAGCTCACCGCGCAGCGCATAACGGGCCTGCCGGGCCAGCGCCAGCCCGACGCCCTCGATGTGCGAGAGGACATGCGCACGGGACCAGCCGGGCAACTCGCTGGGCTCCGGCACCTCTTCGTCGGTCAGGGCGGGCAGCAGGGCGCGCAGCCGCTCCTGACCCGCCTCGATCGCGGCCCGTATCGCCTCGGCCGGCATGGTGCGCTCCGTCGTCAGTGCCACAGCAGCTCCTTTGTCCTGGCATACGGCTCGGGGGCCTGCGCCCGCCCGGCGCCGGAGAGCCGTGCGGCGCACAGTCCCCCCGGTCCGCCCGGTGCCGTCGGTGGACCGCCTACGGACAGCTCACCCGCCAAGATCCGCAGATCACCCAGCAGTTGACGCATGTCGGCCACACCGCCCCCTCAGCCGGCTAATGGTGGTCGGTGACGTTACCATTAGCCGCATGGCCGCAACACAGCTCGCCCTCGACCTCGCCGTCACCATCCGCCACGACGGGCACGGCGGCGTCGCCGATGACCTGGCCGACCGGGAAGGGCTCGCGGTCTGGGTGCGCGAACGGGCCGCGCTGCTGGACTGCGACGGGCCGCCGGTCACCGTGGACGAGACGCTGCACACCGCCGTACGGGAGCTGCGGGCCGCGGTGCGGTCCCTGTTCGCCCGCGCCGTCCGTCCGGGCCCGCCCAGCTCCGCCGACGCCCACCGGCTCCTCCCGGAAGCGGAGGCGATCCGCCGGCTCAACGCCGCCGCGGCCCTGGTCCCCACGGTGCCCCGGCTCAGCTGGGAGCCGGACGCCCGGCCCACGCTGCGGCTGCGGCCGGCCGGCACTCCGCCGGCCGCCGACCGGATCGTCGCCGCGCTGGCCCGCGCCGCCCTCACCTTCCTCGACGGACCGGACCGCGCCCTGCTGCGGGCCTGCCCCGCCCCGCGCTGTGTGCGCTACTTCGTCAAGGACCATGCCCGCCAGGAGTGGTGCACGCCCTCCTGCGGCAACCGCGCCCGGGTCGCCCGCCACCACGAACGCCGCCGGGAGGCCCAGGGCGACGCCCCGTAGGCCGGTGGCATGACAGGTGCCCGTAGGCTGGCGGCATGACAGGTGAACGCGACCTCCGGGCCCTTCTGAGCGCGATGCGTCCCGAGCGGAACGAGGGCCGCTACGTCTTTGCCAGCGTCCCCGGCGCGGTCCCCGAGGGGCTGACCCCGGTGGTCACCGTCTCCGAACCCGAAGGCCGCACCCTCGTCGTCCACCAGGAAGAGGCCGACCGCGCGGGCCTGGCCTACGACTACGTCGCCGCCTGGATCACCCTGCGGGTGCACTCCGCGCTGGACGCCGTCGGACTGACCGCCGCCGTCGCCACCGCCCTCGCCCAGGCCGGCCTCAGCTGCAATGTCGTCGCGGGCTTCCACCACGATCACCTCTTCGTGCCGTATGACGCGGCCGACGAGGCGCTGCGCCGGCTGCGCGCCCTGGCCGACCAGGCCTGAGGCCACCGGCCACAGAGGGGGCGGCGGCGCCGCGCACGGGGTGTCGCCGACCCCGACGTCCGCGCGGCGCGCCCGGCCGGGCCACGTACGATGGCGGCATGTCCTTCCTCCGCCGCCGCAGCGCAGCCACGCCCGCCGGGCCTGACTTCGACGTCCTCGCCATGGACCCCGGGGACTGGCCGGGCAATCTCGGAGCCGGGCTGCTGCCCGCGCCCGACGGGAGCTGCCAGGGCGTCTTCCTCCGCTACGACCTGTTCGGCGGCCGCGGCCCCGCGATGATCATCGGCAATCTGCCGGAAGGCTCCCCGGCCCGCGAGCTGGAGGACGACCAGGTGCCCTTCGAGGTGGCCCAGCTGCTGGCGGCGCTCGGCAACGACGAACCGGTGACGGTCGTCGAGAGCGAGGACACCCCCGTGATGCACGACGACAACCTGCTGATCGTCAAGCGCATCAAGTGCTCCGAGAGCCGGATCTCCTGCGCCCAGTTCGACCGCAGCGACGGTGTGCTGGTCACCATCGCCAGCTGGGACCGGCCGATCACCGACGACCTCTACGCCCTGCTCAAGCCGCTGCCGGCGGAGCTCTTCCAGCAGGGCTGAGCCCCGGCACGGCCCCGGAGCGGACAGTGTCGCGCCCGGTGGACGGTTCCCCGTCCACCGGGCGCGACGCGCTCACCCGACGGGTTTCACGAACCCGAGCGCCGCACCTCCACGTCGGCCGCCCGCACATAGCCGACCCGGTGCCCGAGCTGGATCTCGTAGTAGACGTCCTCGCCGCGCACGACCGCATGCTTGGTGACATCGAAGGTCGGGGAGTAGAAGTAGTCGCCCCGCATCCGGCCCCCGACGGTGTACTTCTGGCCGGCCGCGAGCTTGTACGGCAGCGGGGAGACCGCCTGGTAGGGGACCCCGGCCGGGTAGGCCTCCTTCTCCGGGTACGCACGGCCGTAGACCGGGATCTCCTGCCGCCCGTCCTTCGGCGTGGCGATCAGCCCCTTGGCGTGCACGGCCACCGGCTCGTCCGGCGGATTGTGGAACCACGCCTTCTGCCCGAGGTACCAGATCGCCGTCCAGTCGCCGGACCGGCCGGCCACCGCGAACCGCTGCCCCGTCGTGGCGCGGGCACCCGTGTCATTCACCCCGGTCGTCGAGTCACTGCCGTTCGGGTGCAGTCCGACGTCCTTGACCAGCGGCGCGTCCTCGTCCGGCGCGCTGTACAGCCGGACCGCCGTGGAGCCGTGCGGGGCACAGGTGTCACCGGCCTTCACACAGCCGGTGTACACCGGCTGGTTCTCGTCGTAATCGGGGCGGATGGTGACCAGCCCGCCGCGCGGGCCCGCGGTGGCCTTGAACGGCTTGCCCAGCAGCGTGAAGTAGTGCGCCCAGTCCCAGTACGGGCCGGGGTCGGTGTGCATCCCCGGGATGGTGGCCGTCGTCGTGCCGGGCACATTGTCGTGGCCGAGGATGTGCTGCCGGTCGAGCGGCACGTCGTACTTGCGGCCCAGATACTTCACCAGCCGGGCCGAGGCGCGGTACATCGCCTCCGTGTACCAGGCGTCCGGTGCGGCCAGGAAGCCTTCGTGCTCGATGCCGACGGAGTGCGAGTTGATGTACCAGTTGCCCGCATGCCAGGCGACGTCCTTGGTGGGCACATGCTGGGCGATCAGACCGTCCGAGGAACGGATCGTGTAGTTCCAGGACACATACGCCGGGTCCTTGATCAGCTTGAGCGTGGTCTCCCAGGACCCCTCGGTGTCATGGATGACGATGGCGCTGACTCGCTGGTCCGCGGGGCGGTCCGCCTTGTCGTGGTTGCCGTAGTCACCGTCACCGAACTCCTCGTACGGCGCCGGCACGGACTCGCAGGCGACATTCCGCGGGCACTCCGGCCGGCGGCCGGCGGGCGCCGTCGACGCCTTGGTGGCCGACGCGCTGAGACGTTTCTGCTGTCCGGCGTCAGGAGCCAGCCCCGGCGCGGCGGCCAGCGCGACCCGCTGTCCCGCGTCGGTGGTGCGGGCCTGGCCCTGGCGCAGCACCGCGTACACCTCGTCCGCGAAGGCCTTCCCGCTGTACGCGCTGTCCTGGCCGCCGTAGCGCGCCACCGCCGCATACCACCGCGCCGGGTCGCTGCCCGCGGCCGTGCCCAGCTTGCGCTGCTCCGCGGCGAGCAGCGCGGCACCGCCGAGCACATTCGCCGCGGGGTCGGTGCGCAGCTTCTCGGCCGGAATCCCGGTCAGCTCGGCGGCCGTCGGCAACGTACGCAGCCGGGCCGGGAGTTCGGCGGGCAGCGCCGCTCGCTGCGCCGCACCGGCCGGCACCCTCTTACGGGCCCGCGCCCCGTCGCCGCGCGCATCCTCGTCACCCTCACTGAACTCCGGTGTGCGGGTCAGGGCCGTACGGGCGTCGGTCAGATGCATCGGCCCGTAGCCCCCGGAGACGCTGGGCGCGCCGCCGTGCCCGTCCCAGCGGGACTCCAGATACGAGACACCGAGCAGCACACTGCGCGGCACATGGAAACGCTCGGCGGCCTCGGTGAAGGCCCGTTGCAGTGTGTCCGTCCGGGGCTGTCCGGCCTGTGCGGACGGCGCTCCCGCGAGCGGCAGCAGCAGCACCGCGGCCGCGACGGCGGTGGCGGATCTCCGCAGGGCGGGGCGGGGGACTCTCTTCTCGTCTTCCGGGGCGGATCCTTGCAAAGCAACCTCCTCGAGCCGGCCCGAGCCGGGGCGGTGTGACGGTGGGTGCGCAAACGGCCGCACGGGCGGGACCCGAGACTAGAGTCCCCTGTCGGCTTAGAGCTATACGTTTGCCGACGGTCCGTCAATCACCCTGCCGGTTCGGGATTCCGCATGTCAGGGCCTCTCCGGAGGAGCCTTCCCGGGCCGGTGCCGGGCCTGCGGAGCGTCAGTGGAATGGACCAATGAACCGGCCCCGCGGGCAGCAGAAGAGAAGCGCCGGCGGCAGGCCGGCGCACATGGGTGAGCGGCGCACCCCGTGCCCGGGCGCGCCGCTCACAGTCCCCCCTCGGCGGTCAGCGAGTGCCGACCGCCGCCCTTACCGCACGCCGTGCCATCTGGCAGTCGTCGTGCAGTCGGCGCAGGAGCAGCCGCTGCTCCTCGCCCGCCGCGGGCACGCCGGGGTGTCCCGGCCCCGGTGCTCCCGTCGGCGTGGGCTCGCGCATGGTCCGCTGGACCGCGGTTTCATAGCGCCGGATCTCGCGGGTGAGCACCAGCATCAGATTCACCAGGAAGGCGTCCCGCGAGGCCGGTCCGGCGTTCTGGGCGAGCTGGCTGATGTGGCGGCGGGCCACCGGCGCGTCACCGAGCACCGACCACAGCGTCGCCAGGTCGTAGCCCGGCAGGTACCAGCCCGCGTTGTCCCAGTCCAGCAGCACCGGGCCGGCGGGGGACAGCAGCACGTTGTTCAGCAGCGCATCGCCGTGACAGAACTGGCCCTGGGTGTGCGACAGGCCGTGCATCAGCTTCTGAAGATCACCCAGGTCCCGGTCGGTGAGCAGCCCCAGGTCGTGGTAGCGGCCGATCCGGCCCGCGTAGTCCAGCGGGGTGTCGAACAGCCCGGCCGGCGGACGCCAGAGATTGATCCGGCAGATCGCGCCGAGCGCGGACCGGACGTCCGCGCGGGGCGGGGCCTCGGACGGGTGCCGGGTCAGGGCCGCTACCCGGCCGGGCATCCGCTCCATGATGAGCGTGCAGTTGTCGGGGTCGGCCGCCACCAGCCGCGGCACCCGAACCGGCGGACGATGCCGGACGAATGCACGGTATGCGCTTATTTCCTGCCGGAACCTGTCCGCCCAGGCCGGTGACTGGTCCAGTAAACACTTGGCGACCGCGGTCATCCGGCCCGTCGTCCCCACGAGGAGGACGGATCTGCCGCTGCGGCGCAGCACCTGCACCGGATTGAACTCCGGGCAGATGCGGTGCACCGAGGCAACGGCGGCGCGCAACTGGGCGCCCTGGGGGCCGGACAAGTCGAGCCTCCCGCTGAGCGGTTGGGCGCCTGTCCCCTGCGCCCGCCGGGTACGGCCGCCGGGCAGACCGGGGACCGCCCCCGCGGAAGGGGTGGGGTCGAGATACGGCCCCCCTCCGGTGGGGTGCGGGCGGTGCGGCCGGGTGGGGACGGTCACGGCGGACGATGCTGCATACATGGGTGAGACAGATCCCTTCGTGCGCCGGCGAGTTGCGTGCGCTCCCCGGCCCGGTGGTGGGAACCCGTGAACGGGCCCCGTGCAGGAGGCCGATCCAGGGTCCCTGTGAAGGGCGCGCACCCTGGGGAATGCGGTCCCGCCACCAGGCCGGGGGCGGCATGTCTACAGAACACGTGGCTGCGGGTGGCAGACCATCTGGCGCAGGGTGGCGAACCCTGGCGAATGGACCCAGTGCATGTCAGCGGCCGTTACTGTCAACTCAGTCGAGGAACCTGGGGGCTTGACGTGGACAGGCAGCCGAACACCCGTCTCGCGGACCTTTTCGGCCTGGCCGGCTGGTCCAAGGGAGAGCTGGCGAGACTGGTCAACCGGCAGGCGGCGGCCATGGGCCATCCGCAGCTGGCGACCGACACCTCACGAGTGCGGCGCTGGATCGACATGGGGGAGACCCCGCGTGATCCGGTGCCCAAGGTTCTGGCTTCCCTGTTCACCGAGCGCCTCGGCCGTGTCGTAACCATCGAGGACCTCGGGTTCGCAAGAACCGGTCGCTCGGGGAAGCGGCAGGCCATGGACGGTCTGCCGTGGGCTCCCGAACGGACCGCCGCGGTCCTCACGGAATTCACGGGAATGGACCTCATGCTCAACCGACGCGGCTTGGTGGGTGCGGGCGCTGCGCTCGCCGCGGGTTCCGCACTCACCGGCGCCATGCACGACTGGCTGCACACCGATCCGACACCGGCCGGCGCCCCACGCCACGACGCCCCGTTCGCTTCCGACTCCATCGACGAACTCGACCAGATCGGCCTCGACCGCTACGAGGCGGCCCCCGTGGGGTCGCAGGAGATCGATGCGCTGGAGCGCTCGGTCGAGGTGTTCCGCGCCTGGGACGCGGCCCGCGGTGGCGGGCTTCAGCGCAAGGCCGTGGTGGGTCAGCTCAACGAGGTCGGCGGCATGCTCGCCTACCGCCACCCCGAGCATTTGCAGCGCAGGCTGTGGGGGGTGGCCGCCAATCTGGCGGTGCTGGCCGGCTGGATGTCCCACGACGTGGGCCTGGAGCCCACCGCCCAGAAGTACTTCATCATCGCCGCCCATGCGGCCCGCGAGGGCGGCGACCGTCCCCGCGCCGGTGAGGCGCTCTCCCGTGCCGCGCGCCAGATGGTCCATCTGGGCCGTCCGGACGACGCGCTGGATCTGATGAAGCTGGCCAAGTCCGGTTCCGGCGCGGAAACCCTGCCGCGTACCCGCGCCATGCTGCACACCATCGAGGCCTGGGCCCAGGCGTCCAAGGGGCACGGCCAGGCGATGCGCCGCACCCTGGGCGAGGCGGAGGAGTTGTTCGTCTCCGACAAGGGCGATGTGCCGCCGCCGAGCTGGATGCAGATGTTCGACGAGGCGGATCTGCACGGTATGCAGGCGCTGGCGTTCCGTACCCTCGCCGACCACGATCCCTCGGTCGCCAAGGTCGCCCAGCATCACGCCAAGCGGGCGCTGACGCTGCGGGAGAACGGCCGCCAGCGGTCGCAGATCTTCGACTACCTCTCGATGGCGTCGGCCTGCTTCATCGGCAACGACCCCGAACAGGCCGACCGTTACGCCAGGCTGGCGCTGGTGTCCATCGGGGAGAACTCCTCGCACCGGACCTGGGACCGGCTCCGCGAAATGTTCCGGCTCACGGGACAGTACGCGAACTACGCCAAGATCCAGGACCTGCGCGAGGAGATCCAGCATGTCCTGCCGAAGGCGAAGCCCAAGTCCAAGGGATCAGGCCTGGGTCCCGGTATCGGAGCGGGGCTGGGAAAGAACTTCTCCACCTGAGGCGGGCGGCGACGCGGGGGGTGACGGTGCGTCACCTGTAGTCCCGGGTGGCGACACGTCCTCCGCGGCCCTGCCGCCTCAACCGTCAACCGACGGTCCGCCGGCCGATGTCACCAAATGGTCGTTGGAAGCACCGGTCTGCCCTCAGCCTGCCCCGAGGTGTGTCAGTCGCCCACCCGGGCGATCAGCACACAGGCGTCGTCCTCGCGCTCGGCCGTGCCGAACTCCTCGACGACGATGCGGACGCAGTCCTGGGCACTGCGCGTGCCGGCGAACCGCGGCGCCAGGGCGAGGAGCCGCTCGGCACCCTCATGGGTGGCATCCGCGCCCTGCGCACGGCGCGGGACGAGGCCGTCGGTGTGCAGGACGAGGAGGTCGCCGGGCTCCAGTTGCTCGGTGTGCTGGGTGTAGGACGCACCCGAGGTCGCGCCGAGGAGTACGCCCTCGGGCGGGTCCAGCGCGCGCCCCGTGCCGCCGCGGAACAACAGCGGTGCGGGGTGCCCCGCCTGGGCCCACTCCAGCGTCCGCGCGGCCGGGTCGAACCGGCCGCACACCGCGCTGCCCAGCGCCGGCTGGGCGGCGGTGTCCAGCAGTTGGTTGACGAAGCCCATCAGGGGGCCCGGCCGGTGTCCGGCGACCGCCATTCCGCGCAGTGCGCCGAGCACCATCGCCATTCCGGACGTGGCGGTGACACCGTGCCCGGTCAGATCGCCGACGCTCATCAGGGTGGTGCCGTCCGGGAGTTGCAGTGCGTCGTACCAGTCCCCGCCGATCAGGTCGCGGGTGCCGGACGGCAGATAGCGCCCGGCGAGGTCGAGGGCCACCGGGCCGCCGTGCGGGAACCTCAGGGAGCCGCGCCACGGCGGCAGCACGGCCTCCTGAAGCTCGACCGCAAGCCGGTGCTCTGTCTGCGCGATCTGCCGCTCGCGGTGCAGCGAGTCACGGGTCTCGCGTACCGCCTGCTGGCTGCGGCGCAGCTCGCTGACGTCCCGCAGCACGGCCCACATACAGGCGGTACTGCCGTCGGCGTCGAGCACCGGCTCGCCCACCATGTGCACCGTGCGCAGCGTCTCGTCCGGGCGCACGATGCGGAATTCGCCGTCGATCGGCCGGCCGTCCACCAGACAGTCCGTGACCATCGTGGCCAGCCCGTCCTGGTCCTCGGGGTGGACCAGGGAGGGAAGTTCGTCGAGGGTGAGCGGGCCGTCGGACGGGGCCCGGCCGAACATCGCGAACAGCTCGTCGGACCAGCTGACCTCGTCGGTGAGCAGATTCCACTCGGCGCTGCCCACCCGGCGCAGCAGCGAGCCGCGCTCATGGGGCTCGGGCTCCGGCGGGGCGGCCGGCGGTTCGGCCTCCGCTGCCGGGTCGTCCGCGCTCTCGGTGGGCAGGCCCTCTCTCAGCTGGTCGAGGTGGCCCCCGAGGTCGTCGAGGTGGTGCACCGCGAGATCGCACAGGGCCCGCTGCCAGCGCAGCTGCGGGTCGGTGGCGAGGCTGGTGTCCACCGTGGACTCCCGGACGGCGTCGAGGCCACCGCGCAGGCGGCGGGCCTGCGTGATGAGTGCCTCGACCGTTTCGCGCTCGGGGGGCCGGTCGGCTGAGTGATCCGCGAAGAGAGGGGACGGCATGACGTACTCCGTGATCAGGCGGCGCCGGGCTGAAGGGGCCGGTAACGACTGTTGCACAGGCGGCGACGGTCCGTAAGGGATTTGGCACTACCCGATACGGTGGTGCATCTGGCATATGCCGCCGGCCTTCCTGGGGCAACCCCGGGGCGAATCGGCGGAATGACAGCTTCCAGGCTAGGCTTCGGCCGCCGTACGCAGGCGTTCCCGCCGATCCATGGTGGGAACGAGGCATACGGCCCGCGGTCACCGGCAAGAATGCCGGTCAGCGGAAATCCCGTTGCCAGCCAGTCCCCCGCACCGGATGCTGACCTCATGTTCGATCCAGACATAGCGCCCAGTGGCACCCTGCTCGGCCTCCTTCAGCGAGGCCGCGGCGACGGGACCCTGCATGCCCTCGCGGCGCCGCGGGCCGAGGCGCTCGCGGCACTCAACGACAGCGTGCTGCGCGACCCCCGGCGCGACTGGCAGGTCGAGAACCGCTCGCTCTACTACGCACGCCTCTACATGCAGCTCGACGGCGGGCTCGAGCAGATCGAACGCCATCTCTTCCACCCGGACGACCTGGTCGACACCGGCGAGGAGCGCACCGGTCTGGCCCTCGCCGTCCTCGGCCACCTCGCCGCGTACGGCAGGGACGCCGCCCGTCTGCTGCTGCGCAGCTATGCCGCGGCCGGCAGCAACTGGCGCTGGGCCCTGGACGAGCTCGCGCTGCGTGACGACGACGCCGGGCTGATGACCCTCGCCCCCGCCGTCCTCGCCCGCTTCCCCGAGACCGAGCAGGGCGCGGCCGAGCTGGCCGCCGCCGTGCGCGACGCCTTCGAGCCCCGGCCGTGGCGCCTGTGGGCCGAGGACCCCCGTTACGGACCGCGCCTGGCCGCCGCCGGGGAACAGGGATCCTTCGACCGCTGGCAGCGGCAGCTTCAGCCCAGCGGGCCACGCCCCGGCTGGAGCGTGACCGAGGTCCTGGCGTGGGCCCAGCAGGACCTGGATCCGGCGCCCCCGGAAAACCGGCAGCACGCCGCCGCCCGCTGCCTGGGCGCCGTCGCCGGACCCGAGGACCGCCCCGAGCTGCTGCGTGCCGCCCGCAGCGCCCCGGACGCGGCGCGCGCCGCCGTGCTCCACCACCTCGCCGAGCGCGGCGATCCGGAGACCCTCGATCTGATCGAGGCCGCGGTGGCCGACCCCTTCTCCTCCGAGCAGCTGGTCTCCGCCGCGCTCGCCGCCTTCACGCGGATGCGCAGTGTGGCCGCGGTCGCGCGGGCCCGCATCTGGGCGCCGCGCACGGACCGGCTGGGCGCGGCCGCCGCCGCGGTGCTCGCCCGTCGGGGCGGGCGGCGCGACGCCGAGCTGGTGCTGGCCGCGCTGCGCCGGACCGTACGCGAGGAGGGGCCGGACGCGGACGGCCTGTGGGAGCTGGTCGACGGCACCGGCCGGCTCGGCGTCGGCTGCGCCGCCCCCGTTCTGCGGCACATCTACCGCGAAACCTCCTCCTCCCACCTCCGCGGCCGGGCCGCCGGGGCGCTCGCCGCCACCGACCCCGGGTTCGCGGCCGGCTTCGCCGTCGAGTGCCTGTGGGACTGCGAGGAGACGACTCGGGAACTAGCCGCTCGGCACGCTGCCACCGGCGACGACCGCGTCGTCGAACAGCTCCGGCGCCTTGCCGCCGACCCCGCCGAGGAGGACGAGGTCCAAACGGCCGTCCGTAGCCGGATCGGCCCAGAGGCCTAGGTTTTTCCCACGTTTTCGGCTTTCCCGTCGTGGTGGTTTCTCGCCGTTGCGCCTGCGGCGGGCGGGGTCCGCTGCGCGGGGCTGTGGGTGCGGTGACGGGCCTCCGGGGCCTGGTGTGTGGACTGCTTCGCTTTACGTCCACACACCAGGCCCCTCCGGCCCGTCCCCTCCCGTTGGGGGAGTGAGTGACGGTGGGTGGGGCTGGCCGCCCATGCCCATCCCCGTGAAATGTCTGTGCCCGCGTCCGTGCTCATGCCCGTTGCGTGTGATCGACGACCCGCACCGGACCACCCACGGGTCCACCCACCAAGGTTTTTCCCACCCTCCAACGGGAGGGGACGGGTCTGCGCGGGTGGGGGTGTCCGGACGTAAAGCGAAGCAGTCCGGACACCCCCACCCGCGCAGACCCGTCACCGCACCCGACAGCCCCGCGCAGCGGCACCGCCCGCCGCAGGCGCAACGGCCGGGGCACCGCGCAGCGGGCCACAAACGGCGAGCAACAACCACGGCGGGACAGCCGAAAACGTGGGAAGACGTTCTCCGACAGGAAAGATCCCTTTGGCCCCCTCCACGCACGGTGCGCCGACAACAGCCGTATGCGTGTCGTCCTCGTCACCGAATCCTTCCCGCCCGATGTCAACGGCGTCTCCCACTGCGCCCTGCAAACCGCCCGGCACCTCGTCCGGCGTGGCCACGATCCGCTCGTCATCGCGCCGCTCGGTGGCGCTTCGGCGGCTGCCGATACGGACGAGAGTCCCTGCCCCGTCGTACGGGTGCCCTCCATGCCGCTGCCCGGTTATCCGCAGGTGCGGATCGCGCTCCCCGGGCGCCGGCTGTCCGCGGCGCTCGACGGGCACCGCCCCGACCTGGTGCACCTCGCCAGTCCCTTCGTCCTCGGCGCCCGCGGGATGGCGGCCGCCGCCCGTCGGCAGGTGCCCGCGATCGCCGTCTACCAGACCGATCTGGGCCGCTATGCCCGCACCTACCTCGGCGGGGGCGCGGCCACGGCCTGGCGGCGTATCCGGGCGGTGCATGCCGCCGCCGACCGCACCCTCGCGCCGTCCAGCGCGGCACTGCTGGATCTGACCGAGCACGGGGTGCCGCGGGTCCACCTCTGGCCGCGCGGTGTCGACTCCGAGCGGTTCCACCCGGGGCGGCGCGACGCGGTGCTGCGCAGCTCGTTGACCGCGGGGCGGGAGCTGCTGGTGGGGTACGTGGGGCGGCTGGCGCCGGAGAAGGACGTCCGGCTGCTGGCCGAGACCTCGCGGCTGCCGGGCGTCCGCACCGTCGTCATCGGCGACGGCCCCAGCGCCGCCGGGCTGCGCACCGCGCTGCCGGAGGTCCGCTTTCTCGGCCGCCGCACCGGGGACGAACTCGCGCGCCTCTACGCGTCGCTGGACGTCTTCGTCCATACCGGGCCGTACGAGACGTTCTGCCAGACCGTGCAGGAGGCGATGGCCTCCGGTGTGCCGGTGGTGGCGCCCCGGGCGGGCGGCCCGCTGGACCTGGTGGACCACGGCCGTACGGGATTGCTGGTGACGCCCGGCGACGGCGGGGCGTTCCGGGACGCGGTGCGTTTCCTCGCGGGCAGTGCCGAGCTGCGTGTCCGGTTCGGCGCCGCGGCCCGCCGCGCCGTCGCTGACCGCTCCTGGGAGGCGGTCGGCGACCAGCTGCTGGGGCACTACGAGGCCGTGCTCAGCGACCGGCCGGCGGTGGCCGCATGACCGCGCGACGCACCACCGGGACGGGTCTGCGGATCGTCCGGATCGCCAACTTCGTCACCCCGGCCTCCGGCGGGCTGCGCACCGCGCTGCGCGAACTCGGCGCGGGCTACCGGGCCGCCGGGCACGAGCCGGTGCTCATCGTGCCCGGCCCGCCGGGAGCGGACGGGGCGGCAGGGCTCCGCGACGAACGCACCGGACAGGGCCGGGTGATCACCGTGCCGGGGCCGGAGCTGCCGGGCAGCGGCGGCTACCGCATGCTGACCGACCGCCGCCGGCTGGAGCGGCTGCTGCACTCGCTGGCCCCCGACCGGCTGGAGGTCTCCGACCGTACGACGCTGCGCTGGACGGGGGAGTGGGCGCGCCGGGCGCGGGTGCCCGCGGTGATGGTCTCCCACGAGAGCGTGGACGGGGTGCTGCGCACCTGGGGCGTGCCGCAGCCGCTCGCCCGTGCGGCCGCGGACCGGCTCAACCGCCGTACGGCGCACGCCTACAGCCGGGTCGTGTGCACCACCGAGTGGGCGGCGGCGGAGTTCGTCCGGGCCGGTGCGCGCAATGTGGTGCGTGCACCGCTCGGTGTCGATCTCGCGGCCTGGCACCCGGACTGCCGCAGCGCGGAGCTGCGGCGGCAGTGCGCGGGCCGGGCGGAGGTCCTGTTGCTGCTCTGCTCGCGGCTGTCGCAGGAGAAGCGGCCGGGCCGGGCCCTGGACGCGCTGGCGGAGCTGCGGCGGCGCGGGGTCGACGCGGCGCTGGTGGTCGCCGGGGACGGGCCGCTGCGGGCGCGGCTGGAGGCCCGGGCGCGGGCCGAGCGGCTGCCCGTGGCGTTCCTCGGGCATCTCGCCGACCGCTCCCGGCTCGCCGCGCTCCAGGCAGGCGCCGACCTCGCGCTGGCGCCCGGCCCGGCCGAGACCTTCGGACTGGCGGCCCTGGAGGCGCTCGCCTGTGGCACCCCGGTGGTCGCCAGTGCGGCCTCCGCGCTGGCGAGCCTGGTCGGCAGCGGCGGGGACACGGCGCTCGACGACGGGCCGTCCTTCGCCGACGCGGTCCAGCGGGTGCTGGCCCGGCCGGCGCCCGCCCGGCGCGCCGCCGCCCGCCGGCGGGCCGAGGGCTATGGCTGGCAGCCCGCCATCGACGCCTTCCTGGCGGCGCACGACGCGCCCGCACCGGCCGGCAGGGAGCTCGCCGCCGCGGCCGTACCGCACCAGGCGCGCCCGTTGGGCGG
This sequence comes from Streptomyces lydicamycinicus, assembly GCF_000829715.2. NCBI lineage: Bacteria > Bacillati > Actinomycetota > Actinomycetes > Kitasatosporales > Streptomycetaceae > Streptomyces > Streptomyces lydicamycinicus. The sequence goes on along the minus strand of NZ_BBNO01000009.1, from coordinate 49,106 downwards.
GTGGTGACGATGGCCTCCGAGGGGGTGGTGATACCGGCTCAGGCGCCGGGCGGTGGGCGTTCCCCGGCCCCGGGCTGCTTCGTCGCGCTCGGTGATTCGCTGACCGAGGGGCTCGGCGATCCGGTCCCGGGCGGCGGCTGGCGTGGCTGGGCCGCCCTGCTGGCCGAGGCGCTGGGCGAGCGGCCCGGGGGCGTTCCGCTGGTGAAGCTGGCGCGGAGCGGGGCGCTGGCCGCCGATGTCGCCGAACGGCAGCTGCCCGTGGCCCGGGCGCTCCGGCCGCGCTTCGCCGCACTGCTCGTCGGGGCGAACGACACCCTGCGTGCCGCCTTCGCCATCGAGCGGGTGGCGGCCGCGCTGGACCGGGCGCACGGCGCGCTGAGTGCCGACGGGGCCGTGGTGCTGACGGCCTGTCTGCCCGATCCGGGCCGGATGCTGGGGCTGCCCGCGCCGCTGGCCCGCCCGCTGGGGCGCCGGATGCGCGCCGTGAACACCGTCGTCCACGCGGTGTCCGCCCGCTACGAGGGCGTGCATCTGCACCTCGCCGAGTACCCCTGGGTCACCGAACGCGCCTCCTGGAGCGTGGACCGGCTGCACCCCAGCGAGCGCGGCCACCGGCTGCTGGCCCGTGGCTTCCACACGGCGCTCGCCACCGTCGGCCTGCCCGTCGGACCGCCGCCCGCGCTCACCCTCGACGGGCCGGCGCCGACCCGTGCCGGAGCCGCGCTGTGGATGGCGACCCGGGGCACCCGCTGGGTCGCCGACCGGTGCACGGATCTGCTGCCCGGGCTGCTCGGTCTGGCGGTCCAGGAGTGCCGGCACGGCCTGGCCGGCTCCGGGCGTCTGCTGGACGCCGCGGCCGACCACGCCACCCGCTCCGCACTCGCCGCACTGACCCGGACGGACGGCGCGGGTACCGGCAAAGACACCGGGACGGCGAGGGGCGCTGCGACAATGGCGGGGTGACCGGACGCTGGGAGTTCTGGATCGACCGCGGTGGCACGTTCACGGACGTCGTCGGCAGGCGGCCGGACGGGCGGCTGGCCACCACCAAGCTGCTCTCGCACCATCCGGAGCGCTATCGGGACGCCGCGGTGGCCGGCATCCGGCTGATGCTGGAGCTCGGCCCGGACGAACCGGTGCCCGCCGACCGGGTGTCGGTCGTCAAGATGGGCACCACCGTCGCCACCAACGCCCTGCTGGAGCGCAAGGGCGAACCGACCGTACTGCTGATCACCGAAGGTTTCCGGGACGCGCTGCGGATCGCCTACCAGAACCGGCCGCGGATCTTCGACCGGCGGATCCTGCTGCCCGAGGCGCTCTACGACCGGGTGATCGAGGTGCCGGAGCGGATCGGCGCACAGGGCGGGCTGGTCCGGCCGCTGGACGTGGACGAGGTCCGCCGGGCGCTGGTCCGGGCCCGGGCGGACGGTCTGCGCAGCGCCGCCGTCGTCCTGCTGCACGGCTACCGCCACGCCGACCACGAGCGGGCGGTCGCCGAGCTGGCCCGGCGCGCCGGCTTCGCCCAGGTCAGCTGCTCGCACGAGGTCAGCCCGCTGATGAAGCTGGTGCCGCGCGGCGACACCACCGTCGTCGACGCCTACCTCTCGCCGATCCTGGGCCGCTATGTCGACGAGATCGCCGCCCAACTCCCCGGAATCCGGCTGATGTTCATGCAGTCCAACGGGGGGCTGCGGCAGGCCGCGCACTTCCGCGGCAAGGACGCGGTGCTGTCCGGGCCCGCGGGCGGTGTGGTCGGCATGGTCCGTACGTCCGCCGAGGCCGGCGACGGTTACGGCCGGGTGATCGGCTTCGACATGGGCGGCACCTCCACCGATGTGTCGCACTACGCCGGTGAGTTCGAGCGGGTCTTCGGCAACGAGGTAGCGGGCGTACGGATGCGCGCCCCCATGATGAACATCCACACCGTCGCGGCCGGCGGCGGTTCCGTGCTCCACTTCGACGGCCGCCGCTACCGGGTCGGCCCCGACTCGGCCGGCGCGGACCCGGGGCCGGCCTGCTACCGGCGCGGCGGCCCGCTCACCGTCACCGACGCCAACGTCATGCTCGGCCGTGTCCAGCCCGCGCACTTCCCGGCGGTGTTCGGGCCGGACGGTGACCAGCCGCTGGACGCCGAGGTGGTCCGCAGCCGCTTCACGGAGCTGGCCGCGCGGGCCGCCGCCGAGACCGGGGACGACCGCGGACCCGAGGAGGTCGCGGCCGGCTTCCTGGACATCGCGGTGCTCAACATGGCCAACGCCGTCAAGAAGATCTCCGTCCAGCGCGGCCGCGACATCACCCGCTACGCCCTCACCAGCTTCGGCGGCGCCGGCGGCCAGCACGCCTGCGCGGTCGCCGACGCGCTGGGCATCGACACGGTGCTCGTCCCGCCGCTGGCCGGGGTGCTCTCCGCGTACGGCATCGGGGTCGCCGACGCCACCGCGATGCGCGAGCAGGCCGTCGAGGCGGAGTTCACCGGCCCCGGGGCCGTTGGCCGGGTCCAGGAGGTGTGCGACACCCTCGCCGCGCAGACCCGGCGCGAACTCCTCGACGACGGGGTGCCGGACGACTCCGTCACCACCCGCGCCCGGGTGCTGATCCGCTACGCCGGGACCGACTCCACCATCGGCGTCCCGCTGGCCGACGCCGACACCATGGCCGCGGAGTTCGACCGGGCACATCGCGAGCGCTACGCCTTCACCATGGACAAGCCCCTGGTGGCCGAGGCGGTGTCGGTCGAGGCGCTGGGAGCGGCCGGCGGCGCCGGTGACCATGAGACGCAACCCGGCAGCAGGGAAGGGGAGTTGACGCCGGCCGCGACGATCCGGATGTACACCGGCGGCCGCTGGCAGGACACCGGCCTCTACCGGCGCACCGACCTGCGCCCCGGTGACACCCTCACCGGCCCGGCCGTCATCGCCGAGGAGGACGCGACCACGGTCCTCGACCCGGACTGGCAGGCCGCCATGGGTGACCGCGGACATCTCACCCTGACCCGGACCCGGCCGCGCACCGGCCGGGCGGCGGTCGGCACGGCGGCCGACCCGGTGATGCTGGAGGTCTTCAACAGCCTCTTCATGGCGATCGCCGAGCAGATGGGCGTCCGCCTGGAGAACACCGCGCACTCCGTCAACATCAAGGAGCGCCTCGACTTCTCCTGCGCGCTCTTCGACGCCGACGGCAATCTGATCGCCAATGCCCCGCACATTCCCGTGCACCTGGGCTCGATGGGGGAGTCCATCAAGGAGGTGCTCCGGCGCCGCGGCGACGACATGCGGCCCGGTGATGTGTATGCGATCAACGATCCGTACCACGGGGGCACCCACCTCCCCGACGTCACCGTCGTCACCCCCGTCTTCGACCCCGACGGGGAGACCCTGCTGTTCCTGGTGGCCTCCCGCGGCCACCACGCCGAGATCGGCGGCATCACCCCGGGCTCGATGCCGGCCTTCAGCAGCACCATCCAGGAGGAGGGCATCCTCTTCGACAACTGGCTGCTGGTGCGCGACGGCGAACTGCGCGAGCGCGCGACCCGCGAACTGCTCGCCGCCGGCCCGTACCCCTCCCGCGCACCGGACGCCAACCTCGCCGATCTGCGCGCCCAGATCGCCGCCAACGAGAAGGGCATCCAGGAACTCCGGCGGATGACCGAGCAGTTCGGTCTGGACGTCGTACGGGCCTATATGGGGCACGTCCAGGACAACGCCGAGGAATCGGTCCGGCGGATCATCGCCGGGCTGTCGGACGGCAGCTACCGCTACGAGACCGACAGCGGGGCCGAGATACATGTGGCGCTGACCGTCGACCGCGCCGCCCGCAGTGCCGTACTGGACTTCGCCGGCACCTCACCCCAGCAGCCGGGCAACGCGAACGCGCCCAGCTCCGTGGTGATGGCGGCCGTGCTGTACGTCTTCCGCACCCTGGTCGCCGACGACATCCCGCTCAACAGCGGCTGCCTCAAGCCCGTGGAGGTCCGCATCCCGGAGGGCTCGATGCTCGCTCCCGTCTTCCCGGCGGCCACCGTCGCGGGCAATGTGGAGACCTCCCAGGCGGTCACCGGCGCGCTCTACGCCGCGCTCGGCGTCCAGGCCGAGGGCTCGGGCACCATGAACAACCTCACCTTCGGCAATGACCGGGTGCAGTACTACGAGACCGTCGCCAGCGGTGCGGGCGCCGGCGACGGCTTCGACGGCGCGGATGCCGTACAGACCCATATGACCAACTCCCGGCTGACTGACCCCGAAGTACTGGAGTGGCGCTACCCCGTCCGCGTCGACAGTTTCGCCATCCGCTCCGGCAGCGGCGGCCGGGGCCGCTGGCACGGCGGCTGCGGTGTCGAGCGCCGGCTGCGCTTCCTGGAGCCGATGACCATCGCCGTGCTGACCAACCACCGCCGGGTCGCCCCGTACGGCATGGCGGGCGGTGCGCCCGGTGCGCTGGGCGTCAACTCCATCGAACGGGCGGACGGTACGCACGAGACCCTGGCGGGCTGTGACGCGGCGGACGTCGGCGTGGACGATGTGCTGGTGCTGCGCACCCCGGGCGGCGGGGGGTACGGGACGCCGGACGGTGGCTGAGCGGCGTACGGCTGGTCGGCCGGGGGCTCGTCAGCGCAGGCGCAGGAAGCGCACCGGTGTGCCCGGTACCGCCTGGGCCGCGGGGGCCAGACAGCGCTCGGGGACCACACCGATGACCGGGTAGCCGCCGGTGGTGGGGTGGTCGTGGAGGAAGAGGACCGGCAGGCCGTTGGGCGGGACCTGGAGGGCGCCCAGGGGCATGCCCTCGCTGGGGAGTTCACCGCTGCGGGCGCGCTCCAGGGGCGGCCCCTCGGTGCGCAGACCGATGCGGTTGCTGGCGGGGGAGACCCGGAAGCGACCGGTGGTGAGGGTGCGCAGACCGGCCTCGGTGAACCAGGCGTCGCGCGGGCCGGGCAGGAACGGCAGCAGGAGTTCCGGCACCGGACCGGGGTGCGGGACGGCATCGGCGCGGGCCGGCGGGCCGTGCGGGGCGCCCAGCGGGAGGACCGCGCCGTCGCTGAGCGGGTCCGGGCCCAGGCCGGAGAGCAGATCGGCGGCCCGGCTGCCGAGGACCGGTTCGGTGTCGACGCCCCCGGCGAAGGCGAGATACGAGCGCAGACCGTGGGTGGCGGGCCCCGCGTCCAGGACGGCGCCCGCCGGCACCCGGAAGGGGGCACCCCAGGGGGCGGGGCGGCCGTCGACGGTCACCGGGCACGGGGCGCCCGTGACGGCGACGGTGGTGGCCGTACGCATCCGCAGGGCGCAGCCCGTGAGCGTGGTCTCCAGGGTGGCGGCGGATCCGGGGTTGCCCACCAGGCGGTTGGCGAGCCGGTGTGCGGGCGCGTCGAGGGCGCCGGCCCGCGGCACCCCCAGGTGAGCGTGTCCGGGCCTGCCGAGGTCCTGAACGGTGGTGAGCGCACCGGCCCGGACGACCGAGAAGGCGCGGTCGGTCATCAGGCGGTCTCCTGCGGGACGAAGCGGACGCGGGTGCCGGGGGAGAGCAGCGCCGCCGGTTCGCGGCGCGGGTCCCACAGCACGGTGTCGGTGGTGCCGATCAGCTGCCAGCCGCCGGGGGAGGAGCGCGGATAGACCCCGGTGTACGGGCCGGCGAGAGCGACCGAGCCGACCGGGACCTTGGTACGGGGCGTGTCCCTGCGCGGTACGTGCAGCGGCTCGGGCAGACCCGTCAGATAGCCGAACCCGGGCGCGAAACCGCAGAAGGCGACATGGAATTCGGTGCCGGAGTGTCGCCGTACGACCTCGTCGGGGGTGACGCCCCACAGGGCGGCGACATCGGTGAGGTCGGGGCCGTCGTAGCGGACCGGGATCTCCACGGTGGGCCGGTCGCCGGCGGTGAGCGGTGGAATGTCCCAGGTGGCCAGTTCGGCGAGGAGGCCACGCGGGTCGGCGAGGCCGTCGAGGAGCACCGTACGGGCGGCCGGCACGATCTCGCGCAGCGGCGGCAGGGCGCCGTCGGCGGCCCGGCGCAGCAGTTCGGCGTGCAGTGCCTCGACCTCCTCGGCGCTGTCCAGCTCGATGAGCAGCCCGTGTTCACCGACCGGCAGCGGCCTCATACGAAGCTCCGTACGTGGACGCCGCCCGCGGTCAGCTCGGACCGGACGCGCCGGGCGAGTTCCGCGGCCCCGGGGGTGTCGCCGTGCAGACACAGCGAACGGGCCGGGACGGCCACCCGCCGGCCGTCGCGGGCGGTGACGGCGTGGTCGCGGGCCATGCCGAGGGCGCGCTTGACGACCTCGTCGGGGTCGTGGATCACCGCGCCCGGCTCACGGCGCGGTACCAGGGTGCCCTCGGGGGTGTAGGCACGGTCCGCGAACGCCTCTGCCACGACCGGGAGTTGGGCCCGCGCGGCGGCCTCGTGCAGCCGGGAGCCGGGCAGTCCGAGGACCGGCAGGCCGCCGCCCGCGGTGCGGATGCCGTCCACAACGGCGCGGGCCTGCTCCTCGTCGTGCACACAGCGGTTGTAGAGCGCGCCATGCGGTTTGACGTAGCCGACGCGGGCACCGGCGGCGCGCGCGAAGACCTCCAAGGCGCCGATCTGGTAGGTGATCTCGGCGGCCAGCTCGTCCGGCGGGACGTCCATCGCGCGGCGGCCGAAGCCGGCCAGATCGCGGTAGGAGACCTGGGCGCCGATGACCACACCGCGCTCGGCGGCCAGTTCGCACACCCGGCGCATCGTGGCCGGGTCGCCGGCGTGGAAGCCGCAGGCGACATTGGCGCTGGTGACGACGGAGAGCAGCGCCTCGTCGTCGGTGAGCTGCCAGCGGCCGAAGCCCTCGCCGAGATCGGCGTTGAGGTCGATGACGGGGGGAACGCCCATGCTCGCGGTGACTCCCTCGCTGCGCTCGCTCATGCCGAAACCTCGCTTCGCTCGGCCCCGCATGCGCGTGGCGCGCACCTCTCGACGACTCCCTCGCTGCGCTCGCTCATGTATGTCCGTTCCAGAGGTGCTCGGGGCCGGCCGACGTCGGGGACAACGTAAGGGATTGTTCAACGATCCGACAAGGGGTGGATGCGCGCCGGTGGAGGGTGCGTTGTTTTGTCCCCTCATCTGGGATTGACTTTCGCTGCATGACACCGGGACGGCCCGAACCCGCCGCCCGGTACGGCGCGAGAGCGGGGAGCGGAATGGCCGGCGGAGTGGCGAAGAGCGATCAGGGGCGGCTCACCGAGGTCGCGGGCCTGGAGCGGGACCGCCCCCTGCTGGGCCGCTCCAGTACGGCCGAGCGGGTCGCCGACATCCTGCGTGACCGGATCGCCGAGGGCTACTTCCCGCCCGGTGCCCGGCTCTCGGAGGAGAGTATCGGCGGTGCGCTGGGCGTCTCGCGCAACACTCTGCGGGAGGCGTTCCGGCTGCTGACGCATGAGCGGCTGCTGGTGCACGAACTCAACCGCGGGGTCTTCGTCCGGGTGGTGACGGTCGAGGACCTGGAGGACATCTACCGGGTGCGCATCCTCGTGGAGTGCGCGGCGGTACGGGGACTGGGGCAGGGGCCGTACGACGCCGGGGTGACCGAGGCCGTCGCGGCGATCGAGGCCGCCGTACAGGCCGGCGAGACCGCCTCGGCGGACCGGGAGTGGCAGGCGCTCTCGACCGCCAACATCCGCTTTCACCAGGGCATCGTGGCTCTGGCGGGCAGTCCGCGCATGGACGAGCTGATGCGGGGCGTGCTCGCGGAACTCCGGCTGGTCTTCCACGTCATGGCCGACCCCCGGCGCTTCCATGCACCCTATTTGACCCGTAATCGCCAGATTGTCGAGGCGCTCCAGGCGGGCGACGCCGCCGAGGCCGAGCGGCTGCTGCGGTCCTACCTGGAGGATTCGCGCAGTCAGCTGTCGGGCGCGTACGCACAGCGCATCGCGGAGGGGTGAGCGGCGGGGAAGCCGCCCCTGAGGCTCGCTCAGGGAAGCGCCGCAGATCCGTTGCCGCACAACCCTTGTCGGATCGTTGAACAATCGCCTAGCCTCCGCTGCAATCTGTTCATCTCCTCACGGGCCCTGTGGGGTCCCCGTACGCGGAAGGCGGATCCATGATCGTGCTCCTCGGCGTGCTCGTGGTCGTGATCGGCTTCGCCACGAAGCGCAATCCCTTGCTGGTCGTGGGGGTGGCCGGCATCGCGACCGGCCTCCTCGGAGGGCTGTCACCGGGCAAGGTGCTCGCCGCGTTCGGCAACGGCTTCGCCGGCAGCCGGGCGGTGACGATCTTCGCGATCACCCTCCCGGTCATCGGCCTCCTGGAGCGCTACGGCCTCCAGGAGCAGGCCCGTAACCTCATCGCCCGGTTCGCCCGGCTCACCACGGGCCGCTTCCTCGCGCTCTACCTCGGTCTGCGGCAGATCGGTGCGGCGGTCGGACTGACCAATGTCTTCGGTCACGCCCAGACCGTCCGCCCGCTCGCCGTCCCGATGGCCGAGGGCGCGGCCGAGCGCAAATTCGGCCAACTCCCGGAACGGACACGGGAGAAGGTCCGGTCGTTCTCCGCCAGCGCGGACAACGTCGGCCTCTTCTTCGGGGAGGACGTCTTCCTCGCCGTCGGCTCGATCCTGCTGATCACCGGCTTCGTCAACACCACCTACGGCACCCATCTCGAACCGCTTCAGCTCGCCCTGTGGGCGATCCCCACCGCGGTGTGCGCCTTCGTGGTCCATGGCTGGCGACTGCTGCGCCTGGACCGCCAGTTGGAACGCGAACTGCTCACCGCCCACGCCCACGACACCGCCGTAGTGGAGGCCGCCAAGTGATCAAGGCAGAGTGGTTCTACTGGCTGGTGGGCCTCAGCTTCCTGGTGATGGCCGCCCAGATGGTCGCCGACCGCAGCAACCCCAAGCGCTTCGGCACCGGCGCCTTCTGGGGCCTGATCGGCGCCGGCTTCATCTACAGCAGCTGGGTCGTCACCAAGGCCGCACCCGCCGAGCCCCTGGGCGTCGCGGTGCTGGTCATGGCCTGTCTGGCCGGCTTCGGCTGCACCGGACGCGGCACTCCGCGCACCACCACCCCCGAGCAGCGCGTCGCGAGCGCCGCCAAGCTCGGCAACCGGCTGTTCGTTCCGGCGCTCACCATTCCGGTCGTCGCCATGGCCTGCGCCATCGGCGTCAAGCACCTGTCCTTCGGGGGCGAACCGGTCCTCGAAGAGGGCAGCGAGACCATCCTGGGCCTGGGCATCGGAGCCGTCGTCGCCCTCGTCGTCGGCATGATCATCCTTCGGGAGAAGCGGGTCTCGGTGCCCGTGCAGTCCGGCCGTTCCATGCTGGAGGCGATGGGCTGGGCCATGCTGCTGCCGCAGATGCTGGCCACCCTGGGCGCCATCTTCCAGGTCTCCGGCGTCGGCGACCAGGTCGGCAAGCTCACCACGTCCGTCCTGCCCAAGGACTCGCTCTACATCGCGGTCGTCGTCTACTGCGTGGGCATGTTCGCCTTCACCATGATCATGGGCAACGCCTTCGCCGCCTTCCCCGTGATGACCGCGGCCGTCGGCTGGCCCGTGCTGGTCGGGCACTTCGACGGCAACGCCCCCGCCGTGCTGGCCATCGGCATGCTCGCCGGATTCTGCGGCACCCTCGTGACGCCCATGGCCGCCAACTTCAACATCGTCCCGGCGGCGCTGCTGGAACTGAAGGACCAGTACGGGCCCATCAAGGCGCAGCTGCCCACTGCGGGTGTACTGCTCGGCTGCAACATCGTGATCATGGCGCTGTTCGCCTTCTGAGCCGGGCCCCGGGTGCCGCCGCTCCGCCGGGCGGTACCCGGGGCCCGGTCCGCTCCGTCCCCGCCCCGCCCTCGCACCAAGGATGACCGTATGACCCGGGTACTACTGACCGGATTTGCCCCCTTCGAGGGCGAATCCCTCAACCCCTCCTGGCAGGCCGTCCGTGCCGCCGCGGCCGAACCGCCGGCCGGCATCGAGGCGTCCGCCGTCGAACTGCCCTGCGTCTACGGAGCCTCGATCGCGGTGCTGCGCGCCGCGATCGAGGAGGTCCGCCCCGAGATAGTGGTGTGCGTCGGCCAGGCGGGCGGCCGGCCCGACATCACCGTGGAACGCCTCGCCGTCAACGTCGACGACGCCCGGATCCCCGATGCCTCGGGGGCCGAACCGATCGATGAGGCGATCGTGCCCGGCGGTCCCGCCGCGTACTTCTCCACCCTGCCGATCAAGGCCTGTGTGGCGGCCGTCCGCGCCGCCGGGCTTCCCGCCTCCGTCTCCAACACCGCGGGCACCTTCGTCTGCAACCACGTCTTCTACGGCCTCGCTCATCTCATCGCCACCGAACTGCCCGGTGTACGCGGCGGATTCGTGCACGTCCCCTACGCACCGGAGCAGGTCGTCGACCGCTCCCAGCCGTCGCTCCCGTCCGAGGCCGTCACCCGGGCCCTGCACGAAATCGCCCTCACCGCCGCGCGCACCCGCACCGACATCCGCGTCGCGGGAGGCGCCACCCACTGAGACCGGCACCGGCGCCCACGGGACCTGGCGGCCGGCTCCCGCGGGCCACGCCGTAGACTGTCGCGTCGGTCCGCGAGCGGTCCGTCAACGGATCCACCTGCGGTTCCACCCATGAACGGATCCGCGCCGTTTCGTCCGTTGTCAGTGCGAGCGCCTACTCTGTGCGACGTGACTTTTTCCGCCCCGGGGGCTGCTGCGCCCCAGCTCAACGGCCCTCACCGGCCTGCGCCGGGCCCGGCCGCCGACGAAGGCCTGGCCCGTCGGCTGCGTGCCCTGGCATGCACCGCGCCGCTGCACGATCTCGATGTGCGCAAGGCCAACCTCGCGGGCGAGTACGGCGTCTACGCCATGGCGGAGGTGGCGCTCGCCGTCATCGACCTCGTCACCCTCAACATGGACTTCGACACCGGCGCCGACCACGAGGAAATAGTGGCGAAGGTGCTCCCCCGGGTCGCCGCCCAGGCCCCCCGCCGTCCCGCGGGCGAGCATGAGCGGGTCGCCCGCTGGGTGCTGGAGAATCTGATCAACGTCGGCAGCGTGGACCGCGGCTTCCGCGCCGTCTACGGCACCTTCAACACCGAGGGCGAGTACGTCCGCCGCGACTACGACTTCAAGCTCATCGAAGAGGTGCCCGGCGGCGGTGGCAGCGTCTACCTCCGGGCCACCGACGAAGCGGTCAACGTCCTGGTCGGCGCGCTCGACACGGACGTCACCAGCGCCCAGATCGCCGCCGAGGTCAAGCTGGAGGTGCTGATCAACCGCGGCCGGCTGGCCGACGCCCAGCTCGCCGCCGAACAGGCCCGCTACCGCACCGTGCAGTATGCGGAGACGCTCCGCAGGACCCTGGACGCCACCCGCCGCAACGTCCGCGCCGTGGACTGGCTGGAGACCGTCCCCGACATGATCACCGAGGCGCTGGACCACGTCGCGGACCGCTATCGCCATGAGAACGCCATCCTGACGAACATCCGCAAGGCCCGGGACGAGACCGAGGAGCCCGAGCACAAGCGGCGGGCCGCCGAGCTCGTCGACATCGTCAAGGACTGCATCCGCCGCCACACCCAGCTCCAGTCCCGGCTGCTGGAGGCCGGGCCGCTGTTCCGTGCCGAGCAGGACCGGCAGGCCTTCGCCACCCCCGTCGCCCGCGCCGGACTCGACCTCTACGGCCAGTTGGTCGCCCCCCTGCTGCCGCTCCCCGCTGAACAGGCCATCCGCGTCACCGACGCCTTCTTCGCCAAGGGCACGGGGCTGCGCACCCCGACGGCCGCGCGCATAGGGGACCTCGTCGAGATGCTGCTCACCCCGCCCATGGAGCGGGAGCACCTCGGCGCCGAGATGCCCGAGCCCGACCTGGTGGCCACCCCCGACGACAGCCGCTTCAGCGAGGCCCAGCTCGACGCCGCGATGGCGCTGCTCGACCTGCCCGCCGACGCGCCCCGCAGGCTCTCCGGCCTGCTCGCCGAGGCGCGCCGCAGCGATCCCGAACTCCCCTACCTCGTCGCCCTGCTGGCCGTACACGCCGCCAGCCCGCCCGTCGGCACGGCCTACCGCCAGGGCGAACAACAGCTGCTGTTCGCCGTCGACGACGGCACGGAGCTGATAGACCCCGAGTTCGGCGGCGCCGACCTCATCGTCGGCACGGCGCTGCTGGACTCCGCCGGAATGGCCGCGGACCGCTCGGAGGTGGCCTGATGCCCCGTGCCCAGGGCGAGCGGTCGGAGAACGGCGGGGCGCGGCCGGTCCGGCAGGGCCGCGGCGCGCCGGGCGGCCGTCCGCCGTCGCACCGGCCCGAGATGTCCCCGACCGTCCCTCGCAAGGAGCTTGTTCCGTGACCCAGTACGACGAGACGCCGCAGCCGGACCCGGCGTCCGGGGCCGGCGAGCCGGGCTGGGGTGCGCCCACCGCCGACGCCGATACGGGCGCGGCGGGACCCTCCCCCAAGCCCTCGGCTTCGTTCCCGTTTCCGCCTTCGGCCGAGCGGGGGGACCGCCAGGAGCAGCAGAGCTCCCACCCCCTGACCCCCGCCGATGCCGCCGACGCCGCCCGGCTGGTCTCCTTCGGCCTCCAGCCCAAGCTGTTGCCCGCCCGCGACGCCGAATACGGCGAACTCCTGCGCCGCTACCGGGACGACCCGGCCTTCGCCCGGCTCGCCGACGCCGTCGCCACCGGCCTCGGCCTGGTCGTCCTGGAGGTGTCCACCCGCGCCGGGATGGCCGTCACCGCCGACGAGGACTCCGTCTTCGCCGTACGGATGGGCGACTACGCCCGCCGTGCCTCCGCCGACTCCGCCGACCGCTTCCTGCACGGCCTGGCCCATCTGGCCGTCGCCGCGCTGGCCTTCCCGCGTCCCGAGGACCTCGCCGACGACGGCTACATCGGCCGGATCACGGTCAACGGCGTCGATGCCTTCGTCCGGCAGGCCTGCCGCCGACTGGAGGAGCGCGCCGAGCAGGAGGGCGAGAACACCGACCCGGCCACCGACGCCCCCGGTCTGGAGTCCGCCTGGCGCATCTACGCCCGGCGCAGCGCGACCGGCGCCACCAAGGACGCCCGCCGGCTGGCCGGTTCGACCACCGGCATCATCGCCAAGGCCGTCACCTTCCTCGTCGACTCCGGCTTCCTCCAGCGCACCGGTGACGATGCCGGCGGCGCCTACCGCACCACCGCCCGCTATCAGCTCCAGGTCCGCGACATGGCCGGCAGCGCCGCCATGGCCGAACTCCTGGAGCTGGGCATCGTCCCCGTCACCGACGGCAGCGCGGCCCTGCTGCCGGGCGAGGACACCGACGACCTCGCCCTGGTCGCGGACGCCGGACTGCCCTTCCACTCGGGCTGAGGGGGCGTTCGACTGCTGATGCCCCGGCGGCCGTCCGGACCGCCTGGTGATCATTCCGACCCCGACCGTCGCACGACCGAGGCTTGCCCTACCCCCGAACCCATCCCGACCGTCGCACGACCGAGGCTCCCCCCCCACCCCCGAACCCACCCCCCGCCCCTTCCCCCGAAGGGGGAGAGGGGGAGGGGGCGGGGGAGCGGCGCCGCCCCCTCCCGACCTGCCCGCCCCGCCCAATCTGCCCGTCCCGCCCCACCGTCCCGCCCCACCTTCCCGCCCCTCCCGACCACGACAACGAGAGTCCGCCATGTACGAGCTGTCCCGGGTCCGCCTCTACTCCATCGGGCCCGCCGGTGCGCGCTATGCCAACACCGTCATGGACCTGCGCGGAGTCGGTGCGCCCGTACCCCAACCGGCCCCGGCCCAGGCGGACTTCTTCGAGGACGAACCGGTCGGCCCGCCGCGCCGGCCGGCGCCCGCGGGCGTGCTCTTCCTGGAGAACGGCGGCGGCAAGTCCGTCCTGCTCAAGCTGATCTTCTCGGTGATGCTGCCCGGCCACCGCAACACCCTCGGCGGCGCCAGCTCCGGCGTGCTGCGCAAGTTCCTGCTCGCCGACGACTGCGGCCATGTCGCCCTGGAGTGGCAGCACGTCCTCACCGGCGAGAGCGTGGTCGTCGGCAAGGTCAGCGAGTGGCGTGGGCGGCAGGTCTCCAACGACCCCCGGAAGTTCGCCGAGGCCTGGTACAGCTTCCGGCCCGGCCCCGGTATGAGCCTGGACTCGCTCCCGGTCGCCGAGGCCACCGTCGTCCGCCCGCGTCAGGAGAGCGGCGAGGGCAGCTCCGGCGCCCAGGGCCGCCGCCGTACGATGAAGGGCTTCCGCGACATCCTCACCGAGGCCGGGAAGAACTACCCCAATCTGGATGTCGTCTGGGAAGAGATCCACGAGCGCTGGAACGAGCACCTCGGTGAGCTGGGCCTGGACCCGGAGCTCTTCCGCTACCAGCGGGAGATGAACGCCGACGAGGGTGAGGCGGCCGGCCTGTTCGCGGTCAAGAACGACTCGGACTTCACCGACCTGCTGCTGCGTGCCGTCACGGACACCCGCGACACCGACGGGCTCGCCGATCTGGTGCACGGCTTCGCCCACAAGCTCGGCCGGCGCGCCGAACTCACCGCCGAACGGGACTTCACGGCCGGCTCCCTCGATCTGCTCTCGCGCATCGCCGACGCCGCCGAGCAGCGTGAACGCGCCCGCGAGGTGCATGCGGGGGCCGAGCGCCGCACCCGCGGCCTCGCCCAGCGGCTGCACGCCCGGGGCACCGAGGAGCGCGGCCGCGCCGCCGAACTCGCCGAGCAGGTCGCCGCCGCCGCGCACCGCGTCACCGACGCCGAGCGGGTCCGCGAGCGCCGCTCCCTGGTCTCCGCCGAACTCGCCTACCGGCACGCCTCGCTGGCGCTGGCCGCCGCGGAGAAGGGCGCCGCCGCCCAGCGCCGGGAGCTCAACGACGCCCGTACGCTGCACAGCGCCTGGCAGGCCGCCGAGACCGCACTGCGGCACCGCGCCGCCGCGGACCGCTCCGCCCGGGTCGCCGCCGCCATCCGCGAGGCCGAGCGGGACGCCGCACCCGCGCTCGCCGCCCGTGCCACCGCCGCCGCCGACCTGGTCCGCGCCCTGCACACGGCGGCCGAGGCCGGTGAGCGGGTCGCCAATGAGGAGGAGGAACGCTCCGCCGCCCTCCAGGAGGCCGGCGAGTCGGCGCACCGCGACGCCACCAGCGCCGCCACCCACGCCCAGCGCGCCCGCAGTGAGGCCGAGCACCTCAAGCAGCGGCTCTCCGAGGTCGCCGAGGAGACCGCAGAGGCGGTCCGGGCCGGCTGGCTGGACGACAGCGCCCCCGACGCCGACCCGGCCCGCGCCGCGCTCGCCGCCGCGGACGCGGAGAAGACCGCCGTCGAGGCCTGGGACTCGGCCCGCGAAACCGCCCGGCAGGCCACCGACCGCGCCCGTGCGGCCACCGCCCGGCACTCCACCGCCGAGCTGGCGGCGGCCCGCGCCGAGGACGCCGCCGAGGCCGCTGAGCGTGCCTACGAGGCCGAGCGCCGGGCCGCCGAGTCCATCGGCGCCGAGCAGCGGCTCGCCGATCTCCTCGGCCTCCCGCAGTCCGAGGCCAAGTCCGTGCCCGGCCCCCGTACGGCCACGTCCGGTACGGACCCGGGCGCCGCACGCCGTCCCACCGCGGGCCCGCTGACCGCCGAGGAGCTGGACCGCAACGCCGACGAGCTGCGCGAGCTGCTGGAGGAGGGCGTCGCCGGCGCCGAACGGCAGCTGTTCGACCTGCGTACGGCCGCGGCCGACGACTCCCGGATCCTGGGCGCGCTGGGCGACGGCGGTCTGCTGCCCCCGGGGCCCGATGTGCTGGCAGCCGTGGAGTATCTCGGTGAGCACGGCGTGCCCGCGCTGCCGGGCTGGCGCTATCTCGCCCAGTCCGTCGACCCCGCCGACCACACCCGGGTGCTGGCCGCCCGCCCCGAGCTGGTCGACGGCGTGATCATCACGGACCCGGAGACCCATGCGCGGGCCCGCGAGGTGCTCGCCCAGGCCGCGCTGCTGCCCCGCTCGGCCGTCGCGGTCGGCACCGCCGCCGCGCTGCTCGCGCCCACCCCCGCGCCCGACGAGCGGGAGTCCGGCGTCTTCCTCGTCCCGCCGAACCCGGCGATGCACGACGAGTCCGCCGCCGACGAGGAGCGCCAGGCGCTGCGGGCGCGCGCCATAGAGCGGGACGAGGAGATCCGGGCGCTGGCCGCCCGGCTCGCCGGGGACCGTGCGCTGGCCGCCCGGCTCGGGTCGTGGCGTACGGGCTGCCCGGCCGGCCGCCTCGGTGAACTGGCCGCCGCCGCGCAGGAAACCCGGACGGCCGCAGAGGAGGCCGCGGCGGAGCTGGCCGAGGCCCGTGCCGCGCGCGCCGAGACCGATGAGGCCGCGGCCGAGGCCACCCGGGTGCGCGACGAGCGCCAGGAGGCCGCCCAGCGCGCCCGCCGCGCCGCCGATCTGCTGGCCGGGCTCGCCCACCGGCTGCGCGAGCGCGCCTCCTGGCAGTCCCGGATGCGGGAACTCGCCGACGAGGCGGCCGAGTTCGAGGCCCGCGCCGAGGAGTGCGTGGACCGCGCACGGGCCGCCGACGAGGACCGCCGGGCCGCCCAGCGCGCCGCCGATGACGCCCGTCGTACCGCCCGCGCGCTCCGCGCCGAGCGCGCCGAGATCGCGGGTGTCCCGGACGACCTGGGGGAGGCCCCCGAGGGGGCGAGCGCTTCGCTGCCCGCGCTGCGCGAGGCCTACCGCGCCGCCTCCCAGCTCTACGAGAAGGTCGGTGTCGGCGCCGATCTGCGCGCCGAACAGGCCCGTGCCGAGGGCGACGAGAGCGCCGCCCTGGCCGAGCTGAACCGCCTCACCAACAAGGTCCGCACCCGCGCGGAGGCGCTCCTGGAGAGCCCGGACGCCGCCGACGGCCCGTCCCGGCAGGCCGCCGCGGCCCGCGCCGAGTCGCTGGTGCACATGCTGGAGACCCGTGCCTCGGCGGCCAGTGAACAGCTGGGCCGGCTGCGCGGTGAGGCCGAGCGGCTCGCCCCCACGGACGGCGAGGCGCATACCGAGCTGCCCGAGGAGCTGGTGCCCGCTGACGCCGACCGCGCCAAGGAGCTGCTGCGCACCGCGGCGGGCGAACTGGCCACCGCCACCGAGGCGTTGACGGCCGCCCGCGACCGGCACGAGGAGCTGCTGCGCGGTCACCGCGCCGCCGAGGACGCGGCCGGCGGCTTCGACGAGACCGCCGCTCTGCTGCGCGATCTGCTCCGTGACCACCAGGACGCCGAGGACCCGGCGGACGGGCAGATCGAGGCGTACGCCGGACAGCTGGCGGACGCCCGGCAGGCCGCCGCCGAGTCCCGCCGCTCACTGCGCGGCTGCGCCGCCGATCTGTCCACCGCCGAGTCCGCGGTGCGCGAGGCGAGCGACATCCTCGTACGGCACGCCAACTCCACCCGCTACGAACAGGTCCGTACCCCCGCCCGGCAGCAGATCCGCGAACTGCCCGCCTCGGCCCTCCCGGACCACGCCGCCAAGTGGGCGGAGGCCTTCGCGCCCCGGCTGCGGGTGCTCACCGACGAGCTGGAGCAGCTGGAGCGCAACCGCGACTCCATCGTCGACCGGCTGCGCGGTCTGGTCGAGTCGTCGCTGACGACGCTGCGCTCCGCCCAGCGGCTGTCGCGGCTGCCCGAGGGGCTGGGGGAGTGGTCCGGGCAGGAGTTCCTGCGGATCCGGTTCGAGGACCCCGACCAGGCCACGCTCACCGAGCGGCTCGGCGAGGTGATCGACGAGGCGACCCGTGCGGCCGTGAAGAAGAACAGCGATCTGCGGCGGGACGGGATGTCCCTGCTGCTGCGCGGGGTCAGCGCGGCGCTCCAGCCGCGCGGGGTGGCCGTGGAGATCCTCAAGCCGGATGCGGTGCTGCGTGCCGAGCGGGTGCCGGTCGGGCAGATGGGCGATGTCTTCTCCGGCGGCCAGCTGCTGACCGCCGCCATCGCGCTCTACTGCACGATGGCGGCGCTGCGCAGCAACGACCGGGGCCGTGACAAGCAGCGGCACGCCGGCACGCTGTTCCTGGACAACCCCATCGGGCGCGCCAACGCGACCTATCTGCTGGAGCTCCAGCGCGCCGTCGCCGATGCGCTGGGCGTCCAGCTGCTGTACACCACCGGCCTGTTCGACACCACCGCGCTCGCGGAGTTCCCGCTGGTCATCCGGCTGCGCAATGACGCGGATCTGCGGGCCGGGCTGAAGTACATCAGCGTCGAGGAGCATCTGCGGCCGGGCCTGCCGCAGCCGGACCCGTCCGGCGAGGCGGTGCACGGGCAGATCACGGCGACGCGGATGTACCGCCGCCCGGAGGACCCGGCTCCCGAGGAGCCGGCGGACCCGGCCGGCGGGTGACCGGCGGCGCAGGGGACCTGCGGGCGGTCAGACCACCACCACCGACCGCAGGACCTCCCCGCGCTGCATCTTGGCGAAGGCCGGTTCGATGTCGTCGAGTTCGATGGTCTCGCTGATGAACCGTTCCAGATCGAGCTTGCCGCTCAGGAACAGATCGATCAGTACCGGGAAGTCGCGGCTGGGCAGACAGTCGCCGTACCAGGAGGACTTCAGCGCACCGCCGCGCGAGAAGAGATCGATGAGCGGCAGCTCGATCCGCATGTCCGGCTCGGGCACGCCGACCTGGACCAGCGTGCCGGCCAGGTCGCGCATGTAGAACGCCTGCCGGTAGGTCTCCGGGCGGCCCACCGCGTCGATCACCACATCGGCGCCGTGCCCGCCGGTGAGTGCCCGGACCGCCTCGACCGGGTCCGTGCCACGGGAGTTGACGGTGTCGGTGGCGCCGAACCGCTCGGCGGCGTCCAGCTTGCCGTCGTCGAGGTCCACGGCGATGACACGTCGCGCCCCCGCCCGGGAGGCGCCCGCGATGGCGGCGTTGCCGACGCCGCCGCAGCCGATCACGGCGACGGTGTCCCCGCTGCCCACGCCACCGGTGTGCACCGCCGCGCCGTACCCGGCCATCACCCCGCAGCCGATCAGCCCCGCGGCCTCCGGGCGCGCCGACGGATCGACCTTCACCGCCTGCCCGGCGGCGACCAGCGTCTTCTCGGCGAACGCGCCGATGCCCAGGGCCGCCGTCAGCTCGGTGCCGTCCAGCAGGGTCATGGGCCGGGTGGCGTTGCGGGAGGCGAAGCAGTACCAGGGGCGGGCGCGACGGCAGGCGCGGCACTGGCCGCAGGGCGCCCGCCAGGCGAGCACCACGTAGTCGCCGGGCGCGAGTTCGGTGACACCGGGGCCGACGGCCTCGATGACGCCGGCCGCCTCGTGGCCGAGCAGATAGGGGAAGTCGTCGCCGATCGCGCCGTCGCGATAGTGCAGATCGGTGTGGCACACCCCGCAGGCCTGGACGGTCACGAGCACTTCGCCCGGACCGGGGTCGGGCACGAGGATCGGCAGCACCTCGACGGGGGCGCCCTTCTTGAGGGCGACGACGGCGCGGGCTTCGTGCGGCATGTCTCACTCCTAAAACAGCGCCTGCGGCGGCGGCAGGGCGGGTAGCACGCGTGAGGTGGCACGGATGCCGGTGAGGGGTTGGAGTGGTGCGCTGTGCTGAGAACGGGAACGGTGGTGGAGGACGGTCCACCTCCGTCGCCGTGTTGCCTATAGTGCGCTTGGTTGCGCTATAGGAGACATGCTGGAAGTCCGCCAGGGATACGTCAAGAGGGATTTTCCGCTACCCGCTCAACCCGGGTACCCCATCCGGCGGGAGAGGTCGGCGGCCGCCTTCGCGGCCCGCTCGGCGAGCTCCGGCAGCAGCTGACGCTCCATCCGGTACGCCGGTCCCGAGACGCCGATCGCGCCGATCACCGCGCCGTCGTGGGCCCGCACCGGCGCCGCCACCGCGTTCAGCCCGATCTCCAACTCCTCGCTGGTGCAGGCGAACCCGTCCTCCAGCGCCGCGGTCAGCTGCTCGCGCAGACCGCCCGCCGTGGTCAGGGTGTGCTCGGTGAACCGCGGCAGCTTGCGGGTCACCAGGGTGTCCCGGCGCGGGGCCGGCAGATACGCCAGCAGGACCTTGCCGCTGGCGGTGGCGTGCAGCGGGGTCCGGCGGCCCAGCCAGTTGTACGCGGTGACCGCAGCGGAGCCCCTGGCCTGCATGATGTTGACCGCCGCATCGCCGTCCAGCACCGCGATGTTGGCGGTCTCCCCGGTGTCCTCGGCGAGCGCCCGGCACACCGGCTGGCCCTCCTGGGAGATGTCCAGCCGGATCGCCGCGGCACCCGCCAGCCGCAGCACCCCGGCGCCCAGGTAGTACTTCCCGCGTTCTCTCTCCTGCTCCACCAGCCCGCGGTTCTCCAGCACTCCGAGGATCCGGAACGCGGTCGACTTGTGGACGCCCAACTCCTCGCTGATCTCGGTCACCCCGGCCTCGCCCAGCTTGGCCAGGATCTCCAGCACGCTCACCGCGCGGTCCACGGACTGGACGGATCCCGCCCCGCCGCGCCGCTCCTCGGACCGGTCGTCCGCCGTATCGGAAGTCTTCGACATGGGTCTTTGTGTCACCACCCGGTGGCCCCGCGGGGCACGTCTGAAGGCATCTGCCGGGAAGCCCTTGACGGCCCGCTCCCCGGCTTGGATTCTGTTGCGCATCGCGCTTTGCGATGCGTTATTCAGAACACATGATACCGATCAGCGAGAGGGGGGCCAGATGATTCCCGTCTGCCGTATCGAGGACCTGCCCGAGGGCGAGTCCGTCCGGATCGAGATCGACGACGCCACACCGGCCATCGCCGTCTTCCACGCCGAGGGCGGTTACTACGCCGTCGATGACACCTGTAGCCACCAGGACGCCTCGCTCTCCGAAGGCTGGGTCGAGGGCTGCTTCGTCGAATGCCCGCTGCATGCGGCCCTGTTCGACCTGCGCACCGGGGCACCGACCTGCCTGCCCGCCCGCCGGCCGGTGCGCACGCACCAGGTGGACGTCCTGGACGGCATCATTCATGTGCGGCCCGCCGTGCGGGAAGAGGCGGTGGCGTAAAAACCGTCGGTCACGCTGCCGCGCGGTCGACCCCCGACGAAGCCTCCCGGGACTCCCGGCGTTGCTGCCGCCGGGCCCGGCGCCGCTCGCGGCGCAGCTCCCGGGCCGTACTGCTCGGCTGCGACCGCACCCCGTTGCGCTGCACCCACACCTGGCGGGTCACCCAGACATCCAGCACGCCCCAGGTGGCGACCACGGTGCTGGCGACCGTGCTGAGCACCGCGGGAAAGGCGAGCCAGGAGCCCGCCAGTGTGCTCAGGAACGCCACCATGGCCTGGATCAGCGTGAGCGCCACGATGATGACGGCACGCACGGCGGCGGTGCGTACCGGCTCCGCCATCCGGGGCCGGGCCGCCGGTTCCTCCTGCCACAAAGGCTGTCTGCCGGTGTCCATGACCGCGTCACTCTCCCCGCACTCTCCCCGCGTGTCCGGCTCCTTGGTGGCTGCCCGGATTTCACCGGTACACGCCCCTGGCGCCGCACCCCGTCCCTTCCCATGGTCACGTACCGGGCGCGCACAGGGTTACCCCGGGGTAGAGCAAAACCGGCCAACCGACCGGCTTGCCGCCGGACACCGATGACCTCGGCCGGTCCCCGAAACGCGGGCGGGTTGTCCGGGAATCACCGGACAACTCATGACGATCCCTCCCCGGCACCCGTCCCGACCTCCGAAGAGGCCTTCGGCTCGGTCACCCGAGAGTAGTAGGCTCGCGCCGTTTGTTGACGGAACACCACCCCCGTGCGCCGGGGTTGACGTAGGGGAGGCCATGCGCTTTCGCGGGAAGTCGGTCCGCCGGAAGATCGTGGCGTTGCTGCTCGTACCGTTGGTGTCCCTGACGTCCATGTGGGCGTTCATGACCTACCTCACCGGGCGGGAGGCCGATCAGCTGCTGGACGTCGGCAACGTCGTACAGAAGCTGGGGTATCCGGTCGAGGACGTCGTCCAGGCGCTGCAACGCGAGCGCCGGCAGAGCCTGCTGTACCTCGCCGACCGGCGCGGCGCCGACGCGCTCGGCGAGCTTCGGGCGCGGTCCCGGGCCACCGACGAGGCCGTCACCCGGCTCCGCACCGACGCCGGCACCCGCGACGTCCGCGAGGACCTCACCGGCGGCACCGGTCAACGGATGCGTGGCATCCTCAAGGGCCTGTCCGGGCTCGGGTCGCTGCGCGCCCAGGTCGAGGACAACACCGTCTCCCGCGACGAGGCCCTGGAGGGCTACAACTCCCTCGTCGATCCCAGCTATGACTTCCTCGCCGCGCTCCACGCCCTGGAGAACGTGGAGATGGACAAGCAGGGCCGGGCGCTGGTCATCGTCACCCGCGCCCGGGAGGCCGTCGCCCGCGAGGACGCCCTGATGTCCGCGGTGCTCGCCTCCGGCAGCATGAGCAAGCGCGATCTGCGGGCGCTGTCCGACCGGGTGGCCGAGCGCCGGGTCCTCTACGAGACCAGCCTCCCCATGCTGCCCGCGAAGGACCGCGGCCTCTACCAGGACTACTGGCGCTCCGCACCGGCCCGCGAGCTGACGTCCTACGAGGACCGGGTGATCGCCGCCGGCGACCGGGGCGGACCGGGGACGGTCAACGCCGAACGCTGGAACACCGCGGCGAAGAAGGTCCTCGGCGACCTCCAGCGGATGGGCAAGGCCGCCGGCGACCGCTACCAGGAGCGGGTCGCCCCGGTCGCCACCAACATCCTGCTCAAGGCCGCCATCGCCGGTGTCCTCGGCTTTGTCGCGGTGCTGGTCTCGATCATCGTCTCGTTCCGGATCGGCCGCCGCCATGTGCGCGACCTGATCCGGCTGCGCAAGGCCGCCCATGACGTCTCCGGCGTCCGGCTGCCGAGCGTCATGCGCCGGCTGGCGGCGGGCGAACAGATCGATGTGGAGACCGAGGCGCCCCGGCTCGTCTTCGGCCAGGACGAGACCGGCCAGGTCGGCCAGGCGCTCAACACCCTCCAGCGGGCCGCGATCGAGGCCGCGGTCAAGCAGTCCGAGATGCGCCGCGGCGTCTCCGAGGTGTTCGTCAACCTCGCCCGCCGCAGCCAGGTCCTGCTGCACCGTCAGCTGACCCTCCTGGACGCCATGGAACGGCGCACCGAGGACACCGACGAGCTCGCCGACCTCTTCCGCATCGACCATCTGACCACCCGTATGCGGCGCCATGCCGAGGGCCTGGTCATCCTCTCCGGCGCGGCCCCCTCCCGGCAGTGGCGCAAGCCGATCCAGCTGATGGACGTGGTGCGCGCGGCGGTCGCCGAGGTGGAGGACTACGAGCGGATCGAGGTGCGCCGGATGCCGCGGCTCGCGGTGGACGGCCCCGCGGTGTCCGACCTCACGCATCTGATCGCCGAACTCCTGGAGAACGCCACGGTCTTCTCCCCGCCGCACACCGCCGTCCAGGTGCTGGGCGAGCGGGTCGCCAACGGCTACACCTTGGAGATCCACGACCGCGGTCTGGGCATGGCGCCCGACCTGCTGCTGGAGGCCAATCTCCGGCTCGCCGAGACCCCCGAGTTCGAGCTGTCCGACACCGACCGGCTCGGGCTGTTCGTGGTCAGCCGGCTCGCCCAGCGGCAGAACGTACGGGTCTCCTTGCAGCCCTCGCCGTACGGCGGCACCACCGCCGTGGTCTTCCTCCCCGGGACGCTGCTCACCGAGACCGCCGACGGCGGCCGGGACGACGACGAGCAGGCCCCCGGCGCCTCCGTCGGCAACGAACTGGAGCACGCGGCGGGCAAGTTGGCCGCGCTGGCGCAGCTGCCGGTGCCGCGGCCCGAGCGCGAGCGGGACCCGGCCGTCATCGACGGACCGGTCGAACTTGAGGCGCCACTCGGCCCGGACGAGCTGGGCCCCGAGGACGGCCTCTTCCGGAAGCGGGAAAGCGGTCGCGACCCGAAGGGCCCCGCCGCACCGGCCGGATCGTCCTCGGCGCCGCGCGGCATCGCCCCCGTGCCGCCCGCCCCGGAGGGCGAGCAGCACCAGCAGACCCGGGATCAGGCGCCCGGCGGACCGGCCCCGCTGCCGCGCCGCCGACGCCCGCCGGTGCTGGTCTCCGACCACGGCAGAACGGTCGACGACCGCGACGCCCGGCGCAAGCGGGACACCGAACGCCCCGCTCCCGAGGGCACAGAGCGCCCCGCCTCCGAGGGCTCCGGGCGTGCCGCGGACCGGCCGTCGTCGTCCGGCGCGCCCCAGGGCCCGGCGCCCGAGGCTCCGCAGCGCGCCGAGGGACCGGACACGCCCGCACAGACCACGTCCACCGGTCTGCCCCGCCGGGTGCGGCAGGCCAGCCTCGCGCCCCAGCTCAAGGCCGAATCCGCCGAGCCGGCCGAGGCGCGCGGCACCGTGCCGGCCGCGGACGACCGGGACGCCGAGGCGGTTCGCGCCAAGATGGCCTCGCTCCAGCGCGGCTGGCAGCGCGGCCGGCGCGACAACGGCGAGGACCCGCGCGAGACCGGCACACCACCGCGGGGCGAGGACCCGGCCGCGGACACCACAGGCCCGGACCGCACAGGCCCGGACGCCCGTGACACCGTTGACCACGACGGCGACGTCACTGGCAGCACAGCACCACCAGGAACCACATCGGGAGGGGACGGTCCATGACCGCACCGAAGGCAGCAGCTTCCACCGCACCGGTCTCGGCGAAGGGAGTCGGCGAGCTGAACTGGCTTCTGGACGAACTGGTCGAGCGGGTCGGCTCCATCCGCAAGGCACTCATCCTCTCCAGCGACGGTCTGGCCACCGGCGCCTCCAAGGACCTGACCCGCGAGGACGGCGAGCATCTGGCCGCGGTCGCGTCCGGCTTCCACAGCCTGGCCAAGGGCGTCGGCCGGCACTTCGACGCGGGCCGGGTCCGGCAGACCATGGTCGAGCTGGACGATGCGTTCCTGTTCGTCAGCGCGGCCGGCGACGGCAGCTGCCTGGCCGTACTGGCCGATGCGGACTCCGATGTCGGGCTGATCGCGTACGAGATGACGCTGCTGGTCAAGCGCGTGGGCACGCACCTGGGCACCGCGCCCCGGTCCGGCCTGACCCCCTGAGAACGACGAGGGTGACGCCATGAGCGCGGGTAGCCGGCTCCTCGTGCAGAGATGCGCGCCCCGCGGGCGCGGCGAGGTTGCGTCATGAGCGAGCAGGACGGCCGGGCGGCGCGGGACCGGGAGGCGGCCCGCTGGTTCGACGACGACGCGGGCCCGGTCGTCCGGCCGTACGCCATGACGCGCGGGCGCACCCGTACGGCGGCGGAGGGGCGCCTCGACCTGATCGCGCTGGTGATCGCCGAGAGCCGCGCGGAGGAGGCCGTCGACGACCAGATGCTCTCGCCCGAGCATGTCGAGATCGTCGCGCTGTGCCGGCAGGAGCCGCTGTCGGTCGCCGAGCTGGCGGCCGAACTCGATCTGCCGGTCGGCGTCGTACGGGTCCTGATCGGGGATCTGCTGGATGCGGAGCTGGTCCACGTCAGCCGGCCGGTGCCACCCGCCGAGCTGCCGGACGAGAAGGTGCTGCGCGAGGTGATCGAGGGCCTGCGCGCGCTGTGATCCGCCGGGCGGCTCAGCCGTCGTCGTCCGGTTTCCGCTTCCGCGGCGGCGGCCACTGCTCGACGACGGCGCCCGGATCCAGCCGGGAGAGCGCCTCCGCCAGTTGTGCGCAGACCCGGCGGATCTCCTCATGGGTGTTGCGCCGCTCGGTGACCACCGCCGCGAGCAGCAGCGCGGTCAGCGCGGTGATCCCGTTGAAGGCCTGGAGGGTGGCCATGTTCGTGAGCAGCTCGTGCCGGGCGAACGGCCCCCATGCCTCGGCGGCCGCGACGATCGCGATCGTCGAGACGAGCAGCGCACACGGGGCGGCACCCGCCCGCTGGAAGCGGAACGCGGCCCAGATCAGACACGGCGAGACGAGATAGAGCAGATTCACCGGACTGCTCACGGCCAGCAGGGTGACCGTGCAGGTGCAGGCCACCAGCAGCGCCGCCTCCAGCCACCGGAGCGGACGGATCCGCTCTCTCAGCGGCCATCGGGCGGCGCTGAGGAGAAGCAGCACCGGCGTGATCACCAGCACGCCCATCGCGTCGCCGGTCCACCACACCGCCCACGTCGGCCAGAATTCCCCCGCCGGCAGCGCGCCGGAGAGCACCAGGGCGCCGCTGCCGATGGTCGCGCTCACCAGCATCCCGGTCAGCGCGCCGAGGAACACCAGCGCGACGGCGTCCCGCAGCCGGTCCAGCTCGACGCGGAACCCCGCCCGGCGCAGCAGCCGGTAGGCGAGCAGCGGACCGAGCGTGTTGCCCGCGACGATCGCGAGGACCACGGCCGGCGACGGGCCCAGCGACACATTGACCAGGAAGGCGCCGAGCGCGATCCCCGGCCAGATGCGCGGCCCGAGCAGCAGCAGCGCGGTCAGCGCGATACCGGTCGGCGGCCACAGCGGGGTGACCTGCCCGCGGACCAGCTCCTGGAGCAGCCCGAGCTCGGCGCTGCCGTAGTAGACGGCGGCGACGCCGAGGATCCACGCGGCGGTGGCGCCATGACGCCCGAGCCACTCCGTGTGCCTCACCAGACCTCCACTCGTTGCCGGGCCGCCGGACCGCCGCTAGGTGTAGGGACCGCCGCTGTGGCGCAGGACGAGTACGGCGGCGTCATCGCGGTGCCCGGTCAGATCGGCCACCGCGATCACCTCGCCGGCCAGCTCATCGGCGTCCGCGTCGTACGCCGCGCCGACCAGCGCGGCCACCCGCGCCAGCCCCTTCTCGAGCGGGTAGGTCGGCCCTTCCACCACCCCGTCGGTGATCAGCACGAACGCTCCCGCCTGCGGCAGCCGGCGGCGGGTGACCGGGTACGTCGCGTCGGGAAAGAGGCCCAGCGGCAGGCCCCCCGGGTCCTGGATCACCTGCGCGCCCTCGGCGGTGCCCCAGATCGCCGGTACATGCCCGGCACGGGCGGCGGCCAGCTCCGCGGCGACCGGGTCGAAGCGCAGAAAGGTGCAGGTCGTCAGCAGATCGGAGCGCATCGACACCAGCAGGTCGTTGGCCCGGCCCAGCACGTCGCCGGGGTCGGTGGTGGCGCCCGCTATGGCGCGCAGGCCGGTGCGGACCATGCCCATGAAGGCGGCGGCCTCGACGTCATGGCCCTGGACGTCGCCGATGGCGAAGCCGAGCGAGCCGTCCGGCAGCACAAAGGCGTCGTACCAGTCGCCCCCGATGTCCAGGCCCGTCTGCGCCGGTACGTACCGGGCCGCGGTCTGGAGGCCCGGCAGTCCCGGCAGCTCGGGCGGAAGCATGTGCCGCTGGAGTTCCACGGCCAGCGCCACCCGTGCCTGCTGGAGCTTGATCCGTGCCATCACCTGGCCGGTGAGGTGGCCGAGGCGGCGCAGCAGCTCGTCGGGCGGCGGGGTCGGGGTGGTGTGGCGTTGCTCCATCCAGCACTTCCGCTCCGGAAAGGCCCCCCGGTACGGCGACACGCTGCTGGGTTTCAGATTACCGCCGCCGGGTGGGGTCTTGACGGCCGAGCCGTGGCCCGGGGGAGGGGCGCCCGGCCCGCCCCGGCCCTGGCGGGAGAGGTTTGTTGAGCAACGCTCAATGGCGCGGTACGGTGCCTATTGAGCAGCTGTCAACAGAAGGAGATCCGCCGCCATGGCCCCGGACGCGACCCCGGCACCCTTCGACCACCTGGAGATCCAGGTTGGCCCGCACACCTACGACGCCCTGGCCTGCGGGCCCACCGACGGAGAGTTCGTCCTGCTGCTGCACGGCTGGCCCGAATTCGCCGACTCGTGGAGCGCCGTGCTCACCGCCCTGGGCGCGGCCGGCTACCGCGCCGTCGCCGTCGACCAGCGAGGCTACTCCCCACGCGCCCGCCCGCCCCGGATCGCCGACTACGCCGTGCCCGAACTCGTCGCCGACGCCCTCGCCTTCGCCGATTCCCAGGGCGCGGGCCGCTTCCACCTGGTCTCGCACGACTGGGGCGGCATGGTCGCCTGGGCGCTGGCCGGCGCCCACCCCGAGCGGCTGAAGTCCCTGACCGTGCTGGCCACTCCGCACCCGGACGCGCTCAACCGCGCCGCCGCCGAGGACCCCACCCAGCACCACATGCTCGACTACGTCCGCTTCTTCCGCAGCGGTGAGGGCGCCGCGGAAGCCGCCCTGCTCGCCGACGACGCCGCCCGGCTGCGCGCCGCGTACGGCGGCAAGGTGCCCGCCACCCTGGTGGACGACAACGTCCGCCGGCTCTCCGCGCCGGGCGCGCTCCCCGCCACGCTGAACTGGTACCGCGCCCCCGAGTCGGTGATCTCGGTACCGGCCGGCCGGATCACCGTCCCCACCCTCTTCCTGTGGGGCAGCGAGGACGTCGCCCTGGGCCGTGGCGCGGCCGAGTCGACGGGGGAGTGGGTGGACGGCCCGTACCGCTTCGAAGCCCTGGAGGGGGCCAGCCACTGGCTGCCCGAAGAGGCCCCCGGCCTCGTCCTGCCGCCGATCCTGGCGCACCTCGGCCAGTACGTCTGACACCGTGGCGGGCCGGGACACCGCGGCCGTCCCGGCCCCCCGCCGCCGTAAACTGCGGGCATGTCCGGCAAGCGAACCACCCGCCTCACGCCCGACCAGCGCAGGGAGCAGCTGGTCGGCATCGGTCTGGAGATGCTCGCCGACCGCTCCCTGGACGAGCTTTCGACCGACGAGGTCGCCCGCCGGGCCGGTATCTCCCGCGGGCTGCTCTTCCACTACTTCGACTCCAAGCGCGACTTCTACCGCGCGGTGGTCCGCGCCGCCTGCGACCGCTTCACCGCCGCGACGGAACCGGACGGCTCGCTGGAGCCGGTCGCCTGGATGCGGTCCTTCATCGCCGGCTTCGTGGCCTACGTCCTGGAACACCGTCAGGTGTATCTCGCCCTGGTACGGGGCGCCGCCGGCAGCCACCCCGCCGTCACCGACATCGTCGGCGCGACCCGGGAGACCCTCGCCCGCAGGGTGCGTGACGGCCAGCGGCGGCTCGGTATGCCGGACGCCCCGCGGCTCGCACTGGCCTCCCGTGCCTGGATGGCGTTCGCCGAGGAGGCGGTCATCAACTGGCCCGCCGAGGAGCCCGGTGCGCAGGAGGAGCTCTGCGCGTTCATCGAATCCAGCTTCGTGAGCGTGCTGGGACTGCTCGACCGGCCCGGCGTCCTCAGCCCACGCTGACCGCCCGCGGCTCCGCGCCCCTGCCTCCATCGCCCATTTGGGCAGGTTGGCAACCTCTGCCCCACGGCGTGTCCCGAGCGTGACACATCTCAAGTGGGCGCCGTGCTGAGCACGTTGTACCGTTCCCTTGCACCTGCTGCCCCGTGCGCCGAGGCTCGGGATCAAGCGTGAGCTCCACCCGTATACACGGCAATTCAGGAGAAGAATCCCATGGCCTTCGGGCGTTCCGATCGCCGCCGACGGTCCGCCGCCGTCGAACCGGTGACGCTCAAGATCCTGGTCGCGGGCGGCTTCGGGGTCGGTAAGACCACCCTGGTCGGCGCCGTCAGCGAGATCAAACCGCTGCGTACCGAGGAACGGCTCACCGAGGCGGGCCGGCCGGTCGACGACCTCGACGGGGTGGAGGCCAAGACCACCACCACCGTCGCGATGGACTTCGGACGGATCACCGTCAACGAGGAACTGGTCCTCTATCTCTTCGGCACCCCGGGCCAGGACCGCTTCTGGTTCCTGTGGGACGAGCTGGCGCGCGGGGCGCTCGGCGCGGTGGTCCTCGCCGACACCCGCCGGCTCGCCGACAGCTTCTCCGCGATCGACTACTTCGAGCGGCGCGGCCTGCCCTTCACCGTCGCCGTCAACTGCTTCGACGGCGCCGATCGCTATGCGCCGGAGGCCGTACGGGACGCCCTGGACCTCGACCCCCAGGTGCCGGTGATGCTGTGCGACGCCCGGCTCAAGGACTCCGCACGGGATGTGCTGATCTCCGTCGTCGAGCATGCGATGCGGACCGGCACCCGCCGGCGGGAGCCCGCGCTGCCCTGACAGGACGGAAAGTACGGCCGGTACCCGCCGTCCGGGCACCGGCCGTACGTCTTGGTCCCGCCGCGCTACGAGGCCGCCGAGCCGTCCTCGGCCAGCCAGCCGAAGCTCCGCTCCACGGCCTTGCGCCAGTTGGCGAACTCACGGTCGCGGGCCGCCCCGTCCATCCGCGGCGTCCACTCCGTGTCCCGCTGCCAGTGGCTCCGCAGCTCGTCCAGGTCCTGCCAGACACCGGTCGCGAGTCCGGCCGCGTACGCCGCCCCCAGACAGGTGGTCTCCGAGATCACCGGACGGATCACCGGCACCCCCAGCACATCCGCCTGATGCTGCATCAGCAGCTGGTTGGCGGTCATCCCGCCGTCGACCTTCAGCTGGGTGATCCGCACACCCGAGTCCTGGTACATGGCGTCCACCACTTCCCGGGTCTGCCAGCTGGTCGCCTCCAGGACGGCGCGCGCCAGATGCGCCTTGGTGACGAAGCCGGTCAGACCGGTGATGACCCCGCGGGCGTCGGAGCGCCAATACGGTGCGAACAGACCGGAGAACGCCGGCACGACATACGCCCCGCCGTTGTCC
Source organism: Streptomyces lydicamycinicus (assembly GCF_000829715.2). Classification (NCBI taxonomy): domain Bacteria; kingdom Bacillati; phylum Actinomycetota; class Actinomycetes; order Kitasatosporales; family Streptomycetaceae; genus Streptomyces; species Streptomyces lydicamycinicus. The sequence continues at coordinate 18,608 of NZ_BBNO01000009.1, read as the reverse complement.
GGGACGCTCGCCGCCAGCGCCTCGATCTCGTCGGCCGAGGCGATGAGGCCCAGCTGATCGCGGAACCACTGCACCAGGGCGCCGGTGATGGCGATGGACCCCTCCAGGCAGTAGACGGGAGCCTCCCCGCCGAGCTGGTAGCCCATGGTCGTCAGCAGCCCGTTCTTGGACGCGACCGGTCGGTTGCCGGTGTTCAGCAGCAGGAACGAGCCGGTGCCGTAGGTGTTCTTGGCCTCGCCGACGCCGTAGCAGGTCTGGCCGAAGACGGCCGCCTGCTGGTCGCCGAGCGCGGACGCCACCGGCACCCCGTGCAGCTGGCCCACGGCCGTGCCGTACACCTCCGACGACGACCTGATCTCCGGCAGTATCGCGGCCGGCACATCCATCGCCGACAGGATCGCCGGATCCCACTGGAGAGTGGACAGGTTCATCAGCATCGTGCGGCCCGCGTTGGTCACATCCGTGACATGCACCCCGCCGTCGGTGCCACCGGTCAGATTCCAGATCAGCCAGGAGTCGATGGTGCCGAAGGCGATCTCCCCGCGCTCGGCACGGGCCCGCAGCCCCGGCACCTCATCCAGCAGCCAGGCGGCCTTCGGCCCGGAGAAGTAGCTGGCCAGCGGCAGTCCGGTGGCCTCACGGAAGCGGTCCTGGCCGTCCGCGCCGCCCAGCTCCGCGCACAGCTGAGAGGTGCGGGTGTCCTGCCAGACGATCGCATGGTGCACCGGCCGGCCGGTGGCCCGGTCCCACAGAACCGTGGTCTCCCGCTGGTTGGTGATGCCCAGGGCGCTGAGCTGGTCCGCGCGCAGCCCCGCCTTCGCGAGCGCGCCCGCCACCACCGCCTGCACCTTCGACCAGATCTCGGTGGCGTCATGCTCCACCCAGCCCGGCTTGGGGAAGATCTGCCGGTGCTCGCGCTGGTCGACGGCGACGATCGCCCCGCCGTGGTCGAAGATGATGCAGCGGCTCGACGTGGTGCCCTGATCGATCGCGGCTACATATTTCCCGGTCTTCCCGGTTCGCTCCGTCATGCCGTCACGCCTCCTGAAGTCCTGGTGAGTGGGTGCAGCGGGGCTCGGGCCGGTCCCGGTGGCCACGCCCCGGCCGGGTCAGAACGCCGCGTTGAAGACCAGACCGGAGAGCACCGCGCCGATCAGCGGACCGGCCACCGGTATCCAGGAGTAACTCCAGTCGGAGGAACCCTTGTTGGGGATCGGCAGCAGGGCGTGCACCAGACGCGGGCCGAGGTCCCGGGCGGGGTTGATGGCATAGCCGGTGGGCCCGCCCAGCGACAGCCCGATGCCGACGACCAGCAGCGCGACGAGCAGCACATTGATCCCGGAGCCATAGATCCCGGCCTGCTCGCCGGGGACCTGGCCGATGCCGATGCCCTTGTTCTGACCGAAGAACAGCAGCGGCAGTACCAGCCCGATGGTCGCGATGATCTCGGTCACCAGGTTGGCGGCCGGCTTGCGTATCTCCGGGGCGGTGGAGAAGATCCCCAGCGTCGGCTGGGCCTTGCTCTGCTCGGCGTTGGCGGCGAACTGCGCGTAGTACAGCGCCCAGGCCAGTACGGCTCCGATCACCGCGCCGACCATCTGCGCCAGGACGTACAGCGGCACCTTCGACCACTCGGTACCGCCCGCGACCGCCGAGCCCAGGGTCACCGCGGGGTTGAGATGCCCGCCGGACAGCGGCGCCGCGGTGTAGGCGCCGGCCAGTACGGCCATGCCCCAGCCGAAGGCGATCACGACCCAGCCGGCGTTCTTCGCCTTGGAATGGTGCAGGGTGACGGCGGCGCAGACACCCGCGCCGAAGAGAATGAGTATCGCGGTGCCGATCACTTCACCGACGACGATGTCCCCATTGGAATACATGGCGGCTCCTTGTCCCTCGCCCGGGGACGTCCCCCCGGTCCTCCGTGCAGGGTGCGTGCCACCGGCGGGCAGCGGACAGCCGCTGCCACCGGGCCGTGGTGCCTGAGTACGGCAGTGCCGACTGGCATCCGGAAGTGTTCACCGGTGCTGAAGGGGCGTCAAGGTCGCGTACCACAGGGGATGTTGATGCGTACGGACCACTGCCGCACGAGCCACCCGCGACGTGCGGGCAAGGGCGTCAGCAACGTCAGCTCAGCCGCCCGTGCGCGACCGCACTCACCGCACCGCCACCACCGCCGACCCGTGCCCGAACAATCCCTGGTTGGCGGTCACCCCCACCCGGGCACCGGCCACCTGACGGCCGCCCGCCTGCCCCCGCAACTGCCAGGTCAGCTCACACACCTGGGCGATGGCCTGGGCCGGCACCGCCTCGCCGAACGAGCTCAGACCGCCGCTGGCATTCACCGGCAGCCGCCCGCCGAGCGACGTCGCCCCGTCCCGCAGCAGCCCGGCACCCTCACCGGCGCCGCACAGCCCCAGATCCTCGTACCACTCCAGCTCCAGAGCGGTGGACAGGTCGTAGACCTCGGCCAGCGAGAGGTCCTCGGGGCCGATCCCGGCCTCCTCGTAGGCGGTGAGCGCGATCGAGGCCCGGAAGCCGGCTGCGGGCTCCGGCACGGCGGCCGCGGAGTCGGTGGCGATGTCCGGCAGGTCCAGCACGGTGCGTGGGTAGTGCGGGGTGGCCGTGGAGACCGCGCGGATCCGCACCGGATCCGTCACGCCGTGCCGCCGTGCGAAGTCCATGCTGGTCAGGACGAGTGCGGCGGCGCCGTCGGAGGTGGCGCAGATATCCAGCAGCCGCAGCGGATCGGCGACCATGGCCGAGGCCGCGACCTCCTGTGCGGTGACCGGTTTGCGGTAGCGGGCGTACGGATTGGCCGCGCCGGCCGCCGCGTTCTTCACCTTCACCTGCGCGAAGTCGTCGGCCGTGTCGCCGTACAGTGCCATCCGGCGGCGTGCGTAGAGCCCGAAGTACGCCGGGTTGGTGGCGCCCAGCACCCGGAACCGCAGCCAGTCCGGATCGTCGGGCCGGTCACCGCCCGCCGGGGTGAAGAAGCCCTTGGGCGCGGCGTCGGCGCCGACCACCAGGGCCACGTCCGCCAGGCCCGAGAGGATCTGCGCCCGCGCGGTGTTGATGGCCTGGGCGCCGGAGGCACAGGCCGCGTAGACGCTGGTCACCCGGGCGCCCTGCCAGCCCAGGGCCTTGGCGAAGGTCGCGCCCGCCACATACCCGGGGTAGCCGCCGCGGACGGTGGCCGCCCCGACCACGCTCTGCACGGCACACCAGTCGAGCCCGGCGTCCGCGAGCGCCGCCCGCGCCGCCTTGGTGCCGTACTCGACGAAGCTGCGCCCCCATTTACCCCAGGGGTGCATGCCGGCGCCGAGTATGGCCACGTCGCCACCACTCGCACTGCTTCCGCTCGCCGACCCTGGGGCGGGGCACACTTGGGGCCGCCTATCTACCCGCCGCCCACCCACGGACTTATTTTTTTCCCCGCCGCCCACCCCCCTTCGGGGGGTGGGCGGGTGTGGAGGTGAGGTTTCCCCACCCCCGGCCCTGTCACCAGCCCCACCAACCCCACCAGCCCTACCTTTCGCCCCCACAGGCCGCCAGTGCCACGTAGTCCAGCTGTGCGCGTCGTCCTCGTCGAGGACCCCGGGCACCAACTCGACCCGGGTGCCCACGGCCAGGTCCGCGGGGCCGACGCCCGGTGCGGCCTGCCCGAGGACCACCATCCGCTCCGCCGCCAGCTCCACGGCGACCAGGGCGTACGGCTGCCACTCGGTGTCCGGGTCGGAGGCATACGGGGCGGGCGGGCGATAGCGCGCATCGGTGTACGACCAGACGGTGCCGTGCCGTGACAGCGGCACCTCCACCAGCTCGTCGCCCCCGCATACGGGATTGCGGCAGAAGGCGTCCTCGCGGGGGAAGAACACCGCGCCGCAGGCCCGGCACCGCGTACCCAGCAGCCGGAAGTCCGCCGCGTCCTGATCGAACCACCCCGGCACCGCCGGCTTCCGCGTACGTGTCACGGACCCTCCCCAAGCACAGACCGGGAACAGCGGACCGGGAACAGCTGGCCGGCAACGGCGAGCCGACGACAGCAGGGCAGCGGACCTTCAGCCGGCAATCCCGGAACGCAGAACTGACGGAACGTCAGAAGTGTGGCACGGTGCCGCCCGGCACGGAACCCCGGTACAGTCCGGGCGATCACGCCGTTCACGCCGTTCACGAGGGGGAGCGCCCGTGACCGAAGCCGCCCGCACCGCCGCCCGGCCCGCCCGCACGGCCGCCGCGCCCGCCGTACGGCTCACCGCCGTCCGCAAGGAGTTCGGCCCCGTATGCGCCGTCGACCACGCCGAACTCACCATCCACCAGGGCGAGTTCTTCTCCCTCCTCGGCCCCTCCGGCTCCGGCAAGACCACCCTGCTGCGGCTGATCGCCGGCTTCGAGCGGCCCACCTCGGGCCGTATCGAACTCGCCGGCCGCGAGGTCACCGCACTCCCGGCCGCCCGGCGCGACGTGCACACCGTCTTCCAGGACTATGCGCTCTTCCCGCACATGACCGTCGAACAGAACGTCGCCTACGCGCTGACCGTCGCCGGGGTGCGCAAGCCCGAACGCCTCGCCCGCGCCCGCGAGGCCCTGCGCACCGTCCGGCTCGACGACCACGGGCCGCGCCGCCCGGCCGAGCTCTCCGGCGGCCAGCGCCAGCGCGTCGCCCTGGCCCGCGCCCTGATCGACGGCCCCGGACTGCTGTTGCTCGACGAGCCCCTCGGCGCGCTCGATCTCCAGCTGCGCCAGGAGATGCAGCGCGAACTCCAGCGCATCCAGCGCGCCACCGGCGTCACCTTCCTCCTCGTCACCCATGACCAGGAGGAGGCGCTGACCCTCAGCGACCGCCTGGCCGTCCTCGACCGTGGCCGGATCGAGCAGACCGGCCCGCCGCTGGAGATCTACGAGCGCCCGGCCACCGCCTTCGTCGCGGGATTCGTCGGCACCACCAACCTGCTGAGCGGCCCGGCTGCGGTCCGTGTCGTCGGCGCCCCGGGCACCTACAGCATCCGCCCCGAGCGGATCCGGATCGCCGCTCCCGACGGCCCGGACGGCACGCCGGGGCCGGGGGAGCGGAGCGTGCCCGGCCGGATCACCGAGATCGTGCACTCCGGAGCCCATCTGCGCTGCGTGATCCGCCTCGACGGCGGCGACGACCGGCTCACCGCACTGCGGCTGAACTCCGGGCCGCTCCCGCCGGCGGTCCGTCCGGGCGCCGCCGTGCACCTGCTGTGGAGCGTCGACGACGCGTCCGCGGTGCCCGGCTGAACGGTCGTCGGGCACCACACCGGCGGATCCGCCGCGCGAGGCGCTCTGGTGGCAGACGGTCAGCTTCCGGATACTGGCGGTGCTCGACAGTCGTGTGCGACAGCAGGAGTTCACCATGCGCAACGCGAATCCGTGGAAGGCCGCTGTGGCGGCCGGAGTACTGCTGCTGGCCGTCGCCTGCGGTTCCGGCGGCGGAGGGACGGGCGGCGGGGGAGCCGCCGAGCAGAAGAGCGTCGGCAAGGGCGAGGGCCGGGTCGACCTCATCGCCTGGGCCGGATACGCCGAGGACGGCTCCAACGATCCCCGGGCCGACTGGGTGCACCCCTTCGAGAAACAGACCGGCTGCAAGGTCAACACCAAGATCGCCGGGACCTCCGACGAGATGGTCTCGCTGATGAAGACCGGGCAGTACGACACCGTGTCCGCATCCGGCGATGCCACCCTGCGGCTGATCGCCGCGGGGGACGTGGCGCCGGTCAACACCCGTCTGGTCCCGAACTACCGTGACGTCTTCAGCGGTCTCAAGATGCGCCCGTTCAACTCCAAGGACGGGAAGATGTACGGCATTCCACACGGCCGCGGCGCCAATCTGCTGATGTACCGCACCGACAAGGTCTCCCCGGCCCCCGACTCCTGGAAGGCCGTCTTCGACGGCGCCCCGAAGTACTCGGGCAAGGTCACGGCCTATGACTCCCCGATCTACATCGCCGACGCCGCCCTCTACCTCATGAAGACCCGCCCCTCGCTCGGCATCAAGGACCCCTACGCCCTCGACCGCACCCAGCTCGACGCCGCCGTCGCCCTGCTGAAGAAGCAGCGGCAGCAGATCGGCGAATACTGGAGCGACTACCAGAAGGAGGTCACGGCCTTCAAGGGCGGCGACAGCGTCATCGGCACCACCTGGCAGGTCATCGCCAACACCGCCACCGCGCAGAAGGCCCCCGTCAAGGCCGTCCTCCCCAAGGAGGGGGCGACCGGCTGGTCCGACACCTGGATGGTCTCCGCCAAGGCCGCCCACCCCAACTGCGCCTACAAGTGGCTCAACTGGATCGTCTCACCCAAGGTGAACGCCCAGGTCGCCGAGTACTTCGGCGAGGCACCCGCCAACGCCAGGGCCTGCCGGGAGACCGCCGACCCCCACCACTGCGCCGTCTACCACGCCGACGACGAGGCCTACTACCGCCGCGTCCACTTCTGGACCACCCCCGTCCCGCAGTGCCTCGACGGCCGGAAGAACGTCACCTGCACCGACTATGCGCAATGGACCCGCGCCTGGACGGAGATCAAGGGCTGAGCAGGGGGAACCGGTGTCCGTCACGAAAGGCGAGCCGGGCGCCCGGACCCGGCTCGCCGCACTCCTCGCCCCGCCCCTCCTCTGGCTGATCCTCGCCTACCTCGGCTCCCTCGCCGTCCTCCTCCTCTCGGCCTTCTGGACCACCGACCCCTTCACCTCGGACGTCGAGCACTCCTTCACCGCCGACAACTTCCGGGAGATCCTCACCGACCCCGTGTACCGCACCGTCGCCCTGCGCACGCTCGGCATCGCCGTCGTCGTCACGCTCCTCGACGCCCTGCTCGCGCTGCCCATGGCCTTCTTCATGGCGTGGGTGGCGACCGGCCGGCTGCGCCGTGCCCTGCTGGTGGCCGTGCTCACCCCGCTGTGGGCCGGCTATCTGGTCAAGGCGTACGCCTGGCGGGTGATGCTCGGCGAGCACGGGATCGTCAATGCGGCGCTCGCCCCGCTGGGTCTGCACGGACCCGGATACGGCACGACCGCCGTCGTGATCGTGCTCGCCTACCTCTGGCTGCCGTACATGATCCTGCCCCTGCACGCGGCCCTGGAGCGGCTGCCCGCCCACCACCTGGAGGCGTCCGCCGACCTCGGTGCGGGCACCCTGCGCACCCTGCGCTCCGTCGTCGCCCCGGCCGTCCGCCCGGCGCTCCTGGCCGGCTCCGTCTTCACCTTCTCGCTCAGCCTCGGCGACTACCTCACCGTGCAGATCGTCGGCGGCCGCACCCAGCTGCTGGGCAATGTCATCGCCTCGCAGGTCACCCTCGATCTGCCGCTCGCCGCCGCGCTCTCCGCGGTCCCCGTCGTCCTCGTCGTCTGCTACCTCGCCGCTGTCCGCCGGGCCGGCGCACTCGATTCGCTCTGACCGGTCCCGCAGGAGGCAGCCCGATGCATCTCACCCGCACCGCCCGCATCGTCCTCGGCTGTGTCACGGCCGCCGGCCTGGCCCTGATCTACCTCCCGCTGCTTCTGGTCCTGCTCAACTCCCTCAACGCCGACCCCTCCTTCGCCTGGCCGCCCGCGGCGCTGACCGGCGAGTGGTGGCGGCGCGCCCTGCACAGCGCGGGCGCCCGCGACGCGCTGTGGACCTCCCTCCAGGCGGGCCTCGGCGCCACCGCCCTCGCCCTGGTCCTCGGCTCGCTCGCCGCGTTCGCCGTACACCGCCACCGCTTCTTCGGCCGGCAGACCGTCTCGTTCCTGATCGTGCTGCCGCTCGCGCTGCCCGGCATCGTCACCGGCATCGCCCTCAACGCCGCGTTCCGCACCGTCCTGACGCCGCTGGGCATCGGCTTCGGCCTGTTCACGGTCGTCGTCGGCCATGCGACCTTCTGCGTCGTCATCGTCTTCAACAACGTCGCCGCCCGGCTCCGCCGGATCGGCCCGTCACTGGCCGAGGCCTCCGCCGACCTGGGCGCCCGCCCCTGGCAGACCCTGCGCCACGTCACCTTCCCGGCGCTGCGGCCCGCGCTGTTCGCCGGGGCCCTGCTGGCCTTCGCGCTCTCCTTCGACGAGGTCGTGGTGACCACCTTCACGGCGGGCGCGGGCACCCGGACCCTCCCGATCTGGATCTACGAGAACCTGGCCCGCCCGCACCAGGCCCCCGTCGTCGATGTGGTGGCCACGCTGCTGATCGCCCTGTCCGTCCTCCCCGTCCGGGCAGCTCAGCGGCTCTCCTCGGACCCGGCCGGCGGCCGCCTCTGAGTGCACCGGCGGGACGGGGGATATCAGCCGAACGGACGACTTCGCAGCCTTCCGGCAACCGGACGCGGCCGGCCCGCGTCCCTCACAGCAGGGTTCGGGCACGGGATCCACGGGGGTGATCCCGTGCCTGGATCGTCGTTCACGGAGCCGTACGGTCCCCCGGTGGCCGGCAAAGTCGCCCGACGGCTCACTGCACGGGAAAGTCGAAGTACGTGTCCGGAAAGGTCTCCGGGGTGAAGGTGAAGTGCCACCACTCCTCCGGGAGATTCACGAACCCGGCCCGCTCCAGCCCCTGCTTGAGCAGCAGCCGGTTCGCCCGCTGCCGCCCGTGGACGCGCGGGTCGAGGGTGTGCGCGAGCGTGTCGAAGCAGTCGAAGCCGGTCCCCATGTCGAGAGAGTTGTCCGGGAACCGTCCGGCCTTCGGCCCGTAACAGGACGTCAGCGGCTCGCCCGGCACATACGGGCGGGTCGGCGCGGCCGGCAGCCGCACCAGCGTCACATCGAGCGTACTGCCCCTGCTGTGCCCGGACTTGGCCGCGATATAGCCGTCGTCGAACAGCTTCGACTTGTCCTCCCGCGGATAGAACTCGGCCTTCATCCGCTGGTCGCCGAGGTCCTTGGCCCACCGCACGAAGTGGTCCACGGCGCGCTGCGGCCGATAGCAGTCGTACACCTTGAGCGTCAGCCCGCGCCGGAGGAAGGAGCGCTGGGCCCGGTGCAGGGCCCGTGCGGCGTCCCGCGTCAGCAGACATACCGGCCTGCGGTAGCCGTCCACCGGCACACCCATGAAGTTGTGCGGGGAGGGGTAGCGCATCTCCTGGATGATCGTGGGGTCCACCTCGCGCAGCGCGACGAACTCCTTCGGCATCCCGGCCGACGGCACCGGCCGGCCGGTGGCCCCCGCGACGGCGGGCGACGGCACCACGGTGACGGTCAGCAGGGCGGCGGCAGCGACGGCCAGGCCGCGCAGCGCGGCAGCAAGTCTCGGCATGGCCCCCCATTTACCAGGCGCCGCAGCCGGAGGGAAGCCCCCGCCTACCCCGGCCGCTACCCGTCCGTCAGCCCCCGCACCCGCACCGGATACCCCACCGCGCCCCCGTCCCGCCGCTCCACGACCACCCGGCCGCCCGCGCGTCGCGAGGTGAAGCGCTCCACCGTCGGACGCTGCCAGCCGTCGCCGGCGTCCGGCACCACCAGACCGCTGCCCCCGCGCCCGGCGACCGGCGCCCACACCTCCAGCTCGGTCCCGCCGTCCGCCCCCGCCACCGGCAGCACCGCACCGGCCCGCGCCAACACCGGAATCCGCGACAGCGGCGCCTCCACCCACACCTGCCCGGGACCGTCGTACGCCCGCCCGGTGGCGGTGTCGTACCACCGGCCGCGCGGCAGTCGCACCGGCCGCCGGGTCACCCCCGCCGCCAGCGCCGGTGCCACCAGCAGCGCATCCCCCAGCAGAAACGCGTCCTCGCAGTCCCGTAGTGCCCGGTCCCGCGGCGCGCTCCACCACAGCGGCCGGACATACGGCGCCCCGGTCAGCCGCGCCAACTGCCCCAGCGTCTCGAAGTACGGCAGCAGCCGCTGCCGCTCACGCAGCGCCGTACGGGCATGACCGAGCACCTCGCTCCCGTATTCCCAGGGCTCCCGCCGCCCCGCCCCGATTGCCGAATGGGTACGGAACAGCGGCAGATAGGCGCCCAGTTGGAACCACCGCAGATACAGCTCGGGGCACGGCACCCCGGAGTACCCGCCGATATCGGGACCGCTGTACGGGACCCCGCACAGCCCCAGCCCCAGCACCAGCGACAGTGACGCCCGCAGCCCCGGCCAGCCCGTCGCCACATCGCCCGACCAGCTGCCGCCGTAGCGCTGCATCCCGGCCCAGCCCGACCGCGAGAAGAGGAACGGCCGCTCGTACGGCCGCAGTTCACACAGCCCCTCGAAGCCGGCCCGGGCCATCGCCAGGCCGTAGATGTTGTGCGCCTCCCGGTGGTCGCCGCCCCGCCCCTCCAGCGCATGCCGTGCCGAGCGCGGCAGGGTCCGTTCCCCGAACGCGGCGAAGGAGACCGGCTCGTTCATGTCGTGCCAGAACCCCGCGAAGCCCTGTGCCAGCCGCTCCGCGTACAGCGCACCCCACCACTTGCGCACCCGCGCATCGGTGAAGTCGGGGTACACCGACTCACCCGGCCACACCACCCCGCGCACCTCACGCCCCCGCGCGTCCCGTACGAAGGCGTCCGCCGCCACCCCGCCCTCGTACACCGCGTCCCCCGGCTCCGCCTTCACCGCCGGATCCACGATCGACACCAGCCGCACCCCGTCCGCGCGCAACTCCCGCGCCAGCCCCGGAAGGTCCGGATAACGCTGCCGGTCGACCGTGAACACCCGGTGCCGGTCGTAATGGTCGATGTCCAAATGGACGGCGGACAACGGAAGTTCGCGCTCCTGGTAGCCGGCGACCACCCGGCGCACCTCGGTCTCCCCGCTGAAACCCCAACGGGCATGCTGATACCCCAGCGCCCACTGCGGAGGCAGCGCGGGCGCACCGGTCAGCGCCGTCCAGACCTGAAGCACCCGGGCCGGGGACCCCGCCAGCACCCAGTAGCGCAGCGGCCCGCCGTCCATCCGCAGCTCACAGGTGCCCGGCCGGTCATGACCCGAGCCCGCCCCCTCCGTGCCCTCGTGCAGCGTGACCCGGCCGTCCCAGGAATTGTCGTGAAAGACCAGATGCGTACCGGCGTCCGCCACCACCAGCTGCACCGGCATCGTCAGCGACAGCGGATCGTCGCCCGGCCCGAACGTGCCGCCCGGATCGGTGTTCCACAGTCGGTACGCCCCGTCCCGCAGGCGTGGCCCGTGCGCCCGGCCGCCCAGCCCGAAGAAGCGGGCATCGGCTGCCACCTCCGACCGCTGCACCCAGCGCGAGCCGCCGCACCCCTCCGGCCGTCCGGCGCGCTCGTCCGCTCCCTCGTCACCCGTCCGGTCCCACCAGCGCGGCGGCAACTCCCGCCGCAGCACCGCCCCGCCGGGCGTCCGCACTTCCACGGCGCCGTGCCGGGACACCACCACCAGCACCCGCTCGGAGACCACCCGCCAGCCGCCCTCCGTATCGGGCTCCAGCACCGCCCGCGCATCCACTTCGGGACACGCCCCGGCCAGCAGCGCGTACGACGGCTCCGGCTCGGCACCGTCCCAGCCGCAGAACACCGCCCCGCCCGCGGCCACCCGCACCCGCAGCGACGACCGTGCGAAGTGGATCATCCCGCCGCCCGGTTGGGGCTCCGCGCTCAGCGCCGCCCCCGGGACCCGCGCCCGTTCCGCGCCGCGCCCCGGCAGCGCCTGTGCATCCGCTCTCCGCGCCCGCCACGCCGAGCGCACGGACCGCAGCCCCTGCGCCGGCCCGACCGCCCTGATCATCCGTACCGACCGCACCAGATCCCGCCCGTCCATGCCGGTCAGCCTGCCATTGACGGGCAGGTGCGGGGGAACCGTTCAACTGCCGTTCACCTGCGCGGGGTCACGCTCGGCCACCCTCAGCCCAAGACGTGTCCGCAAAGTCCCGCCGCCCCCGGAGGACCGGGCTTACGGCGTCCCCCCAGGGCCACGCCCCCGAATGGCCGAATCCTGCCGGGGCCCGCCGCCCGCCCCGCGCTCACATGGCGGCACCACATCGGCCACCCACCGAATGTGGGGAGTCCACCCTGGTGCACAAGTCGATCACATGGCATCGTCCAGGCAAGCCGTGTCACGCGCACACGCCCACCCATTGGGCAGGGGGACCCCCACCGCTGTGCGCGCCCGACGCCCACCACGCGTATCGCCCGGGAGCCGCATGATGACCACCGCACCGCAGTCCGCCCACCAGCCGGAACCGCTCTGGCAACCAGGCCCGGACCGCATCGCCGGCGCACAGGTCACCCGCTTCCACACCTGGGCGGCCGCGCACCACGGCGCACCCGCCCCCACCCCCGGCGACCCCGCGCGGAGCTACGCCGACCTGCACCACTGGTCCGTCCGCGACCTCCCCGCCTTCTGGCAGGCCACCGCCGAGTGGTTCGACGTCCGCTTCGCCACCCCGTACGAGACCGTCCTCGCCGACCGCACGATGCCCGGCGCCCGCTGGTTCCCCGGCGCCACCCTCAACTACGCCGAGCACGCCCTGCGCGCCGCCGAGGACCCGGCCCGCGCCGACGCCCCCGCGCTGCTCCATGTCGACGAGACCCATGAGCCCACGCCCGTCACCTGGACGGAGCTGCGCGCCCAGGTCGGCTCACTGGCCGCCGAACTCCGCCGCCTCGGCGTCCGCCCCGGCGACCGCGTCAGCGCCTACGTCCCCAACATCCCGCAGGCCGTCGTCGCGCTCCTCGCCACCGCCGCGGTCGGCGCCGTATGGACCTCCTGCGCCCCCGACTTCGGCGCCCGCAGCGTGCTGGACCGCTTCCAGCAGATCGAACCGGTCGTGCTGTTCACCGTCGACGGCTACCACTACGGCGGCAAGGAACACGACCGCCGCGACACCGTCGCCGAACTGCGCAACGAACTGCCCACCCTGCGCGCCGTGGTCCACATCCCGCTGCTCGGCACCCCCGCCCCCGAAGGCGCCGTGAACTGGTCGGATCTGACCTCGAACGACATCGAACCGGTCTTCGAACAGGTCCCCTTCGACCACCCGCTGTGGGTCCTGTATTCCTCCGGTACCACCGGCCTGCCCAAGGCCATCGTCCAGTCCCAGGGCGGCATCCTGCTCGAACACCTCAAGCAGACCGGCCTGCACTGCGACCTCGGCCCCGACGACCGGTTCTTCTGGTACACCTCCACCGGCTGGATGATGTGGAACTTCCTCGTCGCCGGCCTCCTGGTGGGCTCCACGATCGTGCTCTACGACGGCAGCCCCGGCCACCCCGACATCTCGGCCCAGTGGCGGGTCGCCGAAACCACCCGCGCCACCGTCTTCGGCACCTCGGCCGCCTACGTCATGGCCTGCCGCAAGGCAGGCATCCACCCGGCCCGCGACCTCGACCTCTCCGCCATCACCTGCGTCGCGACGACCGGCTCCCCGCTCCCGCCGGACGGCTTCCGCTGGCTGCACGACTGCTTCGCGGAGGGCGGCACCGACCTGTGGACCGCCTCCGTCAGCGGCGGCACCGACGTCTGCAGCTGCTTCGCCGGCGCCGTCCCCACCCTCCCCGTCCACATCGGCGAACTCCAGGCCCCCTGCCTCGGCACCGACCTGCAAGCCTGGGACCCGCAGGGCAAACCGGTCATCGACGAAGTCGGCGAACTCGTCGTCACCAACCCCATGCCGTCCATGCCCACCCGTTTCTGGAACGACCCCGACGGCACCCGCTACCACGACAGCTACTTCGACATGTACCCCGGAGTCTGGCGGCACGGCGACTGGATCACCGTCACCCCCCGCGGCAGCGTCGTCATCCACGGCCGCTCCGACTCCACCCTCAACCGCCAAGGCGTCCGGATGGGCTCCGCCGACATCTACGAGGCGGTCGAACGGCTCCCCGAGATCCGCGAGTCCCTCGTCATCGGCCTGGAACTCCCCGACGGCGGCTACTGGATGCCGCTCTTCGTCCACCTCGCCCCCGGCGCCACTCTCGACGACGCCCTCCGCGACCGCATCAAGCGCACCATCCGCGAACAGCTCTCCCCGCGGCACGTACCCGACGACATCATCGAAGCCCCCGGCGTCCCGCACACCCTCACCGGCAAGCGCATCGAGGTCCCGGTCAAACGCCTCCTCCAGGGCACCCCCCTCGACAAGGCCGTCAATCCCGGCTCCGTCGACAACCTCGAACTGCTCCGCTTCTACGAGCGGGTGGCCCGCGACCGCGCCACCGACCGTACGCAGTAAGCCCGCCCGGCGCCGGACCGCCGAAGGCCCGCACGGCCTCCGGTCCGGCGCCCGGCCGCATTGTCAGACCCCTCGATTACTCTCAGTGACAAGTGGTGTCCGGCCGGCCCACGCTCAGCGCCGGACGCATCTCACCAGGGGGAGTCATGACATCCACAGCCAAGTACACCGACCAGTCCGCCCGCCGCAAGCTCCGCCGCGAAGTCCCCAGCGCCGCCGCCGTCCTGGCCGACGAGCAGGACTTCCGCGCCATGAGCCGCTACCGCACCTTCCCGTTCGACGACCACCGCAGCTACCTCCAGCAGATGGAGAACCTGCTGCGCACCCTCGCCTCCCAGGGCGTGCTCACGACCCTCAGCCTCTTCGACCCGGTCGCCTACGAGAAATACTGCGCCGACCTCGCCCTCGATCCAGACCGCCCCGAGAGCCGCAGCCGCTACACCGCCGAAGTCGCCCGCACCGGCGCCACGTTGACCTACCAGGGCGAACCCCTGAACCGGCTGCTCCCGCTGCTCGTCGAGGAAGCCGACCGCCAGGCCACCTGGGACCACGCCTCCGCCGTCCTGGCCCGCGCCGGCGACTGCCCGGAGTGCGGCGAAGACCTCGCCCACGCCGCGTTCGCCCGCGCCACCCAAGCCCTCCAGCAGCTCCTCGAAGCCCTCGGCAGCGGCACCCACCACCTCGTCTGCTCCGTCGCGGCCGGAGACCCGTCCCTGCTGGCGGTGCTGCATGCCACCGCCCAGGAGGGCGCCCGCCCCCAGCTCGCAGAATCGGACACCCTCGTCTTCTGCACGGTCCTCGCCGCCGGCTTCGCCCTGCGCACCCCCGGCGGCATCGTCTCCCGCACCACCACCGGCCACGACACCACCGGCGACCCCGCCCACGACACGGTCCGCGGCTGGTCCTTCCGCGACTCCTGGCCCCGCGCCCTCAGCGCCGCCGAGGTCTTCACCGCCTACTGCACCGACGCCGACACCGGCGAGCCGATCCCACCCGAGCACGGCGTCGACTACGCCCCCGGCCTTCCCCTCACACCACCACCCGACCCCCACCACCACGGCTGACCGCCCCGCACACAGCAGCATGGCCGCCCCGCCACAAAGGGTGGGACGGCCATCAACGCTCCTGAGCGACGCACCGCGCCGCGCGAGCTCACTCCCCGGAGAGCACCGCCTGCGCGGCGGCCCGCGCATCGTCGGCGGTGTCCGCGGCACGCGCCGCGGCCGCCGCCCGCTCACACTGCGCCAGCGTGTGCTTCGACAGCGTCGAGCGCACATACGGAATCGACGCCGCACCCATCGAAAGGCTGGTGACACCGAGCCCCGTCAGCACACACGCCAACAGCGGATCGGAGGCCGCCTCACCACACACACCACAGCTCTTGCCCTCGGCCTTCGCGGCCTCGGCGGAAGCCGCCACGAGGTCCAGCAGCGCCGGCTGCCAGGGGTCCTGGAGCCGCGAGACGGCCCCGACCTGACGGTCCGCCGCGAAGGTGTACTGCGCCAGGTCATTGGTCCCCAGCGAAAGGAACTCGACCTCTTGCAGAATCGACCGCGCCCGCAGCGCCGCGGACGGAATCTCCACCATCGCCCCGAACTTCGCCTGGAGCCCGGCCTCCCGGCAGGCATCCGCGAACGCCTTGGCGTCGATCCGGTCCGCCACCATCGGCGCCATGACCTCAAGGTAGACCGGCAGCCCCTCGGCCGCCTTCGCCAGCGCCGTCAGCTGGGTACGCAGCACGTCGGGGTGGTCGAGCAGCGTCCGCAGACCCCGCACACCCAGCGCGGGGTTCGGCTCATCGGCAGGCGTCAGGAAGTCCAGCGGCTTGTCGGCACCGGCGTCGAGCACCCGCACCACGACCCGCCCCTCGGGGAAGGCCTCCAGCACCTTGCGGTACGCATCGACCTGCTTCTCCTCGGACGGTGCGTTCTTGCTGTCGTCCAGGAACAGGAATTCGGTACGGAACAGGCCCACACCCTCGGCCCCGGCCTCGACCGCCGCGGCCACATCACCGGGCCCGCCGACATTCGCCAGCAGCGGCACCTTGTGCCCGTCGGAGGTGGCACCCGGACCGGACGACGCCGCCAGCGCCGCCTTCCGCTCCGCCGCGGCCTGCTCCAGCGCCGCCCGCTTCTCGGCGTCCGGCTCCACGAAGACCTCACCGGTGCTGCCGTCGACGGCGATGACCGTGCCCTCGACGAGCTCACCCGCGCCGGGCAGCGCCACGATGGCCGGCACCCCCAGCGCCCGCGCGAGAATCGCGCTGTGGCTGGTCGGCCCGCCCTCCTCGGTCACGAACCCGAGCACCAGCGTCGGGTCGAGCAGCGCGGTGTCGGCCGGCGCCAGATCCCGAGCGATCAGCACATACGGCTCGTCGCTGTCCGGCACACCCGGCATCGGCACACCCAGCAGCCGCGCGACGATCCGGTTCCGCACGTCATCGAGGTCGGCCACCCGGCCCGCGAGGTACTCACCCGCACCCGCCAGCAGCGCCCGGTAGGCGGCGAACGCGTCATACACACCGCGCTCGGCGGTGCTGCCCACGGCGATCCGCCGCTCGACATCCGCCATCAGCTCGGGGTCCTGCGCCATCATGGCCTGTGCCTCCAGCACGGCCTGCGCCTCACCGCCCGCCAGGTTTCCCCGCGCCATCAGATCAGCAGCGACAGCCTCCACGGCCTGACGGGCACGCCCCTGTTCGCGCTCCGCCTCGTCCGCCGGAATCTGCTTGGCCGGCGGCTCGAGAACCGCCGTACCCATGTGCCGCACCTCGCCGATCGCCACACCGTGGCTGACGCCGACGCCTCGCAGCGTTGTCTCCATTGCACCCGTCTCCGGTTGATGCGACGGCCGCGGCCGCCGCGATGGATGTCGTACCTGCCGTGGGGCCGAGCCCCCGACTACTGCCAGGAGAAGAGCTGGTCGCCCGCCTTGACGTCGCCGTCCTCACGCACCTCGCCGAGCGAGTCCGCAGTGGCCTCCAGCGCGACGACCGGGCACACCGGCGACTTCCCGGCCTGCTCCACTGCCGCCGGGTTCCAGCGCACGACCTCCTGGCCGCGGGTCACGGTGTCGCCCTTGTTCACGAGCAGCTCGAAGCCCTCGCCATTGAGCTGCACGGTGTCGATACCGAGATGGGTGAGCACCCCGTGCCCCTCGGAGTCGACGACGACGAACGCGTGCGGGTGCAGCGATACAAGGACACCGTCCACGGGCGAAACAGCGGCGGACGGCTCACGCACCGGATCGATGGCGGTACCGGGACCCACCATCGATCCGGAGAACACCGGGTCGGGCACAGCCGCGAGTCCGATGGCGCGTCCGGCAAGAGGGGACGTCACGGTGGTCATGGGAAGCCTCCCAGGGGTGGAGATTCATCAGGCCGCCGTCACTACCTGTCCTGGACGGCGCACCGTTCAGAAGCGTAAGTCATAAGAACTGACGGTTCCGCATGAGAGACGCCGGTTGCCGTCCGCGAGTCCCGCTGAATCGATTTGCCTCGCCCACACCAGAGCTGTACTGTCTGACACCTGCCCCGGACAGCCAGGACGCAATCAACGCGTCGGGTTGAGGTGGGCGGCACTCCTAGCGTCTTGATCGCGACTCAAGAATTGCGCTTTCTGCATGCTTGCAGAAAAGCAGCGGTTCGAAAGCCGGAAAAGGACCTGATAGAGTGTGAAACACCGAAGGGAAGCGCCCGGAGAGCCCGGTACTGAGTCACCTCAGAACCGATAAGGCACAAAGGAAGCGTCCGTTCCTTGAGAACTCAACAGCGTGCCAAAAGTCAACGCCAGATATGTTGATACCCCGTCCACCGGAAACATTCCGGAGGATGAGGTTCCTTTGAAAAGCCCATCCCGCCCATGTGGTGCGGATGGCACACACAGCGAGGACGCTGTGAACGACCGGACCTATTCCGTCTGGTTGTTCCGCTCTCGTGTGTGTTTCACCCGCTGTTTTTAATTAAACGCAGTCGGGAAAACATTCACGGAGAGTTTGATCCTGGCTCAGGACGAACGCTGGCGGCGTGCTTAACACATGCAAGTCGAACGATGAACCTCCTTCGGGAGGGGATTAGTGGCGAACGGGTGAGTAACACGTGGGCAATCTGCCCTTCACTCTGGGACAAGCCCTGGAAACGGGGTCTAATACCGGATACGACCTCCGACCGCATGGTCTGGTGGTGGAAAGCTCCGGCGGTGAAGGATGAGCCCGCGGCCTATCAGCTTGTTGGTGGGGTGATGGCCTACCAAGGCGACGACGGGTAGCCGGCCTGAGAGGGCGACCGGCCACACTGGGACTGAGACACGGCCCAGACTCCTACGGGAGGCAGCAGTGGGGAATATTGCACAATGGGCGAAAGCCTGATGCAGCGACGCCGCGTGAGGGATGACGGCCTTCGGGTTGTAAACCTCTTTCAGCAGGGAAGAAGCGAGAGTGACGGTACCTGCAGAAGAAGCGCCGGCTAACTACGTGCCAGCAGCCGCGGTA